>CAVTXZ010000013.1:0-146909 GCA_963738755.1 uncultured beta proteobacterium
TGCGCACGCAGTACAAGGTGAGCGCCGTCCGTCCCGGTCACGATGGTTGCCGTGACGCCGGGGTTGCCGGTGCCGGTGTTGATGGCGGAGGCGATCCCGGCGAGCGTGTTATTGGTGCTGTCGACGTTGATGTTCATCGAGTTGCCGCCGACCGAGATCGTCAGCGTGCCGGTGCCCAGTTGCGTGGTGGTGCCGAATGCCGCCGACGACAAGGCCTGCGAGCTGGCAATCTGCTGTACCGCAACTGAGTAGCTGCCGGCCACCGCACCCACACCTGCCGTTGCCGTCAGGCCCGTGCCGCTGGCGGTTGCCGCGAAACTCGACAGCGTGGCGCCGTTGGTGAGACCCGTGATACCCGACTCCAGTGCGCTCAGCGCCGAGCTCAGTGCGGCGTAGGCGTTCAGCGTGACAGTATCGGTGGATTGCTGCGCCGTCAGAGCCGCGGCTTGGCCTGCGGTCTTTGAGCCCACGAGCGCCGAGACGAGTGTCGACACATCCATCGACGAATTACCGGTCGAGCCGCTGATGATCGACTGAGCGGCCGACGCCAGCGCAGCATTGGCGCTTGCGGTAGAAGACGTGGTTGAAATCGAGGACATGCGATGGCTCCGGGCGTCGAGGAATCTGTATTGGGTGGTGCGCGATGCTACATCACTTCGTGATGGAAATGCACAGCGGGAGGCGTGCCTCCCGTTGCCTGAAACCCGGTGATGCGCCGCACTTCCCACGCGGCGCATCACCTTACTGCGTCAGCTCTTACTGCAGGAGCTTCAGAACTTGCTGCGGGTTCGAGTTAGCTTGCGCCAACACCGAGATACCTGCTTGTTGCAGCACTTGCGCCTTGCTCAGGTTCGCCGTTTCTTGTGCGAAGTTGGCGTCCGTGATTTGCGATTGTGCGGATGCCAGGTCGGTCGATTCAGCTTGCTGCGACGTTGCAATTGCGGTGAAGCGGTTTTGTGCGGCACCGAGTGCAGCTTGCAGCGTGTTGACGGTTTGCAGCGCGTTGTCGATCGAAACCAGTGCTTCGTTCGCGCCTGTGACCGTGCTGATGTCGAGACCCGAAACCGTCGGCGGGTTGTTGATCGCGTTGATCTGAGCAACCGAGGCGACCTGAGCAGCGGACGCTGCTGCGGGCGAGAGTGCGCCAGCACTGAACGCCAGGGTCGTGATAGCCGTGCCGGTACCTGCAGCCGTACCTGCGCTGAAGATCGCGTTTGCCACACCCGACGTGATTGCCTGGTTGTTCTGGTCCGTGAACGTGTAGCCGCCCTTGCCGTCCGACAGCACGTTGATCGACGTGATCGTCGCGCCGGTGCTCGTGTACGTGCCGGTCGCCGACAGGCTGACGGCGATCGTGCCGACGGTTTGACCCGTTTGCACCAGGCCGCCACCGATCTTCGCAGCCGACATCGACTGGCTCAGGTCCAGGCTGATCGTCTGACCGACGTTTGCGCCGACCTGGAACGTCACGTTGCCTGCCGAGCCGTCCAGAATGTTCGTGCCGTTGTACGTCGTTTGCGACGCGATACGGTTCACTTCAGCGATCTGTGCCGACACTTCCTTCTGCAGCGCTGCCTGGTCGCTCGGCGACAGCGTACCGTTCGCTGCTTGCCCAGCCAGTTGGCGGATACGTTGCAGGCTCGAGGTCAGCGACGACAGTGCGCTCGATGCCGTTTGAATCATCGACACGCCGTCGTTGGCGTTCGACACGCCCTGGTTCAGGCCGTTGAGCTGCGATTGCATACGCGTCGAGATCGCCAGACCTGCTGCGTCGTCGGCCGCGCTGTTGATGCGCTTGCCCGACGACAGGCGCGTGATGGCTTGCGAGAGGGCGCTTTGCGAGCCATTCAGGTTTTGCTGTGCAACCAGCGAGTTGATGTTGCTATTGATTCCGAGCATGAAAATCTCCTAATTAAGCCTTGAGCCCAAAACGCCAAGTTGGCATCGGCGGAAGCACTCGTTCATTGCTGGCCGCCTCAGTGAAGGTTGACGGCGCGTCTAAAAAAAACTTGAGGAACTTTGTGCAATAGGGACCCAATTGTTTCCCAGGCCGGCTGGGGCGCGGCGGGTCTGGGAGCCGCTTGTGGCCTGATTCGGCAAGCGTGCTGCGGGCATCGAAAAGACGGCGTATTCTCTTTTTCTCTTGCGATAAATCCTGGAGAAATCATGCAAAAGCGCCGGATTGGACGTTCTGAATTACAGGTCGCGCCGCTGATGTTCGGCGGCAATGTATTCGGCTGGACGGCCGATCAAGCCACTTCGTTCTCAATTCTGGATGCGTTCGTGGATGCCGGTCTCGACTTTATCGATACCGCCGACGTCTATTCCGCGTGGGTGCCGGGCAACCAGGGTGGCGAGTCGGAAACCCTCATCGGCAAGTGGTTCAGGCAGAGCGGCAAGCGCGACAAGATCGTGCTCGCCACCAAGGTTTCGAAGCATCCGCAGCGCAAGGGTTTGTCGGCGGCTAACATTCAGGCGGCTGTGGAAGATTCGCTGCGACGCCTGCAAACCGATTACATCGACGTCTATTTTTCCCACGACGACGACACCGACACGCCGTTGGCCGAAACCCTCGGCGCGTATCAGAAGCTGATCGAGGCGGGCAAGGTGCGGGTAATCGGTGCGTCAAACTACAGCGGCGCGCGCGTCGAGGAGGCGCTCGCGGTGTCCCGCCAGCACGGCCTGCCCGAATATCAGTTGCTGCAACCGGAATACAACCTGTACGATCGCGCCGCCTATGAGCGCGACATCGAGCCGGTGGCGCTTGCCAATCAGCTGGGCGTGGTCGTGTATTACAGCCTTGCAAGCGGCTTTCTGTCAGGTAAATACCGCTCGCAGGCGGATCTCGCCGGCAAGGCGCGCGGCAGCCGGGTCGAGAAGTATCTGAACGAGCGCGGTTTGCGGATTCTGGGCGCGCTCGACCGGGTCGCGGAACGCCACGGCAGTACGCCGGCCACTGTCGCTCTGGCCTGGCTGATCGCAAGGCCGAGTGTTACGGCCCCCATTGCGAGCGCAACCTCGGTTGATCAACTCACAAGTCTTGCCGCGGCCGTTCACCTGATGCTGACCGGCGCAGATATCCGTGAACTGGACGAGGCGAGTGCGTAATCGGCGCAAGTGGCCTGGCGCAACCGCTAAACCCCTGGTAGGATGGAGAGTTTCCTGATATTATCGGGAGTGAATTGAGATCTTTGCCTGTTTCGTCAGTGTTTTTCATTGATGAAAGGTTGGCGAAACGGCAGCAGACGTGGTTTTTTGCATTACGTCTGTCCGCGTTGCGCGGTGAACTCCCCACCTCTCTTTTCCGGCCTCCGTGGCCGCTTTGCCTCTCGTTTCATTCGTGGTTTGGCCGGGTTTTACCCGCGTTTGCCTGTTACTGGCCATGAATCGGAACGACCGGAGGGCCGGCGCGTGAGCGGTCTCCCGCCACGCAATTAACCCGTATCAAGTGATTGAGTTAGGAATTACATGACGACGATTCTTCTGAAAGAAAACGAGCCGTTCGAAGTGGCGATCCGCCGCTTTCGTCGCGCAATCGAAAAGAACGGCCTGATCGCTGAACTGCGTGAGCGCCAATCGTACGAAAAGCCGACAACGGCACGTAAGCGCAAGAAGGCTGCTGCTGTGAAGCGCCTGCACAAGCGCCTGCGCAGCCAGATGCTGCCGAAAAAGCTGCACTAAGCACGTTTTTTCGCACGCCGAACGGCGGTGTGAGCTTCGAAAGAAGCCACATCGCCGTTTTGCTTTTGGGCCAACGCGCGGGCGCGGTTGCGAAGCTGCAGTTGCGAGGCGTTACGCGGCGCTCTTCAGCCGATCGGCCGACAGACCGAATTGCCGGGCAATCGAGCCCAATCGCTCGTGCCATTCCCACGTGCCGAATACGTCGTGCACGTTTTGCAAGCAACTGAGCAAATCGACCGTGGCCAGGTCGTACACATTGATACGGGCGCGCAGCAGCGCCTTTTTAAGCGCAGCCAGACCGACGTCCATATAGGACGGCACTTCGATGGACGCTTTGCCGATATAGCGTACCGGCACGCCTTCCATGGCGGTCATGTAATCGCGCGGCTTGATGAAGTTGCCGACCGGACATCCGCCGCAGTACCCGCGATAGGCACCGCCGCCGCGCGGCAACAACGCGGTGCGCTTCTGGCCGAATAGATGATCCACGGCTTCATCGAAAATCTCCTGATGCGTCAGGAAGTTAAGGCTTTTCATGGTTGGTCTCCCGTGCGTTTTCGCAGCGGTTATTCTTTATTTGAACGCATGAGCAGTATCGGGCGCGCGCCGCGTAATGAAGCCGGGACTAGGGCTGGGAAAAGCCTTTAATTCCCGGGTTTGGAATCGCTCGCCGCATTCACCGGTCATGCAATGTTTCAGCCACCGCAAACCGGCCGCGCTCATGACTTCTATAACGGCCGAACAGTCAAAAAGCGTAGCGATGCACTGTCGGAGAAGCGTCGCCCAAGCGCAAAGAGGGCTCCGCCATCTTTGTTTTTCCCCATCCGCTCTTGCTGGGCGACGTCGAAGCCGCGCTGGCGCGACAGCGCTCGGGAGTTTCCCTGGTCGGCCTTTCTTTGTTGGACGTACGGCACTAAGAGCCTTTGTGCACGCGGCGCGTCAGCCGGCTTTGCGATTACGCCCCTTCTTGCCGAGCGCGACGCATCGCGCTCGGCACATGCAGCGCGCCTCGTGGTCGTTCACCATGCCAACCGCCTGCATGAACGCGTAGCAGATTGTCGTGCCGACGAATTTACAGCCGTAGCGCTTGAGACCCTTGCTGAGCGCATCGGAGATTTCCGTTGACGCAGGCGCCAGCTTGTAGGACGCCCAGTCGTTCTGGATCGGCGTCTGGTCGACGAACGACCACACGAAGTTGGCGAGCGAGCCATGCTCGGCCTGAATCTGCTGCACGGCGCGCGCGTTGTTGATGGCCGCTTCGATCTTGCCGCGATGGCGCACAATACTTTCGTCCAGCACCAGCGCATCGACATGTTTGGGTGTAAAGCGCGCGACCTTGTCGATTTCGAATTCGGCAAACGCGCGGCGATAGCCGGCCCGTTTGTTGAGAATCGTGGACCACGACAAACCCGCCTGCGCGCCTTCCAGCACCAGCATCTCGAACAGATGTTGATCGTCGCGCGAGGGCACGCCCCACTCGGTGTCGTGGTAGTGTGCGAGCGCTTCGCTCGATACCCAGTTGCATCGCTGTGTCACTTTTGCGCTCCTGCGTTGTCGTATCGCCCGCCAGCATAGCGGAACCCGCGCGCGCCGCAAGCTAGCCATTCGGCCAATTGCCGAATTGAAAGCGACCTGCCACGCTATGCGTTCTTCATCACCTGAACTCACTCGATTCGATGAATAAAGACCTCTTTCTGATTGGCATCGACGGTGGCGGCAGCGGCACACGCGTCGTCCTCGGCGACGCGCAGGGCCGCGAACTGGCCCAGGCGGGCAGCGGGCCATCGGGCTTGGGACTCGGCGTCGAACGCGCGTGGCAGGCCATCGAGGCCGGCTGCAGCAAAGCGTTTGCCCAGGCGGGCGCGGTATTGGACTGGTCACGTTGCGTACTCGGCTGCGGATTGGCCGGCGTCAACAATCGTGACTGGCTGGCCGCGTTCCGCGCCCAGGCGCCTGCGGTCGCCGGGCTGGCCGTGGAGAGCGACGCGTACACCACGTTACTTGGTGCGCATGGCGGCGCGCATGGCGTAATCGTCGCACTCGGAACCGGCAGCGTGGCCGCCGTCCTCGACGGCGAGGGAGAGTGCCGTAGCGTCAGCGGCTACGGTTACCCGTCGGGCGACGAAGCGAGCGGCGCCTGGCTCGGCCTGCGGACCATCGTGCACGCGCAGCAGGCTCTCGACGGACGTGTGCCCATCGACGACCTGGTGCACGCGCTGCTCGCTCACACCGGCGCGCATGATCGCGACAGCCTTGTGGTGTGGCTTTGCGAAGCGAATCAGACCGCTTATGCGAGGCTCGCGCCAATTGCCATCGCGCACCGCACACATCCTTTCGCAGCGCGTTTGCTCGGCCAGGCCGGTGTGGAGATCGGCAAGATGATCGCCGCACTCGACCCTTCGGGCACGCTACCGATTGCGCTTTGCGGCGGACTTGGGGCGCCGTTGCGCGAGTATGTGCCGCAGAGCTATCAGGCGCGCCTGCGCGAGCCTTTGGCCGATTCGGCGCACGGTGGATTGCAGTTGGCGCAACGTGAGGCAGCCCGCATCGCGGGCTGAGTCTCGCTGGCTAGATCTGCGCGATCCGGAGAAAGCGGCGTTCAACGGTAAAATACGGTCTTTGACGCTGCCCGGCTGCTTACTCCATGTACAAAATCATCGCCACGGATCTCGACGGCACCTTGCTGAATGCCGATCACCAGGTGGACCCCTTCACGGTCGCCACCGTGCGCAAACTGGAAAACGAAGGACTGCATTTCGTGATCGCGACGGGCCGCCATTATTGCGACGTCGCAGGCATTCGCGATGTGCTCGGCATCAGCCCGTATCTGATTACGTCGAACGGCGCGCGCATCCATGCACCGGACAACACCGTGGTCCACGCAGACGATCTGCCTCCAGCCATCGTGCAGCGTCTTGTGCAGCCGGAAATCGCCGGCGCGCACGGCCGTGTGATCGTCAATCTGTTCGCCGACCAGGCCTGGTTGATCGACCGGGACGCGCCCGATCTGCTGAAGTTTCACCAGGACTCGGGCTTCACTTACGAGGTGACCGATCTGCCGAAGCACGATGGCGTCGACATCGCGAAGGCCTTGTATATCGGTGAGCCGGCCGATCTCGCGCAGGTCGCGGCTAACCTGGAACGCGAATTCGGCGACGCGCTATACGTCACGTATTCGTTGCCGGACTGTCTGGAAGTGATGACGTCGAACGTATCGAAGGGTCGCGCACTGCAGATCGTGCTTGAGCGTCTCGGCCTCGACGCGTCGCAGTGCGTCGCGTTCGGCGACAACATGAACGACATCGACCTGCTGGAAACCGCCGGCCATCCTTTCATGATGAACAATGCCAATCCCGATCTCATGACGCGCCTGCCGAACGTGCCGCGCATCGGCAATAACTTCGAAGCAGGGGTCGCGCATCATCTGCGCAAGCTTTTCTCGCTCGACGACGAACTGGCGTCCTGAATGAAACGGCCCGCGTCCACTTTCGCGGACACGGGCCGGGTAAGGCGATCCGACGGTCACAGCGCTTAATGCTGTTCAGCTTGCGTCAGCCAGTCACGCTCGATCAACCGCCCTCTACCAGACATCGCGCGCGCTGCGCTTAGCCGTGCCATCCGCCACGATAATCGCGCTGGTTGCCCCGGTTGTCGTGGTTGTCATGCCAACCGCGGTCGTTGTGACCCCAGCCGCGGTCGTGCCGGTAGTCGCTGCGGTCGTAGCGATGGTCCCAGCCGCCATTGCCGTAGTACACGGGTTGCGGCGCTGCGTAGACCGGCGCAGGCCGCGCGTAGACCGGTGCGCCGAGCGACAGGCCGATGTTCAGATCCGTATGCGCTTGCGCGACACCGCATGCGCCCGCAGCGAGTCCGGCAGCAACCAGCAAATGAGTGACGATGCGTTTCATGTTGTTCTCCTGTTAGGCGACGTGTGTTGTCGCACAGGTTCAATCTACGCATTCCGGTCGCCGCGGGGTGAGACGAGATGTTACGGACTGCAAGCATCGTCGCAGGGTTCGTAACCCGGTAGAAGCGCGCTTCGAGCGCGCCCTCTACTGTTTGATCTGCGTTGCAAACCCCGCCAGGTAAGGCTGTACTGACTGTCACGACCTGTCAGCGCGCAATGGCGGCGGGACATAACCGCAATCACCGGCGCACGCCCGTAATCGCGCCTTACATCTGTATTACCCGATTAATCTGCCTTGCTCGCTGAAGCGCCCGATACCGCCGCGGACGGAGCGCCAGGCAACGCCGCGCACGGGCAGTCGGCGGCGCGTCCGTCCAGCCCCTGATGGTCATGTCTGAAACTGGCGCGGGCCGTGCCGTTCTGCCAGTCGAGGCGAACGATATAGATGCTGTCGAAGTCGTCGCTCTTCCAGTTGGGAACGTCGGCCGCATTGCCGCCGTGCGTGCTCAACATCTGGCGCAGCAGTTTCACGATCAGTTTGTGTTCCCACGCAACCACTATCAGTTTGTTGCGATTGGCCGGATTGACGAGCGTACTGCCGAGCTGGTCAATCTGGGCAAAGCCATACGGCGTTTGCACCGGCATCTCGAACTGGATGGCAGTAGGCTCGATCGTCGCGAGCGGACGAACGTAGTAATAAGGGTGGCCACTGTCGTCTTTCTGCTGGCCGGGATCGGGCGCATAGATGGCGTCCGGCTTGCCGAACTTGGCCGCAATCACCGCGGGCAACGCAAGCGCGCGATTGAGCCCCTGGCAATTGAGCTGGCCATAGCCCTGCGCCGGCTTCTCGCCATGACGCACGAACACGAGCGTTTCAACATTGCCATCGGCCGCATGCGCGGCGGGTAGCGTCAGCATGCCAATGCACGAGCTGACTATCGACAGCGCAACGCCGTGCAGGTATCCGCGGAAACGGTTCATCTGTGTTACCTGTGCGAGCCGGGGAAGTCGCACGATTCTAGCAGTGGGGACCGAACGGCTCGCGTGGGGCGCCCCAAAAAGAAAAGCGGGCGCCGTAGCGCCCGCCTTGACTGCGCGAATTGCCGCACGGGTATCAGTCGAGCGCCAGCCCCTTCGGCGCGCCGCGGCGGCTTTCGGCGATGGCCGGATACAGCACGCCTGCGATGACGGCGCCAATCACCGGCGCGATCCAGAACAACCAGAGTTGATCCATGGCTGCACCGCCGACGAACAGCGCAGGGCCGGTGGAGCGGGCCGGATTGACCGACGTGTTCGTGACCGGAATCGAGATGAGGTGGATCAGTGTGAGACACAGGCCGATGGCGATCGGCGCAAATCCGGCCGGCGCGCGCTTGTCGGTCGCGCCGAGGATGACGAACAGGAAGAACCCGGTCATCACCACTTCGCACACGAAGGCGGCCGCGAGCGAGTAATGGCCCGGCGAGCGCTCGCCATAACCGTTGCTGGCGAAACCGCTGGCGACAAGGTCAAAGCCCGGCTTGCCCGATGCGATGAGCGACAGCACCAGCGCGCCCAGCACCGCGCCGATGACTTGCGCGACGATGTACGGCAGCAGTTCGCGAGCCGGAAAGCGGCCGGCGACGGTCAGGCCGACGCTCACGGCCGGATTCAGGTGGCAGCCGGAGATGTGGCCGATCGCATACGCCATTGTCAGGACGGTCAGGCCGAAGGCGAGCGAAACGCCCACGAAGCCGATGCCGAGCCCATGAACGGGACCTGCGAAGTTAGCCGCGAGGACGGCGCTGCCGCAACCCCCGAGCACGAGCCAGAAGGTGCCGAACAGCTCGGCAGCGAGGCGCTTTGACAACTGCATGATTGGTAATCCTAAAAAGATTGACGCTCAGAATGACCGGCATGGTTAAGTGCGCATGCTGGCCTTTGAGCGCGCAATTTTAGGCAAAGAGAGCGAAAGCGGGTGTCAAGAATTGTCAATGTGACATCGGCTTCAGCAATTAATCCGGGATAAAGGCACTGCTTTTACAATTCATGGAACGTTAATAATTATCAGAGGAAATCTTCCTAAATCGGTATTATTGGCCATTGCGGATTTTTATAATTACCGTTAGTCTCCGAGCCAATGAGTTCTAGAAAAGGGGAGAACCAAATGTCTCAATATGCAGACCTCAAGGCACAAATCGCCAGATTGCAGGCGCAGGCAGATGAAGCAAGGCGCACTGAAATTGACAATGTGGTCGCCGACATCCGCCAAAAGATCGCTGAATACGGTCTGACCGCTCAGGACCTCGGCTTCGCGGTGGCCGCCAGGCGCGGACGCCCGCCCAAGAAGGCGCCATTGCCGGCGAAATATCAGGATCCTAAATCAGGCAATACATGGAGCGGCCGCGGCAAACCGCCGAAGTGGATTGCCGGCAAGAATCGCGAACGCTTTCTGATTGGCGCAGCTTGAATGGATTGCTGGTCGCCGCGAAAGCCAACTGAAGGTTTTTGCTACTCGGCTGTTTAAAGTGATCGCGCTATTCGGGGATGGAAGCGCCTCCACATCGCCATTAAAAAAGCCGCCTTTCAAAGGCGGCTTTTCTGTAGCAGAAGCGGGATAACTCTGACATATCGCTCGCGCAAACGATTCACATGGAAATTTTACTGACGATTGCCATGCAAATCGGAAAACGTTGAAGGCCGTCTCAAGTGGCTGACCGAAAAGCGCCAGCCGCTCGAGTGCGCGAATCACCCTACTGCAACCTGGCGCAGCATCGGGCGGCGAGTCGCTTCGATCAAGGTCGAATAGCCGTCCACATAATTCTGCGCCATCGTCCTCGCGCTAAAGCGGCGCTCGAACTGGGTGCGAATCTCGGCGCGCGACAATTCGTCCAGGCGCTGCAGCGCGGCCACCGCGCCTTGCACGTCTTCAACGATATAGCCGGTCACGCCGTGGTCGATCACTTCCGGCACCGAGCCGCGGTTGAACGCGATCACCGGTGTGCCGCACGCCATGGATTCGATCATCACCAGACCGAACGGCTCCGACCAGTCGATCGGAAACAGCAGCGCCTTGGCGCCCGACAGGAACTCGGGCTTCTGCGCTTCGTTGATCTCGCCGACGAACTCCACATGCGCCATCGAGAGCAGCGGCTCGATTTCGCGCTTGAAGTATTCCTGATCGACCTTGTCCACCTTGGCGGCGATCTTCAGCGGCAGACCGCTCTGGGCAGCGATCTTGATAGCTGTATCGACGCGCTTCTCAGGACAGATGCGGCCGAGGAACGCCAGATATTCCGGTTTCTTGTGCGTTTGCGGCGTGAGCAACTGTTCCGGCAGGCCGTGGTAAATCGTGTTCAGCCAGTTCGCCTGCGGCAGCGGTGCACGCTGCGAGTCTGAAATCGACACCACCGGCACATTCGAGAACGCGTCGAACACCGGTTGCAGTTCGGGCAAGTCCAGACGGCCGTGCAACGTGGTCACGAACGGCGTGTCCATCGTGGTGAACAGCGGGAACGGCATGTAGTCGAGGTGAAAGTGCAGCACGTCGAATTCATGCGCGATCTTGCGGACCTTTTCCATCATCAGAACGTGCGGAGCCAACGCGTCGCGAATCGTCGGGTCGAGACGCAACGCACGCGGCCAGCAGGCGTCCAGCGTTGCGGAGGTGACCGAGTCGCCGCTCGCGAAGAGCGTCACGTCGTGGCCGAGTTCGACCAGACCTTCGGTGAGGTATGACACGACGCGTTCGGTGCCGCCATAGAGTTTCGGCGGGACGGCTTCATACAACGGCGCTATTTGTGCGATTCGCATGCGTATTCTCCTGAGTCAGCGGCTTCGCACAGCAGCGCTCGGATAGAGCGGAGGCGAATGCCTGACGGACGGTTGGGCGCGGTAGCCGCCGCCCGGGGGTGTTCCGAAAACTGCATCGGGTTATCCCTTATGCCCATTATCGGGATCGCCAGCGTTAAAACGAGTTATTTTTCAAACGCTTAATGTTGTTACAGCGCGAAACATGCGGTGTTACACGTCGGCCAGACAGCGCTGCCGCCGGCGGGAAGCCGGATTGGCGGGTCACGGAGATCAAAAGGAACAACAACGGAGACAACAGCGGCGTGTTCGACACAGTTGAGCGCCGCGCCTACACGCACTACGTTGCACAGAAGTGAAAACGTCTTATAATTCCTCCTCACCGCTCCAAGGTGCGGGCCGCGAACCTTCTGTGGCTCACCATTCGGTTCACGCCATTCCGGTGGAAATATCCACGGCGCATTGCAAGTCCCCGGTAGCGCGCCGTTTTTATCCGCTTCAAATCCTCCTCCCTCCAGTCCTTGTAAGAAAAATTCCTACACGAATGACGGATTAATCCGTCAAAGAGACTGGGTGTCTGTCCGATTTTCGTCTGCTCCCCCTTTCGCCACAATGCTTGCAAGACCAGAAGCGAGCCGATTCGTGCGGTTTAAGTGCGCGCGTTCGAGCAAACGTTTCCGTAACGGCCTGACCAGCCAGATACACCCCGGGGGAATCAATGAGCGCGACAAGCGAAATGCTCAATGAGATCAGAGAAGTCAACCTGTCTTATCTCCTGCTCGCGCAGCGTCTATTGCGCGAAGACAAGCCGATGGGCATGTTTCGCATGGGGATTTCGGACCAGTTAGCCGATGTGCTCGCCAATCTGTCGTTGGCGCAGACCGTCAAGCTGGCGGCGTCCAATCAGGTGTTGTGCCGTTTCCGTTTCGATGACCATGCCGTGCTGTCCACCCTCGCGGACAAAGGCAAATCCAGCGCCGTGGCTCAGGCGCATTCCGCGATCCTGATGGCAAGCCAGCCCGTTGAACATCTCGGCTGATGGCCGCTTGCAACTCAAACAAAGCGATCAGGACGAGGGATATGCACGCGGATGGCATCTAAAAGCGTTGTACTCGAAGTCAGGGAAATCACCCTGGCCATCGAACTGATCGAGCTTGGCGCGCGCCTGCAGTTGCTGGAGACAGAAACCAGTCTGTCGCGCGACCGGCTCATCAAGCTGTACAAGGAACTGAAAGGGGTGTCGCCACCCAAGGGCATGTTGCCGTTTTCGACGGACTGGTTCATGACCTGGCAGCCGAACTTTCACTCATCTCTGTTCTACAACATCTACCGCTTCATGGCCGGCCACGGCGGCTGCCAGACGATCCAGTCGATCGTGAAGAGCTACCGGCTCTATCTGGAACACGTCCAGCTGCATGACGACGAGCCCGTGCTCAGCCTCACGCGCGCCTGGACACTGGTGCGTTTTTTCGACTCCGGAATGCTGCAAATGACCACCTGCTGCCGCTGCGGCGGGCATTTTGTCGCACACGCGCACGATCCGCAGCACGCTTTCGTCTGCGGGCTATGCCAGCCGCCGTCGCGCGCCGGCAAGACAAAGAAATTGGCCGACGCCCGGGCCCGCGAGAGCCTCGCGGCCCTCGAAGTTTGAGCCGGGCGGGCGCCAGTCTGGCCCCACCGGCTCTCCGCCACCGGCCGCACGCGCTTCCCGCACGCATCCACAGCCCCATCCAGCGGGCGTCACAGCCCGTTCGCGCGGCATTCACCCAGATTCACCCGCCTCTGGTTTACACCGGAGCGACGAGCCGCTTTTCCACCAAAGTTTTCTGCTCCGTTGCCGTAAACCAGATTAACGACGGTCACCGTCGCTTCTTTGTGAGGGCTCGGCAGTGCTGATTTTCGTGGGAACACTCGTGACGCTGTTGTCCGTCTTCGGCGGTTATGCGCTGGAAGGCGGCCATCTTGGCGCGCTGTTGCAACCCGTCGAAGTGCTGATGATTGTCGGCGCGGGCGTCGGCGCATTCATTCTCGGCAACGGAATGAAGACGATCAAAGCGACGCTGCGCGTCATTCCAACCCTGTTCAAGGGCGCGAAGTACAACAAGGACGTCTACATGGAGCTGATGGCGCTCCTGTACGTTCTGCTGGCCAAGGCGCGCAAGGAAGGCACGCTGACGCTGGAAGCGGACATCGACGATCCGTCGAAGAGTCCGATCTTCACGCAGTACCCGAAGATCCTCGCCGACGAGCATATCGTCGAGTTCCTGACCGACTACCTGCGTCTGATGGTGGGCGGCAACATGAACGCGTTCGAAATCGAAAGTCTGATGGACGAGGAAATCGAAACGCATCACCAGGAAGGTGAAGCGCCCGCGCATGCCCTGAACAAGGTCGGCGACGCGATGCCGGCGTTCGGTATCGTTGCGGCGGTGATGGGCGTGGTGCACACCATGGCATCGGCCGACAAGCCGCCTGCGGTGCTCGGCGAGATGATCGCCCAGGCGCTGGTCGGCACCTTC
This sequence comes from uncultured beta proteobacterium, assembly GCA_963738755.1. GTDB lineage: Bacteria > Pseudomonadota > Gammaproteobacteria > Burkholderiales > Burkholderiaceae > Paraburkholderia. The sequence goes on from CAVTXZ010000013.1 coordinate 13,897, forward strand.
CTCGGGATTCTGCTTTCGTACGGTCTGATCGGGCCGCTCGCGAGCGTCGCCGAACAGCGCGTGACCGAATCGACCAAGATGTTCCAGTGCATCAAGGTGACGATTCTCGCCAGCCTGAACGGCTATGCGCCGGCAATTGCCGTCGAATTCGGCCGCAAGGTGCTCTTTTCGACCGAGCGTCCGTCGTTCGCCGAGCTGGAAGAGCACGTGCGCCGCGTCAAAGCCAAGTAACGGGCGCCGGGAACCGAATCGATGAGCAAGGACAAAGACCGCGCCATTGTCGTCAAGCGCTCCGCCCCGGCCAAGAAAGGCCACCACGGCGGCGCGTGGAAGCTCGCATATGCGGACTTCATGACCGCGATGATGGCGTTCTTCCTGCTGATGTGGCTGCTGAGTTCGGCTTCCACGGTGCAGTTGAAGGGCATCGCAGACTACTTCAACCAGCCGCTGAAGATCACGTTGTGGGGCGGCGATCGCAGCGCCGAGGATTCGAGCATCCTGAAGGGCGGCGGCCGCGATATCTCGACCGACGCGCAAGGCGTGACGCGCTCGACCGACGGCAGCAGCAATCGCGCCGACCGCACCGTTTCGCACAGCAACGAAGACTCGGTCAAGCAACTGCAGGGCGAGCTGGAGCGCCGCGAGCAGGTTCGCCTGCACGATCTGCAGGTCAAGCTGATGGCCGCGATCGAAGCGAACCCGGTGCTGCGCCAGTTCAAGCAGCAGATCCGTATCGACTCCACGCTGACCGGCTTGCGCATCGAAATCGTCGACTCGCAGAAGCGCCCGATGTTCGCCACCGCGAAAGACGTGGTCGAGCCGTATATGCGCGACATCCTGCGCGAAATCGGCCACACGCTGAACGACGTGCCGAACCGCATCATCGTGCAGGGCCACACCGACGCCGCGCAGTACGCCGGCGGCGAGAAGGGCTACAGCAACTGGGAACTGTCCGCGGACCGCGCCAATGCGTCGCGCCGCGAGTTGATCGGCGGCGGGATGGACGAAGCGAAGGTGATGCGCGTGCTCGGCCTCGCGTCGACGCAGAACCTGAACAAGGCGGACCCGATGGACCCGGAAAACCGCCGCATCAGCATCATCGTGCTGAACAGGAAGTCCGAGGAGGCGCTCGACCATGACGACTCCACCACGACCACCTTGTCCGACGATGCAGCCGGCTCCAAGCCTTTGCTGCAAAGACTTGCGCAACCGGTGACGGTTGCCCCGAAGGCGCCGGCGGTGGTGCCGGCGGCCCAGTAACAGATCACGATCGCCTGGCCGTACCCCGCGTCCTTGCGGCGCGGGCAGCCCGGCGATCCATAGCGTAGGTGCAGCGAGGTTTTCATGATCAGGCACATTCTGGCAATCGACGATTCGGCATCGATGCGGCAAATCCTCGCCGCCACGTTGACGACGGCCGGTTATGAAGTGACGCTCGCGGCGGACGGCAACGAAGGGCTCGAAAACGCGCTCGCCATGTCGTTCGACCTCGTGCTGACCGACCAGTACATGCCGGGCAAGACCGGCCTCGACCTGATCGCCGAGCTGCGCGGCAATCCGGCTTACCAGACCACGCCCATCCTCGTCCTGACGACGGAATCGGGCGAGCCGTTCAAGGAAGCGGCGCGGGCCGCGGGCGCAACGGGCTGGATCGAAAAGCCGCTCGACCCCGACATGCTGACCGAGCTGGTGGCGGCGTTAGCAGAACCAGACCACGCGTAAGCGCCACTTTTTACACAAGTTATAGAAGCTCTCGACGCGGCGGCACGGCAGCCCAAGCCTAGACAGGAAATCTCGCGGTGACCCAGGCATGACACTCGACATCACTCAGTTCTATCAGACGTTCTTCGACGAAGCGGACGAACTGCTCGCGCAGATGGAGCAGTTGCTGCTCAATCTGGATATTGCACACCCGGACCCCGAAGACCTCGCGGCGATTTTCCGCGCGGCGCATTCGATCAAGGGCGGCGCGGCGACTTTCGGTTTTACCGCGCTGACGGAAACGACCCACATTCTCGAATCGCTGCTCGACCGCGCGCGCAACAACGAACTCGTGCTGCGCAAGGACATGATCGACACGTTCCTCGAAACCAAGGACGTGTTGTCGGGTCAGCTCGCCGATTATCGAGCGAGCGCCGAGCCCGATGGCGCTGTCGCCAGGGCAATCTGCGCGAAGCTCGAACGCCTGAATACGGAAAGCCGCGACGGCGGGGCGCCGGCGGCAGCAGTAGCGGTAGAAACGCAAGCAGTACAAGGCGGCACCCCGCCTGAGCACGTCGTCGAACAGGCGGTGCAGGCAGCGGCGGGTGAATGGATTGACGGCGAACCGGCGCAGACCGGCGAAGCCACGGGCGGCAGCGCAGGCGGCCCCCATCTGAAAATTACGCTACGGGGCGTAGGTGAGAAGGACCAGGAACTGCTGGCCGAAGAGCTCGGCAACCTGGGGCATATCGTCGGGCAGGTCAAGAGCGGCGGCGATCTGACGCTGTGGCTCCAGACCGATGTGACCTCCGACGACATCATCGCCGTGTGCTGTTTCGTGATCGACGAAAGTCAGATCTCGATCGGCCGCGGCACTGCACCGGCGGACGAATCGCAGCAAGGCGAACCTGGAACGCCAGACGCTGCGCAATCGTCGCCGGTGCAAGCAGCACACGTGGCACAACCAGCAGCATCGCCGGCCCCGGCGGCCGGCATCGCTGCGTCTACCCAAACCGCTGCGCACGGTCTGTTCGACGCGCCGGCGGCACAAGCCAACGCACCGGCGCCCGCCGCGGCTGTATCCGCAGCCGCGAGCGGCGCGTCGGCGGCGGGTGTCGCTGCACCGGCGGCAGCCGCCGAGCAGGATCGCAAGGCGCGTCCGGCCGCGGCAGCGGGTGGCGCGGAAGGCAGTTCGATCCGCGTCGGGGTGGAGAAGGTCGATCAGCTGATCAACCTGGTCGGCGAACTGGTGATCACGCAGGCCATGCTGGCCGAAACCACCAGTACGTTCGACCCGGCGCTGCACGACCGGCTCTTTAACGGCATGGCACAGCTCGAGCGTAACGCGCGCGATCTGCAGGAAGCCGTGATGTCGATCCGCATGATGCCGATGGATTACGTGTTCAGCCGCTTCCCGCGTCTGGTGCGCGATCTCGCGGCAAAACTCGGCAAGGAAGTGGAGCTCGTCACCTTCGGTCAGGCGACCGAACTCGACAAGAGCCTGATCGAACGGATCATCGATCCGCTGACTCACCTCGTGCGCAACAGTCTCGACCACGGCATCGAAACCGTGGAAGCGCGGCGCGCGGCGGGCAAGGATTCGACCGGCCAACTGGTGCTGTCGGCCGCGCATCACGGCGGCAATATCGTCATCGAAGTGAGCGACGACGGCGCCGGTTTGCGTCGCGACAAGATTCTCGCGAAGGCGGCCAAGCAGGGCATGCAGGTCAGCGAAACGATGTCCGATGAAGAAGTCTGGAACCTGATTTTCCTGCCGGGCTTTTCGACGGCGGAACAGGTCACGGACGTGTCGGGCCGCGGTGTCGGCATGGACGTGGTGAAGCGCAACATCCAGTCGATGGGTGGTCACGTGGAAATCACCTCGCATGCGGGCAAGGGCAGCACGACGCGGATCGTCTTGCCGCTGACGCTGGCGATTCTCGACGGTATGTCGGTGAAGGTCGGCAGCGAGATCTTCATCCTGCCGCTGAACTTCGTGATGGAGTCGCTGCAGCCGCGAGCTGAAGACATCTACACGGTGGCCAACGGCGAGCGCGTGGTGCGCGTGCGCGGTGAATACCTGCCGCTCGTCGCGTTGCATGAAGTGTTCAACGTCGACGAGGCGAAGCAGGAACCGACCCAGGGCATTGTCACCATCATGCAGACCGAAGGGCGCCGCTTTGCGATGCTGATCGACGAGCTGGTGGGTCAGCAGCAGGTGGTCGTGAAGAATCTGGAAACGAATTACCGCAAGGTGCACGGCATTTCTGCCGCAACCATTCTCGGCGACGGCAGTGTCGCGCTGATCGTGGACGTGGCGGCGCTGAACCGCGAGACCCGCCACGCGCACGGCGCGATGAGCCTCGCATGATGAACGCAACCCGCGCAACACTCGTAACACTCACTCAAATCATTTCATCCCAACCGTTTGGGGGCTAACGTGGCAGAAGTCCAATCCATCAATTCGAGCGTCGCAAACGCGAGCGGTACGAATGGCCGCCGCGATGCGCAGCAGGCAGACGCCGGCGGTCAGGAATTCCTCGTCTTCACGCTTGGCGCCGAAGAGTACGGCATCGACATCCTCAAGGTGCAGGAAATCCGCGGCTACGACAACGTCACGCGGATCGCCAATGCGCCTGAGTTCATCAAGGGCGTGATCAATCTGCGCGGCATCATCGTGCCGATCGTCGACATGCGTATCAAGTTCCATCTGGGCCGTGTCGAGTACGACCATCAGACGGTGGTGATCATCCTGAACGTCGCGCATCGCGTGGTCGGAATGGTGGTGGACGGCGTGTCGGATGTGCTGACGCTCGCCACCGACCAGATCATGCCGGCGCCGGAATTCGGCGCCACGCTGACGACCGAGTACCTCACGGGTCTGGGCACCGTCGACGGCCGCATGCTGATCCTGATGGACATCGAGAAGCTGATGACCAGCCGCGAAATGGCGCTGATCGAAACGCTCAGCGCTTAACGGCTTGCACTAAAAACAGATTGGAACAGGGAGCGCCAAGATGCTGAGCAGGTGGTCGATTCGCACATCGCTGACGATCGTGGGGATCATTCTGGTCGCGCTGACCGTGGTGGTCGGCGCGCTTGGCCTCAGCGCGCTGAACGGCGCGAGCCAGTCGCTCGACCGCATTGCGCGCGGCGACCTGGTCGCCATTCACGCGCTCGACGATGCCTCGGCGTATCTGCTGCGCTCGCGTCTCGCGGTGGACCGCTTCAACACGCTTTCCGCCGCAGGCAACGCGGACGAAGCAAAGAAGGCGATCGACCGCGCGCAGGAACTGCTGGCCAAAGGCAATCAGAGCTGGCAACTGTATCTCGATGCGCCGAAGAAGGGCATCGATCAGGCGCAGCTCGACGACGTCGTTGCCAAACGCACCAGCCTGATGCACGAGGGCGTCGATCCGGAGTTCGCGGCGTTGAATGCGAACGACATGGCCGCTTATCACGCGATCGCCGACACGAAGATCAGTCCGATGTTCATCGCCTACGACAGCGCCGCATCGGCGGTCATCAAGGCATTGCAGCAAAGCGCCGTGGATCAGCAGGCGGACGCGCAATCGAACATCTCGCTGATGACGACGCTGATCATCGCGGTCATCGTGCTCGCCTTGCTGATGGTGGTCGGCGTCCGCTTTGCGCTGCGTGGCCTGATCGTGCAGCCGCTGCAAGACGCCACCGCCTGCTTCGAGCGGATTGCTTCGGGTGATTTGTCCGAGACGATCGAGGTATTCAGCCGCAATGAAATGGGCCGTCTTTTTGGCGGCATCAAGCGGATGCAGGAAAGCATGGCAACCATGGTGCGGGCGGTTCACGGCGGCACCGAATCGATCGACACGGGTGCGCGCGAAATCGCGATGGGCAATACCGATCTGTCGCAACGCACCGAGCAGCAGGCCGCTTCGCTGCAGGAAACCGCATCGAGCATGGAGCAGTTGACCGGCACAGTGCGCCAGAACGCCGAGAACGCGCGCCAGGCGAGCCAACTGGCCGTCAATGCGTCGGATATCGCGACCCGCGGCGGCGAGGTGGTGAGCCAGGTCGTCACGACGATGCAGGGCATCGCGACCAGCTCGAACAAGGTCGTAGACATCATCGGCGTGATCGAGGGCATTGCCTTCCAGACCAATATTCTCGCGCTGAACGCGGCGGTGGAGGCCGCGCGGGCGGGCGAACAGGGCCGCGGTTTCGCGGTGGTCGCAGGCGAAGTGCGCAGCCTCGCGCAGCGCAGCGCCAGCGCCGCGAAGGAGATCAAGGAGTTGATTGGCGACTCGGTCGACAAGGTGCAAAGCGGCTCGGCGCTGGTCGGCCGCGCCGGCACGACGATGGATGAGATCGTGCAGGCGGTGCGCCGCGTGACCGACATCATGGGTGAAATCAGCGCGGCATCAGAAGAGCAGTCGGGCGGCATCGAGCAGGTGAATCGCGCGGTCGTGCAGATGGACGAAGTCACGCAGCAGAACGCCGCGCTGGTTGAGCAGGCGGCGGCTGCGGCGGCGTCGCTCGAAGAGCAGACGCGTCAGTTGCAAATGGTGGTGAGCGGCTGGAAAGTGGCCGGCGGCGAGGCGCGTAGCAGCGTGGCCGCGGCACGTCCGCGGAGTTCGGCGCGCGCAAGCAGCGGCAAACCCACGCAGGCCGCTAAAACGGCGCCGCGCGCCGTGGCTCATAACGCCGCGCAGCCGGCAGCGAACGCGGCAGCCCATGCGGCGCCGGCTTCGGCCATTGCCGATGCAGCCGCTGCTCGCGTCGAACCCGCGCTCAGGCCGAAAGCCGCCCGCGCGGCATCCGAATCCGCAGCACGCCCGGCCGCTGCAAGTTCGCCCACGGCGGGCTCGGATGCCGACTGGGAAACGTTCTAGGAAGTGGCACAAAGACATGCAGTCATTCGGCATCTCGCCCGATGAGGGGCGAATCATCGAAGCACGCTTACAAGGCGTGTCGCGGGCCGACTGCGTGTTGGCAGAAATCGCGGGCGGGCGCGACCCCGCGAACACAATCCCTTTCATCAACGGCAAGCCCATTGACGGAAAGCGGGATGGCTCGTATCGCAGGCAGGAACTTTTATCATGGTAACGCGCGCACAGCAACGTCCCGATCGGGCGGAACCGGCTAGATCCGGCGAACAGGGACGGGATTTCGAATTCACGTCGGCCGATTTCGCCCGTATTCGCGAACTGATTCATCGCGGCGCGGGCATTTCGCTGTCGGATCACAAGCGCGATATGGCATACAGCCGCCTCGCGCGTCGCTTGCGCGCCCGCAGCCTGGATACGTTCAAACAGTATCTCGATCTGCTGGAAGCGGAAAACGACCCGGCCGAGTGGGAGGCGTTCACCAACGCGCTGACCACCAACCTGACCGCGTTTTTTCGTGAAGCACACCACTTTCCGATCCTCGCCGATTTCGTGCCGCGCCGCGCGCAACCGGTGTCGGTGTGGTGCTCGGCGGCGTCGACCGGCGAGGAACCGTACTCGATCGCGATGACGCTGATCGAAGCGCTCGGCGACGGCGGCGCGCGTCAGGCGAGCGTGCTCGCCACCGACATCGACACGCAGGTGCTGGCAAAAGCCGAAGCCGGCATGTACCAGTTCGACCAGGTCAAGCATCTCTCGCCGGAGCGGCTCAAGCGCTTTTTCCTGAAGGGCACCGGCGCGCATGCAGGGATGGTCAAGGTGCGCCCGGAAGTGCGCGCAATGGTGCGCTTTGAACAACTGAATCTGACTGACCGCGACTACCAGTTGCGCTCGCAGTTCGACGCGATTTTTTGCCGCAACGTGATGATCTATTTCGACAAGCCGACCCAGGCGCAGGTCCTTGCGCGCTTCGAGCCGCTGATGAAGTCGGGTGGTCTGCTGTTCGCGGGCCACTCCGAAAACTTCACCTACGTGACCCAGGCGTTCAAGCTGCGCGGCCAGACTGTTTATGAACTGACGCGCGACATGACCGGCACGCGCACGCCGTCGCGCGCGAGCGGCCAGACGCATCACGCTGCGAATGGAGTGACGGTATGAGCAGCGCCCTGCCGATCGCTACCAATCTGTATTTCGACAACCACTTCCAGCGCCCCGGCGTGAAGCTGCTGCCGAACGAGTTTTACACGACGCATGAGGACATGGTGCTGGTCACCGTGCTCGGCTCGTGCGTCGCGGCCTGCATCCAGGACCGTACTGCGGGCATCGGCGGCATGAATCACTTCATGCTGCCCGACGACGGCGCGGATGTCGGCCAGCCCGCGTCGGATTCGATGCGCTACGGCGCGTACGCCATGGAAGTGCTGATCAACGAACTCATCAAGGCCGGCGGCCGGCGCGAGCGCTTCGAAGCCAAGGTGTTCGGCGGCGGCGCGGTATTGGCCGGCATGACGACCATGAACATCGGCGACCGCAATTCGGAATTCGTGCGCCGCTATCTGGCGCTCGAAAAGATCCGCATTGTCGCAGAGGATCTGCAGGGTTCTCACCCGCGCAAGGTTGCCTTCATGCCGCGCACCGGCCAGGTGATGGTGAAGAAATTGCGCCTGCAGCAGGAAGCGGGCGTGGCCGAGCGCGAACAGGCGCTCGTGCGGCAGAGTGCCGAGGCGCGCGCCGAGCGGCTCGCGGCGGCCCGCAAGCGGGTCGAGCTATTCTCGACGCCGGGCGGCGGCAAGCCGAAGATCGAGTTGTTCGGCTCGCATGCGGGTGGCGCCGCAACCGCGGCAGGGAGCAGCGCGAGCGCGGGCGCAGCAGCAAAACCGCGCATCGAACTGTTCGGCGCAGGCCAGCGCCCGTTTAATTCAAACAACGCCAGAACCACAGAGGAGGCGTGAGCACTGTGCAAAAGATCAAAGTACTGTGCGTCGACGATTCGGCGCTGATCCGCAGCCTGATGACGGAAATCATCAACGGCCAGCCGGACATGACCGTCGTGGCGACCGCACCCGACCCGCTGGTCGCGCGCGATCTCATCAAGCAGCACAACCCGGACGTGCTGACGCTCGACGTCGAAATGCCCCGTATGGACGGCCTCGATTTCCTCGAGAAGCTGATGCGTCTGCGGCCCATGCCGGTCGTGATGGTGTCGTCGCTGACCGAGCGCGGCAACGAAATCACGCTGCGCGCGCTCGAACTGGGCGCGGTCGACTTCGTCACCAAGCCGAAGGTCGGCATTCGCGACGGTATGCTCGACTACTCGGAAAAGCTCGCCGACAAGATTCGCGCCGCGGCCCGCGCCCGGGTGCGTCAGGCCGCGCCCGCGCAGCACGCGGCCGCGCAGGCAGCGCATGCGCCCGTCGGCGCCGCGCCGCTTTTCAACAACCCGCTGCTCAGTACCGAGAAGCTGATCATCGTCGGCGCGTCGACGGGCGGCACCGAAGCGATTCGCGAAGTGCTGGTGCCGCTGCCGCCGGACGCGCCCGCCGTGCTGATCGCGCAGCACATGCCGCCCGGTTTCACAAAATCTTTTGCGCAACGCCTCAATGGTTTGTGCCGAATTACCGTTAAAGAGGCAGAGCACGGCGAACGCGTGCTGCCGGGGCATGCGTATATCGCGCCTGGCCACGCTCACCTGTTGCTTGCCCGCAGCGGTGCGAACTATATTGCGCATCTGTCGGACGAACCGCCGGTGAACCGGCATCGGCCGTCCGTGGACGTGCTGTTCCGTTCGGCCGCGCAGCACGCGGGCAAGAACGCGGTTGGGGTGATCCTGACCGGGATGGGCCGCGACGGCGCCGCTGGACTGCTGGACATGAAGAAAGCGGGGGCTTATACCCTCGCGCAGGACGAAGCGAGCTGTATCGTGTTCGGCATGCCGCGTGAAGCGATCGCGCTCGGCGCCGCCGACGAAATTGCCTCGCTGTCGGAAATGAGCCGGCGCGTCATGGCGCGTCTATCGTCGATGGGCGATCGCGTTCAGCGGGTATGATGCGGGCCTGACGGCGAGCGCCAGGCATGGGACCGGAATAAGCGCTAAACCGCCAACTCCGTTCGACACCGGGTAGATTGAGGCGCTAGTTTGAGGCGCGAGTTTTAGACGACAAAGCGCCGCACCACGAATCAAGCAAAGGGAATGAAATGGATAAGGGAATGAAGATTCTGGTTGTTGACGACTTTCCGACGATGCGCCGGATCGTTCGCAACCTTCTCAAGGAACTGGGCTACTCGAACGTCGACGAGGCGGAAGACGGCCAGGCCGGCCTTGCGCGTCTGCGTGGCGGCACCTACGACTTCGTGATCTCCGACTGGAACATGCCGAACCTCGACGGTCTCGCCATGCTCAAGGAAATCCGCGCGGACGCCAACCTTACGCACCTGCCGGTGCTGATGGTGACGGCTGAATCCAAGAAGGAAAACATCATCGCGGCGGCCCAGGCCGGCGCGAGCGGTTATGTCGTCAAGCCTTTCACGGCCGCGACGCTCGACGAGAAGCTCAACAAGATTCTCGAGAAGATGGCGAAAGCCGGGAGCTGATGTGAATCTGCCGACCAACGCGCAAGACGCCGACGCGGTCAACGAGAGCGGCGACTTCGCGTCCGACCGCATCCTCGCCCGCATTGGACAATTGACGCGCACGCTGCGCGACTCGATGCGTGAGCTGGGGCTCGACAAGCATGTCGAGCGTGCGGCCGAAGCCGTGCCCGATGCTCGCGACCGTCTCAAGTACATCGCGAACATGACCGAGCAGGCCGCCGAACGCGTGCTGTCCGCGATCGACATCGCCAAGCCGATCCAGAGCCAGCTGCAGCAGGACGCGGGCGAGCTCGATGCGCGCTGGGAGCAGTGGTATGCGGCGCCGATCGAGCGCGAAGAAGTGCGCGCGTTGATGAACGACACGCGTACCTTCCTGCGCGGCGTGCCCGAGGCCACCACGGCCACCAACGCACAGCTGATGGAAATCATGCTGGCGCAGGACTTCCAGGATCTGACCGGCCAGGTGATCAAGAAGATCACGGACGTCGTGTACCTGATCGAGCAGCAATTGCTCGGCGTGCTGGTCGAGAACATCGCGCTCGAACGGCGTGAACAGTTCGCCGCGAATGCGGCGGCGCTGGCGGCCGAAACCTCGCCGACCGGCAGCCCCGAACATTTGCTCAATGGGCCGCAGATCAATCCGGAAGGCAAAGCCGACGTGGTGCAGGATCAGTCGCAAGTCGACGATCTGCTGTCCAGCCTGGGCTTCTGACGCATCTGAAACAGGCCGGCGCTCCCCGAATCAGCAGACAAAAGCGGTATGTGTAGCAAGCCACGCGCCCGCACGTGCTTGCTTCCTTCCGGTACGCAACCGCAGGCATACTACGCGAGCAAGCAGCAATACGGCTTTCCGGTGAGCAGTCGCCACCGGGCGATGGCACCGTGAGGAACCTTTCCTGCGTGTGACCGCGATGGTGCCGTATTATCTGCCTACGTGCCGCCAGATCGCATAAAGTGCGGACCGCGCGGCAGTTGCCCGGGAGGAGCTTCGCCATGTCGAGTTGTGTACGCCGCGCCGTGTATGTTTCGGTGTTTGCCTTGCCCTGTTCCCTATGCGCCGTGCAGTCCACTTATGCGGCGCTGGGCGGCGTCCCCATGACGCCACCCGCGAATGCCTCCGTTTCCACGCGCGTGGTCCAGCCGGTGGTCACCACCGGTACGCCTGTGGCCGCGCAGGGCGTGATGCGCTCCGCGTCGAACTCCGCCACTTCATCCTCCTCATCCTCCGCATCCCAGTCCACGTCTTACACCGTCCGCGCGACCACGCTCGGCAATGGCACGGTGGTGCGCGAATATATTGCGACAGACGGCACCGTGTTCGGCATTGCGTGGCACGGTCCACAAATGCCCGATCTGACGAATCTGCTCGGCAGCTATTTCCCGCAGTACGTCGCCGGCATGAAGGCCGTGCGGGCGGCGCGCGGCGGCGCTCGTGGTCCCGTCGCGGTCGACCAGAGCAATCTCGTGGTGCGCTCCGGCGGCCACATGGGCGGGTTCAGCGGCCAGGCCTGGCTGCCGCCCGCGCTACCCGCGGGCGTCAGCGGTGCCGACATCCAGTAATGGCGAGGACGAATGATGCGAATCAAGCATATTGCTAGGAAGCTCGAAGGTTGGGTGCAGGCCGTCGTGGCTATCGCGCTGGTGTCGGTTGTGGCCGCGTGCGGCGGCGGCAGCAGTGACAATACGATCAATCCGCCCAATGCGCTGAACGGTGGGACGTTACCGGCCAATCCAACCCAGCAGCCGATTGCCGCGAATGCGGCGAACACCGTGCCGATTACGGTTGGGCCTGGCGTGAGCGGCGTGATCAATATTCCGACGGTGAGCGTGACCGTATGCGCGCCCGGCACCTCCAATTGTCAGACCATCAAAAACGTCCAGGTCGATACGGGTTCGTTCGGTTTGCGCCTGGTCGCCTCAGCGCTCAATTCATCGTTGCTCAATGGGTTGCCGGTCAGCGTGCTGGCCGGCACGCCGCTCGCCGAATGCGCGGCGTTCGCTGATGGCATCACCTGGGGTACGGTTCGTACCGCAACCGTGCAGATCGGCGGCGAGACCACGACGGCGCCCGTCGCGCTGCAGATCATCGGCGATCTCCCGAGCAGCGCGGTGTCCCCGACCGACTGCGCCACCAGCGCGGCGCAAGAGACCGCCAACGATCTGGGCGCGAACGGCATTCTCGGTATCGGCACGTCGCCTAATGACTGCGGAGTGAACTGTCAGGACCCGGCAGGCAGCAATTACTTCGTCTGTCCCGGCGGCACCTCCTGCACACGCACCGCGTTGCAGCCTCCGCAGCAAGTGGCCAATCCCGTCGCTTCGTTCCCGGTCGACAACAACGGCGTGATTGTGCAGATGACACCTTCGGTGTCGAACACGGGTTCCCCGTCTGCTTCCGGCACCTTGGTGTTCGGCATCGGCACGCAGGCCAATAACGCGCTCACCGCCGGGCAGGTTTTCACCACCGACACGTTTGGGAACATGAACAACAGCGTGTTCAATGGCTCGACAGTGCAAGCCTTCCTCGATTCCGGCTCGAACGCCTACTTTTTTGCCGACAGTACGCTCCCGCAGTGCTCCAGCTACCCGGACTTTTACTGTCCGTCGTCGGCGCAAACGCGGTCGATCACGCTGGTTGGCCTGAACGGCACGCAGGCGGCCGCCAACATCGGCATCCTGAGCGCGGCAACCCTGTTCAGCAACAACAGCAACTACGCATTCAACGATCTGGGCGGGCAGATCGGCGGCAATTTCGATCTCGGCTTGCCGTTCTTCTTTGGCCGGCATGTGTTCTATGGCATCGATCAGACAGCAAACGGCGGCAGCCAGGCGCCTTTCGTCGCATATTGAGCGGCGGGCTGCAGTAGGACTGCGACGCGACGGCGGCTCGGAGACTCGCGTGAAATAGCGCGGGTGTCCGCAGCCGGCCGCGCGCATCGGCCTGCCGGCGCCACCCAGCGCTGCCGCTTGATGCTCCTTCCGAAGCTACCGAACCCTCTACGGCCGACTTCGCCGGAAGCCGTTCCCCTGTGCCGCCAGCGCGCCCCGCATGGCGGCTTCCCCGCTCTTCCATCCCTCGAAATACCCCCCTTTCTCCGCCCTTATCCGCCGATCATGGCTTGCGGCGAGCGGGAATAATCGCTCTCACTGGAAAGAGGCGTCCTGCCTCGCCCGACTGGAGAGCTTTTTGTGGCAGAGGATAGCGACCTCGAAAAAACCGAATCAGCCACTCCCCGGCGCCTGCAAAAGGCGCGCGAGGAAGGGCAGATCGTGCGTTCGCGGGAGCTCTCGACCTTTGCGCTGCTGGCAGCGGGATTTTTTGGCGTATGGGGCATGTCCGGGCCCATTGGCGAGCATCTGCAAAACATGCTGCGCGCAGCGTTCACCTTCGATCACGCCGGCGCGTTCGAAACCCGCCGCATGATGATCGGCGCGGGCGCGGCGAGCCGCGAGGGACTCTACGCGGTCCTGCCGATTCTCGGTTTCACCGGCGCAGCCGCCCTGTTCGCGCCGATGGCGCTGGGCGGCTGGCAACTCTCGGCCAAAGGGCTTGAACCGAAATTCAATCGGCTCAATCCCATCGCCGGGCTGGGCAAGATTTTTTCGATTAACGGGCCGATCCAGCTCGGCATGTCGCTCGCGAAGACGCTGGTGGTAGGCATCATCGGCGGCACCGCGACCTGGAATCGCCGCGAGGAGATTCTCGCGCTGGCCACCCAGCCGTTGCACCTCGCGCTTGCCAACACCATGCATCTGATCGCCGTCTGCTGCGGGATGACGGTGGCGGGCATGCTCGTCGTGGCGGCAATGGATGTCCCGTATCAGCTGTGGCAGTTCCACAAGAAACTGCGCATGACCAAGGAAGAAGTGAAACGCGAACACCGCGAAAGCGAAGGCGATCCGCACGTCAAAGGCCGGATTCGTGCGCAGCAACGGGCAATGTCCCGCCGCCGCATGATGACGGAGGTGCCGAAGGCCGACGTCGTGGTGACCAACCCGACTCACTTCGCGGTCGCGCTGCAATACACCGACGGCGAGATGCGCGCACCGAAGGTGATCGCCAAAGGCGTGAACCTGGTGGCCGCGCGGATTCGCGAACTCGCGAAGGAAAACAACGTGCCGCTTCTGGAAGCGCCGCCGCTCGCGCGTGCGCTGTATCACAACGTCGAGCTGAACCGCGAGATTCCTGGGCCGTTGTATGGCGCGGTTGCCGAAGTGCTCGCGTGGGTCTATCAGTTGCGACGCTTCAAGACCGAAGGCGGCGAAGCGCCGGTTGCGCCGACCGACTTCGACGTGCCGGCGGACCTCGACAAGGGCGGCGTATCGGATGAAGAAGCCGATCAGGAGGCCGCCGACACGCTTAACCCCACTGTTAACCCAGATAACGACGACGCTTCAGGAGCCTCCGCATGAACGCTCGCGCCGGATTCCTGTCCCGACGGCCGGATGCCTTGAGCAGCACCAATTTGCGCGCCCTCGCCGGGCCGGTGCTGATCGTGATGATCCTCGGCATGATGATTTTGCCGTTGCCGCCGTTCCTGCTGGATCTGCTGTTCACCTTCAATATCGCGCTATCCGTGATGGTGCTGCTGGTCAGCATGTACACGATGAAGCCGCTCGATTTCGCCGCTTTCCCGAGTGTGCTGCTGTTCTCGACGCTGTTGCGCCTCTCGCTGAATGTCGCATCCACGCGGGTCGTGCTGCTCGAAGGCCACACCGGTCCGGACGCGGCCGGGCAGGTGATCGAATCGTTCGGCCACTTCCTCGTGGGCGGCAACTTCGCGGTCGGTATCGTCGTCTTTATCATTTTGATGGTGATCAACTTCATGGTGATCACCAAGGGCGCGGGGCGGATTGCGGAAGTGTCCGCGCGCTTCACGCTCGATGCGATGCCCGGCAAGCAGATGGCGATCGACGCCGATCTGAACGCGGGCCTCATCAACGAAGAACAGGCCCGCAAGCGCCGCGCGGAAGTCTCCCAGGAAGCCGAGTTCTACGGTTCGATGGACGGCGCGAGCAAGTTCGTGCGCGGCGATGCGGTCGCCGGCTTGCTGATCATGGTGATCAACATCGTCGGCGGGTTGATCGTCGGGATGGTTCAGCACGGCATGGACTTCGCGTCGGCGGGCAAGAACTACACGCTGCTGACCATCGGTGACGGCCTCGTCGCGCAGATCCCTTCGCTGGTGATCTCCACGGCGGCCGGTGTGATCGTGTCGCGCGTGGCTACCAATGAGGACATCGGCACGCAACTGACCGGGCAACTGTTCACGAACCCGCGCGTGCTGGTGATCACGGGCTGCATTCTCGTGCTGATGGGCCTGATTCCCGGCATGCCGCACTTTGCGTTTCTGGTTCTCGGCGGCGGTTTGATCCAGCTTGGCCGCACGATGAAAAAGCGCGCTGAGGACCGCAAGAACGGCACCGCGCTGATCGATGTCGCACCGGCCGCAATGGCGCCGGTCGAGAACACGGAAGCCAGCTGGGACGATGTGACGATGATCGACACGCTCGGCCTTGAAGTGGGCTACCGGCTGATTCCGCTCGTCGACAGGAACTCGGACGGCGAACTGCTCAAGCGAATCAAGAGTATCCGCAAGAAGTTCGCGCAGGAAATCGGCTTCCTGCCACCGGTGATCCATATCCGCGACAACCTCGAGCTGCGGCCGAACGGTTACCGCATCGCGCTTAAGGGCGTCGAAGTGGGCGTTGGCGAAGCGTATCCGGGACAATGGCTCGCCATCAATCCTGGGCAGGTGTCCGCCGCGCTGCCCGGCGCGCCGACGCAAGATCCGGCATTCGGTCTGCCGGCCATCTGGATCGATACGAATCTGCGCGAACAGGCGCAGGTGTATGGCTACACCGTGGTCGATTCGAGTACGGTGGTGGCGACGCACCTGAATCACCTGGTCGTCACGCATGCTTCCGAGCTGCTTGGCCGCCGCGAGGTTCAGGCGCTGCTCGAGCGGATGCAGAAGGACACGCCGTCGCTGGTCGACGACCTGGTGCCGAAGGCGCTGCCGCTCACCACGCTGCAAAAGGTGCTGCAAAATCTGCTGGAAGAAGGAGTGCCGATTCGCGACATGCGCACGATTCTCGAAGCCCTGTCCGAACACACGCCGAAGGTCACCGACGCACACGATCTCACCGCCGCAGTGCGTCTTGCACTGGGCCGCGCGATTACCCAGCAGTGGTTCCCGGGTACCGGCGACATGCAGGTGATGGGCCTCGATTCGAACCTCGAACGGGTGTTGTCGCAGGCGCTGTCCACCGGCGCCAATCCGGGTCTCGAACCCGGCCTCGCGCATACGCTCATGACTGAAACGCAGAAAGCGATGACGCGTCAGCAGAACCTTGGCCTCGCGCCGGTGCTGCTGGTTCAGCATGCGTTGCGGCCGATGCTCGCGCGCTTCCTGCGCCGCAGCCTGCCGCAGCTGAAGGTGCTCTCGTATGCGGAAGTGCCGGACACCCGCAATATCAAGGTCGTCAATCTGATCGGCGCGCACGGCTAAACCGCCCGCCTGCCTCGGCGAGGTTATATCGACGGTTACAGCGACGTATTCGCCGGCGCTCAGGAAGCGCCGGTTTTCATTGCGGGATCTGACTTGCCGATCCGCGAGCGGGCGGGAAAGTCCACGCCACGGGCGCGAAAAGACCGTTTAAAACCGCCGTGCGCGCGACTTGCGGTGCGTTTCCATCGCGCGAATTGCCCGCCTTTACCCGTCCTTATCCATCGATCGTGACTGGACGGGTTTCGCAATAATTGATCTCAATGGGAAGCGGTATGTTGCCGGTCCGTTAGTCCGTTTACCTCATCGGGGGTCCAGCTTGAACATTCGTAAATTTGTCGGTGCTACCAGTCGTGATGCTCTGCGTCTCGTTCGCGAAGCCCTGGGCCCGGATGCGGTCGTTCTGTCCAATCGCACGATGGATGACGGCAGCGTCGAAATCGTCGCGCTGGCCGACAGCGACCTCGCAGCCATCACGCCGAAGGCTCCGCGCGGCAGCGCAAGCGCACTGCATGCGCCGATGAATGCTACGGCTGGACTACCCCAACTCGCCGCGCCGCGTGCCAACCCGCTGGCGCAGGCCAATCCGTATGCGAGCGGCATGCCCGATGTGTTCTCTTCGGTATTCGGCGCGAGCCCGGAAGCCGGCGCTGAGAACATGAGCAACCACGCCGCCAGCGCACCTGCAAGCGAAGCGCTTGCAGCCGTTGCCGCGTCGAAAGCGGCGTCGCCGGGTGTCAAGGCGCCACTGGCTGCGCCGGCCGCGCTTGGCGCCGCGCCGTCGTCGCAACCGGTCAGCATCGATCAGCCCAGCGCCCGCGCCGCGGCGACGCGTCTGTCCGATGACCTCCGCGCCGATCTGCTCAGAGCCGCCGGCGTGCCGGCCGCGCCCGCTTCGCTGCCGGGCGAAAAAGACATGCCGCGCACGATGGCCGAATCGAATCCGTGGCTGATCGATCACGCTCGCCGCATCGCCGCCGAACAGCAGGAGCAAGGCGCCGACAGCGCGCGCCCGGCGGCCATGACGCCGGCGGCCGCCATGGCCAAGGGCCTCGGCGCGGCCGTCGAAGTCGGCAAGGACGCCGCCCAGCCGGCCGCCGCGCCGCAAGTAACCGATACACCCGAATGGGCCCGCGAAGCCGCCCAGGTTGCCGCTCGCCGCACCGCACAGAAGAACGCGCCGGCGCTGCCCACCGGCGACGACGCCCGCACGCCGGCCTCCGTCGCGGAAGCGATCAAGGTGCGTATGGAGCAGGTCGTCAACGACACCGTGATGAACGAACTGTCGTCGATGCGCGGCATGATGGAAGAGCACTTCGCCGGCCTGCTGTGGGGCGATCGCCAACGCCGCAGCCCGACGCGCGCCGCGCTCACCAAGCATCTGTTCGCCGCCGGTTTTTCGGCGCAGCTCGTGCAGATGATGGTCGACAACCTGCCGGACGACATCGACAGCATGGAAGGCGGTATGGAATGGGTTCGGTCGGTGCTCGGATCGAACTTGCCGGTGATGGAAGACGAAGATGCGCTGATGGAGCGCGGCGGCGTATTCGCCCTGATGGGCCCGACGGGCGTCGGCAAGACGACGACCACCGCCAAGCTCGCCGCGCGCTGTGTGATGCGCTTTGGCGCGAGCAAGGTCGCGCTGCTTACCACCGATAGCTACCGGATCGGCGGTCACGAGCAACTGCGCATTTTCGGCAAGATTCTCGGCGTCTCGGTCCACGCGGTGAAGGACGGCGCCGATCTGCAACTCGCGCTCTCCGAACTGCGCAACAAACACATCGTGCTGATCGACACGATCGGCATGAGCCAGCGCGACCGCCTCGTGTCGGACCAGATCGCGATGCTGTGCCGCGCCGGTCAGCCGGTGCAGCGTCTGCTGCTGCTCAACGCCACGAGCCATGGCGACACCCTTAACGAAGTCGTGCAGGCCTATCAGCGCGCGCCGGATCAGCAGCCGCTCGCCGGCTGCATTCTGACCAAGATCGACGAAGCCACCAATCTCGGCGGCGTGCTCGACACGGTGATCCGCTACAAGCTGCCGGTGCATTACGTGTCGACCGGTCAGAAGGTGCCCGAGAACCTGTACGTCGCGACGAAGAAATTCCTGATCAAGAGCACCTTCTGCATCCCGCGCGACAACTCGCCGTTCGTGCCGCACGACGACGACATTCCGGGATTGCTGTCAGCGATGTCCGCGCGCTCGACGGCCGAACTGCACGAGGTCCGCTTTGGATAAGCTCATCTCCGATCAGGCAGAAGGACTGCGGCGGCTGTTGGCTCGAAGCGGCTCGCGCGTGATTGCGGTGACGGGCGGGTCGGCGGGTGTCGGCTGCACGACGACGGTGGTGAACCTCGCCGCTGCGCTCGCGCAACAGGGTAAGGACGTACTGGTGATCGACGAGTGCCTCGGCGTCAAGTCGGTGAGCGCGATGCTTGGCGGCGTACGCGGAGCAGGCAATTTCGCGGCGGTGATGCGCGGCGAGATGGCGCTCGATGACGCCGCCGCACGGCACGCGCTGGGTTTTTCCGTGCTGGCGGCCTCGCGCCCCAACCGCGAAGGCTACACGGCCACGCAGTTCGGCGTGGTGCTGGGTGGGCCCGCCGACGTCGTGTTGATCGATGCGCAACTCGACCCGCAAGGCCATTTGTCGCCACTCGCGATGCAGGCGCACGACGTGTTGATCGTCACGCGCATGGCTGCGCAGGCTATCACCGATGCTTACGCGTGCATGAAGCGTCTGCACTACGCACACGCCACCGCGCAGTTTCGCGTGCTGGTGAATCACGTGCAGAGCGTGGACGACGCGCATACCACCTTTGCAAACCTGGCCGGCGTGGCCGGGCGCTACCTGACGGTGGCGCTGGAAGACGCCGGTTGTATTGCCGCCGATGTGCGGATGGCGCGAGCCCTGGAGTTGTCGCGGTGTGTCGTCGATGCGTTCCCATCGACACCGGCTGCGCGGGACTTCCGGCACCTTGCCGCCGAATTGCAGTACTGGCCGATGCGGCCAGCGATGTCGTCGCAAACGCCCTGGAGGGCGCCTGCGACAGTTACAGCGGCGCAACACGCCGACCAACCGTCTGCGCAGCACGCCTGAGAGGCGGCACAAGGACAAGGGGAGCACGATGTATAACGCTCAGGGAAGGATTTCCCAAGCCGAAGTTCTGACGAAGTACGCACCGCTCGTGCGTCGCCTCGGCTTGCAGCTCGTCGCCAAGATGCCGGCAAGCGTCGATCTCGACGATCTGATCCAGGCCGGCATGATTGGACTGCTGGATGCAGCGGGCCGCTACAAGGAAGACCAGGGCGCGCAGTTCGAGACCTACGCCAGCCAGCGGATTCGCGGCGCGATGCTCGACGAGTTGCGCAGCAACGACTGGTTGCCGCGCAGCTTGCGGCGCACTTCGCGCGAGGTTGAAACGGCCGTGCATAAGGTCGAGCAGAACCTGGGCCGCTCGGCGAGCGAGACCGAAATTGCCGAACACCTGCAGATGCCGCTCGACGAGTATCAGTCGATGCTCCAGGATCTGCACGGCAGCCAGCTGATCTATTACGAAGACTTCGACCGTTCCGCGGACGACGAACCGTTTCTCGACCGCTACTGCGTCGATCATTCGGATCCGCTCTCGGCGCTGCTCGACGACAGCCTGCGCTCGGCGCTAGTCGAGGCGATCGATCGCTTGCCCGAGCGTGAAAAGCTGCTGATGTCGCTCTACTACGAACGCGGCATGAATCTGCGTGAAATCGGCGCGGTGATGGAAGTCAGCGAGTCGCGTGTGTGCCAGTTGCACAGCCAGGCGGTGGCCCGTTTACGCACGAGGCTGCGGGAGATGGCCTGGGCGAATGCCGAGGCGACCTGAAACGTTGCGTGAGTGTTTGAGCGAGTGGTTGGCGGCGGCGGCCAACCCCCTGGGTTGCGTTATGCGTCAGCCATTTCATGTTCGGCGGCGAGAGCAAGAAACGCCGACCTCGACATGCCGCGAGCCTGTGCATAGGCATCGATATCGTGAACCAGCGCTTCGGGCAGCGAAATGTTGATGCGTACTGCCTTCTTCAGCGCGGGAATGTTCCGGGTCGTGACGAAACCCCAGATAAAGCCAGAGTAGTCGGGATTGCGCCGATGCTCATCCAGCGTGAGCCGTTCGGGCAGCGGCAACCCTTCGTCGAGCAGCGTATCCAGATGCGCTTCGATCGCTTCCTTCGCATTGGCGTAGGCTTCTTCTAGCGTCTCGCCCGCTGAATGACAACCCGGGATGTCGGGGACGACCACGCCGAACGCGTGGCGGCGGTCGCCAGGTTCGATCGCGATCGGGAAAATCAAGTTCTTCATTTCAGGCCTGCCTGTTTCAGGATGCTGTTCAGTGTGCCGGGCGGAAGATCCTTTTTTGGATGCGGGATGGTCACGAGACCGCCTTTTGCCTCGTGCCGAAAATGATGGTGGCTGCCCGATATGCGGACCAACCGCCAGGCATCCGCTTGAATCAATTTGACGATCTCGGCACTGTTCATACTGCACTCCTCGGACTATACACACGATTACACAACCTCGCTAGTGGGCAATGCTCCGCTGTGGGCTCGACCTGGTGACTCGTCGAAGCCGTAAAGACGGCGGAGAACCTCAGTGGGGGGGAATCGGTGATTTCAACCCGGGAGACGATTTCGCGCTACCTGGCCGGATGGCCAACGCGAGGCGAACGAGTCGGGCAATGAATTTCGTGAGCGCCAGAAACAGAAAGGGCCCGTCAAAGACGAGCCCTTTCTGTTTAACGAATCCAGTTCAAGCGGTTTGGCGCGCCGGCCGCGTCAACTGTCGCAATCGACTTACGCTGCGCTGCGCGCGGGAATCCGGCCATCCGGCCCATAGAAGCCGGCCTTCTGCGGCACGGCTACTTGCAGCGCTGTCAGTGCGCGCTGGTTGTACTCCATGCGCACCCGGATCAATTCGCCGTTACTGGTATTGAAGCGCCGCGCGCGTTCGGCGGCTTTTTGCAACAGCGACCATTGCTCGGCGACCCGTGCGTCGGTGCTGGCCGCGAGCTCCATGCCTGGCCAGCCGGCTGGAAAGCCCATCGCGGCGAGATGCCCGTCGCGCGTGGTTTCCAGCGTGGCGAGCAAGCCGATCAGTTCGGTTTTTTTCTCGACGATCGGCGGCAATTGCTCCAGCGGCGACAAGGCGGTGAGTGCCTTGGTCTCGAGCGTCAGAATCGAGGCGAACGCCTCGACGGCCGAATATTCTTCGATGAGGGTGGCAAGCAGGGCGTCTTTCATCTCAACAACTCGCTGAACACGACGGCTCGCATTTGATACGCGAGCCGGATTTGTCGAACGCCGCCCGGCCATTCACCGTACACCGATGTGCCGATTAGTTGCCGGTCGACGCGTTTTTGCTTTGCAACAGTTCGCGTGCGGTATTGAGCACGCCGTCGGCGATCTTGCCCGAGTCGATTTTCAGCGAGCCATCCCTGATGGCCTGCTTGATCGACTCGACGTGCGCCGTGTCGATGTCCGCCGAGCCCGACGCTGCGAGGCTGCGCAGATGCTGCGACAGACCCGACAGGCTGACGCTGGCGTCGCCCGAACCGCTGGTGGTGGTCTGCGAGGCCGTGCCCGCACTTTGCGCGTTGCTGTTCGCGGTGGTCGCGTCGCTGTTCTGCGAGCGGGACAGGGCGTCTTTCAACGTCGGCAGACTTGAATTGGTTGTGGAATCGACTTTCACGATTGGCTTCCTGAACGATTTGATTCTGATAACGGCAACCGTTGATCAAAACTTTAGCGCAATCGCTCCACGTCTTGCCTTGCCTTCCACGCCGATCGTGCCCCATGGACGTGACATCCACCTGTCCCGCCGGCTCTGCTACGGCGATGAGCCGCTTCACAACTGGATCTCCACCGTCGAACCGTCCTTGACGATTCCGGAGATGACCTGGCCGTTGGCCGTCTTTACCCGCACCTGCTGGCCTGGCGACGCGTTATTCATCGCGCTGCCTTCCGCCGAAATCGAGAACCCGTCGCCCGCGGCAACCACCCGGACCGTCTGGCCGATTGCGACCGCCGAAGCGCTTTTCAGCATGTCGCGGCGCAGCGGCATGCCGCCGGCGATACGCACGAGCGACACCGAGCCGACCACCTGTGAGGGGTCGGTGACGATGACTTGCGGCAAACCGGTCAGGTCGCCGTCACGCGCCACGAGGTCGGCTGAGGTGAACACCTCGCCCGGCGCCATGGCACGGGCGGCCAGGTAGTAAGTCGCTCGCAGCGAGATGCGCGCTTGCAGATAGATGGTCCACGGCCGCTCGCCGGCGCAGCGCACGCCGACGGTCATGCGGCCCCAGAGGCGTGCACCGGTCGGCATGAACGGCTCGAGCTGGGTGCAGGCCGCAAGTCCGCGCGGAAAAGCCGATGCGACGGTGATATCGACCTTGCCGGGCAAGCCGGCGGATTGCTGCTGCAGGAAGGCGAGGGCGGCGCCGCGGATCGCTTCGGCGTCCTGCTGGCCCGGCAGCGGGGCCGGTTGCGCGAGCGCTGCGGGGCGCAGATTCTGTTGCATCACGGCCGGCGCCGCCTGGCGGGTTGCCGGCGTGCGCGCGATCGTGGCGGGCGGCATCGGCGTCGGCGTCGGCATCGGCGCCGGAGCGGCGGTCGTCACGACGGGTTTGCCGTTCGTGCCCAGTTGTGGCGGCTCGCCGCGCGAGGCGAGGCTATCGAACCCGCCGGATGCAGCGGTCGGCGGATTGGCAGTGACCGGCTGCACTGCGGCGGCGGCCCGTCCAGCATTCGACGCTGCTGGAGCCACCATGACTGGCACGATCTGACGCGAACCCGGCACGGCATTGCCACGAACCACGCCCGTCGCGGGGTTCGCGGCAGCCGCATTGGCGCTCGCCGGCGGCGGAATCGTCACGACGCCATTCATGTCGGGTTTGAAACTGGTGCGGATCATCGCCGGGGCGGCAGGCGCTTCGTCCGCGCCCGGGATCACGATCGAACCGCTCGCGTTGGCGGCGCGCGTGAATTGATCGGCATCGCGCGCGACGGGGCCTGGCGTCAGCGACTGCGCGGTGGCCGCGGCAAGCGTCGCGGCGGAGCCCACGCGTTTGGCGGGCGCCGTCTGCATCTGCTCGGCCAGTTCGGCGAGCGCGGCCGGGTTCTTTTCACCTGGGCCGGGAATCACGATCGGGCCGCCAGCGTCCTGCGCCTGTGCGGCAGCCGGCAGCAGCACGATTCCACCGGCAACCCACAGCGCCACGCTGACCACAAGACGTGTCAGCAGGCGCGACGCGAAGCGCGCAATCCGCCGTGAAGCGCGGCGGCCCGCGCCCGCACCCACGCGATGCGCCGCTGCGCCTGGTGCGCGCTGCGTCAGATCGGAAGTGGGGTGGTCCATCGGCTTTCTCCATCGAATGCATCGGTACGCTTTGCATTCTAGTGAGCGCCCCCTTTGCGCAAACGTTGAATAGAAGCCCCCTTTCCCGGTTATTCGTCCGATTGCCGCTTGCGTTCGGCCCATAAGATGCACCTCATGCAAAAAGGTCTTCCCGGCCGCGGTGCTTGCGCGAGCCTTTCACGGGAAGTCTCGGGAACGTTCTCCGGAGATTCAGATGCTGGACAAACTCGATGCCGAATTCGCCTTTGGCCGCCAGGCGCTCGATGTGCGCGCTTACCGGCAGGAGCTGCTGTCGTCGAATATCGCCAACGCCGATACCCCAGGGTACAAGGCGCGTGACGTCGATTTCGCTTCGTCGCTCGCCGGCGCGTTGAAGAAGGCCGATGGTGGCGCCGGCCAGGGCGCGTCGAACAATTCGACGCTTGCGATGACGCAGCCCGCAGGTGTGACGAGCGGCATGTCGATGGTGTCGACCGCGCCGGGACACATGTCCGGCAAGGCGACGCTGACGCCGACCGGCGGCTCGCCTGACGACTACGGCAACCTGCAATACCGCATTCCGACTCAGCCCGCGCTCGACGGGAACACGGTCGATATCGATACCGAACGGGTGCAGTTCGCCGACAACACGTTGCATTTCGAATCGGGCATGACGATGGTGTCAGGCCAGATCAAGACGATGCTCGCGGCGATCCAGTCGGGCTCGTAATAACAGATACAGCAGTACGCAAGAACAATCGCTACGGGAATTAACTTGAAGCCGGGTCGAACCGGTTGGAGGTCAGGAAACATGCCATCCCTGATGAATATTTTTGGTGTTGCAGGCTCCGCGATGTCCGCGCAGTCACAGCGGCTCAACGTGACGGCGTCCAATCTCGCCAACGCGGACAGCACGACCGGCCCGGACGGCCAGCCGTACAAGGCCAAGCAGGTCGTGTTCGCGGTGAGCCCGCTCGGCGGCGCGCGGACGGCCTCCGGCCAGCAGGTCGGCGGCGTACAGGTCACCGGCGTGGTCGACGATCCGACGCCGATGAAGACCGCCTACGACCCAGGCAATCCGGCGGCGAATTCGGACGGTTACGTCACGCTGCCCAATGTCGACCCGGTGCAGGAAATGGTCAACATGATCTCGGCCTCGCGCTCGTACCAGGCCAACGTCGAGACCCTGAACACCGCCAAAACACTGATGCTGAAAACGCTCACGATCGGAACCTGAGGAGACCTCCTTGACCACGAATACCACCATCGGCAGCAACGGCACGAACATGTCGCAGACGCTGCTCGATACGATGAACGGCACGGGCAGCGCCTCGAGCTCCACCAGCTCGACAAAGACCTCAGGCAACTCGGCGACCGATCTGCAGAACACGTTCCTGCAACTGCTCGTCGCGCAGCTGAAGAACCAGGACCCGACCAATCCGATGGACAGCTCGCAGATGACCTCGCAGCTGGCGCAGATCAACACGGTGTCGGGCATCAGCCAGCTGAACACGACGCTCACCTCGCTCGCGACGCAGTTGACGGCCGGCCAACAGTCGCAAGCCGCGCTGCTGATCGGCTCGACCGTGCTCGCGCCGGGCAGTTCAGTGGCAGTGGCAAGCGGCAAGGCCAATCCGTTTGGCGTGCAGCTCTCCAACGCGGTGGACGATCTGCAGGTGGTCGTGAAGAACTCGGCGGGCACGATTGTCGGCACGGTCGACCTCGGCAAGCAGGCGGCCGGCACGATTCCGGTGGGCTGGACGCCCAACGACGCGGCCGGCAACCCGCTGCCCGACGGCACCTACACGATCAGCGCGGTCGGCACGATCAACGGCCAGCCGGCCACGGCCACCACGCTCTCGGCTGCAACGGTGCAAGGCGTCGTCACGCAGGCCGACGGCACGGCGGGTCTCGTGCTGTCGAACGGTACGACCGTCGGCATGACGAACGATCCCGGCCATCCTCTAATTCAGATTCTGTCAGTTACGACTTTCCAGATACGGAGACCGTCATGGGTTACCAGCAAGGTTTGAGCGGTTTGTCGGCATCGTCGAGCGACCTCGACGTGATCGGCAACAACATTGCCAACGCGAACACGGTTGGCTTCAAGAGCGGCGCGGCGCAATTCGCCGACATGTACGCCAATTCCGTGGCGACCGCGGTGGGCAATCAGGTCGGTATCGGCACGAGACTCGCCGGCGTACAGCAGCAGTTTTCGCAAGGCGACATCACCACGACCAACCAGGCGCTCGACGTCGCGATCAACGGCAACGGCTTCTTCCAGCTGTCGAACAACGGCTCGCTGGTGTACTCGCGCAACGGCGTGTTCCAGCTCGACAAGAACGGCTTTATCACCAACGGGCAAGGCCTGCAGCTGATGGGCTACGCCGCGAACAGCGCGGGCGTCATCAACACCGCGCAAACCGTGCCGCTCACCGTGCCGACCGCGAACATCGCGCCGAAAGCCACCACCACGATCACCGCCGGCCTGAACCTGAACGCGCAGGATCCGCTGCAGCTCGGTACGCCGACCGTGACGCAAGGCGTGCACACCGGCACGACCACCACCACCGGCGCGACCATCACGAACAGCGCTTCGGGTACGAACAACGACAACTACACCGTCACGTTCACGAGCCCGACGACCTACACGGTCACTGATACCACGCTCGGCACGACGACCGCACCGGCTACGTACACGGCCGGCACGGCGATCCCGCTCGGCAACGGCCAGACCATTACATTCAACGGCGTGCCGGCCACCAACGACACTTACACCGTCGCGCCGACTGCGGTTGCCTTCAATCAGAACAGCCCGTCGACGTACAACTACCCGACCAGCGCGACAGCCTACGATTCGCTCGGTGGCTCGCAGACGGTCAACATGTATTTCACCAAGACGGCGGCCGGCACGTGGGACGTGTACGCCGGTGTCTCGTCGGGCACGGCACAGCTGATCGGCCACGCGAACTTCAATTCGTCCGGCACGCTGCTCGGCACCACCGACGCGGCCGGCGTCGCCACGGCCACGCCGTTTGCGTTCAACTTCTCGATTCCGACCACGGACGGTTCGTCGACGCCCCAGAACCTCACGCTGAACATTGCCAACACGACGCAATACGGCGGCAAGTCCGGCGTGAACACGGGGCCCCAGAACGACGGGTACGCTGCCGGCACGCTGACGAGCTTTACGATTGGTCCCGACGGCACGCTGACGGGCAACTACTCGAACTTTCAAACCGCGTCGCTCGGCCAGGTCGTGCTGGCGAACTTCGCGAACCAGAACGGTCTCGTGAACCTCGGCAACAACGAGTTCCAGCAGACCGAAGCGTCGGGCGCCGCGTCGATCTCGACACCGGGCTCGACCAACCACGGCGTGCTGCAAGGCGGCGCAGTGGAAAGCTCGAACGTCGATCTGACGAGCGAACTGGTGAACCTGATTACCGCGCAGCGCAACTATCAGGCGAACGCGCAGACGATCAAGACCCAGCAGACCGTCGACCAGACCCTGATCAACCTGTAAGCGACCGGGACTACCCATCATGGATCGGCTGATCTACACCGCGATGTCGGGCAGCACGCAAGCGCTCGAACAGCAGGCTATCGTTGCGAACAACCTGGCGAACGCCTCGACCACCGGATTTCGCGCGCAACTCGCGACTTTCCGCGCCGTGCCGATGGCGTTCGGCGACGGCAGTTCGATCAACGACGACACCACGCGAACCTTCGTGCTGTCGTCGACGCCGGGCGCCGACTACACACCCGGGCCGATCCAGCAGACGGGCAATCCGCTCGACGTGGCGATTCAGGGTCCGGGCTGGCTGGCGGTGCAAACCGCCGACGGCGGCGAGGCTTACACACGCGCCGGCAATCTGCACGTCGACGAAAACGGTCAACTGGTGAACGCCACCAATCAGGTGGTGCTCGGCAATGGCGGCCCGGTATCGGTGCCGCCGGGTGCGGAAATCACCATCGGCAAGGACGGCACGGTGTCGGCGCTGACGCCGGGCGATCCGCCTACTGCGGTGGTGACCGTCGATCAGCTGAAACTGGTCAACCCGGATCCGCAATCCATGACGCGCGGCGACGATGGCCTCTTTCGCACCGCCGACGGCAATGCCGCCGACGCCGATCCGACCGTCACGGTGGCGCCGGCATCGCTCGAAGGCAGCAACGTGAATCCGGTCAGCGCGATGGTGGCGATGATCACCAACGCACGCCAGTTCCAGATGCAGACCAAGCTGCTGGAAAACGCCGACAAGAACGACCAGTCGGCCAACCAGTTGCTCAGCTTTAGTTAATGGGTTGCTTCGGCCCCTTGGGAGAAGAAAAATGAACCGCTCGCTCTACATCGCCGCTACCGGCATGAACGCGCAACAGGCGCAGATGGACGTGATTTCGAACAACCTCGCGAACGTCAGCACCAACGGCTTCAAGGGCTCGCGCGCGGTGTTCGAGGATCTGCTGTATCAGACCATCCGCCAGCCGGGTGCGAACTCGACGCAGAACACCGAACTGCCGTCCGGCATCCAGCTCGGCACCGGCGTTCAACAGGTCGCCACCGAGCGTCTGTACACGCAGGGCAACATGCAGCAGACCGGCAATTCGAAAGATATCGCCATCAACGGTCAGGGCTTTTTCCAGGTGCAGATGCCCGACGGCACGACCGCCTACACCCGCGACGGCTCGTTCCAGACCAACGCGCAGGGCCAGCTCGTCACGTCCAGCGGCTATCAGGTGATTCCCGCGATCACGGTCCCGAACAACGCGACCTCGCTGACCATCGGCAGTGACGGCGTAGTGTCGATCACCGTCGCCGGCCAGACCAATAGCCAGCAGCTCGGCTCGATGCAGATCGCCACCTTCATCAACCCCGCCGGTCTCGACGCGAAGGGCGAAAACCTGTTCTCGGAAACCGCTTCGTCGGGCGCACCGAACGTCGCGCAACCGGGTCTGAACGGCGCCGGCACGCTGAATCAAGGGTACGTGGAAGCCTCGAACGTGAACGTGGTGCAGGAACTGGTGAACATGATCCAGACGCAGCGCGCTTACGAAATCAACAGCAAGGCCGTGACGACCTCCGACCAGATGCTGCAGACCCTCAGCCAGATGCAGGTTTAAGGGCTAGGGACTGGGAATCAGGAGGGCCCCCAAACCTGTCGCTTCGCGTCAGATCCCCCAACGGAGCAGTCCCTCAGGGGACTTCCTGCGGGGCGAAAAACTTGGGGCCGCCCGGCGTTTTCTCGAAAGGCAGTAATCAAGATGTCGCACTTCAATCGTAATCCGGTTCATTCGCGCACCGCTCAGGCACTCGTGCAGCTCACCCTGCTCGCGGCACTGGGTGGTTGCGGCCTCGTGCCGAAGCAGCCGATCACGCAGCAGCCGATGACGGCGTTGCCGCCGCTGCCGCCGTCGGTGCAGTCGCCGGGCTCGATCTACAACCCGGGTTACGCGGGCCGCCCGCTGTTCGAAGACCAGCGGCCGCGCAATGTCGGCGACATTCTGACCATCGTGATCCAGGAAAACGTCAACGCGACGAAGTCCTCGGGTGCCGGCGTCAACCGCAACGGCACCACCAACTTCGACGTGCCGACCGCCGGCTTCCTCGCCGGCCTGTTCGGCAAGGTCAACCTGAGCGCGAACGGTGCGAACAAGTTCAGCGCAACGGGCGGCGCGAACGCCTCCAACACGTTTAGCGGCGTGATCACCGTCACGGTGACGGGCGTGCTGCCGAACGGCAACCTGATGGTCAGCGGCGAGAAGCAGATGCTGATCAACCAGGGCAACGAATTCGTGCGCTTTTCGGGTGTTGTGAATCCGAACACGATCTCCAACCTGAACGCAGTGTATTCCACGCAGGTGGCCGACGCGAAGATCGAATATTCCGCGAAGGGCTATATCGACGAATCCGAGAACATGGGCTTCCTGCAGCGCTTCTTCCTCAACGTGTCGCCGTGGTGATCATGCGTACCGTATTCTCCCGCACCCACCGCGTAGCACTCGCTGCACGCCTCGCCCACCTCGGCCGTGCGATGGCCTTCATCGCGCTCGCCTGCGCGGCGTTGCCCGCGGCGACGCCCGCCTATGCCGAACGTCTGAAAGACCTCGTGCAGATCCAGGGCGTGCGCGACAATCCGCTGATCGGCTACGGCCTCGTCGTCGGTCTCGACGGTACGGGCGACCAGACTACGCAGACGCCGTTCACCACGCAGACGCTCGCCAACATGCTGGCGAACCTCGGCATCTCGATCAACAACCAGGCGGCGGGCTCGAGCAACTCGCAGTCGTCGCTGTCGAACATCCAGTTGAAGAACGTCGCCGCGGTGATGGTGACGGCGGTGTTGCCGCCGTTCGCGCGTCCCGGCGAAGCGATCGACGTAACCGTGTCGTCGCTCGGCAATGCCAAGAGCCTGCGCGGCGGCACCTTGCTGCTCACGCCGCTGAAGGGCGCCGACGGCCAGGTGTATGCGCTCGGCCAGGGCAACCTCGCGGTCGGCGGCGCCGGCGCGAGCGCCAACGGCAGCAAGGTGCAGGTGAACACGCTCGCCGCGGGCCGCATCGCCGGCGGTGCAATTATCGAGCGTGCGGTGCCGACCTCGGTGTCGCAAGCGGGCACCATGCAGCTCAACCTCAATGAGATGGACTACGACACCACGCAGCGCGTGGTGGCAGCGGTGAACAACGCGTTCGGCGGCGGTACCGCAACGGCGCTCGACGGCCGCACGATTCAACTGCGCGCGCCGAGCGATCCGGAGCAGCAGGTTTCCTTCATGGCGCAATTGCAGAACCTCGATGTGAAGCCGGCGCAAGCCGCCGCGAAGGTGATCCTGAACGCGCGCACCGGCTCGATCGTGATGAATCAGATGGTCACGTTGCAAAACTGCGCGGTGGCACACGGCAATCTGTCGGTGGTGATCAATACGCAGCCGGTGGTGAGCCAGCCGGGCGCGTTCTCGAACGGCCAGACGGTGGTCGCCAAACAATCGCAAATCCAGATGAAGCAGGACAACGGCGCACTGAAGCTGGTCACGGCCGGCGCGAATCTCGCCGAAGTAGTGAAGGCGCTCAACGCGCTGGGCGCAACGCCGGCGGATCTGATGTCGATCCTGCAGGCCATGAAAGCGGCGGGCGCTCTGCGCGCCGACCTGGAAATCATCTAAGGAAGACGCAAGATGAATTCGGATACGACCAATACCGCCAATGCGGCCAGTGGCGCGAACGACCTGACCCAGCGCTTTGCGCTCGACGTGCAGGGTTTTGCGAAGCTGAGCGCGCAGGCTAAGGCATCGCCGCAGGCCGGCATGAAGATGGCCGCGCAGCAGTTTGACGCGGTGTTCACACAGATGATGCTCAAGAGCATGCGCGATGCGACGCCGCAGGATGGCCCGTTCGACTCGCACGACAGCGCCACTTTCACCTCGATGATGGACCAGCAGTTGTCGCAGCAGTTGTCGCAGAAAGGCATTGGCGTAGCCGACGCCATGCTCAAGCAACTGATGCGCAATCAGGGCCTGCAGACAGGCAGTGGCGCCGGCGGTTTGAACGGCGGTATGGCGGCTCTCGGTGGCGGTGGTGGTGGCGATGAAGGTCAGACCGCGGCGCTGAATGCGCTCGCCAAAGCCTACGGCAACGCTCAGGCCAACGGCCAGTTGGCGACGGGCAGGGGCTACTCGGCCAACAGCGCATTGACACCGCCGTTGCGCGGCGACGGCAGCTCGCCGAAGGTCGACGCATTCGTCGACAAGCTCGCCGAACCCGCGCAAGCCGCGAGCGCGGCGACCGGCATTCCGGCGCGCTTCATCATCGGCCAGGCCGCGCTGGAATCGGGCTGGGGCAAGAGCGAGATCAGGAAGGCGGACGGTTCGACCAGCCACAACGTGTTCGGCATCAAGGCGACCAAGGATTGGACTGGCAAGACCGTTTCGACCGTCACCACCGAATATGTGAACGGCAAGCCGCAGCGCACCGTCGAGAAGTTCCGCGCCTACGACTCGTACAAGGAAGCGATGACCGACTACGCGAGCATGCTCAAGGGCAATCCGCGTTACGCGCAGGTAATCAATTCGTCGCATGACGTGAATGGCTTTGCGCACGGCATGCAGCGGGCAGGTTACGCGACCGATCCGCACTACGCGAAAAAGCTGTTGTCGATTATGCAGAAAATGGGCTGAGCTGCCGTTAATACCGTTGTCAGCAGTTTAGCCACACCGCTTCACGCAGTTTGCTTGACTGAATAAAAGCGATGCACGCGACGGGGCCAGGCGCATAACAAGACGGACGAGGCCGATCGCTTACGGGCGATCGGCCGAGCCGCATCGAGCGCACCGTATTACCAGTACGTATTACCGGCGATTAAACGGACAAACAGACATCACGGATTGCGCGCAGAGACAGATCGGTGTTTTAACGTTTGCGGCAAATATTTCATTACAGGCCCCTAAATTTTGGCCGGACGCTGCCGCTAATCAGTTAGACCCGATACCGGAAAGCGTTGTAATGTCCGGTTGAACGCGCGTGCCGCGGCCTCGATGAGACCGCGCGAGAGCCCCGGCAGGAGCCTCGGGCACGCGCCCGCAAGAACATGCATACCGGCAAGCCCATGGATACTACCCAGTCGAACGGCCAGACCGAATCACCCGGCCAGCCGCACGCGGCGCCTGAAGAAGACGGTCACGATTTCGGCCGCCGCAACCCGCTCGAGATCGGCGTTCAGTTGCGCAACCTCGTGAATCGAGGCGATTTCCTCACCGTTCAATATGCGGGCGGCCAGCTTGTGACGCGCCTGCTCGATGTCGACGTGCGTGGACGCACCTTTACCTTCGATTGGGGTGCGTTGTCCGAGCAGAATCAGGGTTTGCTGGCAGCGCCGCGTTGCCAGTTCCACGCCACGCCAGATGGCGTGCGCGTAGAGTTCGCCACCGGCACGCCGCGCGAAACCCGCTATGAAGGACTGCCTGCGTTCGAGGCCGACTTCCCCGAGGTGCTGTTCTACGTGCAGCGCCGCGAGTACTTCCGCGTCGATGCGCCAATTCTCGATCCGTATATGTGCACCGGCCGTTTGCCGGGAGGCGACCCCTTCCGCTTCGAAGTGCACGATCTGTCGCTGGGCGGCGTTGGTATGCGCACGGCGGACGTACGCGTAGCCGAACTGCCGATGGGCACGCGGCTGCACGATTGCGAGCTGTCGCTCGGCACGCTCGGCCGCCTTTCGCTTGATCTGCAACTCGTGTCGCACCGCTCCACCGCGTTGCCGAACGGCACGCAACGCTATCAGCTCGGCTTTCGTTTTCTGACGCTGCCCGGCAGCGCCGAAAACACACTGCAGCGGCTGATTACGCAACTCGAAATGAAACGCCGCTCGCTGGTGCGTTGATGCGGATTGGCCCTCAATTTTTTCTTGCGAGGGCCGTTAAACAGGATGTTCAAGTCACGCGGCGGCATGTGTACGGTGCCGTCCTTCAGGATCTTCAGGATCGCGCATGTCCAATCTCATCAATATCGGCCTCAGTGGACTGAACGCAGCCCAGTGGGGACTCACCACGACCGGCCAGAACATCAGCAATGCGTCGACGCCGGGCTACTCGATCGAAAACCCGATCTACGCCGAAAGCGGCGGCCAGTACACAGGCTCCGGCTATTTGCCTCAGGGTGTCTCGACCACGACCGTGACGCGGCAGTACAGCCAGTATCTGACCACTGAGCTGAATAACGCGCAGAGCACGGGCAGCTCGCTTTCGACGTATAACACGCTGATCGCGCAGCTGAATAACCTGATCGGCAGCCCGACCGCCGGCATTGCAAGCGCGATCACCGGCTACTTCACCGGTCTGCAGAACGTCTCGAACAACGCCTCCAACCTGGCCACCCGCCAGACCGCGATGAGCGGCGCGCAGACGCTCGTGAACCAGATCAACGCCGCGGGTCAGCAATACGATGCACTGCGCCAGAGCGTCAACACGCAGCTCACCAATACCGTTTCCCAGATCAACAGCTACACGGCGCAGATCGCCCAACTGAACGGGCAGATTGCCGCGGCCAGCACGCAAGGCCAGCCGCCGAACCAGTTGCTGGATCAGCGCGATCTCGCCGTGTCGAATCTGTCGCAGCTGGTTGGCGTGCAGGTCGTGCAGAGCAACGGTAGCTACAGCGTATTCATGGCGAGCGGCCAGACGCTGGTGAGCGCGAACAATAGCTTTAACCTCGGCACCGCGACTTCCTCGGGCGACACCACCGAACTCGCGGTGCAATATCTCGGCCAGGCCGGCGCCAACCCGGCGGCGACGCCGCAGACCCTGCCCGACAGCAAGATCTCCGGCGGTTCGCTGGGCGGCCTCGTGGCGTTCCGCAGCCAGACACTCGATCCGGCCGAAGCACAACTCGGCGCGATCGCCGTGAGCTTCAGCTCGCAGGTCAATGCGCAGAACGCGCTGGGCATCACGCTGGCCGGCGCACAGGGCGGCGCGCTGTTCTCGGTGGGCGGTCCGACGGTTTACGCGAACACCCAGAACACCGGCAATGCGTCGCTGAACGTGTCGTTCGCGAACCCCTCGCAACCGACCACCGGCGACTACACCCTTGCCTACAACGGCACCACCTACACGCTGACGGACAACTCAAGCGGTGCCGTGGTGGGTTCAGCGACCAACCTGAGCCAGCCGATCAACGGCCTGAATTTTTCGACCACCGGCACGATGAACCCTGGCGACTCGTTCACGGTCCAACCGACCCGCGGCGCGCTGAGCAGCTTCACCACCGCGACCATGAGCGCTTCGGCGATCGCCGCGGCCTCGCCGGTGCTCGGCTCGGCGGCAGCGTCCAACACCGGCACCGCTACGATTTCCCCTGGTACGGTGACGGCCGGTTACACCATGCCGAACTCGACCACCACACTGACTTACGACGGCACGGGTCTGAGCAACTTCCCGGTGGGTTCGACGGTGACGGTGGCGGGGTCGCCTCCGACCACCTAC
This sequence comes from uncultured beta proteobacterium, assembly GCA_963738755.1. Classification (GTDB taxonomy): domain Bacteria; phylum Pseudomonadota; class Gammaproteobacteria; order Burkholderiales; family Burkholderiaceae; genus Paraburkholderia. The sequence goes on from CAVTXZ010000013.1 coordinate 48,900, forward strand.
ACGATCGCCAGCGCGGCGACCGTGGTGCCGTATTCGTCCGCTACGGGCGCGACGCTGACGATCAACAACGCGACCGCCGGCCAGATGAACAATGTGTCGGTGACGATCAGTGGCACTCCGGCCGCCGGCGACAAGTTCTCCATCGGCCCGAACACCGGCGCGACTAACGACGGCAGCAACGCGCTGGCGCTGGCGAATCTGTCCACGGCGAAGACGTTGGCGGGCGGCACGGTTACGCTGGCAGGCGCGTATGGGAACTACGTCAACCAGATCGGCAACCAGACTAACCAGATTCAGACGTCGAGCACGGCGCAAAGCTCGTTGGTGACGCAGATCACCACCGCGCAGCAGTCGGTCTCGGGCGTGAACATTAACGAAGAAGCAGCCAACCTGCTTCAGTATCAGCAGCTCTATCAGGCGAACAGCAAGGTCATCCAGACTGCGCAGACCCTGTTCCAGACGATACTTGGCATCTTCCAGTGAGGCGTTGAACATGCGCATCTCGAGTTCGCAGTACTTCAATATGAACGTGACGACGATGAGCGATCAGCAAGCTCAGTTGTCGCAGTTGTACGCAGAGATTTCCAGCGGCGTGAGCCTCTCCACACCGTCGGACAATCCGCTCGGCGCGGCGCAGGCGGTGCAGTTGAGCTCGACGGCGACAACCCTGTCGCAGTACACCAGCAACCAGAGTACGGCGCTCGCTTCGCTGCAACAGGAAGACACGACGCTTGGCAGCGTCAACACCGTGCTGCAGAGCATTCACACGATGGTGCTGCGCGCCGGCGACGGTTCGCTCAACGACGGCGACCGCGGCGCGATCGCGACGCAGTTGCAGAGCCTGCGCAGCCAGCTGATGACGCTCGCCAACTCGACCGATCCGCAAGGCAACTACCTGTTCGCGGGTTTCCAGAGTGGCGCGCAGCCGTACACGACCAATTCCGCGGGCGCCGTGACCTATTCGGGCGATACCGGCACGCGTGCTGTGCAGATCACCGACTCGCGCACCATCCAGACCGCCGACAACGGCCTGTCGATTTTTGGCAGCGTCGCGCCGATCGGCACCAGCGCGGTGCCGGCAGCGTCGGCGGGTAACGGCGGTTCCGGCGTGATCAGCAGCGTGAGCCTGACCAATCCGACCAATCCGGCCAACGCTGACAAGTACGCGATCAATTTCACGTCCGCAACCACCTACACGGTGAGCCAGACCGACCCGGCGACCGGCGTGACGACCACGGGCGGGCCGCAGCCGTTCACGGCCGGCGCGGCTATTCCGCTTGGCGGGCAATCGGTGACGATCACCGGCACGCCGAACGCCGGCGACAGCTTCACGGTGACCCCGGCCACGCAGGGCAGCATGGACGTGTTTGCGAACCTGAGCCAGCTGATTACCACGCTGCAAACGCCGGTCTCCGGCGCGGCCGCGACGGCCAGCTTCCAGAGCGCGCTGACCACCAGCATGACTCAGCTCGAGAACACGATGAACAACGTCGTCACCGCGCAGGCAGCCGTGGGCGGCCGCGAGCAGGAAGTGCAGGCATTGCAGACCGTCACGCAGACCAACACGCTGCAGACGACGAGCAACCTGGCGGATCTGACGCAGACCGACATGGTCAAGACGATCGGTCAGTACACGCTGACGCAAAACGCACTGCAAGCGGCGCAGCAGGCCTTCGCAAAGATTCAGAATATTTCGCTGTTCCAGTACCTGAACTGAGCGGGCGCGTAGGCTGGGATGCAGAAGGGCGGAAGCCGGTGTGAGCCGGGTCCGCCTTTTTTCTTTGGCGTACGAGACAGACCGCAGATCTGAAAAACAATGCGCTACTTCAACCCCGCCGCCACACGTCCCATCTGATCTATCCCAATGTCGAACATGCGCATGAAGAAGGGAATCATGTTCGGGACCATCAGTTGCAACAGCAGCATGCCGATCAGCATCGTCAGGGGAAAGCCGATCTGGAACACGCCGATCTGCGGTGCGGCACGGTTGAGAATGCCGAGTGCGAGGTTGGTAATCAGGAGCGCGGCCACCACCGGCAGGGAGAGCAGCAGGCCCGCCGAAAAAATCGTGCTGCCGAAGTTGGCCAGCGTGCGCCAGCCAGGCGCTCCGAGGATGTTCGCCGTAACCGGCACCGACTGGAACGTCGCCAGCAATGCGCTGATCATCTGCAGATGACCGTCGATCACCAGAAACACCAGCATCGCGATCGTGTTCATGTAACTCGATAGCACCTGGCTCGAGCTGGCTGCCTGGGAGTCGAAGAACGTCGCGAAGCCGAGACCCATGCCCAGGCCGACGAAATCGCCAGCAGCGCTGATTGCCTGAAACACGACCTGCATGGTCACGCCGAGCGCGATGCCAATCAGGAACTGGTTGACGATGATCCACACGCCCTCGGCGGAAAACACCGTGACCTGCGGCAACGCGCCGAGCGTGGGCGCGACGATGATCGTGATGAACGCGCCGAGGCCGATTTTCACGCGCATCGGCAGCGCGCGGTTGCCGAGCACCGGTGCGGTCGCAATCAACGCAAGAATCCGCACGAACGGCCACAGGAACGCGGTCAGCCAGACGTTCAGTTGCGCGTAAGTGACGGAAAACATGGCGGCGAGAAAGGACGGGAGCGGACGGGAGCCGGCGCGCCGCTCAGTTGACGAGCGTCGGAATATTGGTGAGCGTCTGGCGCAGATAGTCGAGCATGGTCGTCAACATCCATGGACCGGCGATCACCATGGTGATCGCGATGGCAAGCAGCTTGGGAATGAACGACAGCGTGGTTTCGTTGATCTGCGTGGCGGCCTGGAACAGGCTCACCACCAGACCGACCACCAGCGCGACCAGCAGGAGCGGTGCAGCCAGCAGCAGGCCGACATACATGGCCTGGTGCGCCAGCGTCATGACGGATTCTGAATTCATGGCGGTTCGACCGGAAGCGTGAAAGGTTGTACGAAACGAGTCAGGCGCAACGCATGGCGAAGCGCTTAAACGAAGCTTTGCGCGAGCGAGCCGAGCAGCAACTGCCAGCCATCGACCAGCACGAACAGCATCAGCTTGAAGGGCAGCGAGATGGTGGCGGGCGACACCATCATCATCCCCATCGACATCAGCACGCTCGCCACCACCATGTCGATGATGAGGAACGGAATGAAAATCGTGAAGCCGATCTGGAAGCCGGTTTTCAATTCGCTGGTGACGAACGACGGCACCAGCAGCGACAGCGGCACGTCTTCCGGACCTTGCATCGGCGCGGCATGCGAGATGCGGGCGAACAGCGCGAGGTCGCTTTCGCGGGTCTGGCGCAGCATGAAGGTCTTGAACGGCGCAAGCCCGCGACTGACCGCTGTCTCCATCGGCATCGAGCCTTCGGAAAACGGTTTGTAGCCGTCGTTATAGGCCTTGTCGAGCACCGGCGACATCACGAACAGCGTGAGGAACAGCGCCAGGCCGACCAGCACCTGGTTAGGCGGCGTGGTGGCCGTGCCGAGCGCCTGACGCAACAGCGACAACACGATGATGATGCGCGTGAAACTCGTCATCATCAACACCATCGCGGGCAGGAACGACAGCATCGTGAGCAGCAGCATCGTCTGCACACTCAGCGAGTACGTCGTGCCGCCGTTCGGGCCGGGGCTCGTGTTGAACGCCGGCAGGCCGGCGGTTTGCGCGAACGACACTGTCGGCAGTGCGAGCATCAGCGCGGGCAATGCGACGGGCGCGGCGCGGCGCAACACGGAAGCGATTCTGGTGGCGGCGCAGGCTCTGCGCGAGGCGTGCGCGTGACGCGCTGATTGAAGACTGAACTGCATTACCGATCCCCGCTGCCTTGCCCGTTGAAACGTTTGCCCACTTCGCCTTTCATGGCGTCGCGAAAGCGTTGACCGAAGGTGCCGGGCAACGTGGTGCCGGTACCCGGCGCGACCGGCCGTGTGCCCGCGACCGTATCGACCGCGGCAGAGCCGGCCGGCAGCGTGTGCAGCAGGCGCACATTGCCGGGCGCCGTGCCGAGCACGAGCCACGTATCGCCGATCTCGACCACCGCGACCCGCTCCTTGCCGCCGAGCGAGGCGCCACCGATCGTCTTCACCAGACCGCCGCGACTGGCGGGCTGCAAGCCGAAGCGGCGCGCGAGCCACGCACATCCGAAGACGAGGCCGATCACCACCAGCAGGCCGACGATCGTCTGCAGCACCGCGCCGACGCCGAGCGCCGGAACAGCGGTGCCGGCGCCGACACCCGAAGCGATCTTCGCGGCGTTGTTGACCGCGTTCATATCGGCGGCGCGCGCGGCGAGCGGCGTGAACATCAGTGCCGAAGCGGCCGTGGCTATCGTTGTGAGGACTGCGCGATTGAGAACCTTGCGCGAAGCGGATGACACAGACGACACGGACATCGCGGACATCGCGGACATCGCGGACATCGCGGACATCGCGGACGACCCGGCGCGACCGGCAACGCGTTTCATCGATTCAACTTCCGGATGCGTTCGGACGGCGTGATGATGTCGGTCAGGCGAATACCGAACTTGTCGTTGACGACCACCACTTCGCCCTGGGCGATCAGACAGCCGTTGACCAGCACGTCCATCGGTTCACCGGCCATGCCGTCCAGTTCCACCACTGAACCTTGCGCGAGTTGCAGCAGATTGCGGATCGCGATCTTGGTGCGGCCCAGTTCGACTGTCATCTGAACGGGGATGTCCAGAATCATGTCGATGTCGTTGCGCGTCGAGGTCGGCTCGACCTTCGACAGCGGCTGGAACACGCCCGCCGTGGTTGCGCTGACTTCCGTGTTGTCGTTCTGCTCGGCCAGCGCGCTGGCCCAGTCGGCCATCGCCGCGTCGTCTTCGGCGCTGGCTGCGTCGGCGGCCAGTTGCGGCTCGCCAGCGGCCAGTTCGGCCTCAGTCTTTGCGTTCAGGTCACTCATATCCACCTTCCTTCATCGTGTCGGCTGCGCTGATCATCTTCTGGACCCGCAACGCGTACTGACCATTGAAAATTCCGTAGCCGCACTCCATCACCGGCACGCCATCGACTTTCGCCGTGATGTGTTCGGGGATGTTGATCGGCAGAACATCGCCTTTGCGCATGTTCAGGATCTGTTCGAACGTGACCGGCACCTGGGCCAGGTCGGCGGTCAGTTCGACTTCTGCTGCCTGCACCTGCTGCGACAGCACGCGAACCCAGCGGCGGTCGACTTCGAGCGCCTCACCCTGGATCGGCGACGAGAGGATGTCGCGGATCGGTTCGATCATCGAATACGGCATGCAGATGTGCAGCGTGCCGCCGGTCGTGCCGAATTCGATCGAGAACTGCGTGACGATGACGATTTCGTTCGGCGTCGCGACGTTGGCGAACTGCGTGTGCATTTCCGAGCGCACGTATTCGAACTGCAGCGGGCGCACGCTTTTCCACGACGCCGTGTAGTTGTCGAACACCAGGTTGAGCAGCTTGTTGATGATGCGCTGCTCGGTCTGCGTGAAATCGCGGCCTTCGACGCGGGTATGGAAACGACCGTCGCCGCCGAACAGGTTGTCGACCACGAAGAACACCAGGTTCGGATCGAACACGAACAGCGAGGTGCCGCGCAACGGCTTCACGTGGACCAGGTTCAGGTTGGTCGGGATCGGCAGATTGCGGGTGAATTCGCTGTATTTCTGTACTTTCACCGGACCGACGGAGATTTCCGCCGAGCGCCGCATGAAGTTGAAGATGCCGACGCGCAACAGGCGCGCGAAACGATCGTTGATGATTTCGAGGCCGGGCATCCGGCCGCGGACGATGCGTTCCTGCGTCGCGATGTTGTACGGGCGTACGCCCGTGTGCGAGGCCTGCTCGGATTCCGAGTCGGACTCGCCGGTTACGCCCTTGAGGAGGGCATCGACCTCCTCCTGGGACATGAACTCTTCGTGGCCCATTCCTTATTCCTCGTGCGTCCCGTAGCGGTTGATAGTGGCAGCGCTGGACAGCGTCACTGCACGACGAATTCGGTGAACAGCACGTCCTGGACGTGGATTGGCGTGGCGCCCTTATCGGTTGGCTGTTCGATCAGCGTCTTGAGTTCGGTGGCCAGCGCGCGCTTGCCTTCGAGCGGCGCGAGTTCTTCGGGGTGTTTGTTCGACAGGGCGAGGAGGATGTGGCTGCGCACTTCCGGCATATGGTCGGTGAGTTCCTGCTGGGTTTTCGGGTCGCTCAGCTTGAGCGTCAGGCCGATACGCAGGAAGTGTTGCTGACCGTCGTCCGATTGCAGGTTGACCGTCATCGATTCGAGCGGGAAGAACAGCGGCACGGGCAATGGCGCTGGCGCGCTGGCGGTTTCCGCTGATGCGGGAGCCGGGCTGCGTTTGGACATGAAGAACCACACACCCGCGCCGGCTGCGCCTGCGGCGATGATCGCAATGAGGGCGATCAGGATGATGCGCTTCAAGGGGCCCGGGGAGGCGGGCGCGGCTTGCTGGTTTGCGGTCGTCGTTGCCATGAGGTTTGCTTTGCTTGCCTTTAGTGCTGGTGAGGGTGATTGTTGTTTATTTGCCTGCGGCGCGATGGGTCGAAAAGAAGGGTTATTGAGGGCTATCTCTGGTTTTTGCCCATTGGGCGGTTTGTTTGCCTTCGGCAGTTGGTTTTTTTTGTTCTGGATTGTTGGGGTTTTCTTGTTCTGGAGTCTTGGGCCTTTCCTTGCATTCTTATTGGTCTACTAGCGTTCCCCCTATGCGGGGGGCACTCACTTTCTTTGCCGCCGCAAAGAAAGTAAGCAAAGAAAGCGGGCTCAAACCGCCAATTCTTAAGCGGCTCCCCTGGCTCGGAGGGGTTCGTGGCCCCGTAGAGATCGAGCCTGCGCACCTCCTCGCCTGAGTGACCAGGCCGTCATGCTTCCGGCGGCGCTGCGCGCGCCGACGCGGTACTTCACAAAACCATCGGTGTTTTCGGCGCCTCGCCGAGGCGAAGCCGATGGCCCCCACCGCGCCAAAACGAAGCAACTGGTTTCCCTTGTGGACCCGTCCGCGACGCACGTAGTGCGGAGTGGGAGCGGATGACGGCTGTGTCACTGGTGGTTACCGACCGCGGTGTGATCCGTTAATCGGACCACCCAGCCCCTCCAAGCCAGGGGACCCGCTTAAGAATTGGCGGTTTGAGCCGCTTTCTTTTGCCTACTTTTCTTTGCGGCGGCAAAGAAAAGTAGGTGCCCCCCCGCACAGGGGGAACGCAAATAGACCAATAAGCAAAGAAGTACCCAAAAAAGCCAGACCAGGAAAACCCGAACGCCGCAGGCAAAAAAAACCTCAAGCAAACGTATCAACCAACCCCACAGTCCGCCGCACGGCAACATTGACCCCGGCAGAGTCAACAGCCCCCCCAGCGCCGCTAGCAAAAGACCCACCCGAACCCGAACCCCGCCCGGAGGGCCCAGCCCCAGCCCCCGACCCGCTACTCTGCTGCCCCCCGCCCTGGCGGGCAAACCCATCACTCACGCTAGCGCTGCCAAGCCCAATCCCATTCGACGCCATCGCCTCCCGCAATTTCGGCAAGGCCGCCTCGACGGCCTCTCTAACCTGCTGATGCTGGGAAACAAACAGCGCATGTGCATGGTTATCAGCCACCTGCAACACAACCTGCAACGGCCCGAGATCCTTCGGATTCAAAGTCAGTTCGGCACTCTGCGAATGCGCATTCGACAGGAACACCACCTTCTGGCTCAACGCATCTTCCCAGTCAGTCGTCCCGACTTGCGGTGTCAACGTGCTGGCGGCTTCCGCCGCGCCCGCATTGCCCGTGGTCTGCACGGCCGCTGTCGTGCTCGCGACGCTGGCCGCTGCGCCTTGCGTGGCGGCCAGTGCCGCAGTCGCCGCATCGGCGGCATTCTTGAACGACGCCAGATCGTCGGCCTGAGCGTTGCCAGCCGAGGTCGCCGTCAGGGCGTCAGCCGCCGCTTTCGCCGTCGCCGATGGATCAGCCACGGTCGCCGCCCCCGCCGTCAGCGCGGTCCTGGACGCAGACGAGCCCTTCCCATCGCCGAACAATCCGGCCGCGAGCGTCTTGCCGCCGGCCGCGCCGTTCAACCCGGCGCTCGTGTCGCCAGCCGCTCCGCTCGCGCCGGCTGCCGCATTCGCGGCTGCACCACTCGCCAGCGCCTGCACAGGCACCACACCCTGACCATTTGCCAGCGCGGCCAAGGCCGCCTGCAAAGCGTCCGGCAACGACTTCGGATCGGTCGCGCTCGTCTTCTTGCCTGGCGTGCCGGTCGTTGTCGTGTCAGTGGTCGCGCCAGGCAGCGCCGCCGCAGCATCAGCCAGCGCCGCAGCCGGGTCGGTGGCGGCAGGGTCTGCCGCGTCGTTCGCGTTCGCTTGAGCTTGTGCTTGCGCCTGGGCAGCGGCCGCCGCCGCCGACGTGTTGGCGTCGGGTGTGGTCGTCGTGCCGGATTTTGACGGCGTCGCGGCAGGCTTGTCGGTCGAAGCCTGCTGTGTGTTGCCAGACGACGCAGTGGACGACGACGCGTTCGTCGATTTGCTGTCGTCCTTGTTGCCACTCGCGGCGTCCGTGCTCTTCGAGGAAGAGTCCGGCGCAGGCGGCGCGTCATGCACGCTCGACGACGACGCGGAAGATGTCGACGCAGAAGACGACGCCGGCGACGCAGCAGGCGGCGTGCTCGCGCTCTGCGCGGCGGCACTGTTCTGCAGGTCGATGCTTTGCTGGAGGGTTTGCGAGAACGGCTTGGCGTTCGCCGCGGCGGCCATGGCCGCGCTGGTGGACGTGCTGCTGGCGGAGCCGAGCAGTGAGCCGATCTGTGAAAGAAGCGACATAGCTAATCCTGTCAATCCGTCAAACGGGGTGTTCAGTCAGTTGAGGCGGCGCGCAGGCGTATCAGACGCCCTCGGCGCGCATCCTCAGAATTCGGGCGGCATGTTCGTCGGCGTCGCGCTGGTCGCGCCGCGCCATGGATTTCGCTTCGACGGCGTCGCCGCGCGCCTGCAGCACTTCGTACGAGCCGAGTTTCTGTTTCTGGCGCTGCCAGTCGGGCTTGGCGGCTTCGACACGCGCAGTGGCCGCCACCAGCAGCCTGCGCTGCTGTTCGATGGCGGCGTCGAGCGTATCGATGAATGCCTGAAAATTGCGCATGTTGCCGGCCGGCATGCCCGTCTGGGCCGTCGCCGTGAAGCGCGCGTGATATTCGTCCCGGTACTGCACCAGCGCGTCGAGCTGCGTCTGCACGTCGCCGCGCTCGCGCTGTGCGCGACCCAGGCGTTGCGCGGCGGCATCCACATCGTCCTTGGCAAGGCCGATGAGCGTCTTGATCGGAAAATGTTTCGCCATCGTCAGCCTCCTTGGGCAAACAGCGCGTCCAGCATCTCGAGACTCGGTTCAAAGTTCGCGCACTCGCGAAAACCTTGCTGCAAAAAGGCTTCCATCCGCGGATACAGCGCAATCGCACGGTCGAGCAACGCATCGCGCCCACTCGAATACGCACCGACGTTGATCAGATCGCGGTTGCGCTGATAGCGCGACAGCATCTGCTTGAACATACGCGTCTTGTCGAGATGGTTATCGTCGATCAGCGCGGTCATTGCCCGGCTAATCGAGGCTTCGATATCGATGGCCGGATAGTGGCCGGCCTCGGCAAGCGAGCGCGACAGCACGATATGGCCGTCGAGAATCGCCCGCGCGGAGTCGGCGATCGGGTCCTGCTGGTCGTCGCCTTCGGTGAGCACGGTGTAGAACGCGGTGATCGAGCCGCCGCCCGCCGGGCCATTGCCGGTCCGCTCGACAAGCGCGGGCAGTTTGGCGAACACCGAAGGCGGGTAGCCTTTGGTGGCCGGCGGCTCGCCCACGGCCAGCGCGATCTCGCGCTGCGCCATCGCGTAGCGGGTTAGCGAATCCATCAGCAGCAGCACGTGCTTGCCCTGGTCGCGGAAATATTCGGCGAGCGAGGTCGAGTACGACGCGGCCTGCATGCGCAGAAGCGGCGAGACGTCCGCAGGCGCTGCGATCACGACCGAGCGCGCCAGACCCTCTTCGCCAAGAATCTGCTCGATGAATTCCTTCACTTCACGGCCGCGTTCGCCGATCAGGCCGATCACGATCACTTCGGCGCTGGTGTAGCGCGCCATCGTGCCGAGCAGCACCGATTTACCGACGCCGGAACCGGCAAACAGGCCCATCCGCTGACCTCGGCCCACCGTCAGCAGCGCGTTGATCGCGCGCACGCCGACGTCGAGCACCTTGTGAATCGGCTCGCGATTCAGCGGATTGATAACCGGCGCGGAGAGCGGCGCATCGGCATGCGCGCCGAGCGGGCCGAGACCGTCGAGCGGCCGGCCCGAAGCATCGAGCACGCGGCCGAGCAATTCCCAGCCGACCGGCAGGCGCTTTGCGCCCGCCATCGGATCGGCGATCGGCGCGCTTTCAAGCGGAAAGACGCGCGCGCCGGGCAGCAGGCCGATCGCTTCAGTGGTCGGCATCAGAAACAGTTTGTCGCCGGAGAAGCCGACCACTTCGGCTTCGGCCATCGGCAGCGAACTGCCGGCAGGCAATTCGATCATCACTTCGGCGCCCACCGAGAGGCGCAGGCCGACCGCTTCGAGCACCAGACCGGCAGCACGCGTCAAACGTCCGCAGGCGCGCATCGGCTTGGCGATCGCGTTGCGGGCGCGCAGCGCGTCGAGGCGGCCGCGCCATGCCTGCATGTGCGGGTTGCTGTCGAGCGCGGGATCGTATGGAGCGTGCGCGGCGTGGCTTGCAGCAGCGCTCGAAGCGGCTTTGGAAGCGGAAGACTCACGGCTCGCCGCCGCACCCGTCGCTGGATGAGCGTGAGCCGGGTGTCCGACGCCCGGATGCCCGGCGTCAGACTCGCGCAGCGCGGCTTCGATAGCCGCAATCGCTGCGGCGGCGGTGGGCAGTTCAGCCGGCTCGTCCGCCAACGCCTCGGCGCCGAACGACGCCAGCGCGAGTTCGCGCTCGAGCGGCGTCAGATCGCTTGCGCGGATGTCTTCGAGCGTCGGCTTCACCATGTGCTCACTCTGCCGAGCGCCGCGGCAACACGTTCCCAGCGCGTGTCGATGCCGGCGTCTACCTCGCCGGTGCTGGACTGCGCACGGCAACCGCCGCGTTCGACCGACGGATCGGTACGCACGGTCCAGCCGCGCGTTTGCAGTTCTTCCATCAGATAGGCTTCAACCACCGGCAGGTCAGCCGGGCTGACGATCAGCGCCGGGGCGCCGACCAGCACGGGTTCGCTCGCCAGCACCTCGCGTGCGGCGGCGAGCAGGGCGGTCGGATCGTGCTGCACATGCTGGCGCACCACCTGTTGCGCGATATCGAGCGCCAGCGCGACCAGCGTCTCCGAGATCGCGCCCTGGGCGCCGTCGAGTGCCGTCTTGAAGGTTTCGGCGAGCGCGGCGAGGCGTGCCGCTTCTTCGCGTGCTTCGCTCTGGCCCTGCTCGAAACCCTGGGCATGGCCTTGCTCGTAACCTGCCTGATAACCGAGCGCCTGCCCCGCCACATGGCCGGTTGCGATGCCTTGCGCATGCGCGGCGTCGCGCAGACGCTCCAGTTCGGCCTCGAACGCGCCGTCGTCGACTTCGGGTTCGGGCGGCGCCGGCGGCACCGGATCGAACGAGGCCATCTCCCAGCGCTGGTAGGCCGAGAGGCTCGCCTTCGCCGCGGAGTTCTGATCAGACATACGCATCTTCCGCCTTGCCGCCTAGAACGATCTGGCCGCCTTCTGCCAGATTGCGCACGATCTGCAGGATGCGGCGCTGCTGCGTCTCGACCTCGGAGACGCGGACCGGGCCGCGCGCGTCGAGGTCTTCGGCGAGCAGTTCGGCCGCGCGCTGCGACATGTTCGACAGGAACTTCTGGCGTAGCGCAGGCGGCGCGCCCTTCAGCGAGATGATCAACGCCTCGGACTCGACTTCCTTCAGCAACAGCTGGATCGCGCGGTCTTCCAGATCGAGCAGGTTCTCGAACACAAACATCTGATCAATGATCTTCTGCGCAAGTTCCGCGTCGTACTGGCGCACATTCTCGATCACGCCTTCTTCATGGTTGCTCGACATGAAGTTGAGAATTTCGGCCGCCGTGCGGATGCCGCCCATCGGGCTGCGCTTGAGGTTGTCGCTACCCGACAGCAGGCCTGTGAGCACGTCGTCGAGTTCGCGCAGCGCCGCCGGCTGGATGCCGTCGAGTGTCGCGATCCGCAACAGCACGTCGTTGCGCAGCCGCTCGGTGAAGCAGGCGACGATTTCCGAGGCCTGGTCGCGGTCCAGGTGAACGAGGATGGTCGCAATGATCTGCGGATGCTCGTTCTTGATGAGTTCGGCCACCGCCGCGGAATCCATCCACTTGAGGCCCTCGATACCGCTGGTATCGCTGCCCGTCAGAATCCGGTCGATGATCGCGCCGGCCTTCTCGTCGCCGAGCGCCTTGGTCAGCACCGAGCGGATGTAATCGCTCGAATCGAGCGACATGCCGGTGTGCTGCTCGGCCTCGCGGACGAATTCCTGCAGCACCTCGTCGACCTGCTCGCGCGTCACGTTTTTCAGCGCGGCCATCGCCACGCCGATCTTTTGCACCTCGCGCGGTCCGAGGAACTTGAACACTTCTGCGGCTTCTTCCTCGCCGATCGACATCAGCAGGAGCGCGCTTTTCATTACACCTTCAGCGCTCATCGGACACCCAGTTTTTCACGACCGTTGCAACAATCTTCGGATCCTGGCGCGCGATGTTGCGCGCGAACTCCAGGTTCCGCTCGTATTTGTGTTTCACGTTTTCAAGCGCGAGCACTTCGCTGTCCGTTTCGAGCTGGACGACCGCGCCGTCGCGTTCGGCGGCCGGAATGCCGTCGAGCAGCATCGGTTCGTTGTCAGGCGACGGCAACGCTGCGGCCATGGCCGGCTCCGGCGGCGGGAAGGCACGCCGCAATGCCGGCTTGACCATCACGAAGTAGAGGAACAGGGCGACTGCGCCGATGCCGAGGTAAGTGGCGATCTGTTTGGCGAGCGCGAGCATGTCCGGCGTGCGCCACCACGGCAGGTCGGCATTCGGATCGACGTCGACCGTGAACGGGCTGTTGACCACGTTGACCGAGTCGCCACGCGCGGCGTCGAAGCCCATCGCGTCCTTCACCAGCTGATTGACCTGTTCGAGCTTGTCGGCGGTGACCGGCTGCATGGTGGCGTGGCCCTTGGCGTCGACCACTCGCATATAGTTGACCACCACCGCCACCGACAGACGCTTGATGCCGCCCATCGGCCGCTCCAGATGGCGCACCGTCTTGTCGAGTTCGTAGTTGGTGGTCGAATCCTTGCGATCGCTGACCGGCGTGGTGGTGACGCCGGGCGTACCGTTGCCCGCCGTGATCGGCGCCGAAGCCGGCTGCGGCGGCTGGTTCGACAATGCGCCCGGCACGCCCGAGGCGGCCCCTTGCGACGTTTCGGTGGCGCTGCTCGATTGCTGGCTGCGGATCGCGGCCTGCTGCGGGCTGCCGTTCGGGCCGTAGTTTTCCGAGGTCTGCTCGCTACGCGAGAAATCGATGTCGGCGCTGACCTGCGAGTGCGCGTTGCCGGCGCCGAACAGCGGCGAGAGGATCGCGTCGATGCGCTGCTGCGTGTTGCGCTCGATCTGCTGGCGGTACTTCAGTTGCGAAGCGTCGAGGCCGCTGCCGGTGGACGGCTGCGTCAGCAGGTTGCCGTCCTGATCGAGGATGGTGACGCCTTTCACCGGCATATCCGGCACCGCCGACGACACCATATGGGTGATCGCCAGCACCTGGCCTTCGTCGAGTGCCCGGCCGGGGTAGAGATTGACCAGCACGGAGGCCGACGGCGCTTCCTTGTCGCGCACGAACACCGACGGTTTCGGAATCGCCAGATGCACGCGGGCCGACTTCACCGACGAGATCGATTCGACGGTACGTTCGAGTTCGCCTTCCAGCGCGCGCTGATAGTTGATCTGCTCGGCGAACTGGCTGATGCCGAACTTCTGGTTGTCCATCAATTCGAAGCCGACCGAGCCGCTCTTGGGCAGACCTTGCGAAGCCAGCCGCAGGCGCATTTCATGCACCTGCTCGGACGGCACGAGGATCGCGCCACCGGCGTCGGTGAACTTGTAGGGGACGTTGGCCGCCTGCAGCGCGGTGATGATGGCGCCGCCGTCGCGGTCTGACAGATTGCTATAGAGCACCTTGTAGTCCGGCGCCCGGGACCACAGGAACAGGCCGGCCACGATCGCCACCAGCAGCGCGACTGCGAAGATCAGTGGGGCGCGCGGGTTGCCGCGCATTTGCGCGAGACCCGAAAGGCGTTGGCCGAAGTTACCGCCCAGGTTGCCTCCGAGGCCGCCGAGGTCCGCTGCGCCGCCGGGCTGGCCGGCACCGGGCGCACCCGCGCCCGGCTGCGCGCCGGCGAGACCCATGCGGGCGTCGGGGTTGATCAAAGAGTTGGCTGACGAATCCATGCGTCGGGTATCTCCGGGATGCCTTTGCGTTCTGCCGACCGCCGCCGCACCGAGGGTCGGCGGGCGTACGGACAGAGACTTTCACCATTGAAATTATCCGCACGAGCGCTCAACCCGATTGCTTGAATAGAGCCGGGTTTTCCCCCTAGTTTCGGGGCTCTCCCGAAAGACCCGCTGCTATGCTTTCGTTCAGATCGGTACGGTTCTGGCATACCGGTCGTCAATCCTGGAGAGAACATGACATTGCCCGTGAACGCGCTTTCGTCGGCGCTGCAACAGATGCAGTCGATGGCGGCGCAGGCGGCCGGCAGCAGCAATGCGGTGGCCGGCGAGCAGTCCGGCGCGGCGACGGCCGGCGGTTTCGCCGCCGCGCTGAAGGCATCGCTGGACAAGATCAGCGGCGATCAGGCCAAGGCCGTCGGCGAATCGAAGGCGTTCGAGCTCGGCGCGTCGAACGTGTCGCTGAACGACGTGATGGTCGATTCGCAGAAGGCCAACATCGGCTTCCAGTTCGGTCTGCAGGTGCGCAATAAACTGGTCTCGGCCTACAACGACATCATGCAGATGTCCGTGTGAGCGCGATCCGGGCGGCATGGCAAACGTTGCCGCCCGTGATCACGCAAACGCGCATGCACCCACGCACGCACATGCGCGCGGCCGCGTATGCCGTGTAGCCCGTGCGGGCCGTGCCGTGGCGCGCCCCGATCCTCCTTATACCGGCCTAAAGCTTTCCCGCTGCCTATCCGATAACCAGATACAGGCAGAAATCGGGGCGCGGCGACGCACCCGGATGGGGGCCACGACCAACCGCACTGCAAGAGAGGAGGAGCGCCGATGTTTTCCCCAGGACACTCTGGAGCCAACGCATACGCACGCGTGGGCGTCGAGACAGGGGTGATGGGCGCGAGTCCGCATCGTCTGATCGTGATGTTGTATCAGGGCGCCCGGCAAGCGATCGCGCAAGCGCGCATGCACGTGCAGCAAGGCAATGTGCCGGCTCGTGGAGAGGCTATCGGCAAGGCGATTCAGATCGTCGAAAGCGGGCTGCAGCAGTCGCTCAACCTCGAGGCGGGCGGCGAGATTGCGGAGCGGTTGAACGCGCTATATAGCTATATGTCGCGCCGGCTGCTCGAAGCCAACGTGAAACAGAGCGAGGCGATGCTGGTCGAGGTCGATGGCCTGCTGGCGACGCTCGAAGAGGCCTGGATCGGGATTGCCCCGGAGATCGCGCGGATGGCAGCCCAGCCGGCCGCGGAAAGCATGAGATGACATCGAACGCACAATATTTCGCCCGCTACGAGGCGATTGCAGCGATTTCCCGCCGCATGCTGATGGCTGCCCGGCGTGCCCTGTGGAGCGATCTGGTCGTCCTGCAGGAGGAATATCGGCATCTGGTGGACGCGTTGAGGGACGCGGAAACCGGCGTCAAACTGGACGACGCCGAGCGTCTGCGCAAATACGCGCTGATCCGGCAGATCCTGGCGGACGACGCGGCGATCCGCGATCTGGCGCATCCGCGCATGGCCAATCTGTCGGCGCTCTTCGCCGGACGGCCGACCCGTGTGCTCAAGGAACTGTACGGGGCGCGTTGAGCGCATTCGGACGCGCCGGCATCCCTGAGCGCGCCGACGCACATGTGACCAAGGAATGATCGGCATGAACGGAATCGACACGGCCATCGCTTCGCTGCTCGCGAGCCGGGTCGACAGTCTGCTCAATATCGCGCCGGGCAATGCGACGACCTCGCAGACCGGCGCGGCGGGCGTCGACACCGCGCCGGCCACCGCCACCCCCGTCACGCCGGCTGCGCCGGCGGCTTCCGCGCAGACCGCGCTGTCCGCGGTGGCGCTCACGCTCAATGCGATCGTGAGCTCGGGCGGCGCGGCGACACCCGCCGTGCTGGGCCAGACGCCAATCTGGCCCGCCGCACCGGCGCTGATTGTCGAACTCGGCGGTTCGCCGCTGTTCGACGCCTCTCCCGCTTTCCCGGCTTCTCCCGCTTCCCAGCCTGCAACGGCCAATCCGAATACCGCCGGCACGGCGGCGACCGCCAACGTAGCGGCGGCGCAGGTGCCGGTCGCGGCGCTTGCGGCCGCGCTCGAACGGACGGTCGGCGGCAGCGGGTTGTTCTACGAAGCCCATCTGGCGCAGTGGCTCGCGGGCCAGCTCTCGCCGGCTGATCTGGGCGACGAGCCGCAAAACAGACTGGTGGCGGCTGCTGCGCAATTACCGCCCGACTGGGCGAGCGACGCCGCTCAGGCCGCCTCCGCCGCCGCCAACGGCACACCGCGCCAGGGCACGGGTCCTGCGGCCAACAACGCGTCCGGCAACGCCCCCAACAATGCAGCGGATGGCAGCGCCGCCGCTCGCGCGATGCCGATCCAGACGGCGCAGGCCGCGCGCTTCGCAGCCGGCGAGGTGCTCGCGAATTCGCTGTCCGATCTGAACGGCCAGCCGGCGCACGCAAGCCTGCATAGCGCCGCGGCGCAACTGGCCGACAGCGGGTCGCCGCAAAACGCGCAGTCGATGGCAGCCGCGGTGCATCCCGCGACGATTCCGCTGGTGCGCCAGCAGCTCGATATGCTCGCGACCGGACAGTTTCGCTGGACCGGCGAGGCGTGGCCGGGCGCCAAGCTCGATTGGACAATCGAGCAGGACGGCGACGAATGGGACCGTAGCGGCGGCGGCGCGGCAAGCGAGGACGATCAGCCGTGGCGCACGCGTCTGACGCTTTCGTTGCCGACGCTCGGCACCGTCGATGCGGAATTGACGCTGACCGGCAACCGGCTGGTCGCGCGCGTGCAGGCGAGCCCGGGCGGCGCCGCCCGGCTGGCGATGCAGGGTGAGAGCTTTCGTCAGCGGCTGGCGGCGGCCGGCATCGAACTGAATGGCTTGACGATTCGCGAGATCGGCGGTGGCGCGCCGGTCACCGCGGCCGGTGCGCCAGGCGCCGCGGCGGCCGCGCACGCAGCGGCTTCGGCGTACGCGCGCTCGGCCTCGGCGGCGCAAGCGGCGCCGGCCACGCGCCGTGCCGCCCGCGCGGTTCGGCCGGAAGCCACCTCGCTCGACGATTTCGACTGGGACATGCGATGAGCCGCAAACACCGCCGCGGTGCCGCAGCGCTCGCCTATGACCCCAAAGGGGGAGACGCCGCGCCGCGGGTGGTCGCCAAAGGTTATGGCCTCGTCGCCGAGATGATCGTGCAGCGGGCCAGGGACGCCGGCCTGTATGTGCACGAGGCGCCGGAAATGGTGTCGCTGCTGATGCAGGTGGACCTCGACTCGCGCATTCCGCCGCAGCTTTATCAGGCCGTGGCCGAATTGCTCGCCTGGCTGCATCGGCTGGAAAGCGGCGCGGAAGGAGAGGTCGCGCACGACGCCGGGGCCGATGCGGGGGACGTGACCGATGTGGTCGCCGCCGACGTGACCGAAAGACCCGCGACGAGATAAACGGCGCGCTGGGCGAGCCAAAGGATCGCTGCTCCACGGCGTTTGTGGCACGAAGGTCCGTCCCTCCGATGCCCGCCCGCGAGGGCCCGCCGAATGAGCGTCTGCCTCAGGGACGCCCGCCGTGTCAGAACCGCAGCATCAGCTTGAGCAGCGCGTTCACCCGTTTGCCGTACGGCGGCGAGATCCAGCCGCGCGCGTTCAGGCGCGCCTGCGTCAATACCGGTTTCATCTTCGAGAAGGTCACGAAGCCTTCGTAGCCGTGATACGCCCCCATCCCGCTCGCACCGACGCCGCCGAACGGCAGGTTTTCGCACGCCAGATGCATCAGCGTTTCGTTGATCGCCATGCCGCCCGCGATGGTTTCGTGCGTGACCCGCTCGATGGTGACGGCGTCGTCGGCGTACAGATAGAGCGCGAGCGGGCGGGGACGAGCGTTGATCCACGCGATCGCCTCGTCGAGGGTGTCGTACGGGACGATCGGTAATAACGGGCCGAAGATTTCTTCCTGCATCAGCATGCAGTCGGCCGGTGCGTTGGTGACGGCGATCGGCGGAAAGCAGCGGCTGGCCGGATCAGGCGACGCATCGGTCAACGCGTGCAGTTGCGCGCCGGCGGCCAGCGCTTCGTCGGCGAGACGTTGCAGGCGCGCGAAGTGCCGCTCCGAGATGATCGACGTGTAGTCGCGATTGCCCGCAAAGCCGGGGTACATCTTCGCCATCCGCGTGCGCGCCCGTTCGATGAACGCCTGCTCCTTGCCGCGCGGCACCAGCACGTAGTCCGGCGCGACGCAGGTCTGGCCGGCGTTGAGCGTCTTGCCGGAGAGGAGGTTATCGACGGCGTTGTCAAAGCGCGCATGCGCGCCGATGATCGCCGGCGACTTGCCGCCCAGTTCGAGCGTGACCGGCGTCAGGTGCTCGGCGGCGGCGCGCATGACTTCGTGGCCGACCTTCGTCGAACCGGTAAACAGAAGGTGGTCGAACGGCTGCGCGCTGAAGGCGGCAGCGAGCGCGGCATCGCCATTCACCACGGCAACGTGCTCGCGTGCGAATGTCTGGCCGATCAGCTGTTCGAACAGTGCCGAGGTGCGCGGCGTCAACTCCGACATCTTGATGATCGCGCGATTGCCGGCCGTCAACGCGCTGATCAGCGGTCCCGCGGCCAGCAGCACCGGATAATTCCACGGCACGATAATGCCGACCACGCCGAGCGGCTGCGGCACAACCTTCGCACGCGCCGGCAAGAGCCATTTGTTGGTGCTGCGGCGCTGCGCTTTCATCCAGCGCTTGCCGTGCCTCAACGCGGCGTCGATCTCTTCTTTCACCAGCAGGAATTCGGCGAGCAGCACTTCCTCTTTCGCGCGATTGCCGAAGTCCGCGCTCATCGCGTCGGCGAGCGCGTCGCGGTTGTCGAGCAGCGTTTTGCGCAGCGCGCGCAGATGCGCGGCACGGGTTTCCCACGACGGAAACGGCGCGCGCAAATAAGCCTGGCGTTGCTCGCGGAGCAGCGCTTCGAGCGCGGCGACTTCGGGCAAATCGTTCTTCATTGTGTCCTCTCCCTGGCTGGCATTCGGTGCGCGTGATCGCGCTTTCTGTCTGGTTGATGCGTGAGTGGCGTCGTGGACGGGTCTCGTGCCGCGCTCAGGCTGGAAATGCTCGCTCGACGATTGCCGCATGGTTGAAGGCGACCGGCAACGTGCCGTACACGCGGCCGCTTTCACCGCAGCCGTCGGCGAGCCGGGTGGCGATGAAGGCATCGGCGACCTCGGCGGGCGCATGTTTGACCAGCAAGGTCGCCTGCGCGATCAGCACGATTTGCTGCGCGATGCGCCGCGCCGACGCTTCCCGATCTTCGGCGGGGCCGCTGACCGTGGCGACCAGCTTGCCGAGGGCGGCGAGCAAATCCGCATGCCCTTGCGCATCGGCTTGCCAGGCGGCGAACAAGGCCTGCGCCGCTTCAGGCTCGCGCTCCATCGCGCGCAGCACGTCGAGACACATCACGTTGCCCGAGCCTTCCCAGATCGAATTGACCGGTGCTTCACGATAGAAGCGCGCCATCGGACCGGTTTCGACGTAGCCGTTGCCACCCCAGACTTCCATCGCCTCGCCGGTGAATTCGAGCGTGCGTTTGCAGACCCAGTACTTCGCCGCCGGCGTGACGATGCGCCGCCACGCGCGCTCGGCCGGCGACGCGGCGGCATCGGCCGATGCTTCGAAAGCGTGCGCGAGGCGCATGAACAGCACGGTGGCGGCTTCCGATTCCAGCGCGAGGTCGGCCAGTACGTTACGCATCAGCGGCTGATCGGCGAGCCGGCGGCCGAACGCGCTGCGGTGCCGCGCATGGTGGATCGCCTGGACGAGCGCCGCGCGCATCAATGCCGCGCTGCCGATCACACAATCGAGCCGCGTGTAGTTCGCCATTTCGATGATGGTCGGTACGCCGCGCCCTTCGTCGCCGACCATGATGCCGAAGGCGTCGAAGAATTCGACCTCGCTGCTCGCATTCGAGCGATTGCCGAGCTTGTCTTTCAGACGCTGGATCTGCACCGCGTTCTTGCTGCCGTCCGGTGCGAAGCGCGGCACGAAGAAGCACGACAGGCCTTCGTGATCGTCGGTGCGGGCGAGCACGAGGTGCGCGTCGCATTGCGGCGCGGAGAAAAACCATTTGTGGCCGACGAGGCGATATTCGGCGCCGCGGCCGTTGCCACGCGTGGCATAGGCACGTGTCTGATTGCTGCGCACGTCCGAGCCGCCTTGCTTCTCGGTCATGCCCATGCCGATCATCGCCGAGGTTTTCTGCGCGAGCGGTACGTCACGCGGATCGTGTTCGCGCGCGTAAAGCTTCTCGCGCAGCATGTCGAACAAGGCGGGCTCGCGCTGCAACACCGGAATGCTCGCGAAAGTCATGGTCAGCGGACACAGCGAACCGGATTCGAGTTGGGCGTGCAGGAAGTAACCGGCGCAACGCGCGGCCATCGCGCCGGGCTGCGGATCGGAAAACGGCAGCGCATGCAGGCCTTCGCGGCGCAGCAGCGAGAGCAGCGTATGCCATGACGGATGAAACTCCAGCGCGTCGATACGCTCGCCGCGCGGGCTGTGCGTGAAGAGTTCGGGTGCATGGCGGTTCGCCAGTTCGGCGAGTGCAAGCGTTTCCGGCGTGGTGAGCGCCGCGCCGTCGCGCAGCAGCGCCTCGCGATGCCAGCCGGCGCCGTCGCGCTCGAGGGCGGCGGACAAGGCGGCGTCGCAGGAAAACAGGTTGTAGTCCGCGAGCGGCGGCGCCTGATTGGTCACGTCGTGGGTGTGGCCGCGAGGGTGACCCGTGTCGTGTGGTTCCATCTGCTGTCTCCGTTCATCGGATGCGCGTCGGCGCTGATCGACGCTGCGCTGTTTCATCACTGCGTGTCGTGCCGCACGCTGGGAAGGCGGCACGCCTCGCGCCGTGTTTGAATGCCGTGCAGAAGCGGCCTGGCGGGCGCTTGCGCGTCTTTCATCATAGGGTCGTGGCGACGCTTTCGTTTAGAGGAATCGCTCTGACGTGAAGCCGCCGCGCCGTCGCGACGCTCCCTAGAATGCCGATCAAACACAAGTAGACAAGTGTGCCGCAATCGCCTGGGATCGGAGCAAGCGCCTTGCATGCGACCCGAGCAATGCGGCCCTCAGGAGGAGCGCATGCAATACGACTACATCATCGTCGGTGCAGGCTCGGGCGGCTGCTCGCTCGCGAGCCGGCTTGCGGATAGCTGCCCGGACGCGACGATCGCCCTGATCGAAGCCGGACCGCACACTGACCGCAATCTGTTCGTGAACATGCCGGTCGGCGTGGCGGCCATCGTGCCGCACAAGCTCAAAACCAATTACGGTTACCTGACCACCCCCCAACCGGGTCTCGGCGGGCGTCAAGGCTATCAGCCGCGCGGCCGCGGCTTCGGCGGTTCGAGCGCGATCAACGCGATGATCTACACGCGCGGCCATCCGCTCGACTACGACGAATGGGCGCAACTCGGCTGCGAGGGCTGGTCGTGGGCGGAAGTGCTGCCGTATTTCCGTCGCGCCGAAGGCAACGAGCGCGGCGCCGATGCCTGGCACGGCGACGACGGCCCGCTTACGGTGTCCGATCTGCGCTATCGCAATCCGTTTTCAACGCGCTTCGTTCAGGCCGCGATCGAAGCGGGCTATCGGCCGAACAGCGACTTCAACGGCGCGGATCAGGAAGGCGTGGGGTTCTATCAGGTGACGCAGCGCGACGGGCGCCGCTGCAGCGTGGCGCGCGCCTACATCTATGACCGGCCGCGTGCCAACCTGCATACGATTGCCGAAGCAACCGTATTGCGCGTGACCTTCGACGGCAAGCGCGCGAGCGGCGTCGAGATCGTGCGCGGCGGCCGTACCGAAACGCTCGAGGCGCGCGCCGAAGTGGTGCTGGCCGGCGGCGCGTTCAATTCACCGCAACTGTTGATGTGCTCGGGCATTGGTCCGGCGGCGCATCTGCAATCGCTGGGCATTCCGGTGCTGCACGATGCGCCCGAGGTCGGTCAGAACCTGATCGATCACGTCGATTTCACAATCAACAAGCGGGTGGCGTCGATCGAGCCAACCGGTTTTTCGTTGCGCGGCATCGCCCGGATGCTGCCGCAGTTCGTCACCTTCATGCGCCACGGGCGCGGCATGCTGTCGAGCAATGTGGCGGAGGCGGGCGGCTTCCTGAAGAGCCGACCGACGCTGGACCGGCCGGACCTGCAACTGCACTTCTGCGCAGCGCTGGTCGACGATCACAATCGCCATATGCACTGGGGCCACGGCTATTCGCTGCACGTGTGCGTGCTGCGGCCGCATAGCCGGGGCACGGTGACGCTTGCCAGCGCCGACGCGCGCTCCGCGCCGGTGATCGATCCGCGCTTTTTCAGCGATACGCGCGACCTCGATCTGCTGGTGGAGGGCACGCAGATGGCGCGGCGCATTCTCGATGCGCCTTCGCTCTCGCTGCATGGCGGCAAGGAGTTGTACACGCGTCCCGGTCAGACGGAGGCGGAATTGCGCCAGACCATCGCCGAGCATGCGGACACGATCTATCACCCGGTGGCCACCTGCCGGATGGGCGGCGACGCCCGCTCGGTGGTCGATCCGCAGTTGCAGGTGCGGGGCGTGTCGGGGCTGCGGATCGTCGACGCGTCCGTGATGCCGACGCTGGTCGGCGGCAATACCAATTCGCCCACCGTGATGATCGGCGAGCGTGCGGCTGAGTTGATTGCGGCGGCGCGGTGTGCTTCCCAGACGGGGTCGCCGACAACGCGGCCTGGCGTTACGGGCGCGCCGGTGAACGCGGCCTGAACGGCCTGCCGGGCACCGTGGCTACCGCTGCGGTCAGCCACGTCAGGTATCCGCGTGACAATGCAGTCGCGCGTGCGAAATCGACAGGCCGCCCATGCCTCGCACAAGCAGGGCGGCGCAGCAATCTTCCTGGTTCAGCGCCTAAATATAAGAAAAATTAGGCCAACGTCTGATTATTCGTCATAAATTGTGCCGCTTCGTTTATGAGATTCCCCCAAACCTATAATCGCGCCGCAAAAAAGAGCGCGTCAGGTGGCGCGTTCGGGAACTCAAGGAAGCGAAGCGATGAGCATCAATGTGATTCAGTTGATTCAGTCCGCGTTGACGGACGGTGTCGTGCGACAGCTGGCGGCCCGCTTCGGGCTGCCGCCGGACGCGACCCAGAAGGTGCTTGCCACAACGGCGCCGGCGCTGGTCGCCGGCCTGATGCAGAAAGGCGCAACGCTCGACGGTGCGCGCTCGCTGTTTGCGACGATTCTTGCGCCCGAGGTGAATGGGCATATCGCCGAACAGTTGCCGCAACTGCTCGGCAGCACCAGCGGCGTGAGTCAGCTCGAAGGCGCGGGGCGCGCTTTGCTCGAACGCATATTCGATCGGCGTGTCGATACGCTGAGCGACGAAGTGGCCACGCAAACCGGCGTGCCGGCACATGCTACGCATGCCATGACGGGTATTGTCGGCGCGACGCTGCTTGGCATGCTCAAGCGGCATTTTCTGGAAGGCCAGGGGAACGCCGGCCAGTTGCCGACCTTGCTGGGTCATCAGTTGCCGGCCATTGCGCCGTATCTCAACGACCGTCTGATGGCCACGCTCGGCCTTAGCGGGCTGGGCGCGTTCACCGGCAATATCCTGTCGCAACTGAAAGCGGTCTCGGCGCATATCGACCACCCAGCGCCGGCCGCCAAGCCGGCGCCCGAAGCGCTTTCGAGTGTGCGCGTGCCGGCCGACGCGGTCGTGCGCGAGGAACGCCGTTCGCAGAGGTGGCTCTGGTGGCTGTTCGCGGTCATTGCCGCGGTGCTGGCCTTCCTGTTCCTGCGCGGTTGCTATAGCGAACACACCGGCGAAC
The DNA here is from genome assembly GCA_963738755.1 of uncultured beta proteobacterium. Taxonomy (GTDB): domain Bacteria; phylum Pseudomonadota; class Gammaproteobacteria; order Burkholderiales; family Burkholderiaceae; genus Paraburkholderia. The sequence goes on from CAVTXZ010000013.1 coordinate 73,184, forward strand.
GCACCGGCGATGACGCTGCGGCAACCGCGCAGCCCGCGTCCGCAGCAACTGCGCCGGCCAGCGAAGCCGCGGCGCCTGCAGCTGCCGCCAGCGCGGCCGTTGCCGCCAGCGAGGTGCAGCAACCGGCCGCCGCACCCGCACCGACCAAAGACAGCCAGCTCACCTTTAAGGTCTCGCCGACGGGCAAGCCGACGCTCAACGCCACGGTCGGTAGCGAAGCCGAAAAAACCGAACTGGTCGACGCGCTGACGCGCCGCTTCGGCCCGCATCAGTTCGACGCCAATATCACCGTCGACCCGGACACCCGGCCGGCTGACTGGCTCACCCATCTCGACGGCCTGCTGCCGCTAATGGCGCTGCCCGGCGCGGAAGTGAAGGTGGATGGCGCGCACATCGAACTGAGCGGCACGGCTGCGAACGCCAGCCTGGGCTGGCTCGACAAGCTGAAGTCGCTGTTCGGCGCGTCGTACCAGATTGGCTCGTTCAATGTCGAACAGGCGGTGGCGAGCGCAACGGAGAACTTCCGTGGCGCGATCAGGAATCTGCTGGCGGGTGATAGCTCGTGCGTGGCAGCGGATGTGGTCAAGGTGTTGAACCTGCAGGTGATCAACTTCGGCAGCGCCAGCGCCCGCGTGCCGGCCTCGGCGGTGGAAGATCTGAACCAGTCCGCGCAGGTGCTGAATGCGTGTGCGCGCAACGGCAAGACCGCCAGGCTTGAAGTAGCGGGCTATTCGGACAACGTAGGCGGCGCGCAAGCCAACCTGCAACTGTCGAAGAAGCGTGCCGAAGCGGTTCGTGCGTATCTGGTCAAGACCGGCGTGCCGGCGGATTCGCTGGTCGCGCAAGGTTACGGCGATGCGCGTTCGGTCGCGAGCAACGACACCGCGAGCGGACGCTTCGCCAATCGCCGCATTGAGTTTGGCGCTGCGCAATAGCGCATCGCGGTGTTCGATGAGGTAATCCGCTTGCCGTCCGGTTGACGCCGGGTGGCATGCGGCCATTTGGCCGGCCGCATTCGCGGTGACTGTATTTACAGTGGCGGTGTCTGCGGCGGCGTGGTGATGCCGGCCATGCCGATACCCGGCCCAAGCATGAACTCGTCGCCGGCCTGGCCTGGCAGCGCCTCGCGCGCCACGTCGAGCCAGGCGCGCGCCGCATGCGACAGATAACCGTTGCGGCGCCAGCCGATCGCCATTTCCCACGGAATCTCAGGTTCGACAACTGGCCGGCAGGTGAACTGCGCCGCATCGAGCCGCCTGCAATAAGGCGCCGGCAGCAGTGCAATGCCGACCCCCGCCAGCACGAGCGCTGCCATGAAGTCCCAGTGTCCGCTGCGCCCGACAATGGTCGGCGCAAAACCGGCCGTGCGGCACGCATTCAATACGACATCGTTGAGCGCGAGACTCTCGCCGTAGAACACGAAGGGCTCGTTGGCCAGTTGGGTGAGCGGTACTTCGTTCAGATCGTCCCAACGCGAGCCGGTGCGCGCGACCAGCCACAGCAACTGACGCGTCATGGGCAGCACGTCGATGTTCTCTGGGTCGACTGGTTGCAGGACGCCGCCCAGTTCCAGTTCGCCGTTGATCAGCGCGGTTTCGATCGCACGCGAGCCCTGTTCAAACAGTTTGAGTTCGATTTTCGGATAGCGTTGCCGGAAAACGGCGATGGCAGGCGTGAAGAGCGAACCACCCATTGGCGGAATGCCGATTGTCAGTTCACCGCGGCCGAGGGTGTCGAGGTCGTTCAGCTCGGCTTGCAGGCGCGCGTGCGCAGCCAGCACATCCTGACCTCGTTGATAGACAATCCGGCCGGCATCGGTCAGCACCATCTGGCGCCCGTCGCGTAATAACAGCGGCGAGCCGATTTCGTCTTCGAGCGACTTGACCATCTTGCTGATGGTCGGCTGCGTGACGAACATCTGCTCGGCAGCGACGGTGAAACTCTGCTGACGCACCACTTCGACGAAATACCGTAGCGCACGTAGTTCCACGATCTCGGGCTCCAGAATTCCAAAACGGAATGATTTGGATGATTGTAAGTCATTATATTTATGTTGCAGCGCAACCTATACTGACTTTCATCCAATGTCACCCAGGGATTGCCATGACGACGCTGCTTCTCTCCCGATTCGCGAACGCCTGCCGCGCAAGTGGCGCCATGCGCGTGGTGCGGATCGCCGTGCAGAGCGCCGCGTTGGCCGGCCTCTGGTTTGTCGCCGATTTTGTCGCGCGTCTGCTGCATTTGCCGGTGCCTGGCGGCGTGGTCGGTCTGGTTGCCTTGCTCGCGCTGCTGTTTTGCGGCGGCGTCGCGCCGCGCTGGATCAAGGCCGGCGCCGACTGGCTGCTCTCGGACATGCTGCTGTTCTTCATTCCGGCCGCTGTCGCCGCCGTGCAATACGGCGGGTTGTTTCGCGACGACGGCTGGCGCCTTGCGCTGGTGGTGGTCGCGGGCACGTTGATGGTGATGGTGGCGGTCGCGTTTGCGGTCGAGCAGGCTGCCCGGCTCGAACGGCGTCTTGCGCTGCGGCGGGTGATGGTCGCGCGCCACGCGGTTCGGGCGTGATCCTTCGTCACCTTCTGCCACCGTTCGAGGCCCGCCAATGAGCACGCTCTATTCGTCCCTGTTCGCCGACGATGCGTCACGCCTCATCGCAGCCGGTTGTTTCGTGCTGACCGTCGTGCTGTATTTCGCGTCGAAAGCGCTGTATGCGCGCTTCAGGTCGCCGTGGCTCACGCCGTTGCTGGCCGTGCCGGTTGTGCTCGCGGTGATCGTCGTGCTGGCGCATATTCCGTATCCCGTTTACTTCCAGGACACGCGCTGGTTGATGTGGCTGCTCGGGCCGGCCACCGTCGCATTCGCCGTGCCTATTTACGAATACCGCGACCTGCTCAAGCAGCACTGGATCTCGCTGACGGTCGGCGTGACCGTGGGCATCGTGGTGGCGGTGGGCGGCTCGCTGATGCTGGCGAAGCTGTTGCATCTGTCGCCCGAATTGCAGCGCAGTCTGATGACGCGCTCGATTTCGACGCCGTTCGCGCTCGCCGTCTCTGACAAGATTCACGCGCCGAGGGATTTGACCGCCCTGTTCGTGATCGCCACGGGCGTGTGCGGAATGCTGTTCGGCGAACTCGTGCTGGGACTCGTGCCGCTGCGCACGCGGCTGGCGCGCGGTGCGTTGTTCGGTGCGGCGGCGCACGGTGTGGGCACCGCGAAAGCGCGTGAATTGGGTAGCGAAGAGGGTGTCGTCGCCAGTTTGACGATGATGATCGCCGGCGTCGTGATGGTGCTGCTCGCACCCATGCTCGGGTTGCTGCCGATCTGACGCAGCCGGCCGCATGGCGCGGGACGGCGCGCATGCGGCATTTCAGGATGAGCTTGCGCGCAGACGGGCTACCATCGGCGGTTTTCCGCTGCCCGGCTCGCTCGCCTGTCTCCGTTTATGACGCCCATCTCGATCATCATTCCCTGCTACAACGCTGCGGCGACGCTCGCCCGCGCGCTCGAAAGCTGCCTCTTCCAGCCGGAAGCCGCGCAGATCCTCGTGGTGGACGACGGCTCGACCGACCAATCGATTGACGTCGTCGCGCGCTATGGCCGGCTCGATCCGCGTGTATGCCTGCTGCAGATGCCGTACAACGGCGGCGCGGCCCGGGCGCGCAACTGGGGCGCGATGCATGCATCGCACGAACTGCTCGCCTTTCTCGATGCCGACGACGAGTACCTGCCTGGCGCGCTAGCCGCGGCGAGTGCATTCCTCGCGCAGAATCCTACGGAAGTATCCGTGCGGCTCGACGTCGACTACGTGGGCTTTCCGGTCGAACTCACCGGTCACCCCGATTTCGAGACCCACGCGGCAACACTTAGCAACACCGTGCCGAGCAGTCTGATCATCCGCCGCGCGGTGCACGCGGCAATGGGCGGTTTTCCAATGGACGACGTGTTTCGCCGCATAGGCGGAGAAGACGGTGCGTTCTCGTGGGCATTGCGCGATATCTTCGGCAACCGGCGTCTCGCCGATGCGAGGCGTGTGCGCATGCATTACCACGCGGGGATTCACGCCGAGCGGTATTTCCGCATTGCGTTGGGTCTGCAGGAGCCTGATCCGGCGGATGTGGCCGATGCCTTTCGTGTGTCCCGGCAGTTCCTCGAAATCGCGCGCGCGGGCATCGCGCAACTGCGTGCTGCGAGTGTCACGGCCGAGGCGGCGGCGCTCGCTATCCCGGCCAACGCTGCATAGAAAGCGGCAAAAGCGCCGTCGCGCCAACACGCGCGCCAGGGCATCCCGCATCGATCCATCCTCGGTGCGAGAACGCACACGCGGCGATCCATCCGCGCCCCTAAGCCATCTCGATTTGCTACAATCGCCGTTCGTCTTCGAGGAGCGTTGCGACGGGTACCGCGAATCACCATATTCGCAGGCCGCCCGCCAGGCTCGAAGACTTCAATCGGAGGGCCAGGATGCGCATTGCGCTCCCATCCACCGCATCGAACCGCGCTCACGTCAAATTTCTAGTCAATTTCTTAGAAAGGAGGGCGTGATGAACGCCGCAGTTATGGATTCAAACACCCAGCAAGATTTCGTCGTCGCCGATCTGGCGCTTGCCGCCTGGGGCCGCAAGGAACTGAACATCGCCGAGACCGAAATGCCCGGTCTCATGCAGACACGCGACGAATACAAGACGGCGCAGCCGCTTAAAGGCGCGCGTATCGCCGGTTCGCTGCACATGACGATTCAAACCGGCGTGCTGATCGAAACGCTGACCGCACTCGGCGCCGACGTGCGCTGGGCATCGTGCAATATTTTCTCGACGCAGGATCATGCCGCTGCCGCGATTGCGCAAGGCGGCGTGCCGGTGTTCGCATTCAAGGGCGAGTCGCTCGACGAATACTGGGAATTCTCGCACCGCATTTTCGAATGGCCGAATGGCGAATTCGCCAACATGATCCTCGACGACGGCGGCGACGCCACGTTGCTGCTGATCCTCGGCTCGAAGGCTGAGAAAGACCGTTCGGTGATTTCGAAGCCGGAAAACGAAGAAGAAGTCGCACTGTACAAGTCGATCGCCAGTCATCTGGATGCAGACCCGGTGTGGTACTCCACGCGTCTCGCGCACATCAAGGGCGTGACCGAAGAAACCACGACTGGCGTGCACCGTCTGTATCAGATGGAAAAGGAAGGCCGTCTGCCGTTCCCGGCGATCAACGTCAACGACTCGGTCACCAAGTCGAAGTTCGACAACCTGTATGGCTGCCGTGAGTCGCTCGTCGACGGTATCAAGCGCGCGACCGACGTGATGATCGCCGGCAAGATCGCGGTTGTGGCCGGTTACGGCGACGTGGGCAAGGGCTGCGCGCAATCGCTGCGCGGTCTGGGCGCAACCGTGTGGGTTACGGAAATCGATCCGATCTGCGCATTGCAAGCGGCGATGGAAGGCTACCGCGTCGTGACGATGGAATATGCGGCAGATAAAGCCGACATCTTCGTCACGGCAACCGGCAACTTCCACGTGATCGGCCACGATCACATGGCTGCCATGCGCAACAACGCGATTGTCTGCAATATCGGTCACTTCGATTCGGAGATCGACGTTGCTTCGACGCGCCAGTACACCTGGGAAAACATCAAGCCGCAAGTCGATCACATCATTTTCCCCGACGGCAAGCGCGTGATTCTGCTGGCTGAAGGCCGCCTCGTGAATCTGGGTTGCGCGACGGGCCACCCGTCGTTCGTGATGTCGGCTTCGTTCACGAATCAGACGATCGCGCAGATCGAGCTGTTCGTTCATGGCGACAAGTACGAAAACAAGGTTTACGTATTGCCGAAGCACCTTGATGAAAAGGTGGCGCGTCTGCATCTGGGCCGTATCGGCGCAGAACTGACGGTGCTGTCCGACTATCAGGCAAGCTATATCAGCGTCGACAAAAACGGCCCGTTCAAGCCGAATCACTACCGCTATTAAGCGCGTGGGCGGTTTTAAAGCATGACAGTCTGAAGGCAGGGCGGCGCGTAGAGCGCCGCTTTGTTCGCCATGCCGCCCTTTCTCGTGCTTTTTCCCTCAAACGGACATCCTGCCAAAGGAGCTCTACATGACCGTGCTGCTGACCTGGCTGATCAATGCGCTCGCGCTCCTGATCATCACCTACCTCATCCCGTCGATTCATATCCGCAGTTTCGGCACCGCGTTGATCGTCGCGGTGGTGCTCGGGTTGATCAACACGATTCTGCGGCCGGTGCTGATCCTGTTGACCCTGCCTGTCACGATTGTCACCCTCGGACTCTTCATTCTGGTGGTCAATGCGCTGTGCTTCTGGCTGTGCGCGTCGCTGCTGAAGGGCTTCGAAGTGTCGGGGTTCTGGTCGGCATTCTTCGGCTCGATTCTGTACAGCATCGTTTCGTGGCTGCTGTCCGCGCTTATTTTCGGCAACCGCAGTCTCGGTTGAACACTGAACCATGAACCCGATCGAACTTTCATTCGAATTCTTCCCGCCGAAAACGCAGGAAGGCGTCGACAAGCTGCGCGCCACCCGCGCGCAACTCGCCTCGCTCAAGCCCAAGTTCGTGTCCGTCACGTTCGGCGCTGGCGGCTCGACGCAGCAGGGCACGCTCGATACCGTCGTCGATATGGCGAAGGAAGGGCTCGAAGCGGCGCCGCACGTGTCGTGCATCGGCTCGTCGAAAGAGAGCCTGCGCGCGATTCTCAACGAGTACCGCGCGCATGGCATCCGCCATATCGTCGCGCTGCGCGGCGACCTGCCGTCCGGCATGGGTGAAGTCGGCGAACTGCGTTATGCGTCGGAACTGGTGAGCTTCATCCGCGCCGAGTTCGGCGACTGGTTCTGCATTGAAGTGGCCGGTTATCCCGAGTACCACCCGCAGTCGCGCTCGCCGCGTCACGATCTGGAAAACTTCGCCAACAAGGTGAAGGCCGGCGCCAATTCGGCGATCACGCAATACTTCTTCAACGCGGATGCGTATTTCCGCTTTGTGGACGATGCGCGGAAACTCGGCGTGGATGTGCCGATCGTGCCGGGCATTATGCCGATCACGAACTTCTCGCAGCTGATGCGTTTTTCGGAGATGTGCGGAGCGGAAGTGCCGCGCTGGGTGGCGCGCCGTCTGGAAAGCTTCGGCGACGACCGCGAGTCGATTCGCGCATTCGGTCTGGACGTGGTGACGGACCTGTGCGGCCGCCTGATCGACGCAAAGGTGCCGGGCTTGCACTTCTACACGCTGAACGGCGCTGCGGCGACCAAGGCGATTTGCGAACGGCTGGGCGTCTGAAGCGCATCTGAAGACGGCAAAGCGTTGTACAAGAACCGCGCGGCTCAAAAGGCCGCGCGGTTTTTTTTGTGCGGCTCTCGCTGCGTTGCAGCAAATCCTCGCTGCACTGAGTTCCTTGCAGCGCGTAAGCCCGCATTGAACCCGAATTTTGTGCTGTCTATGATCGAAGCGCAGCTAACGTGGCTGCCGTGCGGAGAACAAGATGACAGTATCCCGATTGCTGTTTGCAGTTCGCCATGCCTGTTTGCCGGCCTTGAGCGCCTGTGCGGTTCTGGCCGCCGGTCTTTCGTCCACCGCGGCGGAGGCGGTCACGCTGCCCGACAAAACCCTCGTGTTCTGCTCCGAGGGCAGTCCGGCGGGCTTCGATACCGCGCAATACACCACCAGCGTCGAATTCAGCGCCGGCTCGTACACGGTTTATAACCGGCTGGTCGAGTTCGCGCACGGCAGCACGGATATCGAGCCCGGTCTCGCGGAGAAATGGGATGTGTCGCAGGACGGCCTGCAATACACGTTCTATTTGCGCCATGGCGTGAAGTTTCAGACCACTTCGTTCTTCAAGCCCACCCGCGAATTCAACGCGGACGACGTCGTCTTCACCTATCAGCGAATGCTCGATCCGGAGCAGCCGTTCCGCAAGGCGTACTCGGTGCCGTTCCCGTATTTCACCGATCTCGGCCTCGCGAAGAATATCTCGAAGATCGAAAAACTCGATCCGTATACGGTGCGTTTCACGCTGAAGGAAGTCGATGCGCCGTTTTTGCAGCAGATCGCGATGCCGTTCGCGTCGATCCTGTCGGCTGAATACACCGATCAGTTATTGAAAGCGGGCAAAGCGTCGGACATCAACCAATACCCGGTCGGCACGGGTCCATTCATTTTCCGCAGCTATACGAAGGACGACACGATTCGTTTCGACGGCAATCCGGACTACTGGAAGCCGGGCGTGGTCAAAGTGGGCAAGCTGATCTTCGCGATTACCGTCGATCCGGCCGTGCGGCTGCAAAAGCTGAAACGCGGCGAATGCCAGGTCATGGCCTACCCGCGTCCCGCGGATATTCCGGGGATCAAAACCGAGGCGTCGCTGGCAATGCCGCATGAGGTCGGCTTTAACCTCGGCTACATTGCCTACAACACCACGAAGAAGCCACTCGACGATGCGCTGGTGCGCCGTGCGCTCGATATGTCGGTCAACAAGAAAGCGATTATTGAATCGGTGTATCAGGGCGCCGGCCAGGCCGCCACCAATCCCATGCCGCCGACGCAATGGGGCTACGACAAGAAACTGAAAGACGCCCCGTACGACGTCGACAAGGCGAAAGCGCTGCTCAAACAGGCGGGTTATCCGGACGGCTTCGATCTGACGCTGTGGGCGATGCCGGTTCAGCGCCCGTACAACCCGAACGCGCGCCTGATGGCGGAAATGCTGCAAGCCGACTGGGCGAAGATCGGGGTCAAGGTGACCATCGCCACGTATGAATGGGGTGAGTACATTCGCCGCGGGCATTCTGGTGAGCATCAGGCGATGCTGATCGGCTGGACCGGCGACTATGGCGATCCTGACAACTGGCTTGCTGTCCTGCTCGGTTGCGATGCGGTCAATGGCAGCAATTTTTCAAAATGGTGCTACAAACCTTACGATGACCTGATCAAGAAAGGCCGCAGCACGACCGATCTGGCGGAGCGCACCAAGGCGTACACGGAAGCTCAGGAGATCTTTAAACAACAGGTCCCGTTCACGCCGATCGCCCATTCCACGGTCTATCAGCCGATCAGCAAGGACGTCACCGGCTTTAAGATCGATCCGTTCGGACCGACGCAATTCATGAACGTTGGCCTGAAATAAGCACATGGGGGCTTTTTCCGGCCTCCAGCTTCAGAGCCGCACGCGCCGGCCAGCGCCGGCGTGCGGCCGTCTTATATGCCTGATTGATTTCCGATCGTCAACAGAGGGAATTTCCTCCGCTTGTTGGTGTTAGCCAAGCTCAAGTAAGATCGCGCTACGCCGGCGGCAGCCGGCCACGAACCTGGAGGAAACATGAAGCAAAACAATCTGTTGCGCGCCGCGCGTGTTACGACGCTCGTCGCAGCTGCAGCGGCATCGATGCTGGGCGCAAGTGTCGCGCGCGCTGAGATTCCGAATAAAACCCTGGTTTACTGCTCAGAAGGCAGCCCTGCGGGTTTTGATCCGGCCCAATACACGACGGGCACCGATTTCACGGCCAATACGTTCACCGTCTACAACCGCCTCGTCGAATTCGAGCGCGGCGGTACCAAGGTTGAGCCGGGCCTCGCCGAAAAGTGGGACGTGTCCGCGGACGGCAAGACGTACACGTTCCATCTGCGTCATGGCGTGAAGTTCCAGACCACGTCGTTCTTCAAGCCGACGCGCGAATTCAATGCGGACGACGTCGTGTTCACGTTCCAGCGCATGCTGGATGCGAACTCGGCATTCCATAAGGCTTACCCGGTCCAGTTCCCGTACTTCACGGACATGGGCCTCGACAAGCTGATCACCGGCGTGGAAAAGGTCGACCCGTACACGGTCAAGTTCACGCTGAAGGAAGTCAACGCACCGTTCATCCAGAATCTGGCGATGGAATACGCGTCGATCCTTTCGGGTGAATACGGCGACCAGTTGATGAAAGCCGGCAAGGCGGCCGACATCAACCAGTTCCCGGTCGGCACGGGTCCGTTCATCTTCCGCAGCTATACGAAGGACGCGACGATCCGCTTCGACGGCAATCCGGATTACTGGAAGCCGAACACGGTGAAGATCTCGAAGCTGATCTTCTCGATTACGCCGGATGCCGGCGTGCGCGTGCAGAAGATCAAGCGCGACGAATGCCAGGTGATGAGCTATCCGCGTCCGGCCGACATCGCGCCGCTGAAAGCTGAAGCGAACATCGCGATGCCGTCGCAGCCGGGCTTCAACCTCGGCTACCTCGCGTACAACGTGACGCACAAGCCGGTCGACAAGGTGGAAGTGCGTCAGGCGCTCGACATGGCGATCAACAAGAAGGCGATCATCGACTCCGTGTATCAAGGTGCAGGCCAGGCCGCCACGAACCCGATGCCGCCGACCCAATGGTCGTATGACAAGAACCTGAAGAGCGCATCCTTCGATACCGACAAGGCCAAGGCGCTGCTGGCGAAGGCCGGTTATCCGAATGGCTTCGACATCACGCTCTGGGCGATGCCGGTGCAACGCGCGTACAACCCGAACGCCCGTCTGATGGCGGAAATGATCCAGGCCGACTGGGCCAAGATCGGCGTGAAGGCGAAAATCGTCACGTACGAATGGGGCGAGTACATCAAGCGCGCTCACGCGGGCGAAGACGACACGATGCTGATCGGCTGGACCGGCGACAACGGCGATCCGGACAACTGGCTCGGCACGCTGCTCGGTTGCGAAGCGGTGAACGGCAACAACTTCTCGAAGTGGTGCTACAAGCCGTTCGACGATCTGATCCAGAAGGGTCGCGTCACGTCCGATCAGGCCGCGCGTACGACGGCATACATGCAGGCGCAGCAGATCTTCGCGCAGCAACTGCCGTTCTCGGCGATTGCGCACTCCACTGTCTACCAACCGGTCAGCAAGAAGGTGGTCGACATGCGCATCGAGCCGCTTGGCTACGCACGCTTTGACGGCGTCAGCGTCAAGTAAAAAGTAATAGAGTAAAGCTTACGCAGTAGCTTTTCGCACGGTTAGAAAACTGGTCGAAATGGTCCGGCGACCGGGGTCACAAGCCCTCGTCGCCGGTTGCGTTTTTTCTTCATCAAGACCATAGGGACGAACCATGTTCCGCTTCGTTTTGCGCCGCATCGGCATGGTGATACCGACTTTCATCGGTATCACGATCCTCGCGTTTGCGCTGATTCACCTGATTCCGGGCGACCCCATCGAAGTGATGATGGGCGAGCGCGGTGTCGATCCGGCAATGCATGCCGCGGCCATGCACCGGCTTGGGCTCGACGAGCCGCTGCCGATGCAATATATCCACTACATCGGCCGCGCACTGCACGGTAACCTCGGCACTTCGATCATCACCAACACCAGCGTGATGGGCGAATTCCTCGCACGTTTTCCCGCTACCGTTGAACTGTCGATCTGCGCCATGATGTTCGCGCTGATCGTCGGCTTGCCGGCGGGCGTGTTCGCCGCGCTCAGGCGTGGCACGGTGGTCGATCACGGTGTGATGGGCACGGCCCTCACCGGTTACTCGATGCCGATCTTCTGGTGGGGCTTGATCCTCATCATGCTGTTTTCCGTCAAGCTCGGCTGGACGCCGGTGTCTGGCCGCATTGCGGTCGAATACGACATTCCGCACGTGACCGGCTTCATGCTGATCGACGCGATGATGTCCACCGACGAAGGCGCGTTCAAATCCGCACTGAGCCATCTGATCCTGCCGGCCATCGTGCTCGGCACGATTCCGCTGGCGGTGATCGCGCGCATGACGCGCTCTTCCATGCTCGAAGTGCTGCGCGAAGACTACATCCGCACTGCACGCGCAAAGGGTTTGTCGCCCGGGCGGGTGATCGTCGTGCATGCGTTGCGCAATGCGCTGATTCCGGTGGTGACGGTGATCGGCTTGCAGGTCGGCACGTTGCTGGCCGGCGCCGTGCTGACCGAGACGCTGTTTTCGTGGCCGGGTATCGGCAAGTGGCTGATCGATGCGATTGGCAGGCGCGACTATCCGGTGGTGCAGGGCGGTATCCTGATGATCGCCACCTTGGTGATCGTCGTGAACCTCGTCGTCGATCTGTTGTACGGCGTGCTCAACCCACGCATCCGCCATACGAGGTAATCACGATGGCTGACATACAAAATACCGTCCCCCAGTCGGTGACGCCGCCCAGCGGCCGCGCCATCGCCGCCCGTGAATTCTGGGCGAATTTCTCGCGTAACCGTGGTGCTGTCGCCGCCGGCATCATCGTGCTGGTGCTCGTTTTCATCGCCATCTTCGCGCCGTTGATCGCGCCGCATAGCCCGATCGAGCAGTATCGCGATTCGGTGAAAATTCCGCCCGCGTGGCTCGACGGCGGCAACTGGAAGTTCATTCTCGGCACCGACGAAGCGGGCCGCGACATTCTCTCGCGTCTGATGTACGGCGCGCGGCTGTCGTTCTGGATCGGCTTCGTTTCGGTGGTGCTCGCGCTGATTCCTGGCATCGTGCTCGGGCTGATCGCGGCATTCTTCGAGAAGTGGGCCGACACGCCGATCATGCGCATCATGGACGTGCTGCTCGCGTTGCCGTCGCTGCTGCTGGCAGTCGCGGTGGTCGCGATCATCGGTCCCGGTCTCGTCAACACGATGCTGGCGATCGCGATCGTGGCGTTGCCCGGCTATGTGCGTCTGACGCGTGCTTCCGCACAAGGCGAATTGCAGAAGGAATACGTCACGGCTTCGCGCGTCGCCGGCGCCGGGACGTTGCGCCTGATGTTCTCGCAAGTACTGCCGAACTGCACCGCACCGCTGATCGTGCAGGCCACGCTCGGTTTCTCGTCGGCGATTCTCGATGCGGCCGCGCTCGGCTTCCTCGGGCTCGGCGTGCAGCCGCCGTCGGCGGAGTGGGGCGCGATGCTGGCCTCGGCGCGCGATTACATTGACAGCGCCTGGTGGATCGTCACGATGCCGGGTCTCTCCATCCTGATCTCGGTGCTCGCGATCAATCTGCTCGGCGACGGGCTGCGCGACGCACTCGATCCCAAACTGAAACGGATGGCCTGACATGACCAGCTTATTGACCATCCGCAACCTCGCGGTGAATTTCAATGGACTGCCCGCCGTCGACCGGATTAACCTGGACGTCGCGCCGGGCGAAGTGGTCGGCGTAGTCGGCGAGTCAGGCTCGGGCAAGAGCGTCACGATGATGGCGCTGATGGGCCTGATCGACGCGCCAGGCAAAGTCACGGCAGATGAAATCACCTTTAACGGCAAGAACCTGTTGAAGGCGTCGGCGAAGGAACGTCGCAAGATCATCGGCAAAGACATCGCCATGGTGTTCCAGGACGCGCTCACTAGTCTGAATCCGAGCTACACCGTCGGCTATCAGATCAAGGAAGTGCTGAAACTGCACGAAGGCTTGCGCGGCAGCGAACTGGACAAACGCGCCCTGGAACTGCTCGACCAGGTCGGCATTCCTGATGCCAAGAGCCGCATCACTTCATTTCCGCATCAGATGTCGGGCGGGATGAACCAGCGCGTGATGATCGCGATGGCGATCGCCTGCAATCCGAAGCTGCTGATTGCCGACGAACCGACCACCGCGCTCGACGTGACGATCCAGGCGCAGATCATGGAGTTGCTGATCAAGCTGCAGAAGGAACGCGGCATGGCGCTCGTGCTGATCTCGCACGATCTGGCGGTGGTGTCCGAGGTCGCGCAGCGCGTGGCCGTCATGTACGCTGGCGAGGTGATCGAAACCAATCGCGTGCCGGATATCTTTGCCGCACCGCATCATCCGTATACCGAAGCGTTGCTGGCGGCGATTCCCGAGCACAACGTCGGCGCAGTGCGACTTGCCGCGTTGCCGGGCATGGTGCCGGGACGCGACGATCGCCCGAAAGGGTGCCTGTTCGCGCCGCGCTGCAAATACGTGGTCGACGACTGCATGAAGGCGCGGCCTGCACTGGCGCCGATGCAAGGGCACGCCGAGGTGGCGCGCGTGCGCTGCATCAAACCCCTGAACCTGAGCGGCGACGCCAACGTTCATACCCATGGAGGCGCACGATGAACGCAGTACCCGAAATGCGGCGCCAGTCGAACCATGCGGGCGAGCACGTGCTGGTGGCCGACCAACTGGCGCGCTACTACACGGTGAAGCGCGGCATGTTTGCCCAGGGCACGGTGAAGGCGCTCAACGGCGTTTCGTTCGCGCTCGAGCGGGGCAAGACGCTGGCGGTGGTCGGCGAATCCGGTTGCGGCAAGTCCACGCTCGCCCGTCAATTGACGATGATCGAAGCGCCCAGCGCGGGCCGCCTGCTGATCGACGGTCAAGACGTGGCCGGTGCCGATCACGCGAGGATCGCGGCGCTGCGGCGGCGCGTGCAAATGGTGTTCCAGAATCCGTTTGCCTCGCTGAATCCGCGCAAGACTGTCGAACAGACGCTGGGCGAGCCGCTCGCTATCAATACGCAACTCAGCGCGACCGAACGCGCCGAGCGTATCGCGCAGATGATGCGTACCGTCGGCTTGCGGCCTGAGCATGCGAAGCGCTATCCGCATATGTTCTCGGGTGGCCAGCGCCAGCGTGTCGCAATTGCGCGGGCGATGATTCTCGACCCGCAGATCGTTGTCGCCGATGAACCGGTCTCCGCGCTCGACGTGTCGATCCAGGCGCAGATTCTGAATCTGTTCATGGACCTGCAGGAGCAGTTCAAGACCAGCTACGTATTCATCTCGCACAATCTGTCGGTCGTCGAGCATATTGCCGATGACGTGATGGTGATGTACTTCGGCGGCGTGGCGGAGCTCGGCGACAAGAAGCGGATTTTCTCGAAGCCGCGGCATCCGTACACGCGGGCGCTGATGTCGGCGACGCCTTCGATTTTCGAGGCGGATCGCAGCATCAAGATCAAGCTGCAAGGCGAAATGCCGTCACCGTTGAATCCACCATCGGGTTGCACGTTTCATCAGCGTTGCCCGTACGTGATCGATCGGTGCCGTAGCGAAGAGCCGAAGCTGCGTGAAGTGGATGGCCGTCAGGTCTCGTGTCACCGCGCCGAGGAGGTGGGGGACGTGGATGCCTGATGGAGTGGCGGCGCGTCGTCTGACGCGCCGCTCGCGTGATGGTGGCCGCCGTGTTGCTTTCGCGCGGCGCTGGGGAGCGCGTGCACTGGCGAGTGCCGCGCTCCTCGGCGTTTGTTCTGTTTTTCATCCGGGCGCAGGGCCGATCGGCCTCGCCCATGCCGCCGGGGCGGCTGCCAATACGCCGTCTCAGGCGGGGCGTCCGGCGCTGCCGGTGCCGACTATGCCGGCGCCGCCGCGCGCCTCCTTGCCAGGCTTCAATCCGCCGCCCGCCACACCGGGCACCACGGCGAGCGGGCCGGTGCGGATGCAGCCTGCGCGCATGCCGTTCTATGTCGCGACTCGCGGCACCACGACCATCTACGTGCTCGGCACGCTGCATGTCGGCGACCCTGCCGACTACCCATCGAAGCAACCCTTCCGTGCGCCGATTCTCGGTGCGCTGGCCGCGTCGCCGACGCTCGCACTCGAACTCTCACCCGACGAACTGCTGGTCTCCCAAGACGACGTGTCGAAGTACGGCATATGCCGCCGCGACTGCCTGCCGGGGCTTTTGCCCGACCCATTGTGGCGCAGGCTCGCGTTCCGCCTGCGTGGCAATCCTGCCGCGCTGGAAGAAATCAAGAAGATGCGGCCGTGGCTGGCGTCGCTGGTCGTCGAAACCTACGATTCGCTGAGCGCTGGCTTGCAGACCGAATACGGCACGGAAGCGCAACTGCAGAACGTGTATATCAGGACGCGCGGCAAGATCGTCGGACTCGAAACCTTGTCGCAACAGATGCACGCATTCACCGGGCTCACGCTTGCCCAACAGCGCGAAATGCTCGCGCAGGATCTGGTGCAGACGCCCGCGGAAAATGTCGACGACGTGCGGACCTTGCATCGCCTATGGAGAGTGGGCGATGCCGATGCGATTGCAGCCTGGCAAGCGGCCAAGTCGGAGATGCTGGCGCGCGACAAACGCGTTTCCGATCAGATCGACAACAAGATCGTCTACGAGCGCAACCGGCGTTTCGTGTCGCGGATGCTGCTGATTGCGGGGCCGAACAAGCCGGTATTCGTGGCGATTGGCGCGTTGCACCTGGGTGGGCGCAAAGGCGTGCTGCAGCTTTTGCGGCAGCACGGGTTCGTGGTCGATGCGGGGTGAAAACGGCGCGCCAGATTCGTTGAGGCGACGGAGGAGCCCTGGCGTGAGTAGGCCGTTTGGCCAGGATAGGAACGGGGATTTGACCCATCGGTCCGACGCTGGCGTGTGCGGCAAACTGCTCGCGGCACACGAGCCCATAGCTGTTGTTGCATGCTATGATGTATGTACAAACGTCAATACAGGTGGCGTGTGCGCTTTGAGTGGGACGAAGTCAAAAATCAGATCAACATCCGCAAGCATGGCATCGACTTCAATGATGCGATCGACGTGTTCAACCATCCGGTACTGACGGCGGTGGATCAGCGGGAAGACTACAGTGAGGACAGATGGATCGCACTGGGCTGGATGGCTGCGATCGTCGGCGTGGTGGTGTATGTCGAGCGCAATACGGATGTGATCCGCGTTATCTCAGCCCGCAAGGCGACGAAACGCGAGGTTAAACGCTACAAGCACAGCGTCTGGAATTGACGGGACGCAACGGCGATCACCGGAACGAGCAGAGGTGAAATGATGGGTAAAGCATCGGGAACTGACTGGAAGCGACTAGCAAAAACCGACGACACGCAGATCGACACGAGCGATGTGGCGGAATTGGGTGACGAATTTTTCGAGCGCGCCGAATTGCACGTTCCGCCCAAACAGGCCGTGACGATGCGCCTCGATGCCGATGTGCTGAACTGGTTCAAGGAACAAGGACAGGGCTACCAGACGCGTATCAACAAGTTGCTGCGGGCGTACATGCTGGCGCATCAGCGTCGACGCCCTTGAATCGAGCACAGGCGGCATCACCACCATATGCGAGTGAATGCCGGCCGAACGAACACTGCACGGAACCTTTCGGCACCCGTGCCGCGCGAATTTTTACAAGCTGCCGTCGCCTAGTTTTTCGGCCACTCGTTTAACCACCGCGCCCCAATCGCCCATTATCGCTTGCCGGAACAGTGTCATTCCTGGATACCACGGCGAGTCGCTGCGATTTTCCAGCCAGCGCCAATCGGAGTTGGCGGGCAGCAGCACCCATACAGGCTTGCCCAGTGCCGCCGCGAGATGCGCGACGCCTGTGTCGACCGCGATGACCAGGTCGAGGTTCATGATGAGCGCGGCCGTGTCATCGAAGCTGTGCAGATCGGCAGTGAAATCGTGAGCGCGGAATGCGGGTGGCGCATCGGCCAGTTGCGCATGCGCGGGGCCTTTCTGCAGCGCGTACCATGCAACGTTTTTTACCTCGCTTAAGGCGCGCAGGTTGGCGAGTGCCATCGACCGGTAGCGGTCGTTGCCGAACGTCGGACTGCCGGCCCACACAAGACCCACCTTGCGTTCTGCTTTGCCAGCAGCGTCCATTCGCTTGCGCCATGCCTTCACCTTGGCTTTGTCGGCGAACAGATAGGGCAGGTCGGCCGGAATGGTAGACAGGTCGGTGCCGACGCACGAAGGCACGCTTGTCATGGGCACCCAGAAATCGTAGTCACCATCAGGCTTGCCGCTGAACGCGTGGTGCACGCCCGGCACACGTTCGGCCAGTGACAGCAGCGGCTCGCGCACGCAAGCGTCGACGGTCGCACCACGCTGCTCGAGCACGCGCGCGTAACGCAGAAACTGGAAGTGGTCGCCGAAACCCTGTTCGCCGACCAGCAACATCCGCCGTCCGTCGAGCGGCTCGCCGCGCCACTCGGCAACGCCCGGCACGGCGATCGCCGCGTGCTCGTGCGGCCGCCAACGCCTGGCGTATTCAGCCCAACCTTGCTTGTAGTCGCCGCGCTTGAGCAGGAGCCACGCGAGATTCTGGTGTGCATCCGCGTAATCTGGATCGAGCGCCAGCGCGTGGCGATAGAAGCCTTCCTCTTCATCAAGCCGGCCCTGTGCGCCGAGCGACCCGCCAAGGCACACCAGGTTGGTCGGATTCGGCTTGAGGGCGACCGCGCGCCGATACTGCGACTCCGCGCCGGCATAGTCGCCCAGCTTGCCGATCAGGCTGCCCAGATTGATATGCGCCTCGGCGTAGTCGCCACGCAGTGCCAGTGCCTGTTCGAAACTGGCGATGGCGGCAACGTGCTCGCCCTGCGCGTTATACGCATTGCCAGCATTGAAATGCGCTTCCGCAGAGTGCGGGTGGAGCGCCAGCGCGTTCTGATAACAGACCAACGCTTCGTCGTAGCGGCCAAGTTTGCTCAGCGCCGTGCCGAGGTTCAGATGAGCATCGACCATTGAGGGGTCTGCAGCCAGCGCCTGACGATACTGATTGATCGCTTCGTCGAGCGCGCCTTGCGCTTGCAGCGCGACACCGAAGTTGTTGCGGGCGTCGGCGAAATCTGGCTGCAACTGCAAGGCCTGGTCGTAGCAGATCATCGCTTCTTCAGGATGCCCGAGCGCCGCGGCTACGAGACCACGGTTGCTCCAGCAGGCCGCGTCGGTGCGATCCAGTTTGAGGGCCTCACTCATCAATTCAGCGGCGAAGGGATGGTTGCCGCGTTGATGCTGAAGCACGCCGAAGTAGTGAAGCGCCTTGGGATGCGTGGGATCGAGCGAGAGCGCTTCGCGGTAGAAAGGCTCGGCGGCTTCGAGCCGGCCCGCCTGATGCGCTTCGAGCGCGGCATCGACCAGCGAGGCGAGATAGGTGGAGGGCGGCGCGTCGGCGCCCGCATTGTCGGGGTGGGATAGATGGGCCATGAGAACCTGCTGGAGGGCACCGGCGACGCATATCGCGCGCCGGTGCTGTGGATGGAAGACCATCCGCCAGCTTATCTTCCGCCACCTTTCCCCACGATCGGACGCATCCTAATCTGGATGCGTCCTTGCACCGGAGCGTGGTCAGTCATCAACACAGCGCGGAGAAATCCCGATGCATGTCAGTGCCCGCCGCGCCGCGGCAAGCAAGCCCTACAGGAACATCAAGAAATTCAGCAGGAAAATATTCACGACCAGCAAGCTCAGCGCAGTGGGCACCTGCACCTTGATCACCGCATTCTTATCCGGCAATTCCAGCAACGCGGCCGGCACCATGTTGAAGTTCGCAGCCATCGGCGTCATCAGCGTGCCGCAGTAGCCCGAGAACATGCCGATGGCGACCATCACCGCCGGGTTGCCGTGGAACACGCCGACCAGAATCGGCACGCCGACGCCGCCCGTCATCACGGGGAACGCGGCAAAGCCGTTGCCCATCACCACCGTGAACAGCGCCATGCCGATGCAGTACACGGCCACCGCGACAAACCGGTAGTCGAGGCTGATGTACGCCGTGGTCACATGCGCGACGGCCTTGCCGACGCCCGCGTCCGAGAACACCAGACCGAGCATGCCGAGCATCTGCGGCAACACCGCGGCCCACGACAACGCATCGACCAGCCGGCGCGCTTCCTTCATTGATTGACCGACTGTGTCGCGCGTCATCACGCACGCAATCGCAAGCGCGATCACACAGCCGATGCCGAAGCCGATCAGCGTGACGTTGGCCTTTTCGATCAACGGCATGCCGCCGAAAATCAGGTGGCTCGCCGACAAAGTGATGATCACGGTGACAACCGGAATCGTCAGCGCGGGGACGAACAGCTTGTTGCCCAGGCGCGCGGCGCTAGCCTTGCGCGATTCGAGCGAGAGCGTTTTCGGTTTGGCGGCGGTGACTCCGCCGAAGCCGGCGATCAGCGCCATCACGATCACCAGCACGCCGACCACCGCGGGCGGCAGCTTGTCGCCAATCAGGAAGATCAGCGCATAAAGAATCCAGAAGCCGCCGGCGGTGAAACGGCGCGGATGCTCCTTGTCCGTCACGATCATGCCGCCGATAACAAGCAGCACAATGCCCAGCAGCCAGAACAGATAGGTAATCGTGAACGTCATGCTTTGTCTCCTGCGGCGGGTTGCGCCGGTGCAGCGGCCGTCTTGTCAGCGGCAGCATTGCCACGCAGTTCGCGCTCGAGCTTGCGGTCGAGCAGGTACAGGCGAAAGCCGTGAATGAGGAATGCGCAGATCGCGGTCGGAATGCCCCAGACCGCCACGTGAATTGGTTCGACGGTGATGCCGGCTTCCTTCAGGAAGGTCGTCATCAGCACGATGGCGCCGAAAGCGACAAAGATGTCCTCGCCGAAGAAGAGGCCTACGTTGTCGGTTGCCGCGGAGAATGCGCGCAGCTTGAAGCGCACCGCATCGCTGATCTTGCCGAAGCGGGTTTCCGTGGCGCCCTCGGCCATCGGCGCGATCAGCGGACGCACCATCTGCGGATGGCCGCCCAGGCCGGTGAGGCCAACCGCCGCGGTCAATTCGCGAACCAGCAGATAGACGATCAGCAGGCGCCCGGCGGTCGCCGCCTTGATGCCGCCGATCCAGGCTTGAGCGCGCTCGCGCAGGCCATGCCGTTCCAGCAGGCCGATCACCGCGAGCGGCAACAGGATGATTAGCGGGATATTGCGTGTCTTGATGAAACCGGTGCCGATTTCAGCAAGGATCTTTTCCGGCGGGAAGTGCGCGGCGAAACCCGTGATGATCGCGGCAACCGCCACGATCAGCATCGGATTGAACCGTAATAAAAAACCGACGATGATGACGGCCACGCCAATGAGCGGCCATAGACTGACGGTTGTCTGCATCTGGATCTCCAAACAGGGTTTCAACCTCGCCGCTTGTGGCGGCTAACGTGGGCCGGCGCCTGATGATCCACGCGCCGTCTTGCTGCTGCGGCTCTTGATGGCCGCATTGCTTCGACTACACCTGCACCTGCTAAGTGACTGCTGATTAACTGCGGGTACTGCAACGCGTCCAGCACCTGGCAAACGCCCCGCGTGAAGCGAGGCGTTTAAGGGCTTTGCAAAATTGAATCGACTGATCTGGCTTCGGCCTGGCAAGCGCTCGACTCAGACGCTTGCGGCGCCGGCCGCGTGCACTTCGATGCCGGCGTCTTCCAGCGCATGGCGGATACGCCGCGCGAACGCCAGTGCATGCGGGCCGTCGCCGTGCAGGCAAATGGTTTGCGCGTTGAGCGGCACCCAGTTTCCGTCGACCGCCTGCACGCGGCGCTCGCGCACCATTGCAAGCGTGCGCTCCAGCACCACGTCTTCGTCATCGAGCAGCGCGCCTGGCTCCTTGCGCGGCACGAGCGAGCCGTCGGCGCGATAGCCGCGATCGGCGAACACTTCTTCGATGGCAGTCAGGCCCGCGTTGCGTGCGGCCGTCACGAGTCCGCTGTTGGCGAGCGCAAACACGTTCACCGACGGGTCGAAATCGTGCACCGCCGACACGATCGCGTCGGCGATCTTCGCGTCGCGCGCGGCCTGGTTGTAGAGCGCGCCGTGCGGCTTGACGTGCGCGATGCGGCCGCCTTCAGCCTGCGCGATCGCGGACAATGCGCCGAGCTGGTACAGCACGCCTGCGTAGATGTCGTTGGCCGGCAGGTCCATTTCCTTGCGACCGAAATTCTCCGGGTCGTTGAAACTCGGATGCGCGCCGATCGACACGCCTTTCTGCACCGCCCAGCGTACGCAGTCGCGCATTGCGTTGGCGCCGCCCGCGTGCCAGCCGCACGCGATGTTTGCCGAGCTGACGAGGTCGAGCAGCGCCTCATCGGAGCCGCAGCCTTCGCCGAGATCGGCGTTCAAATCGATTTCCATGGCATTCCTCTACTCAGTGTCACAGCGCCGCGACGGCCGATTGGCGCGCACAGCGTTCTTCATGCATTGCGATCGCGGCATCGATCTGCCGCAAGTACGTGCGTTCTTCCAGTAAAGCGTGGCGCGCCTCATAGGGCGTCGTCGGGATGAAACGGATGGCGGCGTTCAGGCGCACCTGCGCGAGCTTCCACAGATCGGCCTGAATCACCGCGCCGATCTTGGGGTAGCCCCCCGTGGTTTGCGCATCGCTCATCAATACGATCGGCTGACCGTTGGGCGGCACCTGGATCGTGCCCGGCAACACGGCGTGCGAAAGCAGATCGGTCTTGCGGGTGCGCTTCAGTTCGGTGCCGGCAAGGCGGTAGCCCATCCGGTTGCTGTTGGGCGTAACCAGCCATTCGTCGGACCAGAACGATTCTTGCGCTTCTGCCGTGAAGCTGTCGTATTCCGGGCCTTGCAGCACGCGGATCGGCACGGCCCAGGGCACGCCGGTCGGATGCCGGCCGCGCCGCAACGGTTCGTGAACCAGCACGAACTTGCACCAGGCGGGCGCCTTCACGCCAAACTCCGGCGCCTCCGGCGTGAAACCGAGGTGGCCTCGCTGCGGCGGCGCGCCGACCGGCAGACGGTCGCCGTCACGCAGCGCACGGCCGCCGAGTCCGCCGAAATGGCCGGCGAGATCGGTGCTGCGCGAGCCGAGCATCGGCAAGACGTCGATGCCGCCGGCGATGCAGACATAGCCGCGCATGCCGCGCTTCGCCGCTTGCAGCACCAGTTCCTGGCCGGCCTGCACCGGCAGGCTCCACCACGAATAGACCGGTTTGCCGTCGAGCGTCGCGCCGAATTCGGTGCCGGTGATGGCCACGCGGGTGGCACGCAAAAAGCGCAGTACCGTCGGGCCGAAGGTGATTTCGAGACCGGCCGCATCGGGGCGGTTGCCGACCAGCCGGTTGCCGACTTCGAGCGACAGACGATCGAGCGCACCGCCCATCGCGACGCCGAGGTGCCGGTGGCCATGACGGCCGAGATCCTGGATCGTGGTCAACAGACCCGCGCGAATCACATCGATCATGCGTGTATCCCCGCGATGGTGAAGCGCACCCGGTCACCCGGCTGCAACAACGTGGGCGGGCGGCGCGCCGGGTCGAACAGCGGCAGTTCCGTGCGGCCGATCAGTTGCCAGCCACCGGGTGAGGTGGCCGGATAAATGCCGGTCTGCTCGCCACCGATGCCGACTGAACCGGCCGGCACTTCGAGCCGCGGCGACGAGCGGCGCGGCGTATGCAGTGCCGCCTGCAAGCCGCCCATATAGGCGAAGCCGGGCTGAAAGCCGAGGAAGAAGACCACGTACTCGCCCTCCGAGTGCCGTTGCACGACCTCGCGCACGCTCAAGCCGGTGTGCGTGGCAACTACCTGCAGATCGGGTCCGAACTCGCCGCCGTATTGCACCGGAATGTCGACTTGACGGCCGACAGGCGGCGCCTCGCCGGCCGCTTCCCAGGCAGCACGCAGCAGGCTCGTGAGCGCTTCCGGGTCGGCTTCGAGCGGATCGAACACGAGCGTCAGGTTGTTCATGCCCGGCACGACTTCCAGAACGTGCGGCCAGTCACGCGCGGCCTCGGCGGCCGCCCAGACGCGCTGTTGGCAGGCCAGCGTGGCAGGCGGCGACGACTCGCACACCAGTGCGGCATCACCCAGCGGAAAAATTCTTGGTTGGCTCATCGCTTACTGGCCCAGGTCGAGTCGGGGAATTCGAACACCACGTCCCCTATGGATGGTTAACGGCATCCGGCTGACGATGTTTGAAGCGTACATTATCAATAAAATATCAACAATTTATCTATAATCGTTTTCGCCAGGCTCCCGGGAAGGGATTCGTCGTCGTACACTCCGGACACCTTCCCAACCTGCCTTCGAGAATGTCCGCCATGTCGCGCCACCCCACCAAGATCGTCTCCTCGGAACACCTCGTTTCTGACACAAGCGCGGAATTGTCCGAGCTGGAGTACGCGCTCATCATGGCTGGCAATGCATTCAACCGCTGGATGGTGCGCTGCATGTCGGCGGCCGGTGAAAAGGACATGACCGCCATCGAAGTCTCGCTGCTGCACCACGTCGGCCATCGCGAGCGGCGCAAGAAGCTGGCGGACATCTGCTTCGTGCTGAACATCGAAGACACGCACGTCGCCACCTACGCGTTGAAGAAGCTCGTAGCTAGAGGGTATGTAAAAAGCGAAAAGACCGGCAAGGAAGTGTTTTTTTCCGCGACCGATGCGGGGCGCGAACTCTGCCTGAAGTATCGCGACGTGCGCGAGAGCTGTCTGATTTCAACGCTGAAGGAAAGCGGCCTGACCAATGAGCAGATCGGCGAGGCGGCGCAACTCATGCGCAACGCGTCTGGTCTCTACGACACGGCCGCGCGGGCGGCGGCGTCTCTATAACGGAATCCGGCGACCGCATCCCCTGGCGGATGCGGCACGCGCCGACCTCACTGCACAGGTTGCGTATAGAGGCCCGCTTCGGTCACGATCAGATCGAGCGGGACGTCGTGGGCTTCGCGTTGCAGCGCTTGCGTGCGGCACGCTTCATAGGCGACGCCGACCGTCACCGGCTTCCTCGAACCCGGCCACGCGGCCAGTGTGCGATCGTAGTAGCCGCCGCCGTAACCGAGCCGGTAGCCGTCGGCGTCGAAGCCGACGCATGGCACGAACAACAGATCGGGGATCACCACACGCCCGGAGGTCGGCTCGGCGATCTTGTGATGGCCGATTCTCATTGGCGTATCGGGCGACCACGCATGGAACTCGAGCGGCACGCCGCGTTCCTTGACGATTGGCAAACTGGCTTCGCGTTGCAGGTCCGCCGCAAGCCAGATCGTGATCGCGGCGCGCGCATCGAATTCGCCCGCGAGCGGCCAGTAGAACCCCACGCTGCCCACGCCGTAGTGCTTTAACGCGTCGAGGATGCGACGGTTCAGCGCAGCGTTGCTGGCCGGCTCGGAAGCCGCTTGTAGCCTTGTTTCCAATAGCATTCGACGCAGCGCCTTTTTCGATTCCGCGACGGGGTTGCATGCTATGCTTTGGTTCAATTCGCGCTCCAGAAACAACGATGTCAAAACGCCTTTACCGAGTATATCGCGCGGCCGGTCTCGCGCTGGCAGCTGCGGCACTCGTCGCGTGCAGCACGGCCTCGGCCGTCAAGCCTGTTCCCCTTTCACAACTCACGAACGACGACCAGATATTCGTCCAGCTTCGCGAAGCCGCCCGTAATAACGACACGGCGCGGGCAGCGCAACTGGCCAGCATGATTCCGAACTATCCGGCGCCTGCGTATCTGGAGTACTTCCAGCTCAAGCCGCAATTGTTCGACTCCACGGGCCATGCGCGTATCGACGCGCCCGATGCGCCGGTGCTGGCGTTCCTGCAGAAGTACGACGGCCAGGCGATCGCCGACCGTCTGCGTAACGACTACCTTACCGTGCTCGGCGCGCGGCACGACTGGCGCAACTTCGACCAGCAATACGCGCGCTTCGTGCTGAACGACGATACGCAGGTGAAGTGCTATGCGCTCGAGTCGCGGGCCGCGCGTGGCGAGAATATCGCCGACGCGGCGCGCGCGCTGCTGGTCGATCCGAAGTGGTATGGCGACGGCTGTGTCGACCTGATCACCGCGCTCGCCGTCAACCAGCAATTCAGCACAGCCGACATCTGGCAACAGATCCGGCTTGCTTATGAACAGAACTACACGAACACCGGCAGCAAGCTGGTCGATGCACTGAGCAACCAGCCGCCCGACCCGGTGCTGTTCGGCCAGGCGACGAGTACGCCGCCGTTGCTGCTCGCGCGCGGCGTGGGTCCCGACACCCAGTCGCACCAGCTTGCGTTGCTCGCGATCACCCGCATGGCGCGTAACGATCCGGCCATGGCCGCTGCTACTTTCGCATCGGTGGCGCCGTCGTTGAGCTCGCCGGAGCGCGCGATCGGCTGGGGCACGATTGCTTACCAGGCTGCCCTCAAGCAGATGCCGGGCGCGGTCGACTGGTATCGGCTGTCGGTGAATGCGCCGCTGTCGAACCCGGCGTACGAATGGCGCACCCGCACCGCGCTGCTGGCGGGCGACTGGACGATGGTGCGCTGGTCGATCGAACAGATGCCGACGGCGCTGCGCAACCAGCCGTCGTGGGTGTATTGGCATGCGCGCGCATTGAAACAGGCTGGCGACACCGCAACGGCGAATCAGGAATTCGAGTCGATCTCGTCGGGCTTTAACTTCTACGGCCAACTGGCTGCGGAGGAATTGGGCCAGAAGATCAGCGTACCGCCGAAAACCGCCGTGAGCGACGCCGAAGTCCAGGCGGCCGGCGATACCCCGGGGCTCGCTCTGGCACAGCGGTTCTATGCGCTGAACCTGCGGCTCGAAGGCAATCGCGAATGGAACTGGCCGCTGCGCAGCATGAGCGACCGGCAACTGCTTGCCACTGCAGAATACGCGCGCCGGATCGAGCTGTATGACCGCACCGTCAACACGGCGGACCGCACGAAGAGCGAGCACGATTTTTCGCTGCGGTATCTGTCGCCGTTCAAGGATATCGTCGAGCGCGATTCGCAGTCGAACGGGCTCGATGTCGAATGGGCGTACGGGCTGATTCGCCAGGAATCGCGCTTCATCATGAACGCGCGCTCGGAAGTCGGTGCGAGCGGCTTGATGCAGTTGATGCCGGGCACCGCGCAACTGGTCGCCAAGAAGATCGGTCTCGGTCCGATTTCGCGCGAGCAGATGAACGACATCAACACCAACATCCTGCTCGGCACGAACTATCTGTCGATGATCTACAATCAGTTCGACGGGTCCGCCGTGCTGGCCACCGCAGGTTACAACGCCGGGCCAGGCCGTCCGCGCAACTGGCGTCAGTCGCTGCAGCGTCCGGTTGAAGGCGCGATCTTCGCCGAGGCGATTCCGTTTCAGGAAACGCGCGACTACGTGAAGAACGTATTGTCCAACACGGTCTACTACGCGGCGTTGTTCGAAGGCCGTCCGCAATCGCTGAAGGCGCGTCTGGGTTATATCGCACCGTAAGCGCCGTGCCGCCGCGTCTTTCCGATGCGGCGGTACGCCACGCCAGCCGTTGCCGCGGCTTCCATCAGGGAGTCGAAAATGCGACATCAAGCCATTGCGGTCATCGGCGGTTCCGGTTTTATCGGCAGCCATCTCGTCAACGCCCTCGTTGAAATGGGCAAGGATGTCCGCATCGCCACCCGGCGGCGCTACAACGCCCGCCATCTCACCTTGCTCCCCATCGACGTCATCGAAGCCGACGTGTTCGATCCGGTGCAGCTCGCCCGCTTCGTCGAGAATGCCGACGCCGTGATCAACCTGGTGGGCACGCTGCATGGCAAACGCGGCACACCCTATGGGCCCGAGTTCGCGAAGATGCATGTCGAATTGCCGACGAAGATCGTCGCGGCCTGCGAAGGCAAGGGCGTGCATCGGCTGATACATGTCAGTGCGCTCGGCGCGGACGTCAATGGGCCGAGCATGTACACGCGCTCCAAGGGCGACGGCGAGAAGGCCGTGCATGCCGCGAACCTTGCGTGGACGGTATTCAGGCCGTCTGTCGTATTCGGTCCGGAGGACGAGCTTCTCAACAAGTTCGCGTTCCTGCAGCGGGTCTTTCCGGTGATCCCGCTTGCAATGCCGGACGCGCGCTTCCAGCCGGTATATGTGGGCGACGTTGCCAAGGCGATCGTCAACGTGCTCGATCTCGATGCAGCGTCCGGCCATACCTATGAACTGGGTGGCCCGACCGTCTATACACTTGAAGAGCTTGTCAGCTATTGCGGCGATGCGATCGGCCGGCATGCGCGGATCATTCGTTTGCCGGATTCGCTGGCCCGCCTGCAAGCGTTGTCATTTGAAATGGCGCCCGGCGAACCGGTGATCTCGCGCGACAATCTCGATTCGATGAAAGTTGATAACGTGATGAGCGGGCCGATCGCGCCGGAACTCGGAATCGAGCCGGCCAGCGTCGAAACGATTGTGCCGGTGTATCTGACCGGCGCGTCGAGCCGTTCGCGCTTCAACACGTTCCGCGCCAATGCGGGCCGTTGAAGTTTTCCCCTCTCTCCTTTGAATAAGCATGAAGCTGATTATCGGTGACAAGAACTATTCGTCGTGGTCGATGCGTCCGTGGCTGCTGCTCAAACATTTCGGCATCGCGTTTGAAGAGGTGCTGATCGAGCTGTACGACGCCGGCACGACGTCCGCGATTCTGGCCCACGCACCGGCGGGACCGGGGAAGGTGCCTTGTCTGATTGGCGACGGCGGCGTCGCCACCTGGGATTCGCTGGCCATCGCGGAAACATTGGCTGAGCGCTTTCCGCAGCACGCGCTTTGGCCGCGTGACCCGGCCGCGCGCAGTCATGCGCGCAGCGTCAGCGCGGAGATGCATTCAGGCTTTGGCGATTTGCGCGCCAACATGTGGATGAATATCCGCGCATCGTTTCCCGGTAAGAACGCGACGCCGGGCGCGCTCGCCGATATCGCACGCATCGAGGCGATCTGGCACCAGTGCCTTGCGACTTACGGCGGCCCGTTCCTGTTCGGCGAGTTCAGCATTGCTGACGCAATGTACGCGCCGGTGGTGATGCGCTTCAGGACGTGGCGCCCGGCGCTAACGGAAGTTTCCGCGGCCTATGTGAATCGCGTGACGGCGCTACCCGCGGTCCAGGCCTGGATCGACAACGCGCTGCGCGAAACACACGCGATTCCTTATCAAGACGTATGCCCATGAATATCTACGCGGTGGGTGGAGCGATTCGCGACGAGCTGCTGGGCGTACCCGTGCAGGACCGCGACTATGTCGTGGTCGGGGCGACGCCCGAGCAGATGGTCGCGCAGGGCTTCCGGCCGGTGGGCAAGGATTTTCCCGTTTTCCTGCATCCGCAGACGCACGAGGAATATGCGCTGGCGCGTACTGAACGCAAGACGGCGGCGGGCTATCACGGCTTCCAGTTTTTCTACGCACCGGACGTCAAACTCGAAGAGGATCTTGCGCGCCGCGATCTCACGATCAACGCGATGGCGCGCGAGATGCGCCCGGACGGCGAATTGACGGGGCCGGTGATCGACCCATTCAACGGTCAGGGCGATTTGCAGGCGCGGCTGTTCCGTCACGTGAGCGACGCCTTTCTTGAAGACCCTGTGCGGATCTTGCGGATTGCGCGCTTTGCCGCCCGCTTCGTGGACTTCACCGTCGCGCCGGAGACGATGGCGCTGATGCGCAAGATGGTTGCCGCTGGCGAAGTGGATGCGCTGGTCGCCGAGCGGGTGTGGCAGGAGGTATCGCGTGGGCTGATGGAGACGAGGCCGTCGCGGATGTTCGAGGTGCTGCGGGAATGCGGGGCGCTGGCGCGGATTCTGCCGGAGATCGACGCGCTGTTCGGCGTGCCGCAACGGGCCGACTATCACCCCGAGGTGGACACGGGCGTGCACGTGATGATGGTGGTCGATCACGCGGCGCAGCAGGGGTATGCGCTGGCGGTTCGGTTCGCTGCGTTGACGCACGATCTGGGCAAGGCGACCACGCCCGAAGACGTGTTGCCGCGGCATATCGGGCATGAGGGGCGCAGCGTCGATTTGCTGAAGCCTTTTTGCGAGCGGTTGCGCGTGCCGAACGAATGCCGCGAACTGGCGATGCTGGTGGCGCGGGAGCACGGGAATATCCATCGCGTGATGGAGATGGGCGCCGCCGCGCTGGTCAGGTTGCTTGAGCGCAGCGATGCGATTCGGAAACCTGGACGGTTTGCCGAAGCCTTGCAGGCATGCGAGGCTGATGCGCGCGGGCGGTTGGGGTTTGAGATGCGCGAGTATCCGCAGGCTGAGCGGCTACGGGTTGCCCTGGTGGCCGCGCGAGCGGTCGATGCTGGCGCGGTCGCGGCCCGGTTTGCCGATGCGCCAGCCGGAATCAAGGAAGCGGTGCATCAGGAGCGGGTGAAGGCAGTGGAAAGCGCGCTTTGACACACGGGGACCGCATCCGCGTTTTGATGGTGCGAATTACAGAAGTCGCGCCACGATCGACAGGATGATCGACAGAATCACCGTCGACATAAACGGGAACGGATACTCCCGCCCGAACAGGCGCAACGTGACATCACCGGGCATGCGCCCGATGCCGATCTTCCTGAGCCACGGCCAGCAGGCCGACAGCACCGCCACGGCAATAAACGTAGTCAACAACCAGCGGATCATCGCGAGTCCATAAACCAGAAAATCACAGCGTATGCGACCGGTCGCCGCTGGAAAATGCCTGCAACGTGTCGTCCAGCCCACGCGAAAACGCGATCACCTTGAACAGTTCGCCCATCTCCGCCTCGGACAACAACTTCTGCACCGCATTCGCCGCAGGCAAGTACTTCTTCGCATCCGCAGGATCGATTTCACCCAGCGCCTCGGTAATCCCCGCGTTCAACAAAAACCGCGCTTGCGACGTAAATCCGAGCAAATCCGCGCCTGCCTCGACACCGGCTTCAGCGATGCCGGTAAATTCCACGTGCGCGGTAATGTCCTGCAACCCCGGATAAACGAACGGATCGCCATGCGCCCGATGCCGATAATGGCACATCAACGTGCCCTGCGCACGCTGCGCGTGGTAGTACTCGTGACGCGGAAAACCATAGTCGACGAAGAACGCCGCACCACGCGCGAGCATCGTGCAAACGGTGCGTGTGAACGCACGAGCGGCGTCGTGTGTCTCGGTGACATAGTCTTCGCCGGCGGTTTCGATTTGCGCCAGAAACGCGATGTCCTCAGCGGCCAACACCGGGCGATCGTCGAACGCAAAAGCCTCATCGCGCCACACCACGCCGCGCTCATGCCAGACGCCGCCGCTAAAGGCGAAGAGCCGCACCGGCATCGCGTCCAAAACCTCGTTGCCGATCACCACGCCTTCGAATCGCTCAGGCAGCGCGTCCAGCCAGCGCACCTTCGCGGCCAGCGCCGGTGCGGCGGCTTCGATCGTCTCGCGTTGGCGCTCGCGCAATTCACCTGATAAATCCACGATCGCATAACTGTCGAATGCGCAGCCCAGTGTGTCGAGCGCGTTCAATAACCCTGCTGCCAGCTTGCCGGTGCCGGCGCCGAACTCCATTAAGTCGCGCGTATCGCTCGCCTGCAAGGCTTCGGCGATTGGGCGCGCCAGCGTCGCGGCAAACAGCGGGGACAGTTCGGGCGCGGTGACGAAGTCGCTGCCGTCATCGCCCCGCAGGCCGAATTTGCGAGCGCCGCCGCCGTAATAGCCCAGTCCCGGCGCGTACAGCGCGCGTTCCATGTAGCGGTCGAACGGCAGCCAGCCGCCGGCGGCTTCGAGCTCCGTGCGGAGCTGCGCAATCAGCGCTTCGGACTGCGCGAGCGCGCTCGGGCCGGGAGCAGGTAAACTATCGGGTTGGTGAGCTTTCGGATTCATCCCCGCATTGTAAATGACCGCCTCTGTAGACACCTCTGCCTCCCGCGCGCCTGAAACGCCGCGCGTCGTGCTAATTACCGGCGCCGCCCGCCGCATCGGGCGCGCGCTCGCGCTCGGTTTCGCCGCGCGTGGCTGGGACGTGGCGGTGCATTACGGCGCGTCACGGGAGGATGCCGACGGCGTGGTCGCGGAAATTGTCGCGCTGGGCCGCCGGGCGGTGGCCTTGCACGCGGAATTGGGCAACGAGGCTCAGGTCGAACGGCTGTTGCCGGACTGCACCGCCGCGTTAGGCCGGCCGACCTGCATCGTCAACAACGCGTCGCGTTTCGAAGAAGACACGGCGCTCAACGTCGGTTACGAGCTGCTGCTCAAGCTGACGGCGATGAATCTCGGCGCACCGCTGGTATTGGCGCGTATGCTGTTCGAGGCGACGCCGGAGACGGCGCGCACCGACGAGAGCCAGCGCGGTGTCGTCATCAACGTGCTGGATCAGAAGCTGTACAACATGAATCCGGACTACCTGTCGTACACGCTGTCCAAGGCGGCGTTGCAGACAGCCACGGTCGCGCTGGCCCAGGCGCTGGCGCCGAAAGTGCGCGTAGTCGGACTCGCGCCCGGTTTGACGATGCAGTCCGGCGATCAGACGCCGGCCGGTTTTGCCGAAGCTCACCGTTCGACGCCTCTGGGCCGCGCGTCGCGGCCGGAGGATATTGTCGCCGCCGCGCTGTATCTCGCCGATGCAGCGGGCGTCACCGGAACGACGCTGGTGGTCGACGGCGGGCAGCACCTCGTGCCGCTGCCGCGCGACGTAATGTTTTTGACGGGCGCCTGAAGCGCGCGTGGCCTGCCAGGCTGGCGGCCGCCGCGCCCCGAAGCGCCCCCTTGCGTGCTCCGCACGCTTTTTTCGACTGGAACGAACATGTTTGCCGCTCTTTCGCATCCCCGGCTCGCCGATTGCCGCCGGCTCTTTCTGCGCAACTACGAAGTGCACATCAACATCGGCGTGCACGACTTCGAAAAGCGTGGCGAACAGCGCGTCGTGATCAACGTCGATCTGTTCGTGCCGCTCGCGCTGTCCACACCGGTTGAAGACAAGTTGCGCGAAGTCGTCGATTACGACTTCATGCGCTCCACGATCGCGCGCCGCGTCGAGCAAGGTCATATCCACCTGCAGGAAACGCTTTGTGACGACCTCGTCAAAGCACTGCTCGCGCACCCGCAAGTGCGCGCAGTCTGCATCTCGACCGCCAAGCCGGACGTTTATCCCGACTGCGACGCCGTGGGCGTCGAAGTCTTCCGTATCAAAGAGGATTGAGCCATGAATGCTCAGGACATCCTGAACGACACCGTAGCGCAGGCTGCCCCGATCAAAGCGCCGCTCACGCGCCGCGAGCAGAAAGAAGCCTACGAGAACAACAAGCTGTTCAAGCGGCTGGCGCGCCAGGTCGGCGAGGCGATCGGCGACTTCAACATGATCGAGGACGGCGACAAGGTGATGGTCTGCCTGTCGGGCGGCAAGGACAGCTATGCGATGCTCGAAATCCTGATGCGGCTGCGTGAACGCGCGCCGATCAATTTCGACATCGTCGCGGTGAACCTCGACCAGAAGCAGCCGGGCTTTCCGGAGCACGTGCTGCCCGAGTATCTGAAGCAACTCGACATTCCGTTCCACATCGAGAATCAGGATACCTACAGCATCGTCAAGCGGCTGGTGCCGGAAGGCAAGACCACCTGCTCGCTGTGTTCACGGCTGCGTCGCGGCATTCTGTACCGCGTCGCGGGCGAACTCGGCGCGACCAAGATCGCGCTCGGCCACCATCGTGACGACATCCTGCAAACGCTGTTTCTCAACCTGTTTTACGGCGGCAAGCTGAAGGGCATGCCGCCCAAGCTGCAATCGGACGACGGCAAGAACATCGTGATCCGGCCGCTCGCTTATGTGAAGGAAACCGATCTGGAGAAATACGCGGAGTTGCGCGAATTTCCGATTATTCCGTGCAATCTGTGCGGCAGCCAACCTAATCTGAAGCGCGCGGAAATGAAGGCGCTGATCCGCGACTGGGAGAAGCGCTTCCCGGGGCGTGTCGAGAATATGTTCAACGCTTTGTCGAACGTCGTGCCGTCGCATCTGATGGATCACAAGCTGTTCCCGTTCGCCGGTTTGCGCGCAACCGGCGAGGCCGATCCGCAAGGCGATATCGCTTTCGACGAAGAGCCGTGTTCGACCGATGCCGGCGATGGCGCAATGCCCGGTTCATCGAAGACAATATCAATCGTTCAGTTCGACGATCTTTGATGAGCGTCTGAAATGCGCGGAATCCGTGCGATTCCACGCATTCTGGCCTGCTATCAGGCCTCGCGGGCCGTCTTGCTGACATAACCCGCATGTTAGAATTGGCGCCTCCAAACTCGTCATTTGCCGACGCCATGAACATTGTGATTTTGGCGGCAGGCACCGGCAAGCGCATGCGGTCCGCGCTTCCCAAGGTGCTTCATCCCCTGGCTGGCCAGCCGCTCCTCGCTCATGTCATCGACACAGCCCGCACGCTCAAGCCCACCCATCTTGTCGTGGTGATCGGCCATGGTGCCGAAGCGGTGCGCAAGGCCGTCGCGGCGCCAGACGTCCAGTTCGCCGTGCAGGAGCAACAGCTCGGCACCGGCCACGCCGTACAGCAGGCCTTGCCTCTGCTCGACCCATCCGCGCCCACGCTCGTGTTGTACGGCGACGTCCCGTTGACGCGCGCCAGCACGCTGCAAGCGCTCACCGAGCGTGCAGGGCAGGGCGGCTACGGCGTCCTCACCGTCACGCTCGCCGACCCCAGCGGCTATGGCCGCATCGTGCGCGATCAGCACGGCAAGGTGTCGCGCATCGTCGAACAGAAAGACGCAACGGCCGAGCAGTTGAAGATTGCCGAGATCAACACAGGCATCATCGTCGCGCCCACCGAACGCCTCGGCGGCTGGCTCGCAGCGCTGAAGAACGACAACGCGCAAGGCGAGTTCTACCTGACCGACGCAGTGGAGATGGCGATCGAAGCCGGCCTCGAAGTTGTCACCACGCAGCCCGACGAAGAGTGGGAAACGCTCGGCGTGAACAGCAAGCAGCAGCTCGCCGAACTCGAACGGATCCATCAGGGCAACGTGGCCGATGAACTGCTGATCGCGGGCGTCACGCTGGCCGACCCGGCGCGTCTGGACGTGCGTGGCACGCTCGAATGCGGGCGCGACGTATCGATCGACGTGAATTGCGTGTTCGAAGGCCGCGTGACGCTGGCCGACAACGTGACGATCGGGCCGAACTGCGTGATTCGCAATGCAACCATTGGCGCGGGCACCCGGGTCGATGCGTTCACGCATATCGAAGGCGCCGAGGTCGGTGCGAACGCCGTACTCGGCCCGTACGCGCGGCTGCGCCCCGGCGCAACGCTGCACGATGAATCGCACGTAGGCAACTTCGTCGAAATCAAGAACGCGGTGCTCGGGCACGGCTCGAAGGCAAATCACCTCACGTATATTGGCGACGCGGATATCGGCGCGCGCGTGAACATCGGCGCGGGCACCATCACCTGCAACTACGATGGCGCGAATAAATTCCGCACTATCATCGAAGATGACGTGTTTGTCGGTTCCGATACGCAACTGGTCGCGCCGGTGCGCGTAAAGCGCGGCGTGACGATTGCGGCGGGCACGACGGTCTGGAAGGACGTCGCAGAAGACATGCTGGTTCTGAACGACAAGATTCAAACAAGCAAGGCGGGCTATGTGCGCCCGGTCAAGAAGAAGAGTTGATGGGCATGACGCGCGCTTCATACGCGCTCCCTGATAACCCAGCCTCTAAAAGGAATTGAGCTATGTGCGGCATTGTCGGCGCGGTTGCGCAACGTAATATCGTCCCTGTTCTGATCGAAGGACTGCGTCGCCTCGAGTATCGTGGCTACGATTCATGCGGCGTCGCCGTTCTCGGCGAAGATGGACCGCGCCGCGCACGCAGCGTCGCGCGTGTCGCGGATCTCGATGAACAGGTGCGCGAGGGTCATCTCGAGGGCATCACGGGCATCGCGCATACGCGTTGGGCCACGCACGGCGCGCCGGTTACCGACAACGCGCATCCGATCTTCTCGAAAGACGCGCTCGCGTTGGTACACAACGGCATCATCGAAAACTACGAATCTCTGCGCGAAATGCTGCGGGGTAAGGGTTACGTGTTCGTTTCTCAAACGGATACAGAGGTTATTGCTCACCTGATTCACAGCATGTATCGCGGCGATCTCTTCGCCGCGGTGCGCGAGGCCGTCGCGCAATTGCATGGCGCGTACGCGATCGCGGTGCTTCATAAGGACCAGCCTCACACGGTGGTGGGCGCACGGCAAGGCTCGCCGCTGGTGGTGGGACTCGGCGAAGGCGAGAACTTCCTTGCTTCGGACGCGCTGGCGCTGGCCGGCAGCACGGAACGCTTCATCTTCCTGGAAGAAGGCGACGTGTGTGAACTGTCGCTCGACGGCGTGCGTATCGCCGATCGCGACGGCAACGAAGCGCAACGCGACGTGCGCCAGGTGGCGGCGTACGGCGGCGCGGTCGAACTCGGCCCGTATCGTCACTTCATGCAGAAGGAAATCTTCGAGCAGCCGCGTGCGATCACCGACACGATTCCGCAATCCGATTCATTCGACGCTTCGATCTTCGGCGAAAACGCGGACAAGGCATTCGCCGACATCGACAGCCTGTTGATTCTGGCGTGCGGCACGAGCTATTACTCCGGGCTGACGGCGAAGTACTGGCTCGAATCCGTCGCAAAGATCCCGACCCAGGTGGAGATCGCTAGCGAGTATCGCTACCGCGAGTCGGTGCCCAATCCGAAGTCGCTGGTGGTGGTGATCTCACAGTCCGGCGAGACGGCCGATACGCTGGCGGCGCTCAAGCATGCGCAGTCGCTCGGGCACAAACATACGCTGGCCATCTGCAATGTCGGCACGAGCGCGATGGTGCGTCAAACGGAGCTGTCGTTCCTCACGCATGCCGGCCGCGAGATCGGTGTGGCGTCGACCAAGGCGTTCACGACGCAACTGGTCGCCCTGTTCGTGTTGGCCGTGACACTCGCAAAACTGCGCGGGCATGTCAGCAAGGAGCAGGAGGCCGATTACGTGAAGCTGCTGCGCCACTTGCCGGCGGCGTTGAACAGCGTGCTGGCGTTGGAGCCGCAGATCATTGCGTGGTCGGAAGAGTTTTCGCGCAAGGAAAACGCGCTGTTCCTCGGGCGTGGCTTGCACTATCCGATCGCACTCGAGGGCGCGCTGAAGCTCAAGGAGATTTCCTATATTCACGCGGAAGCCTATCCGGCTGGCGAGTTGAAGCACGGGCCGCTGGCGCTGGTGACTGAAGCGATGCCGGTTGTCACCGTCGCGCCGAACGATGCGCTGCTGGAAAAGCTGAAGTCGAATATTCAGGAAGTGCGCGCGCGCGGCGGTCAGCTTTATGTGTTCGCGGACGCGGATACGAAAATCGTCAACGATGAAGGCCTGCATGTGATCCGGATGCCGGAGCACTACGGGTTGCTATCGCCGATCCTGCACGTTGTGCCGCTGCAGTTGCTGGCGTATCACACGGCTTGTGCGCGGGGTACGGACGTGGATAAGCCGCGAAACCTGGCGAAATCAGTGACAGTGGAATGAGGGCGCAAGGCGGGTTTTGCTAGCGTCACGCAAAAAAACGGTCACCTTTTGGTGGCCGTTTTTTTTTGCGATCCCGCATCGGCTCCAGCGCGGTCGATGAGCTGATCGCTCCGCCTACAGTTCCGGACGCGCCAGGTCGCTGGTGACGATATGTTCGCCATACACCTGCGCCGCGGCGATCGCTTCGAGCTTGGTGGGATACGGGCCGAGCTCCGGCGCACCGTCGAACGGGAACAGCACGCGGCCGTCGGTGGTTCTGACCACTTTCAAGACGCCGAAAAAGCGCCGGTAGCCAGCCAGCTTCGAGGTCGCCGACACTTCAAAATCGTCCTCTGACGTCGCCGGGACGCTGGGAATAAACGCGGTCTTGCTCATACCTGAAAACATCTCATGTTCGATGGGCCGCTGCTTGCCCGACAGGCAGGGCGTTACCCGGTTGTCCCGGGAAAATATTCACCGGCGGCCTTCATTGTCTCAAATCCCGGCGGAGTTATCCGGCGCGGCGGCAAACCGGCCGCACCGTCATCATGCGCCCCTGAGCGCCGCCTCATGCCCAGCGGCCAGCGGCAGTCCATCTTGCTCACTCTCTGGTGAGCTCGGCGCGAGCAGATGCGCTCGATGCAACGCACTCGAAAATCCCATGGCGAGCTGATTTCATCAGATGAATTCCGGCCGATCGGGAGTCCCTTTTAGGGGCAGAGCTATAATGCTCGAATCCTTTTACTTCCCGTCCACCGTTATGAGCCGATTACTGTGTCTGATCGTGCTTTCGCTCGGCCTGATGCAGACCGCAACGGCCGACGAAAACAATGACCGCATGTCGGCGTATCTGACGCAAAAATTCGGTCTGGCAAAGGAAAAGGCTCAGAAGATTTCCGACGCGGTGCAGTCCGCTGCTTCGAAATATTCACTGCCGCCGGCGCTCTTGCTGGCGATCATTTCGATTGAATCCCGCTTCAAGGAAAAGGCCAAGGGCGCCAACGGTGCGACCGGATTGATGCAGGTGGTGCCGGGCGCCCATCGCGGGCTGCTGAGGAACGTTAAAGACCTCACTGAGCCGACTGCCAACATCGAAGTGGGCTCGGCGATTCTGTATGGCTACATGCGTTCGGCCAACGGCGACATGAACGCGGCGCTCAAGAGCTACGGTGGCTCGCAGGCGTACGCACAGAAAGTGAGCCTACGCGTCGAGGACTTCGCCGTCGTCGCCGGGCCGCAAGACGCCGCGTCGCATCCGGGCGCGCAAGCCGGCACCTGTGACGCTCGCTCCGCCGACCATTGCGCGGCGCCGGACAACTGGGCCGACGCCTTTACGATACCGGCCAGCAACGTTGTCGGAGTGAGTAGCGCGCCGGCGTTGTCGAATGGTTTGCCGGCAACCTCGAAATAGACTTCTGCCGCGTTTTCCCTCTACCTTTTTCGTTGCAACGGCACGTGCCGCTGTAACCGATCGTCACGCGGTGTAAGGCCGCGCGGGGCGCGCCGCTGCGCACTTTTTACGCACACTCGACAACCGCTCTACAATGCTTTCCCATTCGAGTTCACGCAGCGCCCCCGCCGATCGATCATGTTCATTTCGTTTTCCAGAGTCACCGCCGCGTCCCTGTTCGGCCTGCTGACGCTGTCCGCCTGCAGCAGCACACCGCAGCCGAAATTCCAGCAGGAATTGTTCGAAACCGGCGCAAGCCCTTTTGCGCGTAATTTCAACTCGAGTACCACCGATACCTGCGAGGCCGCACGCCGTGCCTTGCTGAGTCAGGGCTATCTGACGACGATGACGCGCACCGATACCGTCGATGGGACGAAAAATTTCCAGCCGACAGGGGATTCGCATGTTGTCGTGGAGTTTCACGTCGTGTGTACGCCGGGGGAAGAGGCGAGCAGTACGAGCATTGTGTATGTCAACGCCGTGCAGAACGGTTTTGCGCTGAAGAAAAGCGACACTTCGGCGAGCGTCGGTTTGAGCGTGCTCGGCTCGCTGTCGCTGCCGATCCGCTCGAACAGCGACGCGATGGTCAAGATTTCAAGTGAGACCATTCCGTCGGGTAAGTTTTACGATCGGTTCTTCGGCCTTGTCGAGCACTATCTGCAAACGGTGGTGCGGACCCAGCCGGTAGCGAATACGAGCATTGAGACGCGGCTGTTGCCGGTGCCTGTGGAAGTCACAATGCCCGCGCCGCTTCCGCCGATCCCGGATGCGCTTGGCCAGGCCGCGGCGGTTCCGCCTGCAAGCGGCGCAGTTACAGCGCCGTGATGTTTCTACCCCGCCTCATCGGAGGGTTTGTGACTGTTCAAGGCCTGACTAGCCTTTGATCTGATCACGATGCGGCACTTATCCTATGTCTTTTACTTCATACGTATACATATATAGTAATAGTTAACAAGGGTTAACCCCTTCTGTGGATAACTTGTAAATTCTTTGCCGCATCAAGGCCGTGCGAAATCCATAACCTTGCGGAACACGTCTGTAGAAAAACTACAAAGCCGGGATAACTTTGACTGCGCTTGCTGTGCGGTCCGGTTTATCAAGATTCCGCACACAGGCTGTCCCGTGAGCTATCCCAAAGTTATTCATAGGTAATTGTGGATAACTCGCCTGGTCGACCGTCTTTTCCATATCGCCGCGACGATTTCCAACGACGCCATGCGCTCGCCAGCGTACAGACCGCGCCGCGTGTACACGCGCACATTAAAGCCGGACGGTACAAAGATTGCGTCTCTCTTTTTGCAAGCGCAACTGTTGCTATTTAGTCAAAACCATTTCGGCAACGCCCGATCCAGGCATAGAGTTAAAGTGTTTTCTGAAGTTATTGGTGCAGTGCGGGGGTGTGTAATGAAACGCAGAACAGCACGACAGCTTGTCCGACTTCTCTCCGATATCCGGCATGCAACCCATTGCAGTACGCTGCGGGCAGCCGCCACGAATCGGGCTATTGCCCTGGCGTCGGCTGAACACGACGCAGACATGGTCGACAGCGACGAAAGCGACCCGAATGCGGATGCCTCACGCGAGGCAAACCGCGGCAAGCTCGCCCGGAGCGGATCATGAGAGCCACGAGCGAACAGTCACTGCGTTTTCTGGTTGAGAAGTGGCTGGCGCCGGGGCCATCGGTTTCGGTTCACGTCACCGAATTCAGCCGTACACGTTCGGGCGGCCGGCGTTATGTGCGCGTCGAAACCTCGCCCGAATCCGGCTCACGCGGTCTGTTTTTCTTTCGACACGACGACGGTTGCTGGTGCGTGTTTCCGCCCACTGCGGATAGCCCCAGGCAATTCAGCTACCCACGCGCGGCGTAGCGGGGCGGCCGTGCCGGCCGACCGGCACCACCCTTATGACGCATGGGGCAAGCGTTCGCTTCCGCGTCGCCACACCGGCATCACCTGACACACAATCAGTCCCGCCATCATGAGCGCGCAGCCGAACAGCGCGCGTGCCGACAGCGTTTCGCCGAGCACAAGCCATCCGGCGAGAGCGGCGAACACCCCTTCCATGCTGAAGATCACCGCGGCGTGCGACGGCGCCGCGTGCTTCTGCGCGACGACCTGAATCGTGTACGCGATGCCTACGGACAGCGCACCGCCGTACAGGATTGTCGGTGCTGCGCGCGCGATGACTGCGACGCTCAAGGGTTCGATCGCGAGGCCGACAAGCAGACACACGAGGCCGCAGGTCACAAACTGCACTAGCGCGAGCATGAGGGGATCGTGCCGCAACGCAAAGCGGCCGACCAACATCATCTGTACGGAAATGACCAGCGCGCCGGCGAGCTGATACCAGTCGCCGTAGAGCATCGAAAAGTGTTCATTCACGCTTAGAAAATACATGCCGAGCGCCGCGAGCGTCGCGCCAAGCCATGTGCCGAATCCGGTTCGATGGCGAAACAGCACGCCTAGCAGCGGCACGATCACGACATACAGGGAGCTGATGAAACCGGCGTTGGCAACCTTGGTGTATTGCAGGCCGATCTGCTGCAACGAAATCGACGCTGACAAGACGATGCCGAGCAGCATGCCGGCGCCGAGCAACTCCCGTGCACCGCCGGGTTCACGCTTCGTGAGCTCGGCGAGCGCTGAGCGTCTCACGCAGACGATCATCGTCAATACGACGAGCGCGCCGAGCAGGAAGCGCAGTCCGGTAAACAGGAACGGCCCAATCGCATCGAGACTCAGGCGCTGCGCGACGAATGCCGAGCCCCAGATGATTGCCGCGATCAGCATAAGTAGATTGGCGCGCAGATGTTGGCGGGTGTCGGATTTCAAAGGCAGCTTTCCAGAGATTCGATGGGGATTTGTATCTCGGCGACGGCGCAGGAAATCGCCAGGTCTGCCGCACAATCTTCGTCTTGACGACGCTCTAGGTATTCGCCCTGATATGGCCTGCTTAATGAGTGAAAGCGTCGCGAAAGCCAGCTGTCTCCCGGAAAATACATATCGAGTTTTGGGCATGACAAACCGCCTACACTGCGTAATACTCTCCCGCGGGGAGCGGGAAGGCGCCTCAAGCGCTGTCTGCTTTACCATGCAGCTATCTCTTTCACATTGACTCAGTCGTTCAGGTTTGGGGAACAACACATGAAAAAAGTAATCGTCTCGCTCGCAGCAGCATCGATCGCGCTGGTGTCCGTTCAAGCTTTCGCACAGGCATCGGACGCAGCAGCGCCGGCCGCAGC
The DNA here is from genome assembly GCA_963738755.1 of uncultured beta proteobacterium. GTDB lineage: Bacteria > Pseudomonadota > Gammaproteobacteria > Burkholderiales > Burkholderiaceae > Paraburkholderia. The sequence continues at coordinate 114,762 of CAVTXZ010000013.1, forward strand.
AGCAAGCACGCCGAAGAAGCATCAACCCAAGAAGCTGAAGACGCACGGCAAGCACGCTGGCGTTTCGTCGGCAGCTTCGGCAGCTGGCACGAACGACAAGGGCACGCAGAACTAAGCTACGGCCTGGTTCGGCGGGCGAGCCTCGCGGGTTCGCCTCGGCACGCCGCTAGTCGGCCAGTGCTGGGCGGTTCCGGTTCGGCGTCGCCAACAAGAAGGCCAGTGCCTATGCGCTGGCCTTTTTGTATTGGGTCGGCGGTTTCTGCCACCCTTGTGCGGGCAAGGCTTCGCCGTGACACGCCGTTCGGCGTTTAGCCCGCGAGACCGCGTTTGATCACGTCGTTCAGCAGTCCGGTCATGCCATCCGGATGCGTGGCGGCGCGTTCTTTCAGTTCGGTGACCAACTCACCGTTCAGCTTGCAGGCAAAGGCGACGAGACCTTGCGCCTGGTCGAGCTTGCGCTGTTCACGGCGATCGAGCTTCGGATCAGCGGCGGCGGCTTTGCCGAAGCGGTCGGCGGTCGACTGTTTCATTGCGTTGTTCAGCTTGAGTGCCTTGTTCTTTTCAATGTCAGTTTTTTTCATTGCCATACGGAAGGCCTCTGCCAGATAAGTAAGCCCGCATTGTACGCGTCGCGCAAGCGGCGCCAGACGGTGCCAGGCGACGGCCTCGGTCGGCAGCTCAGGTGCCGTCGTGGCGGGGTTCAGGCGAGCCGCCTGCCACGCTGTCCATCAACGCGCGCATTCTTTGCCAGTGCGTGCCTTCCCAGAAGACCCGCCGGCACACGTCGCAGGTCACGAACTGGTTGTGCCGTTCCAGCACGCCGTCGGGCGCGCGAGTCCCGACGTCTTCTTTGGCGATACGTCGCAGCGGCGCATTGCACATCAGGCACAGGCGAAAGGGCCGCGCGCTGCCAGCCAGATCGAGCCGGTCAAACACTTCGCGCAACTGCTCGCGGGGTCGCAAGGTGCGCACGTAGCAACCGTGCGTGATGGTGCGGCGTTTCAACAGCTCGCGATCGCGCGTCAGAACGATACGTTGTTCTTCAGCGGCGAGCGCCTCGATATCGGCATCCGGATAGTGATTGTCATACAGCGTGTCAAAGCCGGCGAGCCGCAGCAGCGGGGCGAGGCCGCCGAGGTGCGCGTCGGCGATAAAGCGTACGACACGTAGCGGCCGCTCGCGTACGCGCAGGAGCGGCTGGATGTCGAGCGCTTCAAACTTCGGATAAACGGCGACGCGGTCGCCGTCCGATAACGGGTGATTGAAACCGACTGACTCGCCATTCACCAGAATCAGCTCGACTTCAGTGTGCGGCACGCCGAGTGCCTCGATCATGTGCTTCGTCGTGGCGCTCTGCGCGCAGGCACAACTGAACGTGCGCCGGCGCAGCGGCCGGGCGAGAAAATCGTTCAGCTCCTCGTAGAAGCGGAATGTCGCGGTGCCCATTGCAGCAGTATCGCACCGTGTTTTGATGCGCGCTGTCCTGCAGGTGTCGCATGGCTGTGCTTTACTTCAAGTTCTTTAGAAGACGGAGCGACAGATGGACATCGGTTTTATCGGTCTCGGCGAGATGGGTGCCGCGATGGTTGAAAACATTTTGAAAGCGGGTCATCAGGTGCGCGTGTGGAACCGTTCACCGGAACGCGCGCGACCGCTCGTGGAAGCCGGCGCGCGGATGGTGGCAACGCCGGCCGAAGCGTTTGCGGGCGACGCCGTGTTCTCGATGCTCGCCGACGATGCCGCGCTGCGTGAAGTCATCACGGCGTCGCTGCTGGAACATGCTGCGCGCGGACTGATTCACGTCAACATGGCAACAGTTTCAGTGGCGCTGGCCGAGGAACTGGCTACGGCGCACGCGTCGCGTGGCATCGATTACGTGTCGGCGCCGGTGCTCGGGCGCTCGGACGTCGCGGCGGCGGGCAGGCTGACGATCGTGGCGGGCGGTCCCGCGGAGGCAATCGACCGCGTCCAGCCGGTTTTCGATGCCATTGGCCAGAAAACATGGCGCATCGGTTCGCTGCCGCAACAGGCAAACGTCATGAAGCTCGCGGCGAACTTCATGCTGGCCGCGGCGGTCGAGACGCTCGGCGAGGCGGCGACGCTGGTCACCGGCCACGGCGTTGCGATGCAGGATTTCCTTGATGTCATCACGAGCGGACCGTTCCCAGGACCGGTCTATCAAGGCTACGGCAAAATGATTGCGGAGCAGCGCTACGAGCCGGCGCTGTTCAAGGCGCGTCTGGGGCTGAAAGACGTACGTCTCGCACTCGCGGCCGCCGACGCGGTGACGACGCCGCTGCCGATCGCAAGTGTGGTCCGCGACAGTTTGCTGGAAGCGGTAGCGCACGGCGACGGTGAGAAGGACTTCGCGGTGCTGGGCCAGGTGGCGAGCCGGAGGGCAGGGCGCTAAGCTGCGGGCGCGGGCATAATAGACGCCCACCCTCTTTTCCCGCGTCGATTCCAATGAGCCTGCATACCTGGTGGTTGTTCGTCGCCACCGTTTTTGTTGTTTCCGCGATTCCTGGTCCGAACATGCTGCTGGTGATGACCCATGGCGCCCAGCACGGCCTGCGCCGTTCGAGTGCGACCATGGCCGGCTGCCTGTCGGCGCTCGTGCTGATGCTGGCGGTCTCCGCGGCCGGCCTTGGCGTGTTTCTGGAAGCCTGGCCGACGATGTTCAACGCGCTGCGGATGATCGGCGCGGCCTATCTCGTGTATCTGGGCATCAAGGCATGGCGCGCACCCGCGGACGAAGCCGCTGCCGGCGGAGTTGACGAACTGGCCGCGAAACCCGCGCGCTCGCGCCTTGCGCTGTTTCGTAACGGCTTTCTGGTGGCGGGCAGCAATCCGAAGGCCATTTTGTTTGCCGCCGCGCTGCTGCCACAATTCATCGACGCCGGACAGCCCAAGTTGCCGCAATTCGGCGTGCTCGTCGCCACGTTCGCCGTCATCGAAGTGAGCTGGTACCTGGTGTATGCCGGGTTCGGCACGCGTATCGGCGCCAGACTGAAAAGCCGTAGCGTCGCGAAGATGTTCAATCGTCTGACGGGCGGCGTCTTCGTTGGCTTTGGCGCGATGATGGCGCTGGTGCGCCACTAGACATGCGTTGGCGGCTCGGATGGTCGGTGACCAAGGTGTTGTATGGAAGCAACGCCGAGGGTCTACCCTAATTTGTATGTTGCGACGCACCAAACCATTTGCTATAGTTTGTCTTGTCTCCTCCATGTCTCCTCTGATATGGATTCAGCCCGCCCACTTAGGCGGGCTTTTTTTTGCCCCGAATTTCCAGCGTCCTTCAGAAACGACGAAGCCGGTCGGCGGATGGATGACCGCGCCGGTGATCGTCGTGAATTTTGAAAGATTTATTTTCAAAACAGAAAGGCCGGTCTTTGCGAACCGGCCTTTCAGCAGAATGACGGCGAATTGCCGCCTGCATTCTGAAGTTGCTTAGCGTTTCAAGCCACTTTCTTCGGCGGCGCCGATCGCGAGGTTCATGCACTGGATGGCCGCGCCCGATGCGCCTTTGCCCAGGTTGTCCAGTCGCGCAACGGTGACGAAGCGTTCTTCGTTGCCGAACACGAACAGGTCGACACGGTTGGTGTCGTTGTTCGCCTGCACGTCGAAGAAGCCGCTGTCGAGGTTCACGTCCGCATCGAACGGCGCGACGTGCACGAAGGCTTCGCCCGCATAATATTCGGCGAACAGCGCCTGCACGTCTTGCGGCGTAGCCTTCTTGGCCAACTGGTTCGGCGAGAAGAACGTGGTGACAGCCAGACCCTTGTAGAAATCGCCGACGATCGGCGTGAACACCGGCGCCGACTTCAGGCCCGTGTGCGCGGCCATTTCCGGCAGATGCTTGTGCGTGAGACCGAGTGCGTACGGACGCGGGCTTTTGAGTTTGTCATTACCGCCTGCTTCGTAGTCTGCGATCATTTTTTTGCCGCCGCCGCTGTAGCCAGTAATCGAATAAGCATGCGCGGCAAATTCCGGCGCCACGACACCTGCTTCGATGAGCGGACGCATGGCCAGAACGAAGGCCGACGCGTGGCAGCCCGGCACGGCGATGCGTTTGGCGGTGCGCAGACGCTCGCGCTGCGAGCGGGCCAGTTCGGGCAGGCCATAGGCCCAGTCAGCGGACGTGCGGAAGGCGGTGCTGGCGTCGATCAGCACGGTGTGGTCGTTTGCCACCAGCGAGGCCGACTCGCGCGAAGCGACGTCGGGCAGGCACAGGAACGTAACGTCCGATGCGTTGATGAGACGACGGCGCTCTTCGAGGTCTTTGCGCTTCGCTTCTTCGATACGCAGGATCTCCACGTCGGCGCGTTGCGACAGGTATTCGAAAATCTTCAGGCCGGTCGTGCCTTCCTGTCCGTCGACAAAAACTTTCGTGCTCATCTCGATCTCACTGGCTTGCTTGCTGGAAACGGGGCGCGACACCGCGCCGGAACGCTATTTTAAGACCTGATGGCGGCAGGCGTGCGGATCAGGGTAAAAAAACGACGATGCGCGCCGAAAGTGACATCTGGATGGCCGGTTGCACGTTAGATGCCAGCCGATGCCAGCGGGATCGGGGTAGATTCGAGGGGCGCATAGGCAGCAGGCACTAGCGCCCGTAGTTGACCACCATTCGCGCGCTGCCGAGGGTGGCCGTGCCGACCTCATGATCGAACATCAGCGCGGGGCGGCCTTGCGCGAGTCGCAGGTCGGCGGTGTTCAGCGCATAAATGGTGATGACATAGCGATGGGGTTTGCCTGGCGGTGGGCACGGGCCGCCGTAGCCGTCGGTATCGAAGTCGTTGCGCGCCTCTACCGCGCCGAGTTTCTTCAGGAAGCCCGACGAACTGGCGTTCTCCGGCAGGCGCTCGACCGTAGCCGGGATGCCCGCCACCGCCCAGTGCCACCAGCCGCGGCCAGGCGCATCCTGGTCCAGCACGGTGATTGCGAAGCTGCGGGTGCCTGCCGGCGCGTCGTGCCAGGCCAGTTGCGGCGAGCGATTTCCGCCTTTGCAGTCGTCCTGATTAAAAACCTGCGCGATGTCGACCGTGCCGCCGTCGCGGAAACTGGCGCTGGTCAGCGCGAACGCGCCCTCGGCGAACGCGTGAGAGCCGTGTGCCGCCAACAGCATGAGACCCAGTCTCACGCAGGGAAGGAGCGACATTCGGCGACGGGGCGAAGCAAGCGAAACAACCAGGCAACGCGAGCGCATGTGCCGGTTCTCCTGTCAGGGCGCGAGGCGGTTGTCCTCGCGATGATTATTGTCCCTATTTTGTGCCCCAGGGTCGAATCAAGTCTAACATTCGCTTGGCGATGATTCATTGCGATCGCTGCCGTGGCTTTGCCGATGGGAAAATCGGCTATAGTCGGAGCAATTGTCCGCGTGAACAAAGCCACGCACCCGCTTAGTTCGAGTACCAAGAATAGAGTGGCATGTCAGCAGTTTCGGAGAGTGGTTTATCTGTAGAGGGGAGGGCAATGCAAGAGCCAGTCAGGGTCGTGGTGGCCGACGACCATCCGGTGATTTTGTTCGGCGCCGAACAAGCGTTGCTCAAGTTTCCAGGCATGCAGGTCGTCGCGCGTGCGCGGCAGTCAACCGAGTTGGTCAAGGTGTTGCAGACGATTGCGTGCGACGTCCTCGTAACGGATCTGGCGATGCCCGGCGGCCAATATGGCGATGGCCTGCCGTTGATCGGCTATTTGCGCCGCAACTTTCCCGACCTTGCGATCGTCGTGCTGACGATGCTGGAAAACGCCGCGCTGCTCAAGCGGCTGAGCGAACTCGGCGTGACGTCCGTCGTCAACAAATCGGACGATCTGAGTCATATCGGGCTTGCTGTGCAGCACGTCAGCCGCAACCTTGAATACATGAGCCCGTCGGTGAAGGCATCGCTCGAAACGCTGCGCATGAATGCCGGTGGCAAGAGCGACGAAGTCATGTTGTCGAAGCGCGAGCTCGAGGTCGTGCGGCTGTTCGTGTCCGGCATGACGATCAAGGAAATCTCGGAGCAGCTCAATCGCAGCATCAAGACGATCAGCACGCAAAAGAACACGGCGATGCGCAAGCTCGGCATCGATCGCGATTCGGAGCTGTTCCAGTACGCGCAGAGCAACGGCTTGCTGAACCTGTCGTCAAATTCGGCGAAAGATTCCGGCGGCACGTCGTAGCCGCCCTCTCGCGCGGCAGGGCTGCGCCATGGAAAAAGGCCGCCTGTTTTTCGACAGGCGGCCTTTTTTATTCCATCCGCATCAAGCGGTTACGCTCACTGCGGCGTCGACGTGGCGCCGCCATGCGCTGCCGACCATTCAGCCGGCGCGTGCAGGAATTTTTCCACTTCGTCGAGCGTCCTGGTGTCGAAGTAGTTGTTTTCCTTGGCGACGCGCAACACGTCCCACCACGTGGCCAGCGCGTGCAGATCGACGTCGATGTCTTTCAGCACCGACACGCTTTCCTTGAAGATGTTGTAGTGGAACAGCACGAAGCAGTGGTTCACCGTGGCGCCGGCGGTGCGCAGCGCGTTGATGAAGTTGATCTTGCTGCGGCTGTCTGTGGTCAGGTCTTCGACCAGCAGCACGCGTTGACCTTCAGTCAGCAGACCCTCGATTTGCGCGTTACGGCCGAAGCCCTTCGGCTTCTTGCGCACGTATTGCATCGGCACCATCAGACGGTCCGACAGCCATGCCGCGAACGGGATGCCGGCGGTTTCGCCGCCCGCGACCGCGTCGATCTGTTCATAACCGACATCGCGCAGGATGGTGGTCTCGGCCATTTCCATCAGGCCGCGGCGCACGCGCGGATACGAGATCAGCTTGCGGCAGTCGATATAAACCGGGCTCGCCCAGCCGGACGTGAAAATGTACGGTTTCTCCGCATTGAAGTGCACTGCTTGCACTTCCAGCAGCATCTTGGCGGTGGTGTCGGAGATCGTCTGGCGATCGAAGCCTGTCATGGGCGGATCCTTGGGTGTGAGCGGGGAGAAGCGGGCGCGGGGCCCGGTGGCGCAGCAAGCGGGGTATCCGCGCCATGGTGGGCGGAATACGTAGCCGGTCAGTGGAGCGCAGGCCGGTTTTGCTACGCGCGTAGGCCGATATTTTACCCGAATTGGGTGTTTCCGAGGAGCCCGTCGTGCGGGCGAGGCTCGAAAGGCCGACATAGCGGTCGCGTCGGGCAGGCGTTTCAGGCACCGCGAAGCTTGCGTTCTGGCTTGCTTGTGAGCGGGCCCGAGCGCCTTTACACTCACGCGAATTTCTCGGGCGCTCGAGCAGGAATGCCGTCGCCTTGCATACGGAACGCTTTCAATGACCACGGCTTCTTCAGTCACCGACACGCGTGCACCCGCCAAACGAGGTTATGCCGGCCGTGCGTTGATCGCCTCGGTGCTCGGGTATGCGATGGACGGTTTCGATCTGCTGATCCTCGGTTTCATGCTGCCGGTGATCGCGGCCGATCTGCACCTGTCGTCGGCGCAGGCCGGTTCGCTCGTCACATGGACGTTGATCGGCGCAGTGGCGGGCGGTCTGATCTTCGGCGTGCTGAGCGATTATTTCGGCCGCGTGCGAATGCTCACGTGGACGATCCTGATCTTCGCCGTCTTCACCGGTCTGTGCGCGTTAGCGCAAGGTTATGCTGACTTGCTGGTCTATCGGACCATTGCCGGCATCGGGCTCGGCGGCGAGTTCGGTATCGGCATGACATTGGTGGCGGAAGCTTGGCCGGCCCCGCAGCGGGCTCGCGTGTCGTCGTACGTTGGCTTGGGATGGCAACTCGGCGTGCTGGCCGCTGCGTTGCTGACGCCGTTGTTCCTGCCGCTGATCGGCTGGCGCGGTATGTTCGCGCTTGGGTTACTGCCTGCGGTGGTGTCGTTTTTCGTCCGCCGTCGCGTCGAGGAACCTGCGCTGTTCACGGAGCACGCGGCGCGTGGAATGCGCAAGCTGCCGCTGAAATTACTGGTGGCCGATGCGCGCACCGCGCGCGCCAGCGTAGGCGTGGCGATTCTCTGCTCGGTGCAGAACTTCGGCTATTACGGCCTGATGATCTGGCTGCCCAGCTATTTGTCGAAGACTTTTGGCTATTCGCTGACCAAATCCGGACTGTGGACCGCCGCGACGGTTGTCGGCATGGCCGGCGGGATCTGGCTGTTCGGTATCGCCGCGGACCGCTTTGGCCGCAAGCCGACGTTCCTGTTCTATCAGGTGGGCGCGGTCCTGATGGTGTTCGTCTATGCTCATCTGACCACGCCAGCGGCACTTCTGATTGGCGGTGCGGCGATGGGTGTGTTCGTCAACGGGATGATCGGCGGCTATGGTGCGCTGATCTCCGAGCTCTATCCGACCGCCGCGCGTGCGACCGCCCAGAATGTGCTGTTCAACGTCGGCCGGGCGGTTGGCGGCTTCGGGCCGGTGGCGGTGGGCGCGCTGGCCGCGCGCTATTCGTTCGGCGCGGCGCTGGCGTTGCTCGCATCGATCTACCTGCTCGACATCCTGGCCACGCTGTTTCTGATCCCTGAGCGACGCGGCGCAGAACTCGAATGACGCCGGCGTGGCGACGCACTGGAATCGCATCGGAATGCGGCGCCGCAGCATTGCGCAGCCTTGTTTCGCGGATGGCGAGCAGTGTTAACCACTCAGTGCATCGACGCATTCGGGGTGTACACTAACCGACCCGCGAAGCACTCCGCACCGTCTTGCCCGCCGCCCAGGTTAGACGCCGCGCCCAACCGGCGCATGCGAAAGCCGCCTCGGTCGATTATCCATTCGATAGATGCAAGCGACGCTTACGGCGTGGCGTGCCGGGCCCGATTTCTTACGTCTCGCAGGCCAAAAAATGGACGAACAACTTAAGCAAAGCGCTCTCGCATACCACCAGAATCCGAAACCCGGCAAGATTTCGGTCACGCCCACCAAGCCGTTGTCGAACCAGCTCGACCTCTCGCTTGCATACTCGCCGGGCGTCGCCGCGGCCTGTATGGCGATCTACGACGAACCGCTCGACGCGCAGAAGTACACCTCGCGCGGCAACCTCGTCGGCGTGATTACGAACGGTACGGCTGTGCTCGGTCTCGGTAATATCGGCCCGCTCGCCGCGAAGCCGGTCATGGAAGGCAAGGGCTGTCTCTTCAAGAAGTTTGCCGGCATCGACGTGTTCGATATCGAACTCGCGGAGTCCGATCCGGACAAGCTGGTCGAAGCGATCGCGATGCTCGAGCCCACGCTGGGCGGCATCAACCTCGAAGACATCAAGGCGCCGGAATGCTTCTATATCGAGAAGAAGCTGCGCGAGCGCATGAAGATTCCGGTTTTCCACGACGATCAGCACGGTACTGCGATCATCGCGTCGGCGGCGATCCTGAACGGCCTGAAGGTAGTCGGCAAGAAGCTCGACGAAGTGAAGCTCGTCTGTTCGGGTGCGGGCGCTGCGGCGATTGCGTGTCTGGATCTGCTGGTGAACCTGGGCCTGTCGAAAAAGAACGTGCTCGTCACGGATTCGAAGGGCGTGATCTACGAAGGTCGCGGCAACCTCGATCCGTCGAAGGAACGTTACGCGGCAAACACCGAAGCGCGCACGCTCGCTGACGCGATTCGCGGCGCCGACGTGTTCCTTGGTTGCTCGAGCGCGGGCGTGCTGAAGCCGGAAATGGTCGCCGAAATGGGCACGCAGCCGCTGATTCTCGCGCTGGCGAATCCGGAACCGGAAATCCGCCCGGAAGAAGCGAAGAAGGTGCGCCCGGACTGCATCGTCGCCACGGGCCGTTCGGACTATCCGAATCAGGTCAACAACGTGCTGTGCTTCCCGTTCATCTTCCGCGGTGCGCTGGATGTCGGCGCCACCACGATCACTGAAGAGATGAAGCTCGCGTGCGTGCGCGCGATTGCTGAGTTGGCCGAAGAAACCGACCAGGGCGATGAAGTCGCGAAGGCCTATGAAGGTCACTCGCTCGAGTTCGGTCCTGACTACCTGATTCCTAAGCCGTTCGATCCGCGCCTGATCATCAAGATCGCGCCCGCTGTTGCGCAGGCTGCGATGGATTCGGGTGTCGCGACCCGTCCGATCAAGGACATGGACGCATACCGCGAAGAACTCGGCACGACCGTGTACCGTACGGGCATGGTGATGCGTCCGGTGTTCGCGGCTGCGAAATCGGCGCCGGCGCGCATCGTGTTCGCCGAAGGTGAAGATGAGCGCGTGCTGCGCGCCGCGCAGTTCGTGCTGCTCGAAAAGATCGCGAAGCCGATTCTGGTCGGCCGTCCTTCGGTGATCGAAATGCGCCTGAAGAAAATGGGTTCGAAGCTCAAGTGCGGTGAAGACTTCGAAATCGTCGATCCGGAAGACGATCCGCGCTATCAGAAATCCTGGCAGGCTTATCACGAACTCGGCGCGCGTGAAGGCGTCACGCCGGATGTCGCGAAGGCCGCGATGCGCAAGTTCAACACGCTGATCGGCGCGATTCTCGTGCGTCTGGGCGAAGCGGACGGCATGATCTGCGGGATGATCGGCCAATACCACACGCACCTGAACTTCATCGAGCAGGTGCTGGGTAAGGCTGACAACGTGCAGAACTTCGCTGCCATGAATCTGCTGATGCTGCCGGGCCGCAATCTGTTCATCTGCGATACATACGTGAACGAAACGCCGACTGCTGAACAGCTCGCCGACATGACGATGCTCGCCGCGCGCGAAATCGAGAAATTCGGCATCACGCCGAAGGTCGCGTTGTTGTCGAATTCGAACTTCGGCAGCGCGCCTTCTTCTTCGTCGCAACGTATGGCTGCCGCTCGCAAGCTGATTGTGGAACGCTCGCCTTCGCTCGAAATCGACGGTGAAATGCACGGTGACGCGGCGTTGTCGGAAGCGGTGCGTAAGGCTGCGTTCCCGGGCACGACGTTGACCGGCGAAGCGAACCTGCTGATCATGCCGAATGTCGAAGCAGCGAACATCACGTACAACCTGCTGAAGATGATCGGAGGCGAAGGCGTGACGGTCGGGCCGTTCCTGCTGGGCGCGGAAAAGCCGGTGCACATTCTGACGCCGGCTGCGACCGTGCGTCGGATCATCAACATGACGGCGGTGGCTTCGGCAAACGCACGCAAGCGGGTGAGTGCGCAGTAATGCGGATGGACTGATTGCTGAAGCGGCGCCGCGCATTGCGGCGTTCGCGTCACGCTTGCAAGAACGCCACGGAAGCGGCTTCCGTGGCGTTTTTTTATGTAGGCATTCTTAGTTCGACGAGTCTTGATCCGAGAGATTCTTGGTGCTGCATTCGATCTTTAAGAATGCTCCTATTCGATTCGCTGTGACACTTTTGTAAAGTTACTTCTGAAGCGCGGCACATCTCAAGGGCAACGGAACAGTCGGCTGGTAAATTCCTACGCTGCTTCAGGGCGCCGTGCTTCGTTTGAGTATCGGTAGTTGTAGTTCTGGTGGTGACGGTAAGTGGTACCAAAGGGTTGCAGTACTGGCAGTAAGAGTGTGTTGTAGCAGTAGCAGTTGGTAGTAGAAGTTGGTTGTAGAAGTTGGTAGTAGAAGTTGGTAGTAGCGGTTGGTTGTAGAAGTTGGTTGTAGAAGTTGGTTGTAGAAGTTGGTAGTAGCGGTTGGTTGTAGAAGTTGGTTGTAGAAGTTGGTTGTAGAAGTTGGTTGTAGAAGTTGGTTGTAGAAGTTGGTTGTAGAAGTTGGTTGTAGAAGTTGGCAGTAGAAGTTGGTTGTAGATGCAGTAGCAGGTAGTTGTTTTGTTTCTGGAAGTTGTTGTGTTGTTGGAAGGAGCAGTACCGCTTGTTCTTGTACACACGCACCACGTGTCGAAACAGGCAAAAAAAGGCGACTGTCCGCAAGGGCAGCCGCCTTTTCCATTTCCGGCCATTGCAATGCAAGCCGGTCAATCCCACCAGGTCACGCTGCGTGCTGGGTCTTTCCCGTTTCAGCCGAGCGCCAGCGCATCAGCAAGTCATTCCACTTGACCCGCACGCCCTTCAGATTGTTTTCCTTCACGTGGCCGTAGCCGCGGATGCCATCAGGCAGATTCGCCAGTTCAATCGCCAACTCACGCTTTTGCGCCGTCAGGCCACCGATCAGTTCGCGCACGAGTGCCTCGTACTCAACGATCAACGCACGTTCGGTACGACGCTCTTCCGTCTTGCCGAATACGTCGAGCGCCGTACCGCGCAGGAACTTGAACCTCGCCAGCACGTGCATGGCGTTGAACACCCACGGTCCGTACTTCTTCTTCACCAGGTGGCCGTGCGCATCTTTTTTCGAGAACGTCGGCGGCGCGAGGTGAATGTGCAACTTCCAGTCGCCTTCGAAATTCGCCTTCAACTTTTCGATAAACGCCGGGTCGCTGTAAAGACGTGCGACTTCGTACTCGTCCTTGTACGCCATCAGCTTGTGCAGGTTCTTCGCAACGGCTTCGGTCAGCGGCAACTGGCCGTCGATCGAATCGAGCGCCGCTTCGGCTGCTCGCACCTGTCCAACCAGCGTACGGTAACGATTCGCGTACGCGGCATTTTGCCAGCCAGCGAGATAGCCGGCGCGTTTGTCGATTAACGTGTCGAGCGCTTTGGGCGTATGCAGCGAAATGATCTTGCTGCTGGTGGTTTCCGCTGCGCCGCCCCGTCCTTGAGACTGCGCGAGCTTGCGCACGGCAGCCAGATCGTGCGCGGCCCGGCGGCCCCATTCGAACGCCGCACGGTTCTTCTCGATCTGCACGTTATTCAGTTCGATCGCGCGGATCAGCGACTGGTACGTGAGCGGCACCCAGCCACGCTGCCATGCGTAACCGAGTACGAACGGATTCGTGTAAATCGCGTCGCCGAGTAGCGCAACGGCGAAGTGATTCGCGTCGACGGTATCGACGCCCTCGTCGCCCGCACCGGCACGTACATCCGCTTCCGTGCTGCTGCCGGGGAAACGCCAGTTCGGGTTCTTGATGAGTTCGGCGGTTGGCGTGTGGGCGCTATTGAGCACCACACGCGTGCGACCCACCTGCATCCGCGAGACACATTCGTCGCTGGCGGTGACGATCGCATCGCAGCCGATCACGAGGCTGGCTTCGCCCATCGCGATACGCGTGGCGTGGATGTCGGCCGGATTCCTTGCGATCTGCACGTGGCTCATCACGGCGCCGCCCTTTTGGGCGAGGCCGGTGACGTCGAGTACCGTCACACCCTTGTTCTCCAGATGCGCAGCCATGCCGAGCAGCGCGCCGATCGTCACGACACCCGTGCCGCCAACGCCCGTCACCAGCACCCCATAAGGACGTTCGATCGACGGCAGCTCGGGTTCCGGTACCGGCGGCATGGCATCGCCGACGACACCGGAAGCGGCCTTCGGCTTGCGCAACTGACCGCCTTCAACGGAGACGAAGCTCGGGCAGAAGCCGTTCACGCACGAGAAATCCTTGTTGCAGGTCGACTGATTGATCTGGCGCTTGGTGCCGTATTCGGTATCGAGCGGCTCGACTGACAGGCAATTCGACTTCACCGAGCAATCGCCACAGCCTTCACACACCGCCTCGTTGATCACCACGCGGCGTGCCGGGTCCGGATAGGTGCCGCGTTTCCTGCGGCGGCGTTTCTCGGTGGCGCAGGTCTGGTCGTAGATCAGGATCGTGGTGCCGGACACTTCGCGCAGTTGGCGCTGCACCTCATCCAGCTTGTCGCGATGATGAATGTCGATGCCCGGCGCGAGGCCGACGTTCGCCGAGTATTTCTCCGGCTCATCGGTGACGATCACAATCTTCGTCGCGCCTTCGGCCGCCAGTTGATGGGTAATCTGCGGCACGGTCAGCACGCCGTCGACCGGCTGGCCGCCGGTCATGGCAACCGCGTCGTTATAGAGGATCTTGTAGGTGATGTTCGCCTTCGACGCGATGGCCGCGCGAATCGCCAGAAGCCCCGAATGGAAATAGGTGCCGTCGCCGAGATTGGCGAATACGTGCTTGTCGTTGGTGAACGGCGACTGGCCGATCCACGCCACGCCTTCGCCGCCCATCTGACTGAAGGTGCTGGTGCTGCGGTCCATCCACACGGTCATGTAGTGACAGCCGATGCCGGCCATCGCGCGCGAACCTTCCGGCACATTGGTGGACGTATTGTGCGGACAGCCCGAGCAGAACCACGGTTTGCGCTCGGCTTCCACGCGCGGGCGGGCCAGCGCCTTTTCCTTTGCTTCGATCACGGCGATGCGCGTGGCAATGCGTGCGCGCACATCGGACGGCAGGTCGAATTTGTCGAGCCGCGTGGCGATCGCCTTGGCGATGATCGCGGGCGACAACTCGTAATGCGCCGGCAGCAGCCAGTTGCCCATCGGCACCGACCATTCGCCACCCGCGCCGTCCTTTTCGTCGAACTTGCCGAACACGCGCGGACGCTGTGCATCGGGCCAGTTGTAAAGCTCTTCCTTGATCGCGTATTCGAGAATCTGACGCTTTTCTTCGACCACCAGAATTTCGTCGAGACCGCGCGCGAAGGCTTGCGCGCCTTGCGCCTCGAGCGGCCACACGCAGCCGACCTTGTACAGGCGGATGCCGATGCGCGAGCAGGTTTCGTCGTCGAGACCGAGGTCGGTGAGCGCCTGACGCACGTCGAGATAGGCTTTGCCGCCGGTCATGATGCCGAAGCGCGCATGCGGCGAATCGATTTCGACGCGGTCGAGCTTGTTCGCGCGCACATAGGCGAGCGCCGCATACCATTTGTAGTCGAGCAGGCGTGCTTCCTGCACCAGCGGCGGATCCGGCCAGCGGATATTCAGGCCGCCCTCGGGCATGGCGAAATCTTCCGGCAGAATGATTTTGGTGCGATGCGGATCGATATCGACCGAAGCCGACGATTCGACCACGTCGGTCACACACTTCATCGCCACCCACAGGCCGGAATAGCGGCTCATCGCCCAGCCGTGCAGACCGAAGTCGAGGTATTCCTGCACGTTCGACGGGAACAGCACCGGCAGTCCACACGCCTTGAAGAGATGTTCGGACTGGTGCGCTAGTGTGGAGGATTTGGCCGCGTGGTCGTCGCCCGCCAGCACCAGGACGCCACCATGCTGCGCCGAGCCGGCAGAGTTGCCGTGCTTGAAGACGTCGCCCGAACGGTCGACGCCCGGGCCTTTGCCGTACCACATCGAGAACACGCCATCGTATTTGGCGCTCGGGTACAGATTGACTTGCTGCGAACCCCACACGGCGGTAGCCGCGAGGTCTTCGTTGACGCCAGGCTGGAACACAACCCGATGCGCGGCGAGATGCTGTTTCGCCTTCCACAGGGATTGGTCGAGTCCGCCAAGTGGCGATCCACGGTAGCCGGAAATGAAACCAGCGGTATTGAGCCCGGCGGCCTGGTCGCGTTCCTGTTGCAGCATCGGCAGACGCACCAGCGCCTGGATGCCGCTCATGTACGCGCGGCCGCGTTCGAGGGTGTATTTGTCGTCGAGCGTGACGGAAGTTAGCGCGGCTTCGAGCGAGGCTCGCTGACCTGCATCTAGCGGGGCATTCATTATGTGTACTCCTTCCACCCAGTTTGGGATCACCAAAGCTTTTTGGGCCGCGGCATCTTGTGAATGCCTAGGGCCAGGGTCGCCATATTGACGTGTTTTAAGTGATGGTAGCACTGGTGAAAACCCGCCGCCGTACGCCAATAACCGCGTAATGCGGCGCAATTCCGCCCATTGCAAAACAGTAACCCGCGCGCGCATGTGGCGTCGTGCATGCGGCTGTAACAAGCTGTAAAAACTACAAATCTACGGAACCGCAGTTGAAATGTCTGTCTAACACCCCACCTGTGAGCAATGTCTGCGCAACGCTCTGCACTCGGTAGAGCTTCACGACAACAGGGCAGTCAGAAAAGGAGTACGCATGAACACGAGAAACATCCAGACCTTCCTGATGGTTTCGGCCGCATTTTTCGCAATGAGCGCGCCGGTGCGCTCGGGCAGCGCAGGAACGCTGTCGAATGCTGTTACCCGCGTGACGCAAGTTGCGCCGGCGCGTATTGCGGTGGAGCGGGTAATCCGGTCGACGAAATCCGACGAGGAAGACCAGAATTCGTGATGCGCCGCTAACGCGGCGAATCGGTTGAAAACCGGCTGCTGTCTGTTTGTGGACAGCGGCATAGAGGCAGAGGGCGAAGATCATCCGATCTTCGCCCTTTTTTTACTGCAACGGCGCGCAATTGGCCGCAGCGGCGTTAAACCTTGTCCTGAACCACGCCGCGGCGAATCTGATCCAGTTCGATCGATTCGAACAGCGCCTTGAAGTTGCCTTCGCCGAAGCCCTGATTGCCCTTGCGCTGGATGATCTCGAAGAAGATCGGGCCAATCTGGTTTTCCGTGAAGATCTGCAGGAGCAGGTCGTCAGGCGCGCCGTCGATCAGAATCTTGCGCTTGCGCAATTCGTCGAGCGGTTCGCCGTGATTCGGTACGCGGCGGTCGACCAGTTCGTAATAGGTGTCGATCGTATCGAGCAACGAAATGTTCGCGGCGCGCAGGCCGTCGACCGTGCGATAGATGTCGTTGCTCCCGAGCGCAATGTGCTGAATGCCTTCGCCGTGGTAGGCGTCGAGATATTCCTGGATCTGGCCAGCCGTCTCCGACCCCTCTTCGTTGATCGGGATGCGGATTTTGCCGCACGGCGAAGTCATGGCCTTCGACTTCACGCCCGTGACCTTGCCTTCGATGTCGAAGTAACGCACTTCGCGGAAGTTGAACAGCCGCTCGTAGAACTCTGCCCATTCCTGCATGCGGCCGCGGTGGACGTTGTGCGTCAGATGGTCGATGTAGGTGAGGCCGTGGCCAAGCGGATTCGGGTTCGCGCCGGGAATCGGCTCGAAGTCCACGTCGTAAATATCGATATTCCCGATGCTGTTCGGCTCAGCGCCGTTCTTGCCACGCCAGCGGTCGACGAAATAGATCAGCGAGTCGCCGATTCCCTTGATCGCCGGAATGTTCAGTTCCATTGGGCCGGTCTTGTTGTCGAATCCCCAGGCGCCTTTCTCCAAGGCTTGCTGATAAGCCTTGCCGGCGTCCTGCACGCGGAATGCAATCGCGCAGATCGACGGGCCATGCAGGCGCGTGAACCGTTGTGCGAATGAATCCTTCTCCCCGTTGACGATGAAGTTGATTTCGCCCTGGCGATACAGCGTCACGTTCTTGTGACGATGCCGTGCGACTGCGGTGAAGCCCATCTGTTCGAACAGCTTGCCGAGCGCAACCGGATCGGGCGCGGTGTATTCGATGAATTCGAAGCCGTCGGTGCCGACCGGGTTTTCCCAAGTTGAAACCTGCATTGTCTGTCTCCTGATTTACGAGGGGCGCGCAAGGTATGCAATTGAGCGCGACTGAATCATGCAAGTGTAAAGGCGGGTTCACGGCGAAAACTTGCGAACTTAATCGTGAATCGATACGCTTGCGCTATTTTGTAGCTCGAATTTTTGCGCGGACGGCAGAAAATGGCCAACATAGAGATAGATGCCATCGACAGGCGCATTCTGGCGATCCTTCAGGAAAACGGGCGACTGTCGAATCAGGAGATCGCGGAGCGCATCAACCTCTCGCCGAGCCCTTGCCTGCGGCGTATCCGTCGGCTGGAAGAAAGCGGCGTGATTCGCGGCTATGTCGCGTTACTCGACGCACAGCGGCTGGGGCTAGATCTGCTTGCCTACGTGAATGTGCGGCTGGAAAAACGCGGTGGCTCAGCCTTCAGTCCGCGGGGCGATGCCACGCACTCGGACCTTTTCCGCGCGGCGGTTCAGACATGGCCGGAAGTGGTCGCATGCCATGCCATGACCGGTGACATGGACTATCTGCTGCGCGTCCAGGTGGAAGATATGGCTCACTTTTCGCGCTTCGTGCAGGATCAACTGCTGCATCATCCGTCGGTGATCGACGTTAAAACAAGCTTCTCGCTTGAAGCGATCAAAGAAACGACGGCGCTGCCGATTTTGTAGATGCAGGCGGCTTCCTGGGTCGTGGGAAAACAAAAAGGGCAGCCATCAGGCCGCCCTTTGTTTTTTGCCGAAGCGTATGCCGCTCAGGCCGCCGCTGCCTGCGGCAAAAACGATTCAAACAATTTCGACGCCCGACGTGCCTGGCGCTTGAGTGCGTAATCGAACACGGCCGCTTGCTCTTGCAGCATCTCTGCCATGATGCTCGACTGGTCCGCCGGCGTAAGTGTCAGATAGGCGTCTGCTTCGCCGTACGCGTATTCGATCTTCATGCCGGCCTTCTTCGCGATGTGCATCATGGTCGAGTTGCGCGACAGGCAGTGCATGTACAGCATGGTGACGTGCGTATTGCGACTGCGAATGGCAGCGCGCTCGAACAGCTTCGAGCCGATCCCCTGACCGCGCACGCTTTCCAGCACGGACACGCCGAACTCGGCAGTGCGCTTGTCGCCTTCAGCCGGCAGATAGGCCAGATGGCCGACACCGGTCAACTGCAACTGACTATCAAATACGCCAAAAACGGTATCGCGCGTGAAATCGATCGCCCGAACGTAGTTTTCGATGACGTGGTTCGGCACGATTTGGCCGAAACGCAGTAGGCGGTCGTCTTCGTCGAGCGCGAGGAAGTGATCCAGCAGCCGTTCGCGGTCTACTGCGGTGAGCTCTCGGACCAGAGCGGGTGCACGACCGGCTGGCAGCGACAGGCGATCGTGCGTGACGATCGGATCGGCGGCGCGGGGTGTAAGCATGTTCATGGTCGGGTTCTCCTTAATCGAGCGGCGTGATGCACCGCAAAAAGGATTTTAGCGGAAACCCTGGCCAGACACTAGGGAAAACCCGTATCAAAATTTGAGGCATTTGCCTAAAAAATTGATATGACTTTTTATATTATTGATTTCAAAGAAAAATAAAGTGAACGAGCGTTCTTTAAAACCTATCGTGTCCGAGCAATTATTTAGTATGAATAATGTTGCCGTGCATCAATCGGCGTGCGGTGCGCCCAAGCCGTGATCCACCATACCGACCACCTGTTCGGCAAACTCACGGTAACCCATTCGCCCGTCCGGCTTGAGCCAGGTGAATGTCCAGTTGATCATGCCGAACACCATCATCGTGAGAGCGGTCTGATTTTCGCGCGAGGCGCGCTCAGGGTAGGCGCGCGCAAGTTGCCGCGCGAACGCAGCCACCACGTCACGTTGACGATTCAGAATGACTTCGCGCTGGTTGTCGACCAGATACTTCACGTCGTTCAGTAGCGCAACATGCCGGCTGTGCGAGGTCTCGTACTCCGAGAGAAACGCGCGGATCAACTCAGCAAATGTTTCCCGTTCGGTCAGCCCGCGGCGCTGGCTCGCGCCCTCCACCTCGGCGATGATCAGCATCAGCCGCTTGGTGTAACGGTCCAGCAGATCGAACAGGATCGCTTCCTTGCTCGCGTAGTAGTGGTACAGGCGCGCTTTCGAGGTGCCGCTTGCAGCGGCGAGATCGGCCATCGAGGTGCTCGGATAGCTCGTCTGCGCAAATTTGGCGGCGGCCAGTTCGAGAATCTGATCGCGCTGGGTTTCGTGGTCGGGGGCTCGGGTGCGGGCCATAGTTGGTTGTTTTGTTAGTTTGGACAGGGAGCAAGGGCCGCGCACAACTCCAGCGTGCGCCAGGCGTTCGCGTCGCCGCGCAGCTTGATGCGCCGGGTCGCGGCCAGTTCACGCAAGCGCCACAGCACGACGGTGTCGCTGACCAGAAACCAGAGTTCGGCGGTCATCAGTTTGGCGGCTACGCGCGCGGCGGGTTGCCATTCCTCAGTGGCACGCTCGAGAATCAGCGCATCCAGATCCGCGAAATTACCGCTCGTGAACGTGTTGTCGCGCCAGCGCCGCGTCTCGCCGTTCGCATGCTTGACCTCCTGCCATTCGAGCGCGAGCCGGCTGATCCGCAACACGGAGATGGGCGCGGCGTCCGCCAGGCGGCCTTGCAGTACAGCCGGCGCGAACATGCCGACTGATGTCGCGCGGTCTTTGCGACTGTGCGCCCACGCGCCCGGATCGGTGAGGTCGCGAATCGACAGACGCACTTCGTTGAGCCGTTGTGGACTGTTGCGCAAGTGATAACAGACACGGCGCAGCATCAATTGGTCTGACGCGCTATCGCCGTGCCACACCACCAGATTCGCTTCGTCGCGCGCGATCTTCGCCAGCGCCGCCGCCTGGTCGCGAAATTCACGAAGAAAATCGCGCTTCGTGTCGGCGCTGACGCGGTCCCAGAAGCTCGCGCGAGCCTCGGGCATGTCGTCGACGCCGCGCAGCGGACCGACTGCCAGATCGTCGCGCAGCGCGTGCACACGGTCGTCGCGGCCGGCGTCTTGCAGGGCGGTGCGCAGTGACTCGGCGGCGACATCGCCGTTGGTGAGGTGGATCGTGCTCATCGGCAGGGGGGGCTGGCTAATGACAAAAGGGGCCGCTCGCGGATCGGAACAGGTGTCCGATTGCGAGCGGCCCCTAGTGTAAGCGGATCGCGGACCTGCTGAAAGCGCGACGGCGTTCCTTCAGGTTATGCGTTGCGCGTTGCTCAACGTTCGTCGTAGCTCACCACCACGCGATCGCTGATCGGGTGGCACTGGCAAGTGAGCACGAATCCATCGCGGATTTCGTGTTCTTCCAGCGTGTAGTTCTTTTCCATCTTCACTTCGCCTTCCAGCACCTTGGCGCGGCAGGTGCAGCAGACGCCGCCCTTGCAGGCATATGGCAACGCGAGGCCGGCACGCAAGCCGACATCGAGCACGCTTACGCCCTGATACGGCAGGCGCAGCTTGCGTCTCTTCCCGTCGAGGACGATTTCGAGGTCGGCCGCCGGGGTATCGTCGGTGATTTCGACCGCTGGCACGCCCGCTTGGGGCAACGGCGAACCGAAGCGCTCCACGTGCACTTTTTCCGGTGCGACGCCTGCGGCTTTCAGCGCCGCTTCGGCGGCGTCCATCATCGGCGCGGGCCCGCAGATGAACGCTTCGTCGATGGCGTCGGCCGGCAGCAGGTTCTCGATGAACGCCGCGCACTTTTCCTGATCGAGCACGCCGTTGAACAGCTCGACGTCCTGCAGGTCGTCGGACAGGACGTGATAGAGCACGAAGCGGTTCATGAAGCGGTTCTTCAGATCTTCGAGTTCTTCCGCGAACATGATCTGATCGACGCTGCGGTTGCCGTACACGAGCGTGAATGTGCTGCGCGGCTCGACTTCAAGCGTGGTCTTGATGATCGCGAGCACTGGCGTGATGCCCGAGCCGCCTGAAAACGCGAGGTACTGTTGCCCTTGGTCAGCGTTCAGATGCGTGAAAAAGCGGCCGTCCGGCGTCATCACGTCGATAGTGTGACCAGGCTGCAATGTATCGAACGCGAAGTTCGAGAAGCGCCCGCCGCGTACGCGCTTGATGCCGATGCGCAGTTCGCCGTCGCGGTCGTAATCGGTAACGCCTACGCAGATCGAATAGGAACGGCGCGTTTCCTCGCCGTCGATATGCGTTTTCAGCGTGACAAACTGGCCCTGCGTGAAACGATAGTAGTCGCGCAGTTCGACGGGGACTTCGAAGGCAACCGAAACCGAGTCGGCGGTTTCTGGCCGCACTTCGCGGATACGCAGCGGGTGAAATTGCGGGGTAGCCATATCAGTATGGTTTGAAGTAGTCGAAGGGTTCGCGGCAGTCGAGACAGCGGTACAAAGCCTTGCAGGCGGTCGAGCCGAATTGTGCGAGGCGTTCGGTATGGGCTGAGCCGCAACGGGGGCATGACGGCGCCGGAAGCGCGCGCGGCACGAAGCGCATCACTTTTTCCTGGGACGGGAGCGCGCTGCCGCAATTGCCCGTTGGCGGCGCGATGCCGTAGGCACGCAGCTTCTCGCGGGCCTCGACGGTCATCCAGTCGGTGGTCCAGGCCGGCGCGAGCACGGTTGCGATCCGGTAGGGTTTGAGCTCCGCAGCGTCGAGCGCATGGGCCACGTCCTCCGCGATCTGCGACATCGCCGGGCAGCCGGAATAGGTCGGCGTGATCACGATTTCCAGCGCGCCGTCTTCAGCACGGCGCACATCGCGCAGAATGCCCAGCTCGCGGATCGAGACCACCGGGATTTCCGGATCTGGCACCGTTTCGAGCACGGCCCATGCGCGTTCGAGCGTGGCGTCGGTGGCCGTGGTGGCGTTCCTGGCAGTCGAGGTCATCATCGTCGGATTCCGGTTGGGCGCTTACCAGGTTGCGCCAGGATGCTGGCGCGCGAGGCTTTGCATTTCGGCCAGCACGAAGCCCATATGCTCCGAGTGCTCGCCGTGCTTGCCCGTGGTGATGTGCTTGACCGCTTCTGGAAGCGTCAGCGTGGCTTCGTCGAGCGTGGCGCGCACGTCGTCGAGCCATGCCGCTTCGAGGTCGGACGTCAGCGGGCCGATACCGGCTGCGGCAATCGCCTCTTCCACTGCATCCGTGCTGAAGAACTCGCGGGTGTAGGGCAGCAGATAGTCGAGCGCGGCTTGAGCGCGGCGATGCGACTCATCCGTGCCGTCGCCGAAACGAATCAGCCATTCGCTTGCGTGGTGCACGTGATAGCTGGCTTCCTTGATGGATTTGGACGCAATGGCCGCTAGCTGCTCATCTTTGGACGCAGTGAGCGCGGTCCAAAGATGCGCCATCAGCGTCGAATACAGGAAATTGCGCACGATTGTTACCGCGTAGTCTTTCTCGGCTTGCGCGGTGCCGGCAAGCGGCCCGTAATGCGGCAGCTCGGCCAGCGTGTAGTTGGCGAACTCGCGCTCGGCGCGGAAGTACGCATAGTCGTCTTCCGTGCGGCTCTTGCCGGTGAGCTGCTGCTCCAGCGAGGCCGCGTGGGTGTACAGCAGCCGCGCCTGACCGATCAGATCGAGGCTCATGTTCGACAGCGCGATGTCCTCTTCGAGGATCGGGCCGTGGCCGCACCATTCGGTATTGCGCTGACCGAGAATCAGCGCGGTATCCGCGAGGCGCAGCACGTATGACAGATGTTGAGGCGTGATGTCCATGGCTGCGCTTACATGTGGTTGACTTCATCGGGGAGCGTATAGAACGTCGGGTGGCGATAAATCTTGTCGCCAGCCGGTTCAAACAACTCCGCCTTGTCTTCGGGCGCGGACGCCGTAATCGCCGACGACGGCACCACCCAGATGCTCACGCCTTCCTGGCGGCGCGTGTAGACGTCGCGCGCCATGCGCAGCGCCATCGGCGCGTCCGCCGCGTGCAGGCTGCCGCAGTGTTTGTGGTCGAGTCCCTGCTTGCTGCGCACGAAGACTTCCCAAATCGGCCATTCCTTGTTCATTGCTGATCTCCTGGTTCTTTGCTCGGCGGGCCGCCTGGTTCAGGCGGCGTGCTGTTGTGCGCGCTGGCGCTGTTTTTCGGCGTGGGCGAGGGCGGCTTCACGTACCCAGGCTCCGTCGTCGTGGGCTTTCACGCGGGTGGCGAGGCGTTCGCGGTTGCACGGGCCGTCGCCATTCACGACGCGCCAGAATTCTTCCCAGTCGATGTCGCCGTAGTCGTGATGACCGCGTGCTTCGTTCCATTTCAGATCGGGGTCGGGCAGCGTGACGCCGAGCACCTTGGCCTGGTCGACGGTCGCGTCGACGAATTTCTGGCGCAGATCGTCGTTCGAGATACGTTTGATGCCCCATTTCGACGACTGACTGCTGTGGATCGAGTCTTTATCGCTCGGGCCGAACATCATCAGAACCGGCCACCACCAGCGGTTCACGGCCTGCTGCACCAGTTCGCGTTGCGCTTCGGTGCCGCTCATCATCGACATCAGCGCATCGAAACCCTGGCGCTGATGGAACGACTCTTCCTTGCAGATGCGGATCATGGCGCGCGCATACGGGCCGTAGGTGCAGCGGCACAGCGGAATCTGATTCATGATCGCCGCGCCGTCGACCAGCCAGCCGATCACACCGACGTCTGCCCAGGTGGGCGTGGGGTAATTGAAAATGCTCGAATACTTGGCTTTGCCCGAGTGCAGGGCGGCAATCAGCTGATCGCGCGATACACCGAGCGTTTCGGCCGCGCTATATAGATAGAGGCCGTGACCGGCTTCGTCCTGCACTTTGGCGAGCAGGATCGCCTTGCGCTTCAGGCTGGGCGCGCGCGTGATCCAGTTGCCTTCCGGCAGCATGCCGACGATTTCCGAATGCGCGTGCTGCGAGATCTGCCGTACCAGCGTCTTGCGGTAGGCGTCCGGCATCCAGTTCTGCGCTTCGATTTTGCCGTCGGCGGCCATGACTGCGTCGAACTGCGCCTGCTCGGGCGAACCGGCGCCCGCGTCAAGCGGGGCTACATTACCGGGAATATCCAGGGATTGCGTGTACATGGGGACGCTCTCAGCGGAAGTTGTCTGTGTTTGCGCAGTATAAACCAACCGACCGGTCGGTTTATAAATTTTTTGAGATCGCCGGCTTGTGTCGATAGTGGAGGCCGGTGATGCCACCGCGGCGTTTCACAGACGTCGCCGCCCCGCGCCGACACAGAACCTATAAAATTGCGAATTGGCCGCGATTTGCGGCCTTCCTGCATCCCCCGGTACTCATGTTACGTCTAAGCGAAATCAAACTCCCGCTCGATCACCCCGAAAGTGAACTCGACGCCGCGGTTCACGCGCGCCTTGCAGAACTCGGTGTGGCTGTTGATGGGCTTATCCGGTACACCGTTTTTCGCCGCGCGCATGACGCGCGCAAGCGTGCCGACATCAAGCTCACTTACATCGTCGACGTCGAGGTGGCGGACGAAGCCGCCGCCCTCAAGCGGCTGGCTGAGGTGCCCCACTGCAGCGTGACGCCGGACATGGCCTACCGGTTCGTAGCCAGGGCGCCGGCGCATCTCACCGTCCCGCGGCCGGTGGTGATCGGCATGGGGCCGTGTGGTTTGTTTGCGGGGTTGATCCTCGCGCAGATGGGCTTCCGGCCGATCATCCTCGAGCGCGGCAAGGCCGTGCGCGAGCGCACCAAGGATACTTTCGGCCTGTGGCGCAAGTCGGTGCTCAATCCTGAGTCGAATGTGCAATTCGGCGAGGGCGGCGCGGGCACGTTCTCGGACGGCAAGCTGTACAGCCAGATCAAGGATCCCAGGCACTATGGCCGCAAGGTGCTCGACGAGTTCGTCCGCGCCGGTGCGCCGGAGGACATTCTTTATCTGAGCCGGCCGCACATCGGCACGTTCCGCCTCGTCAGCATGGTCGAGAAGATGCGCGCGACCATCCACGAGCTCGGCGGCGAGGTGCGTTTCGAGACGCGCGTCGACGATATCGAGATCGAGGAGGGGAAGGTGCGGGGGCTCAAGCTGTCCACGGGCGAAACCTTGCGGTGCGATCACGTCGTGCTGGCGGTCGGCCATAGCGCGCGCGACACCTTCCAGATGCTCCACGATCGCGGCGTCTATATCGAGGCGAAGCCGTTTTCACTCGGATTTCGAATCGAGCATCCCCAAGGCTTGATCGATCGCAGCCGGTTCGGCAAATTCGCTGGCCACAAGCAACTGGGCGCGGCCGACTATAAAGTGGTGCACCACTGCAGCAACGGGCGCGCAGTCTATAGCTTCTGCATGTGCCCGGGTGGGACGGTGGTGGCGGCGACTTCCGAGCCGGGCCGGGTGGTGACGAACGGCATGAGCCAGTACTCGCGGGCCGAGCGCAATGCCAACGCAGGGATTGTGGTCGGCATTACACCGGACGATTTTCCGGGCGGACCGCTTGCCGGCATTGCCTTCCAGCGTAAATGGGAAGAGCGCGCGTTCGAACTGGGCGGCGGGAACTATCAGGCGCCGGGTCAACTGGTGGGCGACTTTATCGCCGGCCGGCCATCCACTTCGCTCGGTTCGGTGGTGCCGTCGTACAAACCCGGCGTGCATCCGACCGATCTCAGCACGGCGCTGCCGGACTACGTGATCGAGGCAATTCGCGAAGCGTTGCCGCAGATGGACAAGAAGATCGCCGGCTTTGCAATGCACGATGCGGTGCTGACGGGTGTTGAGACGAGAACGTCGTCGCCGATTCGGGTGCGCCGTCGGGATGACTATCAGAGTATGAATGTCGAGGGCCTGTATCCGGCGGGCGAGGGGGCGGGATACGCCGGCGGAATTTACTCCGCGGCCATCGACGGGATCGAGGTCGCTGAAGCGCTGGCATTGAAGATGACGGGTGGGCTGGCGACCGCTTGAGTCGGGCGTCGGTGTAAGGCCGTCGCGGCGGTCCGCGACAGCCTTTGCGATCGGGCACAATGCACGTTTCGCCTCGAACCGATCCCCCGAATGAGTATTCGCACTCTGGCCGCCGCATGTGGCGCGGCGCTGTTGTCACAATTCGCCATTTCCCCGACCGTTTTCGCCGCCGACGCCAGCGCGCACTGGGTGACCGCGTGGGCCACTGCGCTGCAGCCCATCCCTCAAAGGGCGGATTTGCCGCCGTTATACCGGGCGCCGGAAGTAGCCGGCCGCACGGTTCGGCAGATTGTGTACCCAACGCTGTCCGGGAAATCTGCGCGCGTGCATCTCAGCAATGAATACGGCAAAACGCCGCTCGTGATCGAGGACCTGCGCATTGCACGCTCGGTCGGCGGCGCGGCCGTGCTGGGCAATGGCGATGCACGTGTGACATTTGGCGGCAAGGCCGCCGTGAGCGTGCCGGCGGGTGGTGAGTTGGATAGCGACCCCATTGCCATCGACATTGCCGCCGGTGCGCCCTATGCAATCAGCGCATTCATGGGGCCTGAACAGCGGATCGTGGCTTGGCACCGCGTGTCGAACCAGGTGAATTACGTTTCCGCGCCCGGTAATCACAATGCCGACGGGTCCGCCGAGTCGTTTCGCGGCCGGTTTACCCAGTACGTGTGGGTGACGGGCTTATCGGTGGACGCGGCCTCATCCGCAGCTGTCGCGGCGATCGGCGACTCGATCACTGACGGTATGCGCTCCAGTCTCAATCAGAATCGACGCTGGCCCGACGCGCTGGCTCGCCGTTTTGCCGGTGCGGGCGATGGATCGACCGCGATCGTCAATCTTGGCATCAGCGGCAACCGCCTGCTGAGTGACTCGCCATGTTACGGCGACGCGCTGGTGCGGCGTTTCGATCGAGACGTGCTCGAACGCCCCGGCGTCAAGACGGCGATTTTGCTGATCGGCATCAATGACATCAACTTCGCGGGGATGCCGGCGCGCAGTGGTCTCGACTGCGACTTCCCTCATACCTCGGTGACGGCCGCCGACCTGATTGCTGGCTACCAGCGGGTGATCGCCGTCGCGCGGCACCGTGGCGTGAGAGTGTTCGGCGCAACGCTGACGCCGGCATCGTTGCCGGCGCCTCGCGAAGGCATCCGGCTGGCGGTCAACCAATGGATCCGAACCAGTCACGCGTTCGACGGGGTAGTGGATTTCGATGTGGCGTTGCGCGATCCAGCGCAACCAGAGCGCTTGCAGCACTCCTTTGACAGTGGCGATCACATCCACCCGAGCGATGCTGGCTATGCGGCAATGGCCGGGGCGGTCCCCGTGGACGCGGTGGTGAACTCGACCCGGAAGTAACTCGCCAAAAAAAGATTTTCGTCAAACCCTTGTCACATGGTTGATGTTCGCCTAATATTCGCCTCCTCGTTTGCGAACGAGCGCCGCAGAAGAAACCAGCGGCGGTAGCGTCAACAAGGTTTTAAGCGAAAGCAAAAAAATGTTGTTGACGAAACGAAAAAGATTCTTCATAATCTCGTTTCTCTGCTGCTGATGCAGCGACGCAGAACGAAGCGGTGCCGGGTGACTGAAGTTAAGTGAGCGCGGTGCGGTTTTGGTGGTGAATGCGTAATCGATCTTTAAAAATTAACAGCCGATAAGTGTGGGCGCTTGATGTCTGACGCGCGGTGGAATTTTCGGATTCTGCCGGGAAGCGAAAGTATCAAGTCTCACACTAGTATTAAAGGAAGGTTTTCCCATTTTCGGATGGGATGATCATTCGTCAGTACGTTGAGTGAGCGACCGGGTTCGAAAGAGCCCGAAAAACAGTAACAGGTTTGAACTGAAGAGTTTGATCCTGGCTCAGATTGAACGCTGGCGGCATGCCTTACACATGCAAGTCGAACGGCAGCACGGGAGTAATCCTGGTGGCGAGTGGCGAACGGGTGAGTAATACATCGGAACGTGTCCTGTAGTGGGGGATAGCCCGGCGAAAGCCGGATTAATACCGCATACGCTCTACGGAGGAAAGGGGGGGATCTTAGGACCTCTCGCTACAGGGGCGGCCGATGGCAGATTAGCTAGTTGGTGGGGTAAAGGCCTACCAAGGCGACGATCTGTAGCTGGTCTGAGAGGACGACCAGCCACACTGGGACTGAGACACGGCCCAGACTCCTACGGGAGGCAGCAGTGGGGAATTTTGGACAATGGGGGCAACCCTGATCCAGCAATGCCGCGTGTGTGAAGAAGGCCTTCGGGTTGTAAAGCACTTTTGTCCGGAAAGAAAACTTCTGCCCTAATACGGCGGGAGGATGACGGTACCGGAAGAATAAGCACCGGCTAACTACGTGCCAGCAGCCGCGGTAATACGTAGGGTGCAAGCGTTAATCGGAATTACTGGGCGTAAAGCGTGCGCAGGCGGTCCGCTAAGACAGATGTGAAATCCCCGGGCTTAACCTGGGAACTGCATTTGTGACTGGCGGGCTAGAGTATGGCAGAGGGGGGTAGAATTCCACGTGTAGCAGTGAAATGCGTAGAGATGTGGAGGAATACCGATGGCGAAGGCAGCCCCCTGGGCCAATACTGACGCTCATGCACGAAAGCGTGGGGAGCAAACAGGATTAGATACCCTGGTAGTCCACGCCCTAAACGATGTCAACTAGTTGTCGGGTCTTCATTGACTTGGTAACGTAGCTAACGCGTGAAGTTGACCGCCTGGGGAGTACGGTCGCAAGATTAAAACTCAAAGGAATTGACGGGGACCCGCACAAGCGGTGGATGATGTGGATTAATTCGATGCAACGCGAAAAACCTTACCTACCCTTGACATGTATGGAATCCTGCTGAGAGGTGGGAGTGCCCGAAAGGGAGCCATAACACAGGTGCTGCATGGCTGTCGTCAGCTCGTGTCGTGAGATGTTGGGTTAAGTCCCGCAACGAGCGCAACCCTTGTCCCTAGTTGCTACGCAAGAGCACTCTAGGGAGACTGCCGGTGACAAACCGGAGGAAGGTGGGGATGACGTCAAGTCCTCATGGCCCTTATGGGTAGGGCTTCACACGTCATACAATGGTCGGAACAGAGGGTCGCCAACCCGCGAGGGGGAGCCAATCCCAGAAAACCGATCGTAGTCCGGATCGCACTCTGCAACTCGAGTGCGTGAAGCTGGAATCGCTAGTAATCGCGGATCAGCATGCCGCGGTGAATACGTTCCCGGGTCTTGTACACACCGCCCGTCACACCATGGGAGTGGGTTTCACCAGAAGTAGGTAGCCTAACCGCAAGGAGGGCGCTTACCACGGTGGGATTCATGACTGGGGTGAAGTCGTAACAAGGTAGCCGTATCGGAAGGTGCGGCTGGATCACCTCCTTTCTCGAGCTAACGTGTCAATGCGTTGAGCGCTCACGCTTATCGGCTGTGAAATTAAGACAGATACGCAGACAGACTCAGGGGTCTGTAGCTCAGTCGGTTAGAGCACCGTCTTGATAAGGCGGGGGTCGATGGTTCGAATCCATCCAGACCCACCACTGTTTCTGCGGTGGCTGCGGCTAACCGGTGAAGACCCCGGATGATGCGCCTGCGTGGTCTGTATGACTGGGGGATTAGCTCAGCTGGGAGAGCACCTGCTTTGCAAGCAGGGGGTCGTCGGTTCGATCCCGTCATCCTCCACCAATCTTCAATGCGTAGCGTTCTGCGGAAGTAGCAGGCAGAGTGTTTTGCATTGGCGATTGAGCCAGTCAGAGTGATATGGAATTAAAGCAATTCCGATATCGGCTGTCGTTCTTTAACAATCAGGAAGAAGTAGTAAAGAGATTCACGAAAGGATACTTAGAGATGGGTGTCCGAGTAGGTGAATCAGGGTTGTGATTGTATCAATGTATGAAAAGGTAATCGAAAGATTGCCTTGGAATACGGCGCAACACGAATACTCAACCTGTAGCGATTGTGACGAACACGTCATCCCCCGTGGATGAGGTGGGAGACACACCCGTTATAGGGTCAAGCGAACAAGTGCATGTGGTGGATGCCTTGGCGATCACAGGCGATGAAGGACGCGGTAGCCTGCGAAAAGCGGGGGGGAGCTGGCAAACGAGCTTTGATCCCCCGATGTCCGAATGGGGAAACCCACTCCTTATGGAGTATCCATGACTGAATACATAGGTCATGAGAAGCGAACGCGGTGAACTGAAACATCTAAGTAACCGCAGGAAAAGAAATCAACCGAGATTCCCAGAGTAGTGGCGAGCGAAATGGGAGCAGCCTGTACTCTTTATCTTCATTGTTAGTCGAAGGCTCTGGAAAGTGCCGCCATAGCAGGTGATAGCCCTGTAGACGAAAACAGCGAGGAAGAACTAGGTGTACGACAAGTAGGGCGGGACACGTGAAATCCTGTCTGAAGATGGGGGGACCATCCTCCAAGGCTAAATACTCGTGATCGACCGATAGTGAACCAGTACCGTGAGGGAAAGGCGAAAAGAACCCCGGGAGGGGAGTGAAATAGATCCTGAAACCGCATGCATACAAACAGTAGGAGCCTCTGCGAAGGGGTGACTGCGTACCTTTTGTATAATGGGTCAGCGACTTACATTCAGTGGCAAGCTTAACCGATTAGGGCAGGCGTAGCGAAAGCGAGTCCGAACAGGGCGTTCAGTCGCTGGGTGTAGACCCGAAACCAGGTGATCTATCCATGGCCAGGATGAAGGTGCGGTAACACGTACTGGAGGTCCGAACCCACTAACGTTGAAAAGTTAGGGGATGAGCTGTGGATAGGGGTGAAAGGCTAAACAAACCTGGAAATAGCTGGTTCTCTCCGAAAACTATTTAGGTAGTGCCTCGTGTATCACCTTCGGGGGTAGAGCACTGTCATGGTTGTGGGGTCCATTGCGGATTACTACGCCATAGCAAACTCCGAATACCGAAGAGTGCAATCACGGGAGACAGACATCGGGTGCTAACGTCCGGTGTCAAGAGGGAAACAACCCAGACCGCCAGCTAAGGTCCCCAAATATTGCTAAGTGGGAAACGAAGTGGGAAGGCTAAAACAGTCAGGAGGTTGGCTTAGAAGCAGCCATCCTTTAAAGAAAGCGTAATAGCTCACTGATCGAGTCGTCCTGCGCGGAAGATGTAACGGGGCTAAGCAATATACCGAAGCTGCGGATGCACATTTATGTGCATGGTAGGAGAGCGTTCCGTAAGCCTGCGAAGGTGCATTGAAAAGTGCGCTGGAGGTATCGGAAGTGCGAATGCTGACATGAGTAGCGATAAAGGGGGTGAAAGGCCCCCTCGCCGTAAGCCCAAGGTTTCCTACGCAACGTTCATCGGCGTAGGGTGAGTCGGCCCCTAAGGCGAGGCAGAAATGCGTAGCTGATGGGAAGCAGGTTAATATTCCTGCACCATTGTTAAATGCGATGGGGGGACGGATCGCGGAAGGTTGTCCGGGTGTTGGAAGTCCCGGTCCTTGCATTGGAGAAGGCGCTTAGGCAAATCCGGGCGCGGAATTCAAGGGTGCGAGGCCATTCACTTCGGTGAAGAAGCAACTGGAAGTGGTTCCAAGAAAAGCCTCTAAGCTTCAGTTTAACAAGACCGTACCGCAAACCGACACAGGTGGGCGAGATGAGTATTCTAAGGCGCTTGAGAGAACTCGGGAGAAGGAACTCGGCAAATTGGTACCGTAACTTCGGGATAAGGTACGCCCCTGTAGCTTGACTGGCCTGCGCCAGAAGGGTGAAGGGGTTGCAATAAACTGGTGGCTGCGACTGTTTAATAAAAACACAGCACTCTGCAAACACGAAAGTGGACGTATAGGGTGTGACGCCTGCCCGGTGCCGGAAGATTAAATGATGGGGTGCAAGCTCTTGATTGAAGTCCCGGTAAACGGCGGCCGTAACTATAACGGTCCTAAGGTAGCGAAATTCCTTGTCGGGTAAGTTCCGACCTGCACGAATGGCGTAACGATGGCCACACTGTCTCCTCCCGAGACTCAGCGAAGTTGAAGTGTTTGTGATGATGCAATCTCCCCGCGGCTAGAC
>CAVTXZ010000014.1:0-447812 GCA_963738755.1 uncultured beta proteobacterium
ATCCAGTACACGCCCGTCGATTCGAGCGCCACCGTGTCGACCCCGCACGCCAGCAGCCAGTCGGCCATCGCGTTCAGGTCATCGGTCATCGCCCCGAATTCACGCACCGGCTCGTCATCCGCCTGTCGGGGCACCGCCACCCAGTGGCTGGAGCCGCCCACATCGATCCCCGCTGCGTTCGGGAACACCTCGTCTTCTTCTCGCTTGCGCATCGCCATCGCCTGCTCCAGAATCGTCCGTGAACGGCAGCGCCATGGGAATCGTCGAAATTGACTCGATCTCCTGAACGGGATGCGGCTCGCGCCGCTCACCACTGTCGCCGACGAATCCCGGACCATGCTCTTAAGCGGGCTCACTCCACGGCGGGCATGCCGCGAGCGCGCACCATTGGTCTGTCGGTCATCGCGGCGCTGCCGCTCACCGGTATACCTCATCTCCGTTTCTCCGCCAACGCCGGGCCCGGCACGGGGCTGGAATGCTCTTAAGCGGGTCCCCTGGCTTGGAGGGGCCAGTGGCCCGATTAACGGATCACACCGCGGTCCATAAGCGCCAGTGACACAGCCGTCATCCGCTCCCACTCCGCACTGCGTGCGTCGCGGACGGGTCCACCGGGGAAACCGGGGGCTTCGTTTGGCGCGGTGGGGGCCGTCGGCTTTGCCTCGGCGAGACGCCTAAAGATACCGGGATTCTGGGCGTGTTGACGCTGGCGAGTTACGCGGCGGCGGCTCGCCGCGATGGGCGTACAGCACCAATGATCGGGATGCTCTTGAGAGAGTCGGAGCCGGCGAGTCGGCCATGGCATGCCGCAGCGAGCGCAGCGTTGAACAACGCGCGAGCGCAAAAAGACGGAGGTGGTGTGATGAAGTACCGCCCCGGCGCGCGCAGCGCCGTCGGAAGCATGACGGCCTGGTCACTCAGGCGGGGAGGTGCGCAGGCTCAATCTCTACGGAGCCACTACACCCTCCAAGCCAGGGGAGCCGCTTAAGAGTTGGCGGTTTGAGCCCGCTTTCTTTGCTCACTTTCTTTGCGGCGGCAAAGAAAGTGAGTGCCCCCCGCACAGGGGGAACGCTAATAGACCAATAACAAAAGAAACACCAATAAGCAAAAAAACACCAAACGCCGTAGGCACTACCAGCACAATGCCGGCCGCCAAAGGCAAAAAACAAAACCTTACTCCCGGCTAGCAATAGCCTTCCTATCAGAGCTCGAAGACCCCACCGCCTCGGCGGTCTGCGAAGACCGCCCATCCCCCCATACAACGGAGTTATTCACCGCATATAACCGGCAAGGATCCGAACTCTGCTTCTGGCAATTAGAAATGGCGACCGACATCGGATCATCACCACCTTCGGCCCAAGACCAAGCCCCCGAATCAGACACAGCAAACGCCCGACTCGGATACTGATGCAGGAAATTCCGGTACCCATTGCGCCCAGCTTCATCAACGAACGGCACGGCGTCGACCGC
The DNA here is from genome assembly GCA_963738755.1 of uncultured beta proteobacterium. Taxonomy (GTDB): domain Bacteria; phylum Pseudomonadota; class Gammaproteobacteria; order Burkholderiales; family Burkholderiaceae; genus Paraburkholderia. The sequence goes on from CAVTXZ010000014.1 coordinate 1,468, forward strand.
ATCGACCGCAGCAAACCCACTCGCCTTAGGCATGGAAGGATCCGAAACCCGATACTGCACGCCAGTCGGCATCCCAACCTGCGCAAGGAAAGCCTCCACAGCAGGCCACCACACATGCACGCCGTCGCGATCACCCACCAGTCGATGCGCGTCGTTCTTGTAGTTGCCGAAATCCACCATCCTGACACTCGCGCCATGCTCGGCAAACGCGGCATACATGCGGGCCACCAACGGCGCAGTCCAGACCGAATCGTTATCGCCATACAGCCACAGCGACGCCACCTTGGTCTTCTCGCCATAAGCGCCGAACGCACGCGTCAGGTTGCCCTGCCAGTCCGTACACGCGTCCTGCCGCAATCCGCCTGAGAAATTGATCAGCGCCCGCACGCCCGGGGCCGCTTCCATGCCGTAAGCCATCGTCGCCAAACCGCCGTGCGAGGTGCCGGCCACGACGATGTGCGCTGCATCCACGTACGGCTGCTTCGACATGTAGTTGATCGTAGCAGCCACGTCGCCGGCCTGGCCCACGCCGTTTTGTTCGACATCGCAGCCATCTTGCTGATACGTGCCGTCCGAATGGCCGAAGCCCTGACGGTTCGGTGCCACCACCACGTAGCCGCGGCGCACGAACTCGCGCGCGAACGGCAGCGGGTCGCTGCGCTCCTGCGTACGCGGGTCGCCAGGAATCTTGCCGTGGTTGAACACGATCATCGGAAACGGGCCTACGCCGTCCGGTTTGTAGATCGTGGTTTCGAGTGTGACCGTGCCCGAAGCGTCGACGGGAACGCGGATGATCTGTTGGTTGAGGCCGGCAGTCGGCAGGTAGACGTCGTCGTCGAGTGCAATACGCGGCACATGCGCGCGCGTCAGCGGCCCAGCCTGGGTGTCGGCGAGTGGGTCGGCGTGTGCGAGGGCGATTGCGCACGTTGCCGTTGCGCAAATCACCGCACACTTCGTCAGAACCTTGCTGAACACCATTGACGCACCTGCCTCAAAAACCTGCCCTGAACACCGTGACGCCTGTTTGCCGAAACATCTGACAGTTGCCTTTCGCTGTCATTTTCGACAAACAAAAACACACTCGCGTACGTTATGCGCCAAGCGCACGCACGCTAATCGAGATCGCACGGGATGAACCCAAACGGCCGACGCGACCCCACGCGCCGATGATGAGCGCCACACGATGCAGCCGGGAATCGCCGCCGGACCTGAATGACCGGTGATCGGCGAGGCGCCTGCGCAGTTTGCGGAACCGATATCGGCCGGTCCTCGCAATGTGGCGTCACAAACCTACGGCCTCATCCTGGCACGACAATTTTGTTTTGCGCAATCAAGGAGAACCCGCGGCGCAAAAATTGCCACGGGCGAATCGAGGGGGTGAGTGAGCGTAGAACCGCCGACTGGCGGTGCCTGGCGGCATGCAACGGTGGTCGAAAATGGGCGTGCTGTGGTGCAGCGCCAACGTGAAAAAAAAGCCCTGTTTTAAGGGCCATATATGCCGGTGCGGCACCTGGTCAGGTGCGCGATAGCGCCCTGTAAGGTATCAGAAGGATTCGTTCTATTCGCGGACGTCGCCGTCGACATAAAGCCAACGGCCATCTTCGCCGCGTGCGAAGCGGCTCAGTTCGTGCAGCCGATGAGCGCGGCCGCCCACCTTGTAACGTGCGACGAATTCCACCGTGGCTCGATCGTCACCCGTTTCCGCGAACGCCTTGATCTGCAGTCCGAGCCAACGCGGCGCGTCGGGCGCGGCGGGGTCGACGTCGAGGTCGGCAGGGCAGGTGTGGGGCGCCCAGGTGGCGCGCAGATAATCCGTTGCGCCAAGGACATACGCGCTGTAACGCGAGCGCATCAGTTCGAGCGCGCGCGGCGCGGCTTCACCGCCTTCGATGTAGCGGCCACAGCATTGTGCGAAGCGAGGCGCTTTGACGCCGCTGCGCTGATCCGGTGCGGCGCCGCCGCACGGACAGTCGGCAGGGCGTTGCGTAATCGACAAGGGACTATTCATCAGACGTTCAGGCAAGACCGCGGGCGATCAGGATTTTCTGGATGTCGCTGGTGCCTTCGTAGATCTGACACACGCGCACGTCGCGGTAAATCCGTTCAACGGGGAAATCGCTCAGGTATCCGTAGCCGCCATGAATCTGCAAGGCCGCCGAACAGATGCGCTCGGCCGCTTCCGAGGCGAATAGCTTGGCCATTGCCGCTTCGGTGAGGCAGGGCTGTCCCGCGTCTTTCAGCGACGCCGCGTGCCAGATCAACTGACGTGCGGCTTCGAGCTGGGTCGCCATGTCGGCGAGGCGAAATTGCACGGCCTGGTGTGAAAAGAGCGGCTGGCCGAAGCTCTCGCGTTCCTTCGCATAGCTGAGCGCTGCCTCGAACGCCGTGCGCGCCATACCCACGCTCTGCGCGGCGATACCGATGCGGCCGCCTTCGAGCCCCGAAAGTGCGATCCGATAGCCTTCGCCTTCTGCGCCAATCAGATTCGCGGCCGGCACGCGACAGTCTTCGAAGATGATCTGCGCAGTGTCTGACGAATGCTGGCCGAGCTTTTCCTCGACACGCGCCACCACGTAACCCTTGGTATCGGTCGGCACGATAAACGCGCTGATGCCGCGCTTGCCCGCCGCTTTGTCGGTGACGGCCATGACGATCGCGACGTTGCCGTTCTTGCCGCTCGTGATGAATTGTTTGACGCCGTTCAGCACATACGCGTCGCCGTCGCGCGTCGCGGTGGTGCGCAAGGCCGAGGCGTCCGACCCCGCTTGTGGTTCGGTCAGGCAAAACGCCCCGAGCATCTCGCCGCGAGCGAGCGGCGTGAGCCAGTCGCGTTTCTGCGCGTCATTGCCGTAGGTCAGCAGGATGCTGCACACCGGACAGTTGTTCACGGAGATCGCGGTCGACGTGCCGCCGTCGCCGGCGGCGATTTCTTCGAGGATCAGTGCGAGCGCCAGCGCATCCATGCCGGCGCCGCCGTAGGCTTCGGGCACCAGCACGCCATAGGCGCCGAGTTCGGCAAGCTGACGATGCACGTCTTCCGGAAAAATACGCTCGCGGTCCCAGCGCGCGGCGTGCGGCGTGACCGCTTCGCGCACGAACGTGCGCACCGCATCGCGGATCATCAGGTGATCCTGATCAAGCACCATGACTCTGTCTCCTCATTTGTATTCTTACCAGTCGAGCGCCGTGCCGTCGTATTGATAGAAGCGGCCGTTAAACGAAGCATGCGCGGCGGCGGCCTGCGCGAGCACCTCACGCATGCCGGTGACGCTGCGCGCCGGATCGATGGCGGCCTGGGCGCCGCCCATATCGGTGCGCACCCAGCCCGGATGCAGCGCGATGCAGGTGGCGCGCTTCGCGTCCAGCGAGGCGATCTTCAGCGCGTCATTAAGCGCCGCCTTGCTCGCGCGATATAGCCAGCCGGTCGTGCCGCTCGCGTCGCCGATGCTGCCCATCTTGCTCGAGATCACGGCGAACACGCCGCCGCTTTCTTCGACCAGCGGCAGCAGCACCGGCATCAGTTGCATCGGACCACGCACATTGGTGCTCATCACGTGGTCGAAGTCTTCGGCGCTGACGGTTTCGATACCTTCGGTGCGCGGGCCGTACACGCCCGATACCAGCACCACGGCATCGAGCCGTTCGCCGTCCAGCTTCCGGCCGAGCGCCGCGATTTCTTCGGGCACGGTGACGTCGAGCGAAAAGGTTGCGGCGCCCAGTTGATGCAGAGCGTCGAGCGAAGCGCCGTCGCGCGCGGTGGCGAGCACCCGCCAGCCGCTCTTGCTGTACTGCCGCACAAACTCATGGCCGATGCCGCGCGACGCACCGACGATCAACACTGTCTTCATGCTCTCACCCTGATCCTGTGACCGCCTCAATGCTTAAACCAGTTCGATACCCATTGCAGTCGCTTCGCCGCCGCCGATGCAAAGCGTCGCGACGCCGCGCTTGCCGCCGCGCTTCTTCAACGCACCGATCAGCGTGACGAGAATCCGCGCACCCGACGCACCGATCGGATGGCCGAGCGCGCAGGCGCCGCCGTTCACGTTGACCTTCTCGTGCGGCAAATGGTGTTCCTTCATCGCGGCCATCGTGACCACCGCGAACGCTTCGTTGACCTCGAACAGATCGACTTCGTCCGCGCGCCAGCCATTCTTTTCGAACAGCTTGCGAATCGCGCCGACGGGAGCGGTGGTGAACTTCGCCGGTTCTTGCGCAAAGGTCGAGTGGCCGACCACGCGTGCAATCGGTTCGACGCCGAGACGTTTCGCGGTCGATTCACGCATCATCACAAGTGCGGCGGCGCCGTCGGAAATCGACGATGAGTTCGCGGCCGTCACCGTGCCGGTTTTGCTGAACGCGGGCTTGAGCGTGGCGATCTTGTCGAGGTTCGCCTTGAAGGGTTGCTCATCGTGATCGACGGTCACGTCGCCCTTGCGGCTCGCCACCTTCACCGGCGCGATTTCCCACGCGAACGAGCCGTCTTCATTGGCGCGCTTCGCACGATTGAGCGATTCGACCGCAAACGCGTCCTGCGCTTCACGCGTGAAGTCGAACGAGGCCGCGCATTCCTCGGCAAAGGTGCCCATCAGACGGCCTTTCTCGTAGGCGTCTTCGAGACCGTCGTAGAACATGTGATCGATCACCTGACCATGGCCCATGCGCATTCCGCCGCGCGCTTTCGGCAGCAGATACGGCGCATTCGTCATGCTCTCCATGCCGCCCGCGACGATCACGTCGACGGAACCTGCGGCCAGCATGTCGTGCGCGAACATCGCCGCGCGCATGCCGGAGCCGCACATCTTGTTGACTGTGGTGCTGCCCGTGCTCAACGGCAAACCGGCACCCAGCGCGGCCTGACGCGCGGGCGCCTGGCCGAGGCCGGCGGGCAGCACGCAGCCCATCACGACTTCGTCGATCTGCTCAGGCTTCAGCCCGGCGCGTTGCACCGCGGCTTCGATCGCGACCGAGCCCAGTTGCGGCGCGGTCAGCGAGGCGAAATCGCCCTGAAATGCAGCCATCGGCGTGCGCGCCACGCCGACGATGACGATCGGATCAGCTTGTGTGTTCATGCGTGTCTCATTCATGTTTAAGCTCCTTGATCACCCCTTCGACGATGGCCGGCACGTCGCCGAGCTGCGCCGCATCCGCGGCCACCACGTCGTTATCCGCTCCATGCGCGCGGCTCGCCGACACCGCCGCGACGCAATTCTTATAGGTCGCATCCAGCGCGGCCGCATCAGTGATGGTCATGCCGAGGTTGCGCACTTTGCCGTCGTGCACACCGTACGCCCAACCATGCACGGTGAGTTCCTGACCACGCGCCCATGCGTCGTTGACGATGGTGGTACGGCACACGTTGACCACCTGTTCGATGGTGTTCAACTCGACGAGGCGACGGTGGCGCGCTTCGCCGAGCGGCCACTCCTCGAGCAGTGCCGCATGCTTGGTGCGCACGTCCTGCACGTGATGCAGCCAGTTATCCGCCAGCCCCACGCGGCGCCCGTGCAGCGCCGCGCCGACGCCTGAGCAACCGTAATGGCCGACCACCATGATGTGCTTGACCTTCAGCAGATCGACGGCGAACTGGATCACCGAGAGGCAGTTCAGGTCGGTATGCACCACCACGTTGGCGATATTTCTGTGCACGAACACTTCGCCCGGCGGCAGGCCGATGATCTGATTGGCCGGTACGCGCGAATCGGAACAGCCGATCCACAAATATTCCGGCGTTTGCTGATGCGCGAGACGCGAAAAGTACTCCGGGTCTTCGGACAGTTTGCGGGCCACCCACGCGTCGTTGTTGTCGAACAGATGCGCGAGCGGATTAGGAAGAGAGGTAGCGTTCGTGTTCATGGTGCGTCTGGGTGGTTGCTCGACCGATTGACCGGTCGGTGTCGTTGTATAAGGGATGGACGATGAATTCAGCCATGTTGGCGGCGCGCGCTGCCTATGCCGCGCGCACGGTCCGTTCATCCGGTGACGCGTCCAATGCATCGGCAAATCGTTCCGGATAGCGAATGCAAAAGCGCACGCTGTCGTCGTACGGGAAAAAGTCGGGCAGTTCGCCTTTCAATAGATGATCCTTGTGCCGTTGCCACAGCGCGGGATCGAAGAAGTCCGCGTGATGCTGCATGAAGGACTGGCGCACGCGTGGGTCGCCGAGCAGAAACGTGCCGTATGTCTCCGGGAAGATGTCGTGCGGGCCGACCGAATACCATGGCTCACCCGACATTTCGTCTTCCTCGTTGCGTGGCGCCGGCACCGCGCGTACGTTGCAATCGGTCAGATACTCGATTTCATCGTAGTCGTAAAACACGACGCGGCCATGACGTGTCACGCCGAAATTCTTGTACAGCATGTCGCCGGGGAAGATGTTCGCCTGCATCAGTTCCTTCACCGCATTGCCGTATTCACGAATACCGTGGTCGACGTCCGCGTCGCTACCGTTGCGCAGGAACAGATTGAGCGGCACCATCCGGCGTTCGATATACATATGGCGAATCACCAGGTTCTCGCCCTCGTATTCGATCAGCGACGGCACTTCCTTTTCGAGTTCACGCAAGAGCGCTTCGTCCAGACGCGACACCGGCAATGCGACGCTCGAATATTCGAGCGTGTCGGCCATCCGCCCCAGGCGGTCGTGCCGCTTGACGAGCTGATACTTCTCCTGAATCTTCGCGCGCGTGGTTTCCTTCGGCGGTGGGAAGTGATCCTTGATCAGTTTGAACACATATGGAAACGACGGCAAAGTGAACACCAGCATCACGAGCCCCTTGATGCCGGGCGCGATGATGAACTGATCGCTGGAATGCTTCAGATGGTGCAGCAGATCACGATAGAACAGATTCTTGCCCTGCTTCTGCAAACCGACCGACGTATAGATTTCCGCTTTCGGCTTGCCCTGCATGATCGTGCCGAGAAACTCCACGTACGCGGAGGGCACTTCCATATCGACCAGAAAATACGAGTGCGAGAAGCTGAAGATGATCAGCAACTGGTCGCGCCTGAGCAGCACCGTGTCGAGCGCGAGTACGCCGGGTGTGACGTGGCGCAACGGCACCGCGAACGGCAGCAGCGAGTCGCCGTTGATGATTCGCCCGACGATATACGCCGACTTGTTCCGGTAGAACAGCGACGACAGCACGTGAATCTGGAAGTTGGGCGCTTCGTCGAATGCGCCGAACGCCTCGTGGATCGACTGCATCACGCATGCGACATCGCGTTTCAGATCTTCGAAGGGCGGTTCCAGCTGAAAGTTCGTGACGATGCGTTCGAGCGTCGCGGCAAGGCCGTCCTTGCCGGGGTAATACGCGCGATAGGTAGGCTTGGCAGCCGGCTCGTCGTTTTCGATGTATTCGGTCGAGATCGCCGGCCGCACGAAAATGAAATCGTTGTTGAAATACGAGCGGTGCAGGATCTTGCAGCACACCGAATTGAAAAACGTCTCCGCGCACTCGGGCTGGCGGTGCGTGGTCAGGAGGCCGATGAAGTGCAGCTTGATCTGCTGCCACACTTCGTCGTCGATGTTTTCCGCGTCGTATTCGTCTTCGAGCAATACGACGCATTCCTCGACGCGCTCGTCATACGAGGTGATGCGCTCGCGCGCGAGCGTTTGCAGAGCATGCCAGTCCGCGGCTTCGAAGAGCGTTTTGGCATGGATCGCGGCGTCGCGAAAGATCCGGTAATGGCGCTCGAATCCTTCGAGCATCGTTTGGGCGACGTCAAAGCCGATCTGCGACGACAACAGTTTAGGGAAGTGATTCATGTCGACCGTGCATTTGTCCCATGTCGTGAAGACACCCGTGATTGTATCGTCCGGGTGGGCCCGCGACGCCTCGCGTCGCTCGGCTCATGCGCTGGTGCCCCTTGGGCGTTGCCAGGCGTTCGCCGACGTTCCGACTATCTCCGCTCAATGCGTCAGTTTGGCATGCCTTAACCGGCTCAACTTTCGGTAAAAAATATTTGCGTGTGCGCCGCTTACGCCGGCTTGGCTTCGCGCAAGCCATTCTCCAGCATGGCGCGCGCCTGGCCTTCGTATTGCGCGAGGTCTTCGAGCGTCGCGTTCAGGTCGTCCAACTGGCGTTCGAGCACTTCGCGATGGCGTGCGACGGTTGCGAGGAACGCGTGCAATTGCGGCACGGTATCGGTTGGCGATTCGTAGACATCGAGCAGATCGCGGATTTCCGACAACGTGAAGCCCAGCCGTTTGCCACGCAGCGTGAGCTTCAGGCGAGTGCGGTCGCGGCCCGAATAGACGCGCCGCAGGCCGCTCGATCCTTCGCGGCTGGGTGAGAGTAAACCCTGGTCTTCGTAGAAGCGGATCGCGCGCGGTGTGACGTCGAATTCCCGTGCGAGCTCGGTGATCGTGTATTGCGTGTTCATCGGGGCATCCCGTAAGCCGGGCAGAAAATCGGATTGAACGATAGAATCGACGTTTACGTTATCGTCAACCTGAGCAAAGCGCAATACGGCACAGGCAAGCGGTACAACCAAGCAGCACAACCACGCCGCCCGCCATCGCACACCTTGCCATGCGGGACGGCCGACGGAGGAAGACCCCACAATGAATGCACTCGAACATCAACTCGACTATCCGTTCAACGACGCGTTGCCGGAAGCCGGCCACGCGATGGAAGTCGCGCCTGGTGTGTTCTGGCTGCGCATGCCGCTGCCTTTCGCACTCGACCACATCAACCTGTGGCTGCTGCGCGATGAAATCGATGGTCAGGCGGGTTGGACCGTGGTCGACTGCGGGATTACTTCGGACACCATCAAGGAGAACTGGGAGAAGGTGTTCGACACGGTGCTCGACGGTTTGCCGGTGCTGCGCGTGATCGTGACACATTGCCACCCGGATCACATCGGCCTCGCGCACTGGATCTGCGCGGGGGGCGACAAAGCGCGCTGGGACGTGCGCTTGTGGATGACGCTTGGCGAATACATGCAGGCCCGCGTGATGGCGGCGGGTGACGGTTCGAATGCGGGCGGCGACGGCGCGGCGCGCCATTTCGCGCGGCATGGTGTGACGGACGAGGAGTCGCTCGAGAAACTGCGTAGCCGCAAGAGCTACTACTCGAGCCTCGTTCCGTCGATTCCGGGCCAGTACCGCCGCCTGCGTGAAGCGGACGGCGTGAAGATCGGTGACCGGACTTGGCAGGTGGTGACCGGCTTTGGTCATTCGCCAGAACACTGCGCCTTGTACTGCGAAGAGACCGGTGTACTGATTTCCGGCGACATGGTGCTGCCGCGCATTTCCACCAATGTCTCGGTGTTCGACATGGAACCGGAAGGCACGCCGCTCGCGCTGTATCTCGAATCGCTCGGCCGCTACGAGACGATGCCGGAAGACACGCTCGTGCTGCCGTCGCATGGCAAGCCGTTTCGCGGTGTGCGCACGCGCATCAAACAGTTGCGCGAGCATCATGACGCGCGTCTGGCTGAAGTGCGCGAGGCCTGTGCCGAGAGGCCGCAGAGCGCCGCGGACATCGTGCCGCTGATGTTCAAGCGTGAGCTCGACATCCATCAGATGACGTTCGCGATGGGCGAGGCGCTGGCCCACTTGCATCTGCTGTGGCTCGCGGGCGAGTTGAAGCGTACTCACGACGCCGACGGGGTGATCCGGTTTTCGGCCTAGGTGAGCTTCACGAGCCTATGAAAAAAAGCCCGGTGCTGTCGCAACCGGGCTTTTTTGTGCGGCACGCTTGACCGAGGCTTACTGCACCGCCACCGCCCCAAAGTTCTGTCGTCCGAACGGACTGACGTGGTAGCCGCTCACGTTCGTGCGCGTAATCGCTGCAGCGGTCGGATAGCCAAGCGGAATCCACAGCGCCTGATCATGGATGATCTGCTGCGCCTGCTCATACGCTTTTGCGCGCTTGGCCTGATCGGGCGTGGCCTTGCCGTCGGCGATCAGCTTGTCCAGGTCCTGATCGCAGAAGCGCGCGAAGTTGATGCCCGATTTGACCGCGTTGCAGCTGAAGAGCGGCGACAGATAGTTGTCCGGGTCGCCATTGTCGCCGGCCCAGCCCATGAACAGCGTGTCATGCTGACCCTGCTTGGCCTGCTTGATCAGCTCGCCCCATTCGATCACTTTCACGTCGGCCTTCACGCCGATCTTCGCGAAGTCGGCTTGCAGTAGTTCCGCGCCGGCTTTCGGATTCGGGTTTAGCACGCTGCCGTTCGGGCGCACCCAGATGGTGGTTTCGAAACCGTTCGGATAGCCCGCGTCGGCGAGCAGTTTCTTCGCTTTCGCCGGATCGTATGGCCACGTCTTCACCGCCTTGTCGTAGCTCCACGTGTTCGGCGGATACGGATTGACGGCGGGTGTGGCCGTGTTGTCGAAGATCGCCTTCAGGTACGTGGTGCGGTCGAACGCCATGTTCAGCGCGGCGCGCACCTTCTGGTTGTCGAGCGGCTTCTTCTGCGTGTTCAGCGCGACGAACGCGGTCATGAATGCAGGCGTTTGCACGATGGCGAGCGACTTGTCGCTTTTCGCTTCGGCGAGATCCTGCGGCTTCGGCGACAACGCGATCTGGCATTCGCCTGCCTTGACCTTCTGCGCGCGCACGGTGGCGTCCGGCGTGATCGCGTAGATCAGGCGGTCGATCTTCGGCTTCGGTCCCCAGTAGCTCGGGTTCACGTCGTAGCGAATCACCGCGTCTTTCGTGTAGCTCTTCAGTTCGAACGGACCGGTGCCGACCGGCTTCGCGTTCAGGTCGGCCTGCTTGCCGGCCTTGAGCAACTGATCGGCGTACTCAGCCGAATAGATCGACGCGAAGCCCATGGTCAGAATCGACACGAAGGTCGCGTCCGGCGCGTTCAGCTCGAACTTGACCGTGTTGTCGTCGACCTTGCTGATGGACTTGATGAGCTTCGGCAAACCCATCGATTGCGCATGCGGGAAGCCGCTCGCGCCCGCGACCTTGTGCCACGGATTGTTGTCGTCGAGCATGCGGTCGAACGTGAAGACAACGTCGTCGGCGCTAAGCGGGCGGGTGGGCTTGAAGTAGTCCGTGGTCTGGAATTGCACGTTCGGGCGCAGGTGGAACGTGTAGGTGAGGCCGTCGGCGCTCACCTCCCATTTGTCCGCCAGCGCGGGCACCACTTTCTTCGCGGCTTCGTCGTACGAGACCAGCGAATTGAAGATCACGTCGGCCGACGCATTGGTCGTGACCAGCGAGTTGAACTGCACGACATCGAAGCCGTCGGGGCTCGACTCGGTACAGACGGTCAGCGGTTTGGCGAGCACGAGCGCGGGCGCCGTGAACAGTACGGCGGCTGCGAGCAGTTTGAAGCGCATAGGATCTCCCATAACAAGCGCAGTCGGGCAGTGCGTCTGGTTGTGTGGTTATGTTCCGGTGACGGCAGGCAGCCGGCGGTCGCCAGGCAACCCTCTTTATTTTGATACGTTTGCGGCACTGGCGCATGGCCTGAGTATGGCGGCCCATGCGCGGCTCGCGCCTTCGCGAAAGATTATCGAAGGGTGGTTGCGACGACAACAACTTAATCCGCATATTCATATGGTCGGGGCATCAGGTGCGACAGAGGCTCCAGGCGCTTTCTGGCGTGCCCGGTCCAGCAGATAGCGAATCCCTTCAATCGCGCGCACGCCGTACCACGACACCAACTCGCCGTCGATCAACTCGATGCGCTTGCCGGCGAGTCGCGGATCGAGTTTGAGCGCGTCGCAGTGAGTTTGCGTGAAGCGATATGGCTCGCTGGAAAGCAGAATGCGATCGACGTCGGCGAGCCACGGCGCGTGGTCGAAATCGAGCGTGGGATAGCGTGCGGCGCCGGCCGCTCCGCCTTGCACCTCGGGCAGCGTTTGCCAGTTCACGAGCCGCAGCATGGCGGCGATGTATGTATCGCGCGCAACGGTCATCCATGGCTCGCGCCAGATGAGATACAGCACGTTCTGCGCTGCAAACGCGTGCGCAGCGGCTTCGCGCAGGCGCGCTTCAAGCGCTTCGCTCAAGCGCGACGCTTCCTGCTCGCGGCCGAAGATCGCGCCGAGCAGCGCGTACAGCGCGAGATTGTCCTGCGGCGTCTGCGGATGGGTGACGACGATATGCGGCACGAACGCGCGCAGTTCATCGACCGTCTCGCGCTCGTTTTCGTCGATATTGACGATCAGATGGGTCGGGCGTAACGCGCGGATCGCGTCGATATTCACGGCCTTGGTGCCGCCCACTTTGCGCACCTGCCGCACTTTGTCACGCGGATGCACGCAAAAGCCGGTACGCCCGACAATCTGCCCGTCGAGTCCCAGCGCGAACAGCAATTCGGTGATGCTCGGCACGAGCGAGACAATGCGTGGGGCGGCGCCCGCCGGCTCGTGCGCGACGCCGGCTGCATCGACCGCACGCGGTTGCATGATTTACTCGGCGGCGGCGCGCGGCTTGCGCGGCGCGCGTTCGAAGGCGCGGTCGTAGAGCCAGCGCGGCAGGATATGCAGCAGCATGGCAACGATGCGCATTTGCCAGGGAAACACCGCAAAGGCCGTCTGACGCTCGATTGCATCGGCGACCTTGACCGCGAAACGGTCTGCGTCCATCAGGAACGGCATGGTGTACGGGTTGTGCTCGGTCATCGGCGTGCGGATGTAGCCCGGCGCGATCGTGACCACGCCGACGCCCAGTGGCCGCATCTCGACGCGCAACGCTTCCAGATACTTGAGCGCTGCCGATTTCGACGCGCTGTACGCACCCGAACCCGGCAGGCCGCGCACGCTGGCGACGCTGGCGATGCCGACCAGCGTGCCTTTTTTCGCCGCGACCATGGCGGCGGCGAACGGCTCGAAGGTGGCAACCATGCCGAAGTAATTGATGTCCATCACTTCGCGGAAGGTGCGCAGATCGCCGTGGCCGGTGAGCGCGCCACGGCTGATGCCGGCATTGGCGATCACGACGTCCGGCAGCCCGTGCTGCTTGACGAACAGTGCCGCCGCTTCGGCGAGCGCCTCGGCGTCGCGTACGTCGACGGTATAGATGGAAACGGAATTGTGCGGGTGAGCCAGTTGGAAGGCGGCGAGTGCTTCGCCGCGACGGGCAATCAGGCCGAGAATCGCGCCACGCCGCGCATATTCGGCGGCGAGTGCGAGGCCGATGCCACTCGAGGCGCCGGTAATGAAAACTTTCTGGGGGAAACTCATTCCGGCGCCTCGGCTTTACATCTTCTTGGCGCGGACCTGCTGTACCAGGTAGTCCAGCACCTGGACCGTGCCCGGCAGGCTATTGGTGGCCGCCGGACCGGTTTCATACCTGCCTTGCACGGCCAGCGTCGGCACGCCGTCGATCTTGTAGTCTTCGAGCAGCTTCTTGTCTTTTTGCAATGCGCTTTGCGTCGAGAACGAGTTGTACGCGTCCATGTACTTCTTCGGATCCACACCGTTCTTGGAGAGAAATTTGACCTGATCTTCCGGCGTCAGCAGATAGTTCTTGTTGACGTGGATTTCATTGAAGACCTTCGGCGTGAGCTGTTGCGAGAGGCCGAGCGCGTCGAGCGCATGGTACATCTTCGAGTGCGGAATGAAGTCGTCGCGGAAAGCCACCGGCACGCGCCTGAAGACGACGTCCGGACCTTGCTTCTTGACCCACGCTTCGAGGTACGGGTCGAATTCATTGCAGTGCGGGCAACCGTACCAGAAGAACTCCGTGACTTCGATCTTGCCGGCCGGTACGTCGGTCGGCTGCGCGGCCGCGAGTACCGTAAAATCTTTACCGGACACCGGCGCGGCCGGCGATGCATGCGCCGTGGCGGCCACGAGGCCCAGCGAGAGGAACAGAATGCTCAGCAGTTTTTTCATGTTGTGCTAACCCAGGTAGGCGGTAAAACGGTGGCGCCACGCAAATGCCCGTCACCGTTTCGTCATCGGCTGTGGACGCGTTAGTCGTCCGTTGTGTTTGTGACACGCGCCGCGCGCCGATAGTTCGGCGGCGGCGCGTCACGCTCAATCACCGTTTATTTATTGTTCGCTTATTGCTTCGTGAAGCGGATCACTGCGGTATCCACGCCCGCGTCAGACAGACGCTGGCGGCTCGAATTCATGTCTTCAAATTTCGAGAACGGCCCAATGCGCACGCGATAGTACGTGACGCCGCCCGCATCGCGCTGCGTGACCTTCGATTCGAATCCCTGGAAGGCAAGGCGCGCGCGCTGCTGCTCGGCATCGGCCGAAGTCTTGTACGCGCCCACTTGCAGGAAATAGCCCGTGTTCGCGTCGCCAGGCGCCGGCGCTGCGCCGGAACCCGGCTTGGCGTTGGCGGCCGTAGCGGACGATGTGGCTTTGGGCGCCGAACCCGATGCCGTAGCCGCCGGTGCGCTCGATGCTTGCGGCTTTTTGGCCGGTGCGGTGGTGCCGTTATCCTGCGCGGGCTTCGGCGCAACCGCCGTGCCGTTTGCGTTGCCGTTCTGTGGCGGCACTTCGACGATCTGCGGCTCTTCCAGCATGCCCGATTGCGTCTGCGCGTTGGTCTGACCCGGTGCGGTGTTCGGCGGCGCCGGCTGCGCGGCCTGCGGCACGGGCTGCCCCGGCGTCTTGCCTTGCAGCGGACGGTTCGGATCGTATTGCGGCTGGCTCGCGCCGGTGTCCGGCGCCGCGGGCGGCGCGACCTTCGAGACGAACGGCGTGGGCGCACGGGTGATATACAGCGCCACCACTACCGCGATCGCAAGACCGACGATCAGGCCCAGCACGATGCCGAGAAAAGTCCCCCCGGTTTGTTTCGACTGCTTTGTTGTGCGGCGTGGTTTTGCCATCGTATGAATCACCTGCAAAAAGAATCCTGGAACGGCCGTCGATTATAACGACGGCCGCATGCATGTTGCGCCGGAGGACTTACATCTTGACGGGAGCGGAGACGCCGATCGTCGCGAGACCGTTGGCCAGCACCTGACGCGTGGCCGCGAGCAGAGCGACGCGTGCATTGCGTTCGGCAACATCGTCGACCAGCACGCGTTCGGCTTTGTCATTGTAGAACGAGTGGAATTCCCCGGCGAGGTCGCGCAGATAGAACGCGACCGCGTGCGGCGCGAGTTCGTCGGCCGCGTGTTCCAGCATGTCGGGGAACTCGGCGAGTTTGTTCAGCAAGGCCATTGCGCGTTCGCTGGTGAGTGGCGACACGTCGATAGCGGCCAGCGTGCTCTCGTCCGTGTTGTAACGCACCTTGCATTCGTTGATGACCGAGCAGATCCGCGCGTGAGCGTACTGCACGTAATGCACCGGATTCTCGTCGTTCTGCTTCAGCGCGAGGTCGATGTCGAATACGAATTCCGTATCGGCCTTGCGCGAGATCAGGAAGAAGCGCACGGCATCGCGGCCGCGGCGAATTGTCTCTTCATCGATCAGATCGACGGCCGCTTCCGAACCCGGCGTCGCGCCGCCCGACCATTCGATCAGGTCACGCACCGTGACGTAGCTGCCGGCGCGCTTGGAGATTTTCACCTCTTCGCCGTTGCGCATCACCGTGACCATCTTGTGCAGGATGTAGTCGGGATAGCCCTTCGGAATGCCAATGCCGAGACCCTGCAGGCCGGCGCGCACGCGCGCGATCGTGCCGTGGTGGTCCGAGCCCTGGACGTTGATGACCTTCGTGAAGCCGCGCTCCCACTTGGCGACGTGATAGGCGACGTCCGGCACGAAGTACGTGTAGGTGCCGTCGGTCTTGCGCATTACGCGGTCTTTGTCGTCGCCGTCGTCGGTGGTGCGCAGCCACAGCGCGCCTTCCTGTTCGTAGGTCTTGCCGGCGGCGATCAGCGCCTCGACCGTTTTCTCGACCCGGCCCTCCTTATAAAGCGACGACTCCAGGTAGTACTGGTCGAACTTCACGCCGAACGCCTGCAGGTCCATATCCTGCTCGCGGCGCAGGTAGGCCACTGCGAAGCGGCGGATCGCCTCGAGGTCTTCGATATCGCCCGCGCCCGTGACAGGCTCGCCGTCGCTCGCGGCGACGGTCGCGCCGTTCAGATAGTCTTTCGCGATATCGGCGATGTATTCGCCGTTGTACGCCGAAGCCGGCCAGCCGGCGTCGCCTGGGGCGAGGCCGCGAGCGCGCGCCTGGGTCGACACGGCGAGCGTGTGGATCTGCACGCCGGCGTCGTTGTAGTAGAACTCGCGATGCACGTCGTAGCCCTGCGAGGCCAGCACGTTGGAGAGCGCGTCGCCGAGGGCGGCCTGACGGCCGTGACCGACGTGCAGCGGGCCGGTTGGATTGGCCGAGACGAATTCGATCAGCACGTGCTTGCCGGCGTCGCGTTGCGAACGGCCGAATGCGTCTTTCTCGGCGAACACCGCGGCGATTACCGCCTGCTTGGCCGCGGCCGCGAGGCGCAGATTGATGAAGCCGGGGCCGGCCACCTCGGCCGCTTCGACGAGACCTTTGGCTTGCGGCTGCGCGAGCAGCGCGTCGACGATCTGTTGCGCCAGTTGGCGGGGATTGGCGCGCAGCGGCTTGGCGAGTTGCATCGCCACATTGCAGGCGACGTCGCCATGCGCGGCGACTTTGGGGCGCTCCAGCGTGATCGTGGGCGACACGAATGCCGCTTCGTTTGCGCCCTGGGACGCTTGCGCAACCTGCTTCACCGTGTCGGCGAGCAGGGTTTCGAGGGTATGTTTATGTGCAGGCAGCATGCTTGTTGCGAGTCCAGTGAGGCAATCCGGTGATGCGGAAGAGGCGCCGGCCGCGCGGCTGGCGCAGCCGATTCGTCAGAAGCGTGGAAAGCGGCGATGCGCCCGCCGTGGCGCACGGGGCATGGCGGCCGCGCCTTCAGGCACATTGCCTGCGACGCGGTTGATGCGGATGCGTGGCGACAGGGCAGGGGCGTTGGCAGGCGCGGTACGCAGCGGCGGCACACAGACCGCTGCCAACCGGTTCAGCAGCGCCGTTCCTGCTTTGCCGCGTACGACGCATTGCCGCGCGCTTTTCCGTCCAGAGGGATTTTAGCAGGTGCTAATATGTTCAATGAGATGCCCACTAAGGGCCGTGGCCGCCGTGTCTGATCGGCGTGTCAACGAAACGCGTGCTGGCGGCCGCTTACAACCGCCTGTGCGTCGATCCACATAACGAAAAGGGAACAGTCATGCTGATTACTTTCAAATGTCGCGCTGCGCCGGACGTGATGATGTTGGAAAATCTCGCTCAGTACCTCGTGGGCATTGTCGGCAAGCGCCTGGGTGAACGAGGTGTCATCACCCATGACGAACTGGGCGCCGCGATCACGAAACTCGAATCGGCCATCAGTACCGACAAGCAGGAGCGCGCCGAACACGACGGCCATTTCCACGAGGGCGAAGACGGTCACGAGCATCATGAGATTCCGCCGGGACTGGCACAGCGCGCCTATCCGTTCCTCGACATGTTGCGCTCGGCGCAAAAGGAAAACGCGGATATCGTCTGGGGGCTGTGATTCGCGGATTGGCCGCCGTTAGACGGCGGCCATCGGACTGCCGGCCAGCGGACGGCTAGCCGCCGGATTGCCGGCCACCGGATTGCCGGCCGCCGCATTTACCAGCCGGGCCGGGAGCCCGTTGCGCCCCTCGGCGCAAACCAACCGTATTGCACGAATGAAAAGAGCCCGCTATGCACGGGCTCTTTGTCTTTTCGGCCTGGATCGACCGGCCTGCTGCGCAACTTACTGGCTGGCGGCGGCTGCCGGGGCGGCCATTGGCGCCGACGCACCCTTCTTTGCTTTCTTGGGCTTCTTGACGTGTTTCTGTACGGGCGGCGAATACGAACTAACCGCACTGGCGGGCTGGGCCTGTACCATCGAGGCGCCTGCGGCGAGCGAAACAGCAGTCAACAACAGCGTCAGCTTCTTCATACGATTCTCTCCGTGACGATTGCAATAAATAAGCCGACGCGTTTTGGCAGCGTCTGGCGGGTTGAAACCAAGCCAGTCTACAAAGCCGAAAATTGCACTGCCGCAAATATTCAGCCTAGCCCGCCCGATATAGTACGTTTCCCGCCGCGTAAGGCCTACAGCAAGGGCGCCAGCGCCCGTTCAGCGTCCGTTTTCGACAACGCCATGCGTTCTGCGTAGTCTTCCACCTGATCCTGGCCGATCTTGCCGACCGAGAAATATGTGCCGTCTGGGTGCGCCAGATAGAAGCCGGACACGCTTGCCGCCGGCAGCATTGCCAGCGATTCGGTCACGGTCATGCCGATTTCGTTGGCTTGCAGCACCTCGAACATGTCGCGCTTGACGAGGTGATCCGGGCAGGCCGGGTAACCCGGCGCCGGGCGGATGCCACGGTACTTTTCACCGATCAGTTCTTCGTTGGAGAGCGTTTCGGTGTTCGCATAGCCCCACAGATCGCGCCGCACGCGGGCATGCAGCGCTTCGGCGAAGGCTTCCGCGAAGCGGTCGGCGAGCGCCTTCAGCATGATCGCGCTGTAGTCGTCGTGATCTTTTTCGAACTGCTTTTCTTTCACGTCGACGCCCAGACCCGCCGTGACCGCGAACATACCGATGTAGTCGGCCACGCCCGAATCTTTCGGCGCGATGAAATCGGCGAGCGAGCGGTTCGGCCGCATCACGCCGTCCACCACGGGCCGCACGCTTTGCTGGCGCAGGTTACGCCATGTCAGCGCGACTTCCGAGCGCGAGTCGTCCGTGTAGATCTCGATGTCGTCGTCGTTCACCGTATTGGCCGGCAATAGCGCGACCACGCCGTTTGCCTGCAGCCAGCGCCCCTGGATCAGGCGCGCGAGCATCGACTTGCCGTCGGAAAACACGCGCCGCGCCGATTCGCCGACAATCTCGTCGTTCAGGATCGCCGGGTACGGACCCGCGAGGTCCCAGGTCTGGAAGAACGGACCCCAGTCGATATAGTTCGCCAGTTCGTTCAGATCGAAGTTCTTGAATACGCGGCGGCCGATGAATTTCGGCTTGACCGGCTGGTAGCCGGCCCAATCCACCTTGGTTTTGTTCGCGCGGGCTTCGGCGAGCGTGACCATCGGCAGCGCTTTCTTGTTCGCATGCTGATGGCGGATGCGGTCGTAGTCGGTCTTGAGGTCGTCGAGGTATTTGGCCGCCCCTTCGTCGGAGAGCAGGCTCGAGGCCACCGAAACCGAGCGCGACGCGTCCGGCACATACACCACCGGGCCTTCGTAATGCGGTGCGATCTTCACGGCGGTATGCACGCGCGAGGTGGTGGCGCCGCCGATCAGCAGCGGAATCTTCTTCACGCGGAAATAGTCGTCGCGTTGCATTTCCGACGCGACGTAGGCCATTTCTTCGAGACTCGGCGTGATCAGGCCGGAGAGCCCAATGATGTCCGCGCCTTCGACTTTCGCTTTGGCGAGAATGTCGTTGCACGACACCATCACGCCCATATTGACCACTTCGAAGTTATTGCACTGAAGCACCACCGAGACGATGTTCTTGCCGATGTCGTGCACGTCGCCCTTTACCGTGGCGATGACGATCTTGCCCTTTGCGCGCACGTCGGCGCCGGCTTCGGCCATCAGCTTCTTTTCTTCTTCGATGTACGGGATCAGATGCGCGACGGCCTGTTTCATCACACGCGCCGACTTCACCACTTGCGGCAGGAACATCTTGCCCTGGCCGAACAGATCGCCGACCACGTTCATGCCGTCCATCAGCGGGCCTTCGATCACGTTGATCGGACGGCCGCCGGCTGCGGCGATCTTCGCGCGCACTTCCTCGGTATCTTCGACGATGAAGTTCGTGATGCCATGCACGAGTGCATGCGCCAGACGTTTCTCGACCGGCTGGTTGCGCCACTCGAGGTTTTCTTCCTTCTTCGCGGCGCCGGTCTTGAACTTGTCGGCGATCTCGAGCAGACGATCGGTGCCGTCTTCACGGCGGTTCAACACGACGTCTTCGACGCGTTCGCGCAACTCCGGATCGAGGTCGGCATATACGCCGAGCTGGCCCGCGTTGACGATGCCCATATCCATTCCGGCCTGGATTGCGTGATACAGGAACACGGTGTGGATCGCTTCGCGCACTGGATCGTTGCCACGGAACGAGAACGACACGTTCGACACGCCGCCGCTGATTTTCGCGTACGGCAGGTTTTTCTTGATCCAGCGCGTGGCGTTGATGAAGTCGACCGCGTAGTTGTTGTGCTCTTCAATGCCGGTGGCGATCGCGAAGATGTTCGGATCGAAGATGATGTCTTCCGGTGGGAAGCCAACTTCATTCACGAGGAAATCGTACGAGCGCTTGCAGATCTGCGTCTTGCGTTCGTACGTATCGGCCTGGCCTTGTTCGTCGAACGCCATGACGACAGCGGCCGCGCCGTAGCGGCGGATCAGGTTCGCGTGATGGCGGAACGCTTCTTCGCCTTCTTTCAGCGAGATCGAGTTGACGATCGCCTTGCCTTGCACGCACTTCAGGCCGGCCTCGATCACTTCCCACTTCGATGAGTCGATCATGATCGGCACGCGCGCGATATCCGGCTCCGAGGCGATCAGATTCATGAAGCGCACCATCGCCGCTTTCGAATCGAGCATCGCCTCGTCCATGTTGACGTCGATGACCTGGGCGCCGTTTTCGACCTGCTGACGCGCGACGGCGACTGCATCGTCGAACTGGTCGTTCAGGATCATTCGCGCGAACGCCTTCGAACCAGTCACGTTGGTGCGCTCACCGACGTTGATGAAGAGCGTCCCGGGCGTGACGTTGAACGGCTCGAGGCCGGAAAGGCGCATGGTGTGATCGGTCATGGCGTATGTGTCGTTGCGTGCGGTTACGTGCGGATGCGTACGGCTGTTTCGATAGCGAAACAGCCGTGGCTCAGGCGGCGTCGTGGTATTGCGTCGGCCATTGGCGCGGCTTGATTTCGGCCAGCGCCTGCGCGATCGCCGCGATATGCTCCGGCGTCGTGCCGCAGCAGCCGCCGGCGATATTCACAAGCCCTGCCTGCGCGAACTCCTTCAGCAGCCCTGAAGTGTCCGCCGGCAATTCGTCGAAGCCCGTATCGCTCATCGGATTCGGCAAACCGGCATTCGGGTAGCACGATACGTAGGTGTCGCACAGCTTCGCCAGTTCGGCGACGTACGGACGCATCAGCGCCGCACCCAATGCGCAGTTCAACCCGAACGTAAGCGGCTTCGCGTGACGCAGCGAGTTCCAGAATGCTTCAACCGTCTGACCTGACAAAATCCGCCCCGACGCGTCGGTGACGGTGCCCGAGATCATGATCGGCAAGCGCTCACCGGTGTTTTCAAATAGTTCGTCCAGCGCGAACAGCGCGGCCTTCGCATTGAGCGTGTCGAAGATCGTTTCGACGAGGAACAGATCGGCGCCGCCGTCCAGCAATGCCTTCGCCTGCTCGTAGTACGCCGCGCGCAATTCGTCGAACGTGACATTGCGCGCGCCCGGGTCGTTCACATCGGGAGAAATGCTCGCCGTTTTCGGCGTCGGTCCGATCGCGCCGGCGACAAAGCGCGGCTTCTCGGGCGTCGAATACTTGATGCAGGCGGCGCGCGCGAGCTTTGCCGATTCGAGATTCATCTCGATGGCGAGGTCTTCCATCCCGTAGTCGGCCTGAGCCACCGTGGTCGCACCAAACGTGTTGGTCTCGATGATGTCCGCGCCCGCCGCCAGATATTGCTCGTGAATCTCGCTGATGATCTGCGGCTGCGTGATCGAGAGCAGCTCGTTATTGCCCTTGATATCGCGTCCGTAGTCCTTGAACCTGTCGCCGCGATAACGGGCTTCGTCGAGCTTGTAGCGCTGGATCATCGTGCCCATTGCGCCGTCCAGGATCAGGATGCGCGACTTGAGCAGCGCGGGCAGTGCCGCGCCGCGCGTGTAGGCGGCATTGGGACGGACTGGCGTGGCGGTTTGAGCAGTCTGGTTCATGGCGGACGTGGGCTTGCGCCGGTTTTTTTCGGGAAACCCGTCATTGTAGCCCGTGCCGGGCGGTTCCGCCGGGCACGGACGGGGGCGCGGCATTGACCGTCAAGGCCCATGCAGGCGCTGGAAACAAAACGGCCCAGCGAAGCAAATGCCTGCTGGGCCGTTCCATTCAAGCTGACCGTCTTGTAAAGGCCGCCGGCCGGGGCCGGGCGGCGCGGTCAATTCAGGTCGCCAAACTGTTAAATCAAATCCTGCGGTTAGTGAAGAATCACCGGTTGATGCATCAGGCTGTCGAACTGGCCAAGGAATTCGTCTACTTCATCCAGCGACGGTTCCTCTTCGATCAGCTTTTGCACATGCTCGCGAAAGCGCGCCGCCATTGCACCGTCAATGTAGATTTCACGCTGCATGTTTTTGTCGACGATCTCGTAGCCACCGGACTTCATGGCCAACGGACCTTCTTGCGGCGGAAATTCGACAACACAGTAGTTGGGGCTGTTATAGATCATTTGCATGGCGACACTCCTTATTTCCGTTGGCTCCTGGCCATTCCTGCGCCATAGGTGGAGCGTATGGTATGGAATTCAAGGGGTGGGTCCGGATTGACGCTTGTAAAAGTTCCGAACCTACCGGTTAGACCGGCCTTTCAAGAAACGTTTCAAGCAGTGCAGCAAAACGGTGAGATTGCTCGATCGGCGCAAGATGAGCGGCTTCGAGGAGTTCGAACTGCGCGCCGTTAATGGCGTGTGCTATCGCTTGCGTAGCAGCAGGTGGCGTGCCTGTGTCGTAACGGCCCGCCACCGTCAAGGTGGGGAGGTGAATAGCTGCTAGCTTACTGCGTAGATCGAAATCGCGCAGCGCTTCGCACGCCATGGCGTAGCCTTCTGGCAACGTATGCGTCAGCACGTCGCGAATCTGCTCGACCGCTTCGGGATGCGCGGCCTGAAAATCGGGCGTCAGCCAGCGGTTCAATGTCGCAGGCACGAACGACGCCATGCCGTCGCTGCGGGCCGACGCAGCACGTTGATCCCATACCGCGCGGCCTTCGGGCAGCGTGCCGGCCGTGCTGTCGGCAATCGTCAGACTGTCGACGCGCGTTGGATAGTCAAGCGCGAATTGCTGGGCGACCATGCCGCCCATCGACATGCCGACAACATGCGTACTGGGTGCATCGAGCGCATCGAGCAGCGCTGCGAGATCACGCGACAGATCGGCGATGCTAAATGGCTCACGGGAAACGGCGGTCTTGCCGTGGCCGCGCAGGTCATAGCGCAGCACGGTGTAGTCATCGCGGAAATAGCCGGCGAGTTGATCCCATACAGAAAGATCGCCACCCAATTGATGAATGAACGTCAGCCATGGGCCGCCGCCTTCATTGCTCAGGACATAGCGCGTTTCGATACCGTTGATATTCACTTGCATGCGGGCTCCTTGATGCGCAACGCAGTGGAAAGACCCGTTCGCGCGCGTTGTCCAATCTGGATTGCAGATACGCAGCGCACGCGCAAACGGTTGCGGCTACCGGTTGCGAGTCAGGCTCGGCGTGGAAGTTTCGACGACTTGTTGGAGACCCTATTCGGTTCAGGGCTTGTCGGGGAAATTGCCGGGATCGACCGGGTTGGCCGGCAGAGGTGGGGCCGCATTGGGCGTATTCGTGGACGCGTTGGCGGGAGTCGGGACGTTGCCGCCGTCATCCACGCCGTTGGTCGAGCCATTTCCGCTGTCGGCATTGAGCTTGCCGCGCCACACCAGTTCGAATTGTGTGCCGTTCGGTTCGGTCTGCACGATTCGCGCAGGCAGCCAGCCAAGCGACGGTGCAAGCCATACGTCGACACGGCGCAGATCGCCTTCATGACGCGGCAGGCGTTTGAAATGACGTGTATCGAGGTAGCCCTGCGCGGTGCGGATCGTTTCGTCGCCAATGGTCTCGACCGGCCAGTTTTCGCCGCTGTCGTTATCCACGACGAAGAACTGTCGCGTGACGCCTGGCTTATAGGCGGCTGGGTCGCCACGCACGAGACTTGCGAGCTGCATCACCATGCTGAAACGATCCTGGGCGCCATCGGGCAGCGGCAAGGTGGTCGGGGTGCGCGTGAACGCGATCTTTTTATCGGTGCGATTGAAGATCGCCACATCTTCGGCTCGGCGACCGCGCTTTTCGATGTATTGGTCCGGGGCGAGACCAAATGCGTCGATGCCGCCGTGGCTCGAATACACGAATGTGCCGACGAACGGCAGCGGCACGGATACGACCATTTCGTAGCTTTGGGCGTTGCTGGTCCAGTGGATCGTGCCGGGCTGGTTGCGCACACCGTTGTAGAACGTGTCGTACTGCAGTTCGCCGGACGGTGGGACCGAGAATTTCACGCCCGGTGACGCTTGTGGCGCGCTGGCAGCAGCGGGCGCGCTCGCCGTCGCGTTTGCAATAGCGCTGCTTGCCGCGGTTGCTGCCGCGGCGCTTGCTACGGCTTCCGACACAGCGGAGGGCGCTGCTGTGGGTGCTTCCGTGCGCGGTTGCGTCGCCGTCAGCACATGTTCGCGCGGCTTGCCTGCTGCGGCCTTATGCGCCGGCGCTGGAGTGGGCGGCGCGTCGGCGACCGGCTTGCGTTCGATGCGTTCGGGTGTCAGCAGTGCGACCTGCACGGGGACACGCTCGCTGTCCGCTGCGTTCAACGTTGCGCGGTTGCGCTCGACCCACTGCGCGGCAAGCCAGTGCAGCACCGCCACCACCAGCAGGACCGTCAGCCATCGCCACGCGCGCCGTGGCCCAGAAGTGCGCAACGTACGGTCGGATTGGCGTGTGACAGAGGGTGAAACCATCGGCTAGTGAAGGGAATGAGCAGAACGTGACGGGATTGAAGAGTGTGCCGCCGGCAATGCGCAGCCTTAAGTTCAGACCCGCGGCGAATCGATTCGACCGCGGCGACGTCAGGGACGTTCCTCGATGGCGAAAACCGGCGAACGCCGAATCAATGCATCAAGCAACATGCCACCGCTTCTAGCGTGGCGCCGCACTATACCCCAGTTCATACGAGAGTTTTTGCGCACATTCGCGCA
The DNA here is from genome assembly GCA_963738755.1 of uncultured beta proteobacterium. Taxonomy (GTDB): domain Bacteria; phylum Pseudomonadota; class Gammaproteobacteria; order Burkholderiales; family Burkholderiaceae; genus Paraburkholderia. Next base: position 26,356 of record CAVTXZ010000014.1, read on the forward strand.
TCGCCATGTCGATCTCTCCGCCCCAGCGGATGTCGAACCCGCCTTCATGACCGAGCGCGATCAGGCCGAGCGCCAGGTCGCCGGTCGAGTCGAACACCGGCATGCAAAACGCGTGGATGGTCGGCAGCAGCATGCCTTCGACGCGCGCCGCTTCGTGCTGGCGAACCTCCGCGAGCACCTGTTCCACTTCTTCGCGCGTGCGTGGCCCGCTGCCATGCGTCGAGCGGCGCGAATCGGCCAGTTCGCGCTCGATCATGCCAGCCGTTTTGCTCGACGGCAGATAGGCGGCGAACAACAAGCCCGTGGCGGAACTCAGCAGCGGCATTACATCGCCGAGTTTCAGCGACGCTTTTGCGGGGTGGCTCGATTCCATCCAGTGAACCATCGTCGGTCCCTGATTACCCCACACGGCGATGCCCACCGTCAGATCGAGCCGGTCGCGCAGTTCGGCGAGCGCGATGCGCGCAAGCTTGACCCCATCGACGCGAGCGAGGCGCGCGAGCCCCAGCTGTAACGCGAAACCGCCCAGCTCGTAGCGGCCCGACAGCGGGTCCTGGGCGACGACGCCCAGCCGCAGGAAGCTCACCAGATAGCGGTGCGCCTTCGCCGGGCTCATGCCTGCGCGCTGCGCGAGATCGCGCAGCATCATGGCGCGCGGTTCGTGCGTCAGCACGTCGAGCAATCGGAACCCGACTTCAATCGACTGGATGCCCGAGCGCAGCTTTTCTTCGCCCGCCTCGACGGTTTCGTCGTCGGACTCGGGCGTATCGAGCGCTTCAGCGGGGGCGGCGTCGGTACGGATTGCGCCGGAGCGGGCATGTGAAGGCATGAGCGGAGCGCACGGAGCGCGTTCAGAAAAAGGTGAAAAAAGGCCGGCAGCGGACCTCGCTGGCCAGCGCGCTCGCAGTTCGCAAGCGGACGCCGGGCGGCGGCATTTGGGGCGCATCGATTCACCATCGTAGAATAGATTCCCTCTATCGTCACTAATACGGCTCATTCCTCTATGAAACTTGCCACGCTGAAGGACGGCACGCGCGACGGCCAGCTGATCGTCGTGTCCCGCGACCTGCATACCGCAGCCGTCGCCGACGCCATCGCGCCCACGTTGCAGCGCGTGCTCGACGACTGGGCCTTCTATGCGCCACAACTGCAGGAGCTGTACGACATGCTCAACCAGGGGCGCGCGCGCAACGCGTTCCCGTTCGACGCCAAGGAATGCATGGCGCCGCTGCCACGCGCATTCCAGTGGGCTGACGGTTCGTCATACGTGAACCATGTCGAACTGGTGCGGCGCGCACGCGGCGCGGAGATGCCGCCGGAATTCTGGACCGATCCGCTGATGTATCAGGGCGGCAGCGACGACTTCATCGGCCCGAAAGACGATGTGCTGTGCGCATCCGAGGAATCTGGCATCGACTTCGAAGCGGAAGTCGCCGTGATCACCACCGACGTGCCGATGGGCGCCACGCCCGATCAGGCGCTCAGGAGCGTGCGCCTGTTGATGCTGGTCAACGACGTCTCGTTGCGCAACCTGATCCCCGCCGAACTCGCGAAGGGCTTTGGCTTTTTCCAGAGCAAGCCGGCCACGTCGTTCGCCCCGGTCGCCGTGACGCCGGACGAACTGGGCGAACACTGGCGCGAGGGGCGGGTGCACCGGCCGATGATCGTCCACTGGAACGGCAAGAAAGTCGGTCAGCCGGACGCCGGCACCGACATGGTGTTTCATTTCGGCCAGCTGATTGCGCATGCGGCGAAAACGCGTAATTTGCGCGCCGGGGCGATTGTTGGTTCGGGCACGGTTTCGAACAAGGATGCGAAGCGCGGCTATTGCTGTATCGCCGAAAAGCGTTGCCTCGAGACCATCGAGCACGGCGCGCCGCAGACTGAATTCATGAAGTACGGCGATACCGTGAAGATCGAAATGTTCGATGAAGCCGGCAAGTCGATTTTCGGTTCAATCGATCAGGGTATCGCGCCGCTGGATTGACGCACCGGTTCTGTGCGAGCGGAGCCGGGCGCCTGTGGGCGAAAGGGTTTCGCCCGATGCCGGCGCAACAGCGCGCCGCTACACTGACTGGCGCGGCGGCGGAGCGGGGTTGCTGGCCGCCGCCGCACTGCGGCAACGACGCGGAGCAAGACGCGGGAATCACGCGAACACCGCGCGGGCAGCAAGAGAAAGCAGCAAAAAAAGCAGCACATCGGCAGCACATCAAAAACGAAAAACCGACGTGAGGAGACAGCATGGCGCGATTTGAGTCGATTGGACCTGGAACCCGACGCGTGAGCGCGTCAAGCGTACCCACACGTAAATCGCAGCATGCGCTCGCCCGGTTTGCAGCCGCGCTGTGCGGCGCGTTGCCCACCCTCGCATTCGCGCAGGTGAAGATCGGCCTCGTGCTGTCGTTGACCGGGCCCGCTGCGTCGCTCGGGATTCCGGCGCGCGACACCGTGGCTTTGCTACCCAGACAGATTGGCGGCCAGCAAGTCGAATACATCGTGCTCGACGATGCATCCGACACGACGCAAGCCGTGCAGGACACCAAAAAACTGATCTCCGAAAATCACGTCGATGTGATCATCGGCTCGTCGATCACGCCGAATTCGCTTTCGATGATCGACGTGGTCGCCGACGGCGAAACGCCGATGATCTCGCTGGCGTCGTCGGCGAAAATCATCGAACCGGTCGATGCGAAACGCCACTGGGTGTTCAAGACGCCGCAAACCGACGCGATGATGGCATCGGCGATCGCCGAACACGCCAGCACGCACAACGTCAAAACCATCGCGTTCATCGGCCAGGCCGACGCGCTCGGCGAAACGTTCTACACCGAGGTCGCGAAGTTCGCCCAGCTGCATCACATCAATGTGGTGGCGAGCGAACGCTTCAACCGCACCGACCCGAGCGTGACCGGCCAGGTTCTCAAGATCCTCGCGAGCCATCCCGATGCGGTGGTGGTCGGCGCGGCCGGGACGCCCGCCGCGTTGCCGCCGAAAACGCTCCGGGAACGCGGCTACAAAGGGCTGATCTATCACAACCACGGCGTGGGCAATAACGATTTCCTGCGTGTGTGCGGCGCAGATTGCAATGGCACCTTCCTGCCCGCGAGCCCCGTGCTGGTCGCCGCGCAATTGCCGGCCAACCATCCGGCCAAACGCCTCGCGCTCGACTACATCGCCCGCTTCGAGGCGGCACGCGGGCCGGGCACGGTGTCGGCGTTTGGTTCGTACACGTGGGACGCGGGCATGCTGCTTGGCAACGCAGTCCCGATCGCGCTGAAAGCGGCCGCGCCCGGCACGCCGGAATTCCGCCGGGCGTTGCGCGATGCGCTCGAAGCAACCCATGGTCTCGCCGACACCAACGGCGTGGTCAACATGAGCGCGACCGATCACCTCGGGCTCGACCAGCGGGCGCGCGTCATGGTGGAAATCATGAATGGAAAGTGGGTTTATCAGCCGCGCTGATGGGGTTCTGAACGCGCGCGGGTTTAATAGACATACCGATGGACGGATGGCTCACCATGTCTCAAGCACCACACAGTAACGACGCCTTTTACGCGCACTATCAGTCGCTGCAGTTGCATCGTCATCCGGATGGCGTGCTTGAAGTCGTGATGAGCGGCGAAGGCGCCAACAAAAGCGGACTCGCCACCGCGAACGCGCGCATGCACTTCGAACTCGCGGAAATCTGGCGCGATATCGATCGGGATCCCGACACGCGCGTCGCGATCATTCGTGGCGAAGGCAAGGGCTTTTCGGCGGGCGGCGATCTGCAGCTCGTCGAGGACATGGCAACCGATTTCGATGTCCGCGCGCGAGTCTGGCGTGAGGCGCGCGATCTGGTCTACAACGTGATCAATTGCAGCAAGCCGATCGTCTCGGCGATGCACGGCCCGGCGGTCGGCGCCGGGCTCGTGGCCGGCCTGCTCGCCGATATCTCAATCGCCACGAAGACGGCGCGCATCATCGACGGTCATACGCGTCTGGGCGTGGCGGCCGGCGATCACGCGGCGATTGTCTGGCCGCTGTTGTGCGGCATGGCGAAGGCCAAGTATTACCTGCTGCTGTGCGAGCCGGTGAGCGGAGAAGAGGCCGAGCGCATCGGCCTGGTATCGCTGGCGGTCGATGAAAACGATCTGCTGCTCAAAGCATTCGAGGTCGCGCGGAAACTGGCCAACGGCTCCCAAACGGCGATTCGCTGGACCAAGTACGCACTGAATAACTGGCTGCGCTCCGCGGGGCCGGCTTTCGATGCATCGCTCGCGCTGGAATTCATGGGGTTCGCGGGGCCGGATGTGCGCGAAGGCGTGAACTCGTTGCGCGAGCGGCGTGCGCCCGATTTTGGCGGTGCAGACCCATGGCGTGGATAGCCACCGCGCGCGGTATGATCGAATGGGACGCGCGCGGGACGGCGCCATTTTCTTCTCTTCACGCAGCGAGGCGACAAGCATGACCGATACACCTGGCTCCACGCCGCCCTTTCCCGGCTTTCCCGGTTTCCCGCCTGCCGAAATGCTCGAGCGCATGTGGGGCATGATGCGCCTTTCGCCGTTCGGCTCGGCGATGCCGGGCGCGCAAACGGGTGGCGGCCTCGGGCCGTCGCTGTCGATGATGTCCGACATGATGGCGCCGCTCACCAACGTCGAAGAGCTCGACAAGCGCATCACCGATATGCGCGCCGTCGAGCAGTGGCTCAAGCTCAACCTGAGCATGCTGCAGTCCGCGATTCAGGCGCTCGAAGTGCAACGCGCGACGCTCGCGACCCTGCGCGCGTTCGGCGCGTTTGCGCAGTCGTCGATGGCCCGGCCGGAGTCGGCGTCCGCGGCGCCGAGTCCGTCGCCGGCGTCCGGCTGGCCGCATCCGGAAGCGGTGAGCGCATCGGCGGCTTCGTCCAGCGCGGGTTCATCCGCCGGCGCCGAGCCGGAAGCCGAGGAGGGCGAGACGGCTGCAACGCCGCCGTTCGACGCCTCGGCCTGGTGGAATCTGCTGCAATCGCAATTCAACCAGATTGCCCAGTTCGCCATGACGCCAGCGGCGGGGGTTGCAGCGGCCGGGGGACGTGGCGCAACGTCAGACTCGCCGCAAGATTCGGCAACCGAGCCAACCTCCGCCGGCAGCAGAACCGAGAGCGCGGCAGTGGATGACCCGGCAGCTACTGAAGCGGCGGCGAAGCGGCCTGCGGCCAAGCGAGCACCGGCATCTGCCGCCAAGCGCACAGCCGGCGCGGCTGCCAGCCCGCGCGCGACGAAAAAACCGGTTTAGCGGCGGAGATGAAAACGGGGCGCAACGCCTCCCGGCAGGCGGCGATCGGAATCCGATTTTGCCGCCTGTCACGGTTTTGACCGCGATCGTTCGCCATACTGGCCGGATCGCCTGTTTCATTGAGAGAGGTCAACCGGGCACCGGAATTGCGGCGCTAATCGCGCGGGTCCCGTAAAGTCAGCGTGCTATCATTGTGTAAGCTTTACATGGCTTTTGGGCGTGCGCTGAAAACAACCAATCCAGCCGCCCTTGCTCCATTCGTCGCCAGCATGGCTAGCGCAGGGCTGGAAAGCGCGGTTTTCATCGCAAACCGGCTCGACCTCAGGCACAGGGTATCCCTCACCCACGGTTAGCCGCGCAGCGCGTAACCTCTGGTTATCGCCGCAGCGCAAGCGCCCAGTACTTCTTTGCTGCCCGATGCATCTAGGCAGCCGATTACCGCGTAAAATTGAATGCTTGGCCAACAAACGGCGCGTTTCGTTCGTCGTCAGCAAGAGTGCTACACGTAGTAGTAACAGACACAACAGGTATGCGCAGAACAGGGGTGGGACTATGAACACCATGCTTTATCCGGAACTTTATAAATCGCTCGAATCCGTTCGATGGGACATGGAGAAAGACATTCCCTGGGACAAATTCGATGCATCGCTCCTGACCGACGAGCAGGCCGCCACGATCAAGATGAACGCGATCACCGAATGGTCGGCGCTGCCCGCCACGGAAATGTTCTTGCGTGACAACCATCACGACAGCGATTTTTCCGCGTTCATGAGCGTGTGGTTCTTCGAAGAACAAAAGCATTCGCTGGTGCTGATGGAATATCTGCGCCGTTTCAAACCGGAAATGTGCCCGACGGAAGAAGAGTTGCACGCAGTGCGCTTCGAATTCGATCCGGCGCCGCCGCTCGAAACGCTGATGCTGCACTTCTGCGGCGAAATTCGTCTGAATCACTGGTATCGCCGTGCAGCCGAATGGCACACCGAGCCGGTCATCAAGGCCATCTACGAAACCATTTCGCGCGACGAAGCGCGTCATGGCGGCGCTTACCTGCGCTACATGAAGAAGGCGATGGCGCAAACCGGCGACATTGCGCGCGCCGCTTTCGCGAAGATCGGCGTCCTGATGGCCTCGGCGCGCCGCACTGAAAAGCCGCTGCATCCTACCAACCTGCACGTGAATCAGGCGCTGTTCCCGCGCGACACGATCCAGTCGCGTCTGCCGGATCCGGAATGGCTCGAACGCTGGCTCGACGACCAGATCCGTTTTGACGACGGCTGGGAAAAGAAGGTGGTCGAACGGATTCTGCATAACCTGTCGATTCTGTTCGAGCGCACGTTCAATACGGCGCAGGAATTGAACCGTTATCGCAAGGAAGTGGTGGCGCGGTTGCAAGCCGATCAGAAGTCGGCTGAACAGCCGGCTTGATGTTTTTCAGTTCGAGCGGCGCTTGCCTCGCGGACTGATTTTTTAGCTTTAATGGTGGCCCGGCAGGCGTAAGCTTGCTGGGCCGCTTTGCTTCTTGTCTGCTTTGCTTCATGCCGGTATTCCTTCATGCCGTTCGGCGTGTATCGTGGTGGCACTTCTTCTTCTTCTTTTCTGACTCCGTCATGGCTGCTAGTTTCGAACGTAAGATTTTTTCTCGTGATGCGTTGGTTGCGCTTAGGGGCTCCATGCCGGAGCCAGTGGTTTTTACCAACGGTGTGTTCGATATCCTGCATCGTGGGCATGTTACTTATCTGGCTGATGCAAAGGCTTTGGGCGCCTGCCTGATCGTCGGCGTGAATAGCGATGCTTCAGTTCGGATGCTCGGTAAAGGCGATGATCGGCCTATCAATGACGAGGCTGATCGGATGGCTTTGCTGGCCGCGCTTGAGAGCGTTGATTATGTTGTTTGTTTCGGTGAGCAGACGCCAGTTGAGTTGATCTCGGCGCTGCGGCCGGATGTGCTCGTTAAAGGTGGTGATTATGATATGGATGCTCTGCCGGAATCGGCGATTGTGAAGGGATGGGGTGGGAGTGTGTTGGCGATTCCATTCGAGCATGATCGCTCGACTACCAAGCTTTTGAAGAAGGTTCGGGAACAGGGGTAAGCGGTGGTTTTTTTGCCTTTGGCGGCGCATCGTGTTGGTGCGCCTACGGCGGTTGTTGGTTCTATTCTTATTGGTTTATTAGTGTTGCCCCTGTGCGGGGCGGCACCTACTTTTCTTTGCAGCCGCAAAGAAAAGTAGGCAAAAGAAAGCGGCTTCAAACCGCTAATTCTTAAGCGGCTCCCCTGGCTTGGAGAGGATCGTGGCTCCGTAGAGATCGGGTCCGCGCACCTTCCCGCCTGAGTGACAAGGCCGTCATTCTTCCGGCGGCGCTGCGCGCGCCGAACGGTACTTCTGTAGCGTCTGTGGGGGTGCCTTTCCCTGGCGTTTCGTTGCCGCCGTTGGTGGTCGAGCTTTCTTTCGCGGTCGGTGCCTTTCCGCCTTTTCCTCTACTGCGTCAGCGCCGATGCCGCTATCGGCGCCGACGGCGCCGGGCCGCCTACTACCGCCAGGTCGGCGGCCTCGGCTGCTGATACCGGTTGTATTCGCAACCAGTCCGGATGGATCTGCCGGTTCAGGTGGTTCGGCTCGCGGCCGCCTGCCGTAGGCGTCGGGCCGAATACGCCGCGCATCGCGACGAATGCCAGCATGTTGGCAAGAAACAATATGGCAATCATCCAGCGCAGCATCGTTTGAGTTCCCCGTCCAATAGTTGAGCCGCCTTTTCTATGGCCGCGATTCAGACGTCGCGTTCCATCCCGCTCGCGGCAGCAATCAGCGCAAGCCCAGACAGCACCAGCGAATCGTGGCGAGTATGCGGCACTTTCAGCGCGCTTGTCACCTCGTCCACAGCACCGCCACTCACGACCAACCTCACCTGCACCCGCCACTCATCCTGCAAGTCGCGCCACATCCGCTCAATCAAACCCGCTTGCGCCAACGTGCAGCCAGCCGACAGCGAACGCGGCGTGTCAGTCGCGAAAAATGGGCCGCGGCGCGCTCCGTCCGGCTTCTCGCCCGCGTCGAGCAGACCGCGCGCAGCGCGGGCGTCGAGCGTCGGCAGTTGCGCGGTGTGCTCGCCCAGCGAACGCATCATCAGGCTCCAGCCCGGTGCAATCAATCCGCCGACAAAGCAGCCGTCCGCACGTAAGGCTTCGAGCGTGGTCGCAGTGCCGAAAGTCGCAATCAACACATGCTCGCCGGGATAAGCCGCGTGTGCGCCAATCAGGCCAGCCCAGCGGTCGCTGCCGAGCGTATGTGGCGCAGTGTAGTTATTGGTTACGCCGCATTGCCGCGCGCACGCGCGAATCGTCGTGCGCGGCAAGTGCGGCCATTGAGCGTCGAGCAACGCAATCATTCGCGCTGCGGCGGCGTCGCCCGCGACGTTGGAGATCCACGCGCCGGCGGGCTTCGGTAAAGCCGACCACGCCGGTTGATCCGCGCTGTCGTGCGTGAGCGCGCCGGCTGCGCTTTGCGCGCCGTCCGGTTGCACCAGCGCCCACTTGATGCGGCTATTGCCTGCATCGATCAGTAAATTGGGCGTGCCGCTCGTCATGCAGCACCGTCGGCCAGACGCAAGGAGACGTCGCCGGTCGAGATGGCCTGACGACCAGCCGCGGTGTCGAGCAACAATTGGCCGCTTTCGTCGACACCCACGGCCACGCCGCGCGTCAATTCCGCGCCCTGCTCCAGCAGCACCACCTCGCGCCCTGCATAGGCGTGCACCGCGTTCCAGCGCGACTGGAACGGCGCGAAGCCCTCGGCGCCGAAACGCAGCAACGCGGGTTCAAGTGCGTTCAGTTCCGCCGCCAGCGTGTCGGTGAGATTGGCGTTGGGTAACGCGCGCTGCAGTGCTGTCGGCACCGTGCCGCGCGCCTGCGGCGGCACGTCGGCATTCAGTGCGCCGACCTTGGCGGCGAGTTCGTCCGCACCCTTCACATTGGTGCCGATGCCGATCACCACCGCGCTGGCCTCATCCGTGCTCCACGCGGTTTCGATCAGGATGCCGGCCAGCTTGTCACCTTCCAGCAGCACGTCGTTGGGCCACTTCAGCGCGATCTGGCCAGGACCCGCCACCGGCAGCGTACGCAGCCCGTCCACCAGCGCGACACCCACGGCCAGACTTAAGCCCGCCAGCCCTTCCAGCGGACGCGGCAGCACACACGCGACCGAAAACAGCAGCGCATTGCCCGGTTCCGCATACCAGGGGCGGCCACGGCGGCCGCGACCGGCGGTTTGCAGATAAGCGACCCGGACGATCGGTCGTGGCAGCGCGCCGGCTTTGCGCGGCAACGCTTTGATGCGCGTCATCAGGTCGGCGTTGGTCGAGCCGGTTTCCTCGACGATCTCGATCGGCCAGTCGTGCGCGTGCGGCCCGAACAGGGCCACGGCGCGTTCCCGGTCAATGCGCCAATCGGAAGCCGCAGCGGCTTGGGGTGGGGTCTTGGAGGCGTTCATGTCTCATATTGTAGCGATAGAGAACGCTGCAGGATCACGAGGACGGTTCATCGTCCGCGCCTTCGTTACAATGGCCGCTAATCCGATCACCATGTTCCAGCGATCCTTGAACTACGACACTCCGCCCGGCCTCGAAGTCGCGGCAGGCAGCCAAGGCAAGGTCGTCCGGCTCTCGGGCCAGTGGACGGCGCTTGCGCTCGCGCGTGACCGCTCCACGGGCCATGTGATCCCCCTTCTGCTGTCGCTGATCGGCGCGGAAGGCATCCGCCAGTGGGATCTGTCGCGCATCGACCGGATGGACCACGTCGGCGGCCAGGCGCTGTGGCGCGTGTGGGGCCACAAGATGCCCGCCGACACCACGCTCACCGACACGCAGCGCGATATCTTCGAGCGCATCGCGCTGCTCGACACCGCGCGCGAAACGGCCGAGCCGGTGCTCAAATTCGACCCGTTCACGCGACTGGGTCTCTCCATCTTCTCGTTCTTCGAGCATCTGTACGGCGGCGTCGCGATGTTCGGGCGCGTGGTGCTGGATCTGCTGTCGATCCTGCGCAAACCGAAACTCACGCCGTGGACAGAAATCTCTGCGAACGTTTACAACGCGGGCACCAAAGCGCTGCCGATCACCGCGCTGGTCGCGTTCCTGATCGGCATTGTGCTGAGCTATCTGTCCGCGCAACAACTGCGGCTGTTTGGCGCAAACCAGTACATCGTCAACATTCTCGGGCTCTCGGTGATTCGCGAGCTGGGGCCGGTGCTGTCGGCGATTCTGGTGGCAGGCCGCTCGGGTTCGGCGATCACCGCGCAGATCGGCGTGATGCGCGTGACCGAAGAACTGGACGCCATGCGCGTGATGGGCATTCCGCACGGGTTGCGGCTGATCCTGCCACGCGTGGTTGCGCTTGGCATGGCGATGCCGCTGCTCGTGATGTGGACCAATATCGTCGCGCTCACCGGCGGCGCGCTCGCCGCGAAGATCGTGCTCGGCATCGACATGAGCTATTTCGCGCGCGCCTTGCCCAGCGTCGTGCCGGTGGCGAATCTGTGGATCGGGCTCGGCAAGGGCGTCGCATTCGGTATGCTGATTGCGATCGTCGGCTGTCACTTCGGTTTCCGGATCAAAGCCAATTCGCAGAGTCTCGGCGAAGGCACGACGACCTCGGTGGTGACCTCGATCACCATCGTGATTCTCGCGGACGCGGTGTTCGCAATCCTCTTCCAGAACGTGGGGCTCGGATGATCGCGCCACTCACCCAGGCCGTGCGCGGCCAGCCGATGCCCGAGATCGCCGAGCCGGTCATCGAAGCGATCGACGTGACCAAGCGCTACGGCCGCAATATCGTGCACCAGCACCTGAATTTCGACGTGCGGCGCGGCGAGATCGTCTCGATCGTAGGCGGTTCGGGTTCAGGCAAGACCACGCTGGTGCGGCAGATTCTCGGGCTGGAGCGGCCCTCGTCCGGCACCATCAAGCTGTTCGGTGAGAATCTGGCGACCATTTCACCGGAAACCGCGCTGCTGATGCGCAGCCGCTCCGGCATGCTGTTTCAGCGCGGCGCGCTGTTTTCCTCGCTCTCGGTATTCGACAACATCGCGCAGCCGTTGCGCGAACTCGGCAAGGTGCCAGAAGACCTGGTGCGCGACATCGTCATGCTCAAGCTCGAGATGGTCGGGCTGCCCTGCAAACACGCGTCGAAGATGCCGTCGGCGCTGTCGGGCGGGATGGTCAAGCGCGTGGGCATCGCGCGCGCGATCGCGCTCGAACCCGAACTGCTGTTTCTCGACGAACCGACTGCCGGGCTCGATCCGCAGGCGTCCGATGAATTCGTCGAACTGATTTCCGCGCTGCATCGCGCACTCGGCCTGACGGTGGTGATGGTCACGCACGATCTGGACACGATGGTCGCGCTGTCCACACGCGTGGCCGTGCTGGCCGATCGCAAGGTGCTGGTCGCCGCGCCGGTGGAAGAAGCGGCGGGCGTCGATCATCCGTTCATCCGCGAATATTTCCTCGGCCTGCGCGGGCGCCGCGCGTTGCAGGCGCTGCCGCCGGAGCGCCGCGCGAAGCTGCCGCGGGCGGCGCTCGAACCGGCATCGTCCGAGTTGCCGCTGTGAAACAGGGAACCTGACAATGGAAAATAAATCACATGCCTTCTGGGCAGGCCTTTTCACGGTGGTCTTGCTGGTTGCGATCGGGGTGGCGGCTTTCCTGTTCAACGTCGATCGCTCGGTGCGGGTGCCGTATGATCTGATCGCGCGCACCAATGTCACGGGACTTTTTACCGACGCAGCAGTGCGTTATCGCGGGCTGGACGTCGGCAAGGTGCAGTCGATCAAATTCGATCGGGATCATCCGGGTCAAATCCTCATCCGCATTCTTGTCGACACGCACGCGCCCATCACCCATTCGACTTTCGGCAGCCTGGGTTTCCAGGGCGTGACTGGCATTGCCTTCATCCAGCTCGATGACAACGGGCGCGATCCGTCGCCGCTGGCGTCGTCGGCAAAAAATGTCGCGCAGTTGCCGATGCATCCGGGCCTGCTCGATCAGTTGCAGCAGCGCGGCGACGTGTTGCTGCGCAAGCTCGAAAAAGTCGCCGACGACGTTGACAGACTGCTGTCGCCGGAAATGCTCAGCCAGCTGCAGGGCTCGATCGCAAGCATCCAGAAAGCCGCAGACGGCGTCGCCACGCTGACCCAGCAGATTGCGCCAGTGACCGGCAAGCTGCCAGCCACGATCGACCAGCTGGATCGCACGCTGGCGTCGACCAACCAGCTGATTACCGGTCTGAACCGGCCGGATGGTCCGTTCAAGACCAACCTGAACAAGGTCGGCTCGGCCGCGCAACAGGCGGGCGAGGCGCTGGCTTCGATGGATGGTTCGTTGCAGGAGCTCTCTGCGCGAGTCGGTTACGACACGCTGCCGCGCGTCAATTCGCTCGCCGAAGACGTGCGTTCCGCGGCCCGCTCGGTGGACCGCGCAGCTGACACGTTCAGTACCAATCCGCGCAGCGTGCTGTTCGGCGCGCGGCCCGCGGCGCCGGGCCCGGGCGAAGCCGGTTTTACGTGGCCCGCCGCCCGTTCGTCCAAATGAATTGAAGGTTTGAAGAAAGGAAGATTCTCATGTCACGCTCGATTCACCGCTTGTTCTCGTCGAGCGCCGCGCTAGTGGTGCTGCTCGCATTCGGCATGCTGGCCGCAGGCTGCGCAGGTACGCCGGCGGCGCTCGCGGACATCCGTTACGACTTCGGGCCGCCGAATCCGGCTGCCTCGGCCGGCACGCAGCCGGCGGTCAAGGTGCTCGACGTCAGCGCACCCGATACGCTCGAGTCCGACAAGCTGATCTACCGGCTGAGTTACGCCGACGCGCAGCAGACGGCGTCGTACGCGAACAGTCACTGGACCATGGCGCCGTCGCAACTGCTCACGCAGCGTCTGCGCGGCGCGCTGAGCTCGCGCGGCACCGTGCTGACAGGCGCGGACGGCGTGCGTGCGCCGGTCCTGAAGGTCGATCTGAGCGAGTTCGAGCAGGTATTCGACAGCCAGTCGGAAAGTCACGGCGCGGTCACGGCGCGCGCCACGCTCGTGCAAAACGGCAAGGTGATCGGCCAGCGCACCTTCATTTCGCGCGCACCGTCCAGTTCGGCCGACGCCGCCGGCGGCGCGCAGGCGCTCGCCGCCGCCAGCGACGAACTCGTCGCGCAGATCAGCGCATGGCTCGGCGTGCAGGCGCTGGTCGCCGCTCAATGACCACCCGGCAGCGCACGCATCGGAGCGCTGCATGAGCGTGAAGCCCTGGGTGCGCCGGCCGTCGGCGCTGGCCCGACAGGCGCTGGTGCTGTACGTGGCGTTGATCGTCTACGGTTCGTGGTATCCGTTTTCCGGCTGGCGTTCGCTTGGCCTCGGTCCGTTCGATTTCCTGTTCGATCCCATGCCGCAGTACCTGACGGCGTTCGACGTCGTCACCAACGTGCTCGGCTATATGCCGTTCGGCGCGCTGATGGTGCTCGCCGTCTATCCGCGCTGGCGCGGCACGCTGGCTGTGGCGGCGGCCTTCGTGCTGGGCGGGCTGCTCTCCGGTGCGATGGAAGCCGTGCAAACCTATCTGCCCACGCGGGTCGCCTCCAATCTCGATCTGGCTGCCAATGCACTCGGTGCGCTGCTCGGCGCGGCGATGATGTCGCCGGCCACCGGCGCGCTGCTCGATCGCGGCCTGCTGCGCCGTTTGCGGCTGGTCTGGTTCGAGCGCGATAGCGCGGCGCTCGCGTGCCTCGTCGGCTTGTGGCCGTTCGCGACCATGTATCCGGCGCCGCGTCTTTTTGGCCTCGGCAACTGGCCGCGCGCGCTCTGGCTGCGTTTCGATTCGACGACGCAGGATGCGTTGCTTGGCTGGACGCCGCCTGGCTGGCATGTCGGCGCCTGGCCGGTGCTGGTCGCCGCGTGGCTGCCCGACGACGCCTGGGAAGCCGTCATCGCCACGCTCAACCTCTTCGCCGCCGGGGCGCTGGCTTCGCTGCCCATGCGCCGTCACGCGCCGCGTGCGCGCCTGCTGCTCGCCTTCATTGTCATGACCTTGTTCGTCAAGGCGGGCGCCACGTTTCTACAATCGCAATCCGGCCTTGCGTTCGACTGGGCGACGCCCGGCGCGCTCACCGGGCTGCTGTGCGGCACGCTCGCGGCGTTGCTCGTGCTGCATTTGCGACGCAGGTCGCGCGCGGCGCTCGCGGCCTGCGCGCTGACAGTCGCGCTGGTGTTCGTCAATCTGCTGCCGGTGAATCCGTATTTCGATGTCGTGCTGGCCGACTGGCGGCAGGGGCGCTATCTGCACTTCAATGGTCTTGCGCACTGGCTTGCGTGGATCTGGCCGTATGCGGCGTTGGTGTGGCTGGCATTTCTCGTGGAACAGGCGTGGCTCAGGCGGCGGGTTCGCCGCGGGTGAGGTTCTCCGGAGCGCGTTACTCGCCGATGCCGACGCCGTCCGGCGACCGCCAGCCTCGCTCGCTATAATCGTCCGCACAAGAGGCGCGCCGCGGCGCGCCCAGCGCTGCTACCCATTCTTACAGTCTCGCCACGGACACCATGGACTCCTATTACAAGTACCACGTCTTCTTTTGCCTGAATCAGCGCGATCCCGCCGCAGAACGGCCGAGTTGCGCGAACTGCAACGCGCAGGCCATGCAGGAGCACGCGAAAAAACGCGTGAAGCAACTTGGCCTCGCCGGCCCCGGCCAGGTTCGTATCAATAAGGCAGGCTGCCTGGAGCGCTGTGAACTCGGCCCGGCGCTGGTCGTGTATCCGGAAGGTGTCTGGTACACGTATGTCGACGAGAGCGATATCGACGAAATCGTGGACTCGCATCTTGTGAACGGCAAGATCGTCGAGCGTCTGAAGATCGATCAATAAGCTTGCCATGAACGTACATACGAAGAAGTACCTGATCGACGGCCCGGTCGGCAAGATCGAGGTCGCGCTCGATCTGCCCGACGAAACCCGCGAGAACGGCGCCGCGCCGCGCGGGATTGCGCTGGTCGCCCACCCGCATCCGCTATTCGGCGGCACGATGGACAACAAGGTCGCGCAGACGCTCGCACGCACGCTCGTGCAGTTGAACTACGTGACGTATCGCTCGAATTTTCGGGGTGTCGGCCAAACGCAAGGCGAACACGACGCGGGCATCGGCGAGCGCGACGACTTGCGCGCCGTGCTGGATCACATGCGCGCGGAAGCGGGGCAGGCTGATCTGCCCCTTGTACTCGCGGGCTTTTCGTTCGGCACCTTCGTGCTCTCGCATGTGGCCGCGCGCTTGCGCGAAGAAGGTCAGGAGATCGAGCGAATCGTGTTCGTCGGTACGGCCGCAAGCCGCTGGGAGGTGGCGCCGGTGCCGGAAAGCACCCTCGTGATTCACGGCGAAGCCGATGACACCGTGCCCATTCAATCCGTTTTCGACTGGGCACGGCCGCAGGAATTGCCGGTGGTCGTGATTCCGGGCGCTGAGCACTTTCTGCATCGCAAGCTGCATGTCCTCAAGCGGATCATCGTCGACGCGTGGCGATAAGCGACATGCAATGTGTGTTTTCCGGGGTACAGGTAGGCACAAATGCAAATTAATCGCCGCCCGGCGTGCCGGGTAGCCTGTATAGCGCGCGTATAATGAGCGCTCTTTTTTGGGCGCAGCATCGCCCACCCGGCAGTTCGCGCGCCGCGTAGCTTCTTTTCGCGCGCAGCGGTGCCGGATGCGAGGCGTGCTGCGCGAACCGATCGCGTGGCCGGAAGTCAAATGGGCGCCGCGCCGTTTTTACGGCCAGACGCTCGTCGACCGGCTCCTCCAAACTATGCGCCCAGCGCGCGTTGTATTTACCCGCACGAATCGACCCTATGCGTTTTTCCACCTCCGGTCTCAAGTCTGTTTCTTCTTCTTTCGTTCCCCATACGCTTAGCCGTGCCGTGACCCTCGGCGTCGTTCTGCCTGCCACGCTGGTGGCCAGCACGGCGTTCGCGCAGGTACCGCCGCCAGGAGTGAACGCGCGTTCGTGGGTGCTGGTCGACGCGACCAGCAATCAGGTGCTCGCATCCGGCAATCCCGACGAGCGCGTCGAACCGGCCTCGCTGACCAAGCTGATGACCGCGTACCTCGTCTTCGAAGCATTGCAGACGAAGAAGATCACGATGGACCAGACGGTGATGCCGAGCGAAGCCGTACGCCGCGTGCGCACCGACGAATCGCGCATGTTCATCGAAGCCAATAAGCCCGTCACGGTTCACGATCTGGTCTACGGCATGATCATCCAGTCGGGTAACGACGCGGCGATCGCGCTGGCTGAACTGGTTGGCGGCAGCGAATCGCAGTTCGTCAACATGATGAACACCGAAGCGCAGAAGCTCGGCATGAAGAACACGCATTTCGCCGACGTGAACGGCATGCCGGACGCGCAGCACTACACGACGGCGGGCGACCTCGCGGTCTTGTCGGCGCGTCTGATTCGCGACTTCCCCGACTACTACAACATTTTCTCGGTCAAGGAATTCACGTACAACAAGATCAAGCAGCCGAACCGCAACCGTCTGCTGTGGATCGACCCAACGGTGGATGGCCTGAAGACCGGCCACACGCAGGCCGCCGGTTATTGCCTGATCGCGAGCGCGAAGCGTCCGCTGCCGGGTACGACCGACGGCTCGCGCCGTCTGGTCTCGGTGATGATGGGCGAGGTCAAGGAACACGACCGCGTGCAGGACAGCCTGAAGATGCTGAACTACGGTTACACCGCGTATGACACGGTGCGTCTGTACAAGGCCGCTCAGATAATCGGCACGCCGCGCGTCTACAAGGGCGCGCAGGACACCGTGCAGATCGGCGTGAAGGGCGACCAGTACATCACCGTGCCGAAGGGCATGGGCGACAAGGTGAAGCCGCAGGTCGAGCAGATCGATCCGCTGATCGCACCGATCGCAAATGGTCAGCAGGTCGGCACCGTGAAGCTGGTTGCAGACGGCAAGGTTCTCGCACAGTTCCCGGTGGTCGCGTTGCAGGCTGTGCCGCAAGCGGGCGTGGTCGGCCGCGTGTGGGATTCGCTGATGCTGATGTTCAACAAGAAAAAGTAAGAGCCCGATTGCGATGACCGCTGTTTCCGATGTTCCGCTCGACCCGATTGTTTTTCTGAACGGCGAACTGGTGCCGTTGTCCGAAGCGCGCGTGCCGGTTCTCGACCGCGGCTTTATTTTCGGCGACGGCATTTACGAAGTCGCGCCGCTGTATGCGCATGCTGGCGGCCGCACGCCGTTTCGCTTCAGGCAGCATCTGGCGCGCCTTGCGCGTTCGCTGGACAAAGTCGGCATCCTCAATCCGTTCAGCGACGCCGGCTGGCGTGAGCTGATCGAGCGAGTGGTCGCGGCCAACGAGGCGGATGCCGGCCTGCGTGCCGATCAGAACGCGATCGCCTATATTCAGGTCACGCGCGGTGTGGCTAAACGCGGTCATGCGTTCCCGGCCGGCATTCAGCCAACCGTGTTCGTGATGGTTACGCCGCTGAGCCTGCCCGACGCGGCGCAGCGCGCGCAAGGCGTGCGTTGCGTCAGCGCCGAAGACCGCCGCTGGTTGAATTGCGACATCAAATCGGTGTCACTGCTTGGCAACGTGCTGATGGCGCAGTACGCGGCCGAAAACGATGCGTTCGAGACGATCCAGTTTCGCGACGGCATGCTGACCGAAGGGTCTTCCTCGAATATCTGGATGGTGAAGGACGGCGTGCTGTCCGCGCCGCCGCGCAGCCACAAGATTCTCGAGGGGATTCGTTACGGTTTGATCGAAGAACTGACGAGCGAATGCGGCATCCGCTTCGAAGCGTGCGAGATCGCCGACGCCGAACTGCGTGCCGCCGACGAGATTCTGGTCAGCTCCGCCACCAAGGAGGTGCTGCCGGTTACGCAACTCGACGGCCAGCCGGTTGGCGATGGCAAGCCGGGCGCAGTGTTTGCGGTGCTGTACGCGGCGTATCAGCGTGCCAAGGCGAAGGAAGCGCAACAGGCGCAGCAAGGAGTAGAGAATGAGTTCCGTGAACGAATCACTGTTTGAGTTTCCCTGCGATTTCCCGATCAAGATCATGGGCAAATCGCATCCCGAGTTCGCCGAGACGATGGTCACGGTGGTACGGCAATTCGATAACGAGGTCGACGCCACGCGCGTCGAGGCCCGGCCATCCAGCGGTGGCAATTACACCGGTTTGACGGTCACCGTGCGCGCCACGAGCCGTGAGCAACTCGACGATATCTATCGTGCGCTCACGGGGCATCCGATGGTCAAAGTCGTGCTGTAAAACCCCGGCGTTGTGCTTGGCGTTACGGCGTGGCGCGCAATGCGCCCGCCGCCAGCTCGGCGCTTGCGGCAGGTCCCGCCTCGCAGGCGCGGTCAAAAAGTTGTTTGAATCGCCCCACCTCCTCGAATACCCAGTTGCGAAACGCTTTCACCCGGGCGGTTTCGAGCATTTGAGGCGGGCAGATGAAGTAGTACTGCCATGGGCTCGGACCATCCACATCGAATAGCCGCACGAGGCGGCCCGCGGCGATCTCGTGCATCGCCAGCGAACGGCGCGTGAGCGCGATCCCCTGGCCGTCGATAGCCGCCTGCAACAGATTCGACGAATCCTGATACAGCACGCCGCGCTTCGGCTCCGGCCAGTCGGAAAGACCGGCGGCGTCGAACCATGGGCGCCACAATTCGTCGTCGGAGCGCAGCAGCGGGACGTTGGCCAGGTCGGCTGGCGTTTTTGGCAGCTTGCCGCCGTTGAAACCCGGCGCACAGGCAGGAAAGAAGATCTCTTCCAGCAGCAACTCTGCATGCAAGCCCGAGTATTTGCCGAAGCCGAAGCGGATTGCCACGTCGACGTCATCGCGCGCGAAGTCGGTCAGGGCGTTGGTGGACAGCAGTTCGAGGTCCCACTGCGGATGCGCCTCAATAAAGCTGCCGATACGCGGCGTCACCCAGCGCGCCGCAAATGACGACAGCATGGATACAACCAGCCGGCGCTCGCGGTCGCCGGCGCGGATTTCGCGGGTGGCATCGGCGAGCGCCATTAGCGCGGTGCGCACACGGGTGGCGTAGCGGCGGCCGGTGTCGGTGAGCCGGACGCGCTTGCCGTCGCGGGCGAACAGGGTGACGCCGAGCTCGGCTTCCAGCGCCCGGATCTGATGGCTGACGGCGCCGTGGGTGACGAACAGCTCGTCCGCTGCGCGCGAAAAGCTTTCGTGGCGGGCGGCGGCTTCAAACGCCTTGACTGCGTTCAGCGCGGGTAATTGCCGAAGGTCCATCGCAATATTTCTCACATAGAGGTGAAAATAGATCGTTTTGCGTAAACCCTTGTTGCACCTAGGATTGTAGTCATGAAACGAACTTTGGCGAGGGCATCATGCGAGAAATTTCCTCTAGCATCGCGTTTGAAATCCGTCACGGCGAAACGATTCCTATGAAGGTGGCGCGCAGCACCAAGCTGGTCGTGCGCGGCGGCGCGGTATGGGTCACGCGCAGCGACGACACCGAAGACTATTGGCTGCAGCCCGGCCGCGCGCTGCGGCTGCGGCGCGGTGAACGCCTGTGGCTGAGCGCCGAGGGCAGCACCGTGGCGAAGGTGGCTTTTTCAGTGCCGACACGCTGCGACGAGCGCGCGCTGAACTGGCTGGCGCGGGTTGGCGAACGGCTGGCGGCCAGAATGCGCGGCGGCTGGCGCACTGTTTGACGGTCAACGGCGCCGCGCAGACGCGGCGCCGCCTGCGGGCGCTCCGGCGGGGATTCCCAGATTTCGGTAAACTGACCGGATCATGCCCGCCACCCCGGTTTCCTCTCCTCCACACGCTGCCACGGCGCCGCTCACGCTGCGCTGGCGCGGCAGCGAACTCTACGAAGCCAGTTTCGACGCAATGCGCGCGTTCACCGACGAGCGCACCGCCGATACACCCGACGAAATCTGGCTGGTTGAACATCCTCCCGTCTTCACACTCGGCCAGGCCGGCGATCCGGCGCATCTGCTGGCCGCCGACAGCGGTATTCCTCTGGTCAAAGTCGATCGTGGCGGGCAGATCACTTATCACGGGCCTGGCCAGGTGGTGGCCTACCTGCTGCTCGACCTGCGCCGCCGCAAGCTGATGGTGCGCGAGATGGTCACGCGGATCGAGCAGGCCGTGATCGACACACTCGCGGCGTATAATCTCGCCGGAGAACGCAAGGCAGGCGCCCCCGGTATCTACGTGGCGCCGGGGCCGGACGCCGGGTTGCACGCCGGTGCCAAGATCGCCGCGCTGGGTCTGAAAATCCGCAACGGCTGCAGCTATCACGGCGTGAGCCTGAATGTGAACATGGACTTGCGGCCGTTTCTGGCCATCAATCCATGCGGCTACGCGGGGCTCGAAACAGTCGACATGGCCACGCTGGGCGTGGCTGCCGGCTGGGAAGACGTGGCCCGTACCTTTGCAGCACGCCTCACCGCAAACCTCGACGGCAGTCCCGCGGCCGTCGCCCAACCGCAGGCCGGTGTCCTCACCGCCTGACTGGACCGAACGAATGACTGACGTTACCGCGAACCTCGCAGGCTCTCCCGCTACTGATGTGCCGGCTACCGCCGCCACGGCGTACGACGCTACCGCGAAGCAGAAGGCGCAAGCCAAAACCGCCCGAATTCCGATCAAGATCGTTCCGATCGAAAAGCTGAAGAAGCCCGACTGGATCCGCGTCAAAGCGGCCACCGGCAATTCGCGCTTCTACGAAATCAAACAGATTTTGCGCGAGCACAACCTGCACACAGTTTGCGAAGAAGCGAGCTGCCCGAACATCGGCGAATGTTTCGGCAAGGGCACCGCGACGTTCATGATCATGGGTGACAAGTGCACGCGCCGTTGCCCGTTCTGCGACGTCGGCCACGGTCGTCCCGACCCGCTCGATGTGGACGAACCGGGCAATCTGGCTCGCACCATCGCCGCGCTGAAACTGAAGTATGTGGTGATCACCAGTGTCGACCGTGATGATCTGCGCGACGGCGGCGCGGCGCACTTCGTGGAATGTATCCGTCAGACGCGCGAGTTGTCGCCGGAAACGCGCATTGAAATTCTGACGCCGGATTTTCGCGGCCGTCTGGATCGTGCGATCGGCATTCTGAACGCCGCACCGCCTGACGTGATGAACCACAATCTCGAAACGGTGCCGCGTCTGTACAAGGAAGCGCGCCCGGGTTCGGACTACGCGCATTCACTGAAGCTTCTGAAAGACTTCAAGGCACTGCATCCGCATGTCGCGACCAAGTCGGGCCTGATGGTCGGCCTCGGCGAGACCGAAGAAGAAATCCTGCAAGTGATGCGCGATCTGCGCGAACACAATGTGGATATGCTGACGATCGGCCAGTATCTGCAGCCTTCGGAGCACCATCTGCCGGTGCGTTCGTATGTGCATCCGGACACGTTCAAGATGTACGAAGAAGAAGCGTACAAAATGGGCTTCACGCACGCGGCGGTCGGCGCGATGGTGCGCTCGAGTTACCACGCCGATCTGCAGGCGCATGGTGCCGGGGTGGTCTGAACGGTTTGGATAGCGTAGTTGTTGAAAAAAAGCCCGCACTTGTTGCGGGCTTTGTTCTTTTGGGCAGCCACGCTTCCGGCCTGCCTCATGCGTTGACGGCCTACGCGCATGAGCTACCGGTAATACCGTGCAAGCAGCATGCAAATTGAGGCAAGCGTTCCGCCGATGATGGTAAACGGGTACATGAAATCGATAAAGCGATTGCGAAAGGCACGGTTCTCGATGACGTAGTCGATCAGATTGGGCATGTGGGTTCTCCCTGTGAGACGTGGCTAAAAGTATAACTCAGTAGGGTTTTATTTAGTTAGGTTAACGAATAATGAGATACGGAAAAAGAGGCTGCGACGATTGCTGTCATCAACAGTGAAAGTCACATCACGTGTCGGTCGGCCGTCTCTTCGCTGGCGTCGTATGCATGACGCGATGCCGCATCGGCCGCCGCGAACGATACGAGTATGGACGCCGCAACGATGAACAGCACGTGCCAGAGCAGCCCCGCCAACATGAAAACGAGCGCGCTGTTCGTCGACGCTTCGCTCAACGCGCTACCGATTTCATAGCACGCGCTGGCACACATGGAAATGACGACCCATAGTAGCTGGCCGTCCCGAATGGCTCTTCCCGAGATACCTTTCGACGCGTGTAGATAGAAGCGTGAAAAGCTCAACAGCGGCAGCAGGGCAAGCGGCGCTAACACGGGTACGCCGATATTAAAAAACAGCCAACTCAAGCGGGTAAGTAGGGCGATCATAGGAATGCGAAGTGTGGGGAACGCAATGATCATCCCGCCATGGCCAACACGCCGTCAATCTGCCGAATGGCCAGCTAGCGCCAAGGCATCCGAATCTGCAATCATTCGCTGGAACCGGCTTACTGTCAGCCGCAACAGTCGCGCCGATCCAACTCAACCTGAAAAGCAATGCTCGAACAACGTAATTAGCAAGTGCTGATTAGTTAGAACGCCCCGGGGACAAACTCCCTATAGTCGAAAGCCTCCCAGACAACATTCGCTAAAGGGGCTTCCCGATGAACCGCCTTCTCCGTCCGTTCGCCGCAGTTGCCACGCTGCTGGCATTGTCCGCACCGTTCGCATCCATTGCGCACGCCGACACCAAAGAAGTCGTGATCGCGTATCAGGACATGGTGGTGCCATGGCGCTATGCGCAGGCCACGGGTGAGGTGGAGAAAGCCACAGGCTATAAGGTGACCTACCGCAAACTCGGTAGCGGGGCAGACGTGATCCGCGCGCTCGCCTCCGGCTCGGTGCAACTCGGCGAAGCAGGGTCGAGTCCGATCGCAGCGGGGCTGTCGCAAGGTGTCGATATTTCGCTGTTCTGGATTCTCGACAATATCAACGACGCCGAAGCGCTGGTCGCGCGCGACGGGTCGAATGTCACCAGTGTCGCGGGTTTGAAAGGCAAAAAGATCGGCGTGCCGTTCGTGTCCACCTCGCACTTTCACACGCTGGTCGCGCTGCAGAACGCCGGTGTGAATCCGTCGGATGTAAAGATCGTCAACCTACGACCGCCTGAAGTCGCGGCAGCATGGGAGCGCGGCGACATCGACGCGACCTACATCTGGGACCCGGTGCTCGCCAAGGTCAAGAAGAACGGCAAGGTGCTGATCACCTCAGGGCAGGTTGCACAGCAGACTGGCAAGGCGACCTTCGACGGCTTCGTCGTCGACCGTAAGTTTGCCGGCCAGAATGCCGAATTCGTCGAGCGTTTCGTGAAGGTGCTGGCCGCAACGGACGCGAATTATCGCGATCATGCGTCGACATGGACGGCGGCCTCTGCGCAGGTGCAAGCCGTTGCGAAGGAATGCGGCGCTACGGCGCAGGAAGTACCGGCGAGCCTCGCGTTGTATGCGTTCCCGACGCCGGCGCAACAGGCGTCGAATGCGTGGCTTGGTGGCGGCGCGCAATCCGGCGCCGCGAAGTCGCTCGCCGCGACCGCCGCGTTCCTGAAAACGCAAGGCACGATTCAGAACGTGCTGGCCGATTACTCGACTGGCGTCGATCCGCAGTTCGTGCAGCGCGCCGCACGTTGATCGCGTCGCATGGTTTTCCACTCGCATCATGAGGCGTGGCGATGAACGGTCTTGAGATCAGGCGCTTGCACGTCGCCTACGAGGGCGCGCGTGGCGAGGCGCCGAACGTCGCGCTCGCGGATGTCGATCTGCGCATTGCGCCCGGTGAGTTTGTCGTCGCGCTGGGCGCGTCGGGTTGCGGCAAGACGACCTTGCTGAATTGCATTGCGGGCTTCATTCGGCCAACCGCCGGCGAAGTCCGTTTGAACGGCGCGCCCATCTCCGGACCAGGCGCGGATCGCGGTGTCGTGTTCCAGAAATACGCGCTGATGCCATGGCTCGATGTGCTCGATAACGTGGCGCTCGGGTTGCGCTTCCAGCGTGTGCCGAAGGCGGAACGCGAGCGCATTGCGCGGCAGGTGCTGGCTTCGGTCGGACTTGAGAAGCATGCTCGTTCACGGGTTTATGAACTGTCGGGCGGAATGCAGCAGCGCGTTGGCATTGCCCGCGCGCTCGCAAGCGATCCGCAGATGCTGCTGATGGACGAGCCGATGGGTGCACTCGATGCGATGACGCGCGAGTCGATGCAGGAACTCGTACTCGACGTGTGGGGGCGCACCCGCAAGACGGTGTTTTTTATCACCCATAGCGTCGAAGAGGCGCTGTTTCTGGCGACCCGGCTCATCGTGATGACGCCGGGGCCTGGGCGTATCGCCGAGAGTCATGACGTGCCATTCGCGCGCCGTTTTCTCGAGACACGCGATGCCCGCGCGGTGAAGTCATCGCCGGATTTCATCGAATGGCGTGAGCGGTTGGTGCGCCGCCTGCATGAGCGCAACGAATCCAATCAGGAAGAGGTGGTGTCGTGACGGCTTCGCGAGAATCGCTGGGCAATGTGCCCGTGAGTCGGCCCGAAACGCCGCGGCGCAAGACCGCGCGGCCAACACGCGGCTGGCGCCTGCCTGGCGAGGGTCCCACTGCAGCGTTGAGCACTGTTTCGGTCGCCACGCTCGCGTCGCTGTGGTGGCTCGTCACGCATCTGCACTGGCTGCCGCCGTTGTTTCTGCCGACACCGGAAGCCGTGTGGGCCGCGTTTCTGGACGCGTGGCACGGACGCCTTCAAGGTGGGTTGCCACTATCGGAGCATCTCGCGTGGAGCGCGCTGCGCGTATTCGGCGCCTTCGCGCTGGCAGCGCTGACGGCGGTGCCGGTCGGCATTCTGATGGGCGTGAGCCGGGTCGCTCGCGGCCTGCTCGATCCGCCGCTGGAGTTCTATCGGCCGTTGCCACCGTTAGCGTATCTGCCGTTGGTCGTGATCTGGTTCGGCATCGACGAGACGGCGAAGATCGTTGTGATTTACCTCGCCTGCTTCGCGCCGATTGCGATGGCCGCGCGTGCCGGTGTGCGCAGCGCGAGCACCGAGCAGATTCACGCGGCGTATTCACTCGGCGGCCGCTTTACGCAGATCGTGCGCTACGTCGTCCTGCCGGCGGCATTGCCGGAAATTCTCACCGGTCTGCGCATCGCAATCGGTTTCGGCTGGACCACGCTGGTTGCCGCCGAGATGGTCGCCGCCACAGCGGGACTCGGGCAGATGGTGCTCAACGCATCGAGTTTTCTGCGCACCGACGTCGTGGTGATGGGCATCGTGCTGATCGGCTTGATCGCGTGGCTGTTCGATCTCGGCATGCGTGCGCTGGAACGCCGGCTGGTGCCATGGAAAGGGCGCGTGTAACCGCCGCTCGCCGCCGCCGGGCAGATAACGGGCGGCGCACGCTCAGACAAACAGTTCGATAACCGGCCAGCCGCGTTGCGCGGCGATCGCGCGCAGGCGCGTATCGGGATTGGTCGCGACCGGATGCGTAACGCGTTCCAGCAAGGGGATGTCGTTGATCGAGTCGCTGTAGAAGTAGCTCTGCGGAAAATCCTGCAAGCGATAACCGAGCGAAGCAAGCCAGCCTTCTGTACGCGTGATCTTGCCTTCTCGGAACGTAGGTACGCCAACTGCGGTTCCGGTATAACGCGCCAGCGGGTCGTCACCTTCCGTGCCGAGTTCAATGCCTAGCAAATGGTCGAAGCCGAGCGCCTCGCCGATCGGCTTCGTGATGAACACATTGGTCGCGGTCACGATGCAGCATAGGTCGCCCGCTTCAATATGACGCTGCACAAGCTCGCGCGCTGCCGGCATGATTGCCGGCGTGATCACTTCCTGCATGAACTGCGCGTGCCACGCGTCTAGCTGCGCGCGTGAATGGCGAGCCAGCGGCGCCAGCGTGTAGTTCAGGTAGGCGTGCATGTCGAGTGTGCCGGCGACATATTGACGGTAGTAGCCGTCGATTTCCTCGGCATGCTGCGCGGCACCGTCAATGCCCAAGCCAGCGATGAAATGCGCCCACGCCTGATCGCTGTCGAGCGGCAGCAGTGTGTGGTCCAGGTCGAATAGCGCCAGGTTGCGACTCATGCAGTTTCCTCGGCATCAAAGGGTCGAGCGGACTGCTTCGTCAACTCGGCGTCAGTGCACAGCGATCCACAGTTTGCACGAGCGTATATTTAAAAGCACAAAATTACAATAAGGCAAAATTGTGCAACACTACAGTCATATACGCCCCGGGTGCCGGTTCGCGCGGCATGCGGTTCGGGTCATGGCAGCAGGAACGGAATGCGCAGTGCCCTATGTTGATTCTCCTTAACCTCCTTGCCGGTGTGGCGCTGCTCGTATGGGGCTCGCACATCGTGCGCACAGGCATCCTGCGGGTGCTCGGCGCCGATCTGCGCAGCGCGCTTGGACGGAGCACCAGCAGCCGCTGGCGAGCGTTTCTCTCCGGCGTCGGCGTGACGAGTCTGGTGCAAAGCAGCAATGCGACGGCGGTCATTGTCACGTCGTTTGCCGCGCAGGGGTTGTTGCCGCTCACCAGCGGTCTGGCGATCATGCTCGGCGCGGACGTCGGTACCGCATTGATGGCACGGGTGCTCACGCTGGATCTGTCGTGGCTGTCGCCCATCCTCATTCTGACCGGCGTGCCGCTCTTTCTCTCTCGCAAGGAGACGCGTCTTGGCCAGGTCGGCCGTACGCTGATCGGGCTTGGCCTGATCCTGCTGGCGCTGCATCTGATTGTCGAAGCCGCTCAGCCGATGATGCAAGGCGCCGGCGTGCGCGTGATGTTCGGCGCGCTGACCGGCGACACCATGCTCGACGCACTGGTGGGTGCCGCGTTTGCCATGCTGTCCTATTCGAGCCTCGCGGCGGTCTTGCTGACCGCGACACTCGCGTCATCCAGTGTGATCTCGCTGAAGGTGGCGTTGTGCCTCGTGATCGGCGCGAACCTGGGCAGCGGCCTGCTGGCGCTAATGGGCACGGTCGCACAGAATGCGGCGGCGCGACGCCTGGCGTTGGGCAGCCTTGCGTTCAAGCTGGCCGGCGCGCTGCTGATCCTGCCGTTCGCGCCGCTGCTCGCGCGTGGCTTGCCGGTGCTGATCGCGAATCCGCGCGAAGCGGTGGTGGGCTTCCACCTGATTTACAACACGCTGCGCTGTTGCGCGTGTCTTTCGCTGATCGATCCGGTGGCGCGCATCTGCACGCGAGTGTTGCCAGACCGGCCGCAGGCCAACGGCGAACTGCGACCCCTGCACCTCGACGCCGCCGCGCTACCCACGCCGACACTCGCGCTTGCGCACGCCGCGCGCGAAGTGCTGCGCATCGGCGATATCGTGCGCACCATGCTCGACAACGTCGCGGACCTGATCCATCACAACAACCTGGAGAAGGCGCGCGCAACCGTGCGTATGGACGACGACGTCGACGAACTCTACGCCGCGGTCAAAAACTATCTGACGTTGATCTCCCGGGAGCAACTCGACGAAGCCGATAGCCGCCGCTGGACCGATATCATTTCGCTGACGATCAATCTGGAGCACGCGGGCGATATCATCGAGCGAATCGTCGGCGATATCGAGGAAAAGAAAATCGCACACCGTCTGTCGTTTTCGGAAGAAGGGCTCGGAGAACTGGACGATTTGCAGGCACGGCTCATCAGCAATCTGCAGCTTGGCCTGTCGGTGTTTCTGAATAACGATCTGCGCTGCGCTGAGCGCCTGCTGGCGGAGAAAGAACGTTTCCGCGATCTGGAGCGCGCGTATTCGTACAAGCATCTGGACCGGCTCACCGGCCAGACCCTGCGCAGCATCGAGACCAGTGCACTGCATCTGGATCTGATCAGCGATATGAAGCGGCTCAATTCGCTGTTCTGCTCGACGGCTTACCCCGTGCTCGACGCGGCTGGCGCGCTGCACGACACGCGCTTGCGCAAACGCGCGCTCGATACGATGCATGTAAAGGAGTAAGGCGCAGTCCGGCGGCAGACCGATCGCGCCATGGCCACGCGCTTTTTACGCCAGCAGGATCTCTTCCAGCTTCTTTTTCAGTGACGCAAAGTCGGCGGCTTCGGCCGCCTTTTTGTTCGTGACCAGCACGTCGATGCGATCGATCGGGCAATACGAGATCCGGCTTCGCTGCCCGATTTTGCTGTAATCGGCGAGGATCGCGACACGGTCTGCGTTGGCGACCATGGCGCGCGCTACTTCGGTTTCGGCATGATCGTAATTGGTGGCGCCATGCCGATGGTCGATGCCCACCGGCGACAGCAACGCAATGTCCGCGCGATAGCGATGGATGTCGAGCACCGTGGTGGCGCCGGTGGTGGCCATCGCGCGATCGCTGATCGAACCGCCCAGCAGGATCACTTCGTTCGCCGCTTCCGCCTGCTCCACCGAGCCGCGCATTTTCAGCGCGACGTCGATCGAGTTGGTGACGATCGTCAGGTTCGCCAGCTTCGCCAGCTCTTCGGCGAGCGCCGCGGTGGTGGTGCCCGCGTCGATGAATAGCGTCTGGCCGCTGGCGATCAGACCGATCGCCGCCTTGGCGATCGCGGTCTTCGATTTGACGCGCATGTGCGCGCGCTCGGCGATCGGTGCTTCGTCGGCGGGTTTGATTGCGCCGCCGTGCACGCGCCGCAACTCACCCAGCGCTTCCAGATCGAGCAGGTCGCGCCGCACCGTTTCCCGTGACACACCAAGATCCGCCATGATGCGTTCGGTCGAGACACGTTGAAGCGTCGACAGCAACGCGCGAATTCTCTGGTGACGATCTTCCTGCCACATGTATTTTTCCTTGAGTGGGAACGCGCGTTCACACGGCTTGTTTTAATGACGATATCGTTGGCACGGATGTGTGTCCGGGCGATGTCAAGCCTACTACTTTAGCCGCTTTGTGTTGTATTTTTTTGGCAGCTTGCAAGTTTGGGTATTTAACACTAGCCTTCGCAGATCGCAGCGTCGCGCCTGTTTCGAACACGAAATGTTCGAAAAGGAATTGAAATGTCGCAATTCGCGCATTTTGTGGCAATGTCACCTTTGGCGCGATACTACGCGTGGAGCTCGCGCGTGGAAGCTGTACGAAACGGCGGCCGCGACGGTGGCGGCGGTGGCCGGGCGTGTCGAGCGCACATTCAGACCGCTCTATCTGGAAGGTATCGAGACGTGGGAAACGGGATTGATCGCGCGACATCCGCGCACTGGCCTTATCCAAAGCTGGTCGCGCATCGTTGCGGCGGCACGTTGGCGCCGGAGAACACGCTTGCCGGATTCGACGCGTGCGTCCGGTACGGCTACCGCATGGTCGAATTCGACGCCAAGCTCTCCGCCGACAACCAGCTCTTTCTACTACACGACGACACACTGGAGCGCACCACGAACGGCCACGGCGCCGCAGCGGAGCAGAACTGGGCGTCGCTTGCCGGGCTCGATGCCGGCGCCTGGCGGGGTCCGCAATTCGCCGGTACGCGCCTGCCGACACTGGCCGATGCCGCGGCGCGCTGTGCACGCGATGGCATCGCCGCCAACATCGAAATCAAGCCTTGCCCGGGCCGTGACGAGATCACCGGACGTCTGGTGGCACACGCCGCCTTGAGCTTGTGGCAAACGCAGACACCGCCGCTGCTTTCATCGTTTTCGTTCGAGGCGCTCGCGGCGGCGCGGGAGAGCGCTCCTTCGCTGCAGCGCGGCATGCTGTTCGAAGAGGTTCCCGCGGACTGGCTGCGCATCGTGCGCGAACTCGACTGCGTGTCGTTGCATGCGAGTCATCGGCACCTGAACGAGCGGCTGGTCGCCGAAATCCGTGCGGCGGGTTTGCGCGTGCTGGCCTACACGGTGAACGACCCGGCGCGAGCGAGGCTGCTCGCGCAGTGGGGCGTCGACATGATTTGTACAGATCGTATCGATACACTGGAGCACGACATGTTTTCCTCGCCGGCGAACCCGGCTTGAGCATGGCGCAGGCGCGTGAGTGCACGCAGGCACAGACGAGTACACGCACGCCGATAGAACTCGAATTAGAAATTTTCCTAACGTAGCAATTTCGGCAGAGGATGGGGAAGACTATGAACCGCACCGCGTTAGCTCGTTTACTTTCGATGTCCGCTGCGGCGGGTGTTGCCGCAGCCGGCGTCAGTAGCGCTTCGGCCGCGCCGCCCGACGCGCTGGTCGCCGCCGCCAAGCAGGAAGGGCAGCTCACCGTGATCGCGTTGCCGCACGACTGGTGCAATTACGGCGAACTGGTTGCCGGCTTTCAGAAGAAGTACGGCATCAAGATTAACGAGTTGAATCCGGATGCGGGTTCGGGCGACGAAATCGAAGCGATCAAGGCCAACAAGGGCAACAAGGGCCCGCAGGCGCCGGACGTGATCGACGTGGGTCTGTCATTCGGTCCGTCTGCAAAGGCTGAAGGTTTGTTGCAGCCGTACAAGGTGGCGACATGGAAGTCGATTCCCAACGAGTCGAAAGACGCCGACGGTTACTGGTATGGCGATTACTACGGCGTGCTGGCGTTTGAAGTGAACGCCGACATGATCGACAAGGCGCCGGCCGACTGGAGCGATCTGCTCAAGTCGGACTATAAGAACTCGGTTTCGCTGGCAGGCGATCCGCGCTCGGCCAATCAGGCGATCCAGGCTGTATTCGCAGCGGGCCTGTCGCAGAGCAAGGGCGATGTGAGCAAGGCGGATAAAGCCGGCCTCAAATACTTCGCCGATCTGAACAAGAGCGGCAATTTCGTGCCGGTGATCGGCAAGGCCGCGTCGCTCGCGCAAGGCACCACGCCGATCGTCGTGCGCTGGGACTACAACGCGCTGGCCGATCGCGACACGTTGAAGGGCAATCCGAAGGTGCAGGTGGTGATTCCGAAGACGGGCGTCGTCGCCGGTGTCTACGTGCAGGCGATCAGCGCTTATGCGCCGCATCCGAATGCGGCCAAGCTGTGGATGGAGTACCTGTACTCGGACGAAGGGCAGATTGGCTGGCTGACGGGCTATTGCCATCCGATGCGCTATAACGAACTGGTGAGCGCGAAGAAGGTCCCGCAAGCGCTGCTCGACAAGCTGCCGCCGCCTTCGGCATACAAGAATGTGGTGTTCCCGACGCTGTCCCAACAGGATGCCTACAAGGAAACCATCACGAAGCATTGGGACGAGACCGTCGGCGCGAACGTGAAGTAAGCGAGATGCAGTGTTGCCGGCGCCACGCAGCGTCGTGCCCGTAGCGGGTACGGTGCGGCGTGGCGTCGGCGTGAGCCAGATTCCATCAAGGGTGAGCTATGAGCGCTTCATCGGATGCTGGATCGGTGCAGCCGGAATTGCTGGTTCCGCCTGTGCCTACGCCAACGCCTCGCGTCAACGGTCCGGATCGCGCGGCGCAGTTCCTGAGCTGGATCGGCGTGGTGCCGTTTTTCACCTTCGCGCTTCTGTTCCTGATTCTGCCCACCGGCTTCCTGATGGTTGGCGCGTTTCAGGATTCGCAAGGCCACTTTACGCTCGCCAATTTTCGCGACCTGTTGCAGCCGGGCGTGCTCGACGCGTACTGGATCAGCTTCAAGGTCAGCGCGGCTTCGGCGCTCGGTGGCGCGGTGATCGGCTCGCTGCTTGCATGGGCCGCGGTGCAGGGCAAATTGCCCGGCTGGATTCGTCCGACCTTGATGACCTTCTCCGGCGTGGCGTCGAATTTCGCCGGCGTGCCGCTCGCGTTTGCATTTATCTGCACATTGGGGCGCGTGGGCCTCGTCACCGTGCTGCTGAAGAAATACCTCGGCTTCAATCTTTACTCGACGGGTTTCAGCGTCCTCAGCTTTTCCGGCCTGACGCTCACCTACCTGTACTTCCAGATTCCGCTGATGGTGCTGATCATCACGCCCGCGCTCGACGGCCTGAAGCGCGAATGGCGCGAAGCCTGTGATTGTCTTGGCGGCACCTCGTATCAGTACTGGCGCCACGTTGCGTTGCCGGTGCTGTGGCCGAGCGTGCTCGGCGCGACGCTGCTGCTGTTCGCCAATTCGTTCGGCGCGGTCGCCACGGCTTACGCGCTGACCGGCAGCTCGCTGAATATCGTCACGATCCTGCTGTACGCGCAGATTCGCGGCGACGTGATGCACAACCAGAACCTCGGCTACGCCCTCGCGCTCGGCATGGTTCTCGTGACCGGTTTGTCGAACGGCGGTTATATCTGGTTGCGTTCGCGCGCGGAGAGGGGACGTCGATGAAAAGCCAATCGCGTGTGGGAGCGTGGACCGCGATGATCGTGGGTTCGCTGTACTTCCTGATTCCATTGATCGCGACGTTCGAATTCAGTCTGCGGATGAAGCGCGGCACGTATAGCTTCGAGGCGTACAGCGTGGTGCTGGCCGATCCGCATTTTCAGGCCTCGTTCGGCTACTCGATCCTGATGGCGGTGCTGACGATCGTGGTCGGCGTGCTGCTGGTCGTGCCGACCGCGTACTGGGTGCAGTTGCGGCTGCCGAAGCTGCGGCCGATCGTCGAGTTCATCACCTTGTTGCCGCTGGTGGTGCCGGCCATCGTGATCGTGTTCGGCTACCTGCGCATCTATAACAGCAGCTCGATTCTGCCGCTTACCGGCAATGAACGTGCGACCGACGTGCTGCTGGTGTTCGGCTACGTGACACTCTCGCTGCCGTATATGTACCGCGCGGTCGACGCCGGCTTGCGGGCAGTCGACGTGCGTTCGCTTACTGAAGCCGCCGAGTGCCTGGGTGCGAACTGGCCGACGATTCTCTTCAAGGTGATCTTTCCGAATATCCGCTCGGGCATTCTGTCCGGCGCGTTTCTCACCTTTGCGGTGGTGATCGGCGAATTCACCCTGGCGAGTCTGCTCGATCGCCCCGCGTTTGGCCCGTATCTGCAATTGATCGGCGCGAACCGCGCGTATGAACCGTCAGCACTTGCGATCATTGCCTTCGTGATCACGTGGGCGTCGATGGGTTTGATTCAGGTGTTCGGCTCGGCCCGCGCGCTGAGCGGCCAAAAAATTTGACGGACTGAGGCAGCGAATCATGGCATTCCTTGAGATCGAAAATCTGCACAAGGCCTTTGGGGCGAACACGGCGCTGCATCACTTCGACATGCGGATCGAGCGCGGCGAATTCATCACCTTTCTCGGGCCGTCCGGTTGCGGCAAGACCACCGTGCTGCGGATGATCGCGGGCTTTGAAACGCCCACGCGCGGCATCATCCGGCTCGACAACAAGGACGTCACGCATCTGCGCACGCGCCAGCGCAAAGTCGGCATGGTGTTCCAGTCGTACGCGCTGTTTCCGAACATGACGGTGGCCGACAACATCGGCTTTGGGCTGAAGATTGCGCATCGTCCGCAGGCGGAGATTCGTCAGCGGGTCGAGGAAATGCTGCAACTGATCAAGCTGCCGCATCTCGGCGGCCGCTATCCGTGGCAATTGTCGGGTGGTCAGCAGCAGCGCGTGGCGTTGGCGCGCGCGCTGGCCGGCAAGCCTCAGGTGCTGCTGCTCGACGAGCCGCTCTCCGCGCTCGACGCGAAAATCCGTATCTCGTTGCGCCAGGACATTCGCGCGCTGCAGCGTGAACTCGGCATCACGTCGATTTTCGTCACGCACGATCAGGAAGAGGCGTTGTCGATTTCCGATCGCATCGTGGTGATGAACGAGGGGCGCGTCGAACAGATCGGTTCGCCCTCGGAGATCTACAACTATCCGCGTACGCGCTTTGTCGCGTCGTTCGTCGGCACGCTGAATATTCTGTCGGGGCACGTGGTCGACCCAGCGACCGGCCGGATGGCGGTCGACGGCCAGGAGCTGACGACCACACAGGAGCTTCCCGCTGACGACGCCGGCAAGAAGCGTCTACTCGCATTGCGCCCGGAGGCGATCGTGCTGGAACCGGCCGCGCCTGGCCGCAATACGCTGAACGCCACCGTCGAAGAGGTGAATTTCCTTGGCGCGGTGGTCCGCATCAGAACGCGCGTGAAAGACGCGGTGATTTCGCTCGACGTGTTCAACGACCCGAACCGCGGCCTGCCCGAACGGGGGCAACCGGTGTCTCTGGGTTTCTCGCACGAGAACCTGCTGGTGCTCGAAGAAGGCGGCGTTTAAGCACCGGCAGCCGGCGCGGCTGATGAGCGAAACGCAATGCTGTAAAGCCCTCGGGGTTTTCCCGCGGACGCGGCGGGTGTGGATTCCGGATTCCCCGACAGCTCTCGTCCGGATTTCCGGAATCCCGGACGAGGCGCGCATGAACATGACAAAAAACATATAAAAATCAAAGTGTTGGGAGTTTATTCGAACTGGCATCGACCTTGCAATTAAGATAACGCGGCCGCAACGGCCCAACAACTAAAGCAAGGAGACAACGATGTCCGATTTTCCTTCCCGGTATCTCTGAATTCGTCGTCTTGTCGCGGCCTAATGCCGTGCACAGGCGTGACGAATTTTCGTTCGCATGATGCGCAGCGTGGCAGGCCATGGGCTCACCCACATCGCAGGTAATATCGTGAAGAAACCTATCCATAAAGTGCTGTATGTCCAGGTGATCGTGGCGATCATCATCGGTATCGCGCTCGGCCACTTTTACCCGAACCTCGCCGTCGACATGAAGCCGCTCGGCGACGGCTTCATCAAGCTGATCAAGATGGTGATCGGACCGATCATCTTCTGCACGGTCGTGACCGGTATCGCCGGCATGGAGGACATGAAGAAGGTTGGACGCGTCGGCGGCAAGGCGCTGCTGTACTTCGAAATCGTCTCGTCGTTCGCGCTGCTGCTCGGCCTGATCGCCACCCACGTGCTCAAGCCCGGCGTCGGATTCAATATCGACCCGGCTACGCTCGACGGCAAGGCGGTCGCGTCGTACGCCGCCAAGGCGCACGGTCAGACGACCGTCGACTTCCTGATGCACATCATTCCAGACACGCTCTCATCGGCTTTCGCGCAAGGTGAAATCCTGCAGATCCTGCTGATCGCGCTGCTGTTCGGCGCGGTGCTCGCAACGGCCGGTGAGAAGGGCAAGGTCGTCACGAACTTCATCGACGGGCTCGCGCATGTGCTGTTCGGCATCGTTCGCATCATCACGAAGCTGGCGCCGATCGGCGCGTTCGGCGCAATGGCCTTCACGATCGGCAAGTACGGTATCGGCTCGCTGGTGCCGATGCTCAAGCTGATCGGTACCTTCTATCTGACCTCGATCGTGTTCGTGGTGGTGGTGCTCGGCATCATCGCGCGGGCGGTGGGCTTCAACATCCTGCGCTTCGTCGCGTATATCAAGGAAGAGATGCTGATCGTGCTGGGCACGAGTTCGTCGGAAGCGGCGCTGCCGCAACTGATGCTGAAGCTCGAAAAGCTCGGCTGCTCGCGCTCGGTGGTGGGCCTCGTGGTGCCGACCGGATACTCGTTCAACCTCGACGGCACCAACATCTACATGACGATGGCCGTGCTGTTCATCGCCCAGGCCACCAATACCGACCTCACGTGGACGCAGCAGCTCACGCTGCTCGCGGTGACAATGCTGACCTCGAAGGGCGCCAGCGGCGTGACCGGCGCGGGCTTCATCACACTGGCGGCGACGCTGGCCGTGGTGCCGACCATTCCGCTGTCAGGCATGGTGCTGATTCTCGGCATCGACCGCTTCATGAGCGAATGCCGCGCGCTGACCAACATTGTCGGCAACGGCGTGGCGACCGTGGTGGTATCGGCCTGGGAAAAGGAACTGGACCGCAACAAGCTGAACGCCGCCTTGCGGGGTGATGTGGAGGTCAAAGAGCCGGCCGCCGTTTAAGCCGGACAGCGGCGGAGCGCGACGCATATGAAACCCGCCGCAACCCGCGGACCCGCCGCGCCACCGGCCGAACCACAGGGTGAACCGCAGGCCGGCGGCGCGTCGCCGTATGCCACAATGGCTGATCCTTACCGATCGGATCTTGCCAACGTGACGCGCCGTCTTCTGATCCTCTTCGCGCTCGTCGCCGGGCTCGTGGTGGCGTGCGGGCTGACGTACAGTCTTGCGTGGCAGAGCGGGATCGACAGCTTGCGGCGCAATGCCGCGGTGCGCGTCGATCGCACCACCAACGCGCTGAAGAGCACGCTCGAGCGTTACGAATCCCTGCCTTATCTGCTGGCCGAACATCCCATCGTTCAGGACGTGCTGGTCAATCCCACGCCAGCCAACGTCGAGCGCGCCAATCTCTATCTCGACGACCTCAACCGCCACGCGCGGGCAACGGTCACTTACATTATTCCCGCAGACGGCTATTGCGTCGCCGCGAGCAACTGGCGCGGGCCGGGCAGCTTCGTCGGCGGAGCCTATCAATTCCGTCCGTATTTTCTCGATGCGATCAAGGGTGGCGTTGGCCGCTTCTTCGGCATCGGCACGATCTCCCAGGCGCCGGGCTATTACATCTCGCAGCCGGTGCGGCGTGCGGGCAAGATTGTCGGCGTGGCGGTGGTCAAACTCGATCTTGAGTGGTTTCAGGGCACGGATGCGTCCGAGCCGCTCGTCGTCACCGACGATCACGGCGTGGTTTTTCTGTCGTCGGTGCCGGCATGGAAATATCACACCATCCGGCCGTTATCGGGCCAGGTCGCGGATTCGATCTATCAGGCGCGCCAATATGCACAGCAGCCGATTGCGCCGCTGCCGGTGTCGATCGAGCGCACGCTGGAAGGCAATGCGCAGATCGTGCGCATTGGCGGTGGCCGCTATGCACCGCGTTATCTCGCGTCGCGGCGCGGCATGGGCGAGCCGGATTGGCATCTACTGACAATGTCGCCCGTCGGTCCGGTCGACGCAGACGCGCGCAAGGCGACCGTCATCACCGCTTTCGGCTATGTGTCGCTGGTGCTGCTCGCCTTTTACTGGAGAATGCGGCGCGCCCGCGTGCGTGAAGTGATGCGCAGCCGCGCGCTGCTGCAGAAGGCTTACGCCGAATTGAACCGGCGCGTGGCCGAACGCACGGCGGACCTTTCGCAGGCGAACGAACAGCTGCTGAAGGAAGTGGCCGAGCGCACGCGTGCCGAGCAGGAGTTGCGCGACGCCCATGACGAACTGATCCAGGCCGGCAAGCTTGCGGCGCTCGGTCAGATGGCGGCCGGCATCACCCATGAATTGAATCAGCCGCTCGCGGCGCTACGCGGCTTTTCTGACAACACGCTGGTACTGCTGGAGCGCGGCGACCAGGCCTCGGCGCGCGAGAACCTCGAGGCGATCGCATCCCTCACCGAGCGCATGGGCAAGATCACCAACCAGTTGAAGCTGTTCGTCGGTCGCGCCCGGCCGCGCAGTGCGCGCGCACCGATCGTGCGGGCGTTGCGCAACGTCGTCGCATTGCTGCAAAAGCGTTTGCAGGGCGTCGATCTGGAGTTCGCTTTGCTTGATGTGGACACCGGCGCGCGCACGCCTCTGAATCTCGCTGACGATCACCCGGAGCTGGTCGCGAGTTGCGACGATCTGCGGCTCGAACAGGTGTTGATCAATCTGCTTGGCAACGCGCTCGATGCCACTGCGGATATGACGCCGCCGCGCATTGCGGTCGACATTGAAGCCGCCGAGACAAGCCTCTCGTTCGCCGTGCGCGATAACGGCCCCGGCATTCCCGACGACGTATTGCCGCGGCTCTTCGAGCCGTTCTTTACCACGAAGGAAATGGGTCACGGGCTCGGGCTTGGTCTTGCGATTTCGTCGTCGATTGCGCGCGATTGCGGCGGCACACTGGTGGCGCGCAACGCGCCGGACGGCGGCGCATTATTCGTCTTGACGCTGCGCCGCGCACGCGTGCCGGCGAGCCACACAACCGATCCGCTCGCGACGGGTTCCTGAATCAAACGAGAACGACATGCAGAACCAGGGCTTGCAAGTGCTGTATATCGAAGACGATGAACTCGTGCGGCGCGCCAGCGTGCAGACGCTGCAACTAGCCGGCTTCGACGTCGTGGGCCACGCTTCGGCGGAAGCCGCGGCAAAGATGATCAGCGCGGATTTCTCGGGCGTGGTTGTCAGCGATATTCGCTTGCCGGGCGCGAGCGGTCTCGAACTGCTCGCGCAGTGCCACGAGCGCGCGCCCGATGTGCCGGTGATTCTCGTCACGGGTCATGGCGATATTTCGATGGCCGTGCAGGCCATGCGCGACGGCGCGTATGACTTTATCGAAAAGCCGTTTGCGTCTGAACGTTTGATCGAAACCGTGCGGCGCGCGTTGGAGCGACGCAAGCTGGTGCTGGAAAACCTCGCGTTGCGCCGCGAGCTTGCTGGGCAGAACTCCGTGGCCCCGCGCATCATTGGCCGCAGCTCGGCGATCGAACAGGTACGGCGGCTGATCGCCAATGTCGCGCCGACCGACGCCTCGGTGCTGATCAACGGCGACACCGGCGCGGGCAAGGAATTGATCGCGCGCAGTCTGCACGAATTGTCGCCGCGCCGTGACAAGCCGTTTATCGCGGTCAATTGCGGTGCGTTGCCGGAGCCGATGTTCGAGTCGGAGATGTTCGGCTATGAACCGGGCGCGTTCACCGGCGCGGCAAAACGCCGCGTCGGCAAGCTCGAACATGCATCGGGCGGCACGCTGTTCCTCGACGAAATCGAGAGCATGCCGCTCGCTTTGCAGGTCAAGCTGCTGCGTGTGCTGCAGGACGGCGTGCTGGAGCGGCTCGGCTCGAATCAGCCGATTCGGGTGAACTGCCGCGTGGTCGCCGCAGCGAAAGGCGACATGGCCGAGCACGTCGCTGACGGCTCGTTCCGGCGCGATCTGCTGTACCGGCTAAACGTGGTGACGATCGCATTGCCGCCGCTAGGCGAGCGGCGCGAGGATATCGTGCCGCTGTTCGAGCACTTCCTGCTGGACGCAGCGGTGCGTTATCAGCGCCCGGCGCCGATCCTCACCGACCGCCAACGCGCCAGCCTGATGCAGCGCGACTGGCCAGGCAACGTGCGTGAACTGCGCAATGCCGCCGACCGCTTTGTACTCGGTGTTGCCGATGACCCGGTGATGTCTTTCGGCGACGACGGCGTGCCGACGCAACCGCTGAAGGAGCGTGTCGAGCAGTTCGAGCGGGCGGTCATCGCGGAGGCATTGGAGCAGGCCGGCGGCGCGGTTGCGGTCGCGGCGGACAAGTTGCAGCTAGGAAAAGCGACGCTTTACGAGAAGATCAAGCGATATGGCCTCGCGGCCAAGGGAGAAGGGGAGCGGTGAGGCGGTGAGGTTTTGAGCGCCGGCGGCGTGGATTTGCGCCGGCGCGTTTGAATCCTGGGGCAGCGAAGAAACGTTACACGGGTATCAGGCCGCGTTCAGCGCCTTTTCCAGTAACTTGTCGAGTTCCGCGAATTGCGGCTCGCCGACGTAACGCTTGAGA
This sequence comes from uncultured beta proteobacterium, assembly GCA_963738755.1. GTDB lineage: Bacteria > Pseudomonadota > Gammaproteobacteria > Burkholderiales > Burkholderiaceae > Paraburkholderia. The sequence continues at coordinate 65,888 of CAVTXZ010000014.1, forward strand.
ATCTTGCCGTCCTTGTCGATCAGAAACGTGGTCGGCGTGAGCTGGACATTGCCGAACTGCTTGGCGACCGAACCGTCGTCCATGGCGACCTTGAACGGCAACTGACGCGTTTGGGTGTAGTTGGTCACGTACATCGGTGCGTCATAGTTCATGGCAACCGCGACGAATTCGAGCCCTCTACCCTTGAAGCGGTTGTAGGTCTGGACCATCTGCGGCATTTCCTTCATGCAGGTGTCGCAGCTCGTCGCCCAGAAGTTGACGAGGTAGACCTTGCCTTTCAGATCGGCCGTTGAGACTTTCTGGCCGGATAGCAGCGTGAAGGTCGCATCTGGTACGCGCTGCTGGCCGGCAAACGCGAAATAGCCGGCAATCGCAATCGCGATGGCAACAGCGGCGATGATGATGTAGCGAATCGGACTCGCGCGCCGCGCGGCGGTGGACGATGTGGAACTCATGAACGGAACCTCGAGAGTCGCGCAGAACGCGCGGGACAGTGCGTCGGCCAGGGTTCTGAAACCCGTTGTTGTTGGCGTCGCTATTGTAGCCCTATTCGGGCGTCGCGGCAGGGCGCGAGCCGGGAGCGGATAATAGGGCTTTACGTTCTAGTCGGTCTGATCTTCCGTCCCCATGTTCCGAACTGTTTTTCGTTTTCTCGCCCGCAGCCGCTTCAATTGCTCCGTTAGCCATTCCTCGCGCCCGCCGGTGCTCGACGACCAGCGCGCCAGCGTCGTGTCTCGCCCTGTTCCGCGCTTGCAGCGCGGGCTTGCGCGGTTGGCCACGGCAGTCTGCGCAGTGGCGCTGGGCGCCGCGCTGACGGCGTGTTCGCCGACCTTCGACTGGCGCACCATCATGAATAACGACAACGGCTATACCGTCGATCTACCGGCCAAGCCGGGTAACGATCAGCGCGCCGTGCAGATCGACGGCAAGCCGATGCAAATGGCGATGCAGACGGCCGAAGCCGGCGACGCCGTATTCGCGGTCGGTACGGTCATGCTGCCGAACGACGACGAAGCGACGCAGCGCGCCGCGCTCGAATTTCTGCGCACGGGCCTGGCGCGCAATGTGGGCGCTGCGCCGGATGCCCACGCGGTGCAAATCCCGCTCGCCGCAGGTGGTCAGGTCCTAGGCCTGGAGATGAAGCTGAGCGGGGAGGCCGGTTCGCAACATGCGGCACGCACCGTCTATGCTCGGCTGGTGGCGCGTGGCCGTCATGTGTATCAGGCGGCAATCATCGCGTCCAAGCCGCTACAGCAGGAACAGGTCGATCAGTTTTTTTCGTCGTTCCAACTGTATTGAGGGCAGCGGTTCAGGCCAATTGACGGCGCGATGTGTTGAAGTATCGAGTGAAAGTTCCTTCGTAGGATCACGCGCTAATTGCCGGTTTACGTTGAAGTTTTCGGGTTACCCACAGGCGCTGTGGATAACTCTGTTGAGAACTTCCCGCGAAGTACCGTAGATGCCCATCCCTTGGGCATTCTGTCAGTTTTCGCGCAATCGGAGCGGCAGAAAAAAATCAATAAAATCAATGCCTTTTGCGCGTACCTTACAGGTTGGCTTTCAGATGTATCTAAATCTATCTGGAGCGCGAGAATGTGCATAAGTCAAGTCTTGACAGTGGATTTTTCGCCTCATAGGGCGTTGAAAGCACGTCGATATTGAATGGCTTCGCCGATCTGCGCGGCGCTCGGAGTTGCAGCGCCGGCGAGGTCGGCAATGGTTCGCGCCACCTTGAGAACGCGGTAGTAAGCACGCGCCGACCAGCCGAAGCGCTCGCCCGCTTCACGCAACAGGATTTCGCCGGCTGTGTCGGGACGGCAAACTTCGTCCACTTCACGTCCACCGAGCTCCCGATTGGTCTTGCCCTGCCGGGCCAACTGCCGCTCGCGGGCTGCGCTCACCCGCGCCGCGATCGCCGCGCTCGTCTCGCCGGTGACGGTCGAACGGGCCGCCAATTCCGCCGGCGTGAGCGCGGGAATCTCGAGCTGGATGTCGATCCGGTCGAGCAGCGGTCCGGACAGCTTGCGCAGATAGCGCGCTGCAATCTCGGGCGTGCAGCGGCAGCGGCCGTTGGGGTCGCCGCGCCAGCCGCACGGACACGGGTTCATGGCAGCGATCAATTGGCACGCGGCCGGAAAATCTGCCTGCAAGGCGGCGCGTGAGATCGTGATGCGACCGGCTTCGAGAGGCTCGCGCAGCGTTTCCAGAACGTGGCGGTCGAACTCCGGGAGTTCATCCAGAAACAGCACACCGAGATGCGCCAGGGTGATCTCACCGGGTTGCGGCGGATTGCGTCCGCCGACCAGCGCCGCCGCGCTCGAAGAATGATGCGGCGCACGAAACGGCCGCTGCCGCCACTGCGAGGGTGTAAAACCGCCCCAGCTGGCGGACAGCAAGGCTGCCGAGCTGAGCGCTTCGTCATCGGTCATGGGTGGGAGCAGGCCTGGCAGGCGTGCGGCCAGCATCGATTTGCCCGCGCCTGGCGGTCCGACCAGCAAGACGTGGTGCCCGCCTGCCGCTGCGACTTCAAGTGCGCGGCGCGCGCCGCGCTGGCCGATCACGTCGGTCATGTCCGGGGCGGCGGCGGGCGCACTCTCGCTTAGGTCGGGTGCCGCGACGGGGTAGAGCCGGGCGTCGGGCGCTTCCGCCAGATGCGCGCACAGCGACGGCAGATCAACGGCGCCGTAAACATCGACACCGGGCACGAGCGCCGCCTCGGCTGCACTTGCCGCAGGCAGATAAAGCTGCGGCGTCTGCTGAACGCCCGTTCCGGGCGTTGCCTGCTCGCCGGACAGGGTGAAATCTGGCGTACAACCTGAGACACCGCGCGCGCTGCCATTAGAAGCCCCGCTACGGGCCGTTCCGCATGCCATCGCAAAAGCCCCGCGCATCGGCCGCAGCGCGCCGGTTAGTGAGAGCTCACCTGCGAATTCACGATGCAGCAAGGACTCCGGCGGAATCTGCCCGCTCGCGGCGAGAATGCCCAAGGCGATCGGCAGATCGAAGCGGCCGGACTCCTTTGGCAAATCGGCTGGCGCAAGATTGACGGTAATCCGCCGCACGGGGAAATCGAAGCCGCAGTTCTGCAGCGCCGCGCGCACGCGCTCGCGGCTTTCGCGCACTTCCAGATCAGGAAGGCCGACGATCGAAAACGAGGGTAATCCGTTCGCGAGGTGAACCTCGACGGTTACTTCAGGCGCGCGGCCAGAGGCCGGCGCGCGACTGCGCACCACGGCAAGCGACATGTTTTCTCCCGTCGGACGGTGCGCCGGCGGCGCATGCTCGTCCCCTGAAACGCTGATGACGTCACGGCTCGCTTGCCAGTGATGCGCAGCATTGCGCAGCTAATTCGCTGCGAGCAAAGCCTTACGACGTTTGCGTCGTAACCGGCAGCTTCTGTTCGAGTTCGGCGACGCGGCGTTCCAGTTCCTCGAGACGTGCGCGGGTGCGCACCAGCACCTGGGTCTGCGTATCGAATTCCTCACGCGTGACCAGATCGAGCTTCGAGAAGCCTTGCGAGAGCATGGCTTTGACGTTGCGTTCGACATCTTTGGCCGGCGAGTTCTTGAACAGCTCGCTCATGCGGGCCTGAAAATCGTTAAAGACGTCGTTCGGTTGTTTCATGGTGTTCCCCTTGGTGCACAAAAAATGTGCATGTTTCGTTACGCCTGTGCTTTGTCACCGCGAATGTTCCGCCTTGGTGCATGACAGTTTCCTTGCGGCCGCTGCATGAGCCCGTTTGGTGCGCGCCTCGGCGCTCAAAGCCTGCAAACACTCTAGCAACGATCCAAACGCCGCGCCACTATGCCCCGCCAACGTTAGCCACGCGGCCAGGGCGGCTTGCGCCCTTTTTGCGACCTGCCGCGGGCGAAGTCTGACACAACATGGCACGCGAGTTGCTGTTACTGCCCCGCGCGCCCTGCCGGCACGTTTTTACCGGCAGCGGATCGAGACCACGCGAGCGGGTTACGGGTACGCAAACAGGTTACGCAACGGGTTACGCAACTAAGCGAGGGATGTCATGAAACTCATTACCGCAATCATCAAGCCGTTCAAGCTCGATGAGGCGCGCGAAGCCTTGTCGGCCATCGGCGTCTCGGGCATCACGGTGACGGAAGTCAAGGGGTTCGGCCGTCAGAAGGGCCATACGGAGCTGTATCGGGGCGCCGAGTACGTCGTCGATTTCCTGCCGAAGGTGAAGATCGAGGCAGCCGTCTCGGACGACATCGTCGACCAGGCGATCGAGGCGCTCGAACGTGCGGCACGCACCGGCAAGATCGGCGACGGCAAGATTTTCGTCACGCCGATCGAACAGGTCATTCGGATTCGCACCGGGGAGACCGGAGCGGACGCTCTGTAACACCAGAAGATAGCGACACACGACACAGATAGCGACAAGAGGAAACGAAGATGCGCAAATTAATGATGTCCTTGCTGATGGCCGGATCGCTGCTTGCGGGCGGTGTCGGCGCCGCCCTTGCGGACGACGCTTCAGCCCCCGCAGCCGCCTCGGCCGCTGCTTCCGATACGACGGCGAGTGCGCCGGCGCCGGACGCTTCGGCAGCCCCTGCTGCCGCCGCGGCTTCGGCACCGGCCGCGGACGCATCCGCCGCGCCGGCTGCCAGCGCCGCCGCAGCCGCACCGGCAGCATCGGACGCCGCGCCGGCCGCCCCGACCGCGCCGTTCTCGGTCGATTCGTCGAAGATCAATTCGGGCGACACCGCCTGGATGCTGACCTCCACCGCGCTCGTGCTGTTCATGACGATCCCGGGTCTGGCGCTGTTCTACGGCGGCATGGTCCGCAAGAAGAGTGTGCTCGCGATCCTGATGCAAAGCTTCGCGATCACCTGCCTTGTGTCGATCATCTGGGTCGTGGTGGGCTACAGCCTCGCCTTCACGCCGGGCGGTTCGTTCATCGGCGGCTTCTCACGCTTCTTCATGGCGGGCATGAACTACATCAAGGGCGACAAGGCCACGACGCTGACCGTCAGCCACCTCGCACCGACGATCCCGGAAACGGTCTACGTCGTCTATCAGATGACGTTCGCGATCATCACCCCGGCACTGATCACGGGCGCGTTTGCCGACCGTATGAAGTTCTCGGCGATGCTGGTGTTCATGACGCTGTGGTCGATCATCGTCTACTCGCCGATCGCGCACATGGTCTGGGAACCGACCGGCTGGCTGGCTAGCGCGGGCATCCTCGACTTCGCGGGCGGCACGGTCGTTCACATCAACGCCGGTATCGCCGCGCTGGTCTGCGCGCTGGTGCTCGGCAAGCGCGTCGGCTACGGCAAGGAAGCCATGGCGCCGCACAACCTGACGCTCACGCTGATCGGTGGCGCGATGCTGTGGGTAGGCTGGTTCGGCTTCAACGCGGGTTCGGCAGTGGCGGCAGACGGCCGTGCCGGTTTCGCGATGTTCGCCACGCAAGTCGCAACCGCAGCAGCAGCACTCGCATGGATGTTCGCCGAATGGGCAACCAAGGGTAAGCCGTCGGTACTCGGTATCGTGTCGGGCGCCGTTGCAGGTCTGGTGGCGATTACGCCGGCTTCGGGCTTCGTCGGTATGACGGGTTCGCTCGTGATCGGTATCGCGGCAGGCGTGATCTGCTTCTGGTCGGCTACGTGGCTCAAGCACAAGCTCGGTTACGACGACTCGCTCGACGCGTTCGGCGTGCACTGCATCGGCGGTATCGTGGGTGCGCTGCTGACCGGTGTGTTCGCAGTCAAGGACATCGGCGGCGCGGACGGCAGCGTGATCCTGCAAGCCAAGGGCGTGCTGACGACACTGATCTACAGCGGTGTGGTGAGCTTCATCCTGCTGAAGGTCATCGATATGGTGATGGGCCTGCGTGTGACGGAAGAAGAGGAACGCGAAGGTCTGGACGTGACGCTGCACGGCGAACACGTCGAATAAGGAGTTCTCCATCGGCCCTCGCTCCAGGGCCTGACGGATTACGAATCTAGCGCAGCGATTTTGGCCCGCCCTCATGGCGGGCCTTTTTTCTTGCCGGTCATCTTGTTAACAGCAGTTTTTCCCGCCTATGATGGCGATAGCGAGAATGCATTCGCGTCCGCTTGCGAATGGAGAAACCGTCCCCAAATGGACAAAGCATTTGCTCTACAATCTTTTTTCTCCAGTCTGCGAGTGATCAATGGTTCCGCACCTAGTTACGGCGTTAAACGGCCCGCTGCTCGACCTCGAGCGGAAGATCCTCGACGCCACACCCGCCATCGAACGCTGGTTCCGGCTCGAATGGCAGGAACACACGCCGCCGTTCTACTGTTCCGTCGATCTGCGTAACGCGGGTTTCAAACTCGCGCCGGTCGACACCAATCTGTTCCCTGGGGCATTCAACAATCTGCCGCAGGAAGTGCTGCCGCTCGCCGTGCAGGCCGCGATGGCATCGATCGAGAAGATCTGCCCGGACGCCAAAAACCTGCTGGTGATTCCCGAGCGCCACACACGCAATGCCTTTTATCTGGAGAATGTCGCGCGCCTCGCGGCGATCATGCGGCAGGCGGGTTTGAACGTTCGTTTCGGCACGCTCGACGAAAGCATTGTCGGGCCGGTCACCATCGCCTTGTCCGACGGGCAGAAGCTCGTGCTCGAACCGCTCGAGCGTTCGCAGCGGCGGCTCGGTCTGAAGAACTTCGATCCGTGTTCGATTCTGCTGAACAATGATCTGTCGGGCGGCATTCCGCCGATTCTGGAAAATCTGCACGAGCAATACCTGTTGCCGCCGTTGCACGCGGGCTGGGCCGTTCGCCGCAAATCGACGCACTTCTCCTGTTATGACGACGTCGCGAAGAAGTTTGCGAAGATGGTCGAGATCGATCCGTGGATGATCAATCCGTACTTCGCGCATGTCGAAGGTGTCGATTTCCAGGAGCGCACCGGTGAGGAAGCGCTGGCCGATGCAATCGACGGCGTGCTGAAGAAGATTGCCAAGAAGTATCGCGAGTACGGAATCTCCGAGAAACCGTATGTCGTCATCAAGTCGGACGCGGGCACGTATGGCATGGGTGTGATGACCGTGCACGACGCGTCGGAAGTGGCCGCGCTCACCAAGCGCGAACGCGCCAAGATGGCCGCGACCAAAGACGGCCTCGAAGTGCATGACGTCATCGTGCAGGAAGGCGTGTACACGTTCGAGCGCATCGGTGAAGAAGTCGCCGAGCCGGTCGTGTATATGATCGACCGCTACGTGGTGGGCGGCTTCTATCGCGTGCATGGCAGCCGCGAGCGCGATCAGAACCTGAACGCGCCCGGCATGCACTTCGTGCCGCTCGGTTTCGAACACACGGCGCTGCCGGATGCGCACGCCAAGCCTGGCGCGGCGCCGCCGAACCGCTTCTATATGTACGGCGTGGTGGCGCGGCTCGGGCTACTGGCCGCATCGGTCGAACTGGAAAAGACCGATCCGGAAGCGATTCAGGTCTGAGCGGCTCTGGTCGCGCAGACGCCGGTCTGCGCGAGTTCAGTTCTGCAGGCGCTATCGCCGCCGCAGCTGTTTTAACGATTAATGCCAAGCCCATCAGGGCGCACCGGAATTCCCATGGACATTCTTTTCATCGCCGATCCGCTCACGCAATTCAAGATCTACAAAGACTCGACTTACTCGATGATGGCCGAAGCCGCGCGTCGCGGTCACACGCTGTATACGTGCGAGCCGAAGCATCTGGCATGGACCGGCGGCGACGTCGAAGCGAACGTGCAGCGCTTTGCGATTGTCGGCGACGTCACGGACCTGCATCGCGACACGTGGTACGCCGCCGAAGCGGCAACGCCTCGCTCGCTGAAGGATTTCAGCGCGGTGGTGATGCGCAAGGATCCGCCGTTCGACATGGAATACGTGACGTCGACATGGCTGCTGGAGTTGGCCGAACGCGGCGGCGCGCGCATCTTCAACAAGCCGCAGGCGATTCGCGACCACTCGGAAAAGCTCGCGATCGGCGAGTTTGCGCAATTCGTCACGCCTACGCTGGTGACGCGCGACGCGGCCCGCTTGCGCGCCTTCCATGAGCAACACGGCGACGTGATCCTCAAGCCGCTCGACGGCATGGGCGGAATGGGCGTGTTCCGCGTGAAGGCGGATGGCATGAATCTCGGTTCGATCATCGAGATGCTGAGCCACGACGGCGCGCGTTCGGTGATGGCGCAGAAATTCATTCCGGACATCAAGGACGGCGACAAGCGCATTCTGCTGATCGGCGGCGAGGCGGTGCCGTTTTCGCTCGCGCGGATTCCGCAGGGTAATGAAGTGCGCGGCAACCTGGCTGCCGGTGGACTGGGCGTGGCGCGCCCGCTCACCGAGCATGACCGCAAGATCGCCGACACGCTGGCGCCGGTGCTCGCCGCACGTGGTCTGCTGCTGGTGGGGCTCGACGCGATCGGCGACTGGCTCACTGAAGTCAACGTGACGAGCCCGACCTGCTTCCGCGAGATCATGGATCAGACCGGATTCGACGTTGCAGCGATGTTCATCGATGCATTGGAGCGCGCGGCGGCCTGAGGCTGCGCTCTTGAACGGGCGCCGTGCTCCCCAAACTATGTAGTAAATCCGCAGCAGGCGAAACGTCGGCTTTAGCTCGAAAATGAGCCTGATACAATGCCCGCTCTTCCGATTCAGACTGAAACGAAGGCGTCTTCCAGGCGCCGCGGGCATGAATCGCGGACAGTGAACGAGCAGGGTCTCGCCAGCGCTCCAGATACATCGGGCGCTGCGGGTCGCTGGTCAAATGGTGCGTTCCGGCCCTTACGACCCACGGCCGGTCGAGGGCGCTTGCGAACCGGGCTTCGTCCCGGTCCACGGTTCGGGGCCGTTCTTTAGCAGTAGGGCTGACATGGCAGGCATTCTAATCATCGCGCACGCTCCGTTTGCCACCGCGTTGCGCGATTGTATTTCGCATATCTACGGTGGCTTGCCGGCTCGCATCGGTGTGATCGACGTTTCTCCCGATTGCGATCCGGTACAGCAGGTCGCGTTCGCGCACTCCGAAATCGAGCGGCTCAAGGAAGAAAACGGCGCGCTTGTGCTTACCGACATGTTCGGCGCCACACCGGCGAATATCGCCGGGCGTCTCGCATCGATGCCGGATGTGCGCGTGCTATGCGGTGTCAATTTGCCGATGCTGGTACGCGCGGTCTGTTATCGCGCCACGCCGCTCGACACGCTGGTCGACAAGGCGCTCGCCGGCGGCACCAAGGGCGTGCATGCCATCGGGCCCGCGACGCCGGCCCCGGTTGCGCCAGAGGCGGCTTCCGGCGACTGCCTGCCCGCCTTGCCACCCGAGGCTGATCTGACTCAGAAGGCCGACTCGGCCGGGTTGTAAGCGGACCGAACGGCTTTCAACAGTTTCAAAGACAGTGCAACTGTCGTGCAGTTTCATCTTTCACAACCACCCTTACCCGCGCTTCGGACCATCACATGCTGCAACAGGAAACGACTATCGTGAACAAGCTGGGGCTGCACGCGCGCGCGTCGGCCAAGTTGACGCAACTCGCGGGCAACTACCAGGCGGAAATCTGGATGAGCCGCAATGGCCGCCGCATCAATGCCAAGAGCATCATGGGCGTGATGATGCTGGCTGCGGGAATAGGCAGCACCGTGACGATCGAAACGGAAGGCTCCGACGAAAAAGAAGCGATGGACGCATTGTTGAAACTGATTGCCGATAAATTCGGCGAAGGTCAGTGAGCGCGCGTCCGCCTTGCCTGGAAGCAGAACGCCGCGGCTCTCCGCGGCGTTTTTTTTAGCGCGTGACAATCGGCGGAAGAGACGGCGTTCCTTGCGGCGAGTTGTCGTGCTGCTTACGGGAATTTGTGCTGCGCTGCACATAGCCCTGGTGTACCTGCAAAGGGCGCGGAATTTATAATGACGGCGAGAGTCTGAGAGCATTGCAGCGGTTTGCCGCGGCATCACACAACTAGAGGAGGTGCGCGTGTCCTTCACGCTGCATGGAATTCCCGTGTCACGCGGTATCGCCATCGGGCGCGCTTATCTGATCGCCCCGGCCGCACTGGACGTAGACCACTATTTGATCGAACACGCCCAGATCGAGGGCGAAATCGAGCGCTTTCGCACGGCACAGCAACACGTGCATTACGAACTCGAGGCACTGCGCGCCGATCTCGCGGCAGACGCGCCCAGTGAGATGGGCGCGTTTATCAACGTTCATTCAATGATCCTGAATGACGCGATGCTCGTTCAGGAAACCATCGACCTGATCCGTACGCGTCGCTACAACGTCGAGTGGGCGCTGACGGAGCAACTCGAACGCCTGTCGCGCCATTTCGACGATATCGAAGACGAATACCTGCGTGAGCGCAAAGCCGACATCGAACAGGTGGTGGAGCGCGTGCTGAAAGCGCTGGCCGGCGCCTCGGTGGCGCTGGTGGATGCCGTGCACGGTGCGTGCAACGAAATGATCGTGGTCGCGCACGACATCGCGCCGGCCGACATGATGCAGTTCAAAACGCAAACGTTTCAGGGCTTCGTCACCGATCTTGGCGGCCGCACTTCGCATACGGCGATCGTCGCGCGCAGTCTCGGCATCCCCGCGGCGGTCGGGGTGCAGCACGCCAGCGCGTTGATCCGGCAGGACGACCTGATCATTGTCGACGGCGATCACGGCATCGTGATCGTGGATCCCGCGCCGATCGTGCTGGAAGAGTACTCGTACCGTCAAAGCGAAAAAGCGCTGGAACAGCGCAAGCTGCAACGGCTGAAATTTTCGCCGACGCAAACGCTGTGCGGCACGCGCATCGAGTTGTGCGCGAATATCGAGTTGCCGGACGACGCGCGCGCGGCGATCGATTCGGGCGCGACTGGCGTGGGCCTGTTTCGCACCGAATTCCTGTTCATGAATCACAAGCATCAGCTGCCGGAAGAGGAAGAGCAGTTTGCTGCCTACCGTCGCGCGGTCGAGTTGATGAACGGTTTGCCGGTCACGATCCGTACGATCGACGTGGGCGCCGATAAGCCGCTCGATTCGATGAGCGGGGGTGACGGCTACGAAACGGCCCCTAACCCGGCCTTGGGGTTGCGGGCGATTCGCTGGAGCCTTTCCGAGCCGCAGATGTTCCTGACGCAACTGCGTGCCATTTTGCGGGCGTCCGCGTTTGGCAAGGTGAAAATCCTGATTCCGATGCTCGCGCACGCTCAGGAAATCGATCAGACGCTCGATCTGATTCGCGAAGCCAAGCGTCAGCTGGACGACGCGGGCATCGCTTACGATCCGAACGTGCAAGTTGGCGCGATGATCGAGATTCCCGCTGCTGCAATTGCGTTGCCACTGTTCCTGAAGCGGCTCGATTTCCTGTCGATCGGCACCAACGATCTGATCCAGTACACGTTGGCCATCGATCGCGCGGATAACTCGGTCGCGCATCTGTACGATCCGCTGCATCCGGCGGTGCTGCATCTGATCGCATTCACGCTGCGCGAAGCGAAGCGGGCCGGCGTGCCGGTTTCGGTGTGCGGCGAGATGGCGGGGGATCCGGCGTTGACGCGGCTGTTGCTCGGCATGGGGCTCACGGAATTTTCAATGCATCCGAGCCAGTTGCTGGTGGTCAAGCAGGAAATCCTGCGCTCGCATCTGAAGACGCTGGAGAAGCCGGTGGCAGACGTGCTGGCGTCGTTCGAACCGGAAGAAGTGCAGGCGGCGCTCAAGCGTGTGGCGCAGGCTTGATGCGTCAGGTTGGCTTCGAATAAAAAACGCCGCATGTGCGGCGTTTTTTATTCAGCGTTCAGGTTGGCATCAAGCCTCATGCGGTTGCCCGCAGACCGGGCAATCCGACTGGCGCGCAATGCGCATCGTGTTCCATTCCATGCGCAGCGAATCGAGCATCATCAAACGGCCCACCAGCGGCGTACCGATTCCACCGATCACCCGCAGCGCCTCGGCGGCCTGCATTGAACCAATGATGCCGACCGTCGGCGCGAACACGCCCATCGTCGAGCACGCGACTTCCTCGAATGGCTGATCTTCCGGAAACACGCATGCATAGCACGGCGATGCTTCGTCGCGGAAATCGAACGTGCTGATCTGGCCGTCGAAGCGCAAAGCCGCGCCCGAAACCAGCGGCACGCCATGCTTCACGCAGGCGCGATTGATTGCGTGGCGCGTCGCGAAGTTGTCGGTGCAATCGAGCACGACCGTGGCGTGCGGCACTTCGCGATCGAGCCATGCGTCGTCTGCGCGTTCGGCCACCGCGTTCACCTTCACCTCGGGATTGATCTGCACGAGCGCGTCGCGCCCGGACTCCACCTTCTTGCGTCCGACCGAGGCCGTCACGTGCAGAATCTGCCGCTGCAGATTGGTCAGGTCGACGGTGTCGGCGTCGACCAGCGTCAGACGGCCGACGCCCGCGGCCGCCAGGTACATCGCAGCCGGCGAACCCAGTCCACCCGCGCCGACAATGATCGCGTGGGCGTCGATAAAGCGCTGCTGCGCCTCGATGCCGATTTCATCCACGAGGATGTGGCGGGAATAGCGGAGGAGTTGATCGTCGTTCATGGCGAGGGCGCGTGAGGGTGGGTCGCGCAGTGTGACGCAGACCGAAGGGCTGCGGCGCGCGCTGTCGTTATGCTTATTTTAATCGCGCGGCGGGGAGGGGCTCTGCGTGCCTTCGCAGCATGAGCGCTGCGAAGGCACGTCAGGATGTGCGGCTTAGTTCGCCGGAGTGGCTGCCGAGGCACCGGCAGGCGCCGACGCGCCCGGCACCGGTTGAGTCGGCTTCACCGCGACCGGCGCGGAGGCCGACGTAGCCGGCTTGTTCTGCGCCAGACGCCGCTCGGTCAGCGACTTCGATTCCTGCACCGGCTTACCTTCGAGCTTGTTCAAAGCCTGTTGCAGCATGAAGTCGTCGGCCGAACCGAACTCGACCGGCTTGCGCTCACGATCCTTCTGACGCTGTTCCGGCGTCTTCTTGTCGTTTTGCTCTTCAAGCTGACGCAACTGGTCCATGCGTTCCTGCTCGCGCTGTTCCGCTTCCTTCTTCTCGTTCGGATCCTGCGTATTCGCAAGGTGGTTCGAGTAGTCGACTTCGCGGGTCACGAGCGCGTCGTCCGGATCGCCTTCCGCGTATTGATCGACCGCGACGTCAGGACGGATGCCCTTGTTCTGGATCGAACGGCCGCTCGGCGTGTAGTAGTACGCCGTGGTCAGACGCAGCGCCGTGTCCGCCGTCATGGGCCGGACCGTTTGCACCGAACCCTTGCCGAACGTGGTCTTGCCGACGATCAGCGCACGATGCTGATCCTGCAGCGCGCCTGCGACGATTTCCGACGCCGACGCCGAGTAGGCGTTGGTCAGCACGATCATGGGCACGGTCTTGAAGATCGGCGCCTCGTCTTTCAGCGGGTCGCTGTCGAAAGATTGCAGGCGATAGTTGTCGTACGTGTCGCGATAGACCTGCTTCGAATCCGGAATCTGGCCATTGGTGGACACCACAACCGAATTCGGCGGCAGGAACGCGCCGGCAACGCCAACCGCGCTTTGCAACAGACCGCCGCCGTTATTACGCAGATCGAGCACGAGGCCCTTCAGGTTCGGCTGTTGACGCGCGATGTCCTGCAGCTTTGCCGCGAGATCCGGCGTGGTGCGTTCCTGGAAGCTGGTGATGCGGACATACGCGTAGCCCGGCGCAAGAATCTTCATCTTGACCGACTGGACCTTGATGATCGCGCGCGTGACCGTGAGCGGGAAGGTACGGTCGTCAGTCTTGCGGAAGATGGTCAGCGTGACCTTGGTGCCCGGATCGCCGCGCATCTGCTTGACGGCCTGGTCGAGCGTCATGCCGCGCACGGGTTTGTCGTTGATGCGGGTGATCAGGTCGCCCGGGCGGATGCCGGCACGGAACGCCGGCGTGTCTTCAATCGGGGAGATCACCTTGATCAGGCCGTCTTCCGACGAAATCTCAATGCCGAGACCCGCGAAGCGACCTTTGGTCTGCTCCTGCAGTTCTTCGTAGTCGGTCTTGTCGAGGTACGACGAGTGCGGGTCGAGGCTCGACACCATGCCTTTGATGGCGGCGGTGAGCAGCTTTTTATCGTCGACCGGTTCGACGTATTCATGCTTGATTTGCCCGAACACTTCGGCAAAGAGCCGGAGCTGGTCGAGCGGCAGCGGTGCAACGGCGCTAGCGGGCTGCTGGGCCGAGGCGGAAAGCTGCAAGGTGGCGAATGCGCCGGTAGCAAGGCCCGCGGCAATCAGGCCGATATTTTTCAGGTTCTTTCGCATAGAGTCTGTTGCGGTCGGAAGCGCGTGGCAGCGTCGATAGAGATGGGGACGGACAAGTATAACTGCACACCCGCCCAGTCAGGGCGCGGTGCAGACAATCGTGATTCGACAGCGCACGCCGGGTCTGGTTCGTCAGATCAGGGCTGCGGCGCCGAAGTAATGTGCGGTAACAGTTGGGGGAGGGGGAATGGACACCCGCGAAACGAAACGGACCCGCTAACCGGTACGTCTTGCCGGTTAGCGGGTCCGCTTGCCGTGCCCCGTTTAACATACCCCGCTGCCTTTTTGATCACGGCAGCCGGGCGGGGCAGCAGACTCAGCCCGCCTTGCCTTGCTTGGCCACGGCGGCTTGCGCCTTCGCGATCGCGTCCTGGTCTCCCAGATAGTAGTGCTTGATCGGCTTGAGGTTTTCGTCGAGTTCGTAGACGAGCGGCACGCCGTTGGGAATATTCAGGCCGACGATGTCGTCGTCCGAAATATTGTCGAGGTACTTCACCAGCGCGCGGATCGAGTTGCCGTGCGCGGCGATCACCACCTTGCGGCCCGACTTGATGGCCGGCGCGATCGACTCGTTCCACATCGGCAGAACTCGGGCGACGGTATCCTTCAGGCACTCGGTGAGCGGCAGCTGCTCGCGCGGCACCTTGGCGTAACGCGGGTCGTTATACGCGGTGCGTTCGTCCGACGGATCGAGCGCGGGCGGCGGCGTGTCATAACTGCGGCGCCACACCAGCACCTGGTCGTCGCCGAACTTCGCGGCGGTTTCCGCCTTGTTCAGGCCCGACAACGCACCATAATGACGCTCGTTCAGACGCCACGAATGCACCACCGGCAGGTACATCAGGTCCATCTGGTCCTGCACATGCCACAAGGTGCGGATCGCGCGCTTGAGCACCGACGTGTAGGCGATATCGAATGTGTAGCCGGACTCCTTCAGCAGCACGCCGGCCTGTTGCGCTTCGCGGTTGCCCTGCTCGGTCAGGTCGACGTCGACCCAGCCCGTGAAGCGGTTTTCCTTGTTCCACGTCGATTCGCCGTGGCGGATGAGAACGAGTTTGTACATGAGATTGCCGGTCGGTAGTAAGGAAGCGGTAAAGCGTTGCGAGCGCCGTCTTGAGGCGCGCCGCCATCGCGTCAGACGGTTATTTTATAATGGGTGGATTGCCCTTTTCGATTTCTCTCTTTTTCGGCGGATTTTCCGTGAAGTTTTTCACTGATTACACAAACCTTGTACTGATCGCAATCGTCCTCATCTCCGGTGGGTTGCTGCTGTGGCCAACGATCAGCCGGCGCGGCCGTGGCGGCCTGTCGGCCGCTGAAGCGACCCAACTGATCAACCGGCGCAATGCGGCGGTCATCGATCTGCGTCCGTCCGCCGACTTTGCCACGGGGCATCTGCCCGCGGCACGGCACCTTGAATTTGCCGAGTTGCAGGCGAAAGTTGCGCAACTGGTGAAGAATAAGAGCAACCCGGTGCTGCTGGTGTGCCAGAACGGCCAGCAGTCGAACAAGGCGGCGCGTATCGTGCAGGATGCAGGGTATGCCGAAGTCCACGTCCTCGAAGGGGGTGTCGACGCCTGGCAGAAGGCCGGTATGCCGGTTGTGAAACAAGGAGTTGCGAAGTGAACAAAGTGATCATGTACAGCACCCAGGTGTGCCCGTATTGCCAGATGGCCGAACGTCTTTTAAAGTCGCGCGGCGTCGAGCAGGTCGAAAAGGTACTGATCGACAAGGATCCGGCTCGTCGTGAAGAAATGATGACCCGGACCGGTCGTCGCACGGTGCCGCAGGTGTTCATCGGCGAGACGCATGTCGGCGGCTACGACGACCTCTCCGCGCTCGATCGCGCGGGCGGTCTGATGCCGCTGCTCGAAGCCACTGCCTGAATTCGCGCGCCGGTTGGCGCGTGAACGGGTAGAAAAAAACAAGCCGGTGCATCGCCGCCTTTTTCGAGGGCGGGCGATGCGTCGCAACGATCTGGCGGCCCGCGAAGCCATAGGCCGCCGCCATGCATACATTCAGGGAATCATCCAATCATGTCCGACGAGAATAACCAGCCGTTCTTCAATATCCAGCGCATCTACCTGAAGGACATGTCGCTCGAGCAGCCGAATTCGCCGGGCATCTTCCTCGAGCAGGAAATGCCGTCGGTTGAAGTCGAAGTCGACGTGAAGGCCGAGCGCCTCGCCGACACCGTGTTCGAAATCATCGTCACGGGCACGGTGACGGCCAAGGTGGCGGACAAGGTTGCATTCCTGATCGAAGCCAAGCAAGCCGGTATTTTCGACATCCGCAATATCCCGGCTGAACAGATCGACCCGCTGGTCGGCATTGCCTGCCCGACCATCCTGTTCCCGTACCTGCGCTCGAACATCGCCGACGCGATCACCCGTGCCGGCTTCCCGCCGATCCACCTCGCCGAAATCAACTTCCAGGCCCTGTACGAGCAACGCCTCGCGCAAATGGGCGGCCAGGAAGGCGCGGTGCAGAACGGCGTCACGCATTAACGCGTCGCGTACGGTGCCGGCCATGAAGGTTGCTGTCCTCGGCGCCGGTGCATGGGGCACAGCCCTTGCCGGCCACCTGGCTGTACGGCACGACACCGTGTTGTGGGCGCGTGAACCCGCGCTCATTGCCGACCTTTCCGCTTCGCACGAAAACGCCCGCTATCTGGCGGGCGTTGCCTTGCCTGCCGCGCTTCGCTACGAAGCGGAACTGGGCGCGGCGCTCGACCATGCGCTAGCCGACCACGCTCTGTGCGTCGTGGCAACGCCCGTAGCCGGTCTGCGCGGTCTGTTTCAGGCAATGCGCGATGCGGGCAAAGTGCCGGCGCATGTAGTGTGGTTGTGCAAGGGTTTCGAAGCCGATTCGCAGTTGCTGCCGCATCAGGTGGTCGCGGCTGAACTGGCGGGGCATGGCAGCAATGGCGTGCTCTCCGGGCCGAGTTTCGCGCGGGAAGTCGGGCAGGGTTTGCCGGTCGCGTTGACCGTCGCGAGTGCGTCCGCGGCGTGCCGCGAGCGTACGGTCGCGGCGTTCCATCACGGCGCGATGCGCATCTATACCGGCGACGACATCGTCGGCGTGGAAGTGGGCGGCGCGGTGAAGAACGTGCTGGCGATTGCCACCGGCATTGCCGACGGTCTCGGGCTTGGCCTGAACGCGCGCGCGGCCTTGATTACGCGTGGTCTTGCCGAAATGTCGCGCCTTGGCGTGACGCTCGGCGGGCGGGCGGAAACGTTCACCGGCTTGACCGGCTTGGGCGATCTGATTCTGACCGCGACGGGCGACCTGTCGCGGAATCGGACGGTCGGTGTGCAACTCGCCGCGGGCCGCACGCTTGACGACATCCTCGGTGGCCTGGGCCACGTGGCCGAGGGGGTGCGTTGTGCTCAAGCGGTATTGGCGATTGCCCGCGCTCACGCAATCGAAATGCCGATCACGCAGGCAGTTTGTGCCGTCCTGTTCGACGGTGTAGCGCCGCGCGACGCCGTCAGCGCCTTGCTGCGGCGCGATTCCAAGGCCGAATAAGTCTTGTCTTTCAGCCGTTTGGCGTGAATTGCGCTGAACGGCTGCCTGCCTTCGCTGTCCACGTTTTATCGACGCTTCGGATCGGCGAGGTTCCCATGCCCAGTTTCAATCGTTGCACTCTGGAAGCGCGCGTCGTCGACATCACGACGCTCGCGCTCGATGCAATCGTCAACGCGGCCAATACGTCGTTGTTAGGCGGGGGCGGCGTGGACGGAGCAATTCACCGCGCGGCCGGCGAGGCATTGCTGCATGAATGCGAGGCCCTTGGTGGTTGCGCGACGGGCGATGCAAAAATCACCGGCGGCTACCGGTTGCCGGCCAGGCACGTGATCCACGCAGTCGGCCCGGTCTGGCAGGGCGGCATGCGTGGCGAAGCGGACCTGCTGGCCTCGTGCTATCAGCGTTCGCTCGAGGTGGCGCATCAGGCGCAGTGCGCGAGCATTGCGTTTCCCGCCATTAGTTGCGGCGTCTACCATTTTCCGGCCGACGAAGCCGTGCGGATCGCCGTCGGCACCGTGCTCGAAACCGTGCCGCGCATGCCGCGGATCGAACTCGTCGTGTTCGCGTGTTTCGACGCTGCCATGCTCGCGCGCTATCAGGCCGAATTGACGCGCCGTCAGGCGCCGCCGTCGAAACCGGTCTGACGCCACGCTTCGAACACCACGATCGCGACCGTATTCGACAGATTCAGGCTGCGGTTGCCCGGCCGCATGGGCAGACGCACGCGCTGTTCATTGGCGAATTGATCGAGCACCGTGTCAGGCAGGCCACGCGTTTCGGCGCCGAAGACAAACCAGTCGCCGGATTGAAAGGCGTGCTCGTGGAAGCGCCCCGAGCCGCGCGTGGTGAAGGCGAACATGCGCGCCGGGTCCGGCGCTTCTTTGGCGACGAAGGCTGCCCAATTAGCGTGCACGTTCATCTGCGCGTACTCGTGATAGTCGAGGCCGGCGCGGCGCAATTTGGCGTCGTCGAGCGGAAAGCCGAGCGGCTCGATCAGGTGCAGCCGTGCGCCCGTGTTCGCACACAGGCGGATGACGTTGCCGGTGTTCGGCGGAATTTCGGGTTCGACGAGAACGACATTGAACATGATGAGACCAGGTAAGAACTAGTTTTTTGGCGTGCGCAGCGCGACGAAGTTAGTGACGCGCCGCGCACCGGCTGCTTTCAGCATGTGGGCCAAGGCTTCGAGTGTCGCGCCGGTCGTCATGACATCGTCGACGATGCCGACATGCAAGCCTCGCACCGGTTTGGCGACTTCGAACGCGCGGCCCACGTTCTGCCTGCGCGCGTCACGGTCGAGCCGGGATTGCGGCGCGGTGTGAATCACCCGATGCAGCAAGGTGGCGTCGCCGCGCACATTCAGCGCGCGGGCCAGCGGTTTGGCGATCTGCCACGCCTGGTTATAGCCGCGCTCAGCCAGACGTTGGGCGGCAAGCGGTACCGGCGCAATTACATCGGGTCGCTCCGGCAATCCCTGCCACGAGTCTTCCGCGAGACCTGCAAGACGTCGCGCAAACTCGCGCGCGAGCATCAGCCGGGCGCGGAACTTCAGGCCTAACGCCAGTGCGTCGAGCGGCGCGCGATAGTCCGCGAGCGCGAATGTTGCATCGAAAGGCGGCGGTTCGCCAACGCAATCCGCGCAGCGATAATGCATGCGAGCCGCCCACCGCGTTCCGTCCAGCGGCACGGCGCATGCCTTGCAGCGCAAACGCTCTTCATTCCAGTACGCTTCATCGCAACCAGTGCAAAGTGTCTTATGCGACAAATTGCCACACAGCGCACACAAATTCGGCAGCGCGGCGTGGATCACGCGCGGCCACGCCGAATGCAAGCCGCGCGCAAAACGTGCGAAGCGGCCGCCGGAAGACGAAGAAAATGGTCGAAGTGGCATGATTGGACCGCCCGCAAAGGCCTTCCACGCTGAAGGGAAGGAAGCGAGCGAGTATACTTCGTGCTCTTCGCCAGTACGACACCCATGCCCCCAACTCCCGCTCAATCTGGCCGTCCGGCCTACGATTCCCGGCGCCTCAGGCGAATCTTCGACCGCCGTGCGGCGACCTTCGACCAAGTCGCCTTTCTGCCGCGCGAAA
Organism: uncultured beta proteobacterium; assembly: GCA_963738755.1. GTDB lineage: Bacteria > Pseudomonadota > Gammaproteobacteria > Burkholderiales > Burkholderiaceae > Paraburkholderia. The sequence goes on from CAVTXZ010000014.1 coordinate 85,755, forward strand.
TCGCGCAGCGTATGCGAGAGCGTCTCGACTACATCAAGGTCACGCCAGCGAGCGTGCTCGATGCGGGCTGCGGCGTGGGCGAAGACGTCCCCGCGTTACGCGAACGCTTTCCCGAGGCGCCGGTGTTCGGCACCGATCTGTCGCATGGAATGCTCGCTCGCGCGCTGCATCACGACGCCGGCGACACGAGCTGGCGGCGCTTTTTGCCGGCCACTCTCGGCAAGGCGCTGGGTGCCCGTGGGCCGCGTTTCGCGCAGTCCGACTTCTCGGCGTTGCCGTTCGCGGCCGGCGCCTTCGAATTTATCTGGTCCAATCTCGCGCTGCATTGGCATTCGCGTCCTGACCTCGTGTTTCCTGAATGGCAACGAGTGCTCAAAGTGAACGGCCTGCTGATGTTCAGCACCCTCGGCCCCGATTCGCTGAAGGAGTTGCGCGGCGCCTACGCCGAAGTCGAGGCCGCGCATGGTGTGAGCTCGCGCAAGCATGTGATCGATTTCGTCGACATGCACGATCTCGGCGATATGCTGGTCGAAAGCGGGTTCGAGATCCCCGTGATGGATCAGGAAACACTCACTATTACGTACAAGTCGCCTGAGTCGCTGCTCGCGGACGTGCGCCGCTGGGGTGCCTATCCGTTCGAGCGCGAGGCGGCTTCGAGTGCGGCGGCGCGCCGTCTGCACAAGGCTTTGCTGGCGGCGCTCGAAGCCCGCCGGCGCGCCGACGGCACCATCGCCCTGACCTTCGAAGTGATCTACGGACACGCGTGGAAAGCCGTGCCGCGCACGACGGCGGAAGGGCACGGAATCGTTCGAATTGAGGATATCGGGCGCGGCTCGTCGAGGAATCGTTGAAGCGGTAAAGAGGACATCTGTTATGTCTGAAATTACCGCTTCAAAAGACGCCCGAAAGGTGCGTCAAAACGGCGCGGAGGCTTGTCGCGCCTGGCTTGTGAGCCGATAGAGGCTTGCTTGTGGATGCTATGGATCGCGCCTATAATGCGTCAGTTTGTCGCCTGGAGTTCCCACATTTGGGGCGACAGGCCCGAGGCATAGGGTTGCAATATGAGGTGGCGCGGCGGGAATCAGGTGGCCGCAAGCAATGGCCGCAGGCGGCAATTGGTGACGATCGGCGGGAGGCAGCGATGCAAGCATCAGATCTGCTGGCGGATTCAGAACCGGTTCTCAAAGACTGGACAATGAGGCGCAACTGTTCGATTTCGCCGCGGCAGTTCGTATGTTTCTACGTATCGCTTGCGTTGTTCTCACTGGCAATTGCTTTCATGCTGGTTCTGGTCGGCGCCTGGCTGGTGTTGCCGTTCACCGGTGTCGAATTGCTGGCGGTAGGCATCGCGTTTGCCATTTATGCGCGTCATGCTGTCGATTACGAGCGGATCCGGCTGTTTCAGAACCGGCTGGTGATCGAGCAGGTCAGCGCCGAGCGGCTCACGCAGTTTGAATTCAATCCGCGCTGGGTGCGGATCGAGCCGGGTGCAACACCGCGTGACCAGATCAAGCTGGTCTCGCGGGGGCAGACGATCATGATCGGGCAACATCTCGCGCAGTATCGGCGCGCGCAGTTCGCAGGCGAATTGCGTATGTGGCTCACGCGTTGTTAGATGCGTGAAATCGCGCGGCGTTCACGGGGAGCGCGAGGCAGCCAGTCAGCGGGGTCGAGGGTTTGAATGGAAATTTTGGGTAAGGAAGCTATGAAAACAATCAAGCGAGCCCTCATGGGCGTGCTGGCGATGAGCGGACTGCTTTTCGCCGGCGCGGCCCTGGCAGTGGGCGATGTTCCGGGCGGCCCTGCCGTCAACGAGATCAATCTCCAGCCGCCTGCGACAAAAATCGCTGAGGAGCTCTTCAGCCTCCACATGTTCATGCTGGTTCTTTGCCTGGTGATCTTCGTCGGCGTGTTCGGCGTGATGTTCTATTCGATCTTTGCTCACCGCAAATCGAAAGGTCACAAGGCTTCGAATTTCCACGAAAGCACCACCGTCGAAATCATCTGGACGATCGTGCCGTTCATCATCGTCGTGCTGATGGCGCTCCCCGCCACCAAGACCGTCGTCGCGATGAAAGACACCACCAACGCCGACGTCACCATCAAGGTCACCGGCTACCAGTGGAAATGGGGCTACGATTACGTGAAGGGTCCGGGCGAAGGCATCAGCTTCCTGTCCACGCTGGCTACGCCGCGTGCGGAAACCGATGGCCGCCAGCCGATTTCCACCACGTACCTCCAGGAAGTCGACAATCCGCTCGTCGTCCCGGTCGACAAAAAAATCCGCATCATCACCACCGCGAACGACGTGGTCCACTCCTGGTACGTGCCGGCTTTCGGCGTGAAGCAGGACGCGATCCCGGGTTTTGTGCGCGACACGTGGTTCAAGGCTGACAAGACCGGCACGTTCCGCGGCTTCTGTACTGAGCTGTGCGGCAAGGAACACGCGTTCATGCCGGTGGTGGTCGAGGTGCTCTCCGCTGACGACTACGCGGCGTGGGTCGAGGCGCAAAAGAAGAAAATGGCCGCTGGCCAGGACGATCCGAACAAGACCTACACCATGGCCGAGTTGGTGGAGCGGGGCGGCAAGGTGTACGCATCGAACTGCGCGGTCTGCCACCAGCCGACCGGCAAGGGCGCAGGCGCATTCCCGGCGCTCGACGGCAGCAAGATCGCCAATGGCCCGATCGCCGAGCACGTGAGCATCGTGCTGAAAGGCAAGAACGCGATGCCTTCATGGGCGCCGACGCTGAATGACGTCGAAATCGCTTCGGTCATCACGTACGAACGTAACTCGTGGGGCAACCACACGGGCGACATTCTGCAACCGAAGCAGGTGCTGGACGCGCGCAACGGCAAGCTGCCGGAAGGCGGCGACCACCTGGCCGGCGCGGCTGCTGCAGCAAGCGGCGCAGAAGCGGCTTCGGGCGCAGCAGGCGCCTCGGGTGCCGAAGCGGCTTCGGCCGGCTCCGACAGCGCCGCGGCATCGCAGGCGGCACTCCCGGCAAGCGTCTACTTCGAGACCGGCAAGAGCACGCTGCCGGCAGACGCGAAAGCGGCAGTCGACGCGGCGGTGGCCTATTCGAAGGCACACCCGGACGCCAAATTCACACTGTCAGGCTTCACCGACGCCACCGGTTCTGCGGAGGTCAACGCGAAGCTCGCGAAGAGCCGCGCCGAAGCCGTGCGCGACGCACTGAAAGCAGCCGGCATTGCCGAAGACCATATTATTTTGAAGAAGCCGGAAACGATCACGGGCGGCAGCGACGCGAAAGAAGCCCGGCGTGTCCAGATCAGCCCGGCTGCCTGACGTGTTCATGGTCAGCACCGCAGTATTCGCATTAGGAGATTGTCATGTCTAGCATCGGACACGATGTAACCGCGGGCCACGAGCACGTGCACGGCGACCATGCCCACGAAACGCCGCATGGCTGGCGTCGTTGGCTGTTCGCAACCAATCACAAGGACATCGGTACGCTGTACCTGATCTTCTCGTTCACCATGTTCCTCTCCGGGGGCGTGATGGCGCTGATGATCCGTGCCGAACTGTTTGAGCCAGGTCTGCAGATCATGCGTCCTGAGTTCTTCAACCAGTTGACCACCATGCACGGCCTGATCATGGTGTTCGGCGCGATCATGCCGGCGTTTGTCGGCTTCGCGAACTGGATGGTGCCGCTGCAGATCGGCGCATCGGACATGGCTTTCGCGCGGATGAACAACTTCAGCTTCTGGCTGCTGCCGGTGGCTGCCATCATGTTGGTCGGTTCGTTCTTCGCGCCCGGCGGCGCGACCGCCGCCGGCTGGACGCTGTACGCGCCGCTGTCGACGCAGATGGGCCCGGGCATGGACTTCGCGATTTTCGCGGTTCACTTGATGGGTGCTTCGTCGATCATGGGCGGGATCAACATCGTTGTGACGATCCTGAACATGCGCGCACCCGGCCTCACGCTGATGAAGATGCCGATGTTCGTCTGGACGTGGCTGATCACCGCGTATCTGCTGATCGCCGTGATGCCAGTTCTGGCAGGCGCGATCACCATGGTGCTGTTTGATCGCCACTTCGGCACGTCGTTCTTCAATGCGGCAGGCGGCGGCGATCCGGTGATGTACCAGCATATTTTCTGGTTCTTCGGGCACCCCGAGGTGTACATCATGATCTTGCCGGCGTTCGGGATCGTGTCGCAGGTGATCCCGGCGTTCTCGCGCAAGCCGCTGTTCGGCTATAGCTCGATGGTGTACGCAACCTCGTCGATTGCGATTCTGTCGTTCATGGTCTGGGCGCACCATATGTTCGCTACCGGCATGCCGGTGACGGGCCAGCTGTTCTTCATGTACGCAACCATGCTGATTGCCGTGCCGACCGGCGTGAAGGTGTTCAACTGGGTCGCGACGATGTGGCGCGGTTCGCTGACCTTTGAAACGCCTATGCTGTTCGCGGTCGGCTTCCTGCTGGTGTTCACGTTCGGTGGTCTGTCGGGCCTGATGCTGGCTATGGCGCCGCTCGACATCCAGTATCACGGCACCTATTTCGTGGTGGCGCACTTCCACTACGTGCTGGTGGCTGGATCGCTCTTCGCGCTGTTCTCCGGGTGGTATTACTGGGCGCCGAAGTGGACCGGCTGGATGTACAACGAAACGCGCGGCAAGATCCACTTCTGGGCGTCGATGTTCTTCTTCAACCTCGCGTTCCTGCCGATGCACTTTGTCGGTCTGGCAGGTATGCCGCGTCGTTACGCTGACTATCCGGCTCAGTTCACCGACTGGAACCAGGTGATCTCGATCGGTGCGTTCGGCTTTGGCCTGGCGCAGGTCTACTTCCTGTTCGCAGTGGCACTGCCGGCCTACCGTGGCGGTGGCGAACTCGAAAAGGCTGGCGACAAGCCGTGGGACGGCGCAACGGGCCTCGAATGGACCGTGCCGAGCCCGGCCCCGTTCCACACGTTCGAAAATCCGCCGACCGTCGAGTAATCGGCGTTCCGTGAGGTTGCCGGTTCTGGCGGCGGGCGGCATGTCCCCGCCGGAACCGGGCAGTGAGCGAAGCAGTGGCTGCACCCCGTAGTCACGAAAGTATTCAGAAAGTCGAGCATGACGCGTAATCCTGAAGAAAGACGTACGCCCGAGCAGATTCGCGCGGGCAACCGGCGGATCGGTCTCGTAATGTTCGTAATCGCCGCGGTCTTTTTCGCGAGCGTCATCATCCATCAGAAGTGGTTTTCCTGACGGGGTGGTGCAAGTCTGTGTGCAGGTTTGTTGAGGATTGAGATGTCGACGCAACCGCCGGCTCAGGCCGATCGCTCTTTTAACCGTTCGATGCTGATCAAGCTGTTCATCGTCGCGTTGATGATGTTCGGTTTCGGTTTCGCGCTAATACCCATGTACCGCGCGATCTGCGAGGTCACGGGCATCAACAACCTCGTGCAGCGTGATGCAACGGTGCGCGAGGCGAAGAATACGCAGGTCGACATGAGCCGCACGATCTCGATCGAATTCGATGCGAACGCGCGCGGTCCGCTCGGTTTCAAGCCGGAGCAGCGCAGTCTCGATGTGCATCCGGGCGAAGTAACAACGGTGATGTACGAGGTCAGCAACGAACAGGCGCGCACGATTCAGGCGCAAGCCATTCCGAGCTACGCGCCGAAGCAGGCTACCGAGTACTTCAAGAAGATCGAGTGTTTCTGTTTTACGCAGCAGACTTTGACGGCGAATCAGACGAAGCGGATGCCAGTAGTGTTCGTCGTCGATCCGAAGTTGCCGAAGGATGTGAAAACGATCACGTTGTCGTACACGTTCTTTGAGTTGAATACGCCGGCAGCGGCGACGGCCGGGACGGCAGCACCTACGGCCAACACGGCGGCAACCACCGCCAACCCCGCCTGACGGCGTGAGCCGCGAGCGAAGGACGAGACGACAAGATGAGCGATAACGGCGGCAGCCCGCGCAAGAGCAGTTTTGGTCAGTCGATGCGCGCTGTGTTCTGGTCGTTTTTCGGTGTGCGCAAGCGCCGTGATCTGGAAGCGGACGCGGCGCAGTTGAACCCGCTGCATGTGATTGCAGCAGCGCTGATCAGCGTGGCGATTCTGATTGCCGTATTGATCCTGATCGTGCGCGCGGTCGTGGGTTGATGCGGAATCAGGACAGACGCACAGGTAGTACGGGGCGAAGCAGGGCCCACGAATTAGAGTGAAGCGGTGCGGTATCGACGCGCCGCCGAAGATACAGCCGGAGATTCCGGAACAACTGGACTGAAGTGGAGAATCAAGAATGAGCGGTCAAAACGAGAGCCCGTACTATTTCGTACCGCATCCGTCGCGGCATCCGATCAGCGCCGCCGCCGGGTTGCTGGTCATGCTCGGATCGCTTGCGGCCTGGATCAACGAACACGACTGGGCGCCGATTGGCGTTGCGGTCGGTCTGCTGTGGCTGCTCTTTACGTTGTGGCACTGGTTCGGTGACGCCATCGCCGAGTCGGAAGGCGGCATGTACGGCAAGAACGTCGACAAGTCATACCGCTGGAGCATGAGCTGGTTCATTTTCTCCGAAGTGATGTTCTTCGGCGCGTTCTTCGGCGCGCTGTTCTACGCTCGTGAAATCGCACTGCATCAACTCGGCAGCCTCGACTACAAGCTGATCTGGCCGGACTTCTCGGCGGTGTGGCCGAACAACGGTCCGGCAGCGCTGGTCTCCACCTTCAAGTCGATGCAGCCGTGGCCGGTGCCGACCATCAACACGGCGCTGCTGCTGTCCTCGGGCGCCACGCTGACGGTCTCGCACCACGCGCTGCGTGAAGATCATCGCAAGAAAGCGATCATCTGGCTGGCGGCTACGCTCGTGCTCGGCGTGTGCTTCCTGTTCCTGCAAGGCTTCGAATACTTCCACGCGTACAACGAACTGAACCTGACACTGGCTTCGGGTGTGTACGGTTCGACGTTCTTCCTGCTCACGGGCTTCCACGGTTTCCACGTGTTCCTCGGCGGCACGATGCTGGCGGTGGTGCTGGTGCGGATGATCCGCGGCCACTTTACGGCGGAGCATCATTTCGCGTTCGAAGGCGCGGCCTGGTACTGGCACTTTGTGGACGTCGTGTGGCTTGGGCTGTACATCGTTGTGTACTGGCTGTAAGGCAGTCCGGCCTGCGTCGAACCGGTTATCCAGGTGCGCGCAGGCTATTGGTGCAATGCTCTTCAGGGGCGTCGCGCACGAGCAATACGCAAGTCTCAAGCAGCGCCGCCCTCGACCCTGTCAGGGCGGCGTTTTGCTTGGGGAAGGGACGACGAAGAGATGACGCGCGGAAACCGAAGAACGGTTCCGCGCGCTGGACTCAACGCCCGTAAGGAATACCCGTCGACTGAATCCAGCCCATCCAATGTGCAAACAGGATGAACAGGAACAGCGAGATCGACAGACCCACCCGTGTGGCGAGCGACCAGACCATCCGCTTGGTTTTGCCCTTGTCATGCATCATGAAGTACAGCGCCGACACCATGCTGGCAATGATCAGGACGAAGGCGATGGGAACGAGAATGTGCATGGAACCAACTGAAACCAGAAAGCGCAGAGGCAAGACGTTTATTATCGCACTGCGCGCCGGCGTCTGCCGCACGTTCCAGACGGGGCCGCACACCAAGGCGGGGCACGTTCGATGAAGATCCGCCTAGTCCCCACACTGCTGATTCTGCTCGTCATCGCGTTGACGCTGCGGCTCGGTTTCTGGCAGCGCGATCGCGCGCATCAGAAAGAAGCGCTCGAGGCGCACATCACCCAGTTTGAGAACGCGCCCGCGCAGCCTGTCAGCGCCGCGCCGGTCGATCTGAAGGACATCGAATTCCATCGCGTGAAAGCGCGTGGCAGCTTCGTCGCCGACAAGGTCGTCTATCTGGATAATCGCCCGTATAACGACCAGCCGGGCTTTTACGTCGTGATGCCTTTTAAACTGGCTGGCGGCGGTTACGTGCTGGTCAATCGCGGCTGGCTGCCGCGCAACATGAGCAATCGCGAGACGATCGCGCCGTACACCACGCCGCAAGGCGAAATCGACATCGAAGGCATTGCGCGCGCCGACGCGACGCGCGCGTTCGAGTTGGGGCAGGGCGGTTCGGCCGAGCATCAGATGATCCGCCAGAATCTGGATCCGGCGGCCTACGCGGCGGAAACCGGTTTGCCGTTGCAGTCATTCGTGATCCAGCAACTGAGCGACGACGGCGATAGCCTGGTGCGCGACTGGCCGGCGCCGACGAGCGGCGTCGAGCGCAACTACGGCTACATGTTCCAGTGGTGGGGCATGGCGGCCGCCGCGTTGGTCTTCGGTCTGTACGCGGCGCGGCGTGCCGCAAAGAAAGAGCACGCGCCGAGCGTGTAACGCATCGCATGCGGTTCGTGGCCTGTGGCCGGGACCGCGTAATCATTGAAAGAGGTCCTGTAGTGTCGACGCAATCTCCCCGTTCGCCGCAAACCGGCAAACCCGCTGCTCCCAAAGTGATCCCCGGCCAACCCAACGGTGAAGGCTCGTGGAAGCGCGGCCGCTGGATGCTGCTGTTGCTGGCGGTGATCTGCGCCGCGCCGATCGTCGTCTCGTACTTCACGTACTACGTGATCAAACCGACCGGCGGCTCGACGAGCTACGGCACGCTGGTCGAACCGCAGCGGCCGATTCCGGATTCGCTCGCGGTGACGGGCGAAGACGGCAAGCCACTCAAGCTCGCATCGCTGCGTGGCCGCTGGCTGCTGATCTCCGTCGACGGCAGCGCGTGCGACAAGGCATGTGCCACCAAGCTCTACTTCATGCGACAAATCCGCGCAGCCCAGGGCCCGGAGCGCGAGCGCGTCGTCGAGGTATGGCTGCGCACCGACGCAGGCAACGTCGCTGACGTGATACAAAAAGCCTATCCCGACACCAACATGCTGATCGCCGATCCGGCGCAGGTGTCCGCATGGCTGCCGGCCGACACCGGCACCAAAGTCACCGACCACATCTACATGGTCGATCCGAACGGCAATCTGATGATGCGTTTCCCGAAAGATCCGAACCCGAGCAAGATCAAGGGCGATGTGACGAAGCTGCTCAAATGGTCGAGCATCGGCTGATGCCGCAACAAGGGTAAGAGAGATGTTCGTACTGCAACTGGCCCTGATCGGTTTGTGTATCGCGTTGCTGCCGCTGTCCTACGTGTGGGTCAAGGCCGACGACAACAAATTCCGCAAACTGGTCTGGCTCACTACCTTTCTGACGCTGGATCTGGTGATGTTCGGCGGCTTCACGCGCCTCACCGATTCCGGTCTCGGCTGTCCCGATTGGCCGGGCTGCTACGGCACCTCGTCGCCGTTTATCGCGCATGCGGCGATCACCGCCGCGCATCAATTGATGCCCACCGGGCCCGTCAGCATGACGAAGGCCTGGATCGAGATGATCCACCGTTACTTTGCAATGGCGATCGGCGTGCTGATCATCGCGCAGACGCTGCTGGCATGGGTGGCGCGCATCAAACGCCGTCCGTTGCACGTGTCGCCGTGGTGGCCGACGTCGCTGTTGCTGCTGATCCTGGTTCAGGGTGCATTCGGCGCATGGACCGTGACCATGAAGCTGCAACCGATCATCGTGACCACGCATCTGCTGCTCGGTCTTGCGCTGCTCGGCACGCTCGGCTGGCTGGCCGCGCGCCAGACACCGTTGCCCGCCTATGAACCCGAAGCCGCGCGCTGGCGCACGGCGGCGATTGCGGGCCTTGTGCTGCTGATCGCGCAGATCGCGCTGGGTGGCTGGGTCAGTACGAACTACGCGGTGCTCGCGTGCACGGATTTTCCGACCTGCAACGGTCAGTGGGTCCCGCCCATGGACTTCACGCACGGCTTCCACCTGTGGCGCGCGCTCGGCATGACCGGCGACGGCGACATGATCACCCAGGACGCGCTGGTTGCAATCCACTGGACCCATCGCACCTTTGCGATCGTGGTGGTTGCCTATCTGGTGTGGTTTGCCCTGAAACTGCGTCGCTTCGAGTCGCTGCGGCGGCCGGCCAACGGCGTGCTGCTGGTGGTGTTGATCCAGTTCATCACCGGGTTGTCGAACATCGTTCTGCAATGGCCGCTGCCCATTGCGGTCGCCCATAACGGGGGGGCCGCGATCCTGCTGCTTTTACTCGTTATGTTAAACTTTCGGATCGCTTATAGCCGTCCCGGCCGCGCCGTGTTGCCTGCGCGCGATGCCGCGCCAGCGTGACCCCACATGGACAGCACAACTCTCTCCCAAACGCCCGGTAGCCGGGTCTCCCAGTACATCGCCCTGACGAAGCCGCGCGTCACGCAGCTTGCCGTGTTCTGCGCAGTCATCGGCATGTTTCTGTCGACCCCCGGCATGGTGCCGTGGACGGTTCTGATCGGCGGCACCGTCGGCATCTGGCTGCTGGCCGGTGCGGCGTTCGCCATCAATTGCCTGATGGAGCAGAAGATCGACGCGAAGATGCGTCGCACCTCATGGCGTCCCTCCGCGCGTGGCGAAATCACCACCCCGCAGATCCTGCTGTTTTCGGCCGTGCTCGGCGGCCTCGGCATGTGGACGCTTTACACATTCGCCAATCCGCTCACCATGTGGCTTACGCTTGCCACGTTTGTCGGCTATGCGGTGATTTACACGCTGCTTCTGAAGCCGGCCACGCCGCAGAACATCGTGATCGGCGGCGCCTCGGGTGCCATGCCGCCCGCGCTCGGCTGGGCGGCGGTCACCGGTCACGTGCCGGGCGACGCATGGATTCTCGTGCTGATCATCTTCGTGTGGACGCCGCCGCATTTCTGGGCGCTCGCACTGTATCGCCGCAAAGACTACGAAAACGCCGGCCTGCCAATGCTGCCGAACACGCACGGCGAGAAGTACACGCGTCTGCATATCCTGCTGTACACGGTGATCCTGTTCGCGGTCACTATGATGCCGTTCATCTCCGGCATGAGCGGTGTGGTGTACCTTGCCGCAGCGGCGCTGCTGGGCGCCGTGTTCCTCGCGTATGCGTGGAAGATCTACCGGGAATATTCCGACGCGCTCGCGCGCAAAACCTTCCGTTATTCGATTGTGTATCTGTCGCTGCTGTTCGCCGCGCTACTGATCGACCACTATGCGCGCGTCCTGATCGGCGCGTGACACCCATGTTCACACTTCGCTTTGTGCGCACGGCGCGTGCCGTTGCGCGCGTCACCGTGATGGCCTGCGTACTTGGCGGCGCGCTGCTGGCAGCCGGTTGCGGCAAAGAGACGCCGGCATTCCAGAATCTCGACCTCACCGGCAACACGCAATTCGCGAACGACTTCTCGCTGCCCGACACGTCCGGCAAGATCCGCACGATGGCGGATTACAAGGGCAAAGTGGTCGTGCTGTTTTTCGGCTACACGCATTGCCCGGACGTTTGCCCGACGACCATGGCCGAGCTCTCGCAAGCGCTCCAGCAACTCGGCCCGGAAGACGCAAAACGCGTCCAGGTGCTGTTCGTCACCGTCGATCCCGCGCGCGACACGCCGGCCTTGCTGGCGCAATACGTGCCGGCATTCAATCCCACCTTTGTCGGTTTGCGCCCGGCTGATGAGGCGCAACTCACGAAGATCACCAAAGATTTCCGCGTCTACTACGCGAAGGTGCCGGGCAAGACGCCCGATAGCTACACTATGGATCACACGGCCGCGAGCTACGTGTTCGACACGGACGGCAAGCTGCGGCTCTTCGCGCGCGACGGTCAGGGCGCAACGCCCTGGGTGCACGATATCAAGCTACTGCTCCATTGATGCATTGCGGGTGCGTGCGTCTGCCGCGCGCCCGTTTTTCACGCCGTTTCGCTCTAATCCCCAAGCCGCAATCGGCAAATTGATTCCCGGTGCCAGCCTTGCCAGCTTGAACTTCGCCACCTCGTAACACGCGAGCTTTTGCTCGGCGAACGGGGTCGCTGGCAAAAATCTCATCCAGCTTATCGCGCCCGATGCGCACCGCCAGAATGATGCCGCCGTCACGCAGTACTGTCGGTCTGGCTCCGGCGGCCACGAACACGTCTGCTTCGAACTGTCGGATGACAAACGCGCGGCGCGCGAAACGAAACCTGCGCGTGCGGACTCGCCTCAACGGCGCCTGACTCTTTCCAGCCTTCTCAAGTTGCGCGTCTGCCGTGCCGATATAACTGAGGCAATCGTTTGCGCGCGGCCTCGGCGGCACACTCGCGGCCGCAAACGGAACACGAATCACACGAGAGAGACCACAACAATGAGCAGGATGAGTTTGAATCGCAAACTATGGCTGTCGCTCGCGCTCGTCTGGCTGGGGCTGCTCGGCGTCGGGCTGTGGAGCGCGATCGAAACGCGCAGCACGATGCTGACCGAGCGCAAGGCGGGCATGGTGAATCTCGTCGACGCCGCGCAGGGCGTCGTGAACGGCTATTACGCGCTCTCGCAAGGCGGCAAGATGAGCGAGGCCGACGCGCAGCGCGAAGCGCTCGCCCGTCTCGCGACGATGCGCTATGGCGAATCCGGCTATCTGTTCGTGATGGATTCGAAGCCTGTCGTGCTGATGCACCCGACGCTGCCGCAAATGAACGGCAAGCCGGTCGGCGATTTCAAGGACCCCGACGGCAAGCTGCTGTACGTCGCCATCGTCGATGCAACCAAGGCCGGCGGACGCGGCTTTGCCGAGTATCGCGGACGTCTGCCGCATAGCGAAACCGCGGTGCCGAAGATCAGCTACGCGGTGCGTTTCGCGCCGTGGGACTGGAACATTACCAGCGGTGTGTTCATCAAGGACATCGACACGGTCTACTACGACACCCTGCTCGGCCACCTTGCGGTCGTGCTGGTGATCGGCGCGATCATTTCGTTCGCAATGGTGCTGATCATCCGCAACGTGCGGGCGAGCCTGGGCGGCGAGCCCGATCAGGCGGCACGGCTCGCGGCGAGCATCTCCAGGGGCGATCTGACGCAGGTGGTCGAAGTTCGCGAAGATGATTCGACCAGCATGATGGCCGCGATGCGCGAAATGCAGAATCGATTGCAGCGGACCATCGGCGAGATTCGCCGCTCGGCGGAATCGATCGCCTCGGCGACGAAGCAGATCGCCGCCGGCAACGGCGACCTGTCGCAGCGCACGGAGCAGCAGGCGGCCTCATTGCAGGAGACGGCGGCGAGCATGGAAGAGCTCACCGCGACGGTCAAACAGAACGCCGACAATGCGCGCCAGGCAAGCGGTCTGGCCCACAATGCGTCGGAAATCGCGACTCGCGGTCACGATGTGGTTTCGCGCGTGATCGGCACCATGGGCGAGATCAACGACAGCTCGCGGCAGATCGCCGACATCATCGGTGTGATCGAGGGCATCGCGTTCCAGACCAATATTCTCGCGTTGAACGCCGCCGTCGAGGCCGCGCGCGCCGGCGAGCAGGGGCGAGGCTTTGCGGTCGTCGCGGGCGAGGTGCGCAATCTCGCGCAGCGCTCGGGAACGGCGGCCAAGGAGATCAAGCAACTGATCAGTGCGTCGGTGGAGCGCGTGCACAACGGCTCGACGCTGGTGCAGCAGGCCGGGACGACGATGGGCGAGATCCTGCAGGCAGTCCAGCGCGTCACCGACATCATGGGCGAAATCGCGGCGGCGTCCGAGGAGCAGAGCAGCGGCATTTCGCAGGTCGGCCGCGCGGTGACGCAGATGGACGAAGTGACGCAGCAGAATGCGGCGCTGGTCGAAGAGGCGGCGGCCGCGGCGGCTTCGTTGCAGGATCAGGCGGGTCGTCTGCGGGATACGGTGAGCGCCTTTCGCGTGAACAGCGCCGATGCTGAGTCCGCCCCCTCGGCAGAGTTGGCGGCGCGACGCGAGACACCCGCGGCGCAGGCTGGCCCCTCACGCGAGACCCGCGCGCCACGGCAGGCGCCGGTCGCGGCACCGACCGCAACGCGTGCCGAACCGAAGCTGCCTGTGCCGTCCGGTGCGCCCGCGCCTGCGGCCGTGCCGAACTCTGCACCCGCGGCGAGCCCAAAACCGTCAGCCAGGCGCGCAGCCACCGCAGCGGCGAAGCCGTCAGTATCCGACGACGACTGGACCACGTTCTAACCGGCTCCCGACCGCGTGCATGCCCGCCATGCGCGCGGTTCGATCCTCCACTGTTGACGTGCATAACCATATGCGATCGTGATATTTCCCATCTCGCCGGGCATATGAGACCATTTGCGGTCCAGTTGGCGGCGCATCCACACGATGCCTGCCGCCGGCTTCCACCCGAATCTGACATCGATCAGAAGATAGCGAGAATCACATGCAGCGCAGAAACATCCTGAAAGCCCTCTCCGCAGTGATCGCGAGCGCCGCGATCGTCACCAGCTTCGGCGCCCATGCCGACGACAAGGTCATCAAGGTCGGCACCATCGGCGGTCCGGATGCGCAAATCTGGGAAGTCGTCACCAAGGTGGCGAAGCGCGAGGGCCTGAACGTCAAGGTCGTCGAATTCAACGACTACGTGCAGCCGAACGCCGCGCTTGACGCAGGCGATCTCGATGCCAATAGCTTCCAGCATCAGCCGTATCTGGACAGCCAGATCAAGCAGCGTGGCTACAAGATCGTCAATGCCGGCCTCACGTACATCTCGCCGCTCGGCATCTACTCGAAGAAGCTGAAGTCGCTGAAGGATCTGCCACAAGGCGCGAAGGTCGCGGTGCCGAACGATCCTTCGAATGAAAACCGCGCACTGCTGCTGTTGCAGACGCAAGGCGTGATCAAGCTGAAGGCCGGCGCGGGCACGAACGGCAATAACGCCACGGCGCTCGACGTCGCCGCGAATCCGAAGAAGATCAAGCTGGTCGAACTCGACGCCGCCCAACTGCCGCGCTCGCTGTCGGACGTCGACGCCGCCGCGATCAACACGAACTTCGCGCTGGCCGCCGGCCTGCAGCCGACCAAAGATGCGATCGCGCTGGAAGACATCCACAGCCCGTACGCCAACCTGATCGCCGTGCGCGTACAGGACAAGGATAAGCCGTGGGTCAAGAAGCTGGTCGCGGCGTACCAGTCGGAAGACGTGCGCCAGTTCATCGCGACGCAGTTCAAGGGCTCGGTGGTGCCGTCGTTCTAAGCGATTGAGTGCGGCACGCAGGCCAGGCCACAAGCTGGAAAAGCCACGGCAAACCGTGGCTTTTTTGTGCGTTGTGCATTTACCGCTGCGTTGACGCGTCCCGGCCTACAACTCCAGTTCCCATCGCTCGATTTCCAGATCTTTGCCGAAACGGCGCTCCGCAGTCGTGCCCGCGAGCCTGAAGCCGACGCGCTTGCATAGTCGCCGCGGATCATCGAGCGTGCTGGCGGTGGTCAGCGTGAGCTTGGTGTAACCCGCGCGCCTGGCGAACCGCACGCATTCGCCTAGCAACTGCGTGCCGATGCCAAGACGCTGCGCGTCCGGCTCGACCCATAGAAGCCGCACGCCTGCAACCGTCGTCGAGACGCCGACGATGCACACCGAGCCGACCAGCCTGTCGTCCTGATCGGCGATCCAGCACATCTCCCGCACCGGATCGTTGCGCTGCGAGTAATCCGCGACAATTCGCGCGAGCAGACCTTCAAACGATTGATCCCAGCCGTATTGTGCGGCGAACCACTGCGCCTGCCGATGGACGAGCCATCCGCATTCACCGGCGCGCGGCTGCCGCAGCGTCACGAGCGCGTGCCGCGGTTTGTCGCCGAGCAGCCGCTCGATGAGTTTCATCGCGGCGATCAGCTGTTCCTGCGAGAGCGCGGTAAGGCCGTTCAGCACCGCCGACACTTCTTTGATCGCGGCGGCATCGAGCGGCGCGTAGGCGGCCTGACCACTGTCGGTGAGGGCGATGAGCGATTGGCGCGCGTCCGTATCGGAGGGGCGTCGTGTGATCAGGTCGCGTCGTTCGAAGCTGGTCAGCAGGCGGCTCAGGTAACCGCTGTCGAGTCCGAGATTGCGTGCGAGCACCGAGGCAGTCTGCGTGCGTCCGCGATGCAACTCATGCAGAACGCGCACCTCCGTCAATGAGAAGGCACTCTTTGCCAAATGCTCGTGCAGCGCGCCAATGTGCTGGGTATAGAAGCGATTGAAATGGCGGACGGCCTGAGCGCGCCGCAGCGTCTCGGAATCAGTCAAGTGCTGCTCCCCCGGAATTTTTTTTACCAACTTCGTACCCAGCACTATATTTGATCTTCATCCATTAAAAAAGACGCCATGGCAATGGGCGGATCAAACTGGTATTCGGAATGTATCAATTCGGGGGCATATCGTCAGCCAGGGTAAGAACCAATCAGAACCGGGTGGACTTCTTTTGGATCGCGAATACGGGTAAATCCCGATCCTTGAAATGGGCTGTCCGATCTCCGCAAAATGCCTTCTAATCCTTACTCAGCAAGGCTTTCAGGCCGTTCATGCCAGCATGGAACCAGTCGATTGACTGGTATTATGTTGGTTATATAATGGGCTCTCACTTTTCGTAGGCCGTACATTTCACGTCGACCGCCGGAGCCCCATGGAAACTCGCTGGTCCGCACTGATGCCTGACGCCCGCAACGTCACGCCGCTCTATTTGCAGCTCGCGCGCAATCTTGCGACGGCGATCCACTGCGGCGTGTGGTCGGCTGGCGAGGCGCTGCCTTCGGAGCGCACGCTGTCCGATGCGATCGGCGTATCGCGCATTACGGCGCGCAAGGCAATCGAACTGCTGGTCGAGCAAGGCTTGATCCGGCGGGCGCGCGGCGCGGGCAGCTTCATTACGCCGCGCGTCGAAGACCCGCTGTCGCGGCTCACCGGTTTCACCAAGAAGATGCAGCAACGCGGCTTCCGGCCCGATTCGGTATGGCTCGAGCGCGATATCCGCGCCGCCAACCGTGACGAGCTGGTGCACCTCGGCCTGTCGCCCGGCGCCGCCGTGGCGAGCTTGCGGCGCCTGCGGCGCGCGGACGGCATCGTCATGGCGGTCGAGCATTCGGCGTTGCCGGCGGCCATCGTGCCCGATCCGCAGGCGATCGGCGTGTCGCTTTACAGCTATCTGGAACAGCGCGGCGCCGCTGTCGTGCGCGCCTTGCAGCACTTCCGCGCGGTCAATGCTTCGAGTGAGATCGCCTCGTTGATGGATATCGAACCGCGCTCGGCGCTGCTGGTCATCACCCGTATCGGCTACAGCGCCGACCAGCGCGCGATCGAGCTGACCGACACCTACTGCCGCGACGACTATTACGACTTTGTCGCTGAATTGCGTACCTGAACGGGCCCGGCGAAGAGCCTTCACAGGCGGCGCCCGCCAGCGCAACTCAGTCACACCCCGCATTACGCCTCACTAGAGAGAGACATGCTGACCGGAAACATACTCACCACCGACGGGTGGATTCACGGCACGCTCGAATTCGAAAACGGCCGCGTCACGGCGCTGACTGGCGAACGCGTCGATCCGTCGACGAACGACGCGCCGTACATCCTGCCTGGCTTCATTGATCTGCACGTGCACGGCGGCGGCGGCGCCGACGTGATGGAAGCCGGCGACGCAATCGAAACCATCACTCGCACGCATGCGCGTTATGGCACCACCAGCCTGCTGGCCACCACGATGACCGCGCCGCGCGACGAACTGATGCGCGTGGTCGCGGGTCTCGGCGACGTGGCGCGCATCCGCACGCCTGGCGGCGCGCGCGTGCTCGGCGTGCATCTGGAAGGGCCGTATATCAATCCCGGCAAGCTTGGCGCGCAACCGGATGCGGCGGTCTCGGCGGTGCTGGACGAAGTGCTGAAGTACCTCTCGATTGCGCCGATCCGCGTGGTCACGCTGGCGCCGGAAATCGCCGGCCACATGGAGATCATCTCCGAGATGGCGGCGCGCGGCGTGCGCGTGCAGCTTGGCCACTCGCTCGGCACGTACGACGACGCCGTCGCCGCATTGAAGCACGGCGCGTGTGGCTTCACGCACCTGTTCAACGCCATGTCGCCGCTGCATCACCGCAATCCAGGCCTCGTCGGCGCTGCGCTCGCGCACGCCGAATTCGCCGAAATCATTCCCGATTTGCTGCACGTCCATCCGGGTGCGATCCGCGCTGCGTTGCGCGCGATTCCGCGTCTGTATGTGGTGACGGACAGCACCTCGGCCACCGGCATGCCCGACGGTGAATATCGCCTCGGCAGCCAGCACGTGACGAAGTGTCTCGGCGGCGTGCGTCTCGCCGACGGCACACTGGCCGGCAGCACCCTGACGATGGATCAGGCGTTGCGCAATCTCGTTTCGATCGGCTTGCCGATCGCCGATGTATCCAACCGTTTGTCGCGCTACGCCGCCGACTACCTCGGCATCGAAGACCGCGGCCGCATCGCGCGCGGCGTGTGGGCCGATGTGGTCGTGTTCGATCGTGAACTGGCGTTGACCGCGACTTACGTCGAAGGAGAATCAATTGTCGAATATGCTTAAAGAGGCGCTGGCGTCCGCTGAAACGGTCGCCGCGCAACTCACGGACACTTCGCGCGTCGCGGCACTGGCGGCGAAGCTCGCGGAGAAGCCGCGCCATGTCGCCCTGACCGTGGCGCGCGGCAGCTCGGACCACGCGGCGAGTTATTTCGCCAGCCTGACGATGAGCCGTCTCGGCGTGCCGGTCGCCTCGTTGCCGATGTCGGTTGCCACGCTGCAACAGGCGCCGCTGCAGGTGCGCGATCAACTCGCGCTGGCGTTCTCGCAATCGGGCAAAAGCCCTGACCTGGTCGGCACGATGGAAGCCCTGCGCCACGCCGGCGCATTGACGGTCGCCGCTGTGAATGCACCGGGCTCGCCGCTGGCCGATGCCTGCGAATGGCATCTGCCGCTGGTCGCCGGTCCTGAACTGAGTGTCGCCGCTACCAAGAGCTACATCGCGATGCTGTCGATTTCCGCGCAGCTGGTTGCGCATTGGCAGAGCGACGCCGAACTGCTCGCCGCTTTGCAGACGCTCCCTGAAGCATTGCAGACGGCCGGCAAGCTTGACTGGTCGAAAGCAGTGGATGAATTGCAGGGCATCGAACGCATGATCGTGATCGGTCGCGGTCTGGGTCTCGCGATTGCGCAGGAAGCCGCGCTGAAGCTGAAGGAAACCTCCGGCATTCAGGCCGAAGCGTTTTCGAGCGCGGAAGTGCGGCACGGTCCAATGGAACTGATCGACCGTGACTACCCGCTGCTGGTGTTTGCCCCGCGCGGCCCGGAACAGGCCGGCTTGCTGCAGCTCGCACGCGACATGCAGGCGCGCGGCGCCCGTGTGCTGCTCGCTGCACCGGCCGATGTGCCGGAAGCCACCTTGCCGCTTGCCACTACCGCTCATGCGGCGCTCGATCCGATCGCCGCGATCCTGTCCTTTTACGTGATGGCCGCCGGCCTTGCCGCCGCGCGCGGGCGCAATCCCGATGCGCCGCGCCATCTCAACAAAGTCACCGAAACTCACTGATCGAGAAATCAGATGCGACGTGTCGAGGAGTCCCGCTTGATGAGCCATTCTGAAGGCCATATTGTTTTGCTCGCGCCCATGACCGGTCCGGTCGTGCTGCTGGCGAATGTGCCCGACCCTGTGTTTTCGGGCGGCATGTTCGGCGACGGTATCGGCGTCGATCCGCTCGAGGGCCGGCTCGTCGCGCCATGCGACGGCACCGTTACCCATCTCGCGCGCACCGGTCACGCGGTGACGCTCGCGACCGCCGAAGGCGCGGAAATTCTGCTGCATATCGGTATCGATACAGTTGAACTGAACGGCAAGGGCTTTGCGCCGATGGTCGCGCAAGGTGCGCACGTGCGAGCCGGCGACATCCTGATCGAGTTCGATCAGGATCAGGTTGCGCTGAATGCGCCGAGTCTCGTGTCGGTGATCGCGATTGCCAATTCGGACGCGTTCGAGATCGTCGAGCGTGTCGGTGGCGGCATGCTGAAGGCCGGCGAAACGCCTTTGCTGGTGCTGCGCGCTCGCGCCGGCGCGGTGGCCGAGGCGTCGCGTGCCGCTACTCACGTCACGGAAGAAGCCCGTCAGCAAGTCACGTTAATTCACGCCGGCGGCTTGCATGCGCGGCCAGCGGCGCGCGCGCGTGAAGCGGCGCGCGGTTTCGACGCACGCGTCGAAGTGCGTTACGAAGGACGCAAGGCGGCGATCGAGAGCGTGGTCGGTTTGCTGGGCCTGGGTGCGGGCGAGGGCGCGACCGTCGAGTTGCTCGGCGTCGGTCCGCAAGCCAAAGCCGCGGTCGAAGCGATTGCCCACGAACTGACACGTGAAGCGCACGGCGAAGTGGAAGAGAAGCCGGCACGCCAAAGCTCGCCTGCGCCGCAGACATTCGCGCGCGCAGCCGGTGAACCGCTTGCGCCGAATACGCTCGCAGGTGTGTGCGCGGCGCCGGGCGTGGCGGTCGGCAAGCTGGTGCGCTGGGACGACGCGGATATCGATCCGCCGGAAAAGGCAAACGGGACCTCGGCGGCGGAGAGCCGTCTGCTCGACAAGGCGATTGCCACGGTCGATGCCGACCTCGACACTACTGTGCGTGACGCATCGCAACGCGGCGCCGTGGGCGAAGCGGGGATTTTCTCGGTGCATCGCGTGCTGCTTGAAGACCCGACTCTGGTCGACGCCGCACGCGATCTGATCAGCCTCGGCAAGAGCGCCGGTTTTGCGTGGCGCGAAGCGATCCGCGCACAGATCGGCATCCTGACGAATATTGAAGACGCGTTGCTGGCCGAGCGCGCCGCCGATCTGCGCGACATCGAAAAACGCGTGCTGCGCGCGCTGGGTTATACCAACGCGGCTGCGCGCATTCTGCCGGAAGAAGCGGTGCTGGCAGCAGAGGAATTCACTCCGTCGGATCTGTCGTCGCTCGATCGTTCGCGCGTCACCGCGCTGGTGATGGCTCGTGGCGGCGCGACGTCGCATGCGGCAATTCTCGCGCGGCAAGCGGGTATTCCGGCGCTGGTTGCCGTGGGCGACGCCTTGCATGCGATTCCCGAAGGCACGCAAGTGGTGGTGAACGCCACCACGGGCCGCCTCGAATATGCGCCGACTGAACTCGATGTCGAACGCGCTCGACTGGAGCGCAGCCGCCTCGCCGGCGTGCGCGAAGCGAACCGTCGCACCTCGCAGCAAGCCGCTGTGACGGCTGACGGCCGCGCGATCGAAGTGGCCGCGAATATCGCCACACTCGACGACGCGAAAACCGCCGTCGACAACGGCGCCGATTCCGTCGGCCTGCTGCGCACCGAACTGTTGTTCATCCACCGCGCTCAGGCACCGACCACCGACGAACATCGTCAGAGCTACCAGGCCATCGTCGACGCCTTGAGCGGCCGCACCGCGATCATTCGCACGCTGGACGTCGGCGCCGACAAGGAAGTCGATTACCTGACGCTGCCGCCCGAGCCGAATCCGGCGCTCGGTCTGCGCGGCATCCGCCTCGCGCAGGTCCGCCCTGATCTGCTCGACGATCAGTTGCGCGGTCTGCTGGCCGTGCAACCGCTTGGCGCCGTGCGCATTCTGTTGCCGATGGTCACCGATGTCGGCGAGTTGATCCGCATCCGCAAACGCATTGACGAATTCGCTCGCGAAGCCGGTCGCACGGAACCGATTGAAGTCGGCGTGATGATCGAAGTGCCGTCGGCCGCGTTGCTCGCCGATCAACTGTCGCAACACGCGGATTTCCTCTCGATCGGCACCAACGATCTGACGCAATACACGCTCGCGATGGACCGTTGTCAGGCTGATCTCGCAGCGCAAGCCGACGGCTTGCATCCGGCTGTGCTGCGGCTGATCGCGGCGACCGTGCAGGGCGCGAACAAGCATGGAAAATGGGTTGGCGTGTGCGGCGCACTGGCGGGTGACCCGCTGGCGATGCCGTTGCTCGTCGGCCTTGGCGTGACCGAGCTGTCGGTGGATCCGGTGTCGGTGCCGGGCATCAAGGCGCGAGTGCGCAACCTCGATTATCAGCTGTGCCGCCAGCGCGCCCAGGATGCACTGGCGCTCGAATCGGCACAGGCGGTAAGAGCAGTGAGCCGTGAAACCTGGCCTTTGGACTGAATCCCCACACAGTCCGCAACCAGATTCGCACAATAACCACGTAAAGCTTAGAACTCGACGACGTTCGACTACGAGACAAGGATTGGAGGTTTTGATGGATGGAAATCCGTTTCTGAAGATTCAGCGCCTGGGACGCGCGCTGATGCTGCCGATTGCGGTGCTGCCGGTCGCCGGCTTGCTGCTGCGCCTGGGCCAGCCCGATGTGTTCAACATCAAGATGATCGCCGACGCCGGCGGCGCGATCTTCGACAACCTGCCGCTGCTGTTCGCCATTGGCGTGGCGGTCGGTTTCGCGAAAGACAACAACGGTGTGGCGGGTCTCGCGGGCGCGATCGGTTATCTGATCGAAGTCGCGGTGATGAAGGACATCAACGACAAGCTCAATATGGGCGTGTTGTCCGGGATCGTGGCGGGTGTCGTCGCGGGCTTGCTTTACAACCGGTACAAGGACATCAAGCTGCCCGATTACCTCGCGTTCTTCGGAGGGAAACGCTTCGTGCCGATTGTCACCGGCGTGGTCTGTCTGGGGCTTGGCATCGTGTTCGGCTATGTGTGGCAACCGGTGCAGGCCGTGATCGACACGGCCGGCCATTGGCTGACAACGGCGGGTGCGCTCGGCGCGTTCGTGTTCGGCGTGCTGAACCGCCTGCTGCTCGTGACAGGTCTGCATCACATCCTGAATTCGCTGACGTGGTTCGTGTTCGGCAACTTCACGCCGCCGGGCGGCGCCGCAGTAACGGGTGATCTGCACCGCTTCTTCGCAGGCGATCCGACTGCGGGCACCTTCATGACGGGTTTCTTCCCGATCATGATGTTCGGTCTGCCGGCTGCTTGTCTCGCCATGTATCACGAGGCGCCGAAAGAGCGTCGCGCGATGGTGTTCGGCCTGCTGGTCTCGATGGGTTTGACGTCGTTCCTGACGGGCGTGACCGAGCCGATCGAATTCAGCTTCATGTTCCTCGCGCCGGTGCTGTATGTGATTCACGCGTTGCTGACGGGTCTCTCGCTGGCAATCTGCTCGGCGCTCGGGATCCATCTCGGCTTCACGTTTTCGGCGGGCTTCATCGACTACGTGCTGAACTACGGCCTTTCGACCAAGGGCTGGTGGGCGATCCCGATCGGTATCGTGTACTCGCTGCTGTACTACGGGCTGTTCCGCTTCTTCATCCGCAAGTTCAATATGGCGACGCCGGGCCGCGAACCCGCCGCCGAAGAAGAACAGGTCGAGTCGTTCACGGCCGGTGGTTTCGTTTCGCCGGTAGCGGGTGCGGCTGTGCCGCGCGCACAGCGGTATATCGCTGCGCTGGGCGGCGCGTCGAACCTGACGGTGGTGGATGCCTGCACGACGCGTCTGCGGTTGTCGGTGGTTGATTCGAACAAGGTCTCGGAAAACGAACTGAAGTCGATCGGCGCGCGTGGCGTGCTCAAGCGTGGCTCGACCAACGTGCAGGTGATCATCGGACCGGAAGCGGACATCATCGCCGATGAAATCCGCACGGTGATCGCGCAAGGTGGCGGCGATGCGGTGAAGCCGGCTGCTGCAGCAACTGCGCCGGTCGCGGCTGCTGCTCCTGTGGTTGCGGCAAAGGGTGCGCAAGGTGGACCGCTCGATCCCGATCCGCTGCGCTGGCTAGCCGTGTTTGGCGGCGCGGGCAATGTGGTGTCGCTGGATGCCGTGGCGGCGACGCGTCTGCGCATCGTGGTGCGCGATCCGTCGGCGGTCGATCGTCAGCGTCTGGCGACGCTCGATACGGCATGGGTCTCGGCGGACACGTTCCACATCGTTGTCGGCGATGCTGCGCAACGCTACGCGGAACAACTGGCGACGCGTGTATCGCCGATGGGCGGAGCCAATCCCCTGCCGGCCTGACGCAACGCTAACGGAGCGGCTTCTGACGCTTCCGTGTTCGCGGTAACGTGGCAATAAAAAAGCGGCACCTTGATTCAAGGTGCCGCTTTGCGTTTACCGGCGCGTGGCCGGCGAGCATTGCGTTAGTGCTTCGTATGCTCTCCTGCTTCCAGAGGACGGCGCGATTCGAGCCACATCACATTGATGATGCCAAAGGCCAACGCTACGCCAATGCCGAGAAGCCAACTGAAATACCACATCACAAACTCCTGTTATCCGTTTTCCTGATCAGTACATGGAATGGCGATTTTCTTCGAGCGCCGCAGCGGTCACCTTGCCTCGCATCACGCGGTACACCCAGCTTGTGTAGATCAGAACGATCGGCAGGAAGATGATCACGGCGATCAGCATGATCTGCAGCGTCATGCGGCTGGAGGTCGAGTCCCATACCGTCAGGCTGCTACGGCCGTCGAGCGACGAGGGCATGATGAATGGGAACATGGAGAAGCCCGCGGTCAGGATCACACCGATGACCATCAGCGAAGTGGCCAGGAAGGCGCTCTTTTCGAAGCGCGAACGCGCCAGCAGCAAGGCCAGCACGCCGCCGACGAGGCCTGCCACCGGCGCGGCCACCATCCACGGATAGGTGGCGTAGTTGGTGAGCCACAAGCCCGGCGCACCCAGCACGTTTTTCAGCAGCGGATTGGCAACCGTATCGAGCGGCGCGGCGTCGATGATCTGATAGCCGCCGATCATCGTTGCAACCAATGCGCCGGCAATCAGGAACAGCACCACGCCGACGAGCGAAGCAATCCGCAGCGCCATCGAGGCGCGCTCGGCAATGATGCCGTCCGTTTTCATCTTCACGAACGCAGCGCCGTGCGCGGCCAGCATCGACACGCTGACGAGCCCGCACAACACCGCAAACGGGTTGAGCAGCGCGAAGAAACTACCGTGATACGTGACGCGAAGATCGGTGTCGAAGGCAAACGGCACGCCTTGCAGCAGATTGCCGAACGCGACGCCGAACACCAGCGCCGGCACGAAACCGCCGACAAACAGCGCCCAGTCCCAGGCGCTGCGCCAACGCGGGTCTTCACGCTTGCTGCGGTAGTCGAAACCGACCGGGCGAAAGAACAGCGAGAACAGCACCAGCAGCATCGCAAAGTAAAAACCGGAGAACGATGCGGCATACACCAGCGGCCACGCGGCGAACATCGCGCCGCCGGCGGTGATGAGCCAGACCTGATTGCCTTCCCAGGTTGCGCCGACCGTATTCACGACGATACGCCGCTCGGCGTCGGTCTTGCCGATGAACGGCAGCAGAATCGCCGCGCCCATGTCGAAACCGTCGGTGAGCGCGAAGCCGATCAGCAGTACGCCGATCAAGACCCACCAGATCAGTTTGAGGGTTGCGTAATCCATGATGATCTTTCCCTTGAAACGGAGTGGCGGCGAATCATGCGGCCGTGTTGGTCGGCAGCGGCTGCTTCAGCGGCTGTTGCTGTTCGTGGTAGTAGCGCCCGGTATGCAGCGACGAAGGGCCAAGCCGCGCGTACTTGAACATCAGCATGATTTCGATGATGAACAACACCGTGTAGAACACCACGAAGCCGGCAATACTCAGATACAGGTCGCCCGGCGTGAGACTCGACGCGGACAAGGCAGTCGGCAGAATGCCGGCGATGGTCCACGGCTGACGGCCCACTTCAGCCACGATCCAGCCGAATTCGGCGGCGAGCCAGGGCAACGGAATCGCCCACACGGCCCAGCGCAGGAACCAGCGGCGTTTATCCAGCAGCAGGGAGCGCTGCGCGCAGAACCAGAACGCCAGCACGAAGGTTGCGAGAAACAGGATGCCGAGGCCGACCATCAGACGGAACGAAAAGAACACGGGCGCCACCGGCGGGATCGTCTTTTTGGCGGCCTGCACGATCTGATCCGGCGTTGCATCGGTGACGTTCGCGGTGAACTGCTTGAGCATCAGGCCGTAGCCGAGATCTTTTTTGTACGCTTCGAATTGGGTCTTGGCCTCGTCAGTCACGTCGCCCTGCTTAAGCTTTTGCAGTGCCTCATAGGCCAGCATGCCGTTCCTGATGCGCGTTTCGTTCTGTGCCATCAGATCTTTCAGGCCGACCACGGGTTCATCGAGTGAACGCGTGGCGATGATGCCGAGCGCATATGGGATGCGGATGGCGTAGTCGGTGCGCTCTTCCTTCTGGTTCGGAATGCCGAAGATCGTGAACGGTGCGGGTGCTGGCGCCGTTTCCCATTCGGATTCGATGGCGGCCAGTTTCACTTCCTGGACTTCGCCGGTGCGGTAGCCCGATTCATCGCCGAGCACGATCACGCAGAGCGTGGATGCGAGGCCGAAACCGGCAGCAATCGCAAACGAGCGCAGTGCGAATTCCGTATCGCGGCGCTTGAGGAGATACCACGACGACACACCAAGCACGAACATCGACGCCGTGACATAACCGGCCGATACCGTGTGGACGAACTTCACTTGCGCGACCGGATTGAACAGCACCGAGAAGATATTGTCGAGTTCCATGCGCATGGTCTGGTAATTGAAGGTTGCACCGACCGGATTGTTCATCCAGCCATTGGCCACCAGAATCCACAATGCGGACAGGTTCGAGCCAAGTGCGACGAGGAACGTAACCACCACATGCTGCACTTTCGAGAGCCGGTTCCAGCCGAAGAAGAACAGCCCGACGAAAGTCGATTCGAGGAAGAACGCCATCAAACCTTCAACCGCTAGCGGCACGCCGAAAATATCGCCGACATAGTGCGAGTAGTACGACCAGTTGGTGCCGAACTGGAATTCGAGCGTCAGACCTGTGGTGACGCCCATCGCAAAGTTGATGCCGAACAGCTTGCCCCAGAACTGGGTCATGTCCTTATAGATCTGCTTGCCGGTCATGACATAGACAGACTCCATGATGACCAGCAGCCAGGACAGGCCGAGCGTGAGCGGCACGAACAGAAAGTGATAAAGCGCCGTGATGGCGAACTGGAGGCGCGACAGTTCTACGACTTCGCTAACGGGCATGTTGATCACCTTGAGACGGATGCGAGGCAGGCACGGACAGCAGCGCTTGCGCGACTTGCTCAGGCGGCAGCGACATATGCTGCGCCTGCGGATGATTGAAGAACGCGTATTTCAGCACCATCAGCAGCGCGAATTTGACGGTGAGGACGATGGCGATATCCCGCGCCAGCGTTGGACCGCGCGCCCAGCTGGCGAGCCGCTTGCGCAAGCTCGGGCGAGGGCTGTTATTGCGATTGAGGACTATGGTCATGATCGGTCGAGGGCGACTTCACACCGGGGACCCCGGTTGAATCCAGGCCGCTTCAGCGGTCTGGCGAGTGCATTCCGATTCTAGGAGCAGCGACCTTGCGTGCGCGAGTTCGGCACTGCGGCATTGGGTCGCGAAGCTCGCGCCCTTTGGACAGTATTGCTATGAGCTTTGTGGTACGTCAAGAAACGCGTGCTGACCGGGCACGGCCATGAGCGAGTGCGGCCATGCGCGAGTGCGCCTTCGCGTGGACAGAAAAAAGCCCCGCCTTCTTTCGAGGGCAGGGCCTGGCGACTCAATCTCGCACGCCGGGCGAACCGGCATGCGAGTTGTTCGTTAGACGTTACGCATATTCGGTCAGCGCGCCACGCATTTTCTTCATGGCGCTTGCTTCGATCTGACGGATGCGTTCGGCCGACACACCGAATTCGTCAGCCAGCTCATGCAGCGTCGAACCGCCCGAGCCGTCGTCTTCCACTTTCAGCCAGCGGGCCTCGATGATACGGCGGCTGCGTGCGTCCAGCGCTTCCAGCGCGCTGGCAATGCCGTCGCTTTGCAGCTTGTCGCGTTGACGCGATGCCAGCACGGCGGTCGGCTCGCTATGCGAGTCGGCCAGATAGGCGATGGGCGCGTACGACTCTTCACCGTCTTCAACCTGGCCTTCCAGTGCGATGTCGCCGCCGGACAGGCGCGTTTCCATCTCGGACACTTCTTCGCGCTTCACGTTCAGCTCTTTGGCGAGACCTTCGATCTCGTCTGGCGTGAACGCGCCCAGGCCCTGCTTGTGGCTGCGCAGGTTGAAGAACAGCTTGCGCTGCGCTTTGGTGGTGGCGACCTTCACCATGCGCCAGTTGCGCAGGATGTATTCGTGAATCTCGGCCTTGATCCAGTGCATGGCGTACGACACGAGGCGGACGTTCTGCTCCGGATCGAAGCGCTTCACGGCCTTCATCAGGCCGATGTTGCCTTCCTGGATCAGGTCGGCGTGCGGCAGTCCGTAACCGAGGTAGTTGCGCGCAATCGATACGACCAGTCGCAGATGCGACAGGACGAGATGGCGCGCGGACTCGAGGTTGTCCTGCTCGCGAAATTCAGTGGCGAACTGGCGTTCTTGCGCCGGCGTCAGCATCGGAATCCGGTTTACGGCCTGGATGTAGGCGTCGATATTGCCCAGTTGACCGGGCAGCAGCGAGGAATGCGAGAGCGCCAGCGCACCTGCCGAAGCGGCCTTAGCCGACGACGGGCTCAAAGTACTCGGAAGGGTCATTGCATGGCTCACGTAGGAAACTCCTTTGGAATCAGACAAAAGCGTATTCAGTTAAACGACTCCAGCGTTGGATGTTAGCACTCTGATTTGCCGAGTGCTAATACTTAGAGGCCGTAGGGGCATCCAAGTTCCGCATATTCCTATTGAAAATCAGGTTTCGATAGCCATCATACGCCCTCGTCACATGTCGCGCTCGAGCCGTATGAATTACCTGATAGAAGCCTTTTCTCATCATAAATGATCGATATTTTCTGATTTTGAGGCGACTAATTTCGAAAATACGAAATTCTTCATACGATCCACCGAATTCGGATTGTATTTAGAATAGGCAAAACTGTTGCAGACGATCAACGTTCGGCTCGCGTGGGTGTCCCATGAAGAACAAGAAAAACGTTGTGCGTGGTCTGGTGCTAAAAGGTGCGTGCGTTGCGTTGCTGCTCAGCGCCTCGGGAATCGCCGTGGCCGACCAGTTTGGCGTGCAGATCGCCGGCGGCGTGGCGGACGACCACGTCAAAAAACTCGATCTCGGCTTTGTCTGGGATCCGAATCTGACCTGGTGGCAGATAGGCGACTGGCATTTCTCGCTGATCGGCGAGGCCCATGCGGCGTGGTGGCACAGCAACGAAGGCAACGTACACGAGAACATCGGCGAATTTGGCGTCACGCCAATCATTCGCTTCATCAAGGCATCGGGGTCGATTCGCCCCTTTATCGAGGCAGGCGCGGGTATCCGGCTACTGACGAGTCCGAGGATTTCTTCCGACTTCACGCTTTCCGCGGCGTTCCAGTTCGCGCCCATGGCCGGCGTGGGCGTGCAGATCGGCAACCGCCAGCAGTACCAGGTGGGTTATCGCTTCCAGCATATTTCCAATGGCGGTATCAAAGAGCCCAATCCTGGTATAAATTTCCAGCAGCTATATTTGCAATATAACTTCTGACGACCGTGGCCACGTTCGGCTCACCGGTGCGAGGGGCTGAGCAATGGCAGCAAAGATAATCGAAGCGATTCGCGAGCTCGAGCGCGAGCGCTTTCGTGCGATGGTCGACGGTGATGGGGCGTCGCTCGATGCGCTGCTCGCGGAGAACGTGAGCTATGTCCACACGAACGGCAAACGTGAAACGAAGCGGCAGTTCATCGACGGTATTACCGCCGGGCGCCGCCGCTATCGGCAGATCGAGGTGCAGTCCCAGGAGGTTCTGCTGGCGGGGCGCGAGACCTGTGTAGTCACTGGCCGCGCGCTGATCGAGATGGAAGCGAACAACGGCGCCTTGCTGTTCCCCATCGCGTATACGGCGATTCACATCCAGGAAGACGGGCAATGGCGCCTGATCGCCTGGCAGGCGACGCGTTGCGCGATCGAGTGAGCCTTTAAGCTCAGATCGTTTCGGCGAGCGTGTCTGGCGAGTGTTCCGTGCGCGACAGCACAAAAACTTTGATGGTCGCGTCAGATGGTCACATCACACGGGCGTTTTCGCGACGTCCACGATCAATTCGACTTGCCGCGCGATTGCGCTCGGCACGGGGGCCTCGCCG
This sequence comes from uncultured beta proteobacterium, assembly GCA_963738755.1. GTDB lineage: Bacteria > Pseudomonadota > Gammaproteobacteria > Burkholderiales > Burkholderiaceae > Paraburkholderia. The sequence continues at coordinate 115,710 of CAVTXZ010000014.1, forward strand.
CGCAGCACGGCGCCGATCCACGCGGCGGTGGTCGGCGCGTCGCGCGCTTCGGGTAGGTCTACTTCAGGCGCTTCGCGCGACGAGCGCTCGTGCGGCACGCGCGTTTCGCAAAGGCCGTCGTGCAGCCAGTCCACCTGCACCTGACGCCGCGTGTCGGCGACCGCTTCGCCTTCGGTGCCGCGCGCCAGCAGTGCGCCGCCGTCGGCGGCGTCCGGATGCGTGCTGAACAGCTGCGTCAAGCTGTCGCGATAGGGCGGATGCGTGTAGTTCACGAGCCGCAGCCCTGCCGGCGCGAACGGCTGCAGGATCTTCACGAGCGTGTGTGTCGAATTGCGCACACCCATGCGTCGACGCAAGGCGAGAAGCCGCGCGAGTTTCGGCGCCAGCACATCGATCGGCGCGAAAGCGAGGCGGCGCTCGGCGAGACCGTCTTCGATATCCGCATGCGACTGCGCGTGCGGAATTTGCAGATGGGTGAAAATTTCCGCGCTCGTCACGCGACCCGGGTCTTCGGTGACGCCATGCACGAGAACCGGAACGCCTTCGCGCGCCAGCAGCAACGCGAGTAGCGGGACCAGGTTCGGCTGTTTGCGCGCGCCGTTATAAGTGGGAATCGAGACCGGCCGGAACGCGCCGTGCGGCAGATGAACCGGTTCGAACGACGCATGCGCGCCGGCCAGCATCGCGGCGAGTTCGTCGGCTGTTTCACCTTTCACGCGATACGCGAGCAGCACCGCGCCGAGTTCGAGGTCGGACACGCGGCCGTCGAGCATCGCGCTATAGAGCGTGCGGGTATCGTCCGCGGTCAGCGCGCGGGCGCCGTTCGGGCCGCGGCCGATTTCCTTGATGAAGCGGGCGCAGGGGAAGGGGTTCGCGGTGTCGGCGGTGTCGGTCATCGGGCGCAGGGGGACGGGTGGCGTGACGCTGTACGTTGTCAAGCGGCACGCCACGGAATTCGAAAGACGCTATCTGGTGTGAGTATCGCATCTATAGCGCTCCGGCGAGGTGGGGCGCGTGCGCCGTCGGCTGTGCCTCTGCCTGCCCGCCGGCCGCGCGCCGGCCATTCCCGCGCGTTACACTCGATGTTTTATTGCCGTGCTGGCGGCACAAGTCAATTCGAAAAACGGAGAACTGGATGAGTTACGTATTTGCACCCGCACCGGTGGTCGCGGTGCCGGTGGTGGGTTCGAGCGAGCAGTTCGCGGTGCGTCGCATTTACTGCGTGGGTCGTAACTACGAGGCGCACGCGCGCGAGATGGGGCACGATCCCGACCGCGAGCCGCCGTTCTTCTTCGCCAAGCCGGCGGACGCCGTGCTGTATGTCGCGCCCGGCGCGACCGGCGAATTCCCCTATCCGTCGCAATCGAAGAACGTGCACTTCGAAATGGAAATGGTCGCGGCGATCGGCAAAGGCGGCAAGAACATTCCTGCTGAGAGCGCGCTCGACCACGTGTACGGCTACGCGCTCGGTCTCGACATGACGCGCCGCGATCTGCAGGCTGAGGCGAAGAAGCTGGGTCGTCCGTGGGACACCGCCAAGGGCTTTGATCACTCGGCGCCGCTGGGTCCGATTCATCCGGTCACGACGGTTGGACATGTCGACAAGGGTGCGATCTGGTTGTCGGTGAACGGCGAAGAAAAACAAAGTTCGGACGTGTCGCAACTGATCTGGTCGGTGGCGGAGACGATCGCGTATCTGTCCACGCTGTTCGAGTTGCAACCCGGCGACCTGATTTTCACCGGCACGCCGGAAGGTGTCGGCGCGGTCGTGCAGGGCGATCTGATGAAGGGCGGCGTCGACGGGCTCGGCGAACTCAGCGTTCGCGTCGTCTAAAAGAAGCAGGGGGAGGCAGGCATGAAGCTCTACAGCTATTTCCGTAGCTCGGCGTCGTATCGCGTGCGCATTGCGCTGAACGTCAAGAATCTGCCTTACGACTACGTGCCGGTGCATCTCGTGCGCGACGGCGGCGAGCAACTGAAGCCCGAGTACCGTAAAGTCAATCTGGACGGCATCGTGCCTACGTTTGTCGACGGCCATGAGGCAATGCCGCAGTCGCTCGCGATCATCGAGTATCTGGAGGAGACGCACCCTGAGCCGCCGCTGTTGCCCGTCGCGCCCTGTGACCGTGCGTACGTGCGGTCGATCGCGTTACAGGTGGCATGCGAGATTCATCCGTTGAACAATCTGCGCGTGCTGAAGTACCTGAAGCACACATTGCGCGTCGACGAGGATGCGAAAGACGCGTGGTACAGGCATTGGGTCGAGGCCGGGTTCGCGACGCTCGAAACCCATCTGGCGGGCGATTCCCGTACTGGCAAGCTATGTTTCGGCGACGCGCCGACGCTGGCCGACGCGTGTCTGATCCCGCAGGTGTTCAACGCGCAGCGCTTCAAGATCGATACGGCGAAATTCCCGGTGATTCAGCGCATCTACGATCACGCGATGCAACTCGACGCGTTTGCTCGTGCCGCGCCTGGCGTTCAGCCGGACGCCGAATGACGCGCAGTAACGGGGCAGATTGAATGAAAAAAGGGCACTCGAAAGAGCGCCCTTTTTCTTCTACGCCTGTGCCGGCCCGCTTGCTCAACCGCCCAGCAATGCGTCCGAAAATTCTTCCGCGCTGAACGGCTGCAAATCTTCGACCTTCTCGCCGACACCGATGAAGTACACCGGAATCGGGCGTTGCCGGGCGATCGCCGCGAGAATGCCGCCCTTGGCCGTGCCGTCGAGCTTGGTGACGATCAGGCCGGTGAGGCCGAGCGCGTCGTCAAAGGCTTTGACCTGAGCGAGTGCGTTCTGGCCGGTATTCGCATCGATCACCAGCAGCACCTCATGCGGCGCGCCGTCCTGCGCCTTGCCGATCACGCGCTTCACTTTGCGCAGCTCTTCCATCAGATGCAACTGGGTCGGCAGGCGGCCGGCCGTGTCGGCCATCATCACGTCGATTTTGCGTGCGAGCGCAGCGCCGACCGCGTCGAAAATCACCGCCGCCGGATCACCGCTTTCCTGCTGCACCACAGTCACGTTGTTGCGTTGACCCCAGATGGCAAGCTGTTCACGCGCGGCGGCGCGGAAGGTATCGCCCGCGGCCAGCAGCACCGACTGGTCGAAGCTTTGCAGGTGCTTCGCCAGCTTGCCGATGCTGGTGGTTTTGCCCGCACCGTTGACGCCCGCGATCATCATGACGAGCGGCTGCGCACGGCCGAGCATCAGCGATTTTTCCAGCGGCTTGAGCAGATCGATCAGCAGCGTGCGCAGAGCCGTTTTCACCTGTTGAGGATCGGCAAGGCGCTCGGTACGAACTTTCTCACGCAACGATTCGAGCAGGAATTCGGTTGCGTCGACACCCGCGTCCGACATCAGCAACGCGGTTTCGAGTTCTTCGTAGAGATCCTCGTCGATCTTCGTGCCGACGAAAATACCTGTCAGGCTTGAACTCGTTTTGGATAGCCCGCTTTTCAGGCGGGTAAGCCACGAGCGCCTCGCACCTTCGTCCTGCAACGGCGGCGGGACGACCTCGACAGTTTCCAGCGCGGAGTCTTCCGGCAGCGGTTCGTCTGCCGACGGCGCAGCTTCGGCGGGCGGTTCCACACGCGGGACGGCCGGTGTTTCTACAGTGCGCTCGGGCGCCAGGGCCTCCGGCGCGGTCTGCGATTCTTCTGGCGCGTTATCGGACTCTTTCGAACCCTTGAATCGTTTGAAAAAGCTGAACATGATCTGGCGTGGTGAGAGCGCGCGCCGATGCGCGCAGCCGGTACAGGACCGGTGGGAGCGGCAGGCAGCGTTGCGATGCGGGATGCAAGGCGCTGGAAGCCGCACATTTTATCAGGCGCGCCGCCGACCGTCGTATTGGCCGAACGGCCAGGCTGGACGCCGTGCGTCCCTGTGGTAACGTTGGCGCTCCGGCCCGCAGGCTTTGACTGAGCGGGCGCCCTTCTTACGCAATCGAAACTGCATGCCCCGTTCCGCACCTTCTCGCGCCCACGGCGCCTCGCCCAAAGGCGGCAAGCCGCACGCCATCCGCATCATCGGCGGCGACTGGAAGCGCACGCCTTTGCCCGTACTCAACCTCGACGGTCTGCGACCCACGCCAGATCGCGTGCGCGAAACGCTGTTCAACTGGCTCGGTCAGGATCTGGAGGGTCAGCGCTGCCTCGATCTGTTCGCCGGCAGTGGCGCGCTAGGCTTCGAGGCGGCTTCGCGGGGCGCTGCACGGGTATTGATGGTCGAGCGCAACGCACGGGCGGCGAACCAGCTGCGGGCGAATCAGGAGCGTCTGTCGGCGCGCATGATCGAAATCGCAGAGGCAGACGGTCTGCGCCTTGCCGCGAGCCTCGCGCCTGGATCGTTCGACGTGGTATTTCTCGATCCGCCATTCGACGGCGATCTGCTCGGCAAGGCGCTCGCGCTGGCCGTGCCGCTCGTCAGCGGGCAGGGTTTTCTGTACGTCGAGGCCGGTGATGCGCTCGAACTGGACGGGAATGAAATCCTTGCAGGGTGGGAAATCGTCCGGCAAGGTAAAGCGGGTGCTGTCCACTTTCATTTGCTGCAGCGCGAAAATAAGGAATAATGCGCGTTCGAAAACAAGCGGCGGACGCTTTGTCGTCACGCGCGCGATCGGTGCCAAATGCGTCGCGTAGGCGCTTTGACGTGCCCATTTGTCTGAAGAGAGGAGAAGTCTCATGGTAGTCGCCGTGTACCCGGGCACGTTCGATCCGCTGACGCGCGGTCACGAAGACCTCGTTCGGCGCGCGTCGAGCATTTTCGACACGCTGGTCGTGGGCGTTGCCGACAGTCGCAACAAAAAGCCGTTTTTCACGCTCGAAGAGCGCCTCGACATCGCGCATGAAGTGCTCGGCCACTATCCGAACGTTCATGTGATGAGCTTCAAGGGGCTGCTGAAAGACTTCGTGCGCACCAACAACGCACGGGTGATCGTGCGCGGCTTGCGTGCCGTGTCGGACTTCGAATATGAGTTCCAGATGGCCGGGATGAACCGCTATCTGTTGCCTGACGTCGAAACCATGTTCATGACGCCGTCCGATCAGTACCAGTTCATCTCCGGCACCATCGTGCGCGAAATCGCGCAATTGGGCGGCGACGTCAGCAAATTTGTCTTCCCCTCGGTCGAAAATTGGCTGAAGGAGAAAGTCGCGTTGCTGGATTCGGAGAACGGCACTTCGGCGGCGCAACCGTAACCGGCGTAAACTGTCGGATTGACGGATCTAAAGTCGGCTTCGGCCGGCGCGAAGTGAGAGAAGTATGGCCCTGATGATTACCGACGAGTGCATCAATTGCGACGTGTGCGAGCCCGAGTGCCCGAACGACGCGATTTCGATGGGCCAAGAAATCTATGTGATCGACCCGAAGAAATGCACCGAGTGCGTCGGCCATTTCGACGAACCGCAGTGTATCCAGGTGTGTCCGGTCGAGTGCATTCCGCGCGATCCTGAGCATCTCGAGACGGCGGAAGGGCTGATGGCGAAGTACCACGCACTGCAGGCTGCAAAGGGCGCGTGAGAGTCAACTTCCGGTGAACGGCGAGGCCATGGCCTCGCCGCGTTTTTGTGCAGCGGTCTGCTGAGTTGGACGCCGTTCTAGCCGACGTAGGCGCTGAAAATGTCGCGCAATGTGTCGAGCAGCATGTCGCATTCGAGGTCGGTGCCGACCGAGATTCGCAGGTGCTGGTCGATCCGGGGCGCGTTGAAATGGCGCACGAAAATCTCCTTTTCCCTCAGCCGTCCCACTAGCGTTGCTGCGTCGTAGCCTTCATGCCGTGCGAACAGCAGGTTGGCCGCTGACGGCAGTACCTCGAAGCCTAGCGCCGTCAGCCCTGCCGCTAGCCGTTCGCGGCTGGCAATCACCTTGGCGCAATTGTCGCGGAACCACGCATCATCGTCGTAAGCCGCGATCGCTGCGGCTTGGGCAAGCCGGTCGAGCGGATACGAGTTGAAGCTGTCCTTGACGCGGGTCAGGGCATCGATCAGTTCCGGATGGCCGAACGCGAACCCCACGCGCATCCCCGCCAGCGAACGCGATTTCGATACGGTTTGCACCACCAGTAGATTCGGATAGCGGTCGATCAGCGCGATGGCCGATTCCGCGCCGAAATCGACGTACGCCTCGTCTATCACTACGACTGAACCGGTGTTTTTTGCCACCAGACGCTCTATATCGGCCAGCGGCAGAGGGCGGCCCGTTGGCGCATTCGGATTCGGGAACAGCACACCGCCATTGGGCGATGCGTAATCGTCCACGTTGATCGCGAAGGTATCGTCGAGCGCGACCGTCCGATAGTCGACTTCGAAGAGCCTCGCATAGGTCGGATAGAAGCTGTACGTGATATCCGGAAACAACAACGGTTTGTCGTGCTTCAGCAATGCCTGAAAGGCGAGTGCGAGCACTTCGTCCGAACCATTGCCGGCAAATACCTGCTCAGCCTGGATGCCGTGGTAAGCGGCGACCGTCTCGCGCAGCTTACGTGCCGTCGGATCGGGATAGCGGCGCAACGACTCGCCCGTCTCGCCTAGCTCCTGCCTGATTGCCTCGAGCACTCGCGGCGAAGGCGGATAGGGATTCTCGTTGGTGTTCAGCTTCACCGGATGCGCGAGTGCCGGTTGCTCGCCAGGCACATACGGCGTCAGACGATGAACGATGTCACTCCAGTAACGGCTCAAGCGATTCTCCTGTCAGTGGCGCACTGCGGCGAGGCGTGCGGCGGGTGCTTATGCGTTGTTGCGATGCAGTTGCATCGTCGCCCGCTCGAGTTCGCCCTTGATGATCTGGGGCATCACGGCGAGCGCCCGCTCGATCGACGCGTCGATCACGTCCTGTTCTTCCCGCCGCGGCGGCTTCAGGACGTAATTGGCGACGTCCGGCTTGGCGCCGGCCCGCGCGCTTTCGGGAATCAGGTCTCGCGGATGGCCGATACCTATCCGCAGCCGCCAATACTGTTGCGACGACAGATGCGCGGTGATGTCCTTCAACCCATTATGGCCGCCGCTACCGCCGCCGAGCTTCAGCTTGGCGCTGCCGGGCGGCATGTCGAGTTCGTCGTGCGCAACCAGAATCTCGTCAGGGAGAATCTTGAAGAACTGCGCAACGGCGACGACCGACTGACCCGAGCGGTTCATATACGTCTGCGGTTCGAGCAGATGCACTTCTTCGCCATGAAGCCGTGCCTTCGCATAAAAGCCGTGGAAGCGGCGCTCGTCGCGCAGCGTGGTACCCGCTTCGCGCGCCAGTTGATCGACCAGCCAGAAGCCGGCGTTGTGGCGCGTCGCGGTATATTCGGCGCCCGGATTGCCGAGCCCGACGATCAGCTTGATCATGATTGCATGGTCCATCTGGCTCGAATGCCGAACGCAGCCGAGCTGAAAAAAAACCGAAAAAAAACCCGCCGGGACGAACCTCGGCGGGTCACATCGACCGTTTCATGGAAACGGATCGAGAGGATTGCTCGCTCAGTGCAGCTTAAGCAGCCGGCGTTTCGCCTTCGCTTGCAGCAGCGGCGTCGCCTTCAGCGATTGCGCCAGCCGGAATCGTTGCAGCTGCGACGACCGGGTTTTCTGCTTCAACGTGAGCAACCAGTGCGACGCCTGCCGGCAGGACGATGTCCTTGGCATGCAGCGATTGGCCAGCTTCGATCTTCGCCAGGTCGACTTCGAGGAATTCCGGCAGTGCCGACGGCAGGCACTCGATTTCGATTTCGTTGACGACGTGCGAGATCACCGCGCTCGACAGCTTCACTGCCGGGTTCGATTCCTGGTTCATGAAGTGCAGCGGCACCTTGGTGTGCAGCTTCTTCTTCGCGTCGACACGTTGGAAGTCCACGTGCAGCACGAGCTGACGGAACGGGTGGTATTGCACGTCGCGCAGCAGAACCTGTTGCGACTTACCGGCCACTTCCAGATCGAGGATCGACGAGTGGAAAACTTCTTTCTTCAGCGCGTGCCACAGTGCGTTGTGGTCCAGTTCGACCAATTGCGTGTCAGCACCAGCGCCATATACGATGCCCGGGGTCTTGCCCGAGATACGCAGGCGGCGGCTCGCACCCGTACCTTGCAGGGAACGCTCGAAAGCGACTACTTTCATGTTGAATCTCCAATGCACTGCCCGCGACCAGGCAGTAAAAACGGGGCCTCCAAGCCATAACGGCTGAGGCCCCAGAGCGGCGGCATGAACCTTCGTCCGTTCATGCCGATTGTGCAAAAGTGCGGCACGCAATAACGCGTGCCGCGCCTTCGCAAATACTTAACTTTCCGCGAACAGCGACATCACCGAATCGCCGCGACGAATCCGCGAGAACGTTTCGGCGAGCAGGCCTGCGCTGGTCAACGAACGGATCTTGGCGCACGAGCGGGCTTCTTCGCCCAGCGGGATCGTGTCAGTGACAACCAGTTCGTCGAGTGCCGAAGCTGCGATTCGCTCGCCTGCACCGCCCGACAGAACCGGGTGGGTGGCGTAGGCGAATACCTGCTTCGCACCGCGTGCCTTCAATACCTGAGCTGCCTTGCAGAGCGTGCCGGCGGTGTCGACCATGTCGTCCATGATCACGCAGGTACGGCCTTCAACTTCACCGATGATGTTCATCACTTCGGCAACGTTCGCCTTCGGGCGGCGTTTGTCGATGATCGCGAGATCGCAGTTCAGTTGCTTGGCCAATGCACGAGCGCGCACCACGCCGCCAACGTCCGGCGATACGACCAGCAGGTTCTCGTAGTTCTGCTTGCGCAGATCGCCGAGCAGCACGGGCGTAGCGTAGATGTTGTCGACCGGGATGTCGAAAAAGCCTTGAATCTGGTCGGCGTGCAGATCCATCGTGATGATCCGCTCGACGCCGGCGATTTCCAGCATGTTCGCCACGATCTTCGCCGAGATGGCGACGCGCGCCGAACGCGGGCGTCGATCCTGACGGGCATAGCCGAAGTAGGGAATGGCTGCGGTGATCCGGCCGGCAGATGCGCGCTTGAGCGCATCGACCATGATCATCAGTTCCATCAGATTGTCATTCGCCGGCGCGCACGTGGATTGCAGGACAAACACATCCTTGCCACGCACGTTTTCCTGAATCTCGACCTGGATTTCGCCGTCCGAGAAACGGCTGACCATTGCTTTGCCGAGGGGAATACCGAGGATTTTGACGACTTCCTGTGCAAGCGCGGGATTTGCGTTGCCAGTAAAAACCATCAGGCCGTCATGGCTGCTCATCGTGCACCTACTTCAGGCTGGGGGGCGAGGGGAACTGCGAGAATTTTTTGGCAGGGGAGAAAGGATTCGAACCTTTGCATGCCGGAATCAAAATCCGGTGCCTTAACCAGCTTGGCGACTCCCCTACACTAACTCTGAGCTCCGCCGAACGTGGAGTGTCGTTCGACGATGCAAAACCTATGACGCGAAAGTAAAGAGTGGATGCTGATCGAGACTTGCAGTCACTGCGCTGTTCCATTCGCCGGGCAGTTTGGCTTGCGCCGCTTCTGCTTCAGCTTTGCTACGAAACGCTGCAAATACACTTGCACCTGATCCAGACATCCGCGCTGGCGCGATGTTTTCAAACCACCGCAACACTTGCGCTACTTCCGCGTATTTCCCTACGACAACCTGCTGCATGTCATTCCGGCCAAAGCTCTCTGGCCATTCAGTGTTGCAGCTAAGTTCTGCAGGAAAGTCCGTAATTGTGAGGGGTTTTGAATCTCTTGTCAACGTTTTTTCAGAGAAAATCGCTGCAGTCGGAACATGAACCCTCGGCGTCACTACTAGGAAATGGCGCGGCGGCAATTGTACAACGTCTAATGCTTCTCCGACACCCTGTGCGAACGCATTTTTTCCAAAAACAAAAAATGGCACGTCGGCACCGAGTTTGAGTGCCAACGCCTGCAATTCGAGGCGCGGCAAATCGAGCTTCCACAAACGGTTCAATGCGAGCAGCGTGGTGGCCGCGTCGGAGCTGCCACCACCGAGGCCCGCGCCCATCGGCAGGCGCTTGTCGATTTCGATGTTGACGCCATCGGGCGAACCCGTGTGCGCTTTCAGGAGCGTCGCCGCACGCACCGTAAGGTCATGCTCGGGCGGAACGTCGGCAATCTCTGTGCTGCGCGTGATGAGGCCGTCATCGCGCCGGGTGAAGTGGAGCGTGTCGCCCCAGTCGAGCAACTGGAAGACGGTCTGCAGCGTGTGATAGCCGTCCGGCCGGCGGCCGGTGATATGCAGGAAGAGGTTCAGTTTCGCTGGCGCGAGGCAATCGCGCAGCGAATCGGTCGATTCAATCATGAGTCTGGGCTACATGCGCCAAAGAAGCGGCAAAGGTTGTGCGGCGAGAGGCTGGTTACTGATCCAGCACCAGCTTGATGTCGAGCGGCGGTTCAGAGCGGCTCAGGTTCACCCGCTTCACGCCAGTGGCCGGCGCGTCGGCATACGCCAGGTAGTCGATCGTCCAGCCGTCCTGCGTAATCTGCTTGAGGCGCGAAGGCTGCTCCGGATCTTTCTCCGTTTTGGCGCGAGACGTAGGCGCGGGCGAAGGTTGCAACCAGTAACGTAGACCTTCGACCGGTAGCGCGAAACCAAGCGCGTTCTGCATCAGCGTGGAGACGTTGTCAGCGGTGAGCGGCTGGCGGTTCGGCAATTCAAGCGTGGCCGAAGCCGGTGACGAAGTGACAATGGCAAGCGTCTGGCCAAGCGGGTTGCGCAACTGCAAGGTGACGGTGTCACCCATTTCCTGCCAGGTAAAGTTGCCGTAGGCGTTTCGCTGCTGGCCGTTCTGATCGTTGTATTGGACAGCGAAGCGGCCCTGGTACGAGCGGGTGGTCTGCGCTGTGACAGAGGTCGCGGCGTTCGACGTGGACGGCCCCAGGGGCTTCACCGATGCGCAACCGGCCAGAGCGACAACGGCTGCTGCAGCGAGTCCGAGCGCCGCGCCACGCGGCGCCCGGAGATAAGAGATCAGACGGGGAAGACGCATCAAAGATCGTTCACCTGAAGACGTTGAAGCGTTTTGACAAGCGTGTCGTTGTCCGGTTCGAGCTTGCGTGCATCGCGGAACGCGGCACGCGCCTGATCCTGCGCGCCGGTTTTCCACAATACCTCGCCGAGGTGCGCGCCGATTTCCGCATTCGGCTGCATGTCGTAGGCTTTGCGCAGCAGCTTGATCGCGTCCGACGTGTCGCCCAACCGGTATTTGACCCAGCCGGCGCTGTCCATGATGAACGCGTCGTTCGGCGCCAATGAGGATGCCTTCTCAACCAGCTTGTCCGCTTCGGCGAGGCGCTGATTGCGATCAGCCAGCGAATAGCCGAGCGCGTTGTAGGCTTGCGGATTATCGGGCTGTGTCTGGATCAGCTTGCGCAGCTGCGCTTCCATGACGTCGTAATGGCCGGTCTTTTCGGCGGCCATGGCGTAGTCGTAGGTCAGGTCGGGGTCGTCGGGGAACCGCGCGGTGGCTTGCTGAAGGCGCGTTTCCGCTTCCGGGTAGCGCTTCGCGTCGAACAGGATCGCCGCGTCGGTGCGCGCGATCAATGCCTGGTCGCGCGGATCGGGGGCCGGCAGGCCCGCCAGCAGTTTGCGCGCGTCGTCAGTCTTGCCTTGCTTGGCGAGCAGTTGCGCACGCGTGATCTGCGCCGGCATGTATTGCTGGCTCGACGGCGATATCTTGTTCAGCCAGTCGGCCGCCGCCGCTTCGTTCTTCTGTTCGAGCGACAGTTGCGCGAGATAGATATACGCCTGGCCCGGATCGGCGCCCGGCGTTTTTTCGGCTTGCTGCGCATACTGGGTGAGGTAAGTCTGCGCGTCGTTGAAATTCTTCTGCTGGATCTTGATCAGCGCGAGCGCCATCAACGGCGTGAGGTCGCTTGCATTGTTCTTGTGCATGATCTCGAACTGCTTCTGCGCGTCGTCCAGACGGTCGCTCGCGAGGTACATCTGGGCCAGCGCAAGACGCGCGTCATGCGATTTCGGGTTCTGCTGCACGTACTTTTCGAGTGTCGCTATGCCTTCCTTGCGCTCCTCGGGACCCATTTGCGACAGCGTCAGCGCGGCCGGCAGATAATCAGGCTTGAGCGCGAGCGCCTGTTCGAGCGACTTGCGCGCGCCCGGTGCGTCGTCCGACACGAGCTGCTGGCGCGCAATGGCCAATTGAGCTTCGGGCCGGTTCATGTCGTCTTTCAGCAGGTCTTGCAGAACGTGCAGGCCGCCGATCCGGTTCGGACCGCGCGAAAGCAGCAGTTGCAGCGCCAGAATCGCGCTGCCGCGATTTTCTGCCGGCACCCTGGCCAGTTCGCGCGCGAGGATCGGTTCGGCGTCGTCCGGTTTGCCCGACAGCACGAGCAGCGACGCGTCGAGTTGCGCGGCGCGTTCCGAACTCGGCGCATACTGCTGCCACAGTTGCGCGGCGGCGAGTGCGTCTGACGGGCTTTGCGCGGCCAGCGCGATTTCGGTGGCGCGTTGCGCCATGCGCGGATCGTGCGTGTCGCGCGCGAGCGCGAGGTAGGTCTGATAGGCTGGCGCCGGCTGATCGCGCTGGAGCGCGACTTCTGCAGCGAGCACCTGAAAGACGATCTGGCTCGACAGCGCGACGTTAGGCAAAGACTTCTGGTCTTCCGCCGAGGCCGGGCCGAGCGGGTCAGGCAAGGTGACGGACGTGTCATCCGAGTCCGGCGAAGGGTCCTGCGCGTGCGCCGGTGCGGCGGCCAGCGCCCAGAGGGCGAGCGCAGCCGCGCCGAGCATCCGGCGAGCGGAGACGGCGTGCGGTACGCGAAATGCGCTAGCCGGGCGCTTCGAAAACAGCTTCACGAAGGACAAGTTCATGGAAATCCGTTCAATGTTTCGGACGATTGTAACGCGGTCGCTACAATACGCGCACAACCACTCACGCAAGTTGCAGACCAGTTAGACATGCCAGAGTTGCCAGAAGTTGAGGTTACCCGACGGGGAATCGAACCGTATGTGTCCGGGCGCAAGGTTGAACGCGTCGACGTGCGCACGCCCGCGCTGCGCTGGCCGATTCCGGCTGACCTTGCGAAAACCTTGCGCGGCCACGTGGTGCGCAAGGTCGAGCGGCGCGGCAAGTACCTGCTATTCGAAATCGACGCCGGCTGGTTCATTGTGCATCTTGGCATGACCGGGACACTGCGCGTGTTGCGTCACGTGCCACATCCGCCGGCGGCGGCGAAACACGATCATATCGACTGGATCTTCGACGAGTTTATTTTGCGCTATCGCGATCCCCGGCGGTTCGGCGCGGTACTGTGGCACCCGCGCGAAGCCGGCGACGTGCTAGAGCATGCGCTGCTGGCAGGTCTTGGTGTCGAACCGTTTTCGCCGGCGTTCTCCGGCGCGCTGATGCACCGGCTGACGCGCGGGCGCAAGGTGTCGGTGAAACAGGCGTTGCTGGCGGGCGAGATCGTGGTCGGCGTGGGCAATATCTACGCATCGGAGAGCCTGTTTCGCGCGGGTATCCGGCCAACCACCGCGGCAGGCCGCGTGTCGCTCGTGCGCTACGATCTGCTGGCGGACGCGGTGCGCGTGACCCTCGCCGCCGCGATCGAGAAGGGCGGCAGTACGCTGCGAGATTTCGTCGGCAGCAACGGTGAAAGCGGTTACTTCCAGCTCGACTATTTCGTCTATGATCGCGCGGGCCTGCCGTGCCGCGTGTGCGCAACGCCGATCAAGCAGATCGTGCAGGGGCAGCGTTCCACCTACTTCTGTCCGACTTGCCAGCGCTAATTTCTCAATGCCTTCTCGCTTAATCTCATCCATTGCACCTGCCGCGCCCGCTTTCGCGACCATGTCTGATTTTTCCACGCGACTGATCGCCTGGCAGCGTCAACACGGTCGCCATGATTTGCCGTGGCAGAACACGCGCGATCCGTATCGCATCTGGCTGTCCGAAATCATGTTGCAGCAGACCCAGGTGTCGACGGTGATTCCGTACTACGCAAAGTTTCTCGGGCGTTTTCCGGGTGTCGCCGCGCTCGCGGCCGCACCGCTCGACGATGTGATGGCGCTGTGGGCGGGTCTCGGTTACTACTCCCGCGCGCGCAATCTGCATCGCTGCGCGCAGGCTGTGGCGGAGCAGCATGGCGGCGCGTTCCCAGCTTCGGTCGATGCGCTTGCGGAATTGCCGGGCATCGGCCGTTCGACGGCGGCGGCGATTGCGTCGTTCGCCTTCGGCGCGCGCGCGACGATACTCGACGGTAACGTCAAGCGCGTGTTGGCGCGCGTGTTCGGTGTCGAAGGTTTTCCCGGCGAAAAGAAAGTGGAGAACGCGATGTGGGGGCTGGCGGAGTCGCTGCTGCCGTCCAATGCATCGGACGACGATGTCAGTGCCTACACGCAAGGTCTGATGGATCTTGGTGCGACGCTCTGCATGCGCGGCAAGCCGGATTGCGTGCGCTGCCCGTTTGCCGCGGACTGCGTGGCGAACGTGACGGGACGTCAGCGCGCACTGCCCGCTGCTCGGCCCAAAAAAGCGGTGCCGACACGCCGCACATGGATGCTGGTGCTGCGCGACGGCAACGCCGTGATGCTGGAAAAGCGTCCACCGTCGGGCATCTGGGGTGGCTTGTGGAGCTTGCCCGAAGCCGCCGACGAAGCCGCGCTCGCCGCGCGTTCGCGCGCCTTCGGTGGCGACGGCGGATTCTCGCCGCTCGCTCCGGTCACGCATGTTTTCACGCATTTCAGACTGGATATCGAGCCGCGTCTGGCGGAACTCGACCGCGGCGCGGGCGCCCTGGCTGCGTTAGGCGACGCGGATACCGCGTGGGTCGCCCTGAGCGATCTCGATTCGTTCGGCGTGCCCGCGCCGGTACGCAAACTGCTGGATGGCTTGCAAGGTTCGCTGCTATAAGCGCGTGGATATCTAAAGCAACTGATGCTGCTGCATGTAGTGATGCACCACGTCGATACGCGCGCCGGCGTCCTGCAGTTCCATCAGTTTTTGCCTGGCGCGCAGCGCGATCGGCAGTACTTCCGCGAGACGGTTGGACACCCACGACGGATCTTCGAGTCTGAACGGTTCGGCGAACGGCAAACTGTCCGCGTCGCGTTCGCGAATCGTGGCGATGATCCGTTCGAGCACCTCGGCACATGCGCCGAATTTGGCCAGATGCTGATTGCCTTCGAGCGGCATGTCCTCGCCAAGCGGCTCCGCCATCCCGACCAGCAAGCCGCTGCTTTCCACACGATGCGACAGCAGGCGAAAACGTCGCGTGCCGCGTGCGCGAATCAGCAGCATGCCGAAGGCTTCGACATCGCATTCGTCGATTTCAGCGAGGCACCCAATTGCTTCGGGCACCGAAGGCTCTTCGGCGCGCGCAACCTCGGCCCCGCTTTTCAGCAGACATACGCCGAACGGCGTCTTTTCACGCAGACAGTCGCGCGCCATATCCAGGTAGCGTGCTTCGAAGATCTTCAGAGGCAGCAGTCCGTCTGGAAACAGCACCGTATGCAGCGGAAACAGCGGTACATCGGCAAGCACAGTAGAAGTAGAAGGCATGGCGCAACGCTTCGAGTTGAGGCCGCGCGATGCGGCCGGTTAAGCCACTAACTTCGATGATTCGCCGACGTCTACCGGCGCATCGCGGTGCCGCACAATCACATTCGCCTGACTTGCGAGACGCGCGGCGAGCGTCTCCGCAATGAACACCGAGCGGTGCTGGCCGCCCGTGCAACCGATCGCGACGGTCAGATAACTACGGTTGTCGTCGCGGAAATGCGGCAGCCATTTGGCGAGAAACTTTTCGATATCGTCGATCATTTCATGCACGACGGGCAGCGCATCGAGAAAATCCATCACCGGTTTATCGAGGCCTGTGAGCGGCCGCAATTCATGATCGTAGTACGGGTTTGGCAGCGTGCGTACGTCGAAAACGAAATCGGCGTCGAGCGGCACGCCGCGTTTGAAGCCGAACGACTCGAACATCAGCACGAGGCCCGTGTGCTCCTGCTCGATGAAGCGTTTGACCCACGCGCGCAGGACATTCGCGCGCAGATTGCTGGTGTCGATCTGATGGCCGAATTCCGCCAGGCTTGCCACCAGTCCGCGTTCGCGCTCGATTGCTTCGGCCAGCGATGTCAGCAGGCCAACGTCAGCGTCGCGCGCGGTTGAGCCGGACAGCGGGTGACGGCGGCGCGTTTCAGAGAAGCGTTGAATCAACGACTGCGTGCTGGCGTTGAGGAACAGCACGCGCACATCGTGGGCGCGCGACAGGTCTCGAATCATGGCGGGCATTTCGTCGAGCGAAGCGCTCGAACGTGCGTCGATCGCGACCGCAAGGCGCTCTTGCCCGTCATCGGCGAGGTAGTTGGCCAGTTGCGGCAAAAAACGCGGCGGCAAATTGTCGACGCAGTAATAGCCTGCGTCTTCAAGCGCGTTCAGGGCAACTGATTTGCCGGAGCCGGAAATACCGGTGATCAGAATTATGCGCATGGAGTCGAGAGATCCGTACATTTCATCATAGCATCTGGTCCGCGTGCGCGCGCCCACGGCCTGCCGTTGGCCGTAGGTGCGGCACGATGCCGCGAACTCAGATCAGTTTGCCGGGAAACTGGCTGTCGGGATCCTGCATCGCCAGACGCTGGCGATCCATGAAGTCGCGCAGCGTGTCGATGCCGCGCAGTTGCAGGATCGTGTTTCGTACCGCCGCTTCGACCAGCACCGCCAGGTTGCGGCCGGCCGCCACCTGAATCGTCACCTTGCTGATCGGCAGGCCGAGCACGTCGACGGTTTGGCTCTCCAACGGCAGGCGCTGGAATTCACCGTCAGGACGGCGCACCAGTTGCACGATCAGCTTGAGCTTCATTTTGCGGCGTACCGCGGTTTCACCGAAGATCGTCTTGATGTCGAGCAAGCCGAGGCCGCGCACTTCGAGCAGGTTTTGCAGCAGTGGCGGACAGCGTCCTTCGACGAAGTCCGGGCCGAGGCGCACGAAATCCACCGCGTCGTCCGCCACGAGGCCATGGCCGCGGCTGATCAGCTCCAGCCCGAGTTCGCTCTTGCCGAGGCCCGAATCGCCGGTAAGCAGCACGCCCATGCCGAGGATGTCGAGAAAAACGCCGTGCAGCGTGGCGCGCGGCGCGAGTATGCGCGACATGTAGAGGCGCAGGCTGTCAATCACCGCGGCGGCCGACATCGGCGTGGTGAACAACGGGGTCGACGAGCGCGTGCAGCGCAATACCAGTTCCGGCGGCGCGGCTACGCCGCCCGCTACCACCAGAAACGGCGGCTCCAATGCGATCAGCTCGGCCATGTGGCGCGAGCGGTCTTCGTCGGTTTGACGGGTGTAGTAGTCGATTTCGGCGTCGCCGAGCACCTGAATCCGGTTTGGGTGGATCAGGTTCAGGTGGCCGACAAGGTCGGCGCTCGACGTGGCATTGGCGACCGATTCCGAAGAAAAGCCGCGTTCCCAGCCTTCATGCCCCGTCAGCCAGCTCAGTTTCAGCATGGCGGCGTTGTCGTCGAAAATACTCTGGGCGTTGATGCTGGACGTATCCATGAGTCAGTGACTCCAGTGTGGGCCGCTTTGCCACGTCAAGGTACGGCCGCACTAACGCGGGACGCACACCTTGCCAGGCCGTACCCGCACAGAGGCGGGTAACCGGCGTGCGGATAACCGCCGATACATCAAGGTTGCCACTGAGTGAGCAGGCGATGCAATGATTCGCGGTCTTCTTCCGTGTGCAGGCGCTCGCGCGCCTCACGATCGGATAGCAACTGGGCGATTTCCGAAAGAATCTCGAGGTGCTGCTGAGTGGCCTGTTCGGGCACGAGCAGGAAGATCAGCAGCGAAACCGGTTGACCGTCAGGCGATTCAAAGGGGATAGGGTCGGCGAGCCGGACGAATGCGGCGAGCGGCTGCTTCAGGCCTTTGATCCGACCATGCGGAATCGCGACGCCTTCACCAAGGCCAGTCGATCCGAGGCGCTCGCGCGCGAACAGATTGTCAGTGACCGTGCTACGGGCGATGCCGTTCTGGTTCTCGAAGATCAGGCCCGCTTGCTCGAACACGCGTTTCTTGCTGGTGACCGATAGTCCGACGACGACGTTCTCGAGGGGAAGAAATTTGGCTAAACGATTCATGTTGACAGGCGAAAACGTGGCCTGGTTTCTCCTCGCAGGGGCGTTTGAGTGGCGTTCCATTCGTTTGATGCTCACGGCGACGTGCGTTGGAGTCCGAAAGCGCAGGACTCCGGCAGACCAACTTCCGTTTGAGCTCGCTTGACCCCGATGGTAACCGGAACATTATAGAACAGGGTAGTCACGGATGGTGCGGCGCGCCATCAACGGGGAGCGCGTTTGTTCGAACGACGCGTGCCGTGCCGCATCGCAGCGTGACCAGGGGGGCCTGAAACAAAAAACCGCCCGGTTCCGGGCGGTTTAGCTAGGGCAAGGAAAATGAAGAAAAATCTTCCAGTTTTCCTTATTGCGGCGGCACGTCAACTTGCGGCGCCAGCTGCTGGTACTTGATCGCATCATGCGCATGGCCTTGCAGACGATCCTTGTGGCGTATCACTTGCCGGTCAAGCTTGTCGATCATCAGATCGATCGCAGCGTACAGGTCGCTGTCACAGCTTTCGACAAAGAGATCTTTGCCCTTTAGATGCAGGTTGATTTCAACCTTTTGACGCTTTTCCTTTTCCTTGTGGTTGTCGACCGAGAGGACCACACTGCCGTCGATTACCTGATCAAAATGTCTTAGCACCCTATCCAGTTTGGTGATCACGTATTCGCGCAACGCAGGCGTTACTTCGAGGTGGTGTCCACTGATCTGCAGATTCATAGTGCTTCTCCAAGCTAGAGGCCGCTTGTTCCGCACGATGACGAAGGTCCGGTCGATCTGTCGGCCTGCCTGAGTCGCCCCCCGGTGACTGACTTCTGGCAGGTCGCATCGGCCGGCCTGTCCGCCAACTGCGGAGCGGCCGGTAAATGCCCGTCACGGAAGGCGACGGGCTACAGAGACTTGCGCAGGTTGACTGCCGGAATCTTGAGCGCTTCGCGATACTTCGCAACGGTACGCCGTGCGACCACGAAGCCCTGTTCCGCCAGCAGTTCGGCTATGCGGCTGTCTGAAAGAGGAGATTTGGGGTTTTCCGCTCCTATCAGTTGCTTGATGAGCGCGCGGATCGCCGTTGAAGACGCCGCACCGCCCGTGTCGGTCGAAACGTGTGATCCGAAGAAGTACTTAAATTCAAGCGTCCCGAATGGGGTCAGCATGTATTTACCGGTTGTCACACGCGAGACAGTTGACTCGTGTAGGCCCAGCGTATCAGCAATTTCCCGCAAAACCAAGGGGCGCATTGCAATTTCGCCGTGCACAAAATAGCTCTTTTGACGCTCGACAATAGCTTGCGCAACCCGCAGGATCGTTTCGAAACGCTGCTGGATATTCTTGATCAGCCAGCGTGCTTCCTGCAGTTGCTGGCGCAACGATCCGCTGCCCGGATCGCCTCGGTTATTGCGCAGAATATTCGCGTACAGATGGTTGATGCGCAGCTTCGGCACCACCTCAGGATTCAGTTCGGCCTGCCAACCCTGGGCCGTTTTGCGCACCATGATGTCGGGCACCACGTAGTCCGCTTCGGCCTTGCCGTAGGCGGCGCCGGGAAATGGCTCGAGTGAGCGGATCAGCATATGCGCATCGCGCAGATCGTCGTCGCTGGCCTTCAGATGCTTGCGCAAGCGGGTGAAATCGCGTGCCGCGAGCAGTTCCAGGTGGTGAGCGACGATGTCGAGCGCGAGCGTGCGGGTGGACGATGTGTCGAGCCGCAGCAATTGCAGCTTCAGACATTCGGAGGCAGACCGCGCGCCCACGCCCGCCGGGTCGAAACTATGCAATAGCGCTAGCGCGGCGTTCAGTTCGTCGACGTCGACTTCGAGCTCGTCGGGCAGATCGGCCAGCACCTCGTCGAGCGTGGCGGCGAGGTAGCCGTCGTCGTCGAGCGACTCGATCAGGAACGTGATCAGCGCACGGTCGCGCTGACCCGCCTGGGTGACGCGCAATTGCGCCATCAGGTGGTCGCGCAGCGAGGTGCTCGATTCGTGGATTTGCAGCGGCGGCAGATCGTCGTCGTCCGACGCGTTGCCGGAGCGGCCGTAGTCGCCGAGATCCCATTGCGACGCGTCGCCATTGCCGTCGCCCGACAGGCCGTTGTACTCGTCCACGCCCTGCGGCTCGCCGTTCTCGGCGCGCTCGTTGCTACTGCTGGAGGAGGACGTATTGCCGCCCATCTGGTCGGGTGGCGGGGAAGAGTTCGGCGCCTGCGCGATCAGCGAGCCGTCGGCCGCCACGCGAAGCGGGCTCGCAATCCAGTCGTCCTCGTTTTCGAGGAGCGGATTCTGCGAGATCGCCATTGCGACTTCCTGCTGCAGTTCGAGCGTGGACAGCTGAAGCAGCCGGATGGACTGCTGCAGTTGCGGGGTCAGCGCAAGATGCTGCGATAGGCGGAGTTGGAGGCTGGCTTTCATGGCAAGTTGAGATTCATTGTAGAGAGTTTGCCACGACCGCGATACATTGCGACACTCGCAATAACGCGTGCGCCCGATTTCGACGCCGCTGGGCGCGCACGGGCCCAAGCTGGAAATGCTGATGTGCGGTTGCCGCAAAAGGGCCCGGCGGATGCGCGCGCGCACCGCCGGTAATCCCTTGAGTGCTTACATGCGGAAATGCTCGCCCAGATAGACGCGCCGCACGCTTTCGTTTTCGATGATTTCGCTCGGCGCACCGGCGGCCAGCACGCTGCCGTCGCTGATGATGTAGGCGTGATCGCAGATGCCGAGCGTCTCGCGCACGTTGTGGTCGGTGATCAGCACGCCGATATTGCGCTGCTTCAGAAACTTGACGATCTTCTGGATTTCCAGCACGGCGATCGGATCGACGCCCGCGAACGGTTCGTCGAGCAAAATGAAGCTCGGATTGGTGGCCAGCGCGCGTGCGATTTCGACCCGACGGCGCTCGCCGCCCGACAGCGACAGCGCCGGATTCTCACGCAGGTGAGCGATCTGCAGTTCGTCGAGCAGGGCCTCGGTACGGCTGGTGATGGTGTCTTTGCTGAGCCGCTTGCCGTTGTCTTCGTGCTGCAACTCCAGCACCGCACGAATGTTTTCTTCGACCGAGAGCTTGCGGAACACGGAAGCTTCCTGCGGTAGATACGACAGCCCCAGCGAGGCCCGCTTGTGGATCGGCAGCAAGCTGATCGACTTGCCGTCCAGATCGATTTCACCCGCGTCGAGCGGCACGAGGCCAACGATCATATAAAACGACGTGGTCTTGCCGGCGCCATTGGGCCCCAGCAGACCGACCACTTCACCGCTTTTGACGTCGAGCGACACGTCTTTGACGACCGTGCGCGAGCCGTAACGCTTTTTCAGGTTGCGCACCACCAGCGAACTGCTGGTGCCGGCCGGTTTGCGATTGGGGAGGGACGCGGAGGTGCTCACTGGTTCGGTGCTCCCTGGATCGAATTGGACGGCGTGAGCGTGGCCGACGCGCCGTTCAGCGGCGCCGCACCGCCGTTACGCGGCGACAGCATCGCGCGGACACGGCCATTCGGGTTGCCAGGGCCTGCGACGTCCTTGCCGGCCTTGGCCGTATAGAAGTCGTTCTGGCCGTCGTACGTGACGACGCTGCCGTGCACCTGGTCCACCACGGTTGAAAGGCCTTGCAGGCGCTTCACGGTGGCGTTGGTGGTCAGGGTGGTCAGATCCTGCTTGCCGTCGTAATCGATGCGAACCGCCGTGCCTTCGATGTACTCGTCGAGACCTTCGCGCTTCTGGCGGAAATACGACAGATTGCCGCCGGTGGAGGTGCCGGTGGCGTACTGATAGCCCTGCGGGTCCTGCGTCACTTCAACACGATCGGCCTTGATCACGATCGTGCCTTTAGTGGCGACCACGTGGCCGGTGAAGATATTGACCTGCTTGAGGTCGTCGTAAGTCATGTTGTCCGCTTCGATATTGAGCGGCTTGTCCTTGTCGGCGCGGTCCGCGTGCGCAAGCGGCGCAAAGCCGGCGAGCGGCAACGCGACCATCAGCGCAGCGAGTCCGGCGCGGCACGCGGACAGGGTGCGCGAGCGGCCGGTATCAAAACGGGGGAACGATTCGTTCATGCAGTCACGCCTGGAATGGATTACCCGGGTTGCTTGGGCGAGCTGGCGGAGCCTTCGGACGCGGCGATCGCGCCTTTCACATTGCCGAACAGCTGCATAACCCGGGTGACGTTGTTGTAGTTCATGCCGCTGGCAGTCATCACGGACATGCCGCGCTGAAGTTTAACCGGCTTTTCAGTCTGGATCACATCGTCGTTGACCAGCACCCTAAAATGCTGCGAATCCGCTTGCATCTGCGGATCGCCGCTGCCGGCGACCCGCACGATGCGCGCGTTGCCGTAGAGGTCGACGATCGACGCGTCGCCGTTCACCTTGCCGGTGTCGCCGGTCGCGGTGACGATCGGCTTGCCGGGCTGGAACGCGCGCATGGCCGGCTTGACCAGGTCGCTCAGCTCATCGTCTTCGTAGTGGATCAGGCTGGCGGCGGTCAGGCGGTACTGCGTGGAGCCCGACTGATCGAGCTCGGAAACCGAGAAGTTGTCCGCGAAGTAGTCTGGCGTATGCTCTTTGGGGCGCACCACGCCTTCGTTCTGGCGCGGCAAGGTGGCCTGCAGCAGCCACCAGGTGATGCCGGCGAGCGCCGCCATCGCGACGAGCGGAATCAGCGAGGTCAGGCGGAACTGATTCATCCGACGAGGCCCCGCTGTTCGCCACTGCAGGCTGCCGCGAGGAGTTCATCGTATTTGTGCTGCGCGCGCAGTAGCGTGTCGCAGACTTCGCGCGCCGCGCCATGGCCGCCGCGCGCCTCACTCACCCAGTGGGCGCGCGCGATCACTTCAGGATGCGAATTCGCCGGCGCCGCCGCGAAGCCGACCTTCAGCATCACGCCGAGATCGACCCAGTCGTCGCCCATGTAGCCGCATTCGTCGGCGCTCATGCCGGTTTGCTTCAGCAGGTCCGCAAACGCCTGGGGTTTGTCCTGCACGCCCTGATAGACATGCGTGATATGCATTTCTTTAGCGCGTGCCGCGACGATGCCCGACTTGCGCCCCGTGATGATCGCGGTTTCGATGCCGGCCTGGCGCAGCAGTTTCATGCCGTGGCCGTCCATCGAATTGAACGCTTTCATGGTGTCGCCTTCCGCCGTGAACAGCAGTCCGCCGTCGGTCAGCACGCCGTCGACGTCGAAAATCATCAGCTTGACGCGGCTTGCGCGTTCGGTTGCGGTGAGGGACACGGGAGCCATCAGATCACCTTCTTCGAAAACAGGTCGTGCATGTTGAGTGCGCCGATCAGCTTGCCTGCTTCGTCGACGACCAGCATCTGATTGATGCGGTGGCGCTCCATCAGTTCCACGGCTTCCACGGCGAGGTGGTCCGGACCGATGGTGCGCGGGCCGGCCGTCATGACCGAAGCGATCGACAGGCTGCGGAAATCGCCGTCGCGCTCTAACACGCGGCGCAAATCGCCGTCGGTGAAAATGCCGGCGACGCGATCTTCGCGGTCGACGATCGCCGTCATGCCCATGCGCTTGGCGGTCAACTGGAACAGCGCGTCGCGCACGGTGGCCTCGGGCGTGACCTTCGGCACCTGGTCGCCGGTGCGCATCACGTCGCGCACGTAGGTGAGCAGCCGGCGGCCGAGCGCGCCGCCCGGGTGCGAGCGGGCGAAGTCATCCGGACCAAAGCCGCGGGCGTCCAGCACGGCCACCGCGAGCGCATCGCCGAGCGCGAGCGCGGCGGTGGTGCTGGCGGTTGGCGCAAGATTCATCGGACAGGCTTCTTTCGACACGCCGGCATTCAGATGCACGTCGGCCAATTGCGCGAGGCTCGACGAAGGCCGGCCGGTCATCGCAATCAATTTCGCGCCCATGCGCTTGATCAGCGGCAAAATGGACACCAGCTCTTCGGTTTCGCCGGAATTCGACAGCGCGACAAAGACGTCGTCGGCCGTGACCATGCCAAGGTCGCCGTGGCTGGCTTCCGCGGGGTGGACGAAGAACGCCGGTGTGCCGGTGCTGGCGAGCGTGGCCGCCAGTTTGCGGGCCACGTGGCCCGATTTGCCGATGCCGGAAACGACCACGCGTCCACGGCAACCCAGGATGAAATCGACCGCCCCGACAAAGCCGTTGTCGAGTTGATCGCGAAGCGCGCGCACGGCGTCCGCTTCGATGTCGAGCACGTCACGAGCGAGCGCGAGTGCCCGATCGCCATTGATTTTCGCTATCATTCGCGGAGTATAGCAAAGGCGCTTGTTCGCCGCGCCGGGCCTGCTGTGCCAAGCCGCTGCCTTCACCGGCCCCTCAACCTTGTCGCACGGCGCTTTGCGTGCGCGGTTCCGCTGACGAACGAGGACGCTTCAGATGCGCTTTCGCCGATGATTTCCCCACTCGAAATGACACTTTTCCTGCTGCTGGCGTCAGTCGCAGGGGTGGTGATTTTTCGCTTTCTGAATCTTCCGCCGATGCTCGGCTATCTGACGGTGGGCATCGTCGTCGGTCCGCATGCGTTCGGTCTGATTCCTGATTCCGTGGGGGCGCAGAATCTCGCCGAATTCGGCGTGGTGTTCCTGATGTTTTCGATCGGGCTGGAGTTTTCGCTCGCCAAACTGCGCTCGATGCGCCGCCTCGTGTTCGGCCTGGGCCTTTTGCAGGTGATCGGCACGATTGCCGTGGCGGTGTCGCTCGGCTTCGTGCTGGAGCGCTGGGTGCATATCACCTGGCAGGCCAGCGTTGCCTTGGGCGGCGCGCTGGCCATGTCGTCGACGGCGATCGTCAGCAAGATGCTGGCCGAGCGCCTCGAGATCGAAACCGAGCACGGCCGCAATATCTTCGGCGTGCTGCTGTTCCAGGATCTGGCGGTGGTGCCGCTGTTGATCATCATCTCGGCGCTGGGCGGCAATTCGGAAGATCTCGTCAGCGCGCTCGGGGTGGCGGCGATCAAGATCGTGGTGGCGTTGGCGCTGCTGCTGATCGTCGGCCAGCGGTTCATGACGCGCTGGTTCAATGTGGTGGCGCGGCGCCGCTCGCAGGAACTGTTCATCCTCAATCTGCTTCTGGTGACGCTCGGCGCGGCGTTCATCACGGACAAATTCGGTTTGTCGCTCGCGCTCGGCGCGTTCATCGCGGGCATGTTGATCGCGGAAACGCCGTATCGGCATCAGGTGGAAGAGGACATCAAGCCGTTTCGCGACGTGCTGCTCGGGCTCTTCTTCGTGACCACCGGCATGCTGCTGAACCCGCTCGTGATCTGGGAGCATCCGTTCATCGTGCTGGGCTTCCTGGTCGGCCCGATCCTGCTGAAAGCCGTGATGGTGACGGGGCTCTCGCGCCTGTTCGGCGCCTCGCCGGGAGTCGCGATGCGCACCGGTATCGGTCTTGCGCAGGCCGGCGAGTTCGGTTTCGTGCTGCTGAATCTGATTCTCGACAAGCATCTCGTCGACGCCACGCTGTTGCAGGCGATTCTCGCGGCCATGCTGCTGTCGATGCTGGCCGCGCCGTTCATGATCCAGAACGCGGATCGTATCGTGCTGCGCCTGTCGTCGACTGAATGGATGATGCAGTCGTTGCAGATGACGCGCATTGCCACGCAGAGCCTGAAGCAAAGCGGTCACGTGATCATTTGCGGTTACGGCCGGGCCGGACAGAATCTGGCGCGCATGCTGGAGCACGAAGGTCTGTCGTACGTGGCGCTCGATCTGGACCCCGACCGTGTCGCCGCGGCCGCGGCCGCCGGCGAATCGGTCGTATTTGGCGACGCGGGGCGGCGCGAATCGCTGCTCGCGGCCGGTATCCATCGCGCCGCGGCGATTGCGATTACCTATGCGAATACGCCCTCGGCGTTACGCGTGCTGCACAACATTCATGAACTTGAACCGACGCTGCCGGTGATCGTGCGTACCGTCGACGACGCCGATCTGGAAAAGCTGCTCGCCGCGGGCGCCACCGAGGTGATTCCGGAAATCGTCGAAGGCAGCCTGATGCTGGCCTCGCACACGCTGGTGGTGATGGGCGTGCCGATGCGGCGCGTGGTGCGGCGGGTCGAGGAAATGCGCGACGAGCGTTATGCGCTGTTGCGCGGCTATTTCCACGGCGCGGACGACGTCGAAGACGACGACGGTCACGAACAGGTGCGGCTACAATCGGTGCCGGTCGACGAAAACGCGGACGCGGTGGGCCGCACGCTGGCGGAGCTGGGATTGTTCGACGTGGGCGTGGAAGTGACGGCGATTCGCCGGCATGGCATTCGCGGCGTCGAGCCGGACCCGTCCACCAAGCTGCGCGCGAGCGATATCGTGGTGCTGCGCGGTCTGCCCGAACAACTGGCCGAAGCCGAAGAGCGCCTCTCGAAGCATCGCCGCGCGGGCGCCGCCGCGGCCTGACGCGCGGCGAAGGGCGGCGGACGGCGGAGCGTGCGGCGTCTGGCCGACCTCGTTTAGCCTTTCATCGGACCCGCCGAGGTCCATCCGGAGACATCATGTCCAACGCGCTTGCGGGCGCGCCGCTCAATGCGGCCGACTTCGTCAAAAGCAAAATTCGCACGGTGCCCGACTGGCCGCAGCCGGGCGTGCAGTTTCGCGACATCACGCCGCTGCTGCAATGTCCGAAATCGCTGCGCACGTTGATCGACCTGTTCGTGCAGCGCTATATCGACGCGAAGCTCGATTACATCGCCGGTCTCGATGCGCGCGGATTCATCATCGGGCCGATCCTCGCGTACGAACTGAACCTGGGTTTCATTCCGATCCGCAAACAGGGCAAGCTGCCGTACAGACGCGTGTCCGAATCGTACAAACTCGAATACGGCACGGCGACCGTCGAGATTCATGAAGACGCCTGCCAGCCCGGCGACCGCATCGTGCTGGTCGACGACCTGATCGCGACCGGCGGCACGATGATGGCCGGCAAGATACTGCTCGAGCGGCTCGGCGCAGTGGTCGTGGAGGGCGCTGCCATCGTCGATCTGCCGGAACTGGGCGGCTCGGCGTTGCTGCGCGAAGCGGGCTTGCAGCTGTACACCGTGACGCAATTCGAAGGCCATTGATCGTCGTGCGAACTTCTTCCTGCACACCAACAAGGTAAGAACGATGCCCAACTTCCTGTTGTTTCTCGCCACCTCGATCGCGATCACGATCGCGCCCGGTCCCGACAATCTGCAAGTGCTTGCGCGTGGCATCTCGCAGGGCCGGGCGGCCGGTCTCGTCGCCGCGCTCGGTTTTGCCGCGGGCATCACGTTTCACACCACGCTGGCCGCGCTCGGCGTGGCTGCATTGCTGCGTTCGTCGCCGCTTGCCTTTGAAGCGATCAAGCTGGCCGGCGCCGCCTATCTGATCTGGATCGGCATCAAGGCGCTGCGCAGCCAGGGCTTGGCCACCGCGCATGAGCGCGCGCCGCAACCGTTGACAGCGGTGTTTCGGCAGAGCGTGCTCGGCAATCTGCTGAACCCGAAGGTGACTTTGTTCTTCGTCGTGTTCCTGCCGCAGTTCGTGCAGCCGCACGGCGCGCAGAGCGTAACGGTGCAGATGCTCGAACTCGGCGTGCTGTTCATGCTGCAAACGGTGGTGGTGTTTTCGCTGTTCGGTGTGTGCGCGGGAATGATCGGCGGCTGGCTCAAGCGCCGGCCGCGGGTGGGTGTATGGCTCGATCGCCTCGCGGGCGCCACGTTCATCGCGATCGGTATTCGCGTGGCCTTGCGCGATTGATGGCTGACAGCCGCAACAGAAGAACAGTTGGGAGCTCTGAATGACTTTGCCTTGTATCCCTGCCGCGCGCCGCTTCGAGGTTCACGCGCATCGGCCGTTCTGGATCGACGGCCAGCAGGTCGGCTGGATTCGCGCGAACGATGTGCCTTTGCTCGCGCGCTGGCCGGATGTATTTGAAATCGACAGCGCCCGTGTGACGCTCGCGCCCGCGTTCGATACCGTCGATCTGCGTAGCGCGGCGCTCGGTTCCGTGATCGGCGCGCTCGCTGCCGAAGGCCGCATTCCAGGCTGGCGCAACGAGACGTACGCAATCCGCAATGCGTTCGATGCACCGCCGCTTGCCTATATCGAGCGCGCGGCGTCGCGCTTCTTCGGCACGATGACCTACGCGGTGCATCTGAATGGCGTCGTAGAATACGTCGACGGTGCGCCGCAACTGTGGATCGCGCGCCGCAGCGATACCAAGGCGACCGACCCCGGCATGCTCGACAATGTCGTGGCGGGCGGGATCGGCTGGGGCTTCAGCATCGAGGCGACGATCATCAAGGAATGCTGGGAGGAAGCCGGCATTCCCGAGGAGATTGCCGCACGCGCTGTGGCGGGCCGTACGGCACACGTGCTGCAATCGTTGCCGGAAGGCACGCAGGCCGAACAGATTTTTATCTATGACCTGGCGCTGCCGGCTGATTTCGCGCCGCGCAATCAGGATGGCGAAGTGGGCGAACACCGGCTCGCGCGCGTCGACGAAGTGGCACGCTGGATCGAAGAAGGCGCAATGACGGTGGACGCGAGCCTCGCGACGCTCGATTGCCTGTTGCGCCGCCGCTGGATCGATGAAGACGCGTGCCCGGGCATCGAGGCCTTGTTCGCGCCGCCCGCGCCGGTATGAATTGAACGCTGCATCACGCTGAACACACTACGCGAACAAACGAACAAACCACGCAATGAAGAAGGGAGTCACCCAGGTCATGTCGACCGATCACAGCTTTATCCTCAAACTGTCGTGCGCCGACCGGCCCGGCATTGTCCACGCGGTTTCGGGCTTTCTGTTCGAGCGTGGCAGCAATATTCTCGACTCCGCACAGTTCGGCGACAGCCGCACCGGCGAGTTCTTCATGCGCGTGCATTTTCAGCAGGTGGGCGGCGATCCGGGTCTGGACGCGCTGCGCACGGCGTTTACGACGCTCGCCGAGCAGTTCGGCATGCGTTGGGAACTGCACGATGCGTCAGTGAAGCCGCGGGTCGTGATCATGGTTTCGAAGATCGGCCATTGCCTGAACGATTTGCTGTTCCGCTACCGCACTGGCCAATTGGGTATCGAGATTGCGGCAATCATCTCGAACCACAAGGAGTTCTATCAGCTCGCCGCCAGCTACGACATTCCCTTCCATCACTTCCCGCTGATGGGCGCGACGCCTGACGCGAAGGCCGCGCAGGAAGCACGCGTGCTCGAAGTGATCGACGAACACCAGGCCGATCTGGTCGTGCTCGCGCGCTATATGCAGATTCTGTCGCCGAAGCTGTGCGAAGCGCTGGCGGGCCGCGCGATCAACATTCACCACTCGTTCCTGCCGAGCTTCAAGGGCGCGAAGCCCTATTACCAGGCGTTCGATCGCGGCGTGAAGCTGATCGGCGCGACCGCCCACTACGTGACCACGGACCTCGATGAAGGTCCGATCATCGAGCAGGAAGTGGAGCGGGTCGACCACAGTATGACGCCGGAGCAATTGACGGCGATCGGCCGTGACGTGGAATGCGTGACGCTCGCGCGTGCGGTGAAGTGGCACGTCGAGCATCGTGTCGTGTTGAACGGCAGCAAGACGGTGGTGTTCCGCTAAAAGCCGTTGATGCGCTTGCGGCTTGCGGCGAGGCGCCGCATTCGCTGCAGCCGCAAGCACGCAAGCGTACGCCGGATACGTCCGGCGAAACCTTCTCTTAAGACCGCGCCGTTGACCGGCCCGTGTCCCGCGCGAGATTCGCGTTATGTGCCGAACGGCGGCGCGCGTTCAGCTTCTTCAGCCAGATCAGCAGTCCCGTCGCGCTCAGCACGGCGACCGCGATACCCACGGCGCTAATCAGAATCCGTCCGCCCAGACCGAGGATGCGTCCCGAGTGCAGCGGGAATTGAATCTGCACGAAGACGTCGCCTGCCGTGCCCTTGCCGGGAATCTGCGCGCCGAGTTGCTTGCCCGTGGCCGCGTCCCAATACATCCATGGATTGCCCAGGCCGATGTCGCCGTGATCGTTGCCGGTCGCGTAGAAACCGACGCCGTACGCGTGCATAAAGCTCGCATAGTAGATGCCACCTGGCGGCACTTTCAGGTTTTGCGCCTTGCCGGCTTCCTCGGCCAGTTGCACGATGCGCTCACGGCTCAGCACCTGATCGCCTGGCTGTGGCGCGCGCAGGATCTCCGGATTGTTGATCGGATCAGGTGTAAGCGACGAAAACAGCGACACGATCGGCCGTACGACCGGCGCCGACAGATTCATCGACACCGAGGTCAAGGCGACGATTCCCAGCAGACCCCAGATCCATACGCCGCCCGAGCGGTGCAGATCGAACGTGAGCGCATAGCCGCCGCGCCGCACGCGAAACGCGAACGACTTGCGCCATGCCTTGAAACTGGGAAACGACAACCAGAGCGCGATCACGCTATCGATCAGCCACACGATCCCGACAATGCCCATCAGCCATGTGCCGATATCGACGCCGCCGGCAAACGGCAAATGCAGCGTGTAGTGGAGCTTGTAGATGAACGGAATCAGATTGAGTCGCGCGAGCGACACGGCGCCCCATTCGCGGCGGCCCTGGATATCGCCGGTGGCCGGATCCACGGCGACCTGGTTGAAGTCGAGCGGGTAGGGCTGGTGTGTGGCGGGGTCGGTGCGCGGCAGCACCATCATCTGCAAGGTGTGGCCGGGTTCGGCGGCAAGCGGCAGATAGGTCACGTCGAGCCGCGGATCGGCGGCTTCGACGCGGCGTGCCAACTCCAGCCCGGAGAGCGCGGGACCATCGGTACGCGCCTTGAAGAAAGCCGGGTTCAGGGCCGCATCGAGTTCGTGATCCCACGCGATGATCGCGCCGGTCAGGCCGGCAATAAACAGAAATAGCGCGGTGGCGACGCCGAACCAGCGGTGCAGGCGGACAAACTGTTGCCTCATGCGCGAGCCAGCGGGACAAGAGTGGAAGGGTAGCGGCGATTCACGGCGGAGCGGTGTAAATGGGAATTGTTCGCATCTTAGGCGAAGGGCGCAGTCTAACGCAAGTGCCGCCTCGGTGTGGCGACCGAGGTCAAAGTCGCGCCACGCTCCACCGGTTTCTGGAATGGAACTGCCCAAAAAAAAGCGGCACCGAAGTGCCGCCCCTTGGTTCTGCGCTGATGCGCTTGCGTTCCCGCTCCTACACCAGCCGCAGATAAATCAGTTCTCGCTTGATATACGCGTAGAAGATCGGCGCCGCGACCACGCCGGGGATGCCGAACGCGGCTTCCATCACGAGCATCGCAATCAGCAGTTCCCAGGCGCGCGCCTCGATCTGGCCGCCGACAATGCGCGCGTTCAGGAAGTATTCCAGCTTGTGAATCAGGATCAGGAAGACGAGCGACATGATCGCGGCCGGAAAGCTCACCGAGAGCGCCACGGCGACGATGATCGTGTTCGAGATCAGATTGCCGATCACGGGCAGCAAGCCGACGATGAAAGTCACCAGCACCAGCGTCTTGGACAGCGGCAACGTGTCGTGAAAGATCGGCAGCACCACCAGCAGGAAGATGCCGGTGAAGACCGCATTGATCGCGGAGATCTTCACCTGCGCGAACACGATGCGGCGGAAGGCGTCGGCGAAACGTGTCACGCGCGTGACGAAGGCCGTGGACAACGGCAGCCGCTGCATATGCTTCTGCGCGCCCACCGCGATGATCGCGCCGATGATCATGCCGATCAGAATATGGGTGAAAGCGCGCGCCGCGGTCTTGCCGCTCTGCTGCAGCATGTTGGCGTGCGTTTGCATCAGCTCGGCCGCCTTCGTCTTCATCTGCTCGGTATCGACCGGCAGATAGTTGGCGACGAATTGCGGAATCCGGCCCCGCGCCTGGTCGATCAGCTGCATGGCCTGATCGAGCAGCTTCTGCACGCTCGGCACGTCGTTCTCGAAATGCTCGATGATGCCGAGCGTCAGGCCCGTCAACGCGCCCACGATGACCACCGAGAGAATCACCACGGCGAGCCAGCGCGCCCGCTGGCTGGACATATGCCGTTCGATGCGCGGCGCCATCGTATGCACGAGCTGGAACACCAGCAGCCCGGCGAGCAACGCGCCGAGCAGGTTCAGTTCGATGACCGCCCACATCCCGAACACCATCAGCAGGTAACTGCCGATTTCGACCGCCGACAGCTTCGGCAGGCTCATGTCGCTAGTCAGCCTGACCGGGCGTGGGCGTAGGTCCTGCACTTGCCCGTCGTCGCGCGCCTGATTCCGCTTGGCCATGGCTTATTCTGTCTCCAACCCGTGTTGTGCAGCGTTACGTTCTGCTGGCGGTGCGCTTGAGCAAAGGCGCCAGATACTTACCGGTAAAACTTGCCTTCGACTTCGCGACCTGCTCCGGCGTGCCTTGAGCGATGATCTGACCGCCGCCCGCGCCACCTTCGGGGCCGAGATCGATGACCCAGTCGGCGGTCTTTATTACATCGAGATTATGCTCGATGATCACGACGGTATTACCCTGGTCCCGCAACCGATGGATGACTTCCAGCAGCAGCGCGATGTCGTGAAAGTGCAGGCCAGTGGTCGGCTCGTCGAGAATATATAGCGTGCGACCGGTATCGCGCTTGCTCAGTTCCAAAGATAGTTTGACGCGCTGCGCTTCGCCGCCTGACAGCGTGGTGGCCGACTGGCCCAGCCGGATGTAGCCCAGACCAACGTCCAGCAAGGTTTTCAGCTTGCGCGCGACGACCGGTACCGGCTTGAAGAACTCATAGGCTTTCTCGACCGTCATGTCGAGTACTTCGCTGACGTTCTTGCCTTTGTATTGCACGTCGAGCGTTTCGCGGTTGTAGCGCTTGCCGTGGCAGACGTCGCAAGGCACGTACACATCCGGCAAAAAGTGCATTTCCACTTTCAGCACGCCATCGCCCTGGCAGGATTCGCAGCGGCCGCCCTTCACGTTGAACGAGAAGCGACCCGCTTCGTAGCCGCGCTCCTTCGCCGCCGGCACGCCCGAGAACAATTCGCGGATCGGTGTAAACAGGCCCGTGTAGGTGGCCGGGTTCGAGCGCGGCGTGCGGCCGATCGGCGACTGGTCGACGTTGATGACCTTGTCGAAATGCTCGAGGCCTTCGATCGACTCATACGGTGCCGGCTCGGTGGACGAGCCATACAGGTGATGCGCGACTGCGTGATAGAGCGTGTCGTTGATCAGCGTCGACTTGCCCGAGCCGGAGACGCCGGTCACGCAGGTCAGCAAGCCGACCGGCAGATCCAGTGAGACGTGCTTCAGATTGTTGCCGTACGCCTCGACGATACGCAGACGGCGCTCGTCCGGCTCCTTGCGTTCGTCCGGGAATTCGATGTTGCGGGCGCCGGACATGTACTGCCCGGTCATCGAGGCCGCGTTTGCCTGCACCTGCTTGGGCGTGCCCTCGGCGATCACCATGCCGCCGTGTTCGCCTGCGCCAGGACCCATATCGACCACGTAATCGGCCATGCGGATCATGTCTTCATCGTGTTCGACGACAATCACGGAGTTGCCCAGATCGCGCAAATGTTTGAGCGTGGCGATCAGCCGGTCGTTGTCGCGCTGATGCAGACCGATGGACGGCTCGTCCAGCACATACATCACGCCGGTGAGGCCCGAGCCGATCTGCGAGGCGAGGCGAATGCGCTGCGCTTCGCCGCCCGAAAGCGTTTCGGCGCTGCGTTCGAGCGACAGGTAATCGAGCCCGACGTTATTCAGGAACATGAGCCGCGCGACGATTTCCTTCACGACCTTGTCGGCGATTTCGCGTTTGGAGCCTTCGAGCCGCAGCGTCTGGAAGTAGCCAAGCGCATCGCGCAACGGCCAGCCGCTGATTTCAAAGATGCCGCGCGCGTCGCCGTCCGCGCCGATCCGCACGAAGCGCGCTTCGCGGCGCAAGCGTGTGCCGGCGCAATGCGGACACGGCTGGTTGTTCTGATACTTGGCGAGTTCTTCGCGCACCGCGACTGAATCGGTCTCGCGGTAACGCCGCTCCAGATTCGGGATGATCCCTTCGAACACATGCTCGCGCACGGAAGTGCGGCCGCGTTCATTGATGTACGAGAACGGAATCTCCTGCTTGCCCGAGCCGAACAGCAGGGTCTTGCGAACCTTTTCCGGGAGGTCTTCGACGGCGGTGTCGATGTCGAACTCGTAGAAGGCCGCAAGGCTTTGCAGCATCTGGAAGTAAAACTGGTTGCGCCGGTCCCAGCCCTTCACCGCGCCTGCCGCGAGCGACAGTGAGGGATGCGCGACCACCCGCTTCGGATCGAAGAAGGTGATTTGCCCGAGGCCGTCGCATTCCGGGCACGCGCCCATTGGGTTGTTGAACGAGAAGAGGCGCGGCTCCAGTTCCTGCAACGAATACGAGCAGATCGGACAGGCGAACTTCGAGCTGAACAGACGCTCCTTGTCCGTATCCATTTCGAGCGCGATCGCGCGGCCGTCGGCAAGACGCAGGGCCGTTTCGAACGATTCGGCGAGCCGCTGCTTCATATCGCCGCGGACCTTCAGCCGATCGACGACCACGTCGATCGTGTGCTTGTCGTTCTTTTTCAGCTTTGGCAGCGAGTCGACTTCATAGATTTTCGCGACGCCTTCATTGGCCGTGCCGCCGCCCGAGCGCACCCGGAAGCGGATGAAGCCTTGCGCCTGCATTTCCTCGAACAGTTCGACGTGCTCGCCTTTGCGGTTCGCCACCACGGGCGCGAGGATCATCAGCTTGGTCTCTTCCGGCAACGCGAGCGCCGCGTCGACCATCTGCGAAACGCTTTGCGCTTCCAGCGGAATTTCGTGGTCCGGACAGTAAGGCGTGCCGACTCGCGCGAACAGCAGACGCAGGTAGTCGTGGATTTCGGTGACGGTGCCGACCGTGGAGCGCGGATTATGCGAGGTCGCTTTCTGTTCGATCGAGATTGCCGGCGACAGGCCTTCGATCAGATCGACGTCGGGTTTCTCCATCAATTGCAGGAACTGGCGCGCGTAGGCGGAAAGGCTTTCGACGTAGCGCCGCTGGCCTTCCGCGTAGAGCGTGTCGAACGCGAGCGACGATTTGCCCGAGCCGGAAAGGCCCGTAATTACGACGAGCTTATGACGTGGGAGATCGAGATTGACGTTCTTCAGGTTGTGGGTACGAGCCCCACGAATACGGATTTGTTCCACGGATTTATTCCATGAACTGGCGGAAAGAGGAGGAGGCTAAACCTGCTACTATAACGACTTTTCAAGACCGCCGTTACGGGTTCCTGACAGCCTGAACGGGCGCCAAGGCCAGCTGTAAGGCAGCGGTCTGGCGCCGCGGGGAAGGGTTTAACTGGGGCCATTTTCCGCGAGTACAAGGCGCCGCGGGGCACCAGCAAGACTGCACAGGCCGTCGGCCCGAGTACCGCGCCGCATGCTCGCCGCTGTCCAGCGTTACGCCGCCCGGTTGTGGCCGCCCAGCTCATTCAAAGAACGCTCCCGATGTCCAATCCGTCCGCTACATCCTCACGCATGACTGCGCCTGAACTGCGCGCGACCGTGTCGCTTGCCGCCATCTTCGCGCTGCGCATGCTCGGCCTCTTCATGATCATGCCGGTGTTTTCGATCTACGCGAAGACCATCCCCGGCGGCGACAACGTGCTGCTGGTGGGCATTGCGCTGGGTGCGTACGGCGTCACGCAGTCGATGCTGTATATCTTCTACGGCTGGATTTCCGACAAGGTGGGCCGCAAGCCGGTCATTGCGACCGGCCTGTTGATCTTCGCGCTCGGCAGCTTTGTTGCAGCCGGCGCACACGATATGACGTGGATCATCATCGGCCGGGTGATTCAGGGAATGGGCGCGGTGTCCTCCGCGGTGATCGCGTTTATCGCCGACCTCACCTCCGAAGAGCATCGCACCAAGGCAATGGCGATGGTGGGCGCGAGTATTGGCGTGTCCTTCGCGGTGGCGATCGTCGGCGCGCCGATTGTGTTCCAGTGGGTCGGCATGAGCGGCCTGTTCACGCTGGTGGGCGTTTTCTCGATTCTGGCGATCGGCCTGGTGTTATGGGTCGTGCCGGATGCGCCGCGGCCCGTGCATGTGCGCGCGCCGTTTGCCGAAGTGCTGCATAACGTGGAGCTGCTGCGCCTGAATTTCGGCGTGCTCGTGCTGCATGCCACACAAACCGCGCTGTTCCTCGTCGTGCCGCGCATTCTCGAAGCCGGCGGCTTGCCGGTGGCGTCGCACTGGAAAGTGTATTTGCCGGTGATGGGCCTCTCGTTCGTGATGATGGTGCCGGCGATCATCGCCGCCGAGAATCGCGGAAAAATGAAAATCGTGCTGCTGTCGGCGATCGGTCTTATCCTGATCGGACAGTTGTTGTTGGGCGTCGCACCGCATACGATTCTGAGTGTGGCGGCGATCCTGTTTGTTTACTTTCTGGGCTTCAATATTCTGGAAGCGTCGCAGCCTTCGCTGGTGTCGAAACTGGCGCCTGGCACCCGCAAGGGCGCGGCGGCCGGCGTGTACAACACCACACAGTCGATCGGTCTTGCGCTGGGCGGCATGATCGGCGGCTGGCTGCTGAAAGTGGACGGTCAGAGCGCGGTATTTTTCACTTGCTCCGGGCTTGTCTTTTGCTGGCTTATAATCGCCGCAAACATGAAACAGCCGCCCCGCAAGGCGTAACTGAAATCATCACAGAACTCACCCGGCGGCGGGCTGAGGCGCAGTTCCGGTCTCTGGCCCGTGCCGGCCATGAGACGCGAACCGTGTACTGCCGCGCCGCCCGCAACGGAATCAACAGGAGAAACTCATGGCATCCGTGAACAAGGTCATTCTCGTCGGCAACCTCGGAGCCGATCCGGAAGTCCGCTATCTTCCGAGCGGCGACGCAGTGGCGAACATCCGCCTTGCGACGACGGACCGGTACAAGGACAAGGCGTCGGGCGAATTCAAGGAAGCGACCGAATGGCATCGTGTGACGTTCTTCGGCCGCCTTGCTGAGATCGTGTCGGAATACCTGAAAAAGGGTTCGTCGGTGTACCTGGAAGGACGCATCCGCACCCGTAAGTACCAGGCGCAGGACGGTACCGACCGCTACTCGACGGAAATCGTCGCCGAGCAGATGCAGATGCTGGGTGGCCGCAGCGGCGCGATGGGCGGCGGTGGCGACGAAGGCGGCTATAGCCGCGGCGAGTCGTCGGAGCGTAGCGGCGGCGGTGGCGGTGGTGGCCGTGCGGTTTCGGGCGGCGGCGCATCGCGTGGCGGCAGTAGTGGTGGCGGTGGCGGTGGTTCGAGCCGCCCGAGCGCGCCGGCGGGCGGTGGGTTTGACGAGATGGACGACGATATTCCGTTCTGAGGCACTTTTAAATAAGTGTAACTAAGAAGCCCGCAGCCGTTACGCTGCGGGGTTTTTTATTGTGCGGATCGTTTCGCGAGGCACAACCGCTGTTAGCGGCTCAAGTGCGCCAACGCGTCTCTCATAGGGACGCTGGAAATCACGATAGGCCCGGTAAACGGCGTATCGAGATCGACAATGACGTAGATCGCCGACGCAATGGAAACAGCCCCAAGCATGATGGTGACCAGCGCCAGTGCGTTTCGAGGGGCGATCAAGCCGAAACTCAGAAAAATCACGCACAGCCAGAAATTTAGCGTCACCAGGAAAGGCTGAGAAATGGAGCTATGCGCTTCCTCGATGATTTTCCAGCGGGCATCCACTACACGTCGGTACTGCATTAACCCATCGTCGAGCAAACGCTGCTGCAACGGGTCATGCGTCTGCAACTGCCGGAGATCCTTGCCAGCCTCAGTCAGCATGTCGCCGAGCCGCAGATTCTCCAGCTTTTGCGAACCATCCTGCGAGCCGATGTCTCTTGGATAATCGCCGGCAGGTGCCGGCTCGTTCGGCCAGGTCGACGCAATGGCCGCTGCGGTATAGGCACGCAGCAGCTGGCGCGGCTCGTCTGTAGCACGCCCATATTCCCGTAACGTCGAATCGAGCTCGATCAGGTCTGCAGCATACGTACGCAAGTCATTCGATGCGGTATCGAAGCTGGATTTCGCGGATGCTGTCATCAACCCCAATACCAACGCTGCAAACGTCACCAGCATGCCGATCACCAGTTGGATGAGCTGCACGGTTTCGTGTGCCTTGTGCTCTTCGGGCAGCAGCGGCCGCACCCAGACGCCTGCGCCGGTTGCAATGAGCAGCAAAACAAAAACCAGCACAGTTGAACCGACTTCCGACATAGCAATGCTCCGGAGACGCGCGCCTCGTCACTTTCCATTAACTGCAGGTCGCCGGAAACCCGGGTAGTCCCGCAAATGCGCCCCGTACACGGACGCCGGCTTCCGCTCGTATGTTGCTGTAGCGCAAACGTATGCGCCATCGACCATAAAGTTTTCTGTTATCCCGCCGTAGACCCTCTGTGTGGCATTCGCTTAAGTTTTAGACAATAGTTGCGAACCTGGCCGAACGGGCTTGGGCGCAGCACGCGTGGCCGAGGCTATATCTGAACGTCGGTCAGGCAGCCCAATGGAGACATGCCCGATGTTGAAGAATCTGTCGATTCGCACCTGCCTCACCCTGATGATCGTGTTCTTTGGCGTTGTACTGCTATTCGGCGCCGCTGCGGGTCTGCTGTCGTTGCGCTCGAGCAACGCGTCGCTGCAGCAGATGTACACCGTGGACACACCGGCGGTCGCTGATCTGGAAGGCAGTGCTGGGCAGTTGCTGCGTCTGCGCCTCGCGCTGGCGACCTATGCGTCGTTGGTCGATCTGGGCGATCAGGACGGCGCGAGCGCGGTGCTCAAGCGCTTCGATCAGTACCAGAAAGCATCCAACGATCGACTTGCCCACTATGTGAGCCGCGCGAGCGCGGATGCCGACGAGCAGCGTTTGATCAAGGATATGCAGGACAAGCGGGACACCTTCCTTCACGAGGGCGTCGAGCCGGCGCTGGCCGCGCTCAAATCCGGCGACAAGACCGCCTTCCAGCAGTTGCAGGCGCACAAACTGCCGTCGCTCTATAGCGCGTATGAGAAGTCGATGCTGGTGCTCGAGCAGTTGCAACTCGACCATGGCGCGCAACGCTATCAGGATGCACAGGATCTCTTCTACGTGATCTGCATTGCGGTCGCGATTGGCATTGCCGCGTCTTTATTAGGTTCATGGATTGGGCGTGCGGTGCTGGTGCGCGCGATCGTCAACCCGGTTGACGCGACCATTGCGCAGTTTCAGCGGATTGCCAACGGCGACCTGACCAGCGATATCACGGTGGCCAGCAACAATGAAATGGGTCGCCTGGCTGCGGCGTTGCGCAAGATGCAGGACTCGTTGATCGCGACGGTGAATTCCGTGCGTCAAGGCACGGAGTCCATCGATACGGGCGTGAGCGAGATTGCGGCGGGCAACACCGATCTGTCGCAACGGACTGAGGAGCAGGCCGCTTCGCTGGAGGAAACGGCCGCCAGCATTGAGCAGCTGACCTCCACGGTCAAGCAGACGGCGGACAACGCGAAGCAGGCGAGTTCGCTCGCGCAAGGCGCGTCGAGTCTCGCTGCGCAAGGCGGCGATCTGACTGAGCAGGTGGTGGGCACGATGCATGGCATCGTCGACGACTCGCGGCGGATTGCTGACATTGTCGGCGTGATCGAGGGGATTGCTTTCCAGACCAATATTCTGGCTTTGAACGCGGCGGTTGAGGCGGCGCGCGCTGGCGAGCAGGGGCGTGGATTCGCGGTGGTGGCGAGTGAAGTGCGATCGTTGGCGCAGCGAAGTGCGGCAGCGGCCAAGGAGATCAAGGGGCTGATTGATGCATCGACGGCGCGGGTGGAGGCCGGCTCGCAACTGGTCGAGCGCTCGGGCTCGACGATGAACGAGATTGTTGACGCGATTGCTCGCGTGAGTTCGATCATGGGGGAGATTGCGGCTGCCGCGCTTGAGCAGAGCACCGGGATCGATCAGGTGAATCTCGCTGTCGCTCAGATGGATGAGGTGACACAGCAGAATGCCGCACTGGTGGAGCAGGCCGCTGCCGCGGCTAGTTCGCTTGAGGAGCAGGCGAGGAGGTTGACCTCGGCGGTGGCCGTCTTTCAGACGGGAAATGGAGGGGGGGCTTTTGCCGGGCGGCGTGGGGTGGCTCCTGCGGAGAGGCTTGTTGGTGTTGGGTGATTGGTCTTTTTTTGCCTTTGGCGGCCGGCATTGTTTTGGTTGTGCCTGCGCGGTTGGTGTTTCTATTCTTATTGGTTTATTAGCGTTGCCCCTGTGCGGGGCGGCACTCACTTTCTTCACCGCCGCAAAGAAAGTAAGCAAAGAAAGCGGGCTCACACCGCCAATTCTTAAGCGACTCCCCTGGCTTGGAGGGTGTAGTGGCCCCGTAGAGATTGAGCCTGCGCACCTCCCCGCCTGAGTGACCAGGCCGTCATGCTTCCGGCGGCGCTGCGCGCGCCGAGGCGGTACTTCTTCAAACCACTCGCCGCGCTTTACGTGTGCGGTTTGCCCGACATGGGGCTTGCAGTGGCATACCGTAGCCGGCACGCGGCCTTCGCTGCCCGTAACAGCACTTCCAAACATTGGTCTTCCAGGCAGATCGCAACGGCATGCCCCAGCGTAACTCGCCCGCTTTTACGCTGGGGCTAGCACCTCCAACATCGGTATTTTCAGCGCCTCGCCGAGGCGAGCCGATGGCCCCCACCGCGCCTAAACGAAGCAAACTGGTTTCCCTGGTGGACCCATCCGCGACGCACGTAGTGCGGAGTGGGAGCGGATGACGGCTGTGTCACTGACGCTTATGGACCACGGTGTGATCCGTTAATCGGGCCACGAGCCCCTCCAAGCCAGGGGACCCGCTTAAGAGTTGGCGGTGTGAGCCCGCTTTCTTTGCTTACTTTCTTTGCGGCCGCAAAGAAAGTAAGTGCCGCCCCGCATAGGGGCAACGCAAATAGACCACTAAGAATGCAAGAAAAGGCCAAAAACTAATAGACCACAAAGAACAAACGAAACCCCAACGCCGTAGGCATAAAAAAACGCCTCATTGCATGGCCGCATAATACTTAGCCAAACTATCAATCTCGGCCGAGGTCATCTGCCTGGCCACATTCCGCATCTGCTCATTGATATCGTTATGCCGGGCACCGGAAGCAAACGCCCGCATCTGCGCAGCGAGATAAACAGAAGACTGCCCACCAAGCCAAGGCGCAGCCCCTTTCCGATCAAGCTGCCCATGACAGGCAGCACAAGGTGCGATATTGCGCCGTGGATCACCTTGCATGGCAAGCTTGACAGCATTGGCGTCGGGCCCCACGCCAGTGGGCAAGACTTCGGCCGCGGGAGCCCTCGGCAAGGAAGCGTAATAAGCCGCCAGATCATGCAAATCCTGATCGCTGCGAGCAGCAATAATGGGCTGCATCACCGCGTTCTGCCGCACGCCATTCTGATAGTCGCGCAGTTCCTTATAGACCACGTCGGCATACTGCCCGGCCAGTGCGGGCGCGGTCACCTGCACCGTGCCCAGCACGCCATGGCACATCGAACAGTTCTGTGTAGCGATCGTCGCGCCGCGCCCAATCGAATTCGCATCGGCTTGCACCCGGCGCAACGGCGGCAACACCACCACGTCGCTCGGCGCCGGCCCGGCAATGTTGGCGCCGCCGCCGTACCAACTCGACGGCACGCCCGCAGCGCTGCAAATGGTCGCCCACAGGCTACGCTCGCTGAACGCACTATTGGCCGAAGGCAACCAGATGAAACCAATCAGAATCCCCACGACCGCGATCGCGATCGTGCCGCCGACGCTCACCACAAACCACGGATTGCGCAAGCTGAAGACGCGTTCCTCATTCATCGCTGCGCTCCAACAACAACCGCCGGTACGGACGTCTGCGGCAGTTTGAGCAACTGAACGATCGGCACACTGTAGTTGACAACCGTCAGTCCGATCATCAACGCCACCCATAAGCCAAAGCCATTGAGCGCGGCAGGCACGCGATCCACC
Source organism: uncultured beta proteobacterium (assembly GCA_963738755.1). Classification (GTDB taxonomy): domain Bacteria; phylum Pseudomonadota; class Gammaproteobacteria; order Burkholderiales; family Burkholderiaceae; genus Paraburkholderia. The sequence goes on from CAVTXZ010000014.1 coordinate 157,640, forward strand.
GGATGCGCCGCGCTCGCGAAGCGGAAGCTCGGTTGCGGCACCGGCGGTCCGAATTGCGACTTCACGAGGATGTAAATGAACAGCACACCGGACGCCAGCAGCATCAGTCCGCCCACCGCCGACATCCCCACCCAGAACGCCTGCGACTCCATCCCCGGCGCGTTGTAGTCGTAATACGCCATGCGGCGCGGCGCGCCGAGCAAGCCGACGTAATGCCACGGCAGCGTCACCACCATCATGCCGATGAACCACAGCCACAATTGCGTGCGAACCAGCCGCACGGAAACGATCGCACGGCCGGTCAATTGCGGCCACAGTTCGTACGCGATCGCAAAGTACATGATGACGATCGCACCGCCGAAAATCAGATGGAAGTGCCCGGTCACCCATTGCGTGTTGTGGATCGTCGAGTTCAACTGGTAGCTCATGTTGATCAGACCGCCCGCACCGCCAAAACCCAGCATCACGAACGAAAACGCGATCACCAGCATCATCGGGTTCTGCCACGGCAAGGCCGTCAGCCAGCCGAACGCGCCCTTGCCGCCGCGCAATCGCCCGGCAATCTCCACCGACGCGCAGATCGTGAACACCGTCAACAGCGTCGGCACCGACACCATGCCGGTGAATACCGCGTGCAGGAATTTGAAGCCGGAGCCGACCTGCGGATCGGCGAACAGATGGTGAATGCCGATCGGCATCGCAAACACGAGGAACAGGATGAACGACACGCGCGCCATCGAGTCGCTATAGAGCCGTCCGCCGATCGCGCGCGGCACCAGCGTGTAGTACGCGATGTAGGCGGGGACCAGCCAGAAGTAGACGATCGCATGCAGGGTCCATGAGAACAGCACGCGTGACAGGCCGGCATCGATGGTATTGGTGAGGCCGAACGCGACCGGCAAAATCTGGAACAGGATTTCGAGCGCCGCGCCCACGGCGGTCCATGCCCACAGATACGCGCCGGCCACATTGGCGAACATGGCAAGCGGCACGGGTTTGCCAGGATTGGCGCGCTTCCAGACGCGCAGATTCACATGCATCAGCGCGACCCAGATCCACGAGCCGACCACCACCAGCACGACGCCAAGGTAGTAAAACGGACTGCCGATCATCGGCGGATAGAACGTATAGAGTACCGAAGCCTTGCCAAGCGCTACCGGCACGATCGCCATCACTGCGCCAACGGCGAGGATGATGAAGCCGGCCCACGCCCATTTGAGGCCGACGAGCCGCTGCGCGAGCGCGAGTTCGACGATTGCGTAGCCGAAACCCATCGCCACCAGAGTGGGCATCACGTATGCCATCACCGAACCATGCGCGGTCACCGATCGATAGTACAGTTCAGGATCGCCGACCCACGGTAGCAGCGGACTGCGCACCAGCATCTGCCAGGCGCCGAGAAACAGCGCAATCAGAAACGTAATGAACGCCAGCCAGAAATGCGCGAGAACGAGTCGCTTAGCGTGAAACACAGCTGAGCCTCCGTGATTGTCGGGCTTGTTCGAGGAAGGCGGCTTTGTCGATGACTTTCACATGCGCCCACATGGTCTGGTGACCAAGACCGCAGAACTCATGACACGGCATGGTGTGGTCCGCGGGCTGGTCGAAGCGCGTATTCAGCGTGGCGACGTAGCCGGGCACGACCATCGTGTTGATATTGGTGCCGGTTACGAGCAGGCCATGCACGACGTCGGCACTGGTGGTGCGGATCGTGATCGGCGTGTCGGCGGGCACCAGCAGACATTGCGGCGTGAACGAGTACTGTTGCGCGATGAAGCGCACCACCACCGAGCCGTCCGCTTCGACCGCGGTGCCGAGGTTGTCCTCGACGAATTCGCCAGATAGTTGCAGCCGCGACGGGTCGATGGTCTCGACTCGCGAAGGCGGCATCATCGCCCAGTGCAGCCCGGAGAACACGACGACGGCCAGCATCAGCACGATCAGCGCGGCGGCGAAAATCGCCCAGCGGCGCTCGGCGCGTACGGCGACGGCGTGGCCGCTGTCAGGTGAGTGATTGGAATCAGTCGACATGATCAGTGAATGATCCCGCGCGGGAGAAACACGAGAAAGTAGAAGCCGAACCAGATCGCCATGACGATCAGCGTGGCGACGCCGGCCACGGCAATCGCGCCATGCGGACCGGCGGCAACGACACGTTCCACCTCGTCATCTGTAGGCGGGGCCGCGTTGCGGTTATCGTTCGCTTCCATCTAAAGATTCTCCAGTGTGGCGGTTCAGCTTCAGCTTCAGCATTTGCACGGCGCATGCACGATGAACTACGCGGCATGAGGCAGGCCACGCGCCAGCGCGCCTAATGCAACGCGAGGCGAAACACCTTGGCAAGCAGCGCCGCAAACCAGGCTCAGTGCAGCGGCGCCTTGCGCAACTCGTTGACTTCGCGCGACGTCACCGGTTTGCCGTGATTGCCCCAGGCGGTGCGGATATACGTGACGACGGCGGCGGCGTCGGTATCGTTCAGTTCCTGACCGAAAGGTGGCATGCCGTACGGCTCCGGATTGCGCACGGTGCCGGGCGGGAAGCCGCCGTTCAACACGATGCGGATCGGGTTGACAGCCGAGTCCATTTCGATCGACTGGTTGCCGGCCAGCGGCGGGTAGTGTTGCAACTGGCCTTCGCCCTTGGCGCCATGACACAGCGCGCACTTGTCGGCGTAGATCTTTTCGCCGAGCGCGAACACGTTGGTGTTGGTTGGCGCGGACGGGCCCGTTTTGCGGCCTCGATCGTTGTCCGGCAGCGTCTTCAGATAGACGGCCATCGCCTTGACGTCGTCGTCAGTCATGTACTGCAGGCTGTGGTACGTGACTTCGGCCATCGGCCCGTACACGGCGCCGCGATCGGAAATGCCCGCTTGCAGCAGGTCGACGATGTCCTTGATGCTCCAGTCGCCGAGACCGCCGTCCTTATCGGAAGTCAGCGAGGGCGCGTACCAGTTCTGCACCGGGATCAGGCCGCCTGCGAACTGTTCGCTCTGCGACGAGCCGCCGAGCATGTTGATCTTGGTATGGCACAGCGTGCAATGTCCAAGACCTTCAACCAGATAGGCGCCGCGATTCCATTCGACGGATTTGGTCGGGTCAGGCTGGAACTCGCCTTCACGGAAATACAGCGTGCGCCAGCCGTACAGCAGCTTGCGCTGGTTGAACGGAAAACGCAGTTCATGCTTTTTGTTCGGCACACGCACCGGTGCGACGGACTTCAGATAGGCGAAGATCGCGTTCGAGTCTTCACGCGTCACCTTGGTGTATTGCGCAATCGGCATCGCGGGGTAGATCAGCGTGCCGTCCGGCGTGCGGCCGGTACGCATCAACTTGAAGAATGCTTCCTCGCTCCAGGTGCCGATACCGTACTGCGCGTCTGGGCTGATGTTCGGCGAATAGAGCGTGCCGAACGGCGTTTCCATGGCGAGGCCGCCACCGAACAGCTTGCCCCTCGGCGCCGTGTGGCAGGCGACGCAATCGCCGGCGCGCGCCAGATACTCGCCGCGTTTGACGATGTCGGGGCGAGTGTCGGCTTTATCGCCGGCAGCAGATGCGGGCGGTGAGGCCTCTGCCGCGTGTGCTTCATTGACCAGCGGCGCGTGCGCCGAAATCGAAAGCGCGGCATAGAGCCCGGCAACCAGCATGCCGCATGCGAGTGACGCAGCGATGCGGCGGCTTTTCGTCATGACACGCGAAACAGAGCAAATGGAGCGGATTGAGACGAGGATCGGCTTCATTGTGGTTGGCTCCCGCATGCGAGAGGCAGCCGTTCACCGGAGGCCGGTGCGGGGCGCGGATCGGCCGGGCGTGGCTGGCGCGCAAGCCAGCTCGAGACCGCGGTGATGTCCTTGTCGGTCAGCTTGACGGCGATCGAGTGCATGCAGTCCGGCGCGAGCGCATGACGTGTGCCTGCGCGCCACGTGCCCATTTGCCCGGCGATGTAGCTCGCGTGCAGGCCGAGCAGGCCTGGAATGCCCGGCTGCGTGCCGGTCATGCGCGCCCCATGACACGCGATGCATGCGGGTATCTTGCGTGCAGGGTCGCCTTGCGTCACGAGACGCTGACCCGCGGCGAGCACAGCGGGTGCGACGGCAGTGCTATCGGCATTCGGGTAGGGCGGTTGCAGGTCGGCGAAGTACTGGCTGATCTTGCGCAGATAGTCGTCAGGCAAGAAGGCCAGCAGATAACCCATGGGCGGATACGTGCGGCCGCCGTCACGGAACGCGCTGAGCTGATTGAACAGGTAGTCGGCTGGCTTGCCGGCGATACGCGGAAAGTAATCGTTGTTCAGACCCTGGCCTTGTACGCCGTGACACGACGTGCAGGCGCGCACGCGTTCGTCCATGGCCGACGGCATGGCGCTGGGTGCGTCAGCGGCTGCAAGGGCCACGCCGCTCCACATAACGTAAAGCGCAAATAGAATCGAAGATCCGATAGTTCTGCGATGCACGCCAAACCTCGTCGGGGAACGGTTTTTCTCGATTTATTTCTCATGCATTCGATGTGCGATACATGACAACCCAGCCAATTTTTTCTTTTATAACGACTGCAAAAACAGCAAATCGAAACGGACTTATTTGGAAAGGCTTAATGTTGAATGGATGCGGCGATGCGATTACTTTATTAAAACAATTATCCACATGAATGCGCGGCGTATGGCGCATCTCGGGTAGCGCGATTTAATGCGTGTTACGCCCGACAGCGAGTAAGCAGAGTGCAGGAATTCACCACGTGCGTCAACAGAAAATGAAAGCTTAATCGGCTGCGCACCTGATCATCATAGGCGTCGCATGAACCGCTTTCAACATTTCTTATTGGGCATGATTTGAGTCTGGACGGCCTCGTGAAATGCACTTGATGACGGGCGCCACGTGCGCCTGTCGTGGCACGCGTCAACTGAAGAGCCGCACCAAGGCCGTACGCGCATTGGTGACGCGTTCGCTTTCACCGAGCCGCCCGGGCAGCAGATGAAACTCGACGGCGGGCAGCGCGGGTAGTCCGACGCTGGGTGGACATGCGACCACGCCAGCGCCGATCGAAGACTCGTTCAGGCACGAAATGCCCAAGCCGGCCTTCAAGGCCAGTTGCAGGCCGGCCACGCCGGACGCGGAATGCGACACCAGATATGGCACTTTGCATTCGTCGAGGAGCTTCACGACGAAGCGCTGCAACTGGCAACTCGACGGCAGCAGGACCAGCGAATAGGGCGTGGCGGGTCGCGGACTGGCATCGGCCGCGCTGGCCCATAGCAATTTTTCGCGCCGCACGACGGTGCCTTTTGCTTCGGCGCGACGGCCGCTGGAGCGCGTGTCCCCGGTTACGAGTCGCAGCGACAGGCCGATGTCGAACGATGCGTCGTCGCCCGCGTTGCTGTCGATCACGGCGCTCGGCAACACGGTGACGTGCAGTTTCAGGCGCGGGTGCTGTTCCGAAAACGTCTTGAGAATGCGTGCGATGTCGTGCGGGCGGTAGTAGTCCGTGATGGCGATGCGCAGTTCGCCATCAAGCGAGCGGCCCTGCAGATCTTCGAACGCCGCTTCGCTCATCGCGAGGATGCGCCGCGCGTGGTCGAGCAGGCGGCTGCCGGCCGGCGTGGCGGTCACGCCCTGTTTGCTGCGCACGAAAAGCGGCTGGCCGGCGCGTTCCTCGAGCTTTTTCAACTGCTCGCTCACCGACGATTGCGACAGGAAAACGCGCTCCGCGCCGGCCGAGACGCTGCCCGAGTCGGCAACGGCCACGAAAGTCCGCAACTGCGTCAGGTCGAACCCACGTTGGCTCATGATTCGGGATATCCGATGGAAGTCATCTGATTTTCCGGCTTTTCCGATGGTCTGCCCAGCCGTAGGATACCTCCAATTTCATTTGTGCAGGGGAATGTCATGGGACATGAAGCAATGGCAGCCGGGCGGGGATCGGACGGGCGTACAGCGAGGCATAGGTGGAAAGTGCTGGGGGTCGGCTTCGCGGCGAACGCCAGCTTTTCGGCGGCGTTTTCGGGCATCCCCACAACGGCCGTGTTCCTGCGCTCGGGCTACCACCTCGATAACGGCGGGCTGGGGCTGGTGCTCGGCATGCTCGGCCTGGGTATCGCGATCAGCGAACTGCCGTGGGGGCTGCTGACCGACCGCTGGGGCGACCGGCGCGTGCTCCTGCTCGGACTTCTTTCGACGGCGGCGGCGCTTGCGGGGCTGGCGTTGTTCGTGGTGCCGTCCGGCGCGCACGTGCCGGGCGTAGTGACGCTCGCGCTCGGGCTATTGCTGGTGGGCCTGCTTGGCGGCAGCGTCAACGGGTCGAGCGGCAGGGCGGTCATGGCCTGGTTTCGCGAAGGCGAGCGCGGCCTTGCAATGAGCATTCGACAGACCGCAGTGCCGGCCGGCGGCGGGATAGGGGCATTGATGCTGCCGGCGCTCGCGTCGAGATTCGGCTTTGCGAGCGCGTACACCGTGCTGGCCATGGCGTGCGCGATCACTGCTCTGTTTGCATGGCGCTGGCTGCACGAACCGCCGCGCGTTGAGGCGGACGAGGCTTGCTCGGACCACCAACCTACCCGTGCAGGCGGAGTAACTGCGAGCGTTTCGCCGTTACGCGACATCCGCATCTGGCGCGTCGCGTTTGGCGCCGGCGCGCTGTGCGTGCCGCAGCTTGCAGTCGTGACGTTCGGAACGGTCTTCCTGCACGATTTCGGGCGCGCCGGCGTGCTGGCGATCAGCGTGACGATGGCCGCGGTGCAGACCGGCGCGGCGATCGCCCGTGTCTGGAGCGGCGGATGGACCGATCGGCGCGGCAATCGCCGTGCATACATGCGTGCGTGCAGCCTGCTGACCGCTGGGATGTTCGCATCGCTCGCGCTGGTAGCCGGATTGGCCGGCATGCACCACGCGGCGATGACAATCGTTTTCGCGCTGATGATCGTGCTGGGTGGTGTGTGCGCATCGGCATGGCATGGTGTCGCGTTCACGGAACTCGCGACGCTCGCAGGCACGAGCCGCGCAGGTACGGCACTCGCTATCGGCAATACCTGTGTCTTTCTCACGCTGTTTGTGACGCCGCTTGCCATTCCGCCGTTGCTCTCGCTGGGATCGTGGCCGATGGTATGGGCAGTTGCCAGTGTCTGCGCATTGGTCGCGTGGCCGGTGTTTCCGCGTGCGGCTCGTGCCGACAAGCGGCCTTCGAAGCGGGCTCGTGGTGCGGGGCAGGCAATGAACCGTTGAATTTTCGCGGGTGCGCAAGAAGGCCAGCGAGAAGGCGTCCGATGATCGAGTGCGATGGCGGATCATTCAGCTACCGGAAACGGCGAATGATCCACCTGAATGATTCACCTGTCTCTGTGTGGGAGATATCGCAGTGACGCGTCACGTCGCGCATGGACGTGGGAAGAAAATCAGAATAAAAATTTCATAATATTCATTCCGCATGAACTGCGTACCCATGTTTTGATTTGAGTTAATTGATTTATCAAATTTTCGTTCTGATTCGGAACGTTCTTATGGTCGTCGGCTTGTAGCGATGGTTTTATAGCGGCCCCTGGCATGCTGTCAAAAAGCCCGGGCCGTTGATGCATGTGTAGCGCGGGCCGTTGGCCTCCTACGCATTCGCAGAACACGCCTACAACAAACGAGAGAAACCATAGTGAACCTTCGAGTCATTCTGGCGGACGATCATCCGTTCGTCTTGCTTGGTGGTCCGTGCGGCATTGGAGATGCGCGCCGACGTGACGATTGTTGGCGAGGCCGCCACATCCACCTCGTTAATCGAACTCTTGCAGAGTAAGCCATGCGATGTGCTCATCACCGATCTCTCCATGCCGGATCTATCTAGTGCTGTCGAAGATGGTCTCGGGCTAATCAGGCGAATCCGACATAACTGGCCATCGTTGCGGGTTGTCGTAATGACAACCCTGACAAATGCAGAGATTTTGCGATCCATTGTGTCGGAGTGCACGGTCAGCACCGTCAGCAAGATGGAATCGCTGAGTGAAATCTGGCGGGCGATCGAGGCAAGCGGGAACGATGAAGTCTATGTCGGCCATTCCATCACCCTTGCACTCGACGATCAACGCACCACAATCTGTGAACAGCCGCCTATGCCGCGCCTGTCCAGCCGTCAGGCGAAAATCATAAAGATGTTCACGCGCGGCCAGTCGATCGCTGAGATCGCGGCGGCGCTCGGATGTCATCGCCGCACGGTTAGTCGGCAAAAGCGCAAAGTGATGGTGATACTCGGTGTGGCCAACGATCCTGGACTTTTTTCCTACATCCGCGCGCGCGGAATGGATGGCGATTGAATCGCATGTCTAAGCAATTCAGAAGTCTGGTTATTGATGCAATTCGGAGCGATCTTATTTTTAAATGAGTAGAAGTGTTTAATGATCGCGGCAGCGCCAATTGTTCCGGAGAGAGCAATGGGATTTCCAGGTACGGGAAAAAGATGATGAACGACAACACTGAAATAAGTGCACCTATTCGAACCATCATCGCAGACGATCACCCGCTTGTTCTGTTGGCGATCGAAAATTTGATGTTGGGCTATCCGAACATGCAGATCGTCGGTCGTGCGGCCGACGTCACAGAACTCTTCATCGAAGCCGATCGCACGCCGTGCGATCTTGTTCTGATGGATCTTCACATGCCTGAAGGGCTGGCCGGTGACGGGCTGGAGTCCGTCCGGCATTTCAAGGTGCGGTACCCGGGTGTGGCGCTCGTCGTTCTCACGATGGAAACCGGAGTTGAAGCGCTGCAGCAGGTCATGGCGCTGGGGGTAAAAGCATTGGTGAACAAGCGCGACCGGCTCGATCTGATTCGCGTGGCGATCGTCGCAGCCCATGCGCGTGAATGCTATATCGGCCCGGCGGCGCGAGCGTTGATCTCGGACGCGGCGGAGGCACGGCGTCTCGACTTCGTGCGGCAGATGTTGTCGCGCCGCGAACTCGAGGTGTTCACCCTCTACGCTTCCGGACTCGGCGTAACTGAAATCGCCTTACGGCTTGATCGAAGCGTCAAGACCATTAGCGCGCAGAAATGTACCGCAATGCGTAAGCTCTCCCTTCATAACGACGCCGAGATATTTCGCTTCGCAGTCGATCACGGCGTGATTTCGGAAGACCCGTGCGGGTCAGCATTAATCCACTTTCCTGGCGCGGTCTCGGTGCCGCGTGTGCTGCTGCGGTAACCGGCTTGCCATCGGTGGCGCCGCGCGCCGTGGGCATGCCGGGTGCGCCTGAAGGTGGCGCTGTGCCGCCGGACCGTGAGCGGGCCATTGCCAGCCGGCGGCTGATTCTTGTCGCGGAAGATCATCCAGTCAATCAGGAATTGATCCGGCATCAACTGGCCTTGCTGGGCTTTGCCTGCGACGTGGTGAACGACGGCGCCGAGGCGCTCGCGGCGCTCGAGCAAACCAGCTACGGCTTTCTGATTACCGACTGCCATATGCCGAACCTGTCTGGTTATGAACTGGCGCGGCGCGTCCGCGACAGCGAGCAGGGCGGCGCACGCCACCTGCCGATTCTGGGCATCACGGCGAACACAGCGCCTGAGGACCTGAAGCTTTGTCGTGACGCAGGCATTGACGACTGTCTGGTCAAGCCGACGCGACTTGCCACACTGCGCGACTATCTGAATCGCTGGTTCGGCTCAGATAGCACATGGCAAGCCGCGCCCGGCGAAACGTTCAATGTGCCGCCGCTCCCCCGGCTGGCGGCACACGGCGGCGCGGAGCCATTCGTACCAGTCGATCTCAGCAGCATGACGCAGTTATGGGGTAGCGAGTCGACCGTCAAGGCGTTGCTCGATTCTTTTGTGACGTCGGTGCGGGAAGATGTCGCGGCGTTGTCGCCGCTACTCGAGCGGGTGGAGATTGAGCGCCTGCGCGAGTGGCATCACCGGGTAGCAGGAGCGGCGAGTGTGCTGCAGTATCCGCCGCTGCTAAAGGCCCTCGAAGACTATCGGCGAGATATCGCAGCTAAAGCGCCCGAACGCTTGCGCAATGACGGACTGTTACTGGTGCGCAAATGCAACGCCATGCTGGATGGCATCGAGGAGCAGGCGGCGCTGCTCGCCTAACGCGCCGCGACGATCGGCGGCGCCACATAGTGGGTCAGCGGTATCGGCGCGACCGACGGCAGTACGAAACGCGAGGACGAAAAAAAACGCGGCCGAAGCCGCGTTAAAAGATTTGGAGACTTCCCTCGATGAAGGAGTCACTTCTCGCAGACGGGAGCATAACCGTGCCGACGCAAAAGATTTACTACAAAATGCGCAATTAACTCTTAAGAAATATCGATGAAAACGACGCTACGGCGTTGCTTCGGAAATAGTCGACCGTGAATTCGACGAACGAGCGCGTCTTGGCGGACACGTGTCGCCTATCCCGGATAGACCAGCAACAGTTCCTTTTCCCCACCTTTGATCCGATAGTTGGGCAACACCTGTACGAGCGCGCCGCTTAGCAGATCAGCGGAAACATGATTCTCCGGCAGGATCGTGATGCCCATATTGGCGAGCGCCGCCTGGCGCAACGTTACCGCATTGTTCGGCGACCAGCTTTAACGTGCCGGACGGGTCGCTCGAACTTCGGGCGATGCTGGTCTCCATCGTGTCCAGGTGATCGAGAAGGTGCCGACAGCCGCCGGCAGAGGTGAGTCCTGCTTCTGTTAGCGACAGACTGCGCGCGGTCCGGTTAACGAGTCGTGTATCGAGGTGCGTTTCGAGTAACGCGACATAGCGCGTCACGATGGCATTGGACAGATCGAGACTCGCTGCCGCACGCCCGAATGAACCGTTTTCGGCCACTTTCAGAAAGACGCGCATAGCCTGCAACTGGTTCATCTTCAGGGTGGAATGGTGTCCGAAGCACTGAGTACGCGTTCAGTCAGAAGCGGCTTGGACGAGCGGCGAGCCAGCAAGCCTCGCCAGCGCGCTGGACGCGAAACATGAAAGCGCCGTACGGGCGAATCGAGCATGGTAGCTGTGCCAGAAGCGGCGTAGTACAAGAACCGGCTGAATTGGCCATGAGAGATTTCGGCGCGCTCGCTGTGACTCGGGTACAACGCTTTAAATAGATAAGTATCGCTAAACGTAATCGAGATTAATGACTGGCCTTATGGACTCAAGGTCGCCGGAATCGAGGCGTCAGTTTCGAATGCGATTGTGGAAAGGAAAAGCACCGTCCGCAGTGCTTTTCCTTTTGTGCGCAGAAGCGATGTGCCAAGCGAGGCGCATGCCATATCGCCAAACATATTCGAAGGATTTGCACTAGTATGTGGTGGCTCCGCGCGTGGCCGAGGGTTCGGTGCGGCGGTGCATCAAAAAGTCCGGAGAAGACCATGATCGCGCTTCGTAAGCTGAATCTTGCCGTGGTGTTGTGGGCATTGGCCTCGGGTGTGGCCTTCGCTGATACGGTGGCCCTGAAGGCGGACCTCGAGCCGTCCAGCGAGGTGCCGCCGCGTGTGAGTCACGGGCACGGCATGTTGAACGCCACGTTCGATACGTCGACCAAATCCCTGCAATGGACGATCACCTATGAAGGGCTGAGCGGCCCGGCAACTGCCGCGCATTTCCACGGTCCCGCGCCGGTGGGGCAGAACGCCAAGGTCCAGGTGCCAATCGAAAAGGGCGGGCTCGCCACCCCGATCAAAGGATCGGCAGCGCTCACCGAACAGCAGGTGACGGATCTGATGGCGGGGCAGTGGTACTTCAACATTCATACGGCAGAGAACCCGATGGGTGAGATTCGCGGGCAGGTCTTGCCGGCGAACTAGGCGAACGGCAGCTCGCATCCGCTGGCTTCAGCTGTTTTCAGGAATAGAAGACGTCGCCCACCGGTGCGCCGGTGAACGCACGTACCATGACGGGACGCTATCGAAGGAGGGTGTCCCGATGAGCTGGCAAAGCGCACTTGCATGCTGGTATCTGCGCCGGCAGTTTCGACCGGAGACTCTCAAGCCGCGCATCGATGTCGAGAAAGCGCGCGCCCTGACAGCGAGGCGCGTCTGGTCGCCGCGCGTGCCCCACGGCTGGCGTTTGCGCGAACTATATGGACCGGAGGATCATCCGCTGCACGGCGAGTGGATCGAACGCGGCAAGGGCGCGATTTCCGCGGGTAATGAGTCCACGGCGGAACCCACGGTGTTGTATTTCCACGGCGGCGGCTACTACTTCTGTTCGCCGCGTACGCATCGCTCGCTGGTGTTCGGTTTGGCGACGCGCGTCAACGCACCGGTCTTTTCGCTCGACTACCGCCTCGCGCCGGAACATCGCTTCCCAGCAGCACTCGATGATGCGACCGCGGCCTATCGTCAACTGATCGCCAACGGCCGGCCGCCCGAGTCCATCGTGATGTCAGGCGATTCAGCGGGCGGCGGCCTCGCGCTTGCCACGGTGGTCGCCTTGCGCGATGCCGGCGATCCTTTGCCGGCAGGCTGCCTGCTGTTTTCGCCCTGGACCGATCTGGCCGCCGCGGGCGCCACCATCCGCAGCAACGATGGTCTCGACCCAATGTTCAGTGGTCCCGCGATCGCACGGGCCGCGCAGATCTACCTTGGCGAGGCGCCCGCTACGCATCCGTACGCATCGCCGGTGTATGCCGACCTGCACGGCTTACCGCCGCTCTTCATCATGGCCGGCAGCACGGAGGTCTTGCTGGACGACGCGCAACGCGTCGCCGATAACGCGCGCGCCGCTGGCGTCGCGTGCGAGCTCGAAGTGTGGAAGAAGATGCCGCATGTCTGGCCGATGTTCGCGCCGTTCATTCCGGAAGCAGGCCGTGCGCTCGACCACGCCGCAGCTTTCGTACGACGGGTGACGAGCGGCGGCCGCAGCACGGTTCAGGCGTCGAGCGCGATGTCGATCGTCTGATAGACGGCTTTGATCACGTCGGCGCCATATTGCCGTTCGAGCCGGCGCACGGTGAAATGACCGTGCGCGACTTGCTGGAAGTGATCGATGAACACGGTGTTGACCATCGCGCCCAGCACCGCGCCGATCGCCGGAATCGATTTGGCGGCAATCTGCTCGCTCACCTGCACCGAGAAGCGCGCGGCAATCGTGTTGAGCAGCCGCAGCAATGCCGCTGAGCCGTGAGCGGTAAAGCCTTTCGTCGCGATTTCGGATGAAGCCTTCGATACCGCCTGCGCCAGTGCGCCGCGCATGATGAAGTAGCCGAAATCGGCGTCGTCGTCGGCTTTCGATGTGCCGCCCATGCCAAGCACGGTGAGGCACTGCAACTGCGTGTCGATCGAGGTCAGATCCTCGCCCTCGCTGCGCGCGATGTCGCAGATCGAGCGGAACATCAGCGTGGTCGTGACGGGCAATTCCACGGGTAGCGCGAAAAGTCCGAATGCGCCGCCGGCCGCGCCGGTGGTCGCCACGGCGAACTTATGCAGCAGATTGCTCGGCTTGTCGGGCACGACCAGAGGCGATGCGCCGTCCTGCCGGCCCAGCGTGCGCAACGCAATCGAGAGGCACTTGCGCAGCGCCACTTCCGTCGCATCGGTGACCTTTTCGTTGGCAAAAGCCGGTATGCGCGACAGCAACTTCTCCAGCGGCGCACCGACGATGCTGGCCAGCTTCATCGCGAGCGCGGGGCTTTCCAGCTCGTGTTTTGCGCGCCGTAGCGCGCTCAGATCTTCGTTCGATAAAGATTGTGCTGCGAGCGAACTCGGCTCCATGTGCCTCCCTGGCATTATGTTTTGTCGATCGTTCAGTCGATTACCGGCGCAAAAAACGTTCCGGCACGTCCCAGCTTAGAGCCCGCGCTCATGCTATGATTCCGTCATCGTTTGACAAGTCAACTGTTGCGCTATCAAAAATGGCTGTCCATACCGCGGCCCATCATTCGAGTGGGCAAGTTTTACCGTTCCGCGAGTCGCTTCTGGCGATGCTCGGTATTTCCTTCGTCACGATGCTCGTCGCGCTCGACCAGACCGTGGTCGGCACCGCGCTGCCCACTATCGTTTCCGAACTGAAGGGTTTCGAACTCTACGCGTGGGTCGCCACGTCGTATCTGCTCACCTCGGTGATCACCGTGCCGATCTTCGGCCGCCTCGGCGATTACTATGGGCGCAAGCCGTTCGTGATCGTGTCGATCGTCGTGTTCACCGCTGCATCTGTGTTGTGCGGCGCCGCCAATAACATGCTGTTCCTCGTGCTCGCGCGGGGCTTGCAGGGCATCGGCGGCGGCATGCTGGTCGGCACCGCATTCGCGTGCATTCCTGATCTCTTTCCCGACTCGGTCGTGCGTCTGCGCTGGCAGGTGCTGATGAGCTCGGCGTTCGGCATCGCCAATGCTGTGGGGCCGTCGCTCGGCGGCTTCCTCACCCAGTATTACGGCTGGCGCTCGGTGTTCTATGTGAATCTGCCGGTCGGCCTGCTGTCGCTGTTTTTCGTCTGGCGCTTCCTGCCGCATCTGCGGCACGTCGAGCACGAAGGCAAGATGCGGCTCGATTGGCCGGGCGCGTTGCTGATCGCGGTATCGCTCGGCTCACTGCAATTGTTCGTTGAGCTGCTGCCCAAGCACGGTGTCACCTTGAGCGCGTTCGCGCTGCTGGCGTTGAGCGTGGCCTCGGCGTACGGGCTGTGGCAGTGGGAAAAACGTTGCCCGACGGCGATCCTGCCGGTCGACATGTTCCGCAATCGCAGCCTCGCTGCCTTGTTCACGCTGGCCGTGCTGGGCGGCTTTACGATGTTTTCGCTGCTGTTCTATGCGCCGTTGCTATTCCAGGGCGGCTTCGGCATGTCGCCGAAAGAAGCGGGGCTCGTCATCACGCCGCTGGTCGTGTTCATCACCTTCGGCAGTATTGTGAACGGCCGTATCGTCTCGCGCGTGCGCAATCCGAATCTGATGCTGTACATCGGCTTCAGCCTGTTGGCGCTTGCTTGCCTCGGCGTGGTCGTCGCGACCCATTCCATGCCGCAATGGCTGCTGATGTCGTTCATGGTGATCGGCGGTCTTGGCCTCGGATTCGTGATGCCCAATCTGACGATCTTCGCGCAGCAGACGGCCGGACGCGAACACCTCGGCATTGCCACGGCGCTGCTGCAATCGTTGCGGATGATCGGCGGCATGATTGGCACGGCCCTCACCGGCACGCTGGTGAGCCACATGTACGCGAGCGGCGTGCGCAGCGCTCTGGAGAACGATCACGCATCGCAATGGTTCGCCGATCTCGGCGACCCGCAAATCCTGATCAATCGCGACGCGCAGGCCACCTTGCTCGATCAGTTGACGCACGCGGGCCATAACGGCGCGATGTTGCTGGAAACTGCGCGCGAGGCGCTTGTTTCGGCCATTCACCTGGGTCTCGCACTCGCCGCGATCATCGCGGTGGTGTCGGTGTGGCAAAGTCGCCGCGTGCCGCCTATCAAGCTCCAGCGCAAACTCGAGCCGGTGATCCACGCAGACTGATTTTTTCGACTTACCGTTTTACTGGCACACCATGGAAGAACAGGACCGCGTCGCCGTCATGCAGCAATTCGGCCGCACATATCGGACGTTCATGTCGGCATTCGAGGCGCAGGTCGGCCATCCGTTGCCGCGCTGGCGCATTCTGCTGGCTCTGCACGAGCAAGCCGGCGAGTCGTCGCAGAAGCGGCTGGTCGAGCGTTTGCGCGTCGATCCGGGTGCGCTGACGCGGCAGTTGAAAACGCTGGAAGCACTCGGCTGGATTGCGCGCAGCATGGATGCGCGCGATAACCGCATCACCAATGTGCGCCTGACCGAAGCGGGGCAGTCGGCGATCGCAGGCAGCATGCCGCGCCGGAACGCATTTCTGCACGACACGGTGGCCTCGCTGCCGGACGAAACGCTGGCCGCGCTGTCAGACGCGTTGAAGATGCTGGAAGCGCGGATTGCCGAAGTGGCGGCTACGGCTACGCCAAGCGCCGCAGGCGCGACTCCTGTGCAAACGGCCGACGCGGCAAACGCCGACCCTGTTCGCCAGGCCTAAAACGACAAAGCCCCCGTGAACGGCGCACCACGCTGCCGCGAAGCGCGCCGCGTTCGCGTTCAGAAGAACGTTTCGATCACTTCAGTCACGCGATACGCCGGATCGACCACCAGCACCTGACGCCATTTGTCGAACGTCAGACACGGGTGCGAGATGTCGAACGCGATCATGTCGCCCACTTTCAGATCGGCGCGGGCGGGAATCCGCAGATACGCGTGCTGATCCATCAGGCCGAAAATCTCCCAGCCCTCGCTCGCCGCGATATCGCGCGGTGCTTCGTTACCCGGCCGATAGTGGCGCGCCGGTTCCGGCATGCCGGCGTCGAACGCGGAATCGCGCTTGCCGAGGCCAATGATTGCGCGATCCGGCTCCGGAATCGATTGCACATACGCCCACAGTTGCAGTGCGGGCAACAGGCCTTCACCCATTTTCTTCGCGACCGGATTGCGCGCGAAGATATCCGTCTGCGCCTTGCGATAAATGCCCACGTCATGCGTGAGATAGCAGCCAGGACGCAGCACGACTTCGACCTTGCCGATTTCCGACGCCTTCACGAATTCTTCCGCCACCACGTCGTACCACGCTGATCCGGCGCCTGACAGCACCGCCGGTGTGCGGTCGAAACGCCCTGCATCGACGAGCGCCCGAGTGACGGCCACCGCGCTTTGCAGGAATTTGCGCACTTCGTGTTCTTCTTTCAGCACACCTTCGTACAACTCGACACCCGCGAGCTTCAACACGCCCGGATAGCGAGCGATCGCGTCGAGCACCGCGTTGCGTTGCGCCTCATCGCGCACGCCGGTGCGGCCGCCCGGCACACCGAGTTCGAGCAGCACTTGTAACTGTTTGTGCACCGAGGTGAAAAACTTGCCCAGTTGCTCGACGCCTTCAACCGAATCGACGAGGCAGAAGAATTCGAAATCGGGGTCGCTCAGCAATTCCGCGACCATCATCATGTTGTGGCGGCCGATCAGCTGATTGGCCATCAGAATCCGCGAAACGCCGCCGTGGTATGCCGCGCGCACCTGATGCGCGGTGGCGAGGGTAATGCCCCATGCGCCGGCTTCGAGCTGACGGCGAAACAGTTGCGGCGCCATGGTTGTCTTGCCATGCGGCGCGAGCTTGACGCCGTATTCCGCGACGAACGCCTGCATCCACTTCAGATTGTGTTCCACGCGATCCGCGTATAGCACCGCGGCGGGCAGGCTCACATCTTCGTTCAGCAAATTCCACTCGAGGCGCGCGGCATCCGTGAGCTGGATGCTGGTGCCCGGAACCATGCCCAAGCCCTTGCTATAAGGATCAATTGTTGCGCCCTGATAGTTTGTAACTTTCATGTCTCCCTGCTCCATCGTCCGGTTAAATTGAATCGAAGTTGACTTTACCATCTTACCGAAAGTACGATGATCGAAGAAATGTTATTTAGTACCACGGTTTGCGAAACAGCATTGGCGAGACAGCTTGCTGTAAGCGTCCGCGGCACCCCATAGTCTGCAATGAACTCTACTGCCGAACCGCTGGCTTTCGACATCGTCGCGCGCATTGCCGAATGCGCGCCGGAATTGCGCTCGGCCGAACGCAAGGTCGCGGCACTGATTCTCGACGACCTGACCGGCGCCTCGCGGGCCAGCATTGGCGCGCTTGCGCAGCAGGCCGAGGTGAGCGTGGCGACCGTCACGCGCTTTGCCAAAGCGGTGGGCTGCCGCGACGTGCGTGAGTTGAAACTGCGGCTCGCGCAGGCGGCCGCGGTCGGCCAGCGCTTCCTGCAAACCGGCGGCCCTACTGATGCACCCGAGCCGATTGCCACGCGCGTATTCGACGAAGTGCAGACCGCGCTGACCCACAACCATCAATTGCTGCGCCAGGCGCCGCTCGCCGAAGCCGCCGCCGCGTTGCGTGCCGCGCGCATGATCTACGTGTTCGGCATGGGCGGCGGTTCGACCGCGCTCGCCGACGAGATGCGCTTTCGGCTCGTGCGCCTTGGGCGGCCCGTCGCGACCTATCAGGACGGCTTGTTGCAGCGCATGGTGGCGAGTACGGTATCGCGCGAATGCGTCGTGATCGTGCTGTCCACTACCGGGCGAGTGCCAGAGTTGGTCGAGAACTGCAAGATTGCGCGCAGCTACGGCGCCACAGTGATTGCGCTGACGGCACCAGCGTCGCCGCTCGCCAAGCTGGCTGACTGGGTGATCCCGATCGTCGCTTTTGAGACCGATTTCATTTACAAGCCATCGTCCTCGCGCTACGCGATGATGATGGCGCTCGATGTGCTCGTCACCGAGCTTGCCGTCAGTCAGGGTGACGAGAGCCGCGAATTGCTGCGCCGCATGAAGCACGCGCTGGACGCGCACCGTGGTGGTGGCGATCGACAACCGTTAGGAGACTGATCCATGCACTCGCATCCCGAAGCCGCCGATACGCTGATTGTCGGCGCGCAACTGTATGACGGCACGGGCGCGCCACCTGTTGAGCGCGACGTGGCGATCCGCGACGGCCGCATCGTCGCGATTGGCAATCTGTCGAACTGGCTGGCCGAAGAAGTGATCGAGGCCGATGGCCGCGCGCTCGCGCCCGGTTTTATCGACGTTCATACGCATGACGACACCCACGTGATCCTTTCGCCGCAGATGCTGCCGAAGATTACTCAGGGCGTGACGACGGTGATTGTCGGCAATTGCGGGATCAGTGCGTCGCCGGTGGCGTTAAAGGGCGAACCGCCTGATCCGATGAACCTGCTCGGCGAGCGCGACGCGTTTAAGTACCCGACCTTCGCTGCATATGTCGAAGCGGTGAACGCGGCGCGTCCCGCGGTGAACGTTGGCGCGCTGATTGGGCACACGGCGTTGCGCAGCAACCAGATGGACCGTCTCGATCGCGCAGCGAGCGCGCAGGAAATCGACGGTATGCGCGAACAACTCGAAGAGGCTTTGGCAAATGGCGCGTTGGGTTTGAGTTCGGGGCTGGCTTATGGCTCCGCTTTCTCCGCGCCGACCGAAGAAGTCATGGCGCTGGCCGAGCCGCTCGCCGCCGCTGGCGCGCTTTACACGACACATATGCGCACAGAGTTCGACGCAATTCTCGACGCGATGGACGAGGCGTACCGCGTCGGCCGTCATGCTCACGTGCCGGTGGTGATTTCGCATCTGAAGTGCGCGGGGCCGTCGAACTGGGGGCGCAGCGAGGAGGTGTTGAAGTCGCTGGAGGGTGCCCGGCGCATGCAGCCGATCGGCTGCGACTGCTATCCGTACAACCGCAGTTCGTCGACGCTCGATCTCAAGCAGGTCACGGGCGACATCGACATCACGATCACCTGGTCTGAGCCGCATCCCGAGATGGCGGGCAAGCTGGTGAAGGAGATTGCAGCCGAGTGGGGCGTGACGCAACAGGAGGCGGGCAAGCGTCTGCAGCCAGCGGGCGCGGTGTACCACAACATGTCCGAGGAGGACGTGCGGCGGATTCTGTCGCACCCTGCGACGATGGTCGGCTCCGATGGCTTGCCGAACGATCCGCTGCCGCATCCGCGGTTGTGGGGCGCGTTTCCGCGCGTGCTGGGACATTACGTGCGCGACGCGAAGTTGTTGCCGCTTGAAGAGGCGGTACGCAAGATGACCAGCTTGTCGGCGCGCCGGTATGGCCTCGCGCAACGTGGCGAGGTGCATATCGGCTATCACGCGGATCTGGTGTTGTTCGACCCGGCGAAGGTTCACGACGCGGCGACGTTCGAAAAGCCGCAACAGGCCGCGGCCGGCATCGACGCAGTGTGGGTGAACGGCGTGCTGTCGTATCTGGATGGGGCGGTTACCGGCGAGCGGGCAGGGCATTTCGTGGCGCGTGGCGCGAAGTCCGGGAAGGATGCGCAGGGAGCGTTCTGAGTTTTTTTTGTTTTTCTGATTGATGCGGTGTGCGGTGGGGTAGCTGGCGCGTGCCGATTTTTTAAAGGAGTTGGATGATGAAGCGTTATGGCGTTGAAGGTGGGAAGGGAACGGGCGGTCAACATATGCCGTTTGCGCGGGCTGTCGAAGCGGACGGCTGGTTGTTCGTTTCCGGGCAGACGCCGATGGAAAACGGCGAAGTGATCAATGGCGGGATTGTTGAGCAATCGCACAAGGCGATCCAGAATGTTTTTGCGATTCTGAAGGAAGCCGGGTATGGGGCGGAGCATGTGGTCCGCTGTGGGGTTTGGCTTGATGATCCGCGGGATTTTGCTTCGTTTAATAAGGTTTTTCGTGAGTATTTTGGAGAGAATCCGCCAGCTCGGGCGTGTGTGGTTTCTTCTATGGTGATTGATTGTCGAGTTGAGGTTGATTGCGTGGCGTATAAGAAACCTACGGTTTGAGGTTTTTTTGCCTTTTGCGGCGGCACTATTTTGGTTGTGCCTACGGCGTTTGGTGTTTCTAATCTTATTGGTTTATTAGCGTTGCCCCTATGCGGGGCGGCACTCACTTTCTTTGCCGCCGTGTACAGACTGGAGACATTCCTGACAGGTGTACGGGGACATGGTTGACACTTTCGGGCAATTAAACGCCCGGATCCCTTCATGCCCTGGAACGTAAAAGACACCATGAGCCTCAGACAGGAATTTGTTTGCCTGGCCGCTGAACGGACGTTGCCCTTCAGTGAATTGTGCCGGCGCTTCAACATCAGCCGGCAAACCGGTTACGAGTGGGTAGAGCGTTGGCGGACGCACGGCGTCGAAGGTCTGGCCGACCGCTCGAGTCGCCCCCATCACAGCCCCACGCGCTCATCGGACAGCATCGTTGAGATCGTGCTCGATTTACGTCGGCAGTACGGTTGGGGTGGCCGCAAGATCAAACGGCGCCTGCAGGACCTGGGGCACGCAAGTGTCCCCGCGCCGGCCACGATTACCGAGATCCTGCGCCGTAACGGGATGATCCCCGAGGGTGAATCCCTGCAGCGCCAGCACTGGCAGCGGTTCGAACATGAGTACCCGAATTCGCTGTGGCAGATGGATTTCAAGGGTGACTTCGAAACACTGGAGGGGCGCCGCTGCTCGCCGCTGACGGTGCTCGACGACCATTCGCGCTTCAGCATCGTACTGGCGGCCTGCGCGCGCACCACCACGCAGGTCGTGCAGGCCGAGCTGGAGCGGGCGTTCCGCTGCTACGGATTACCCGCGCGCATCAACACCGACAACGGCGCACCCTGGGGCTCGCCGAGCGCGCCGGGACAGATCACCGAGCTGGCCGTGTGGCTGATCAGGCTGGGCATCCATGTGAGCTACAGCCGACCCTATCACCCGCAGACCAATGGCAAGGATGAACGGTTTCATCGCACGCTGAAGGCTGAAGTGCTGGATCGGCATACATTCACCACGCACGCGCACGTCCAGCAGGAACTGGAGCGATGGCGCCACGTGTACAACACCGAGCGCCCGCATGAGGCACTCGGCATGGCCACGCCGCTCACGCGCTACAAGCCCAGTGTGCGCGCGATGCCTGAGCATCTGCCAGAGCCGCAATACGGTCCCGGCGACGAGGTACTACGGGTCAATTCGAACGGCGTGGTGCGCTTCCGTGGCCAGGCAGTGCGGCTCTCGATTGCGCTCAGAAAGCTGGACGTGGCGGCCCGTCCGAAGGACGACGAAGACGGCGTAATTGAGTTCTGGTTCGCCCATCATCGCGTCGCAAAACTTGACCTGCGCACACCCAAACCCTGATCATCATGTGTCAAGGATGTCCTCATACATGTGTCAAGGATGTCTCCAGTCTGTACACGCGCAAAGAAAGTAAGCAAAGAAAGCGGGCTCAAACCGCTAATTCTTAGGCGGCTCCCCTGGCTTGGAGGGAATTGTGGTGCGATTAACGGATCACACCGTGGTCCATAAGCGCCCGTGACACAGCCGTCATCCGCTCCCACTCCGCACTGCGTGCGTCGCGGACGGGTCCACGAAGGAAACCGGGTGCTTCGGTTGGGCGCGGCGGGGGCCGTCGGCTGCGCCTCGGCGACGCGCTGAAACACACCGCAAGTTTTGGAAGTACTAGCGCCAGCACCGAAGCCGGCACACCACGCCTGTGTGCAAGTGAGAGCCACCGCGCCAAGCTGCCCGCATGCGTAGGGCGTGGTGGGTGGTTTGATGAAGTACCGCGTCGGCGCGCGCAGCGCCGCCGGAAGCATGACGGCCTAGTCACTCAGGCGGGCAGGGCCGCAGGCTCAATCTCTACGGAGCCACTACACCCTCCAAGCCAGGAGAGCCGCTTAAGAATTAGCGGTTTGAGCCCGCTTTCTTTGCTTACTTTCTTTGCGGCGGCAAAGAAAGTGAGTGCCGCCCCGCACAGGGGCGAAGCTAATAGACCAATAAGAAAACAAGGAAAGGCCAAAGAAGCCAGAACCAGAAAATGCCGCCGCAAAAAGGCAGAAAAACCCCAATCACCGCCTTCGGCGCACAAAACCCCTACTGCCTGGCAAGGCGAAAATTATCCGGCATAGGCAAATTAAAGTTAGTCCTGAACGGATTAATATCAAGCCCGCCGCGGCGCGTATACCGCGCATAAACAGCAAGCTTCACCGGCCGACAGGCCTTAATCACATCGATAAAAATCCTCTCGACACACTGCTCGTGAAACCCCGTGTGATTCCGGTAGGAAATGATATACCTCAGCAATCCCGCATGATCGATCTGCGGCCCCACGTAATGAATCTGCACGCTGCCCCAATCAGGCTGCCCAGTCACAGGACAATTCGACTTCAGCAGATTGGAAAACACAGTCTCTTCAACCGGCGCCTCATCAAGCGCCGCCTTGAGCAATGATGCGTCCGGCTGATAAACATCGGCTTCCAGATCGAGCCGGTCCAGCGACATGCCTTCAAACTCTTCCATCCGCAGCTTGCCGAACTCATACGGCGCCGCCAGATGAACAGAAACCGTCGCGCCGCAAGAAGCAGACACATCCCGCTTGATCGTGTCACGAACCACGTCCATCGACTCAAAAGCGGTCTGTGCAAACGACCCCAGATACAGCTTGAACGATTTTGACTCGACGATATTCGGCGAATCAGCCGGCACAAAAAACGTGGCCACCGCAATCTGCGGCTTACCGCGCGCATTCAGCCAGGAAAGCTCGTAAGCATTCCAGATGTCCGTGCCGAAAAACGGCAGTTGCGCGCCAATCCCAATCGCCTCGCGCGCATTCCTGCGTGCAATCGGGAACAGAAGCGAAGCGTCATATTGTTCGGTGTAAGCCGAAGGCTTACCCAGCGGTGACTGTTCAGGTGTCATGATGCGTTCACGATGCCACTCAGCACGTGCCCCGTCGCCGTCACGACGCGGGCCGATTCGCAATGGCCAATTTGGTCGTCGAAGAAAAAGTCCGGCTCGAACTCGCGCAAAAATGCGCTCTTGTCGAGGCCGCCAAGGAACATCGCTTCGTCGATTTCGATGTTCCACGCCATCAAGGTGCGGATCGCGCGCTCATGCGCCGGCGCTGAGCGCGCCGTCACCAATGCCGTACGAATATGCATCGGCGCGGCGTCGTCCGCGAGTTTCTGCAACCGGTGCAAGGCCTCGAGCAACGGCTTCAAGGGCCCATCCGCCAGCGGCAAATCCTTGTTATGTATCTCGTGGCCGACGAACGCGCGCAAGCCGTCCTTCTGAAACACGCGCTCGGCTTCGTCGGAAAACAGCACGGCGTCGCCGTCGAAGGCAATCCGGATCTCGTCCGGATATTTGCTCGCCATTTTCGCCGATTCCGGCAACACGCGCGCAGCCGGAAAACCGGCGGCCAGCGCGTCGCGCACGTCTTCCTGATTCGCGGACAAAAACAGCGACGCATTCAACGGCTTCAGATAGGCAAACGGCGCACGCCCACGTGTGAAAACGCCGCGCTCGATTGCCAGCCCATGCTCGCGGCACGAGTGGAACGCGCGTAATCCACTAATCGGATCGCTACGCGACAGAATCACCACTTCGACCCGATGGCCGCCCGCGTTCAGCGCCAGCAGCTTGCGGATCAGCGGAAATGCCACGCCCGGCTTGGCAGGCACAGTGAGGCGGTCGCGCTGCAACGCTTCATAGGCGTGCAGGTCGCCGTCCTCGTAGACGCGGTTCTCTTCCTCGAAGTCGAACAGCGCCCGCGACGAGATTGCCACTACCAGTTTGTCGGCCAGCGAAAGAGCCATCTGCGCGTTTCGGTCCAATAGAGTCAGGCGAGGAACAGGCGATACACCGGATTGCGTGTCTCTTCCCAGTACGGATAACCCAGCGTCGCAAGGAAGCGCTCGAATGCGGTGTTTTCCGTTTCCGGCACCTGAATGCCGACCAGAATCGAGCTGTAGTCCGCGCCCTGGTTGCGATAGTGGAACAGGCTGATATTCCAGTTCGGCGCCATCGACGACAGGAACTTCATCAACGCGCCCGGACGCTCCGGAAACTCGAAACGGAACAGGCGTTCGTCATGCGCCAGCGGCGAGCGTCCGCCGACCATGTAGCGGATGTGCTGTTTCGACAGTTCATCGAACGTCAGATCGACGGTGGCGAAACCATGTGCTTCGAACGCACCCGCGATCTGCGCGGATTCACTGCGATTTCTGATCTGCACGCCAACGAAGATATGCGCCGAATTCGCATCCGCGATACGGTAGTTGAATTCGGTGACGCTGCGCGTGCCGACCAGTTCGCAGAAGCGTTTGAAGCTGCCGCGCTCTTCGGGGATCGTCACCGCGAACACCGCTTCACGCGCTTCACCGACTTCCGCGCGTTCGGCGACGAAGCGCATGCGATCGAAATTCATGTTCGCACCGGACGTGATCGCGATCAGCGTCTGGTTCTCGATGCCTTCGCGCTCCGCATACTGCTTCGCGCCTGCCACCGCCAGCGAGCCGGCGGGCTCCAGCAC
The DNA here is from genome assembly GCA_963738755.1 of uncultured beta proteobacterium. Lineage (GTDB taxonomy): Bacteria > Pseudomonadota > Gammaproteobacteria > Burkholderiales > Burkholderiaceae > Paraburkholderia. The sequence continues at coordinate 182,431 of CAVTXZ010000014.1, forward strand.
GCTGCGGGTGTCCTGGAACACGTCCTTGATCGCCGCGCACAGTGCATCGGTATTCACAAGCAGCACGTCGTCGAGATATTCGCGGCACAGCCGGAAGGTTTCTTCGCCGACCAGCTTCACCGCGGTGCCGTCCGAAAACAGACCGACTTCGTTCAGCGTCACGCGTTCGCCCGCTTTCAGCGACGCCGCCATCGCGCACGAATCGTCGGTCTGCACGCCGATCACCTTGATCTCCGGACGCACCGATTTCACATACGCAGCGACGCCCGCGGCGAGTCCGCCGCCGCCGATCGGCACGAAGATCGCGTGAATCGGGCCCTGGTGCTGACTGAGAATCTCCATCGCCACCGTGCCCTGACCGGCGATCACGTACGGATCGTCGAACGGATGCACGAAGGTGAGATCGCGTTCTTCCTGCAGCTTTACCGCGTGGCCGTACGCGTCGCTATACGACTCGCCGAACTGCACGACCTCAACCGTCGGGCCGCCATGCGCGCGCACTGCATCGACCTTCACCTGCGGCGTCGTGACCGGTACGACGATGATCGCCTTCACGCCCATGCGGGCCGCCGACAGCGCCACGCCCTGCGCATGATTGCCCGCCGATGCGGTAATCACGCCACGCTCCAGGGCTTCCGCCGGAATATGCGCCATCTTGTTGTACGCGCCGCGCACCTTGAACGAGAACACCGGCTGGTTGTCCTCGCGCTTCAGATAAACCGGATTGCGAAGGCGTGCCGACAGATTCGGCGCGCGTTCGAGTTCGGTCTCGCGAGCCACGTCGTAGACGCGCGCGGTCAGGGTTTTCTTCAGGTAGTCGTGGGAAGCCATGCGGGTGGCGCGGAGCGCTTTGTGAGACGGGAAAGCGTCAATGATAGCGCCAACGGTGCGCGCGCTGGCCTTCAGCGTGTCGCGAAGGGCCGTCGCTCAAGGCCTGCCCGACCGTTCGGTCGGAGAATTTCGCGGATGCGCTATTGATGCCGTCTGCTGCAAAAACGGCTGCGGCCCCGCCACAGAGCCGATTTCAGCCGTCAACGCGCGGCTGCATCATGCGGTAGAATTCCATTTTGGAATAAGGATCGGAAGATGCACTGGCAGCCTCGGATCGCCCATTTGATGCCCGCCCCGCGTGAGTGTTGCCCCGCGGCGGAGCGTCACGTCCGCCAGGCACGATCGTGTAGCTGTCTCTGAGCGCCGCGAAGCGACTGATGTGGGTTAGGCCGTCGGTCGGGCTTCGCTCCCAAAGAAGATTTCCAGCATTGCGCCCCACGCGCACCGTCAGCCGACGCCTCATCGATGAGCGCGCCGGGCTGACCCACCGAGTCGTCCAAACATGAACGCACCTCAAGTTTTCGATCCGCACGGGGCCGCCGCTGCGGTGGCCACCGATCCCGAAGCGCGTCTGCGCGAAATTCCCTATAACTACACATCGTTTTCCGATCGCGAAATCGTTATCCGCCTGCTAGGCGACGCCGCCTGGGCGGCTCTCGCCGAATTGCGCGCGGAACGCCGCACCGGCCGTTCAGCACGCATGCTGTACGAAGTGCTCGGCGACATCTGGGTGGTGCGCCGCAATCCTTACCTGCAGGACGACCTGCTCGACAATCCAAAGCGCCGCGCGCTGCTGATCGAAGCGCTGCATCACCGTTTGAGCGAAATCGAGAAGCGCCGTCGCGCCGATCTGGTCGCGCACGGCGATGAAGCGGGTATCGATCGCGCTGCACGCGTCGAAACGCTGGTGGCGGCGGCACGCCGCGCCGTGGACGACTTCGAGAGCGAATTCCAGAAGACCTTCGATCTGCGCCGTCGCGCGACCAAGGTCCTCGGCAAGGTCACGGAAAAGGACAACATCAAGTTCGACGGTTTGTCCCGCGTATCGCATGTCACCGACGCCACCGACTGGCGCGTCGAGTATCCGTTCGTCGTGTTGACGCCGGATACCGAAGCCGAGATCGCCGGCATGATCAAGGCGTGTTTCGAGCTCGGTCTGACGGTGATCCCGCGCGGAGGCGGCACGGGCTACACGGGCGGCGCGGTGCCGCTCACGCCGTTCTCGGCTGTGATCAACACTGAAAAGCTCGAACAGCTGGGCGCGGTCGAGATGACTGAACTGCCGGGCGTCGGCCGCAAGGTCGCGACGATTTTCTCAGGCGCGGGCGTGGTCACGCGCCGGGTGACCGAAGCGGCCGAGCAGGCCGGTTTCGTGTTCGCGGTCGATCCGACCTCGCTGGATGCATCCTGCGTCGGCGGCAATGTCGCCATGAACGCGGGCGGCAAGAAGGCGGTGTTGTGGGGCACGGCGCTCGATAACCTCGCCTGGTGGCGCATGGTCGACCCGGAAGGGAACTGGCTCGAAGTCACGCGCCTGGACCACAACCTCGGCAAGATTCACGATATCGAAGTCGCGCGTTTTGAACTGAAGTGGTTTGACGGCAACGCCGCACCGGGCGAAAAACTGCTGCGCACGGAAGCGCTCGACATCAAGGGTCGCGTGTTCCGCAAGGAAGGCCTCGGCAAGGACGTGACCGATAAATTCCTCGCCGGCTTGCCTGGTGTCCAGAAGGAAGGCTGCGACGGGCTGATCACATCCGCGCGCTGGGTGTTGCACAAGATGCCGGCGCATACGCGCACCGTGTGCCTCGAATTCTTCGGCCAGGCACGTGAAGCGATTCCGAGCATCGTCGAAATCAAGGATTACCTGTTTGAAACGTCGAGGCAGGGCGGCGCGATTCTCGCCGGCCTCGAACATCTGGACGAGCGCTATCTGCGTGCGGTCGGCTACGCGACCAAGAGCAAGCGCAACGCGTTTCCGAAGATGGTGCTGATTGGCGACATCGTCGGCGACGACGCCGATGCGGTGGCCCAGGCCACCTCGGAAGTCGTGCGCATGGCCAATGGCAAGAGCGGTGAAGGTTTTGTCGCCGTCAACGCCGAGGCACGCAAGCGCTTCTGGCTCGACCGCAGCCGTACCGCCGCGATCGCCAAGCACACCAACGCGTTCAAGATCAATGAAGACGTGGTGATCCCGCTCGACCGCATGGGCGAGTACACGGACGGCATCGAACGGATCAACATCGAGCTGTCGATCAAGAACAAGCTGCAACTGGTCGACGCGCTCGAAGCGTTCTTCAGGGGCGGCAAGCTGCCGCTCGGCAAGAGCGACGACGCGAACGAAATTCCGAGCGCCGAACTGCTCGAAGATCGCGTGCAGCAGGCGCTCGATCTGCTCAAGCGCGTGCGTACGCGCTGGGAGTTTCTGCGCGACAAGCTCGACCTGTCCTTGCGCGAAGCCCAGCACTATCTGGTCGGCCTCGGCTACGAAGGTCTGGCGGAAAAGTTCGCCGATCGCGCGGACGCGCAACCCGACGCCACCGTATTCCATATCACGCAAGACCGCACGGTGCGGGTGTCGTGGAAAGCGGAGATCCGGGCTGAGTTGCGGCAGATTTTCAATGGCGGCGAGTTCAAGCCGATCCTCGAGGAAGCCCAGGCGATCCACAAGAAAGTGCTGCGTGGCCGCGTGTTCGTCGCGTTGCACATGCACGCGGGCGACGGCAACGTGCACACGAACCTGCCGGTCAACTCGGACAACTACGAGATGCTGCAGGACGCCCACACGGCGGTCGCGCGCATCATGAAGCTGGCGCGTTCGCTCGACGGCGTGATTTCCGGCGAGCACGGCATCGGCATCACCAAGCTCGAATTCCTGACGGAAGAGGAAATCGGCGAATTCCGCGCGTACAAGCAGCGCGTCGATCCGCATGGCCGCTTCAACGCGGGCAAGCTGCTCGAAGGCGCGGACCTGCGCAACGCCTACACGCCGAGCTTCGGACTGATGGGCTACGAATCGCTGATCATGCAGCAGTCCGACATCGGCGCGATTTCCGAGTCGATCAAAGACTGTTTGCGTTGCGGCAAGTGCAAGCCGGTGTGCGCGACCCACGTGCCGCGCGCCAATCTGCTGTACAGCCCGCGCAACAAGATTCTCGCCACCTCCTTGCTGGTCGAGGCGTTCCTGTACGAAGAACAGACTCGCCGCGGCGTGTCGATCAAGCACTGGGACGAATTCAACGACGTCGCTGATCACTGCACTGTGTGTCACAAATGCGTGACGCCGTGTCCGGTGAAGATCGACTTCGGCGACGTGACGATGAACATGCGCAACCTGCTGCGCAAAATGGGCAAGAAGAAGTTCAACGCGGGCAACGCGGCCGGCATGTTCTTCCTCAACGCCACCAATCCGCAAACCATCAACCTCGCGCGTACCGCGATGATGGGCGTCGGTTACAAGGCGCAGCGTCTGGGCAACGAGGTGCTGAAGAAGTTCGCGAAGAAGCAGACGGCGCACCCGCCGGCAACCGTCGGCAAGCCGCCGGTCACGCAGCAGGTGATCCACTTCATGAACAAGAAGATGCCGGGCAATCTGCCGAAGAAAACCGCGCGCGCCTTGCTCGATATCGAAGACAACAAGATTGTCCCGATCATCCGCAACCCGAAGACCACCACGGCGGATACGGAGGCGGTGTTCTATTTCCCGGGCTGCGGTTCCGAGCGTCTGTTCTCGCAAGTCGGTCTGGCCACCCAGGCGATGCTGTGGGAAGCGGGCGTGCAAACCGTGCTGCCGCCGGGCTACCTGTGCTGCGGCTACCCGCAACGCGGCGCGGGCCAGTTCGACAAGGCCGAGCAGATCGTCACGGATAACCGCGTGCTGTTCCACCGCGTGGCCAACACGCTGAACTATCTCGACATCAAGACGGTGGTGGTGTCGTGCGGCACGTGTTACGACCAGCTCGCCGGCTACGAATTCGAGAAAATCTTCCCGGGCTGCCGGATCATCGATATCCACGAGTTTCTGCTGGAGAAAGGCATGAAGCTCGACGGCGTGAACGGCGTGCGCTACATGTATCACGACCCGTGCCACACGCCGATCAAGACGATGGACCCGGTCAAGCTGGTCAATGAGTTGATGGGCTCGGAGAAAGACGGCTACAAGATCGAGAAGAACGACCGCTGCTGTGGCGAATCCGGCACGCTCGCGGTCACGCGTCCAGACATCTCGACGCAGGTCCGCTTCCGCAAGGAAGAAGAGATCCGCAAGGGTGCGGCGAAGCTGCGCGGCATCCCCCTTGTGGCGGAAGCCGGCGCGAACGCGATCAACCCGGCCAACGCGTCCGCTGGCGCGGCTGGCGCGTCCAACGGCTCCGTGCTCAAGGCCGGTGACGGTCCGCAGCCGAACGGCGCCACCGAGGTGAAGATCCTGACGAGCTGCCCGTCCTGCCTGCAAGGTCTGTCGCGTTACAACGAAGACGCGAACATCGAGGCGGACTATATCGTCGTCGAAATGGCACGCCACGTACTCGGTGAAAACTGGATGGTCGATTACGTTCAGCGGGCGAACAATGGCGGAATCGAGCGCGTGCTGGTTTAATGGCACGACTGACGATTTTTGCCTGAGGACGACGATGGACTGCGTTTTTTGCCGTGACGATGGCGGCGATGTGCTGTGGCAGGACGACGCCTTGCGCGTCGTCCTCGCCGACGAACACGATTACCCGGGCTTCTGCCGGGTGATCTGGAACAGGCATGTGGCCGAGTTTTCCGATCTGGCGGCAGGCGATCGCGATCGCGTGATGAAGGCCGTGTATGCGGTCGAACGCGCGATGCGGCGCATCATGCAGCCGGTCAAGATCAACCTGGCGAGCCTCGGCAACCAGGTGCCGCACGTGCATTGGCATGTGATTCCGCGATATTCGAACGACGCTCACTTCCCGCTGCCGATCTGGGCGCCGCGCCAGCGCACGGTGTCCGAAGCCATGCTGTCGTCGCGCCGCGCGCAAGCAACCCTGCTGCGCGAAGCAGTGCGACAGGAAATCGAACAAGCTTTTGGTTGAGGCCATCATGAGCGGACTGACTCCCGATACCCCGGTGCCGACCGGCGTGGTCGTGCATTCCAAATCGCGCGTACTTGAATTGCAATACGCAAACGGCGAATCGTACCGCCTGCCGTTCGAACTGCTGCGCGTGTATTCGCCGTCGGCGGAAGTGCAGGGTCATGGGCCCGGCCAGGAAACCCTGCAGACCGGCAAGCGCGACGTCACGATCACGATGATCGAAGGCGTCGGCAACTACGCATTGCAGCCGACTTTCTCGGACGGCCATTCCACCGGCCTCTATTCGTGGGACCTGCTTCACGACCTTGCGGTCCGTCAGGATGAACTCTGGCGTGACTATCTCGCCAGACTGGCAGCGGCCGGTGTCGATCGCGACGCGCCAATGACGCCGTCCGGCGCTGCGCACGGGCACTGTCACTGATACGATTCGCCCTGGTTGCCGCGTTGATGCGGCGCAACATTTAAGAATACGCGAAAGGACGAGCGCGATGAGCAAAACCCACTTCGGCTTTCAATCGGTCGACGAACAGGAAAAAGCGCAGAAGGTGGCGGGCGTATTCCACTCGGTTGCCGCCAACTACGACTTGATGAACGACCTGATGTCGGGCGGGTTGCACCGGGCGTGGAAGATGTTCACGATCGCCCAGGCCAATGTGCGGCCGGGCTACAAGGTGCTCGATATCGCGGGCGGGACGGGCGATCTGTCCAAGGCGTTCGCCAGACAGGCGGGTGAGACGGGTGAAGTCTGGCACACCGACATCAACGAATCGATGCTGCGGGTGGGCCGCGATCGCTTGCTGGACAAGGGTGTCATCACCCCGGCGCTGCTGTGCGACGCCGAGAAAATCCCGTTTCCAGACAATTACTTCGACGTGGTCACCGTTGCATTTGGCCTGCGCAACATGACGCACAAGGATATCGCGCTGGCGGAAATGCGCCGCGTGCTGAAGCCGGCAGGCCGTCTGCTGGTGCTGGAATTTTCGAAGGTGTGGGATCCGCTCAAGAAAGTCTACGATGTCTATTCGTTCAAGGTGTTGCCGTGGCTCGGCGACCGCTTCGCGAAAGACGCCGAGAGCTACCGCTACCTCGCGGAATCGATCCGCATGCACCCGGATCAGGAAACTTTGAAAACAATGATGGAACAAGCGGGCCTGGACGGCGTCAAATATTACAATTTGTCAGCTGGCGTGGTAGCTTTACATGTGGGGACCAAGTACTAGGGTTCCTAACCCATCGATTTTTAAAGGAAAGTACCAAAATGTCCGATTCAGGATTGTTATCTCCCCGTAAGGTTTCGAGGTCGTTGGTGAGAAGAATCGGACTGATCGCGATGGTCGGTCTGATCATGGCCGGCTCTCTCGCCTCGCTCGATGCGGAAGCCCGCCGCATGGGCGGCGGCCGCAGTATCGGCCGTCAGTCCAACACGGTTCAGCAGCAGTCGGCCCCGTCACAACCATCTCAAAGCAATCAGGCCATGCAGCAGCGCGCGCAGCCGGCACCGGCGCCCGCGCCGACTCCGGCCGCACAGCCTAACCGCTCGCGCTGGCTTGGGCCGATCGCCGGTTTGGCCGCCGGTCTCGGTATCGCCGCGCTGCTGTCGCACTTCGGTCTGGGCGGCGCATTTGCCGGCGCCATGGCCAACATCATCGTGATCGCCGTCATCGCGATGATCGGTATCTGGCTGATCCGCCGCTTCATGGGGCGCAAGCGCGATGCGGCGCAACCGGCTTACGCCGGCGGCGCGCCAACGCTGAACGCAGGCGGCACTGGCTATGGGCAGGAGCCGCGCTACAACACGCCGCCCACCGGCTCGTATCCCGAGCCGCAAGGCAGTTCGCAGGCAACGCCGACCATGAACGCGGCGCCCGTCGTGCCGGCCGGCTTTGACTCGGAGGCGTTCCTGCGCAACGCGAAGGTGTACTTCATCCGCCTGCAAGCCGCGTGGGATGTGGGCAATATGGAAGACATCCGCGAATTCACGACGCCCGAAATGTTCGCCGAGGTGAAGGTCGATCTGTCCTCGCGCGGCGCGGAGTCGAACCAGACGGACGTGGTGCAGCTCAACGCCGAGTTGCTCGGCGTCGAAGAACGCGCAAGCGAATACTTCGCGAGCGTGCGCTTCTCCGGCCTGATCCGCGAATCGGCGGGTGCGGCGGCTGAGCCGTTCGTCGAAGTCTGGAACCTGACCAAGGCGAACCGCCCCGGCGAAGGCTGGCTGCTGGCCGGTATTCAGCAGGTGACGCAGCACTGATGCCGTGCAGGCGCCGTCCTGACTTTGCACGCAGCGTTGGCCGTTCGGCATAGCAAGCTGCGAAGCGAACGGACGTTACAATAGGAACCCGCGCGGGCACCTCGCCTGCGCGGGTTTTTTCTTGCCACTTTCAATGACCCTCGCCGCCAAGCCCTTCGCTGCTGCCGTCAATCACCTGCTCGCCCGCGAATCGTGGGCACGTGAGCGCCTCGTCCCGTACGCAGGCAAAACCGCCAGACTGTCCTGTCCACCGGTCGTGCTGATGTTGCTGGTGCAACCAGACGGCTACCTGGGCGTGGTCGCCGAAACCGGGGCGCAGCAGTTCGATGTGACCATCTCGGTGCCGTCCGACGCGTTGCCCGCCTTCGTGCAAGGCGGCCAGGCAGCCGTGATGAAGCACGTGAAGATCGAAGGCGACGCCGAGTTCGCCACGGTGATCGCGAAACTGGCCGAGCATCTGCGCTGGGAGCCGGAAGAGGATCTCGCGAGGCTGATCGGCGACGGTCCGGCGTGGCGGGTTGCGTCGGTGGTGCGCACGGTCGGCGAACATGCACGCCGCACGGGGCGCAACCTGCTCGACACGGCTGCCGAATACCTGCTCGACGAAAACCCGCAATTGGTGCGCCGCGCCGCGCTCGACAACTTCAATGTCGAACTGGCCCGTGCGCGCGACGCGCTCGCGCGGGTGGAAAAGCGCATCGAGCGTCTTGAACAGAAGGTCGAAGCCCGCGGCGCCATTGCGCCGGGCGGCGCCGCCACGTTGCGCGGCACGCGCTAGTCACCGGGCTCAACCATGCGTTTTCTGCGTTTTCTCAAAATTTTCTTTACGGTCATCCGCTTCGGTCTCGATGAGATGATGCTCGGCCGCATCAACGACCGGCGCGTGCGTTTGCTGTTGCGCATCACCACGATCGGCCGCAAGTTCGACGCGCCGCCGGGCGTGCGCTTGCGGCTCGCGCTCGAAAGCCTCGGGCCGATCTTCGTCAAGTTCGGTCAGGTGCTATCCACGCGGCGCGATCTGCTGCCGGTCGATATCGCCAACGAACTGGCCAAGCTCCAGGACCAGGTGCCGCCGTTCGATTCGGCGGTGGCGATCGGACTGGTCGAAAAATCGCTCGGCGCACCGGTCGACGTGCTGTTCGACGACTTCGAGCGGGTGCCGGTGGCGAGCGCGTCGATCGCGCAGGTGCACTTCGCCAAGGTGAAGGCCGGGCAGCACGCGGGCAAAGCAGTCGCGGTGAAGGTTCTGCGCCCGAACATGCTGCCGGTGATCGACTCCGACCTGGCCTTGCTGCGCGACATCGCCGTGTGGGCCGAGCGCTTGTGGGCGGACGGCAAGCGCCTCAAGCCGCGCGAGGTGGTCGCGGAATTCGATAAATACCTGCACGACGAACTCGATCTGATGCGCGAGGCGGCGAACGGCAGCCAGTTGCGCCGCAACTTCGCCGGTCTCGATCTGCTGCTGGTGCCGGAAATGTACTGGGAGTTCTGCACGCCCACGGTGCTGGTCATGGAGCGCATGGTCGGCGTGCCGATCAGCCAGGTGGAGACGCTGCGCGCGGCGGGCGTCGATATTCCGAAGCTGGCGCGCGAAGGCGTCGAGATTTTCTTCACCCAGGTGTTCCGCGACGGCTTTTTCCATGCCGACATGCACCCCGGCAACATTCAGGTGAGCCTCGACCCGGCGCACTTTGGCCGCTATATCGCGCTCGACTTCGGCATCATCGGCGCACTGTCTGACTTCGATAAGAACTACCTCGCGCAGAACTTCCTCGCCTTCTTCAAGCGCGACTACCATCGGGTCGCCACGCTGCATCTGGAGTCCGGCTGGGTGCCGCCCACCACGCGCGTCGAGGAGCTGGAAAGCGCGATCCGCGCGGTCTGCGAGCCGTATTTCGACCGCGCGCTGAAAGACATTTCGCTCGGCCAGGTGCTGATGCGCCTGTTCTCTACCTCGCGCCGCTTCAACGTCGAAATTCAGCCGCAATTGGTGCTGCTGCAAAAAACCATGCTGAATGTCGAAGGGCTGGGCCGCTCGCTCGACCCTGAACTCGACCTCTGGAAGACCGCGAAGCCGTACCTCGAGCGCTGGATGAACGAGCAGATCGGCGTGCGCGGCTGGTACGAACGGCTGAAGATCGAAGCCCCGCAGTGGAGTAAGACGCTGCCGCAACTGCCGCGCCTGATCCACCACGTGCTGGCTCAGCGTCACGACAGTGCGCGCGGCGTCAACGACGACATGATTCGCCAGATCCTGCTCGAGCAGAAGCGCACTAACCGGCTGCTGCAAGGGCTGCTGTTGTTCGGCGTGGCGGTCGGCATCGGTGCGGTGCTGGCGCGGGCGTTTCTGGCGTTCGCCTACGGCGGCTGATCCAGATTTACAGGAGACAATCCATGAGCGACCCGAGCCAACCTTCCGCACCCGATTTCGCGACCCGCGACCCGAATTCGCCGGACTTCTGGGACGAACGCTTCGAGCGCCAGTTCATGCCGTGGGACCAGGCGGGCGTGCCGTCCGCATTTCAGGCGTTCGCCGGCCGGCATGGCGGCGCGGCGGTGCTGATTCCCGGTTGCGGCAGCGCCTACGAGGCGTTCTGGCTTGCGCAGCAAGGCAATCCGGTTCGTGCGATCGATTTTTCTCCGAACGCCGTCGCGGCGGCGCGTGAGCAACTGGGCGCGCAGCACGCGGATCTCGTCGAGCAGGCCGATTTCTTTACCTATGAGCCACCGTTCACGCCCGCGTGGATTTATGAGCGCGCGTTCCTCTGCGCACTGCCGCTGGCGCGCCGCGAAGACTACGCGCAACGCATGGCGGCGTTGCTGCCGCCGGGAGCGCTGCTCGCCGGCTTCTATTTCATCGGCGCGACGCCCAAAGGGCCGCCCTTTGGCATCGAGCGCGCCGAACTCGACGCGCTGCTCACGCCGCATTTCGAGCTGATCGAAGACGAGGCCGTGCACGATTCGATTGCGGTATTCGCCGGCCGCGAACGCTGGCTGACATGGCGCCGCCGCGGCTGAGGCCGCCCTTGATTCGAGACCGGCCGCCCCCACTTACAGCTACGGCGGCTGCGTCGCGCGCTCATCCCCAAAATCCGGGGGAGGGGTGTCGTTTGCGGCTATAATTCAAGGCTTTGCAAGCGTTTACAAGATTTCAGTAGGGAAAAGTTCATGCCGATCTACGCTTATCGTTGCGAGTCATGCGGCTTCGGGAAGGACGTGCTTCAGAAGATGAGCGACCCCCAGTTGACGCAGTGTCCCGAATGCGGGAAAGACACCTTTCGCAAGCAGGTCACTGCCGCCGGTTTCCAGTTAAAGGGCTCCGGCTGGTATGTAACCGATTTCCGCGGCGGCAACAGCGGCGCGGCTGCGCCCGCCAAGCCCGACGCCAATGGCGGCTCGAATGGAAGCTCGGGCGAGAACGCCTCAGCCGACAACGGCGCCGCGAAGTCCGACACCGCTTCGGCCGGCAGTACGGCCGCAGCGGGTTCATCGAGCGCAGCCGCAACGCCGGCCGCGCCTGCTGCCGCACCGGCCGCGTCGGCGAGCCCGAGCGGTTCCGGCAGCGCCTAGCGGGACTGCCGCCCTCGGGGGCGGCGCACACGCCGCGCCGTGGCCCTCGGCTCGCGCGGCTTTCTGGCGGTACACATGACGACGAAAAAAACGACGCTCAAATCGGTGTTCCTGACTGGCCTGCTGGTGCTGGTGCCTCTGGCCATCACACTGTGGGTGCTCGGCCTGATCATCGGCACGATGGATCAGACGCTGTTGCTGCTGCCGCGTTCGTGGCAGCCGGAGCGCATGTTCGGCTTCCGCCTGCCGGGGCTCGGGGCGGTGCTGACGCTGGCATTCATCTTTGTCGTCGGGCTGTTGACGCAAAACTTCATCGGGCAGAAGCTCGTGAAGTGGTGGGAAGTCGTGGTTGCTCACATTCCGGTGGTCGGCCCGATCTATACCAGCGTCAAGCAGGTGTCCGATACGTTGCTGTCGAGCAGCGGCAACGCGTTTCGCAAGGCCCTGCTGATCGAATACCCGCGCCGCGGTTCCTATACGATTGCGTTTCTAACCGGTATTCCGGGCGGCGACGTGGTCAATCACCTGAAAGAAGAGCACGTCAGCGTGTATGTGCCAACCACGCCGAACCCAACGTCCGGCTTCTTCCTGATGGTGCCGAGAAGCGAAGTGATCGAACTCGACATGACCGTCGACGCCGCGCTCAAGTACATTGTCTCGATGGGCGTCGTGGCGCCATCCGCGCCGCCGGCGCCGGTGCGCCGCACGACAGTCGAGCCTCCGCTGTAATGCCGGCGCGCCGCGTTTTCATTGCGGCGCGCCGTTCAACCAATGCATAACGAAAGACAAACATCATGTCGATGAGATCTGAATACTGCGGTCTGGTGACCGAAGAACTGCTGGGCCAATCCGTCTCGCTGTGCGGCTGGGTAAGCCGCCGCCGCGACCATGGCGGCGTCATCTTCATCGACCTGCGCGACCGCGAAGGCCTCGTCCAGGTCGTCTGCGATCCCGATCGCGCGGAGATGTTCAAGACGGCCGAAGGCGTGCGCAACGAGTTCTGCCTGCAGATCAAGGGTGTGGTTCGCGCCCGCCCGGAAGGCACGACGAACGCCGCGCTGAAAAGCGGCAAGATCGAAGTGCTGTGCCACGAACTGATCGTGCTGAATGCGTCGATCACGCCGCCGTTCCAGCTCGACGACGACAATCTGTCGGAAACCACGCGTCTCACGCACCGCGTGCTCGACCTGCGCCGTCCGCAAATGCAGCACAACCTGCGTTTGCGCTATCGCGTCGCGATCGAAGCGCGTAAGTATCTGGACTCGCTCGGTTTCATCGACATCGAAACGCCGATGCTCACCAAGAGCACGCCGGAAGGCGCGCGCGACTACCTGGTGCCGTCGCGTACCAACCCCGGCCAGTTCTTCGCGCTGCCGCAGTCGCCGCAGTTGTTCAAGCAACTGTTGATGGTGGCGAACTTCGACCGCTATTACCAGATCGTCAAGTGCTTCCGCGACGAAGACCTGCGCGCCGACCGTCAGCCGGAATTCACGCAGATCGACTGCGAAACCTCGTTCCTGTCGGAACAGGAAATCCGCGATCTGTTCGAAGCCATGATCCGTCACGTGTTCAAGGAAACGATCGGCGTTGCGCTGGACGAGAAATTCCCGGTCATGCTGTATTCGGAAGCCATGCGCCGTTTCGGTTCAGACAAACCCGACCTGCGCGTGAAGCTGGAATTCACTGATTTGACCGATGCCGTCAAGGACGTCGACTTCAAGGTGTTCAGCACGCCGGCCAATACGAAGGACGGCCGCGTCGCGGCGATCCGCGTGCCGAAGGGCGGCGAGCTTTCGCGTGGCGACATCGACAGCTACACGGAATTCGTGCGTATCTACGGCGCGAAGGGTCTCGCGTGGATCAAGGTCAACGAAGTGGCGAAGGGCCGTGACGGTCTGCAAAGCCCGATCGTCAAGAACCTGCACGACGAAGCCGTGAAGGCGATCATCGAGCGCACCGGCGCGCAAGACGGCGACATCATTTTCTTCGCGGCGGATCGCGCGAAGGTGGTGAACGACAGTCTCGGCGCATTGCGTCTGAAGATCGGCCATTCGGAATTCGGCAAGGCCAACGGTCTGGTCGAAACCGGCTGGAAGCCGCTGTGGGTGGTTGACTTCCCGATGTTCGAGTACGACGAGGAAGACAACCGCTACGTCGCCGCGCATCACCCGTTCACGAGCCCGAAGGACGAGCACCTCGAGTATCTGGAAACGGATCCGGCGCGCTGCCTTGCGAAGGCCTACGACATGGTGCTGAACGGCTGGGAAATCGGCGGCGGTTCGGTACGTATTCACCGTGAAGAAGTGCAGAGCAAGGTGTTCCGCGCGCTCAAGATCAACGCGGAAGAAGCGCAAGCCAAGTTCGGCTTCCTGCTCGACGCGCTGCAATACGGCGCGCCGCCGCACGGCGGTATCGCGTTCGGTCTGGACCGCATCGTTACGATGATGGCCGGCGCCGATTCGATCCGCGACGTGATCGCATTCCCGAAGACGCAACGCGCGCAGTGTCTGCTCACGCAGGCTCCGAGCGAAGTGGACGAGCGCCAGTTGCGCGAGTTGCATATTCGTCTGCGTCAGCCGGAACCGAAGGTGTAACGGCGTGGAGTCAGCCGAAGCTGTCTGAAAACGACAGCACGAAGTGACGAGAAAGTGAATCGAAAAAGGCGCTTAATGCGCCTTTTTCGTTTTTTGCGTTACAGTCGAAGCAGCCGGTCTCGACCGCTCATTGGACCACTCGCCGACATGTACCGCGCAAGCGTTGCGCCCAGTCAATGCCATGCCGAAACCGCCAAAGATCCCGCAATCCGTACTTGTCGTCATTCATACACCTGCGCTCGAGGTGCTTCTGATCGAGCGTGCCGACCATCCGGGTTTCTGGCAGTCGGTGACGGGTTCCAAAGACCTGCTGGACGAACCGGTCGCCGAAACGGCGGTGCGTGAAGTGGCCGAAGAAACCGGCATCGTTGTCGGCAGCACGCTGGTGCCGCAGAGCGCGCTATTCGACTGGCGCTATCAGATCGAGTACGAGATCTATCCCGAGTTCCGGCATCGCTATGCCGAAGGCGTGATCCACAACACCGAGCACTGGTTCAGCCTGCAGGTACCCGAGCAGCTCGAGGTGACCCTCGCGCCACGCGAGCACACCGCGTTCCTGTGGCTGCCGTATGAAGAGGCGGCGTCGCGCTGCTTTTCATCGTCGAACGCCGACGCGATCCTGCAGTTGCCCAAGCGGCTCGCCGGGCGTTCCGCCCGACAAGCTGGGGAGCGTGCTCAGTGAGCGTCGGCGGCGCGCGCCGTTTCGCGCGACTCCGGCAATCGCTGCTCGGCCGCCGCTATTGGCAGCGCTATCGCTTCACCAGCGGCAACGAGGTCAAGCTGCTGCGTTCCGGCGATGAGTTCTTCGGCGCGCTGACAGCGCGTATCGACGCCGCGCAGCGGGACGTCGTTCTCGAAACCTACATCTTCTGCAACGACAACGCGGGCCAGCAGGTCAGCGCCGCGCTGCTGCGGGCTGCCGCGCGTGGCGTGAAGGTGCGCGTGATTACCGACGGCATCGGCACCGCACGTCTGCCGATGTTCAACGAGTGGCCGCTCAACGGCGTCGAGCATCGCATCTACAACCCGCATCTGTTTGGCCGCTTCGGATTTTCGCGCACGCACCGCAAACTGGCGGTGGTGGACGATCAGTTCGCGTATTGCGGCGGGATCAACATCGTCGACGACTACGAGAACAATGGCGAGAAGCTGCCTTACCGGCGCTGGGACTTCGCGCTCGAACTGCATGGGCCGGTGGTCGCCGACGTCCGCCAGGCATTCGAGTTGCAATGGCAGCGGATTCGCCTTGGGCATCGGCCGCTGGAATCCATGGCGCCCGATCTTGGGCCGAAAGCCACGGCGTCGCTCGGCACCTTGCGGCGCCGCCGCCGCAATCGCAACGAGGAACTCTGGGCCGGCGGCCTGCCGTGCGTGGCGTTTGTCGCGCGCGACAATCTGATCAACCGCCGCGCGATCGAGAAAGCGTATCTGACCGCGATCGGCCAGGCGCGCAACGAAGTGCTGCTCGCCAATCCGTACTTCATGCCGGGTCGCAAGCTGCGGCGCGCGCTGGTGTTCGCCGCGCGGCGCGGTGTCGATGTGAAGCTGATCATCGGGCGCAAGGAGTTCGCCGCGCTCGATTACGCCGTGCCGTTCCTGTATCGTGCGCTTCTCAAGGCCGGCGTGAAGATCGCCGAGTACGAGAAAACCCTGCTGCACGGCAAGGTCGCGGTCGTCGACTCGAACTGGGGCACCGTCGGCTCGTCGAACCTCGACGCGCTGAGCCTGATGCTCAACAACGAAGCCAATGTGGTGCTGGTGAACGATCCTCAAATCGACGCCTTGCGCGAAGCGATCCTGGTGGCGTTCAAGGACTCGCGCCGGATGGATGAGGCACGCTATGATGCCCGTCCGGCCGGCGAGCGGTTCCTCAACTGGCTTGCCTACACGACCTATCGGGCCGTGATGAAACTGCTGACGGTGGGTGGATATGACTAGCTCATCGACATCTCGCACATAACCGCAAGGGCATGGCGTCAATGAAAGGGAACAAAAGAAGGCAAACGCCTCTAAAAAATCTCCTTCCTCTGATTGACGGATGTCGCAGAATTGAAACCAGGTTAGAAACCGGTTTCTAATAAAGTCCTTGTTTCGCGGACGGCCGCAGCCAATAATAGTACGGCCGTTCGATTTTCTTTCGGTCACATTAGAACGGTAAACAGCTATGCGAAAAGGCGAACAAACGCGAGCCGCGATTCTCGAAGCAGCACTTGATCTGGCAAGCCGCGACGGACTGGAAGGTCTGACGATTGGGCTGCTGGCCGAGCGCATGCAGATGAGCAAAAGCGGTGTGTTCGCGCATTTCGGATCGCGCGAGGATTTGCAGGTCGAAGTCGTGCGCGAGTATCACCGTCGTTTTGAAGACGAGGTGTTTTTTCCGAGTTTGCGCGAGCCCCGTGGCTTGCCGCGCTTGCGCGCGATGATTTCCCGCTGGATCGAGAAGCGCATTCAGGAAGTGACGACTGGCTGCATCTACATCAGCGGGGCTGTCGAGTACGACGACCGTGCGGACAACCCGGTGCGCGAGCAACTGGTGTCGAGCGTGACGATCTGGCGTGCGGCGCTCAATCGCGCGATTTCGCAGGCGATGGAAGAAGGGCATCTGCGTGCCGACACAGATCCGCAACTGATGCTGTTCGAACTGTACAGCTTCACGCTCGGGCTGCATCACGACGCGCGCTTCCTGCATTTGCCGGATGCCGTGCGTCTTACGTGGGCCGCGCTGGAAAAATTGATTATTTCGTATCAGAGCGAAAGCCGTTAGCAGGGCCGCCGAACTTAAGCAGATTCAGCGGCGCTGACAGTCCGATTCGCGGACCGAGCTAACGGCCAGGCTCCTTGTCAAACTTTGGAGAGAGTCATGGGACAGTACGCCGCGCCGCTGCGCGACATGCAATTCGTGTTGCACGAGCTGCTTAACGTCGAAGGCGAAATCAAGCAGATGCCGACGCACGCCGATCTCGATGCCGACACGATCAACCAGGTGCTCGAAGAAGCCAGCAAATTCTGCTCCGAAGTCCTGTTCCCGCTGAATCAGAGCGGCGACCAGGAAGGCTGCACGTACGCCGGCGACGGCGTCGTGACCACGCCGAAGGGTTTCAAGGAAGCGTATCGGCAGTACGTCGAAGCCGGCTGGCCGGCACTCGGCTGCGATCCCGAATACGGCGGCCAGGGCCTGCCCGCTTTCGTCAACAACGCGCTGTACGAAATGCTGAACTCGGCGAATCAGGCGTGGACGATGTATCCGGGCCTGTCGCACGGCGCGTACGAATGTCTGCACGCGCACGGCACGCCGGAACTGCAGCAACGTTATCTGCCGAAGCTGGTCGCGGGCGTCTGGACCGGCACGATGTGCCTGACCGAACCGCATTGCGGCACCGACCTCGGCATTCTGCGCACCAAGGCCGAGCCGAACAGCGACGGCTCGTACGCGATCAGCGGCACCAAGATTTTCATCTCCAGCGGCGAACACGATCTCGCGGAGAACATCGTGCACCTCGTGCTCGCGCGTCTGCCGGATGCGCCGATGGGCACCAAGGGCATTTCGCTGTTCATCGTGCCGAAGTTCGTGCCGAATGAAGCAGGCGAACCGGGCGAGCGCAACGGCGTGAAGTGCGGCTCCATCGAACACAAGATGGGCATTCACGGCAACGCGACCTGCGTGATCAACCTCGACGGCGCGAAGGGCTGGCTGGTCGGCGAGCCGAACAAGGGCTTGAACGCCATGTTCGTGATGATGAACGCCGCGCGTCTGGGCGTCGGCATGCAGAGCCTCGGGCTCACCGAAGTCGCTTACCAGAACTCGCTGACGTACGCGAAAGAGCGCCTGCAAATGCGTTCGCTGACCGGCCCGAAAGCGCCGGAAAAAGCCGCCGATCCGATCATCGTGCACCCGGACGTGCGCCGCATGCTGCTCACGCAAAAGGCCTACGCCGAAGGCGCGCGCGCCTTTTCGTACTGGTCCGCGTTGCACATCGACAAGGAACTGTCGCACGCTGACGAAGCGGTGCGCAAGGAAGCCGCCGACCTCGTCGCGCTGCTCACGCCGATCCTGAAAGCGTTCCTGTCGGACAACGCGTTCGAGAGCACCAACCACGCCATGCAGATCTACGGCGGCCACGGCTTCATCACCGAGTGGGGCATGGAGCAATACGTGCGCGACGCGCGTATCAACATGATCTACGAAGGCACCAACGCGATTCAGTCGCTCGACCTGCTGGGTCGCAAGGTGCTCGGCGACATGGGCGCGAAGATGAAGAAGTTCGGCAAGCTGGTCGCCGAATTCGTCGAAGCCGAGGGCGTCAAGCCGGAGATGCAGGAATTCATCAACCCGCTCGCCGACATCGGTGAAAAGGTGCAGAAGCTGACGATGGAAATCGGCATGAAGGCCATGCAGAACCCGGACGAAGTCGGCGCTGCCGCCGTGCCGTATCTGCGTACTGTCGGCCACCTCGTGTTCTCGTACTTCTGGGCGCGCATGGCACGTATCGCGCTGGACAAGGAAGCATCGGGCGACGCGTTCTACAAGGCGAAGCTCGCCACCGCACGTTTCTACTTCGCCAAGCTGCTGCCGGAAACGGCCATGACAATCCGCCAGGCACGCGCGGGTTCGAAGTCGCTGATGGAAGTCGAAGAGTCGCTGTTCTAAGGCACACCTATCAAGGCAGGCGCCACGCTTTTCAAAACGCGTGGCGCCTGACTCAGCCATACATCGCGAGACATACGCGACCCCGTATAACTCCCCGGAGGAACGACGTGAGCAATCTGATCATTCGCAAGGTAGCCGTGCTCGGCGCCGGCGTGATGGGCGCGCAGATCGCCGCGCACCTGATCAACGCCAAGGTGCCCGTGCTGCTGTTCGACCTTCCTGCCAAGGAAGGTCCGAAGAACGCGATCGCCCTGAAGGCGATCGAGAATCTGAAGAAGCTGTCGCCGGCGCCGTTCGGCGTGAAGGACGACGCGCAATACATCCAGCCCGCGAACTACGACGACGACATCGAGAAGCTCGCCGAGTGCGATCTCGTCATCGAAGCGATCGCCGAACGCATGGACTGGAAGCACGATCTGTACAAGAAGGTGTCACCGTACCTCGCGCCGAATGCGATTTTCGCGACCAATACGTCGGGTTTGTCGATCACCGAACTATCGCAAGGTTTCTCGGATGAACTGAAGGCGCGCTTTTGCGGCGTGCATTTCTTCAATCCGCCGCGCTACATGCATCTGGTCGAACTGATTCCGACCGCGACCACGCGCCCGGAAATTCTCGATCAACTCGAATCGTTTCTGACGAGCGTGGTCGGCAAGGGCGTCGTGCGTGCGAAAGACACGCCGAACTTCATCGCGAACCGCGTCGGCATTTTCTCGATCCTCGCCGTCATTACCGAAGCCGCGAAGTTCGGCCTGCGTTTCGACGAAGTGGACGACCTGACCGGCAGCCGTCTGGGCCGTGCGAAATCGGCAACGTTCCGTACCGCGGACGTGGTCGGTCTCGACACCATGGCGCACGTCATCAAGACGATGCAGGACAACCTGAAGGACGATCCGTTCTTCCCGGTCTACGAAACGCCGGCCGTGCTCGCCGAACTCGTGAAGAAGGGCGCGCTCGGTCAGAAAACCGGCGGTGGCTTTTACAGGAAAGAAGGCAAGACGATCAAGGTGCTCGACCCGAAGACGGGCACTTACGTCGACGGCGGCGCGAAGGCCGACGAACTGGTGGGGCGCATTCTGAAGCGCCCGCCCGCAGAGCGTCTGAAGCTGCTGCGCGAGTCGGAGCACCGCCAGGCGCAGTTCCTGTGGTCGATCTTCCGCGACGTATTCCATTACATCGGCGTGCATCTGGAGTCGATCGCCGACAACGCGCGCGATGTCGACCTCGCCATCCGCTGGGGCTTCGGCTGGAACGAAGGCCCGTTCGAAGGCTGGCAGACGGCCGGCTGGAAACAGGTGGCCGAATGGGTGCAGGAAGACATTGCGGCAGGCAAGGCGTTGTCGAATGCGCCGCTGCCTTCGTGGGTGCTCGAGGGCCCGGTCGCCGAAAAAGGTGGCGTGCATACGAACGAAGGTTCGTGGTCGCCGGCTTCGAAAACCTTCGTGCCGCGCTCCTCACTGTCGGTTTACGACAAGCAGGTGTTCCGTGCGCCGCTGGTCGGCGAAACGGCCGCCGATCCGAAGACTTACGGCAAGACGCTGTTTGAAACCGACGCGGTGCGCGCCTGGGTCGACGATCGCGCAGGCGAGAACGATGTGCTGATCGTGTCGTTCAAGAGCAAGATGAACACGATTGGGCCGTCGGTGATCGACGGCCTGACGCAAGCCATCGAACTCGCCGAGAAGGACTACAAGGGTCTCGTGGTGTGGCAGCCCACGTCGCTGAAACTCGGCACGCCGGGTGGCCCGTTCTCGGCCGGCGCGAACCTGGAAGAAGCGATGCCCGCGTTCATGACGGGCGGCGCGAAGGGTATCGAGCCGTTCGTGAAGAAATTCCAGCAAGGCATGCTGCGCGTGAAGTACGCCAGCGTGCCGGTGATATCGGCCGTGTCGGGCATCGCGCTTGGTGGCGGTTGCGAGCTGGCGCTGCATAGCGCGAAGCGTGTTGCGCACATCGAAAGCTATCTCGGCCTGGTCGAAGTGGGCGTGGGTCTGGTGCCCGCCGGCGGCGGTCTGAAGGAAGCGGCGCTGCGCGCGGCGGAAGCGGCCACGCAGGTCGGCGCGACCAACGACCTGCTGAAGTTCGTGCAGAAGTCGTTTGAAAACGCGGCCATGGCGAAGGTCTCGGCCTCCGCGCTCGACGCCCGCGCGATGGGCTACCTGAAGCCGTCCGACACGATTGTCTTCAACGTGTTCGAACTGCTCGACATCGCGAAGAAGGAAGCGCGTGCGTTGTCGGCAGCGGGCTATCGTCCGCCGCTGCGCGTCACGCAAGTGCCGGTGGCGGGCCGCTCGGCGATTGCGACCATCAAGGCATCGCTCGTCAACATGCGCGACGGCCGTTTCATCAGCGAGCACGATTTCCTGATCGCAAGCCGCATCGCGGAAGCGGTGTGCGGCGGCGACGTGGAAGCCGGCAGTCTCGTCGATGAAGAATGGCTGCTGCAACTGGAGCGTCGTGCGTTTGTCGATCTGCTCGGCACGCAAAAGACGCAGGAACGGATCATGGGCATGCTGCAAACCGGCAAGCCGGTTCGTAACTAACGCGCGCATTTGGAGCTTTAAATGACAAAGCAATTGCAAGACGCATACATCGTCGCGGCAAGCCGTACGCCGATCGGCAAGGCGCCGCGCGGGATGTTCAAGAACACACGCCCGGACGAACTGCTGGTGCACGCGATCCGTTCGGCCGTGGCACAAGTGCCGGGCCTCGATACGAAAGTCATCGAAGATGCCATCATCGGCTGCGCGATTCCAGAAGCGGAACAAGGGCTGAACGTCGCGCGCATGGGCGCGTTGCTGGCCGGCCTGCCGAACTCGGTCGGCGGCGTGACGGTGAACCGCTTCTGCGCATCGGGTCTCACGGCGCTGGCGATGGCGGCGGACCGCATCCGCGTCGGTGAATCCGATGCCATGATCGCGGGCGGGTGCGAATCGATGAGCATGGTGCCGATGATGGGCAACAAGCCGTCGATGTCGCCGCACATCTTCGATCGCAACGAAGATATCGGCATCGCCTACGGTATGGGCCTGACCGCCGAGAAGGTCGCCGAGCGCTGGAAGATCAGCCGCGAAGCGCAAGACACGTTCTCGGTCGAATCGCACCGCCGCGCCATCGCGGCGCAGCAAGCCGGTGAGTTCAACGACGAAATCGCCGCCTACACGATCACCGAACGGTTCCCGGATCTCGCCACCGGCGAAGTCAGGGTGAAGACGCGCGAAGTCGCGCTGGACGAAGGTCCGCGAGCGGACACGACAATGGAAGGTCTGGCCAGGCTGCGCACCGTGTTCGCCAACAAGGGTTCGGTGACGGCGGGCAACAGCTCGCAAACGTCGGACGGCGCGGGCGCGTTGATCGTCGTGTCGGAAAAGATGCTGAAGGAATTCAACCTGACGCCGCTTGCACGTTTCGTCAGCTTCGCCGTGCGCGGCGTGCCGCCGGAAATCATGGGCATCGGTCCGAAGGAAGCGATTCCGGCCGCGTTGAAGGCAGCGGGCCTGAAGATCGACGACATGGACTGGATCGAGCTCAATGAAGCGTTCGCCGCGCAATCTTTGGCGGTGATTCAGGACCTCGGTCTCGATCCGTCGAAGATCAACCCGCTCGGCGGCGCGATCGCGCTGGGCCACCCGCTCGGCGCGACGGGCGCGATTCGTGCATCGACTGTGGTGCACGGCCTGCGCCGGCGCAACTACAAGTACGGCATGGTGACGATGTGCGTCGGCACCGGCATGGGCGCCGCCGGCATCATCGAGCGTCTGTAAGGCGGAGTCATGGTCGCTTAAAGACCGCAGAAACGGTTCGCAGGCCAGCTGGCTTGCGAACCGTTTTTCCATTCAGCAGCAAGGAGTACGAGGAGATGACAATGGATATTCTGGTCGAGCGCGCCGACGGCGTGCTGACGATTGCCTTCAACCGGCCCGACAGGAAGAACGCGATTACGGCCGCCATGTATCAGACCATGGCCGACGCGCTAGTCGAAGCCCAGGGCGACGCGACCGTGCGCGCGATCCTGATTCGCGGCAGCATCGGCATTTTCAGCGCGGGAAACGATCTCGAAGATTTCATGAAGACGCCCCCCGGCGGCGAACACGCACCGGTGTTCCAGTTCCTGCGTGCGCTCAGCTCGGCCGAAAAGCCGGTGGTGGCGTCCGTGGCGGGCCCGGCGGTGGGCATCGGCACAACGCTGCTGCTGCATTGCGATCTGGTCTACGCGGGCAACACCGCCAGTTTCTCGCTGCCGTTCACGCAGCTTGGGCTGTGTCCGGAAGCGGCATCGAGCCTGCTGTTGCAGCGCGTGGCCGGTTACCAGGCAGCGGCGGAAAAGCTGCTGCTCGGTGAGGCCTTCGACGCGCCGGAAGCGCAGCGCATGGGTTTTGTGAACCGCATTCTGCCGACGGCCGAAGTCGATGCCTTCGCGGCCGCGCAAGCGGCGAAGCTGGCGGCGCTGCCGGCTTCGTCGTTGCGGGTGACGAAGAGTTTGATGAAGCGCGCAAGCCAGCAGGAGTTGCACACGCAAATGAGCGAGGAAGCGCTGCACTTCGGCAAGATGCTGCTCGCACCGGAAGCGCGTGAGGCCTTCAAGGCATTCTTCGAGAAGCGCAAGCCGGATTTCCGGCAGTTCGATTGAGCCTCGGCGCCGGCTCCGGTTGAGCCATCAGGGTTGCGTCGGCTGCGCGGTGTCGTAGTCGACGTAGCTGGTTTCGCGGCAGAAGCTGACGAGCCGCACGCCCGCCTTGCGGGCAATCGCAATCGCCAGCGACGACGGCGCCGAGATCGTGGCGACCATCGGTACATCCACACGCGCCGCCTTGCGCACCAGTTCGTAGCTTGCGCGGCTCGACAGAAACACGAAACCTTCGCGCGTATCCGCGCGGTCCAGCACCAGTTGGCCGATCAGTTTATCGAGCGCGTTGTGGCGGCCGACGTCTTCGAATGCGTAGCCGATCGCGCCTGCCGCATCGCACCATGCCGCAGCATGCAGGCCGCCGGTCAGGCGTGTGAGCGCCTGGTGTTCCGGCAAATCGCGGGCGGCGCGTGCAATCGCATCCGGCGCGAGCCGCTGCAGAAAGCCGGTGTCCGGTACCCGTTCCGGTTTCAGATCGAGCAGATCGATGCTTTCGATCCCGCAGACGCCGCAGCCGGTGCGCCCAGCCAGGGCGCGGCGTCTTTCCTTTAGCGCGACGAAAGCCTGCTGCACCACCTGCAATTGCACTTCAGCGTGCGGCAATTCGCCGTCGTCGTGCAGTTCGACCTCGATATCCTGGATGTCGCTGCCGCGTGCCACGATCCCTTCCGAAATCGCAAAACCGACCGCGAACGCTTCCAGATCGCGTGGCGTGCACATCATCACCGCATGCGAAATGCCGTTGAAGACGAGCGCCACCGGCCATTCCTGACCGACATGGTCGGTGACGGTTTCGACCGCGGCGCCGCGATGCCGGTGCACCTGGCGCGCCACGGCGCCCGGTTGGCCGGCTGTGTCCAGTTCGTTCAAGCTGCTTCACTCCTTTGCGATGCTGTGCGCGTGCGAGCGGCGCCAGGTCCCAACGAGCCGTTGAAACCGGCCCTGACAGCGCCGCCGTCGCGCAAATAAGGTTCTAAAATACCTCAAGCTGGGCTTGCGCGTTGCCCGTCACCAAAGAGGAATACTGTCATGGGACTCAACGAAGCACCGCTTCTGTTCAACTTCGAAGTCGAGTCTTCGGAGAATTTCACCTTTATCCCGATGTCGGTGCGTTTCAATCTCGACCGTTTCGGGCTGCGCATCTCGCTCGAGCAATGGCAGTTGCTGCCGCTCGAAGACCGCAAGCTGCTGGCGCGTTTCCCGGTTGAAGAAGACGCGGAAATCGAGCCGAATTTCGATCACGCGCTCTTCGAAATGCTGCGTACTCACGCCAATATCGAACCGGAGTGGTTCACGCCCGACGAAGCGCCGGCATGGCGCCGCACGGATACCGTGCCGGATGGCGTTGGACATCAGGCGGGGCTGGCCAGCTTACCCGCACCCGCGGTGGCGCAGTGGGCCGAGCTGGAGCCGTTCAAACGTTATGTGCTCGCCAAGTTGTCGCGCAAACCGGAGGGCAACCATGACTTCGTCCCCGCGATGAAGGAATTCGGCCTGGCCAGGTAAGCATCACCGGGCGATTTATTTCGCCGCGCACCCTCAATCTGTTCCGAACCCTGCCGTTATCCATGGGTTGGCGCGTAAAAAGACTCGAATCGATGCGACCCGCCGCACCGAAAGCCACCCGCGCGCTCCCGCCTGCAGAACGATTGACGTTCGGAACCCATGACTCCATTTTTATCGAAGCGGCTGCTGATCAATCTGGCGGTTGTCGCAGCGGCTGTCGGCGCGAACGCGTTTGTCGCCTACACGCAGATTTGCGGCCAACGCGACGCCGACGCGCGCATGCTGCGCTCGACGAGCGTGCGTCAGAATCTCGATGCCTACCATACCGCGCTCGACGGTGGCCTGGCCGCGCTTGGTCGTTTTGAAGCGTCCGGCCAGATCGCGCCGGTCAGCGCGCCCGGCGCCATGGCGGCGTCGCTCGCCGGTCTGGAGCGCGAACTGCGCAGCGAACTCGCGGGCGAACCTGCGATGCTCGACACGCTCGGCCGCCTGAGCGCGGACAGCCACGCGCTGCAACACGACATAGACGACGCGCTGCTCAGGAGCGCCAACGCCACGCCGAACGATTCGCGGGCGTGGGCGGCGTCCGCCTATACGCATCTCGGACTGGGGCTGGACCGCGTGGAAGCCGGCCTGGCGGCGCTGCGCGAACAGGAAAACCATGCCCTGCAGGCATCGCTCACGGTTTCCACCAACGAGACCCAGCGCGCCATGTTCCTGCTGATCATGACGATGCTGGCCGGCAGCGGGCTCCTGATCTACACCTTCGGCGCGCGTGAAAACAGTGCGCGCGAGAAGCTGCGCACGGTTCGCGCGCTCGGCCGCAACGACGAGCGCTTTCGCGGCCTGTTCGACGACCATCCGGTGCCGATGTATATCTTCGATCGCGACACGCTGCGCTTTCTCGCCGTCAACGCGGCTGCGATCCAGCAATACGGCTACTCGGAGAGCGAATTTCTCGGCATGACGATCCGCGCGATCCGGCCGAATTCGGAAATCTCGCGCCTCGAATCGCATCTGCAGCGCAGCGACGCGGTTCAGCATAGCCGGATCATGGCGGGCGTATGGCACCACCGGCGCAAGGACGGCTCGACGATCAACGCCGACATTTCCTATCACGCGCTGCATTTCATGGGACGCGACGCGCTCTTCGTACTGGCCGACGACGTCACAGAACAGATCAACACCGAAGCCGAAGCGCAGCGTTCGAACCAGATGCTCGAAACGGTGATGGACAACATCCCGCAGCGCATTTTCTGGAAAGACCAGGACTCGCGCTACCTCGGCTGCAATATGGCATTCGCACGCGACGCCGGGCTCGCTTACCCCGAACAGGTGGTCGGCAAGAGCGACAGCGACATGCCGTGGCGCGCCTTCGCCGACCTGCTGAATGCGCACGACAAAGAGGTAGTGAGCACCGGCGTGCCGAAGATGAATTTCGAAGTGGACATGCTGATCGACAGCGTGCACCGCACTACGGTGACGAGCAAGCTGCCGTTCACCGATAGCGACGGCCGCGTAATCGGCGTGCTCGGGTCGTACACCGACATCACCGAGCGCAAGCGCGCCGATCTCGCATTGCGCTTGCAAAGCCGCGCGCTCGACGCCAGCGTCAACGCGATTCTGATCACCGCGCCGTCGCCGGCCGGCAATCTGATCGAATACGTGAACCCCGCGTTCAAACGCATCACCGGCTACGATCCCACCGAAGTGATCGGCCACGATTGCCGCGTCCTGCAGCGCGACGATCGCGAGCAGGAGGGTGTCGCGCTGATCCGCCAGGCGCTGGCGGCGAATCGTGAAGTCAGCGCGGTGGTGCGCAACTATCGCAAGGACGGCGCGCTGTTCTGGAATCAGCTGTTCATTGCGCCGGTGCCGAACGCGGAGGGCCTCATTACGCACCACATCGGCGTCATCAACGATGTGACCGATCTGATCCGCTATCAGGAGCAGCTCGAATACCAGGCCAACTACGACAGTCTGACGAGGCTGCCCAATCGCAACCTGCTGCGTGACCGTCTGCAACATGCGCTGATCCTCGCGCAGCGGCATCACAAGGGCGTCGCGGTCGTGTTCATCGACCTGGACGGCTTCAAGAACGTCAACGACAGTCTCGGCCACAGCGTCGGCGACCGTTTGCTGGCCGTGGTCGCCGAGCGGCTCGGCCGCTGCACGCGCACGAGCGACACGGTCGCGCGGCACGGCGGCGACGAGTTCGTGATCGTGATGACCGACACCGTCGACGAACAATCGCTGATCGCGTGGATGGAGCGCGTGCGCGCGTCGATTTCCGAGCCGGTGTGGCTCGACGGCACCGAGTTGTACGTCGGCTGCAGCATGGGCGCGAGCCTGTTCCCGCAAGACGGCGACGACGCCGAGACGCTGATGAAAAAGGCCGATCTCGCGATGTATCGCGCGAAGGACATGGGCCGCAACACCTTCCAGTTCTATCAGCCGGAGATGAATGCGAGCGCGGGCGCGCGCCTGAATCTCGAACGGCGTTTGCGCCGGGCGTTGCGCGACAACGAATTCCTGCTGCACTACCAGCCGCAGGTGGATATCGTGAGCGGACAGATCGTCGGCACCGAGGCGCTGGTGCGCTGGCTCGACCCGGAAGTCGGGCTGGTGCCGCCGTCGTCGTTTATTCCGGTCGCGGAAGAATGCGGGCTGATCGGGCCGCTGTCGGAATGGGTATTGCGCGAAGCATGCCGTCAGAACAAGGCCTGGCAGGATGAGGGGCTACCGCCGGCGCGGGTGTCGGTGAACCTGTCGGCGCGAGTGTTCCAGCAGCGCGACATTGCCAAACTGGTGATGCAGGTGCTGGCCGAGACCGGCCTCGAGCCGCAGTATCTCGAACTCGAATTGACCGAAAGCACCATCATGCGCAACGCCGAAGAAGCGGTGCTGATGCTCAACGAACTGCATGCGCTGGGTATTGGTCTCGCCATCGACGACTTCGGCACCGGCTATTCGAGCCTCAGCTATCTGAAGCGCTTCCCGGTGGACCGCCTGAAGATCGACCGCTCGTTCGTGTCGGACATCGGCGTGTCGGGCGACGACGAAACGATCACCTCGGCGATCATCGCGCTCGCGCATTCGCTGAAGCTGCAGGTGATCGCCGAAGGCGTGGAGACGTCGGCGCAACTGGACTTCCTGAAAGAGCGCGCGTGCGACGAGATGCAGGGCTTCTACTTCGCGAGACCGATGTCGACAGACGCGATTTCCGAGTTGCTGCAAGGCGGCGTGTCGCGGGAAGTGGCGACGGTTTGAGCCTGGTCGGCGATTGGTGCGGTCGAACGGCTACTTATGCGTGTAAAACGGTTTCCAGGTAAATTTCAGTCGTATATATTCGTGGCTCCCATCTCCGACTGTGATGGGAATCCCGAAGCATCGATTCACGTGGCGTAGCGCCCGCTTGTCGCTGCTTGCACCCGGGCATGGGCGTTGCGTCGTCGAATATGTGCCAATCCGACTGGAGAGAAAAATGACGTCTTCACCCGCAAAGAAACTGGCTGTGCTGTTGGCATCGGTCGTATTGAGCGTGGCTGCGGCCGCTCCGGCGTTTGCGCAAAGCGGCGGCGGTGGCGGCGGCCCGGCAGGGGAGGATTCCGACGCGGCCAAACCGGTCGCCGCATCCAAGGCAACCACGACCAAGGCACAACGCAAGGAAGCGCGCAAGCAGGCGCGGGCCAAGAAAAACGCTGAACTGAAGCAACTGGAAAGCAACGGCTATCAGCCGTCGCGCAACGACCCGAACTATCCGCAGGACATCCAGAACGCGCAGAAGAAGGCGGGGATCGGCGCGGCGGCGAGCCAGTAAGCCGACCTTGCCAGCCGTGAGCGGTTGCGTATCAGGCAACCGGAGAAGCCAAGCGAGGTGCTCAGGCGCCTCGTTTGCATTCAGGGGCCGACTATCAGTCCAGCATCGGCAGGGCGCGCGGGCGGCGGTCGCTGTCGGTTGCAACGTAGGTCAGGGTCGCCTCGGTCACCTTCACCACGTCTTCGGTCAGGCTCATGCGCTGCGCGTAGACCTCCACCGACACCGTCACCGAGGTATTGCCCGTCTTGACGATATCCGCGTAAAAGCTCAGCAGATCGCCGACGAACACGGGTTGCTTGAAAACGAACGAATTGACCGCAATGGTCGCGACCCGCCCGTTGGCGCGGCGGCTCGCCGGAATCGAGCCGGCGATATCCACTTGCGCCATGATCCAGCCGCCGAACACGTCGCCGTGGACGTTCGCGTCGGACGGTTGCGGCATGACGCGCAGCGCGCAATGCTTTTGTGGGAGTTGGAGAGTATCGGTCATCGGGGCACCCTTGAGAAACGTGTTGGCTCGGTCGGCTCGACCAGCAGGCGGGGGGATTTCACGACAACTGCATCACTCGGCAGCACGATCCACGTGCAACCAATGGCCGGACGGAGCATGAAAAGCGGCGCCAGCCAGCTTCTGCGACAATAGAAAGATCAGGAATTGTACGGGAAAGCGCCCAGCCGGGTCGCGCGACATGGAGCAGAGTGCGGGGTTTGCACGCTGCCGGTCGGCGCGCCGCTGCGAACTCCGTCGCTTCCACACTCTCCCCAGCCGATCCCATGCGCCGCACGCCCTCGTCCGAACCCTCCCCGATCTCCACCCAGCCGCGTAACGACTGGCAAACGATCCTGTCGTTGCTGCCCTACCTCGCCACGTATAAATGGCGTGTCGGGTTCGCGTTGAGCTGTCTGATCGGCGCGAAGGTCGCCAATCTCGGCGTGCCGATCGTGATGAAACGGATTGTCGACGGTCTGGCCTCGGTGCAGCATCTGACGGCACTGGGCCGCGCGCACGACGCACCGGGCATCATCCTGCTTGGTGGCATCGGCCTACTGGTGGTCGCGTATGCGGTCGTGCGGCTATCCACCTCGCTCTTCACCGAGCTGCGCGAAATCCTGTTTTCGAAAGTGACCGAGAGCGCGGTGCGGCAACTCGCGCTGAAGGTGTTTCGCCATTTGCATGCGTTGTCGTTGCGGTTTCATCTCGACCGGCAGACGGGCGGCATGTCGCGCGATATCGAACGCGGCACGCGCGGTATCACCCAACTCATTTCGTATTCGCTCTACAGCATTCTGCCGACGCTCGTCGAAGTCGGTCTCGTGCTCGGGTTTTTTGTTGTCAAATACGAGGCGTATTACGCGGTCGTCACGTTCATCGCGCTCGCTGTCTACATCACGTTCACGGTGAAAGTCACCGAGTGGCGCACGCATTTTCGCCGCACGATGAACGATCTCGATTCGCGGGCCAACTCGCGCGCGATCGACTCGCTGCTGAACTACGAAACCGTGAAGTACTTCGGCAACGAAGAGTGGGAAGCGCAGCGTTACGACGAAAATCTCAAGCGCTATCGCACGGCGGCGATCAAGTCGCAACGCTCGCTGTCGGCATTGAACTTCGGACAGCAGGCGATTATCGGCACGGGCCTCGTGTTTATTCTGTGGCGCGCCACGCAAGGCGTGATGGCGGGGCGCCTCACGCTCGGCGATCTGGTGCTGATCAATACCTTCATGTTGCAGCTCTACATTCCGCTGAATTTTCTCGGCGTGGTGTATCGGGAGTTGAAGCAGAGTCTTACCGACATGGACCGCATGTTCACTCTGCTCGGCGCCGCGCAGGAAGTGCCCGACAGTCCGGACGCGCCCGCGCTGCAGGTGCGCGGCGCGCAGGTGCGCTTCGAACGTGTGAATTTCGCGTATGAGCCAGCGCGGCAGATTCTGCATGACGTGAGCTTCACGATTCCGGCCGGCACGACGACCGCCGTGGTGGGCCACAGCGGTTCAGGCAAGTCGACACTCGCGCGGCTGATGTTCCGCTTCTACGATCTCGAACGCGGCAGCGGCGGCGCGATCACCATCGACGGTCAGGATATTCGCGACGTCGCGCAGGATTCGCTGCGTGCGTCGATCGGCATCGTGCCGCAGGACACGGTGCTGTTCAACGATTCGATCTACTACAACATCGCTTATGGACGTCCGTCGGCATCCCGCGACGAGGTGATCGCGGCGGCGCGTGCGGCGCATATTCACGAGTTCATCGAAGGTTTGCCGAAGGGTTACGAAACGCCTGTCGGCGAACGTGGCCTGAAATTGTCCGGCGGTGAAAAGCAGCGCGTCGCGATCGCGCGAACGATTCTGAAGAATCCGCCGATCCTGCTGTTCGACGAAGCCACCTCGGCGCTCGATTCGCGTTCGGAGCGCGCGATCCAGCACGAACTCGATCAGATTGCCCAGGAGCGCACGACGCTGATCATCGCGCATCGGCTTTCGACCGTGGTGCACGCTCAACAGATCATCGTGATGGACAAGGGGCGAATCGTCGAGCGCGGTACGCACGCCGAATTGCTGAGCGCGAACGGACTGTTTGCGCAGATGTGGGCGTTGCAGCAGCAACGCGCGGCCGAGGCGCCGGAAGCGGCTGAGCCGGTTGCTGCGGTAGAAAACGACCGGTGAACCCGTAGCGGCCGGTAAGCTGCGCAACCTGAAACGCCGCGCGCTGACGAACGCCCGGCGTTTTTTGTTTAGCGCGAGCGCAGACGCTGATCCAATGCCTGCAGTTGCGCAGGCGTGCCGACGTTCTCCCACACTCCGTCATACAACTCGCCGCTCGCGAGGCCGCGTGCAATCGTGTCGCGATAGTAGGGCGTGAGCGCACGCCGCGTGCCGCGCGGCAGATCGCGAAACATGCGGGTGTCGTACAGACCGATATTGCCGAACGTAAAGCGCGGCTCTGCGTCGAGTGAAAGCACGCCGTCGATCAGACCGAAGTCACCGTTCGGATGGAACGCCGGGTTCGGCACCATCACCAGATGCATCCCCGGTTCAGGCAAGCGCGAGAGCGCGTCGGCGCGAGCGGCCAGCGTGGCGTAATCGAAATCGGCATATACGTCGCCGCTGACGGCGGCGAAGACCTCGCTCACGCCGTTATCTTCCAGCAGCGGCAGCGCCTGCACGATCCCGCCAGCAGTCTCCAGCGCTTCTTCTTCGGCCGAGTAGCGCAACTGCACAGCCCAGCGCGAACCGTCGCCGAGTTTGGCTTCGATCCGTTCGCCGAGCCATGCGTGATTGATCACGACGGTCTGAAAACCGGCGCGCGCGAGCCGTTCGATCTGCCACACGATCAGTGGTTTGCCGGCGGCTTCGAGCAAGGGCTTCGGACATGTGTCGGTCAACGGACGCATACGTTCGCCGCGACCCGCGGCGAAAATCATCGCTTTCTTCAGGATGTTCGTCATCGGTCAGAAGGTGTAGCCGACTTCATTCGCGCGGCCTTCGAGCTCGTCGAGTAGTTTGGCGAACGGACGCAGCGGTGCGTAACGTTCGGCGACCTTGCGCGCATAGCCGATGAAACGCGGCAGATCCGCCATGTAGTGCGGTTTGCCGTCGCGGTAATTGATCCGGCAGAACAGGCCCAGCACCTTGATGTGCCGTTGCAGGCCCATCCATTCGAGCTGGCGATAGAACTCGCCGAAGTCCGGATCGACCGGCAGTCCCGCTTTTTTCGCGCGCTCCCAGTAGTACACGAAGCAATCCAGCTCGAACTCTTCGTCCCAGCTCAGGAACGCATCACGCAACAGCGACGCGGCGTCGTACGTAATGGGACCGTAGACCGCGTCCTGGAAGTCGAGCACGCCGGGGTTCGGCGTGGCGATCATCAGATTGCGCGGCATGAAATCGCGCAGCATGAACACCTGCGGCTGCGCGCGGGCGCTCGCGATCAGCAGCGCGAAAGTGCGATCGAGCAGCCCGCGGGTCTGTGCGTCCACCTCGCGGCCCAGATGCCGGCCGATGAACCACTCCGGCATCAACTCCATTTCGCGGCGCAGGAAGGCTTCGTCGAACGGCGGCAGCACGTCTTCACGCGAAGCGAGCTGCCAGCGGATCAGTGCGTCGAGTGCGTCGCGCATCAGCGTGCGGGCCTCGCGCGGGTCGGCGTTCCTGAGTGCGCCGAGGTACGAGTCGGTGCCGAGGTCTGTGACGAGCATGAAGCCGGCGTCGAAGTCGACCTCCAGCACGCGCGGCACATGCAGGCCGGCGGCGCCGAGCAACTGCGCGACCTGCGCAAATTCGCGGCACTTTTCGGGCGGTGGCGCGTCGACGGCGATCACAGTGCCGATCGGGTCGCCTTCCGCCGCCTTACCGGCGAGCCGGAAATAGCGGCGAAAACTGGCGTCGGATGAAGCCGGTGCCAGCGTGCCGAGCTCCAGCGCATAGCGCTGTGCATGGCCCTTCAGCCAGGCGGTGAGCCGTACGAGGCGGCTGTCAGTGGAATCTTGGATGGTGTCTTGGGATGAGGGCAGCGTCATGAAAACCGGCGGCAAAATCAGAGGGGCAACGTCTTGCCATATAATACCCCACGACTTTTTTGACGCGACTCACGCCAGCTTTAGCGTGTTCCGCTTTACCGCCCGCCTCATCGTTCGACAGATTGTAAATATTGATGTGCAGCCGACTGTCACGGTCGGGGTGTGCAGGCGGTGGATCGTGACTGCAGGAGCTGACGGACGGGCCGATTCGCCAAACGATACATGCCGCCTAGACAGCTTTCCCAAACGACTCCCTCTTGTGACGGCGTGCCGCGCAAAAGGCGGCTCGTCGCGGCGTTGATCGCCGTTCCGGGCCTGATGCCCGCGCTTTCGCACGCCCAGTTGGTGGGGGACGCCGCGCAGCCGCAGCCGATCGATGCGCCGTGGGGCATGCAGCTCGCCCCGCAGCTCGAAGAACATCCGTTGCTGGCGGGTCAGAAGCCGGCCACCTTCGTGCTCGGCGACACCACCAGCGGCACCACCGATCAGGACATGGCGGCCAAGGGTTCGGCCGAGATGCGCCGCAATACGGTCGTGATCAAGGCCGACGCGCTGCACTACGATCAGGACACGGACATGGCCGACGCATACGGCCAGGTTCACGTCATCAATAACGGCAATACTTTTGTCGGGCCAGAAGCGCATGTGCGGGTGGATTCGAGCGAAGGCTTCATGACCGCGCCGAAGTACCACTTCAACCTGACAGGCGGCTCGGGCAGTGCGGAGCGTGTCGATCTGCTCGACAACGAGCGCTCGGTTTTCACGAAGGGCACGTACACGGCCTGTGAGTGCGCGGACGATCCGGCCTGGTATATCAAAGGCAGTGAGTTCGATTTCGACACCGGCGCGGACGAAGGTGTCGCGTACAACGGCGTGCTGTTCTTTCAGGGCGTGCCGGTGTTCGCTTCGCCGTGGCTGTCGTTCCCGCTGTCGGGCGAACGTCGTAGCGGCGTGCTGCCGCCCACGTTCTCGCTCAGTTCGTCCAATGGTTTCGAACTGTCGGTGCCGTATTACTTCAACCTTGCACCGAATCGCGATCTGACGGTCACACCGCGTCTGATCTCGAAGCGTGGCGTGCAGTTGCAGTCGAGCTTCCGCTACCTGTCGCCCACTTATTCCGGCTCGATCACCGGCGAATTCCTGCCGGACGACCACCTGACGAAGACCAACCGCTACGCGCTGTACATCCAGCACAACCAGAACTTCGGCAACGGGTTCGGCGGCTACGTCTACTACAACAAGGTTTCGGACAATACCTATCCGGAAGACCTGTCGTCGTCAGTCAGCCAGTTCATGAACGGCACCCAGCTCCTGTATCAACAGGAAGCCGGGTTGACCTATAACAACGGGCCGTGGTCGGTGCTCGCGCGCGAGCAGCACTGGCAAACGCTGTCGCCGTCGATAGCGCCATACGGCCGCGAGCCGCAGTTGAACGTGAAGTACGCGAAGTACAACGTCGGCGGTTTTGACTACGGCGCGGAAGCGGACTACACGAATTTCCGCATCACCACCGCGGACACGACCCAAGGGCAGCGGGTGATGTTCAACCCGTACCTGTCGTACTCCGTGGTCGGGCCGGGTTACTTCGTGACGCCGAAGGTACAGTGGCACTTCGCGTCGTACAACCTGAACAACATCGCGACGCCCGGCACACCGAAGAATTTCACCGAGTCGATCCCGACGCTGAGCTTCGACACCGGGCTGATTTTCGACCGTTCGGTGCGGATCTTCGGCGAGGATTACATCCAGACGCTGGAGCCGCGGCTGTACTACGTCTACACGCCGTACCGCAATCAGAACAACGCGCCGCTGTTCGATACCGCCGAGTCCGACTTCGGGCTGGCGGAAATCTTTACGCCGAACACCTTCGTCGGCAACGACCGGATCGCCGACGCGAACCGTCTGACCGCGGCCATCACCACGCGCTTCATCAACGCGGCCACGGGCGACGAGCGCGCGCGTTTCGTGATCGCGCAGCAGTACTATTTCCAGGACCAGCGCGTCACGCTGCTGCCGAGCCAGACCAGCGCCCAAGCCACCCATTCGGACCTGATCGCGGGTGCGTCATTCAAGCTCGGGGCCGGTTTCGCTTCGGAAACGGCGTTCCAATATAATGCCGACAACAACCAGTTGATCAAGACGAGCGTCGGCTTCGGGTTCAGCCCGGGCACCGGCAGGGTGATCAATGTCGCGTATCGCTACACGCGCGCGAACACCACGCTGGACAATCAGCCGATCAACCAGATGCTGGTCTCCGGGCAATGGCCGTTGTCGCACCGCGTGTTCGGGGTAGCCCGTTTCAATTACGACCTGGGCGGCCATCGAATCGTCGACGGGCTGGTCGGCCTGCAATACGATGCCGACTGCTGGACGCTCGGCGCCGGGATCCAGCGCTATGCGAACGGTCTGAACACGTCGGGGCAGAATCAATCGAGCACGCGGTTTCTCGCGCAGTTGACGTTCAAGGGCTTGTCGAGCGTCGACAACGGGCTGATTTCCGCGTTCCGCACCAGCGTGCAGGGCTACACACCGTTGCCGCCGCCGCCGCCGCCGGAAGCGCGTTTCACCAATTACGAGTGACGCTTGCCCGAGAGCGATCATTTATAAAATGCGAAAAGACGGGCCAGGCGCGCCCGACATCATTGGAGTATCTGTGGCAATCATGAAAAAGCTTCGCTTGGCAACGCTTGCGGCCGGTCTCGCCGCTGCGACGTCTTTCCTGTCGGTTGCGCCGGTTCAGGCACAGGCGCTTTCCGGCAATGGCGGCCAGACGGTCGACACCATTGCTGCAGTGGTCAACAACGGTGTCATCACGCGGCGCGAGCTCGACGAGCGCATGGGGCTGATCACCCGGCGCCTGAACCAGCAGAACGCGCCGATCCCGCCGGTCGACCAGCTGCGCCAGCAGGTGCTCAACCAGATGGTGCTGGAGCGCATCCAGTTGCAGAAGGCGAAAGAAGACAACATCAGCGTCGACGATACCGCCGTGCAAAAAACGCTCGAACGTCTCGCGCAGGCAAACAACCTGACCCTCGACACCTACCGCGCGCGCATCGAGGCGCAAGGCGTACCCTGGTCCACTTTCATGAGCGACGCGCGCACCGAGCTCACGCTCTCGCGCCTGCGCGAGAAAGAAGTGGACAGCAAGGTCACGGTGTCGGACGCCGAGGTCGCGAACTATATCGCTAGCCAGCGCGGCCCGAACGCCGGTCTGACGAGCGACCTGCATCTGCAACACATCTTCGTGAAAGCGCCGCTGAATGCATCGGAAACCGATATCGAAGCCGCGCAGCAAAAGGCTCAGGCCTTGCTGACGGAAGCCAAGGGCGGCGCCAACTTCGAAAAGCTCGCGAAGTCCAATTCGCAGGCACCGGACGCGTCGAAAGGTGGCGATACCGGTTTCGTGTCGCCGGCCAAGTTGCCGCCGGAATTCGTCAAGGCCGTCTCGACGCTGCGTCCGGGCGAGGTGAATCCCGATCTGATCCGCACCAGCGACGGTTTCGAAATCGTGCGTCTCGTCGAACGTCGCGCGGGTCAGGGCAGCGCGTCCGCAGACTCGACCAAGCTTGTGCAGACGCATGTGCGCCACATCCTGCTGCGCGTCGGCGACGGCATGTCGGAGCCGCAAGCGCGTCAGAAACTGCTTGAAATCAGGAACGAGATCGCTGCAGGCGGCGATTTCGCCAAATTCGCGCACACGTATTCGCAAGACGGTTCGTCGTCGCAAGGCGGCGACCTGGGCTGGATCAGCCCGGGCGAGACGGTGCCGGAATTCGAGCGTGCGATGAACAACCTGCAGGACGGTCAGATCAGCGACCCGGTGCGCAGCGAATACGGCTATCACCTGATCCAGGTGCTGGGCCGCCGCGAATCGGAAGGCTCGGTTTCGCAGCAGATGGATCTGGCGCGTCAGGCGATCGGTCAGCGCAAGGCGGAACAGGCCTACGCCGACTGGCTGCGTGAATTGCGCGATACTGCCTACGTCGAAGTGAAACCGGTCCAGGCAAGCCTGCAATAATCATCATGACTACCGCCGCGCAGTCCACCCGCCCTCCGTTGCAGATCGCGATCACGACCGGCGAACCTGCCGGCGTCGGCCCCGAGCTGACCGCGCAGGCGCTGGCCGGTGCGGCGGCGCATTGGCCCGGCGCGCAGTTCACCGTGCTGGGCGATGCGGATCTGCTCGCGCAACGTGCGCGCGCGGTAGGCGTCGATTGGGCCGCGTTGCTGGCTGACGGCAAGCGCGTGCGGATGCAGCATCAGCCGCTGGGCACGGCGTCGCAGGCGGGTCAGCTCGACGCGGCCAACGGCCGCTACGTACTCGCACTGCTCGACAGCGCGATCGACGGCGCAGTGAGCGGCACGTACGACGCAATCGTCACGGCGCCGCTGCAAAAGAGCACGATCAACGATGCCGGTGTGCCGTTCACCGGTCACACGGAATACCTGGCCGAACGCACGCATACGCCGCGCGTGGTGATGATGCTGGCCGGAACCGGCAAGCGTCCGCTGCGGGTCGCGCTCGCCACCACGCATCTGCCGCTGAAAGATGTTTCGGCGGCGCTTTCGGTCGAAGGCATCGTCGAAACCTTGCGTATCGTCGACCACGATCTGCGTCACCATTTTGGTTTGCCCGCGCCGCGTATTCTCGTGACGGGTCTCAACCCGCATGCGGGCGAAAATGGGTATCTGGGCCGCGAGGAAATCGACGTGATTGCGCCGGCCTTGCAACTTGCGAACGATCGCGGCATCGACGCACGCGGTCCCTATCCGGCCGACACGCTATTCCAGCCGCGCTATCTGAACGAAGCCGATTGCGTGCTGGCGATGTTCCACGATCAGGGCCTGCCGGTGCTGAAATATGCGACCTTCGGCGAAGGCATTAACATCACACTTGGCTTGCCGATCATCCGCACGTCGGTCGATCACGGCACCGCACTCGATCTGGCCGGCACCGGCCGCGCCGACGCGGGCAGCCTGATTGCCGCGATCGATACGGCGGTGTCGATGGCGCAGCACCGCCGGGCGGGCTGATTCGCCGGTTGAAGCGTGGCTGTGCAGGTGTTTCCTGCGGTCGCGGGTGGTTCGCTTGCTCCGCCTGTTCCGTTTCTTAAGCAGTTCTCTCTCAAAGCGTTTCTTCGATGTCCACCAGCAGACAGCAACAGGGCCGGCACCAGGGCCATATCGCGCGCAAGCGTTTCGGACAGAATTTTCTGGTCGATATGGGCGTGATCGATTCGATCGTCGATGTGATCCGGCCGCAGCGCGGCGAGCGCATGGTCGAAATCGGACCGGGCCTTGGCGCGCTCACCGAACCGCTGATCGAGCGTCTGGCGACGCCCGAGGCGCCGTTGCACGCCGTCGAGCTGGATCGCGATCTGATCGGGCGTCTGAAGACCAAGTTCGGCGGTCTGCTCGAACTGCATGCGGGCGATGCGCTCGCATTCGACTTCGGCACGCTCGCCGCGCCGGGCGAAAAGGCCTCGCTGCGGATTGTCGGCAATCTGCCGTACAACATTTCCAGTCCGCTGCTGTTTCACCTCACGTCGTTCGCGCATCGCGTGATCGACCAGCATTTCATGCTGCAGAACGAAGTGGTGGAGCGGATGGTGGCGGAGCCGGGCACCAAGGCGTTTAGCCGGCTCTCGGTGATGCTGCAATACCGTTACGTGATCGACAAGCAACTCGACGTGCCGCCCGAAGCGTTCCAGCCGCCGCCGAAGGTCGATTCGGCGATTGTGCGAATGATCCCGTACGAACTGCACGAACTGCCTGTGGTGAACGAGCGTGTGCTCGGCGAAGTCGTGACGGCGGCGTTCTCGCAACGTCGCAAGATGCTGCGCAATACGCTGGCCGCGTTCCGCGACCGGGTGGATTTCGAAGCGCTTGGCTTCGACCTGCAACGCCGTGCCGAAGACGTGCCGGTGGCCGAATACGTGCGGGTGGCGCAGGTGGTGGCGGCGTCGCCGTCGCGCGGCGCGCCAGCGGCAGCGGCGGACTCCGACGAAGCCTGAGTTCAGCGGCGCGGCCCTGACGGGAAGCGAAGCTGCGGCAGCCACGCCCGAACCAGGCTGCCTAGGCAGCCGCCCGTTTCGCCGGCGCGTTGACCAGCGCGATTCCGGCGAGCACGAGTGCCGCGGCCATCAGAAAGCGCAGGCTGAACGACTCGCCGAGCAGCAATACGCCGAAGGTCACGCCGAACAAAGGCGTCAGGAACGAGAACACCGAGAGGCGCGACGCGATATAACGCGTCAGCAGCCAGAACCACGTCAGATAGCTGATGAACGCGACAATCACGGCCTGATAACCAAGGCTGATTACCGCCAGCGGCGTGACGTTCTCCACCCGGGCCTGGCCAAGCGCCAGCGCGAGCGCGAGCAATACCACCGCCGACACCGTCAATTGATAGAACAGCGTCTTGCTGGCGCTTGAATGGGCGAGCCGGCTCGCGCGCACGACCACGGTGGTCGCGGCCCACGTAATGCCGGCCAGCACGCCGAGGGCATCGCCGGCCACGCCGGTTAGCGTCGAGTTCTGTGCCGCGTGACCGTGCAGGAAGCCGTCCGCGAAAGCCAGTGCCATACCCGCGAAGGCGACGAAAATGCCGAGCCACTGAATGCGCCGCATCCGCTCGCCATCGACAAACCAGTGCAGCCCGAGTGCCGTGAAGCACGGCGCGGTGTACAGAAAGACCGCCATCCGCGAGGCGCTGGTCAGCGTCAGGCCGAGGAAAATGCACACGAATTCACCGGCGAATAGCACGCCCGCGAGCAAACCCGCGCCGAGCGTGCCGTCGTCGCGGAACAGCGGCGTGCCTCGCGAACGCGCCCAGCCCCACACGAGCAACGCGGCGATCGCCGAGCGCAAGCCCGCCTGAAAGACCGGCGGCACCGCCGCATTGGTGCTCTTGATGGCGACTTGCTGAAGTCCCCAGATCGCGCACAGCCCGATCATCAGCAGAACGGCGAAGCTATCGGGCGCGCGGCGCGCGGGCAGGGCAGTGGTGCTCATAGGCAATGGTGGCGAGAACGAGGGGGGCGGCGTGCCGGGCTGACGGACGTCATACGATATCAAAACCGCCCACACTGTAACCCGATGACCCCTTCGCCTACGCGTGCTTCTTACAGACTGCAAGCGTTTCGCTGACTTAACAACACCCGCGCAGTCTGTTTTTCTTACTCCGCTGGTTTCGAGATAAGGTTCACCCCACGCGCTTTTCGTCAGCTCATTCGAATGCGCTGCATCCGGTGTTGCGTCGCCGGCCGCCGTCACGCGCCGCAAAAGGACGTGACCATGCGTGCCCGAACCGCCCAGGCAAACGAACCACATCCGCGACAAGCGAAACCTGTACGAGGACGACATGAGGAATGTAACCAGGTGGGCGGCAGTCGTGCCCGCAGCACTGGTGTGCCAGATGGCGCACGCTCAGTCCAGCGTGACGCTCTATGGCGTAGTAGATGAGAGCGTGCGGTATCTGACCCACGCGAACAAAGCGGGCGATTCCTCGCTCGCGCTCGGCAACGGCGGCGTCACAGAGAGCCGCTGGGGCCTGAAGGGGGTCGAGGATCTGGGCGGCGGCTGGTCCACCTTCTTCAAACTCGAAAACCGCTTTTACATCAATAGCGGACAAAGCGATCCCACCATGCCGTTCTTCAACGAAGCGCAAGTGGGTGTACGCTCGAATTCTTATGGCCAGGTGATTTTTGGCCGTCAGTACAACGTGATGATCGAAGGCGTGACGATCTCCGGTTACGGTAGCAATCCGTGGATTCCGTACGATTTCAGCTTCCAGCCGGAAGTCACCATGACCGGCGGCATCTGGACCAGCAATCAGGTGCAGTATCAGGCGAAATTCGACGGTTTCTTTTTCGCCGCGGGTTACGCGTTCGGCGGCAATGCGGGCAATTCGTACGGCAGCCAGATCGGTGCGACGGCCGCGTACGCGCCGCCGGGCGGTCCGTTCACTTTCGGCGCCGCTTACGAAGAATCGAAAGACTCGATCAACGGCGCGTCGGAGAAGGCGTGGACTTTTGGCGGCTCGTACACGTGGGACAAGACGCGCTTCGCGGCGGGTTACATCGTCAATCAGAACGACCGTAGCTTTTCGAATTTCGCCAATGGTCCGTTCACCGCGCCCGTGCTGGCCGCCCTGAAGTACACGGATTTTTCGCGCCGTAGCATGATCATGGGCGGCATTAGCCAACAGGTCGGCAACGCATGGCACTTCGCCGCGAACGTCTGGCGCACGCTGCAGAGCGGCAAGACCGCCGCCCAGGATGGCTCGGCGTGGCAGTACCAGCTGATGGCCGACTACAACCTGTCAAAGCGCACCGACGTCTATCTGGAAGGC
Source organism: uncultured beta proteobacterium (assembly GCA_963738755.1). Lineage (GTDB taxonomy): Bacteria > Pseudomonadota > Gammaproteobacteria > Burkholderiales > Burkholderiaceae > Paraburkholderia. The sequence goes on from CAVTXZ010000014.1 coordinate 224,205, forward strand.
GACTACGGGCTGTATCGCGGCGACCTGATCGGCGCGCAACTGCAGGGCGTCAACGGCGTGGGGCTCGCCCAGAAGGGGACGCAGATCGGCTTGATGACCGGCGTGCGGCACCAGTTCTGAGTGCTCACCAGCTCCAGCGGGCACCCAGATTACCCTCCACGGTGCTGCGGTGTTCACCGTTCACATTCGTCGTGTAACTCGCGGTAGCGAATACGCTGCCGCGCGCGCTCAAATGCGCCACCACACCGACGCCGAACTGGGCGGCCGTTGCGCTTACATCGGTGGGAATGACAGTCGTGCCGGCGAAGGTCGCACTGTCGGTGCCATTGAAATAGCGCCACAGATTTGCACGCGCATAGGGCTGCCACTGCGCACCCGCGCCTTCGAACGTGCCTTGCAGCCGCAAGCCGAGCCGGCCCACCAGACCGTTTGCAGCGTGGAACGACACGTTCGAAATGCCGTCGTTGAGATCGTCGATCGAGGCATGTTGCCAGATGAGTTGTGCCTGCGGTTCCAGGCTCAGATTCGCGCGCAACGAAATCGGCAGGCCCGCTTCCAGTGAGGTCGTTACGGCATGTCCGTGCGTGCTCGCGCCTATGCCCTGATTCGACATCGGATCGAGCGTGAGCGAGCTGCCCATGACGACGGCATCGGTGTACCAGCCACTGGGCCCGATGTGCGTCCAGTAGACACCTGCGCTGTATGCGTTGATCGACAGCCGGCCGGCCGACAGATCCGGAAAGCCGAGCGCGAAGCCGTTCACATCGCCTTGAGCGCGGGCGAAGCCGATAAAAAACCCATAGTGATTGCGATGGCCGCTCGCGCTGCGGTCTGCATATAGATCGTGGCCGACCTGCACGCCCGCAATCGTGCCGCTGAATTCGGGATTGGCGGCGCCGCCGTTGCTCTGCGTGGTGTGCTCGCCCCAGATGCGCGACCAGGCGGCGGGCAGCGGGCCGCTTTCGCTCAGCAGGGACTGCTCGCCCTGTCGATCGTGAAAGGTGCCGATCTGCACGATGCCCAGTTCGCGGGTGAGCACGGGTACTTCCGCATAGACCGGCACTTCCATCCGGTAAAGCGGCGTCGCGGCCGCGCCGGGCGGCGGTGGCGCGGGCAACGGTGGAGTGCCGGGTGCAGCGATAGGCTCGCCTGCAGCCGCGAGGGGGGCAGGGGTTGGGGTTGAGTTGGTGTTGGTGTTGGTGTTGGTGTTGGGGGAGTGTTGGTGTTGGTGTTGGTGTGGGTGTCGGTGTCGGAGCCAGACTCGAGCGCAAATACCAGTTGTCGGCGGTTCCCGCGCTCACGCCACCTTTGAACAGGTAGTAGGTATAAGCCCCCGCCGTCAGTGGTCGCGGCAGTGTGAATGCGGCCGAAGTGGTGGTCGCTCCATTGACGGCCTGCACGACGAGGATGCCGTCCGTGAGCGTGGCGCCCCCGGTGCCGCCTACATTGGTGACGCCGACCGAGGTGTTGCCTGACCCCATACCTTGCGCGATCACGAGTTTGTCGCTCGGCGAGCCGTCGCCGCCCAGCACGCTCTGCAGCAGCAGGCGGCCGTTGAGCCCGGCGTAATTGCCATTGACGACCAGTGCGTCGCGCGTGCTCGAGCCGCCGTTGGTCAGGTCAATGGTGCCCGCATTGTTGAAGTTGACGAGTTGGCCCGCCACCGCCGGCGATGGTTGCGGCACCCGCGAGGCCGCCCGCAAACAGTGTGCTGGTCGAATCGACGCTGAGCGTGCCGGTCAAGGTGCCGCTGTCGCCGAGCGTCAGACCGCTGGTGTCGAGCGTCAACTGGCTGCCGTTGGTGACGTTGACCGTCTCCCAGTTGATAAAGCGACCCAGCCCGCTCGCCGACGTATGGTTGAAGTTGAGCAGGTCATTGTCGGTCCCGCCATCGAAGCTCGGCACGCCCGCGAGATTCGCGTCGGTGAGGCCGGTGAGGTTGGCTGTGTCGTCGCCCGCGCTGAACCTGACGAAGCCGGTGACGGCGCCGCCGCTCCAGTTGAAGGTGTCGTTGCCATTATCGGTCCAGATTGCGCGGCCGTTGCCACCGGCGATGGTGCCGGTGTTGTTGATGTGGATGTCGAACGGTCCGATGGAGCTGATTGCCTGGCTCGCCGTCGCGGTGATCGAGCCGCTGTTGATGACGGTTGCGCCCGCATTGGCAAAGGCGATGGCGTTGATCGCGCCGGCAATCGTGCCCGCATTGGTAAAGGTGCCGCCCCGTTTGCCACGATCGCGTTGGCCTGCTGGCTCACGATGCTTGCGCCTGCCGCATTGTTTAATATGATCTTGCCGGAAAGGAGGGCGCCCAGGCCGTTTGCGCCGTGTCCTGTGATCGAACCCGTGTTCGTTACGACGCCGGGCGCGCTGTCGAATGAAACCAGGCCGTGACCGTACGCGCCGTAGAGGTCAATTGTGCCGTGGTTCGTCAGCACGTTGTTGCCGTTGCTGCTGACCGCGTTGCCGTTGGCCGGCATCCAATATGAACTGGTGCCCGTGGTGACGATCGAGCCGTTGTTGACGAGCGTATCGTTCTTCGCCAGTGCCGCCATGCCGGGTGAGTTGTCGCCGCTCGTCGAGAGCGTCCCGTAGTTGGTTAGCGTGCCGCCGCCCGGGCTCTGGAAATCATGCATGGCCGCCGACTCATTGCCCGTGGTGCGGATCACACCCGTCGTGTCGTTGAGCATCGTCACCGCCGCGCCGTTGTTGAAGATGCCTTCCGATTCGACGCCGCTGGTGAAAATTGCGCCGCGGTTGATCAGCACATTCTGACCGGCGCCGCCGCTGTGGGCCGAGACGGCGTCGAAGGTGTCGCCGGCGCCTCGCAGGGTGCCCAGATTGATGACTGTGCTGCCGTCGCGTACGAGAATCACGTTGTTGTTCGTGACGTCGAGTTCGGCGCCCGCCGCTACGTTTACCGTGACATTGGTACTGCCGGGAGTGGCCGCCACAGGCGTAGTGAACGGATTGGGCACGCTGGTAGTGCAGGTGACGGTCTGGCCGCTGAGCGGCGCTGTGCTGTCGCATGCGGCGAACGCGGATTCACCCGGCCACAGGACGATCACGCCAAGCGCGGAAGAAAGCGCTTCCAGCAAACGGACAGCCACATACCGTGAGCATCCACGATGCATATAGTGGTCCTCCAGTAGAACAGGCCTGGTCGGTTCCCGCTGAATTTGCCTTGTTTGCTAAGCCGCCTCCCGCCGTGCAGCGTCTGGACAGTGCATTAAAGAATGTATCGTCGGATGAAATTAGTCAACGTCCTGAGCGGCCTGCGGCATTAGCGACACGTCGCCTAACGCCACACGTGTATGGCCGGCCGTGGGCCACTCAGACGTCATGCAACGACATAGCCGCGAGCGTCAATTCGCCACGCCTTCCATGCGCCGTTTCGAGCGTTGCGGATCGATCAGCGCGAAACCTGCCGCGCCGACGATCAACAGCAGGACACCGGTCACGGCAAAGCCGATCTCATAGCCGTGTGCTTCACCTGCCGCGCCGAGCAGCTTGCCCATTGCGACGGGGCCGATCAGGCCGGCGGTCGTGACGATGGAGTTGGTGACCGCCAGCAGCGCCGCGCGCCGAGCGAGCGGGGCCACTTCGGCGATTAGCAGCGGACCGAAGGTGAAGGCCTGGAGCGCCAGCGCGCTGGCGAGCCCCATCAGCGCGACCTTGGCGAACGGCGGCGCGCCCAGTAACAGCGAGCAGTAGGCCAGTCCGCTCACCACAAAAGCCGTGCTGATCAACTTGCCGCGCGCCACTTTCGACGGCACGCCGCGCTTGAGCAGTCGATGCGAATAGATCGCCAGCGCGATGCCGATCGGTATCTGCGCGGCGACTTGCAACGCGAACAGCCAGCCTGCCTGCGTAGCGGGGAAACCGAGCCCGACGCGGAAATAGGACGGCACCCACGTGAAGCCGATCGCGATCACCGAATAGCCGACAAAGCCTTGCAGCATGACGCCAATGACAGTGCGATCGCTCAGCATGCGGCGAAAGCGCAATGACGCTGCTTGGGCGCCGGCCGACGGGATGGCGGCAAACGCGGGTGAGGGGTTGTGCTGCCGGTTGCCAGTCTTGCCGATGCACAGCCACAACAAAGTCCAGCCGATGCCAACCGCGCCGAGCGTAAGAAAGGTCGCATGCCAGTGCCACTGCTGCGAGATGTAGGTGAGCACCGGTCCGGCGATGACGACGCCCGCGGTCGCGCCCTGTTGAACGATGACGGTGGGCAGATTGCGTTCGCGGTCGTCGAACCAGGTGTAGACCACGTGCAGCGCGAGCGGCGAGGCGGGTCCTTCGCCTGCGCCCAGCAGGATGCGGCACAACAGCAGCACGGCAAAGCTGGTGGGCCACGCAAGCGGCAGTTGCGCCACCGCCCAGACCAGCGCGAGCGCGGCGAGCAGCCATTTCATGTTGACGCGGTCGGCGAACAGGCCAACCGCAATGCCGGAGATCGAGAACAGCAGGAAGAATGCGCTGCCGACAAGGCCGAACTGGCTGTGCGTCAGCTGCATGTCATGCATCAGGGGGATCGCGACAAGACCGAGCACGGCCTTGTCGGCGAAATTGATCAGCATGAACAGGAACAGCGAAGCGACGATGACCCAGCGGCGGCCCGCTGCGGCCTCGCGTGTCTGAGCGGTTTGGGCCGGCACTGCGCGGCTCGGGAAAGTGGGCAAAGCGTGTCTCCAGGTGGGCGCGAAGCGCTGGGTTTTTGCCCATTTGAGGTGGTATAACCGATTTGTTCAAGTGCATTCTCATCATCGGGAGCTTGCAAAACATGCATGAGGTCAATTCGCGCCGCCTTACCCATCTGATCGCGCTCGCGGAAGAAGGCAGCTTCGCGCGTGCGGCGGAGCGGGTGCATCTGAGCCAGCCCGCGCTGAGCCGCAGCATTCAGGCGCTCGAGGACGAAATCGGCATGAAGCTGTTCGACCGCGCCACGCGCGGTGTCGCGATGACCGCGGCGGGGCGCTTGCTGGTTGAACGCGCCCGGCGCGTGCTGTTCGAAACGCGCTGTCTGTTTCGCGACGTCGAATTGCTCAGAACGCATGAACTCGGCGAGGTACGCATCGGCCTTGGCCCTTATGCGGCGGTCGTGCTGCTGCCGGACCTGCTGGTGGAGTTCGCGCGGCGCTTTCCCAAGATCAAGGTGTCGATCGAGCTTGGCGAGGGCGATGCGTCTGCTCGCCAAGTTGCGCGCCGAACAGATCGACTTTCTGGTCACCGATCGCCGCGTGCCGCCGGCGACGCCCGATGTCACCTTGCAGCGTCTGCCGCGCCATGAAGGCGGCTGGTTCGCGCGGCCCGAGCATCCGCTGTTCGCGCGCGGCGCCGTGCCGCTCGCGGCGTTGCGCGATTTCCCGCTGGTCTCGGTGAGTTTGCCGTCGTTCATGAAGGACGCGCTGCATCGCTTGCTCAAATATCGCGCGCATGAGCAGATTCCGCTGCAAATCGAATGTAACGACGTGGCGGTGCTGAAAGACGTCGTGGCGCAGACCGATGCGATCATGTTCTCGACCGCCTCGGCGATGCGGCGCGATCTGCAAGCGCGGCGGCTCGCACGTATTCCGTTGACCAATCCGCCTCGCCTGGGGCTTGAATTCGCGCTGGTGTATCTGGCGGAGCGCACGCCGTCGCCCGCCGCGCATTCGGCGCTGGGCCTTGCCGAGCAGGTGATGGACGACGCCAATCGCGCCGCGCACGACCTGCTGCATCCCGAAACGGCAGCCCGGTGATTACCCTGGACGCGGTTGACAACGCGGTTGCGTTCGCGGACGATTCGGAATCTTGATTCCGGTTTGCCGTGAATCGTCGCCGCCCCGGCATCCACCAGGATTGAATCCGCATGACCACGACTTCATCGCGCAACCGCGAAGCGCTGCCGGGCGCCATTGCGGCGCCGCGCCAGACGCGCAGCCAGCAAGGCCTCGTGCGCATGCTGCAGGCCGGGCGCGAGTTGCTCGAGGCGAGCGGCAATCTCGACGATCTGTCGATCAACGATATCGTCGAGCGCGCGGACACCTCGATCGGCGCGTTTTATCGGCGTTTCGATAATAAGGACAGCTTCTTTGAAGTCCTTCAGGACGCGGCGATGGAAGAGGGGCTCGAACGTGTCCGTGAAGCGGTCGAACGCGATCCGGCGTGGTGCTCCAATGACGCGGGCTTGCTTGCCGACGCGACGATTTCCATTTACGTGCAGGCGTTCCGGCGCAATCGCGGGCTGTATCACGCATCACTCTTGCGGGCCTCGCAGCGCAAGGCCAGTTGGGACGCGGTAAAGGCGACCAATCACGAAGTCCTCGCGTTGATCGTGCCGCGTCTGGTCGCGGCATTGGCGCTGGCGCGCGGCATCACGCTTGACGGCGTAGCCACCCGCGCGCTCGATTTCGAAGTACGGGCCACGTTGCAATTGATGCTTGGCATGCTCGTCAATAGCGTGCTGAACGACCCGGGTCCGCTGTCGCTGACCAGCGGACGATTGCGGCCATGGTTGCAAAACCGCTTGCGGCGCTGTCTCGGTCTGCCGGACAACTGAGTTTCTCGATCTAAAATTTTTTTGCTCAAAAAACGGAACCAGAATTCCGGTTCTGATTATTTACCAGAATGACCCGCGGCGCGTCTTCGCCCAGCGCAGCCGGATATTTCAAGGAGACACTGCATGACCCCATGTTGCCCCGAGCTGATTCGCAACCCCGCTTTCGACGCGCCGCACATCGGCGAACCGCTCGACGTCGCGTTCGACGCCGGCGTGAACCTCGCCTTCGCCGTTGCCGCACCAACCGTGCCGCCGCGGCTCACCGAACACTCGCGCCGTATGGCGCAGCGTATCTATCGCGTGGCCGAGCGCGTGTATTGCGCGGTCGGCTATGCGATCGCCAACATCATTTTCGTGGTGGGCGACGACGGCGTCGTGGTGATCGACGCAACGGAAGCCGTATCGGCCGCCCAGCAGATATATCGCGACTTCTGCGCGATCGATCCGCGTCACGCGGCATTGCCGGTCAAGGCCGTGGTCTACACGCACAATCACACGGACCACACCGGCGGCGTGCGCGCGTTCGTCGATGAAGCCGCGCTCGCAGCGGGCAGCGTTGAAATCATCGCGCATCGCTCGCTGATGGAGACGGTCATCAACAACGCGAATCTTGTTGCGCCGATTCTCGCGACGCGTTCGGCGTACAGCTTCGGCGCACTGCTGCCGGCGGGAGCGACCGGCAAGGTCAACGCCGGTATCGGGCCGGTGCTGGTCGCCGAGCCGGCGAGTTTCTTCGCGCCGACCCGCGTGTTCGACGACAAGCTCGACATCGTGCTGGCCGGCGTGCGCTTCGAATTCCGCTACGCGCCGTCGGAAGCGGACGACGAGATCGTCATGTGGCTGCCCGATCTCGGCGTGCTGCTGTCGGCGGAAGTGATTCAGGGCGAGTGTCTTGCGAATGTGCATACGCTGCGCGGCACGCGGTATCGCGATCCGGTGCGCTGGTATCAGACCATCGACATGATGCGCGGCTTCAACGCAGCGCATATGGTGCCGGCGCATGGCCGGCCGGTGTCGGGCGCGAAGTATGTGGCCGACGTGCTGTGCGTGTATCGCGACGCGATCCAGTTCATCCACGACCAGACCATCCGGCACATGAATTTCGGCCTGAGCCCGGACGAACTCGCCGAAGCGATTCCCGCGCTGCCGCCGCATCTCGCGGAGCACGCATGGCTCGGCGAGTATTACGGCACGGTCAAGCACTCGGTGCGTCAGGTGTATAGCGGCCAGTTGGGCTGGTTCGACGGCGATCCGGCTTCGCTCGATCCGCTGCCGCGCGTGGAGCGCACCCGGCGCATGGTCGGAATGATGGGCGGCGCGGCAGCGGTGCGCGCTGCTGCGCTCGCTGCGCTGGACGACTCCGACTGGCGTTGGGCCGCCGAACTGGCCACGCTGCTGGTGCACCTCGACGTCAACGACGCCGACGCGCGCACGCTGAAGGCAAGGGCGTTGCGCGAACTCGGCTATCGCACGGTGAACACCAACTGGCGCAACTGGTATCTGAGCGCGGCGCGCGAACTCGAACACGCTTACGACGACCTGCCGTTCGCGGGCAGTGGGGGCCTCGCGTCGGCGGATGTGTTGCGCGCGCAACCGCTGCGCAATGTATTCCAGCGCTTTAGCGTCAACATCGATCCGGCGCGCTGCGCGAATGTGCACATGACTCTGGCGTTCCGCATGACGGATTGCGACGAAACATACGCACTCGAATTGCGGCGTGGCGTATTGCAGGTTCATGAGCGCACGCCGGGTTCAATCGATGTGCAACTCGCGCTTGAAACCAGCACCTTGTACGGCATGCTGCGCGATATGGCGACGCAGTTGCCGAACTGCATCGAAAACGGCACCGTAGTGCTGGAACGCGGCACGGCGGAGCAACTGCGAAGCTTCTTTGCCTGCTTCGACAGGCCCACGCGGCGGATGCCCGCGCTCGCCGCGCGCTGAGGGCCGCACGGCTTGCATCGCCACATCGCGCACACGCGAATCGCGATGCGAAACGAAACGAAACGAAAGGGAGAAGACATGGAAAAAAGCTGGTTGAAGTCGTATCCGCCGGGCGTGCCGGCCGAGATCGACGCCACGCAGTTCAGCTCCGTTGGAGACCTGCTCGAGCAAAGCTTTCGCACGCATGCAGCGGAGCGCGCGTTCGTCTGCATGGGGCGCGAGCTGACCTACGCCGAACTCGATGAGCGTTCCCGTCATCTTGCTGCCTGGTTTCAGGCGCAAGGGTTGCAACGCGGCGCGCGTATCGCAGTGATGTTGCCGAACGTACTGCAATATCCGGTGGCAATGGCGGCGATTCTGCGTGCGGGTTATGTGGTCGTGAACGTCAATCCGCTGTACACGCCGCGCGAACTGGAGCATCAGTTGAACGATAGCGGTGCTCAGGCAATCGTGCTGTTTGAACCGTTTGCAAAGACGCTCGATGCGGTGCAAGCGCGCACGTCGGTCAGGCATGTCGTGTTGACATCGATTGGTGAGATGCTGGGGACAGGCAGCCCGGAAACGGGTGGCGGTGCCACCGCGCGCATTGCGCTGAACGATGCGATTGCACGCGGTGCGGATGCAGGCTTCACGCCCGTCGCGCTCACCGGCGACGATATCGCGGTGCTGCAATACACGGGCGGCACGACGGGCGTATCGAAAGGCGCGACGCTTTTGCATCGCAACCTGATCGCCAACATCCTGCAATCCGAGCTGTGGCGAGAACCGGTGTATCGGGCGCGGCCCGATATCAAGCAGTACATCACCGTGGTTGCGTTGCCGCTTTATCACATCTTCGGGCTGACGGTCTGCGGGTTGCTGACCTTGCGCTGCGGCGGCATGGGTATCCTGATTCCGAATCCGCGCGATCTGCCGGGGCTGATCAAGGCGCTGCAAGGTTACGCGATCAATTCGTTTCCCGGCGTCAACACGATGTACAACGCGCTGCTCAACGAGCCCGATTTCGGCACACTCGATTTCTCGAAGCTGGTCCAGTCGAATGGCGGCGGCATGGCGGTGCAGCAGGCCGTCGCGCAGCGCTGGCAAGCATTGACGGGCGTGCCGATCGTCGAAGGTTACGGGCTTTCGGAAACCTCGCCGTGCGCGACCACCAATTTGCCAGGGTCCACCGCTTTTACCGGCACGGTCGGTTTGCCGTTGCCATCCACCGACATTGCGATTCGTGACGACGCAGGCAACGACGTGCCGCTCGGCGAGCGCGGCGAAATCTGCATTCGCGGACCGCAGGTGATGGCCGGTTACTGGAACCGCCCGGACGAAACCGCGAGGGTGATGACGCCGGACGGTTTCTTCAAATCCGGTGATATCGGTCTGATGACCGAAGAAGGTTTCGTGAAGATTGTCGATCGCAAGAAGGACATGATTCTGGTGTCGGGCTTTAACGTCTATCCGAACGAAGTCGAGGATGTGGTCGCGAGACATCCCGGCGTGTTCGAGGTCGTGGCGGTTGGTGTGCCGGACGCGGAGGCAGGCGAGGCGGTGAAGCTTTACGTCGTGAAGAAGGACCCGGCGCTTACGGAGGACGATATTTTTGCGTTCTGCAAGGAGCAACTCACCGGCTACAAGCGCCCCAAAATCATCGAATTCCGCGCCGAATTGCCGAAGACCAATGTCGGCAAAATTCTGCGGCGCGCGTTACGCGACGAAGCCAGAAACGCAGTGTGATGCGCTTCGGGGCACGTGCGCGACGTGCCCCGCGCTCTGCAGCGCGGCGTGATTCCGGGTACATTTACGCTCTCGACATCAAGCAACCGGGAGTACACGATGCGCCTGCTACACACCATGCTCCGGGTCGGCGACCTGGACCGCTCGATCAAGTTTTACACCGAACTCCTCGGCATGAAATTGCTGCGCCGTCACGACTATCCTGACGGCAAATTCACGCTCGCATTCGTCGGCTACGAAGACGAAAGCGACGGCACCGTTCTCGAACTCACGCATAACTGGGACACGCCGTCGTACGACCTCGGCACCGGCTTCGGGCATCTTGCCGTCGAAGTCGAAGACGCCTATGCCGCATGCGACAAAATCAAGGCGCAAGGCGGCACGGTTGTGCGCGAAGCCGGCCCGATGAAACACGGCACCACCGTGATCGCATTCGTCACCGATCCGGACGGCTACAAGATCGAGTTCATTCAGAAGAAAAAATAATCAGGCGGCGGAGCGAGGTTAAGCAATGAATAACAGCAATCCCTACTTCGAAGAGCTCGAGAACATTCACGTCGAAATTCAGGCGCTGTTCGACGGCTCCGCAGATACTGGTGCACTGGATCGGATCATGCACCGTTTCGCGCCGTCATTCTCGCTGGTCATGCCGTCCGGCGCCGTGCTGGATTGCGCCAGCCTGCGTGACACGTTTGCAAAGCTGAACGGCGCGCGTCCCGGCTCGAAGGTTCAAATCAAGGACATGGCGCTCATCGCGGAGTACCCGTCGGGAGCCGTGGTGAAATACCGTGAATACCAGCGCGACAACGCCGGCAATGCGAATGTGCGGCGCTCGACCGCGGTGATGGAACTCGACGCGCACGGCAAGGTGGTGTGGCGTCACCTGCACGAGACCTTCTGCACGGAGTGAGCCGCGAGCGGTGACAAGGCGGCGCTTCAACAGCGCCGGCCTTGCGCATCATCTTTAAAGCGTCGGCAGCAATTCCGGCGGATGCGACTTCAACGTCTGCCGCGCTTCGCGGAATTCCGGAAAAATCGATTCAACCGTCTGCCAGAAACGCGGGCTGTGATTCATCTCGCGCAGATGGGCGAGTTCGTGCGCGACGACGTAATCGATGATCGACAGCGGGAAGTGAATCAGCCGCCAGTTCAGACGAATCTTGCCGTCGCTCGAACAACTGCCCCAACGCGTGGCCGCTGAAGAGAGCGCATAGGCGCGATAGTTGACGCCGAGTTTCTCCGCGTAAATCGCGAGGCGCTCGCCGAACAGACGCTTCGCTTCGCCTTGCAGCCAGCCTTGCACGCGGTCTTTGATCTGCTGCGGATCGGCTTGCAAGGGCAGCGGTAATTGCAGCGCCGCTTCGTCCGCGTTGAACGCGAGCGTGCCTTGCGGCGAGCCGAGTGTCACACGCACCGGCTGGCCGAGGTACGGCACTTCCGCGCCGTCTTTCCAGTCGACCTTGGGCAGCGCGCGCTGCTCGACGCGCGTTTGCCATTCGATCAGCTTCGTGAAAATCCAGCGCTGCTTTTCGGTGATCGCGGTTTCGATATCGGCGAGCGTGACCCAGCGCGGCGCGGTGATCATGAGGCCGGTGCTGTCGATTGCGAAACCAATCGAGCGGCGAGCCGAGCGCTTGAGCACGTAATGCAGCGTGCGCGAACCGATCGTCAGGCTGCGCAGTTTGCTGCCGTCCGGCGCAAGCGGCACGGCCGGCTGCGCTCCGGACTGCGAGCCCGGCGAGCCGGAGGAAGCAGGCGGTGTAGGGGACGACGACGTCGAACCCGGCTCAGCGAAGAGCGGGAGATCGAGTTGCCGGCTATCGAGCGCCGCAGCGGGCTGCGGCGTAGGAGACTTCTGCATCGGATTCGGTTTCGCGCAAATACGCCACCGAGGGCGTGGGCGCGTCAGATTGGTGCGGCGGCGGAACTGCTACCCGCCGCGCGGTACGCGGTAGGATCGATGCGACGCATTTCAGCTTCGATCCACTGTTCGACGCGCGTGTTCACTTCGTCGGGCGTGAGCCCCGTCGTCTCGATCGGTTTGCCGATCGACACTGTGACTATACCCGCATATTTGAGAAACGAGTTACGCGGCCACACACGTCCGGCGTTGTGCGCGATCGGCACGACCGGTGCGCCGCTCGCAATCGCGAAACGCGCGCCGCCGGTTTTGTACTTGCCTTGCTTGCCGGTCGGCGTGCGCGTGCCCTCCGGAAACATGATGACCCATGCGCCCTCCGCCATGCGCGCCTTGCCTTGCCTGATGACGGATTCGAACGCGTACTTGCCTTCCTTGCGGTCGATATGAACCATCTTCAGCATGCCCAGCGCCCAGCCGAAAAACGGCACGTACAGCAGTTCGCGTTTGAAGACGTAGCACAGCGGCCGCGGCATCAACGCCGGAAACGCCAGCGTTTCCCACGCCGACTGATGCTTCGACAACAGCACAGCCGGGCCGTCAGGCAGGTTCTCGTAGCCTTCGATCCGGTAGCGGATGCCGTTCAGCCAACGCACCACATGCAGCGTGGTGGCGCACCAGCCCGCGGCCATCCAGTAGCGGCGGTCGGCGCGCAGGAACGGGAACGCAATGAAGCACGCGGTGGCATACGGCACCGTGAACAGAACGAAGTAGATCAGCAGCAGTAACGAACGAATGAAGCGCATCGGTGTGGTCAGTGAAGGGTGGGGACGCGCATGGGGCGCATCACTCCTGAGCGTCGGAAAGGAAGTCGAGCGCGAACGCGCGTAGGTCGTCGTGTACCTTTGTACCTTCCGGCAGGCCGCCCGCATCGAGCGTTTTGCGGCCCTTGCCGGTCAGCACCAGATGGATCGGATGGCCGAGCGCCGCACCGGCTTGCAGGTCGCGTATCGCATCGCCGACCACCGGCGTATCTTCCGGATAGACTTCGAAGCGCTCGGCGATCATCTTCAGCATCCCGGGCTTCGGCTTGCGGCATTCGCATTGATCTTGCGCCGTGTGCGGACAGAAGAATACCGCTTCAATGCGCCCGCCGACGGTCGCCGCCATGCGATGCATTTTCATATGCATCGCATTGAGCGCGTTCATGTCGAAGAGACCCCGGCCGATGCCCGACTGGTTCGTTGCGATGGCCACGCGATAGCCCGCCTGGTTCAGACGCGCGATCGCCTCGAGCGAGCCCGGCAGCGCGACCCATTCGTCCGGCGACTTGATAAACGCGTCGGAGTCGACGTTGATCACGCCATCACGATCCAGGATCACCACTTTTTTGGTCGGCATGGCGTGGGGCTCAGGCGGCGAGCCGGGAAATGTCGGCCACGCAGTTCATCTGCTGATGCAGTGCGCCGAGCAAGGCCAGACGGTTGGCGCGCAACGCGGGATCTTCGGCGTTGACCATCACGTCGTTAAAGAACGTGTCAACCGGCTCGCGCAATGCGGCGAGTGCGGTCAGAGCGCCCGTGTAGTCGCGCGCGGCAAGTTGCGACTGCACGCGCGGTGCGACCTGTTCGAGCTGCGCATGCAGGGCTTTTTCCGCCGCTTCGATCAGCAACGTGACCTGCACGCCGCCGGTTGCCACGCCTTCGGATTTCTTCAGGATGTTCGAGATGCGCTTGTTGGCTGCTGCGAGTGATGCCGCTTCGGCCAGCGATGCGAATTCGCGCACCGCATCCAGACGCGCGACGATGTCGTCGAGGCGAGTGGGGTTGAGCGCCAGCACCGCGTCGATTTCGCCGGCCGCATGGCCACGCTCGCGCAACAAGCCACGCAGACGGTCCATGCAGAATTCGTAGATGGCTTGCGTCGAATCGGTGACGTTCGGTACCGCGGCGAATTGCGCGGAAGCGGTGCGCAGCAGTTCAACCAGATCGACCGGCAATTGCTTCTCGATCAGAATCCGCAACACGCCGAGCGCATGACGGCGCAGCGCGAACGGATCTTTTTCGCCGGTGGGTTGCAGACCGATGCCCCAGATGCCGACCAGCGTTTCGAGCTTGTCGGCCAGCGCGACAACCGTGCCGGTTGCCGTGGCCGGCAACGCATCGCCGGAGAAACGCGGCTGATAGTGTTCCGAACACGCGAGCGCGACTTCTTCCGGCTCGCCGTCGTGGCGCGCGTAGTACGTGCCCATCGTGCCTTGCAGCTCGGGGAATTCGCCGACCATGTCGGTGATCAGATCCGCCTTGGCCAGACGCGCAGCGCGTTTGGCCAGTTCGGCGTTTGCGCCGATCAGCGTGGCAATTGCGCCGGCCAGCGCTTCAACGCGCTCGACCCGTTGCAGCGCCGAGCCCAGCTTGTTGTGGTACACGACGTTCGCGAGCAGCGGCACGCGGTCCGCCAGCGGCTTCTTCTTGTCCTGCTCGAAGAAGAACTTCGCGTCGGCCAGACGCGGGCGTACCACGCGTTCGTTGCCTTCGATGATGTCGCCCGGTGTTTTGGTTTCAATGTTCGAGACGATCAGGAAGCGCGAGCGCAGCTTGCCGTTCGCGTCCGTCAGCGCGAAATACTTCTGGTTCGTCTGCATGGTCAGGATCAGGCATTCCTGCGGCACTTGCAGGAACTCGTCCTCGAAACGGCAGGCGTAGACCACCGGCCATTCGACCAGCGACGTCACTTCGTCCAGCAGCGCTTCGGGCATCACCACCTGATCGCCGTCCGCTTGCGCGAGCAGGTGCGTGCGGATGGTTTCCTTGCGGTCGACGAAATTCGCGACGACGTGGCCTCTATGCAGCAGCGTTTCCGCGTACGTGTCCGCATGCTGGATCTGCACGAAACCTTCGGACAGGAAACGATGGCCGAGTGTGGTGTCGTCGGCATCGACGCCCAGCGCGGTGACCGGCACGACCTGTTCGCCGTGCAGCGTGGTCAGGCGATGCACCGGACGCACGAATTGCACATTGGTGCCGTCCGGGCGCTGGTACGTCATGACCTTCGGGATCGGCAGCTTGGCGAGCGTTTCGTCGAGCGCGGTTTGCAGGCCTTCGGCGAGCGTGGCGCCCGGCGCGGCGTAGCGCAGGAAGAAGGCTTCAGCCTTGCCGTCCGATGCGCGCTCCAGGTCGTTCACCGAAAAATCGGGGAAGCCGAGCGCCGCGAGTTTCTTGGCGAGCGGCGCAGTAGGCTGGCCGTCTTTGTCCAGTGCGACGGAAACCGGCAGCACTTTTTCGCGCACGTGTTTTTCCGGCGCGACCGCGCGCACGTTCCTGATCGTGACGGCAAGACGGCGCGGCGTGGCATAGCGTTCGAACGACAGCTCGCCTTCGATCAGATCGCGCGCCGCGAGGCGCTGCGCAATACCTTCGGCGAAGGCGTCGCCCAGACGCGCGAGCGCCTTGGGCGGCAGTTCTTCGGTCAGCAGTTCGACGAGCAGGGTAGCTTGATGGGGATGAGTCATTTCTGGGTGGTCTCGTCAGTCCGGATCGATCTTGCGTTCGACTTTCAGCGGCGGCGCCCACGCGGGCATGGCGGCATCTTGCGCGTCGGTCGTGAGGCCGGGCACGCCGTGCACCGGATTGCCGAGCATCGGGAAGCCGAGCTTTTCGCGCGAATCGTAGTAAGCCTGGGCAACCAGCTTCGACAGGGCGCGAATGCGGCCGATATACGCCGCGCGTTCCGTGACGGAAATCGCGCCACGCGCGTCGAGCAGATTGAATGTGTGGCCGGCCTTCAGCACCAGTTCATAAGCGGGCAGCGCGATCTGCGCTTCGATCATGCGCTTCGCTTCCGCTTCGTAGCTGTTGAAGATCGAGAACAGCAACTCGACGTTCGCGTATTCGAAGTTGTAGGTCGACTGTTCGACTTCATTCTGGTGATACACGTCGCCGTATGTCAGGCGACGGATTTCCGGGCCGTTCGGGCCTTGCTCTTCCCATTCGGTCCAGACCAGGTCGTAGACGTTCTCGACCTTCTGCAGATACATGGCCAGACGTTCGAGACCGTAGGTGATTTCGCCGAGCACCGGCTTGCAGTCCAGACCGCCGACCTGCTGGAAGTAGGTGAACTGGGTCACTTCCATGCCGTTCAGCCACACTTCCCAGCCGAGGCCCCAGGCGCCCAGCGTGGGGTTTTCCCAGTCATCTTCCACGAAGCGCACGTCGTTCTGCTTCAGATCGAAGCCGAGCGCCTCCAGCGAGCCGAGGTACAGGTCGAGGATGTCTTCCGGCGCCGGCTTCAGCACGACCTGGTACTGGTAGTAATGCTGCAGGCGGTTCGGGTTCTCGCCATAGCGGCCGTCTTTCGGACGGCGCGACGGCTGCACGTAGGCGGCGCGCCACGGCTCCGGGCCAACCGCGCGCAGGAAGGTATGGACGTGGGACGTGCCCGCGCCGACTTCCATGTCGATCGGCTGGAGCAACGCGCAACCCTGTTTGTCCCAATAGGACTGCAGTGTCAGGATGATTTGCTGAAACGTGAGCATGAAGTGCCTTTCGGGCATAGGGCCGCGCCGCAAACGCCGGAGCGCGCGAAGTGGCCGGGGAGCGAAGTGCTAAACGATGGATTTTAACGGAAAGGGAGGGGGGTGTCCGTTTTGGGGGAGCGGAGGCGAACATGGACGGCAAGTTGAACCGTCTCGCGACGATTCCGCAGACACGAACAAATGCGGCAGCGCTCACCTGAACGCGAGGTAACAAGGTCGAAAAATGACAGGGGCCGCATTTGCGGCCCCTGTCATTCGGTCACGATTCACGCGCTAACCCGCCAAACTCATCAACGCATGCGTCGCCGAATCCGAATCCACCACCTCCGCAAACCCCTCAATCTCCATCCCGACCTCCTTGGGCAGCGCAAGCATATTGCACGACACCACGTGGCCGTAAATATTCTCCGTGCGTCCAAAGAAATTCCCCGAGTTGAACAGCGGTGGCAAATGCCACCACATCCGGTAATCCTTCGACCACAACCATTCGATCAGCGCCTGCGACCGATCGAGCCGGTCGTTCTCCACGTAAATCGTGGGACGTGAGCGCGCAATGGTCTCTTCCGCGCCCTGCAGCGCATTCAATTCGAAACCCTCCACGTCGAGCTTCAGCAAGCCAACGGTGTGCGTGCGCAACGCGTCGTCGAGCCGTACACATGGAACGGGAATCGTATTGCTGCCCGGCTCGGACTGCATCGACACCGCGCCGATATTCCCCGGCGCCCCGTAGTCGGGTTGCTCGAAGTAGAGCCTTCCGGCCTTCGCACCGCAAGCATAGGGCCAGGCCAATACATTGGTGAGGCCGTTGACCGCGAGATTCGCGCACAGACTTTGAAAGATCACCGGCTGCGGCTCGAACGCGACAAGCACCTGGTGGCGTGCCTCGGCCTCGCGTGCGAGTGCAATGGTATGTACGCCGATATTCGCGCCCACTTCCACGACAATCCTTGGCCGCACCAGCAATTGCCGTAATACCGCGGATTCAAGTTCGCAGCATTCACCATACTCGAGCAAAGCCCGGCCCAGGTAGAAGTCGTTCGGATTCGCAAGCATCCAGCCGTGACGGGTCTGGACGAGTTGCGCGTTAGCGGTGAGCGGCAGTGGGGCAGAAGGCGGCGTAGCCATAGACATTAAGCGGGGGCAGAAGACCCGTCAATGTACGATCCGTTGCCACGGTTGTATATAAGACAAGTTCTTAGTGATTCTTATGTTTTTATCAGAACTCGGCCTAAGAGGTTAAGACTTGGCGATCGGCTCGCCAGCCGATCGCGATCACTCTGGAACTACGTTGCCGCCAGTTCCACCTTCGGCGAGAACGAATCGCTTTGCGCGATTGGCCACCATTTCTCGAACAGCGTGTAGCGGTAGTTGCCGTTCAGCAGATCGTTCGGCTCGAGGTACTTCAACAAATCGGACATCAACCGCACTTCATGCGACGACACGCGCCGCACGATGTGATGCGCGCGCAGTTCCGACGGATGCTTCAACCCCGCCGCCTGAATGATTTCCTGCAAAGCATGCAACGTGTTGTGGTGGAAATTGAACACGCGGTCTGCCTTGTCGGGCACCACCAAGGCGCGCTGACGCACCGGGTCCTGTGTCGCTACGCCGGTCGGGCAGCGGCCGGTGTGGCAAGTTTGCGCCTGGATGCAGCCCACCGCGAACATGAAGCCGCGCGCCGCGTTGACCCAGTCGGCGCCGATCGCCAGCGTCTTGGTGATGTCGAACGCGGTAATCATCTTGCCGCTTGCGCCGATGCGGATGCGCTGACGCAAACCGATTCCAACCAGCGTGTTGTGTACGAGCAGCAAGCCCTCCTGCAGCGGCACGCCGACGTGATCGGTGAACTCCAGCGGCGCCGCGCCGGTGCCGCCTTCGGCGCCGTCGACCACGATGAAGTCCGGCAGAATGCCCGTCTCCAGCATCGCCTTCGCAATGCCAAAGAATTCCCATGGATGCCCGATGCACAGCTTGAACCCGGTCGGCTTCCCGCCGGACAGCGTGCGCAACCGGTCGACGAATTCAAGCAGGCCACGCGGGGTCGAGAATTCGGAATGCGTGGCGGGCGAGATGCAGTCGCGGCCCATCGGCACACCGCGCGTCTCGGCGATCTCCGGCGTGATCTTGGCAGCCGGCAGCACGCCGCCGTGGCCAGGCTTCGCTCCTTGCGAGAGCTTCACCTCGATCATCTTCACCTGCGGTTCGGCGGCCTGCTTCGCGAACTTCTCGGCGCTGAAGGTGCCGTCATCGTTACGGCAGCCGAAGTAGCCCGAGGCGATCTCCCAGATGATGTCGCCGCCGTGCTCGCGGTGATACTTCGACATCGAGCCCTCGCCGGTGTCGTGAGCGAAGTTGCCTTTTTTCGCGCCGAGGTTCAGCGCCATGATCGCGTTCGCCGACAGCGAGCCGAAACTCATCGCGGAGACGTTGAAGATCGACATCGAGTAAGGCTGCGCGCGATCCGGTCCGACGACGATGCGAAAGTCGTGGCCATCGAGTTGGGTCGGTGCGAGCGAGTGGCTGATCCATTCGTGCGCGATCGCTTTCACATCGAGTTCGGTGCCGTACGGGCGGCTATCCACATCGTTCTTCGCACGCTGATAGACGATGCTGCGTTGCACGCGCGAGAACGGCTTCTCATCGGTATCGCCCTCAACGAAATACTGGCGAATCTCCGGTCGGATGAATTCGAACAGGAAACGAAAGTGGCCCCACAGCGGATAGTTGCGCAGAATCGCGTGGCGTTCCTGCGTCAGATCGAACAGGCCGAGCGCGACGAACACCACTGGCACGACGATCCAGAGCCACGAGATGTGATGCGTCGCGGCGAGCGCCGCACAGACAGCGAGCAGTACGACTGCGCACCACATTGCCAGATAACGTCGAGAAAACATGGGGACTCCAGTGCAGTGAAGGTCGTCACGGCGGGATCGCCCACGCTGTCGGCATAGACGGAATCCGCCGCAAAAGGGATACGAACTGCTGCTTTTATAGTGAGGCTGCGGCCTGACGGTGACACATGAGGGTGAAGCGCGTGTGGCGGCGGTGCGTGCCACCACACGGTGAACCTTTGCTTAACGGGCGGTCAGCAAGGCCGCTGTTTGTGGTTGGCGTGCCACCGGCTGCCCGGTGACCACCTGTTCGATGATGCCGCCGCCGAGACACACGTCGCCATCGTAGAGCACGGCCGATTGCCCCGGTGTGACAGCCCATTGCGCGGCGTCGAAATGCAGCCCGAAGAGGCCTTCCGCGCTGGCAGCCGCGCTGAAGGTGCAGGGTGCATCCGCTTGCCGGTAGCGGGTTTTCGCGCCGCACGCGAACCCTTCTGCCGGTGGCTCGCCCGCTACCCAGCTCGTATTGCCCGCCGCCAGCGTATGGCTCAGCAGCCACGGATGATCGTGGCCCTGCGCGACATACAGCGTGTTCGACGCCATATCCTTACCCGCGACGAACCACGGTTCGCCGCTGCCTTCCTTGCTGCCGCCGAGGCCGATGCCCTTGCGCTGACCGAAGGTATAGAAGGCGAGGCCAATGTGTTCGCCGACCACCGTGCCGTCGGTGGTCTTCATGGGGCCGGGTTGGGTCGGCAGATAGCGGTTCAGGAAATCGCGGAACGGCCGCTCGCCGATGAAGCAGATGCCGGTCGAATCTTTCTTCTTCGCGTTCGGCAGCCCGATCTGTTCGGCGAGCTCCCGCACTTTCGTCTTGGGAATCTCGCCCAACGGGAACAGCGTCTTCGACAGCTGCGCCTGGTTCAGCCGGTGCAGAAAGTACGACTGATCTTTCGTATGATCGAATGCCTTGAGCAATTCGAAGCGGCCGCTGTTCTCGCGCACGCGCGCATAGTGCCCGGTCGCGATGGTTTCGGCGCCGAGCGACATCGCGTGATCGAGAAAGGCCTTGAACTTGATCTCGGCGTTGCACAGCACGTCCGGATTCGGCGTGCGGCCGGCGGAATATTCGCGCAGGAATTCGCTGAACACGCGGTCTTTGTACTCGGCGGCGAAGTTGACTGCTTCCACATCGATGCCGATCAGGTCCGCCACCGAGACGACGTCGATCCAGTCCTGCCGCGTGGAGCAGTACTCGCTGTCGTCATCGTCTTCCCAGTTTTTCATGAACAGGCCGACCACGTCGTAACCCTGTTCCTTGAGCAGCCACGCGGTGACCGACGAATCGACGCCGCCCGACATGCCTACTACGACTTTCTGCTTACTCATAAGGTGCTCACTGCGTACGGCCAGACTTCATTCATCGGAGAGGCCCGACCGAATGCGTGTGCACGAAGTCGAGCGGGAAACGCCGGCCCGCGAGGTAATCGTCGAGACATTGCATGACGAGCGGCGTGCGGTGCCGTTCGGGGCACGCGCGCAATTCGTCAGCGCTCATCCACAGCGTGCGGACGATGTCGGGGTCGAGCCCGCGCGCCAGGTCCGCCTCGCCGCCCGTGCCGCAATAGGTGAAGCGCAGATAAGTCACGCCCTCACTGCCGGGCCGCTCGAAATGCGTCATATACATGCCGACCAGCGCCTCGGGCGTGAACGGATGCGCGGTTTCTTCGAGCGTCTCGCGGACCACCGCTTCCAGAAGCGTTTCTCCCGCTTCCAGATGGCCGGCCGGCTGGTTCAGGCGCAAACCGTCGACGGTATGCTCCTCGACCACGAGAAAGCGCCCAGCACGCTCGACGATGGCCGCGACGGTGACGTGCGGCGTCCAGGTTTCCGGTTTCATGGCTGCGCATTTTACCGTTTATGGGCTTGGGCTGCCGGGAAGCGCGCCATGGGCTGAGGGCGTCCTGACAGCCGGCAGCGGACGGCGGGACGAAAGGCGGCGTGCCGCGGGCAGCCGTCGGGCCGCACTGCCCGGCGGGCCGAGAACCCGGGATTGTCCCCGATTTTTGCGCACCCTCTGGTTTCGGTTAAAGTACGGCGTTAGCCGTTGCACTTGCAAGCCGGCGTGCCTCGTCGGTGGGTCTGTCGTAAAACAGGAAGTCGAGGAGAGACAAAGATGCACATCGGAGTGCCAGCCGAGACGCGCGCGCACGAAACCCGCGTCGCCGCGACGCCCGAAACGGTCAAGAAGTATGTGACCCAGGGCCACCGGGTCACCATCCAGAGCGGCGCCGGTACTGGCGCAAGCTTTCCAGACGATGCCTTTACGGCCGCCGGCGCGGAAATCGTCGATGCGGCGACCGCATTCGGCGCCGAACTGGTCCTCAAAGTCCAGTCCCCGACCGACGCCGAACTGCCGCTGCTCAAGCGCGGCGCGACGCTGGTCGGCATGCTCGATCCTTTTAATACCGAAAACTCGTCAAAACTCGCCGCGGCGGGCGTGACTGCATTCGCTTTGGAGGCCGCGCCGCGCACCACCCGCGCGCAGAGCCTCGATGTGCTGTCGTCGCAGGCGAATATTGCGGGCTACAAGGCGGTGTTGCTGGCCGCCACGCTCTATCCGCGCTTCATGCCGATGCTGATGACCGCTGCCGGCACCGTGAAAGCCGCGCGCGTGCTGATCCTCGGCGCGGGTGTGGCGGGTCTGCAGGCCATCGCAACGGCCAAGCGGCTGGGCGCGGTGATCGAAGCCTCGGACGTGCGTCCCGCAGTGAAAGAGCAGATCGAATCGCTCGGCGCGAAGTTTCTCGATGTGCCCTACGAAACCGATGAAGAGCGTGAAGCGGCGCAGGGTGTCGGCGGCTATGCGCGGCCGATGCCGCCATCGTGGCTCACGCGCCAGTCCGCGCTGGTCCACGAACGCGCCAAACAGGCCGATGTGGTGATCTCCACCGCGTTGATCCCAGGCCGCGCCGCACCGACGCTGATCTCGGTCGAAACCGTGCAGGCGATGAAACCCGGCTCGGTGCTGGTGGACCTCGCCGCAGGCCGCGGCGCCGAGTACGAAGGCCAGCGCGGCGGCAACTGCCCGCTCACCGAAGCGGACAAGGTGGTGATCAAGCATGGCGTGCAGATCGTCGGCTATACGAATCTGGCTTCGATGGTCCCCGCCGACGCGTCGTCGCTCTATGCGCGCAACCTGCTCGACTTCCTCAAGCTGATCATCACCAAGGAAGGCGCCCTGAACATCGATCTCGCGGACGATATCGTCGCGGCCACACTGCTGGCCCGTGACGGTGAAGTCACGCGCAAGACCTGAGCCATTAATTGCATGGGACCAGAGTAAGTGCCTGGGCGCTAACTCTGGCCGACATCGAAGTACTACATTGGAGAGCGGCGATGGAAGTCATCAACCACACCGTCATCAACCTGATCATCTTCGTGCTGGCGATTTACGTCGGCTACCACGTGGTCTGGAACGTCACACCCGCGCTGCATACGCCGCTCATGGCGGTGACGAACGCGATCTCGGCGATCGTGATCGTCGGCGCGATGCTTGCAGCAGGCCTTACCGTGGGCGACACCGGCAAGTTCTTCGGCACGCTGGCCGTCGCGCTGGCGGCGGTGAACGTGTTCGGCGGATTCCTGGTGACGAGGCGAATGCTGGAGATGTTCAGGAAGAAAGAGCCGAAGAAGCTTCCCGCCGCCGCCAAGGAGAAAGCGTAATGAGTCTGAACGTCGTCACGCTGCTTTATCTGGTCGCGTCGGTCTGCTTCATTCAGGCGCTCAAGGGGCTGTCGAATCCGAAGACAGCGCGCATCGGCAATACCTTCGGCATGGCCGGGATGGCGATTGCGATCGTCACCACCATTGCGCTGATCGTCAAACAGGCAAACGGGCTCGGCTCGAATCTTGGACTCGGGCTCGGACTGCTGCTGGTCGCGCTGGTGATTGGCGGCGCAATCGGCGCGTTCGTCGCCGCGCGCGTCGAGATGACCAAGATGCCGGAACTGGTCGCGGCGATGCACTCGCTGATCGGTCTTGCCGCCGTGTGTATTGCTTACGCGGTGGTCTCGGAGCCGTCGGCGTTCGGCCTGATCGATCCGGACAACACGGCGCCGGGCTTCCTGCCGTACGGCAATCGCGTCGAACTGTTTATCGGCACGTTTGTCGGCGCGATTACCTTCTCCGGTTCGGTGATCGCGTTCGGCAAGCTGTCGGGCAAGTACAAGTTCCGGTTGTTCCAGGGCGCACCCGTCGTGTACGGCGGCCAGCATCTGATCAACCTGCTGCTCGCGCTCGCGATGCTCGGCTTCGGCGTGATCTTCTTTCTCACGCAGTCGTGGCTGCCGTTCATCATCATGACGATCATCGCGTTCGTGCTCGGCGTGCTGATCATCATCCCGATCGGCGGCGCGGATATGCCGGTGGTGGTGTCGATGCTGAACTCGTATTCGGGCTGGGCGGCGGCGGGCATCGGCTTCTCGCTGAACAATCCGATGCTGATCATCGCGGGCTCGCTGGTCGGCTCGTCGGGTGCGATCCTGTCGTACATCATGTGCCGGGCGATGAACCGTTCGTTCTTCAACGTGATTCTCGGCGGCTTCGGCAACGAGGCGGGTGCGGCTGTGGCAGGTGGGTCGGCGGAGCAGCGTCCGGTGAAATCGGGTTCGGCTGATGACGCGTCGTTCATGCTCGGCAATGCCGAAACCGTGGTGATCGTGCCGGGGTATGGTCTGGCGGTCGCACGTGCGCAGCATGCATTGAAGGAACTGACCGACAAGCTGGTCGAGAAGGGCATCGAGGTGAAGTACGCGATTCACCCGGTGGCCGGACGGATGCCGGGCCACATGAACGTGCTGCTCGCGGAAGCTGAAGTGCCGTATGACATGGTCTACGAAATGGACGACATCAACGGCGAATTCGGTCAGGTCGACGTGGTGCTGGTGCTCGGTGCGAACGACGTGGTGAACCCGGCCGCGAAGAACGATCCGAAGTCGCCGATCGCGGGCATGCCGATCATCGAGGCGTACAAGGCGCGCACGGTGATCGTGAACAAGCGTTCGATGGCCGCGGGTTACGCCGGTCTCGACAACGACCTGTTCTACATGGACAAGACGATGATGGTGTTCGGTGATGCGAAGAAAGTGATCGAGGATATGGTGAAGGCGGTGGAGTAACGCCGCGAGCGGTTCGCGGCCTGCAAGTTCTGGGGCCGCGATCCGTCCATCCTGTCTTTCGCACGCGCGAGCGAGTGAAGGATTGCGGCGGCTGCAACGCAAATCCTCACTGCCGTTTCGCTCCCACATGCCGCAACAGATCCGCGAGGCGCCTGCCCTCCATATCCGGATACTGTTCGAGCGTCTGAAGTTCGGCGATCTTCTCCAGGCCAAAATTGCGGAAGTCGTCACGCAGTTCACACCATGCGCCAAGCGTCCAGCGCGCGCCCCAGTAAGCGAGCGCCAGCGGCCACACGCGCCGTGCGGTTGCCGCCCCGTTCACATCCGTATAAGCAAAACTCACCACCTGCCGCGCGTCGATCGCGCGATGCAGCGCATCCACTTTTGCCGAAAAATCCGCCTTGATATGAAACGACGGCGCGAAGATCGCCAGCCGTTCGATCGTCGCGCGTTTGTCGGCGGGCATGGCTGAGGCGATCTTCGCCAACGCGCCGCGCGCGCCGCTTGCAAAGCCCGCGCCGCCCCAGGATTCGAGCATGCGGGCGCCCGCCGCGAGCGCGGCCAGTTCGTCGGCGGTGAAGGTGAGCGGCGGCAGACTGGCGGTACGGCTCAAACGATAGCCCATACCGGCTTCGCCTTCGATCGGCACGCCGGAGAGTTGTAGATCGCGCACGTCGCGATAGACCGTGCGCAGCGAGATATTCAGCCAGTCGGCGAGTTGTTGCGCGGTAGTCAGGCGCCGTCCGCGCAGCAGTTCGGCGATCTGGAACAGGCGGTCGGCGCGGCGCGTCATCGTGGGCGTCTTGTAGAAAAGGACGGGGACAGTCCCGCGATGATAGCGCCGCATGCCGCGCTCCGGTCGGCATTCAGATTGGCTGACGAACGACCGCTGTTGCCGTCGGACCGCTTAACCGTTGGTCCGCGAATGCAGGCCGAGGCGGTTGCCTTCCGTGTCGGTGAAGAACGCGATGTAGCCGATGTCCTGCGGCAGCTTGATGACGGGTCCATCGGTCTTGCCGCCGGTTTTTTCGACGCGCGCGAGCGCGGCGTCGACGGTCGGCTGGGCGTTCAGGTAGACGAGCACGCCGTCGTCGCTCGGTGTCATCGACGGACTGTGGATGATCGCGCCGCCGGTGGCCGGTTCCTCGTAGCCGAAGATCGCGATCGGCTGGCCGCCGATTTCCTGGCGATTCAGTTTGACGTCGAGCGCGGCTTCGTAAAAGCGGACGGCGCGATCGAAGTCGACGGACGGAATCTCGAACCATGCAACAACTTTGGCTGATGCGGACATGACATTCTCCTGTGGATGGCGGGTAAGCCGTGCAAAGCGCCGGATGGCGTGAGAAGGAGTGTGCGGGGGGGCTACTGACAGCGTGCTGTCAGTAGGGTGTGGCAGGTGGAGTTGGACGATGGTGCGGCTAGGGCGGTTGGTGCGGTTGGGGCTGCTGGTGCGGTTGGGGCTGCTGGTGCGGCTGGTGCGGCTGGCGCGGCTGGTGCGGCTGGCGCGGCTGGCGCGGATAGGGGTTCGCACGGCCCGGGCAGCAGGGGCGGCTGACGCGGACAGTGCGGCTGGGGCCGATTGGGCGGCCTGCACGGCTAGTACGGCTGGCGCGGCTAGGCCGGCGTAGAGACTCGGCGAAGGGGCGGCGCAAAATGGCGCGCATTGCCTGGCGTAAGAACAAAAAAACCGCGGAGCTCGGTCCGCGGTTTTTGCTGCTGGGCTGCTGGGCTGCTGGGCTGCGCCGGCTTAAGCCGCCGGCGTATCGTTGTTCTGCGGCCGCTGACGCACGCTGCCCGCGATCAGATCGAAGCGGAACAGGCGGCATTCCAGCGCGCCGTTGAAAAGCGGCGTCTTGGTCGATTCGCGCAGACGCAACTGGCCGGGCAGCTTGCGATCCGACGTCAGGATGAACGCATGCCAGCCGGTGAAACGCTGCTTGAGCGCGTCGCCGAAAGACTTGAAAAACTCGCTGTCCGGCGCTTCTTCCTGGGCGCGGCGGAAGCCGTCGTCTTCACGGTCTTCACGATTGCCGCGGCCTTCGCGGATTTCGCCGCGCGCGTTGCGCCCGCGCACTTCGATCCGCTCACCATACGGCGGATTGGCAACGAGGATGCCGGGCTCCGACGACGGCGCCGACATGCCGCGCGCGTCGACCTGTTTGAGGGAGATCGACGGCAAGCCGGCGCGCTGGAAGTTCGCACGTGCCTTGTCGAGCATGTCGCCGGAAATATCGCTGCCGAAGATCTGCAGATCGACGCGCGAGTTGCGGGCGGCGTGCTTTGCGTCGAGCGCGGCGGCTTTCAACGTTTGCCAGGTTTTGGCTTCGTATTGCTTGAGTTTCTCGAAGCCGAAGCGGCGTTCCGCGCCCGGCGCGATATTCAGCGCCACTTGCGCGGCTTCAGCGAGGAAGGTGCCGCTGCCGCACATCGGGTCATACAACGGCGTGCCGGCGGTCCAGCCGGTCAGACGCAGGATGCCCGCAGCCAGGTTCTCGCGCAGCGGCGCGGCGCCCTTGTCGAGCCGCCAGCCGCGCTTGAAGAGCGGGTCACCCGAGGTGTCGAGGTAGAGCGTGCAGTCGGTGGCGGTGAGGAATGCGAAGACGCGCACGTCGGGCATGGCGGTGTCGATGCTTGGCCGCGCGCCGCTGACTTCACGCAGACGATCGCAGATGGCGTCCTTGACGCGCAGCGTGGCGAATTCGAGGCTGCGCAGCGGCGACTTGATCGCGGTGACGTCCACGCGAAGCGTTTCGTTTGCCGAGAACCACTGTTCCCAGCGTTGTTCGAGCGCGAGTGCGTAGACGTCCTGCTCGCTGCGATAGGGGCGGTGCGCGATTTTCAGCAGCACGCGGCTTGCGAGGCGCGAGTACAGATTCGCGGCCATGCCGGCCGCCCAGCCCCCGCGGAAATGCACGCCGCCCGGGACTTGCGCGCCGGCGGTGAAGGGCGCGCCGTTCAGATGATTCGCGGCAATTTCGGCGAGTTCAGCCGCAAGCGAGGCTTCAAGGCCGCGTGGGCAAGGGAGGAAGAAATCGAAGGACATTGAGGGTGCCGGGAGGCGTTAGATAACGCGCTATTGTACGCGGTCGGTTACGCGTGGTCTTAGTTGGGTGGTTGGTTGCCTGCGGCGGTGGGGTTTGGTTTGTTTTTGCTTCCTGGGCCTTTCCTTGTTTGCTTATTGGTCTACTAGCGTTCGCCCCTGTGCGGGGTGGCACTCACTTTCTTTGCCGCCGCAAAGAAAGTAAGCACAGAAAGCGGGCTCACACCGCCAACTCCTGAGAAACAATCAGGATAACGTCGGTTTTCAGGCCGTTGGCGCAGCCGGAGTGATCTGGAAACCGAGGGCGTTGGCGCGGCGCCTGAGGGCGTCAATGCTGCGCTGACGCTGCAGCTCTTCATAGTGCTGCTGGCCCTGGTCGACGAAGGCTTCGCCACGCGTGAGCATGAAGTACACCATGCGGGCGAGCTTATGGGCGACCGCGGTATTCGCACGCGGCTTGTCCATGCGTGAGCAGAGCCGGCGGTAGAACGCGCCGAGCGCCGAGTCATTACGCGAGAGGCTCATGGCCGCCAGCTTGAGCGCCTGGCGCACCCGGTTGGTGGAACGCCGGGTGCGGGCGCTGAGCACCTTGCCGCCACTGACCTTGGTGCCCGGACACAGTCCCAGCCACGAACAGAAGTGCTTGACGTTGGCAAAGCGGCTCAGGTCCGGGCCGATCTCCGAGAGTATCGTCATTACCGTGGTGACCGCCAGACCGTTGATGCGCGTCAGGTCGACGCCCGCCCAGCGCGCGAGCGCGGTACGCGCGTCAAACCGCGGGGTGTTCTTGTGGCGCTTCTTGTCCGGCCCGGCCAGTTCCACGTCGTGACGCCCTAACGGTACCAGCAGCGCCTCGGTCTTCGCGTCGCACTCGAGCACCCGCAGGGCTAGGCTGTCGACCATCGCCAGGGCCTGCCCGAGCACGAACAGGTGCTCCTCGCGCCAGTTGCCCGTCAGCGCCCGCTCGATGTCGCGCTCGCTGGCCTTGACGCGGCCGTTGCGGTGCCGGGCCAGCACCTTGGGGTCACGCTCGCCGGCCACAATCGCCCGCACGATCGCCTGCCCGGTCATGCCCATCACGTCGGTGAGCACCTCGGCAAGCTGGAGGTTCATCTGCACCAGCGCCTTCTGCATGCGCAGCACCCAGCTGGCCTGTTCGGCCAGCAGTACCTCGCGCTGACGTACCACCGCACGCACCACGCAGACCTCGTCGCCCGGGCGCCAGGCCGCGCGCAGCAGCCCCAGGCTCATCAGCTTCTGCAGCCACTGGCAATCCTGCACGTCGCTCTTGCGTCCCGGTACGTACTTCATCTGCCGCGCGTCGACCAGCCATACCGCGAGTCCGCGCCGCTCGAGCACCTCGTACACCGGGATCCAGTACACGCCCGTCGATTCGAGCGCCACCGTGTCGACCCCGCACGCCAGCAGCCAGTCGGCCATCGCGTTCAGGTCATCGGTCATCGCCCCGAATTCACGCACCGGCTCGTCATCCGCCTGTCGGGGCACCGCCACCCAGTGGCTGGAGCCGCCCACATCGATCCCCGCTGCGTTCGGGAACACCTCGTCTTCTTCTCGCTTGCGCATCGCCATCGCCTGCTCCAGAATCGTCCGTGAACGGCAGCGCCATGGGAATCGTCGAAATTGACTCGATCTCCTGAACGGGATGCGGCTCGCGCCGCTCACCACTGTCGCCGACGAATCCCGGACCATGCTCTTAAGCGGGCTCACTCCACGGCGGGCATGCCGCGAGCGCGCACCATTGGTCTGTCGGTCATCGCGGCGCTGCCGCTCACCGGTATACCTCATCTCCGTTTCTCCGCCAACGCCGGGCCCGGCACGGGGCTGGAATGCTCTTAAGCGGGTCCCCTGGCTTGGAGGGGCCGGTGGTCCGATTAACGGATCACACCGTGGTCCATAAGCGCCAGTGACACAGCCGTCATCCGCTCCCACTCCGCACTGCGTGCGTCGCGGATGGGTCCACCAGGGAAACCGGGTGCTTCGGTTGCGCGTAGCGGGGGGCCATCGGCTTCGCCTCGGCGAGGCGGCTGAAGATACCGAGATTCTGGAAGTGTTGACGCCGGCGAGTTACGCGGCGGCGGGTCGCCGCGAAGCGCGCACAGCACCGATGAATTGGGATGATCTTGAGAGAGTCGAAGCCGGCGAGTCGGTCATGGCAACTGCAGCGAGCGCAGTGTTGAACAACGCGCGAGCGCAAAAAGACGGAAGTGGTTGATGAAGTACCGCATCGGCGCGCGCGGCGCCGCCGGAAGCATGACGGCCTGGTCACTCAGGTGGGAAGGGGCGCAGGCTCGATCTCTACGGAGCCACTACACCCTCCAAGCCAGGGGAGCCGCTTAAGAATTGGCGGTTTGAGCCCGCTTTCTTTGCTTACTTTCTTTGCGGCGGGGCAAAGAAAGTGAGTGCTCCCCCGCATAGGGGGAACGCTAATAGACCAGCAAGAAAACAAGGAAAGGCCCAAAAAGCCAGAGCAACAAACCCCCACCGCCATAGGCATACAAAACAAAAAACCAGCCAAAGAAAAAAAGAACTACTACGAACTCGCCAAAGAAGGACAACCCACCTTGGTCCCCTGCGAAGCAGCCCCAGCCATAGCACGAACAGCAGCAGCAATCTGCAAGGAAACCTGCTGCAACGCCGCCCGGTGGCCATTAACAAGCGAGTCATACCCGTCGCCCACTGGCTCACTCACCACACTCCGGCAGGTCATCACGCCGGCCCCTCGTACGGCCCGCACACTCCAGACCGCATCGATCAACGCATGCGACCCCGGCCATGACTCGAACCGCTGCACATTCATGCTGACCCGATACACGGGCGTCGTATCCGGATACGCAGTCCCATACACATCAAGCGTCCCCAACTGCTGGGTCAGACGGGTCGACAGCGCCCGCCGAATCTCATCGCCCGGTAAGGAAGCCCAACGCTCCTGCTCCAGCACCTGCACCTGCGTCGGGCCCGTCTGCACGACAAACTGGGTCTTCGCCACCTGCGGCGGCACATCGACCGGCGCCACTTCAATCAGCCACGCCGGCGCAGCCGAAGTCCGGGCGCTTACCGGAGCGGCAGAAGCGGAAGCGGAAGCGGAGGCCCCCGCGCCCGCACCATCGGCGCCCAGCGTGTAAAAGCGGCTCGACGGCGACGAGCACGCCGTCATCGCCACCAGTGCGGCAAGAGCGCCAAAATAAGCCGCGCCACGCACAAGCCCGCGCGGCGAGCGGGGGAGCCGGGCAAACATCATGGTTTATCTCCTGATTTACCGCGCAACAGCGATTCCGGATGACGTTCCAGATAATCCGACAATGCATTCAGCGACTGCAACGTGCGCGTCAATTCCTGCAACGCCTGATGAACATCCGACTGCAACGGCGAGTCCTGCTGCAACGTGGCCTCGGCCGAACCGAAGGTCTGCTTCGCGGCGGCCAGCGTGTCGCGCGCCTGCGGCACGACTTCCTTGTCCAGTCGCGTGAACAGCTGGTCGGCGTTCTTCAGCGCGTTGTTCAGGTTCGCCCCGATCTGGTCGAACGGCACCTTGTCGAGCTTCTTCGCAATGTCGGCGACCTGCAGTTGCAGTTCGTCGAGCGTGTTCGGAATCGTCGGCAGTTCGAGCGGATCGCCCGTCACGTCAACGGTGGCCGGCGGCGCCTTCGGGAAGATATCGACCGCCACATATAGCTGGCTCGTAATCAGATTGCCGGTGCGCAACTGGCCGCGCAGACCATGTTTGACAAGCGCTTGCAGCAGGGTTTGACCCGCCAGACTACCCGGCATCGGCGCGGTTTCGCGGAAGCGCTTGCCGAGACGGTCGGGGTACAGGTTCATCGTCACCGGCATGGTGAAGCTGCGCGTCTTCGGATCGTAGTCGATGCCAATGTTGGTCACCTGGCCCAGCACGATGCCGCGGAAATCGACCGGTGCGCCAATCGACAGACCACGCAGCGACTGGTTGAAGTTCATCACCACGCGCAGCGGTACGCCGTCCGGCTCGCGCATCGCATCTACTTCATCCGAACCGAGGCGGAACGTCAAGTTGTTCGGCGCCTGCGCGCCCACGCCCTGGCCCGGCGGCGACTGGAACGACAGGCCGCCGACGATCACCGTCGCGAGCGACTGCGTATTCAGCTTGAAGCCGCTCGAGTCGAGCCGCAGATCGACACCGCTCGCATGCCACCAGCGCGAATTGGTGCCGACATACTGGTCGAACGGCGCGGCCACGAACACCTGCATCGTCACGCCGGTGCCGTCCTTGTCGAGCGAGAAGCCGACCACCTGACCGACCTGCACGCGCCGGTAGAAAATCGGCGAGCCGATGTCGATCGACCCGAGCGAGTCGCCATGCAGGACGAACTGATGGCCCTTCTGGTCGCCGGTAATGGGCGGCGGCGTTTCGAGACCGACAAAGTTTTTCTCGGTGTCGGGCGAATGGCCGGCATCCGCGCCGATGTAGGCACCTGAAAGCAGCGTGGTGAGCCCGGACACGCCGCTCGCGCCGACTCGCGGGCGCACCACCCAGAAGCGCGAATCCTTGACCGCGAAGTCTTCGCCTTCCTTGGTGAGCTGCACCTGGACCAGCACATGCGACAGATCTTTCGAAAGCGTGATGGTCTTCACCGAGCCGACGTCGACGTCCTTGTACTTGACCTTGGTCTTGCCCGGTTCGAGGCCTTCGGCGCTGACGAAGGTGATCGTGATGGTCGGACCTCTTTCAGTCACCGACTTGATCACAAGCGCGAGGCCGATCAGCGCGGCGATCAGCGGAATCACCCAGACCAGCGACGGCAGCCAGCGTCTGCGCGGCTCGATCTCGGGGTCTGGCAGTTGGGGCGGCAGGTTTGGTCCGTTCGAATCGTTGCGCGGCGCATCAGGGGCGGGCGTCGGTCCTTGCGGGCTATTCATGTTCGAGGTCCTGAGGTTTTTGGGTGCTGCCTTCCACGTTGTCCCAGATGAGCCGTGGATCGAATTGCATGGAAGCCATCATGGTCAGAATCACCACCGAACCGAAGGCAATGGCGCCGGGTCCGGCCGTGATGACGGCAAGCGATTTGAAGCGCACCAGCGCGACGGTCAGCGTGACGACGAACACGTCGAGCATCGACCAGCGCCCGATCCGTTCGACCATCCGGTACAACGTGGTGCGCTGCTCCGGCCGCCAGCGCGAGCGGCGCTGCGCGGTGACGGTGAGCAGCACCAGCACGCTCAGCTTGAGCATCGGCACCATGATGCTGGCGATGAACACGATGACAGCGAGCGGCCAGTCGCCCGAGGTCCAGAAATACACGACGCCGCTCATGATGGTGTCGTCTTCGGAACCGAGCAGCGACGAGGTGTGCATCACCGGCAACAGATTCGCCGGAATATACAGCAAGGCCGCGGCGATCAGCAGCGCCCAGGTGCGCATCAGGCTATCGGGGTTGCGCCGGTGCATTACCGCGCCGCACCGGCCGCAGTGCTGCGGCGTGACGGAGTGAATGCGCGGCTCGACCCGGCCGCACGCATGACAGGACACCAGACCCGCGCGCTTCGCAGTGACGTATTTCATCGGGCGCTCATCCCTGATGCGGCGCCGGTGGTGCGCTCGGCGGCAACTCCGGCGGCGCGGGTGGGCCGGCCATGGAAGTCATGGCGGCCGCGGCGCTGTCGGCGGAGGTGCGCGGCAGCGGGCGCTGGCTGCGGTCGCCCATCTCGTCGGCGAGGTCCCACAGAATGCGCGGGTCGAAGCTGACCACCACCGCGAACATCAGCGTGAGCACGCCGAACGCGAACAGTGCGGCTTCGGGAATCACGCGCGCGAGACTCACCATCTTCACGATCGTGATCAGCACGCCGAGCATGAACACTTCGATCATGCCCCAGGGCCGCACGAACTGGATCGCGCGCAGCACGCGGTTGAAAGCCGGCGGCACATAGCCGGCGCGCAGCGGGATCAGCACGTAGAGCAGGGCCACCAGTTCGGTCAGCGGAAACAGGATGGTCGAACAGAACACCATCACCGCGACAATCTGCATGTCTTCGCTCCACAACGCGACGAGCGCGCCGAACAACGTGGTCTGCGAGGTGATGCCGTTGGTTTCGAGTTCGACGATCGGGAATCCCTGGGCAATCAGGAACGTGATGAGCGCGGCCAGGGTCATGGCGCTGATGCCGTCGAGCCTGCGCGAGATGCCGCGATAGAGCGTCGCGCCGCAGCGCGGACAACGCGCGATGGCACGCCCGACAAGCCGTGGCTTGCGGCACAGCGTATCGCACTCATGGCACGCGATCAGGTTGTCATGTTCCATACGGCACAAAGGCTAACGACGAGAAGGGCGGCGTGCAATGCCGGATTCAGGGCAGGACTGGCGAAAGCGTGGAGCAATAGTACCAAACGCGCCCAGCCGGTGCGCCGCCGATCGCCTCCGGTCAGGCTGCGAGGCAAGCTGCTGCTGCGATTTGGATTCATCTTACGTGAAGCGTGCGTGATTCTGACAGTGTCCGGCCCCAATTGTTCAATGCTTTGCCAGTGCATGGAAATTTGCGACGGTGTCACACTCGAATGGCCTCAGCCAGCTTCTTCCGCTTGGGGTAGCATGGCGGCCTTGGCGTCTGCCGCAGCGGGCGACTAGGCTATTCCATGCGGCCGATGCATACCGCATCGGCCGCATGGAATAGCAAGGCCGGCTGCACCGTTAACCTCTCTTAGCTTTGCGTTGAGCTTTCATGGCACTCAATCCTTCTTTCGGCGGCCGGGAGTCGTACACGCGGACCGCCATCGCCTTTCACTGGCTGATCGCGCTGCTGATCGTATGTGGCTTCGCGTTGGGCTGGGTGATGACCGACATCCCCGGCTTCACCCCCACCAAGCTGCGCTATTTCTCCTGGCACAAATGGATCGGCGTGACGGTGTTCGCGCTCGCGGTCGTGCGCATTCTATGGCGCGCCACGCACGCCGGGCCGCCGATGCCGCGCCGTATGCCGGCCTGGCAGCGCGGCGCCGCGCATCTCACGCACTTGCTGCTGTATGTGCTGATGATCGCGATTCCCGTATCCGGCTATCTGTATAGCTCGGCGGCCAATGTGCCGGTGGTCTACCTCGGCCTGATTCCGCTGCCGCGCCTGATCGCG
Organism: uncultured beta proteobacterium; assembly: GCA_963738755.1. Classification (GTDB taxonomy): domain Bacteria; phylum Pseudomonadota; class Gammaproteobacteria; order Burkholderiales; family Burkholderiaceae; genus Paraburkholderia. Next base: position 258,977 of record CAVTXZ010000014.1, read on the forward strand.
CCGGACCCGCATCTCAAGGAACTGCTGAAGAACGTCCACATCACGTTGAATTACACGCTGCTGGTGCTGGTCATACTGCACGTGGCCGCGGCGCTCAAGCATCAATGGCTGGACCGCGACGGCCTGCTGTCGCGCATGCTCCCTTTCATCAAATAAGGACAAACATGAAAGTTTCGTTTTATCGCTACATGCTCGCGGCCTTCGCGGCGGCTTCGCTTACCGCGGCCGGCAGTGCGCTCGCGCAGGTCGACGTTGCGAAGAGCACGGTGACGGCGACCTCGAAGCAAATGAATGTGCCGGTTGAAGGCAAGTTCGGCAAATTCAGCGCGCAACTGAACTTCGATCCGGCCAAGCCGGCCGACGGCAGCGCGCAGTTCAGCATCGACGTTGCGAGCTACGATCTGGGCGACGAAAGCTATAACGACCAGGTGCGCGGCAAGGAGTGGTTCGACGCGAAGTCGTTTCCGAGCGCAACGTTCGTATCGAGTGCGATTGCGCCTGCCGGCGGCAATCAGTACAAGGTGACGGGCAAGCTGACCATCAAGGGCAAGTCGCAAACAGTGGTGGTGCCGGTCACCGTCGCGCAGCAGGGCGCGGCGCAAACGTTCGACGGCGCGCTACCCATCAAGCGCTCGCAGTTCGAGATCGGCACCGGTGAATGGAAAGACACGTCGGTGGTCGCCGATGAAGTGGTGATCAAGTTTCACATCGTTGCAGCACGCAAGTGACATTCGCTGCGCCGTTCGGGCGCAGTTGCTTTCCTTCAGGAACAAAGGAGCATGAATTGAAAACATCCCTGTTGATCGCCGTCGGCGCACTGGCTTCCTCTTTCTCGCTCGGCGCGTTCGCAGCAGCCGACACCTATCAGCTGGACCCGACCCATACGTATCCGAGCTTCGAGGCGGATCACTTTGGCGGCTTGTCCGTATGGCGCGGCAAGTTCACCAAAAGTTCGGGCACGGTGACGCTCGACCGCGCGGCGAAAACCGGCACGGTCGACGTGACCGTCGATCCGGCTTCGGTCGAAACCGGCAATACCAAACTCGACGAGCATCTGAAATCGGACGCGTTCTTCGACGTGAGCAAGTTTCCGTCGGTCACCTATAAAGGCACCGATATCAAGTTCGATGGCGACAAGCCCGTGGAAGTGGTCGGCAGCCTGACGATTCGCGGTGTGACCAAGCCGCTGAATCTGAAGATCGAATCGTTCAAGTGCATGCAGCATCCGGTGCTCAAGCGCGAAGTGTGCGGCGTGGAAGCGAGCGCTCATTTCAGTCGCGCGGATTACGGTATGGACTTCGGCAGCAAGTACGGCTTCAATATGGATACGAAGCTGCATATCCAGTCCGAAGGCATCAAACAATAAGTGCTTGAGCGGATTTCCGTGAATTCGTAGTCAAGAGCGCCGCCGTTGCGACGCAACAAAAAAACCGCTTCGTTCGCTTTTGCGACGCAGCGGTTTTTTATTGCGTGGCGGCGTCGCTGGAAGCCTTGCGCGGCGGCCTCGGGCTAATTGCCGCTCGCGTGGTTTTATTTTTTCATGTACATAGAGCGCAGGCACCGTATTGGTTGTGCGCGCACCCAGTTCGGCAAGATCGGGCGTTATCAGGCCCGCATGATTATTTCGCGCGCATTGGAGATCTGCATGAATGCAACGACAGCAACAAGCCTGGCGGGGAGCCGGCAGAATTCGTGGCGCGCGGTGATCGCCGCCTCGATCGGCAATGCGCTGGAATGGTTCGACCTGGTGGTGTACGGTTTCTTCGCGCTGGTGATTGCGAAGCTGTTTTTTCCAGCGGGCAACGATACGGTTTCGATGTTGCTCACGCTCGGCACCTTTGGCGTGTCGTTCTTCATGCGGCCGCTCGGCGCGATCGTGATCGGCGCTTACGCCGACCGCGCGGGTCGCAAGGCAGCGCTGACGTTGTCGATCCTGTTGATGATGAGCGGCACGCTGATTATCGCGGTCTTGCCGACCTACCAGAGCATCGGCCTCGCCGCACCGGTGATTCTCGTGATCGCGCGTCTGATGCAAGGGTTTTCGGCCGGCGGCGAGTTTGGCAGCGCGACCGCGTTTCTGGCCGAACACGTGCCGGGGCGGCGCGGCTTCTTCGCGAGCTGGCAGGTTGCGAGCCAGGGACTCACAACGCTGCTGGCCGCTGGCTTCGGCGTGCTGTTGACCGGCAAGCTGTCGCCGGACCAGATGGCTTCGTGGGGCTGGCGCGTGCCGTTTTTCTTCGGCCTGCTGATTGGCCCGGTGGCCTGGTACATCCGCACCAAGCTCGACGAGACGCCCGAATTCCTGGCGGCGGAAACGACCAGCACGCCGTTGCGCGACACCTTCACCAGCCAGAAGCTGCGTCTGCTGATTGCCATCGGCGTGGTGGTGCTCGGCACGGTGTCGACCTATCTCGTGCTGTTCATGCCGACCTACGGCGTCAAGCAACTGGGGCTCGCCCCGTCCGTCACCTTCGCGGCGATCGCGCTGACCGGTGTGATCCAGATGGTGTTTTCGCCGCTCGTCGGGCATCTGTCGGACCGTCATGGCCGCACGACGATCATGCTGGTGTCGGCGTGCCTGCTGCTTGTGCTGATTTATCCGGCGTTCGTGTATCTGGTCGCGCATCCGACCTTTGGCACGCTAATCGTGCTGCAAATCGTGTTTGGCTTTCTGATGACGGGCTATTTTGCCGCGCTGCCGGGTTTGCTCTCCGAGATGTTCCCGGTGCAAACGCGTACGACCGGCATGTCGATTGCCTATAACGTTGCGGTGACGATCTTCGGCGGCTTTGGGCCGTTCATCATTGCGTCGCTGATTAGCGCGACCGGTTCAAAGACGGCGCCGAGTTTTTACCTGATCTTCGCCGCGTTGATCAGCCTCGCCGCGTTGACCGCGGCGCGCCGCAAGCTTGGCTTCCGGTGAAATGCGAGGCGCGGCTCACGCATAAAGTACGGCGCGTGAGAGGCGGGTAAACGAAAAAGGCCGGTTCGCGAGAACCGGCCTTTTGCTTTGCGAAGTGCGTCTGCGCAACAGGATCAGACTTGCGCACCTGCGTTTGGATCGTCCGGATCGGTGCGTTCCTTCTTGTCCTTCACCAGATCTTCGCGCTTCACTCCGAGCCACATGGCCAGCGCCGCGGCAACGAACACCGACGAGTAGATACCGAACAGAATACCGACCGTCAGCGCCAGAGCGAAGTAGTGCAGCGTGGGGCCGCCGAACAGGAACATCGACAGCACCATCATCTGCGTACAGCCGTGGGTGATGATCGTGCGCGACATCGTGCTGGTGATGGCGTGATTGATCACTTCGATCACGGTCAGCTTGCGTTCGCGGCGGAAGGTTTCGCGAATCCGGTCGAAAATAACCACCGATTCGTTCACCGAGTAGCCGAGCACCGCAAGCACCGCCGCCAGCACCGACAGCGAGAACTCCCACTGGAAGAATGCGAAGAAGCCGAGAATGATGATCACGTCGTGCAAGTTCGCGATCACGCCGGCCACTGCGTATTTCCACTCGAAGCGGAACGACAGGTAGATCACGATGCCGATCACCACGCAGGCCAGCGCGAGCAAACCGTCGGTGGCGAGTTCCTTGCCGACCTGCGGGCCGACGAACTCGACGCGTTGCAACTGCACCTGCGGCGTATCGGTCTTGAGCGCGTTCATCACCTGGTCGCTCTGCTGCGCGGACGTAAAGCCCTGCTTGAGCGGCAGGCGGATCAGCACGTCGCGTGAAGTGCCGAAGTTCTGCACTTGCGCGTCGCCATAGCCGAGCTTGCCCAAAGTGCCGCGTACCGGTTCGAGCGGTGCGGCGCCAGGATACTGCACTTCGATGACCGTGCCGCCGGTGAATTCCACCGACAGATGCAGCCCACGATGCAGCAGGAAGAACACAGCGGCGACAAACGTCAGCAGCGAGATCGCGTTGAAGATCAACGCGCGCTGCATGAACGGAATGTCTTTACGGAAACGGAAAAATTCCATGGTCTAGTTCTCCGGGAGTCAGCGGGACGAACCCGGTTTCTGCGGCGCGCTGTCAGACGCGTTGCGGCGGCGCACGGTCGGCTTGCCGGCACCTGCCTGCGTTTTGGCCGCTGCTGCCTTCGACTTGGCCGCGCTCGCGGTTGCTGCAATGGCTTGCGCGGTGTCGGTGCCGGCGTCGTCGTTGCCGAGATAGGCCGCTGCGCCGTCAATGCCTTCAGGACGCCACACCTGACCGATCGACAGCGACTTCAGCTTCTTCTTGCCGCCGTACCAGAGGTTGACAATGCCGCGCGAGAAAAACACGGCCGAGAACATCGACGTCAGTATGCCGATACAGTGCACGATCGCGAAACCGCGCACCGGCCCTGAGCCGAACGCGAGCAGCGCGATACCGGCGATCAGCGTGGTGACGTTCGAGTCGAGAATCGTCGCCCATGCATGCGCGTAGCCGTTCTGGATGGCCAGCTGCGGCGGCGCGCCATGGCGCAGTTCTTCACGCACGCGTTCGTTGATCAGCACGTTCGCGTCGATCGCCATACCGAGCGCGAGCGCGATAGCGGCGATACCCGGCAAGGTGAGCGTGGCCTGCAACATGGACAGCACGGCGATCAGCAGCAACAGGTTGACCGACAGGCCGATCATCGAGATCACGCCGAACAGCATGTAATACGCGATCATGAAGACGGCAATCGCCGCGAAGCCCCACACCACCGAGTGGAAGCCCTTGTTGATGTTGTCCGCGCCAAGGCTCGGGCCGATCGTGCGTTCTTCGATGATGTCCATCGGCGCGGCCAGCGAACCGGCGCGCAGCAGCAGCGCGAGGTCGGCCGCGCCTTGCGGCGTAGGCTGGCCGGTAATCTGGAAGCGATCGCCCAGTTCCGACTGGATGGTCGCCACCGTCAGCACTTCGCCCTTGCCCTTTTCGAACAGCACCATGGCCATCGGCTTGCCGATGTTGTCGCGCGAGACACTGCGCACCGCGCGGCCGCCGGCTGAGTCCAGACGGATGTTGACCGACGGACGCTGATGTTCGTCGAAGCCCGCCGACGCATCGATGATCCGGTCACCCGTGAAGATGATCTGCTTGCGCAGCAGCACCGGGGTCTGGTTGCCCTGGGTGAACAGTTCGTCGCCCGGCGGCACCGGATCGGATGGATTCGGATGCGTGTTGACCGGGTCGGCGAGACGCGCTTCGAGCGTGGCCGTACGGCCGATGATGTCCTTCGCCTTCGCCGTGTCCTGCACGCCCGGCAGTTCCACGACGATGCGGTCGGCGCCTTGCTGCTGGATCACCGGCTCGGCGACGCCGAGTTCGTTCACGCGGTTATGCAGCGTGGTGATGTTCTGCTTGAGGGCGGCGTCCTGTACGGTTTTCTGCACCGCCGGCGTGAACGTGCCGACCAGTTGCACGCTGCCGTCTGTACCCGCTTGCGAGGCCCACTGGAGTTCGCTGACGCTGCGGCTCAGTTGCTTGGCCGCCGCATCCGCCGTGGCCTGGTCAGCGAAGTTGATCACTACCGACTGGTTGACGCGGTTCACACCGCCGTCGCGGATGTTGTTGTCGCGCAGGAGCGTGCGCGCGTCCGAGGCGTCGGAGTCGAGCTTCTTGTTCAGCGCGCCGGCCATGTCGACCTGCAGCAGGAAGTGAACGCCGCCGCGCAGATCGAGGCCGAGGTACATCGGCAGCGCGTGCAGGGCGGTCAGCCAGCGCGGCGACGCGCTTTGCAGGTTCAGCGCCACGACGAACTGCGGATCGCTCGGGTCGGTGTTCAGCGACTTTTGCAGCAGGTCCTTCACGCGCAATTGCGTGTCGGTGTCCGACAGACGCACGCGGATATTCGCGTTGGTCGACGAATTGTCGAACGTGACGTCGTCAGGCTTGATCTGACTGGCTGCGAGCGCCGCTTCGACGGCCGACAGCGTGGTCGAGTCGAGCTTGACCGTTGCCTTGCCGCTCGACACCTGCACCGCCGGCGCTTCGCCGAACAGATTGGGCAGCGTGTACACGAGGCCGATGACCAGAGCCACCAGCATCACGGCGTATTTCCAGAGGGGGTAACGATTCATGAGTGGTCCAACGGGAAGGTTGGCTTGGAAGCGATGCGTCCGGCGATGAGCGCGGGCGGAGCGCGAAAAACCGCGTGAACCGCCGGCGAGGCCGCGCCGGACGCGAGGGAGCAGGCCTTACAGCGACTTGATCGTGCCCTTCGGGAGAATCGTGGTCACCGACGCTTTCTGCACCGTGATTTCCGTGCCTTCCGAGATTTCGACGCCGACGTAAGCCTCACCCACCTTGGTCACCTTGCCGACGATGCCGCCGTTCGTGACCACTTCGTCGCCCTTCGCCATGGCGGAGAGCATGTTGCGGTGTTCCTTCTGGCGCTTCATTTGCGGGCGAATCATGATGAAGTACAGCACGCCGAACATCAGGATCAGCGGCAGGAAGCTCATCAGGTTCGATTCAATGCCACCAGTTGCTGTGCCTTGGGCGAAGGCATTGGAAATGAACGACACGTTGGTCTCTCCGTTATAAATCAAAACGATCAAAAAAATCAGCCGGTTATTCTACCACCGGCCTTACCCGCGTCGGCGCGGCGAATCGGCTTTCCGATCAAACGTTTAAAGCCTTTTTCGCCGTACTCGAAAGTTTATTGTAAGGTTTTCCTTGTGGCGCCGACGGATTCTTCTGTCGAATTCGCGCCTTCCTCTGTTATGGCGCCTGCTCGACGCCGCGCGCGCGGTTCTCGTGGAAACGCTTGCGGAAGGGCTCGAACAGTTTTGCGTCGATGGCGTCGCGCATTTCCTGCATCAGTTCGAGGTAGTAGTGCAGGTTGTGGATCGTGTTCAGCTGCGCGCCGAGAATTTCGCCGACACGATGCAGATGGTGCAGATAGCCGCGAGTGAAATTTCGGCAGGTGTAGCAGCCGCATTGTTCGTCGAGCGGGCGCAGCGAGTTCTTGTGCGCGGCGTTGCGGATCTTGATGTCGCCAAAACGCGTGAACAGCCAGCCGTTGCGCGCGTTGCGGGTCGGCATCACGCAGTCGAACATGTCGACGCCCGCGGCCACGCCCGCCACCAGGTCTTCCGGCGTGCCGACGCCCATCAGATAGTGCGGCTTGTTCGCCGGCAGTTTCGGGCCGATGTGGTTCAGCACGCGCATCATGTCTTCTTTCGGCTCGCCGACCGACAAGCCGCCGATCGCCAGACCGTGGAAATCCATCTCCGCGAGGCCCGCCAGCGACTCGTCGCGCAGGTCTTCGAACATGCCGCCCTGAACGATGCCGAACAGCGCGTTCGGGTTGCCGAGGCGGTCGAATTCGTCGGTGGAGCGCTTCGCCCAGCGCATCGACATGCGCATCGAGTCGGCGGCTTCCTGGTGCGAGGTCGGGATGTTGTTGGTGGCGTACGGCGTGCATTCGTCGAACTGCATGACGATGTCGGAGTTCAGCACTTTCTGGATCTGCATCGACACTTCCGGCGACAGGAAGAGCTTGTCGCCGTTGATCGGCGATGCGAACGTGACGCCATCTTCGGTGATCTTGCGCAGATCGCCCAGCGAAAACACCTGAAAGCCGCCGGAGTCGGTCAGAATCGGCTTGTTCCAGCCCATGAAGCGATGCAGGCCGCCATGCGCCTCGATGGCTTCGAGGCCCGGGCGCAGCCACAGGTGGAAGGTGTTGCCGAGGATGATCTGCGCGTGCATTTCGTCCAGCTCGCGCGGCTGAACCGCTTTCACGGTGCCGTACGTGCCGACCGGCATGAAGATCGGCGTTTCCACCACGCCGTGATTCAGCGTGACGCGTCCGCGCCGTGCCTGGCCGTCGGTGCCGAGCAGTTCGAATTTGAGGCCGTTGGCGGGCCGCTCGGTGGCGCTCGTGCAGGTATCGCAGGTACCGCTTGTATCGTGGGTATGACCGTCGGTCATGGGGAGACTCCTGTGCTACCGGAGAACAGTCCGGCGCATGATGAATGCCGCCGGGAAAGCCACGGCGGCTGGGTAAAGAAAACTCAGGATGCAGCGCTAATCTGCCGCTGCACGCAGGCGCCGCGAGTAGCAACGACCGCCGCTACATCAGCTATCGCAGGGGACGCGTCATGTGGCAGCTCAACGTATCAGGCGTCCTTGCGCGTCAGCAGCATCGCGTCGCCGTAGCTGAAAAAGCGATAGCGCGCTTCGATCGCGTGCCGGTACGCCTCGCGAATCGTGTCGACGCCCGCGAACGCCGACACCAGCATCAGCAGCGTGGACTTCGGCAAATGGAAATTCGTCACCAGCCGGTCCACCACGCGGAATTTATAGCCGGGCGTGATGAAAATATCGGTTTCCGTGCTGGCCGCGCCGAGCGGCCGGCCAGCGGCTTCGGCGTCGCGTGCGGCCGCTTCGAGCGCGCGCATCGACGTCGTGCCGACCGCGATCACGCGGTTGCCGCGCGCGCGCGTCGCGGCGATTTTGTCGGCGAGCGATTGCGGCAGGTGATACCACTCGCTGTGCATCTTGTGCTCGGCGAGGTTCTCCACCCGCACCGGCTGGAACGTGCCGGCGCCGACGTGCAGCGTCAGCGTCGCGCGTTCGACGCCGCGCGCGTCGAGTTGCGCGAGCAGGGCGTCGTCGAAATGCAGGCCGGCGGTGGGCGCCGCAACCGCGCCGGGATTTTGCGCAAACACGGTCTGGTAGCGCGTTTCGTCGATCGCGTCGGGATCGTGCTCGATATACGGCGGCAGCGGCAGGCGGCCGTATTGCTCGATCAGCGTCAGGCAGTCGTCGGGGAAATGCAGCGTGTAAAACGGATCGACGCGCTCGCCGACGGTGACGTCGAAAGCATCGGCCAGACGAATCGTGGTGCCGGGCTGCGGGCTCTTGCTCGCGCGAATCTGCGCGAGGGCGGTGCGCTCGCCAGTGAGGCGCTCGACCAGCACTTCGATCTTGCCGCCACTGGCCTTCTGGCCGAGGAAGCGCGCCTTCAGGACTTTGGTATCGTTGAAGACCAGCAGATCGCCGGATGCAATGCATTCGGGCAGCTCGGCAAAGCGCCGGTCCGTGAGGCGCGCGGGACTCAGCGTGTTGTCCACTTCGAGTAGACGGCTCGCGCTGCGCTCGGGCAGCGCAACTTGCGCGATCAGCTCGGGAGGCAGATCGAAATCGAAATCGGAAAGCGTAAACATGCGGACGACTGGAAGCGAAATGAGACGGAATCGAGCCGAAGCCGGGGCCGGGCGGCTATGATTGCGGGACGCCGGAACGGCCCGCGAGCCCGCGCGCTGGTTGGCGGCGACACTTTTGACAGCCGATATTGTACTTGCGAAGCAGCCCATGCCTTTGTCCGACCGCCGTTTGCCCTCCGCTACCGATGAAGTGAGCGCCGAACCCAAGCGCCGCACCGCGCGGAGCAAGGCGTTGCCGGCGGACGAACCGGAGGCGGGCAGCGCTGTCGGCACGAGCGCGCCGGAGGAGAAAAAAGCCGCGCCGGCACCCGCCAAACCCGTCGACAAGCTCGCCAAGCTCGGCCTCACGCGCGACATCGATCTGGTCCTGCATCTGCCCATGCGCTACGAGGACGAGACCTCGCTCACGCCGATCGGGCATCTGCTGCCGGGCGGCATCGCGCAAACCGAAGGCGTGGTGTTCGACAACGAGATCGCCTATCGCCCGCGCCGCCAGCTGCTCGTGAAACTGCGCGACGACGCCGGCGACGAACTCGTGCTGCGCTTTCTGAATTTCTACGGCTCCCAGGTCAAGCAGATGGCGATCGGCGCGCGCCTGCGCGTGCGTGGCGATGTGCGCGGCGGATTCTTCGGCATGGAGATGGTGCATCCGGCGGTGCGCGTGGTCGACGAAGACACGCCGCTGCCGCAGGCGCTAACACCGGTGTATCCGAGCACTGCGGGTGTGACGCAGGCGTATCTGCGCAAATCGATCGATAACGCGTTGTCGCGCACCTCGTTGCCGGAACTGCTGCCCGACGCCGTCGCTCGCACGTTTATGGAACCGCTTGGCGTGCCGGCGCTGATGGACGCCGTGCGCACGCTGCATCATCCGGGCGTGCAGTCGGATGAAACAGCGCTGATCGACGGCACGCATCCGGCATGGGTGCGGATCAAGTTCGAGGAATTGCTGGCACAGCAGATGTCGCTCAAGCGTGCCCACGACGAGCGCCGCACGCGCGCCGCGCCGGCCATGCCACGCCGTAAGGAGGGCGATGCGTCGGCGCTGGTCGCGCGCCTGCTCGAGGCGCTGCCGTTTTCGTTGACGGCGGCGCAGGAGCGCGTGGGCGGCGAAATCGCGCTCGATCTGACCCAGCCGCACCCGATGCAGCGGCTGCTGCAGGGCGATGTCGGCAGCGGCAAGACGATCGTGGCCGCGCTCGCCGCGGCACAGGCAATCGACGCCGGCTACCAGGCCGCGCTCATGGCGCCGACGGAAATTCTCGCCGAGCAGCATGCGCGCAAATTGCGCGGCTGGCTGGAGCCGCTGGGCGTGAGCGTCGCGTGGCTCGCCGGCAGTCTGAAGGCGAAGGAAAAGCGCGCCGCGATCGAAGCGGCGGCGCTCGGCAGCGCGCAACTGGTGATCGGCACGCATGCGATTATCCAGGACGCAGTCGAGTTTGCGCGCCTCGGGCTGGTGATCGTCGACGAACAGCACCGCTTCGGCGTGGCTCAGCGGCTTGCCTTGCGGGCGAAGGCGCGGAACGCTGCAGACGGCGCGCGAGACTTCCAGCCGCATCAATTGATGATGTCTGCGACGCCGATCCCACGCACGCTCGCGATGACGTATTACGCCGATCTGGACGTCTCCACGATCGACGAACTGCCGCCGGGGCGCACGCCGATTCTGACCAAGCTGATATCCGACGCGCGGCGCGAGGAGGTGATCGGCCGTGTGCGCGAGGCGGCGTTGACGGGGCGGCAGGTGTACTGGGTGTGTCCGCTGATCGAGGAAAGCGAGACTTTGCAGTTGCAGACGGCCGTCGAGACGTACGAGACGCTGGTTGCCGCTTTGCCCGAATTGAACGTGGGTCTCGTGCATGGACGGCTGGCGCCTGCTGAGAAAGCGGCGGTGATGGATGCGTTCACGCGCAACGAGGTGCAATTGCTGGTTGCGACGACGGTGATCGAAGTGGGCGTGGATGTGCCGAATGCATCGCTGATGGTGATCGAGCACGCCGAGCGGTTTGGGTTGGCGCAATTGCATCAGTTGCGCGGACGGGTGGGGCGCGGGAGTGCGGCATCTGTTTGTGTTCTGCTTTATACCGGGCCGTTGTCGATGACGGCCAGAGCGCGGTTGCAGACCATGCGGGAGACGACTGACGGGTTTGAAATTGCCCGAAGGGACCTGGAGATTCGCGGCCCCGGAGAGTTTCTGGGCGCCCGGCAGTCGGGCGCGGCGATGTTGAGGTTTGCTGATCTTCAGAACGATCAATGGCTCATTGAACCCGCCAGGGAGGCTGCGGCTGTGTTGCTGCAGCAGTATCCGGAGGTGGTGTTGCAGCACCTGGCGAGGTGGCTTGGCGCTAGAGAGCAATATTTGAAGGCTTAGGGCTTTTGTCTTTTGGTGTTGGTTTTTTCTGTTTGCCTACGGCGTTGGTTTTTTTCACTTCTTTTTGGTTTATTAGCGTTCGCCCCGCATAGGGGCGAAGCTAATAGACCAATAAGAACACAATGAAAGGCCAACGCCGTAGGCAAACAGACAAACAACACCACCAAAGGCAAAAAACCACAGGGGCGAACGCTAATAGACGAATAAGAATGCAAGGAAAGCCCAACGCCGTAGGCAAACAAAAAAAGGCAACCCCGTAGGCGAACAGAAAAACGACCCGCCCCAACGGGCAGAAAACCAAAAGTTGGCGAACCGACCCTATAGGTGTATAACTAGAACCTATCGAAATCATCGCCTTGATTGGTCCCTAATGACGCTCACTGAATTGAAATACATCGTCGCGGTAGCGCGCGAACGGCACTTCGGCCGGGCCGCCGAAGCGTGTTTCGTCAGCCAGCCGACGCTGTCGGTGGCAATCAAAAAGCTCGAGGACGAGCTGAACGTCCAGATCTTCGAACGCGGTACCAGCGAAGTCAGCGTTACGCCAATCGGCGAACAGATCGTCACGCAGGCCCAACGCGTTCTCGAACAGACACTGGCCATCAAAGAAATCGCCAAACAAGGCAAAGACCCGCTGGTCGGGCCGTTGCGCCTCGGCGTCATCTACACGATCGGGCCGTATCTGCTGCCTATGCTCGTCAAACAGATGATCAAGCGCGTCCCGCAGATGCCCCTGATGCTGCAGGAAAATTACACGCTCAAGCTGATCGAACTGCTCAAGCAAGGCGAAATCGACGTCGCCATCATGGCGCTGCCGTTCCCGGAAACGGGCCTGATGCAGCGCCCGCTCTACGACGAACCGTTCGTCGTCGCGCTGCCGTCCGGCCACGCCTGGGAAAACCGCGCGAAAATCGATGCGGACGATCTGAAGCAGGAAACCATGCTGCTGCTCGGCAGCGGACACTGCTTCCGCGATCACGTTCTGGGCGTGTGCCCGGAACTGATGCGCTTCTCGCAAAATGCGGACGGCATCCAGAAAACCTTCGAAGGCTCGTCGCTGGAAACCATTCGTCACATGGTCGCAAGCGGTGTCGGCATCACCGTGCTGCCGCGCATGTCGGTGCACGAGGTCAAGCCACACGCGGGTGGCATCGACTCGGGGCTGCTGAGCTACGTCGCGTTCGACGAACCCGTGCCGGATCGCCGCGTCGTGCTCGCCTGGCGCAAGAGCTTCACGCGCATGCCGGCCATCGACGCCATTTGCGATGCGATCAACGCCTGCGATCTGGCCGGCGTCAAAAAACTCGATCTGCCCGTCGCCGTCAATTGATCGCGCGCCGGCCGGCTCGCCGCTTCCTCGCGGCAGCCGGCACATCCAGGCGGCGCTAGCCGCCATCCCTATCAAATAGATAAAATTAATCAAACACGACGATTTGATAGGATTGTTATAGTCTCCTCCATGGATCGCCCGATCCCATACGACCCGGAGGAAATCATGACGCAATCGCACCCGCAGCAAGTCCAGACCGCCGCCGTTCAATTCACCCGCGTTGCCACCGGCACCTTCGCTGCGTCGATGCAAAGCATGCGCACGGTTGCGTTGTCGTTGCTGGTCGATCGGGCTTTGTCCGCGTAAGTCTTCCGCCGCGCGCTTGAGCGAATTAGCGCGCGCGTCTCTCCCTGCAATCAGTTGCCGACAAAAAATCATCCAGGAGTTCCGCATGTCCGAACGTAAGCTCACCAATGCAGCTGGCGCCCCCATCGCCGACAACCAGAATTCGATGACCGCCGGCGTGCGCGGCCCGGTTGTCCTGCAGGACGTCTGGCTGCTCGAAAAGCTCGCCCATTTCGATCGCGAAGTGATTCCGGAACGCCGCGTTCACGCCAAAGGCTCGGGCGCATTCGGTACGCTGAAAGTCACGCACGACTTCTCGCGCTACACGAAGGCGAAAGTGTTCGCCGAGGTCGGCAAGGAAACGCCGTTGTTCATGCGCTTTTCGACGGTGGCAGGCGAACGCGGCGCGGCCGACGCCGAGCGCGATGTGCGCGGCTTCTCGGTCAAGTTCTACACGGAAGAGGGCAACTGGGACGTGGTCGGCAACAACACGCCGGTGTTCTTCATCCGCGATCCGCTGAAGTTTCCCGACTTCATCCACACGCAAAAGCGCGATCCGTACACGAACATGCGCAGCAACATCGCCGCGTGGGATTTCTGGTCGCGTCATCCGGAATCGCTGCATCAGGTCACCATTCTGATGAGCGATCGCGGCATTCCGCAAAACTACCGGCAGATGCACGGTTTCGGTTCGCATACGTATTCGTTCATCAATTCGAATAACGAGCGCTTCTGGGTGAAATTTCATTTCAAGTCGATGCAGGGCATCGAGAACTTTACCGACGCGCAAGCCGCGCAAGTCGTCGCGCAGGATCGTGAAAGCGCGCAGCGCGATCTGGTCACGAACATCGACGCAGGCAACTTCCCGAAATGGCGTTTCGCCATTCAGGTAATGCCGGAGGCGGAAGCGGCGAACTATCGCTTCAACCCGTTCGACATCACGCAAGTGTGGTCGCAGAAGGACTATCCGCTGATCGATGTCGGCACGATCGAGTTGAATCGCAACGCGGCGAACTATTTCGCGGACGTCGAGCAGGCGGCCTTCACGCCGGCGAACGTCGTACCGGGAATCGGGTTTTCGCCGGACCGTCTGCTGCAAGGCCGTCTGTTCTCGTATGGCGATACGCAGCGCTATCGTCTCGGCATCAACCATCATCAGATTCCGGTGAACACAGCGCGCGTGCCGAATCCGCATTCGTTCCATCGCGACGGCGCGATGCGCACGGACGGCAATCTCGGCGGCAATGTGAACTACGAGCCGAACCGTTTCGGCGACTTCGCGCAGGACGCCAACGCGTCGGAGCCGCCGCTCGCGGCAGGTGCGGTCGAACGTTACGACCATCGCGCGGACGACGACTACTACACGCAGCCGGGCATGTTGTTCGCGCTGTTCGATACGGCGCAGCGCGAGCGGCTGTTCGGCAACATCGCGCGTCATATCGACGGTGTGCCGCAGGAGATCGTCGCGCGTCAGATCGAGCATTTCCGGCGCGCCGATCCGGCCTACGCCGAAGGTGTGATCGCCGCGATCGCGAGGCTTGCCGAAGGCAAGCAGAAGTAAGCGATTGATGTGAAACGATGCAGTAGAGCGGGGCGCATCGGCGTCCCGCCGGTATTGATACGAATCGAAGGAGCACGATCATGATCCGGATGATGATGGCCACCATTGGCGGCTCAACCGCCGCACGGGGCGCGCAACAGCAACAGGCATCGATGCTGCGCAAGATAGTGGGGTTCGCCATCGTCACGAGCGGACTCGCGGTGATCGTCGCGCAGGCGCTGCAACATGCGTCGGGCGGCTGAAGCACGCGGACAGCAGGCGGCTATCGGGTGCGGCAAGAGGTCGCGCGTCCCGCGAACCGGGTCACTCATCTAAGATAAACTGTCGAGCGTTCGTATATTTCCGGTTTGCTCATCGGCAAACCGTCAATCAGCCGACCGGTTCGTATCACTCTTCAAAGGAGTCATCATGGCCAAGAAAGAAGCCGTACAGCACGTCAACATCGGAATCAGCGACAAGGATCGCAAGAAGATTGCAGAAGGTCTGTCGCGCCTGCTCGCCGACACCTACACGTTGTACCTGAAGACCCATAACTTCCACTGGAACGTAACGGGTCCGATGTTCAACACACTGCACCTGATGTTCGAAACGCAGTACAACGAGCTGGCGCTGGCGGTCGATTCGATCGCTGAACGGATTCGCGCGCTGGGCGTGCATGCGCCGGGTAGCTACAAGGAATTTGCCAAGCTGTCGTCGATTCCTGAAGCGGACGGCGTGCCGGCTGCGGAAGAAATGATCCGTCAGCTGGTGGAAGGGCAGGAAGCCGTGGTACGTACCGCTCGTGCGATCTTCCCGTCGACGGAAGCGGCCAACGACGAGCCGACCGCCGACCTGCTGACGCAACGCATGCAAACGCACGAAAAGACTGCGTGGATGCTGCGTTCGATGCTGGCTTAAGCGCCTCGGGCGTTTCGTAGGGCTTCAGCGTCGCGCCTTGGTACGCGCTGAACCGGAATAAAACAGGCCTTCCTTCGCGGGAGGCTTTGTTTTTTGTGGCGCAGATTTCGGCGGCCGCGTTGTGGCCTGGCGGCGCGACGGCTGCCTGTCGCGCGCATCCCGTAAAATAGCGGCACCCCCAGCATTTCACCGAATCCGCCCATGTTCGCCCGACTTCCCCTGTATCTGCGCCTTGTGCGCATGGACAAGCCGATCGGCAGCCTGCTGCTGCTGTGGCCAACACTCAACGCGCTGTGGATCGCCTCCGATGGCCATCCGTCGTGGCCGCTGCTGGCGATCTTCACGGTGGGCACGGTGCTGATGCGCTCGGCGGGTTGCGCGATCAACGACTACGCCGACCGTGACTTCGACCGTTACGTAAAGCGCACCGAGAACCGGCCGATCACGTCGGGCAAGATCAAGGCATGGGAAGCGGTGGCGCTGGCGGCCGGCTTGTCCCTGCTGGCCTTCCTGCTGATTCTGCCGCTCAACACGCTGACCAAGGAATTGTCGGTGGCGGCGCTGTTCGTCGCCGGGTCGTATCCGTTCACGAAGCGCTTCTTCGCGATTCCACAAGCGTACCTCGGCATCGCTTTCGGCTTTGGCATCCCCATGGCGTTCGCCGCCATTCAGGACCACGTGCCGATGCTGGCGTGGATCATGTTGCTGGCGAACGTGTTCTGGTCGGTCGCCTACGACACGGAATATGCGATGGTCGACCGCGACGACGACATCAAGATCGGCATTCGTACCTCGGCGCTGACCTTCGGGCGCTTCGATGTGCTGGCGATCATGCTGTGCTATGCGGTGACGTTGGGAATCTACGCCGGCATCGGCGTGATGCTCGGTTTCGGCGTGTTGTACTGGCTGGGTTGGGTGGCCGCATTGGGCTGCGCGATCTATCACTACACGCTGATCCGCAATCGCGACCGGATGGCGTGCTTCGCGGCATTCCGCCATAACAACTGGCTCGGCGGCGCGCTGTTCGTCGGCATCGCCGCGCATTATGCTGCGGCTTCGCTTTAGTTCTTCACTGCTTTCTCTGGCTGCGGACGCCGCGCCAGTCTGATCCGGCTGGCGGCGTCCTTTCCTGCCGCGTCTTCCGATCGCTTACAGCTTGCCGAACTCGTCGCCCATTTCCTTGGCGCGCGCGTCGGCGGCGAGCACGCCGCGCACGATTGCATCCTTGATCCCGCTCGCGTCGAACGACGTCAATGCGGCGGCAGTGGTGCCGCCCTTCGACGTGACACGCTCGCGCAGCACGCTTGGCGGCTCGTCGGAGTTCGCCGCCAGTTGCGCCGCGCCGGTGAAGGTCGCGACAGCCAGCGCGCGGCCTTGGCGCTCGTCCATGCCGAGTTGGCGTGCGGCTTCCTGCAAGGCTTCGATGAAATAGAACACGTACGCCGGGCCGCTGCCCGAAATCGCGGTGACGGCGTCGATCTTCGTTTCGTCGTCGAACCAGACCGTTTCGCCGACCGCGCCGAGCACCTGCGACGCGAGCGCGCGGCCCGCTTCGTCGACGCTGGCGGTCGCCACGAGGCCCGTCACGCCCATGCCGATCAGCGCAGGCGTATTCGGCATGACGCGCACGATGCGCGCGTGGTCGTTCAACCAGCGCGACATGTCATCCATACGGATACCCGCGACGATGCTGACCGCCAGTTGCGATGCCTTCAGATGCGGCGCAAGCCCTTGGGCGACGCTCTTCAGGATCTGCGGTTTCACCGCCAGCACGACGGCGTCGTACGACGCGAGCGCGGCGTCCGCAGCGACGCCGGTCTTGATGCCGAATTGCTGTTCGTTACGCTGACGCGCGTCTTCGTTGGGATCGATTGCGTATAGGTCAGCGGGCGCGACGCCGCGCTTGATGAGGCCGCCGATCAGCGCCGCCGCCATATTGCCACCGCCGATAAAAGCAATTTTCATGATGTTCCGAGAGAGCGCCCGTGAGGGTCAGTTAGAGTAATCGCGCGCGCCGAAGATCGCGGTGCCGATGCGCACGATGGTCGCGCCTTCCAGCACGGCTGCTTCGAGGTCGCTCGACATGCCCATCGAGAGCGTATCGAGTTCAAGCCCGTCGGCGCAAAGCCGCTCGAACAGTTCGCGCAAGTGACGATGCGGCACACGTTGCTCGTCGATGCCGCCGGCCGGTTCAGGAATCGCCATCAGGCCGCGCAACTTCAGCTTCGGCAGTGCGGCGATTTCCTGCGCGACTTCCACGGCTTCGGGAACACTCATACCGCTTTTCGAAGCCTCGCCGCTGATATTCACCTGCAGGCACACGTTCAATGGCGATAGCTGATCGGGGCGCTGCTCCGAAAGACGTTGCGCGATCTTTAGCCGGTCGACCGAATGCACCCAGTCGAAGTTTTCGGCAACCGGACGTGTCTTGTTCGATTGCAATGGTCCGATGAAATGCCATTCGATCGACGCCCGCAGATCGGCCAGAATCCCGAGTTTGGTGAGGGCTTCCTGCACATAATTCTCACCGAAGGCGCGTTGGCCCACCGCATGAGCGGCTCGCACGTCCTCTGCGGGGAAGGTCTTGGAGACCGCGAGCAGATTGACCGAACGCGTGTCGCGCCCGGCCACATGGGCGGCGAGGGCGATGCGCTGCTGTACTGCTTCGAGATTGTGAATCAGATCGGGCATGGAACGGAACCGGAAGTCCAGCGAAGTGCGATGGACTGAATTATACGGACGCCGCCGGTTCATGCCTTGGACGGATCGTGGCTGATGAAAAGCGGGTGGCATCGGCTTGCCGCAAGCGCAGCAAGCCGTATGCCGCTGACGCCTCAGGTCGACAGCATATGCTCGACCAGCTCGATCCAGTGCGCGACCGGTGTGGACGTGCCGCTTTGCAGATGCGCAATACAGCCGACATTCGCCGACACGATTACCTGCGGCTCCTGCGCGCGCAGCCGCTCGAGCTTCTGGTCGCGCAACGCGTAGGAAAGCTTGGGCTGGGTCAGCGAATACGTGCCGGCCGAGCCGCAGCATAGATGGCTGTCCGCGGGCAGGCGCACTTCGATGCCGAGCGCGGCCAGCAGATGTTCGACGTTGCCGCGCAGTTGCTGGCCGTGCTGCAACGTGCAGGGCGGGTGAAACGCAACTGTATGAATCGAACGGCGGCGCGAGTGTGCGACCAGCGCCTCTTCGAACTCCGGCAGGATCTCCGAAATATCGCGCGTCAGTTCGACAACCCGGCGGGCCTTCTCCGCATACGCCGGATCGTCGCGCAGCAGATGCGCGTATTCCTTGACCGTCGCGCCGCATCCGGATGCGTTCATCACGATCGCTTCGGCACCCTGTTCGATGTACGGCCACCACGCGTCGATGTTGGCGCGCAGGTCGTCGAGGGCTTCGTCGTTGTAGCCCAGATGCAGGCGGATTGCACCGCAGCAGCCGGCTTCCGGCGCCACCAGCGTTTCGACGCCGAGCGCGTCGAGCACGCGCGCGGTGGCGATGTTGACGTTCGGCATCATCGACGGTTGCACGCAGCCGGCCAGCATCAGCATCTTGCGCGGATGTTTCGCGGTGGGCCATTCAAGCGGACGTTGCCGCGCCGGCACCTTGTCGCGCAGCTTTTTCGGCAGAAGCGCGCGGACGTGCTGGCCGAGGCGCATGGTCGGCGTGAACAGCGCGCTGTTTGGCACGAAGCTCGCGAGGAGCCGCCGCACCATTCGCTGACTGAATGGCCGCGCGACTTTTTCCTCGGTGATCTTGCGGCCGATCTCCACGAGCCGGCCGTATTGCACGCCGGACGGGCAGGTGCTCTCGCAGCTGCGGCAGGTCAGGCAGCGGTCCAGGTGGAGCTGGGTGCTGCGCGTGACCGGCGCGCCTTCGACCATCTGCTTGATCAGGTAGATGCGCCCGCGCGGGCCATCGAGTTCGTCGCCGAGCAACTGGTAAGTCGGGCAGGTGGCTGTGCAGAAACCGCAATGCACGCAATTGCGCAGGATCGCGTCGGCTTCCTGGCCATCGGGCGTATTGCGAATGAAGTCCGCGAGGTTGGTTTGCATCGCGTTGCTCAGAAGTCGGGGTAGAGACGGCCGCGATTGAAAATCCGGGCCGGGTCGAAGGCGGTTTTCAGGCCGCGATGGATTTTCATCAGCGGCGCAGGCAGCGGTGTGAATACCCCGGCGCTGCGGTCATAACCGAGACCGGTACGAAAGATCGTGGCATGGCCGCCGGCCTGTTTCGCGCTGATACGCACGGTTTGAGCGTCGGTGTCGGTGATCCACCAGCGTTGCCCCCCTCCCCATTCCATGAGCTGCGCGCCGGGCAATTGCAGCGGCTCGGTGATCGACGGCAGCGCGAGCCGCCATAGCGCGGCCTTCGGCGCGATCGCCGAAAAGAAAGAGTCGGTCTGCTCGCGCAAGCCGGCCCAGAAGCGTTCGGCCTCGACCGCATCGACGACTTCTCCGCCGAGCGCCGTGCGCGCCGACTTGACTGCGGCTTCGGCGCCGGCCATGCGCACGGCAAGCGTGCCGTGACGCCATGCGCTCGCCGTGATCGGCAATGGCCGGCCGCCCCATTCGTTGAGCTTGCGCACCGCGTCCGTGCCATTCATGTCGAATTTGAGGGTGGCTTCGGCCTGCGGCCGCGGCAGCACCTTGATCGACAATTCGAGGATCAGCCCAAGCGTGCCGAGCGAGCCTGCCATCAGGCGGGAGACGTCATACCCGGCGACGTTCTTGACCACTTGGCCGCCGAAATGCAGCGTCTGCCCGTGGCCGTTCATCATCACCGCGCCGAGCACGAAGTCACGCGCGGCGCCTGCGGCGGGCCGGCGCGGACCGGCGATGCCCGCCGCGATGCAGCCGCCGAAAGTGGCTTGCGGCCCGAAGTGGGGCGGCTCGAAGGCGAGCATCTGATCGTGTTCGGCAAGCACGGCCTCGATCTCCAGCAGAGGTGTTCCCGCACGCGCTGTGATGACCAGTTCGGCCGGATCGTAGGCAATGACGCCGCGATATGCGCGCGTGTCGAGGATGTCACCTTCCAGCGTCTGACCGTACCAGTCTTTGGTGCCGCCGCCACGGATGCGCAACGTGCGCCCTTCAGCGCTGGCCGAACGCACGCGTTCAGACCAAACGGCGACGATGTCGTCCTCTTCCATGGTGTCCTGCTTCGTTGTGTTTCGTTTGATTGTACCGGGCGCGGGCCCGCTGGCAACCCGGAGCGGACCCGTATCGGGTAATCAGGGTGAAAGCTGGAAAGGCGCGCCGGCGCTGGATATGCGCGGTGCGTCGGCGAGCAAGGGAGGAAACGGGAGGCAGGCTCCGGCAGATGGCATCGGTGGTCAACTTTCCCGAAGCCACGGCCGGTACGCCGTCTTCAACTGCCGGCCCGGAACTGGGCCGGCAGTCTCACGCGCGGCCTAAAACCGCGGTAGCTCCGGATGCGGCAACAAGCCGCCGCGCACGTGCATCTTGCCGTACTCGGCGCACCGCGCGCGGGTGGGAATGCCCTTGTCGGGATTGAGCAGGCCAGGCGGGTCGAAGGCGCGCTTGACCGCGTGGAACGCGTCACGCTCTTCGGGCGAGAACTGCACGCACATCGAATTGATTTTCTCGATGCCGACGCCATGCTCGCCCGTCACCGTACCGCCCAGTTCCACGCAGGTTTCGAGAATGTCGCTGCCGAACGCTTCCGCCCGGTGCCATTCGTCCAGATCGTTGCCGTTGAAAAGAATCAGCGGGTGCATGTTGCCGTCGCCGGCGTGGAACACGTTGATGCAGCGCAGGCCGTACTTCTTTTCCATCACCTCGATACGCGCGAGCAGCGGCCCGATACTGCGGCGCGGGACGGTGCCGTCCATGCAGTAGTAGTCGGGCGAAATGCGGCCGGCAGCCGGAAAGGCGTTCTTGCGGCCGGACCAGAAGCGCAGCCGCTCGCTTTCCGAGCGCGAAATCTGGATGCGGGTTGCGCCCTGTTCGCGCAGCACCGCGGTCATGCGCACGATTTCGTCGGCGACTTCTTCGGGCGTGCCGTCCGATTCGCACAGCAGGATCGCCGCCGCGTCGAGGTCGTAGCCCGCGTTGACGAACTCTTCGACCGCGCGCGTGGCCGGCTTGTCCATCATCTCGAGGCCGGCCGGAATGATGCCCGCGGCGATGATGCCGGCAACCGCGTTGCCGCCTTTCACCACGTCGTCGAAACTGGCCATGATGACTTGCGCGGTTTGCGGCTTCGGGATCAGCTTGACGGTGACTTCCGTGACGATCGCGAACATGCCTTCGCTGCCGATCAGAACCGCGAGCAGATCGAGGCCGGGCGCGTCGGGCGCGAGCGAACCGAATTCGACGATTTCACCTTCCATCGTCACGGCGCGCACACGCAGCACGTTGTGCACCGTGAGCCCGTATTTGAGGCAGTGCACGCCGCCTGAATTCTCCGACACGTTGCCGCCAATGGTGCAGGCGATCTGCGATGAAGGATCCGGTGCGTAGTACAGGCCGTACGGCGCGGCGGCTTCGGAAATCGACAGGTTGCGCACGCCCGGTTGCACTGTTGCGGTTCGCGCGTACGAGTCGACTTCGACGATCTTGCGAAAGCGCGCAAGCGACACCACGACGCCGTGGCGGATCGGCATTGCGCCGCCGGACAGGCCGGTGCCGGCGCCGCGCGGCACGATCGGCACGTCGAGCCGATGGCAGATCTGGACGATGCGCTGCACCTGCGATTCCGTCTCCGGCAGCGCGACCGCGAGTGGCAGGCGTCGATAGGCGGCGAGACCGTCGCACTCGTAGGCGACGGTGTCTTCTTCGCGATACAGCAGGCAGTGGGTCGGCAACACGGCCATCAGCGCCTGCACGACTTCGCGCTGGCGCTGGGCGAGAACTTCGGCCGTCAGTTCAGCGGGGGCGTTCATGTGACTTGTCTCCTCGTGCTTTCACCCTGCGCGCCCGATTGAGTCGCAGCTGCGGCTACTGTGCCGCTGCGCTGCGGTACTCGCACAGGCGCGAATGACGTCTCAAGCTGCCCAGGAAAAGATCTTGCCCGGGTTCATCAGATTGCGCGGATCGAGCGCGTGCTTGATGGAGCGCATCGTGTCGACGGCGACTTCACCGTGTTCCTCGAGCAGGAAGTTCATCTTGTGCAGACCGACGCCGTGCTCGCCCGTGCAGGTGCCGTCCATGCGCAGCGCGCGTTGGACGATGCGCTGGTTCAGACGCTCGGCCTCGACGAGTTCCTCTGGCTTGTTCGGGTCGATCAGGATCGCGACGTGGAAGTTGCCGTCGCCGACATGGCCGACGATCGGGCAGGGCAGCGGCGAGCCCTTCAGGTCCTGCTCCGTTTCCTCCACGCATTCCGCGAGGCGCGAGATCGGCACGCAGACGTCTGTCGTGACCGCTCGGCAACCGGGCTTCAGTTGCAGCATCGCAAAATAGGCATTGTGGCGTGCGTTCCACAGACGGCTGCGGTCTTCCGGCCGCGTCGCCCATTCGAAACCCTCGCCGGCATTCTGCGCGGTGATGTCCTGCACCAGTTCGGCTTGCTCTTTCACGCCCGCTTCCGTGCCGTGGAACTCGAAGAACAGCGTGGGTGCTTCACGCAGCGTCAGGTTCGAGTGACGGTTGATAGAGCGAATGGCGAGCGAGTCGACGAACTCGACGCGCGCGATCGGCACGCCGATCTGGATCGTTTCGATGACCGCGCGCACCGCGTCGCCCATTGACGGGAACGTGCACACTGCCGCGGAAACCGCTTCCGGTTGCGGATAGAGGCGCACGGTGATTTCGGTAATGACGCCGAGCGTGCCTTCCGAGCCGACGAAAAGGCGCGTGAGGTCATAACCCGCCGACGATTTGCGCGCACGCGTGCCGGTTTTGATCACGCGGCCGTCGGCCAGAACCACCGTTAGCGCGAGTACGTTCTCGCGCATCGTGCCGTAGCGCACGGCGTTGGTACCCGACGCGCGCGTGGCCGACATGCCGCCGATGCTTGCATCCGCGCCCGGGTCGATCGGGAAAAACAGGCCTGTGTCGCGGAGCGCTTCGTTCAGTTGCTTGCGCGAGATGCCGGGCTCGACCGTTACCGTGAGGTCTTCCGCCTGGATCGCCAGGACGCGGTTCATTTCCGACAGATCGATCGACACGCCGCCTTGCACCGCCAGCAAATGTCCTTCAAGCGACGAACCGTTGCCGTACGGAATGATCGGCACGTTGTGCTCGCCGCATAGTTTTACGACGGTCTGCACGTCTTCGGTGGTGCGCGCGAACACGACAGCGTCAGGCAGTTGGGGGTCGAACGGCGACTCGTCGCGGCCATGATGAGCGCGGACGGCTTCGGCGGTGGAAACGCGTTCGCCAAAAGCGGCTTTGAGCGCACTCAGCAATTCCGCGGGAAACGGGCGGCGCAGCGGGGCCGGCGGCACGGGATGGTTCACGCATGTCTCCTGATATTGGGGCTAGCTGTGGAGCTTTTACTTCATTTTACGCCGATCGCCTATGGGCGGGCGTCAGGGCCGGTTGTCGCTCCTATAATGGCGGCGACTTCACGATGCGCGCAATATGGATAAACGCGGTGGCTTGTGCCGATGCAAGCGCCGCCGCCAAATGCGGATGCATCGTCACTGACTGCATGGGAGACATCATGGGCAACCGCTTGAGCAAGATCGCCACCCGCACGGGCGACGACGGCACCACCGGTCTTGGCGATGGCCGCCGCGTGCGCAAGGACAGCGCGCGTATCGCGGCGATAGGCGACGTCGACGAACTCAATTCGAACCTCGGCGTGTTGCTGTGTGAAAGGCTGCCCGAGCAGGTGCGTGTGGCGCTGGTTGCAATTCAGCACGACCTCTTCGACCTCGGCGGTGAGCTCTGCATCCCCGGCCACACGATGATTACGGACAAGCATCTCGGCCAACTCGATAACTGGCTCGCAGACTACAACGCGACCTTGCCGCCGCTGAAAGAATTCATCCTGCCGGGCGGCTCGCGCGCGGCGGCGCTCGCGCACGTGTGCCGCACCGTGTGCCGCCGTGCCGAACGGTCGATCGTCACGTTGGGCGAAGTTGAGACGATCAATGCCGCGCCGCGCCAGTATGTGAACCGGTTGTCGGACCTGCTGTTCGTACTGGCGCGCGTGCTCAATCGCGCGGACGGCGGCACGGATGTGCTGTGGCAACACGAGCGTGGCGCCGGCTAGAACGACTCTGCGTCCTACCTCATGACCCTGTGGCAATTTGCCCGGGTCAAAGCATCTCATAAAGATGTATCGTAAATGCATCTTTAAGGAGAAGCACTCATGACCGCACTCACTGCCGACCAGATGGCCCGCGTTAAAGCCACGGTTCCCGTTCTCGCCGAGCACGGCACGACCATCACCAGGCATTTCTACAAGCGCATGTTCGCGCACCATCCTGAGTTGAAGAATGTGTTCAATCAGACGCATCAGAAGAGCGGGAATCAGTCAGAAGCGCTGGCGAAGGCGGTGTACGCTTATGCGGCCAATATCGACAATCTCGGCGCGCTGGGCCCAACCGTTTCGCGCATCGCCCATAAGCATGCCAGCCTGAATATCCGGCCGGAACACTATCCGATTGTGGGACGCCACCTGCTGGGCGCGATTGTCGATGTACTGGGCGATGCGGTGGATCAGGAGACGCTTGGCGCCTGGCAAGCCGCGTACGGCCAGTTGGCCGGTATCTTCATCGGCACCGAGGCGAAGCTGTACGAGAGCGCCGCGTGGACCGGGTTCCGTCCGTTCAAGGTGGCGCGCAAGCACGTGGAGAGCGACGAGATTACGTCGTTTTATCTGGCGCCGGCGGACGGCTCGCCGGCTAGCGGTTTCGAACCTGGCCAGTATCTGAGCGTGAAGCGCTTTGTTGACGAACTTGGCGTCGATCAGCCGCGGCAATATAGTCTGTCGGATGCGCCAAACGGCAAATGGCTTCGGATTTCCGTGAAGCGTGAAGCGGGACGTGAAGACGTGGCGCCGGGACATGTGTCGAATCTGATGCACGATGGCGTTGAAGTGGGCGAGGTCGTGCATGTCAGTGCACCGATGGGCGAGTTCACGCTGGATCGGCAAAAGACCACGCCGGTGGTGCTGATGAGCGGCGGTGTGGGCGTGACACCTATGACTTCGATGCTGGCCTCGTTGCTCGCGGATCGGAGCGAGCGGCGCGTGACCTTCGTGCATGCCTGCCGCAATGGACGAGTGCACGCTTTCCGGCAATGGCTGAACGATCAGGTCGCGGCGCATTCCAACCTGACGCGTGCGGTGTTCTACGAAGCGATTGAGTCGAGCGATCGCGCGGGCGTCGATTACGATTTCGAAGGGCGCCTCGACCTCGCGAAAATCGCGGACCAGGCGATCGCGCCCGATGCGGATTACTACATCTGCGGGCCGGTGCCGTTCATGCGCGCACAGTGCGACGCGCTGGCAGCGCTCGGCGTGGATGCCGAGCGGATTCATACCGAAGTGTTCGGTTCAGGCGCGGTGCAGTAACGGTTCAGTAGCGGTTCAATAGCGGTTCAGTAACACTCGGGCGCGTAGCGATCCGCACATGGAATGAATCATGTGGCAAACACATGATCGCCGCGCGGCGCCCTGACTTAACCGACCGCGAGCGTAACAGGCTTGCCGATACGGCTCATCATTTCCACTAGCGTGTCGATAGTGAATTTGGTGGTCTTTTTGTTGACCACGTCGGACACACGCGGGCGCGACACCATCAGAATTTCCGCCGCCTCGGCCTGCTTCAGATGATGCTGCTCGATCCAGCTCGACAGCTCGGTCATGAGTTGCTCCTTGAGCAGCCGGGTGTCGTTGATCTGCTTTTGCGATGCAGCGTGCAAGCGTTTGGCTTCCTCAGCGGAAAAGCCGAGTTCAAGGAACAGATTGGCCCCGGGCTTTGTAACGTGACGGATTTTGGTGTCGATCGTCATTTGTTAAGTTTTCCTATCATTGATGATGGCGCGATACCGTGTCTCGGCAATGTTTCTATCGTGCACGCCCAACTTCTGCGTTTTCTTCTGGAAGCAATGCAGCACGTACAGCGCTTCCACGAACTTGGTCACATACATGACGCGGTAGATGCCGTCGGTCTCCCTGATGGGAATCTCCCGCGTACCAGGGCCGATTGTGTCAAACGGTTTCCAGTTGTCGGGCTCGAGTCCAGCCTGAATCTTGCCGAGTTGAAATCCGGCCTGCCGGCGCGGTTCCTCCGGAAACTCCAGTAAATCGCGATAGCTGGAGCCCATCCAGCGAATTTCTTTTTCCTGCTCCATAGTCACCTGTCATGTACAAAATATTATACGTAGTACTCCACCTGGTCAAGTCGTTTTCGACCCGGCGATGAGTAGTTACGGTACAGAGGTGGCTCATGAAGCACCATTAGTCCGTTCGGCTAACAAAAACCCGGCGTCGAGCCGGGTTTCGTTTTGCATGGCACAGCGCAATCGCGCGAGGCGGCTAGCCGCTTAATTGCCGCTGCCGCGCGCCACACGGCGCTGCTTGACCGCTTCGGCGAGGCCTTCCAGCACGGCAACGCTTTCGTCCCAGCCGATGCATGCATCCGTAATGCTCTGGCCGTACGTCAGCGCGCAACCTTCCTGGAGATCCTGACGGCCGGCGACCAGATGCGATTCCACCATCACGCCGACAATCCGTTCGTCACCCGAAGCAATCTGGCGACCGATATCCGCGCATACCGGAATCTGATTCTCGTGCTTCTTCGAGCTGTTCGCGTGGCTCGCGTCGATCATCAGGCGCGCGGCAAGACCGGCCTTGCCGATGTCGGCGCACGCGGCGTTGACGCTGTCGGCGTCATAGTTCGGCGTCTTGCCGCCGCGCAGGATGATGTGGCAGTCCTCATTGCCGGCGGTCGACACGATCGCCGAGTGACCACCCTTCGTGACCGACAGGAAATGGTGCGGCTGCGACGCGGCCTTGATGGCGTCGACGGCGATCTTGACGTTGCCGTCCGTACCGTTCTTGAAGCCGACCGGGCACGACAGGCCCGAAGCCAGTTCGCGGTGCACCTGCGATTCCGTCGTACGCGCACCGATCGCGCCCCACGAGATCAGGTCGGCGATGTATTGCGGGCTGATCATGTCGAGATATTCGGTGCCGGCGGGCAGGCCGAGTTCGTTGATACGCAGCAGCAGTTCGCGTGCGGTGCGCAGGCCGTCGTTGATCTTGAAGCTGTTGTCCATGTGCGGGTCGTTGATTAGACCCTTCCAGCCCACCGTCGTGCGCGGCTTTTCGAAGTACACGCGCATCACGATTTCGAGTTCGCCCGCAAAACGCTTGCGCTGCTCGACGAGCCGCCCGGCGTATTCCATCGCCGCCTTCGTATCGTGAATCGAGCAGGGTCCGATGATGACGATCAAACGGTCTTCCATGCCGTGCAGGATGCGATGCATCGCGTTGCGCGAGTTGTAGATCACGTCGGACACCTTTTCGTCGCAGGCGAATTCGCGGATCAGGTGAGCGGGCGGCGTGAGTTCTTTCAATTCGCGGATGCGGACGTCGTCGGTATTGTGCGGGGGCATGCTTATTCTCCTGAATCGGTTCGTAGCGCGTTCGCGCGGGCAACGGAAGCTGCGATCAGGAAACGATCAGGCAGCGATGCCAGAGCGGACGACAATCAAAAAAGTCTCAAAGACAAAAGTTTCAAAGGCGTGAGGCGAAAAAAAACCGCCAGGCTAGCTGGCGGTTTTTCGGGAATTCTTGGTGTCCTGCGTGCACTAACACCCCTCTCGATCCGCCAGCGGTCTGAGATGCCAAAAAAAGTAAAAATAAAACTTGGCGGACATGACGAAATGAGGTCGCAGGTAAAAATGGGTGAGTGACTTTATAACCCGCTCAAGCTCGGCTGACAAGCTGTGGGGTGCAAATATGCGGAAAATCCGCACACTTCGCGCACGACGTGCACGAAGTGTGCGTTTGCATCCAAATCAGGCTGTGCCGCCAACTGTCATGCGGTCGATCCGCAGTGTCGGTTGACCGACGCCCACCGGTACGCTCTGGCCTTCCTTGCCGCATACGCCGACGCCCGAATCGAGCTTCATGTCGTTGCCGATCATGCTGACGAATTTGAGCGATTCCGGGCCGCTGCCGATCAGCGTCGCGCCCTTGACCGGGTACGTGACCTTGCCGTTTTCGATCATGTAGGCTTCGGATGCCGAGAACACGAACTTGCCGTTCGTGATGTCGACCTGGCCGCCGCCGAAGTTCACCGCATACAAACCGTTCTTCACGGAGGCGATGATTTCCTGTGGGTCCTTGTCGCCGTTGAGCATGTACGTGTTGGTCATGCGCGGCATCGGCAGGGCGGCGTACGACTCGCGGCGCGCGTTACCCGTGACCGGCATCTTCATCAAACGCGCGTTCAGCGTGTCCTGAATGTAGCCCTTGAGAATGCCGTCTTCGATCAGCGTCGTGCACTGGGTCGGATTGCCTTCGTCGTCGATATTCAGCGAGCCGCGGCGGTTCGGCAGCGTGCCGTCGTCCACCACCGTGACGCCCTTGGCTGCGACCCGCTCACCGATGCGCCCGGCGAATGCCGACGAACCCTTGCGGTTGAAGTCGCCTTCCAGGCCGTGACCGATCGCTTCGTGCAACAGCACGCCGGGCCAGCCCGGTCCGAGCACGACGGTCATCGCGCCGGCCGGAGCCGGGCGGGCGTCGAGGTTGACCAGTGCCGCATGCACGGCGTCGTCGACGTAGCTCGACAGCACCTCATCTGTGAAATAACCGTAGTCGAAGCGGCCACCACCGCCGCCGCTGCCGATTTCACGGCGGCCGTTCTGCTCGGCGATCACCGTGACCGACACACGCACCAGCGGACGGATATCGGCGGCAAAGCCACCGTCGCTACGCGCCACCAGCACCACGTCATATTCACCGGCGAGGCCCGCCATGACCTGCTGGATGCGCGGGTCGCGGCCGCGTGCCATCTGTTCGACGCGCTCGAGCAGCTTGACCTTGGCGGTCGCGTCGAGCGAATGCAGCGGGTCGGACGGCAGGTACAGATCGCGCCCGGCGATGCCGGTCAGTGACGACGCCACCTTGATCTTCTGTTTGCCGCCGCCGGCTTTGGCGATCGAACGGGTGGCCAGCGCCGCCTGCCGGATCGCTTCGGGCGACAGGTCGTCTGAGTACGCAAAGGCGGTGCGGTCGCCCGACACGGCGCGTACGCCGACGCCTTGATCGATGCTGAAACTGCCCGACTTCACGATGCCTTCTTCGAGACTCCACGCCTCGCTGCGCGTCGCCTGGAAGTACAGGTCCGCGTAATCGATCTTGTGCGTGAAGATTTCGGCGAGTGTGCGGGTGAGCAGGGATTCGTCGAGACCGTAGGGCGTCAGGAGGATGTCCTTGGCGGTGGCGAGATTTCGGATACCAGGTTCGATGATGTTCATGCGAAGTATGTTCTGCTCGATACGAAGGATTCGGTTGGCGTCTGCATCACTATATGGGTGGGAGGCGCCCCAGTTTCAATGTCGCGGTGTTCCCTGCCGGGTCGACTGGGTCAGCTGAGCACGCGGTGACGCCAGGCCGGCAGACTCTGCCGCACTTCGTCGATGCGCGCCCGCTCCAGAAGGCCTGCGACCACGCCGGCGCCTTCGTCGCGCACCGCGACGATTTCACCCCACGGGTCGATCAGCATGCTGTGGCCCCAGGTGCGGCGGCCGTTTTCATGTTTGCCGCCTTGCGCGGCGGCCAGTACGTAACACTGGTTTTCGACCGCCCGGGCGCGCAGCAGCATCTCCCAATGCGCGCGGCCGGTGGTGTAAGTGAACGCCGACGGCACCACGATCAGCGCGCAGTCGCCCATGCGCCGGTACAGCTCCGGAAAGCGCAGATCGTAGCAGACCGACAGGCCGACGCGGCCAAACGGCGCCTCGAAGGTGCGGACCTCGCCGCCGGGGCAGATCGTGCGCGCCTCGTCGAACGATTCGTCGCCCTTTTCGAAGTTGAACAGGTGGATCTTGTCGTAGCGCGCGGCTTCATTGCCTTGAGGGTCGAACACCAGCGTGGTGTTCAGCACGCGCGATGCTTCCGGCGCGGTCAATGGCAAGGTGCCGCCGATCACCCAGAGCTTGTGGCGGCGCGCGGCGTCGGCGAGAAAACGCTGGATCGGGCCGTCCTGATAAGCCTCGCGCACGGCGAGCTTGTCCGTGTCCTTGAAACCCATGAAGCAGAAGTATTCAGGCAGCAGGACGAGTTGCGCGCCGTCGGCTGCGGCTTCGGCGATCAGGCGCTCGGCCTCGGCGAGATTGCGCTCGCGATCCGGCGTGCTCACCATTTGCAGCGCGGCCACGCGAAACGCGCTTTCGGAAGACCCGCGGGACGCCGTGGCGGACGAAGCGGTGGACAAAGATGAAGTGACGTGTGTTTCGCTCATGAGCGTTTCGAAAAACTCCCGGCAAGGCGGCTGCGCGAGCTGCTTGCGCCGCGTACGTCGTTCAGGGCTGGCTCAGGCCGCTGGCGCGGCACCGCGCACTATGTGGTCAAACAGGCCCGACAAAGTTCAGTGCGCTTCCACGGCCGAAGCCGGAGCGTCCATCTTACCGCGATCGCTCGTCACCCGCTGAATGTGCGGTTTCGACCAGGAGCCGGTGATCGCGTACTCGCGCGCAAACGCCGTGGAGACCGACTTCGTGAACGCCAGATCGGCCACCAGCGCGCCAAGGCCGAGCAGCGGATTGATGACGGTCGCGGCGATCACGCCGGCGCCCACGCTAATGGTCGGCACGATCTCCACGTGCAGATCCTGAGTTTCCTGCGCGAGATCCACTGAGCCCTTCATTGCCACGCGTGCCGGTGCGGTGACCATCTCGAAGTTCTCGGTGCGGCCGATGCCGTTATGGATCTCACCCGTGCCCGTGACGTGCTCGAACGGCAGCCCTTCGCCGATCACGTCGCGGAAATTGAGGGTGGCGAAGCGCGCGAGGCTTTGCAGGCTGAGCACGCCCAGCAGCTTGGCGACACCCGGATCGACCTTGAGAATCTGGCCGTGACGCAGGTCGACGGCCAGATTGCCGTTGAGAGTCGGATAGTCGATGGCGGTCGGCCCGCCGAGCCACACCACCTTGCCTGAGAGCGTGCCGCTGCCGCCCTTGAGCGTGCGTGGCTGACCGGCGCGTTCCAGCAGCGCGCCGGCGTCCTTGATATCGAGCTTGAAGTCGAACACGGTGCGCCGCGGCGTGGCTTCGTCGGCGCTGTTGCCGAGTCCGCTGGAGGTGCGCCAGTTGGCGGTGGCGGTCAGCGAGGCGGCGGGATTGCTGACGTCGAGTTTGTCGAGTTGCCAGACCGGCACGCCGTCTTCTTCGAAATTGTGCGCGTCGACTTCGAGCCGGCCCACATTGCGGTCTCGCACGATCAGTTCGTCGACGATCAGGTCGATCGACGGCATGTTTTGCGCCGGCGCGGACATGGCCCGGCCGAGCAGGTCTTTATCTGTCGCGGAGGGGATCACCACGCGGGCGAAGCGCGCCTGCAGCGTGCCTGGCGATTCCCGGGTGGCACCCGGCAGCCAGGAAACGTAACCGGACACCTGGTTCGAAGCGATATTGGCCTGCCATCTGTTGTCCGTGTGCGACGCGCCGACGACCACGCTGTCCCAGTGGCGCTTGAGCAGGGTGAGCGAGCCGATGTGCACGGCGAAGCGGCTCGGCAGGAACTGCGTGACGGTGCCGTTGGGCGCGACCGGCGCAAGCGGGGGCGCGTCCTTGCTGCGCATCTGCGCGACCAGCGTGCGCCAGGCGTCCGCGTCGAATGCTTCCACGTCGACGGCCGCGACCACGCCGGTTGACGGCAACTCGGCGGGCTTGTTCACGCCGATCGCGCCGCGCACGACAGTGGGCGGCGTTTTCGGCTGATAGCGCAGCAAATAGGTGGCGGCAACCGGGCCGAACGTCAGATCGGCGCGCTCCAGGTCCGATTCGTTGGTGCTGGTGCCAGGCGCGAGCGCAAAGTGCAGGGGCATCGGCGTGCCGACCGGTTTGTTGAACGGCGCCGGGAAATCGAGCGCGAGGCCGGTCAGATCGGAGTTCGCCGTGATCTCGGGCAAGCGCCCTTTGGCGCCGCGCACATTCAGCGCGTAGGGCGCGCTGCCACTCATACGTGTCAGCACCTGCGCCGCCGGGCCACGCAGATCTAGACCGCGCGCCGCATCGACGGCGATGTGGCCGCCGAGATTCAGCGCATAAGTGCCGTCCTCCTTCAGGCCGCCATTGGCGTGCACGTCGCCGCCCATGAACTGGCCGGAGAGCCGGTCGACCTTCGCGGTGCGCTCGGTAAAGTGCACCTTGCCGTTCAGTTGCGACAGTGGCGGGACGTTTTCCACCGTCAAACGATTGTTCTGGAAGCCGACGGCGCCTTCCACGGCGATATGCGGCTTGGGCGTGCGCGGCACGGTGAGCTTGAGCGCGAGCGATGCCGGCCCCTCGGCGCGCACCTTCTCGGTCTTATGTTTGGCCATGATGCCGAGCGAGCTGTCGTTGACGTAATCCAGCATGTCGGCAAGCGGCCCGCGCCCGTTGCCGCCGATCACGAGGCTCGATGCCTTGGTGCCGAGGTCGTCGATCTTGCCGCTTACTTTCGTTAGCGCGACGCCTTTGTAATGCGCCCGGTCGATATCGAAGCGCAGCACGTTCTGGCTGAGTTCGAACACGCCGTCGATGCCGTCCAGCGGCGGCCACACGTTCGGCGTGCCGTTTTTCATCTTGCGCGGCGGGAACGGCGACGGGTCGAATTTGCCGCCCTTGAACGGCGCGACGATATGGAAAATCCCGGCGCTAGGATCGCGCGAGTAGGGGAATTTGGTCAGATCGCCGTGGATTTCGATGCTCCCGCCGCGCGAGGTGCCGGCCTGCAGCCCGTGGCCCAGATAGATGCGCAGCTTTTCGCTGATGCTGGTCGGCAGATAGCGGGCGATGCGCGTCACCTGCGCGCGCTGGAAGTCCGCTTTCAGATCGAGTGAGCCGCGACCGTGGCCGGGGTTGCTGTAGTTGGCGGTGGCGGTCGCGTTGGCGTCCGCGTTCGACACGCCGAAATCCGCCAGCTTCACGGTGAAGGCCGGATGGTTTTCGCCCGGCGCTTTCGGCGTGATGGTCCAGTCGGCACGGCCATGCAGGCGGTCGAGCTTCAGACGCGGATCGTCGAATACGCCTGGCAGCGTGATCGCGACGTTGGAGGTGTCGAGGATCGCCGAGCCGTGGTTTTCGTCGGCATCGATGCTGCCCCACAGATTTTCGATGCCCGGGATGCCGGCGCGCGGGTGATTCAGCGGGGTGAGGCCGGGCGGCGGTTCCTGTGCGGCAACGCTAATGCCTTGCAGGTCGCCCTTGAAACGATAGTGTTCGATTGGCTCCGCGCCGCTTGGCCGATGGTCGCTGCCCGCTTCGCCGGACTCCGGTTTGCCGCGTTCCACCTCGATCACATAGTTGGCCACCAGACCGCGGGGATTGAAGCGCACCAGGCTATTCAACAGCCGGCGCGGCAGCGGCAAGGCCCGGCTGAACTCGGCGAGGATACCCAGATCGACGCGGTCGCCGTTGACGCTGACGAGCTGGCCATGCTGCTGCGTCGCGGTGCGGTAACGGCCGTTCAGAATGGCGAACGCGAGTGTGCGGGTGAGCGGCGTGCCGTCGTCGAGCGGCGGCTGCCCGAGCTCGGCGCGCAGATTCTGGAGTTGCAGCGTGTAGTCGCCCTCGTCGGCTTCGAGGTGCCAGGAAAATTGCGCGACCGGCATCGCCAGCTTCGGCTGGGTCGGGCGCACCCGCATCGAGACATCCGTGCCGGCCAGTTGGCCGTTCGCCGATTTCATGCGGCCGTCGGCGAAATCGACCCAGATTGCATTGTCGATGCGGCCCGCGAAGACCTCGATCGGGAAGTTGATGTAGCGCGCGAGGGTCGGCAGGTCGACCGGGCCAGTCGAAATGTAGACCTGGCCGGTCCAGTTGATCGGCTTGCCGATGGCGGAAAGCCGTGCGTGCTTGAAATGCGTGCGGAAATCGATCGGGCCGTGTAAAACCTGGCCGTCCGGGGGCGCCTGCAAAGCGAGCCGGTGATCGTAGCCGTCATTCAGAATCGCGATGCGGATGTCCTGCAGTGCCAGTTCCGGCGCGTCACGCTCGGCATCGCGCCAGCGCAGCACGCCGCCGCGCACCACGATCGCCTGCTGGCGCAACAGCCAGGTGGACAGGGTGTCGTTGCCGCTGTGGCGCGTGGGCACCGGCACGCCTGCCACCGAAAGCACGCCGTCGCCGCTGCGCGAAACCAGCACGTCCGGCTGGTCGACGATCAGGCTGGACATCGCCGGATGAAATTGCCAGAGCGACCTCCACGAGAGCGTGGCGGTGGCGTGCGGAATCGTCAGCGCGGCTTTGCCGTCGTGGTCGCGGATCACGAGATTGGTCACGTCGATGCCAGGCTGGAAGCCGCTCCAGTGCGGCGCCAGCTTGCCGATGGTAAACGGCGTATGAAGCTTTTCGGAGACGGCGGCTTCGATCTGCGGCCGGAACGAATCGACGCGCGGCAGCACCACATAGCGCAAACCGAGTAACAGAGCTGCCGCGATGAAGTAAAAGGCGAGTGCAAGCCCCAGCACCACGTGGGACGCCCGGTGCAGCACGACGTGGGCGGTTCCGCTCGCTGGCCGGACCTGCCCGGTTTCGTGCGGGTCGGCGGATTCGTTTCGCTCGGACATGCTGCGGCGGGTGGGCGTATGGTAGTTTTGCGAATTAACGACGAAATGTAACACATGGGAAAGCGTAGACGGACCTCCTGCAAACCCTGTCTGCATGCCGTCTCGCGACCTGCGCGAGGCGGATGGTCTCCGGTGTTACAGCGAACTGAACCACGCCAATCAAGCAACGAGCGAGCCAGACCCTTGATGACTGACGCATCTCTCCTGAGTTCCAACTATTCACGCTACGCGGCACGCGCGGCCGCTGCCCGTCCGTCACTCGTGGCGCAGGTGGCGGCGCTGGCATCCGCGCCGCTCACTCGCGAACGCATCGACGCGCGCTTCGACGCTTTGTGCGCCGAGGCGGCCGGCGCCGCCGGCAGCCCATTAAGCGAGGATGCACTCAAACGGGCCCTGCGTCAGTTGCGAACCGAGGTATTTTGCGCCGTGATGGAGCGCGATCTGGCCGGCGAGGCGGATGTCGCCGAAGTCACCGGCGCAATGACCGATCTGGCCGAGACGACTGTCCAGCGCGCGCTGGCTGTGCTGTCCGCCGAACTCGAAATCCTTTACGGCGAGCCGCGCGGACCGCAAGGCGAGCGGCTGGCGCTCGGCGTGGTCGGCATGGGCAAGCTGGGCGGGCGTGAGCTGAATGTCTCGTCGGATATCGACCTGATCTTCGTGTACGAAGAGGACGGCGAAACCGCGGGCGGCCAGCGCTCGCCGATCGCGACGCAGGATTTTTTCACGCGCCTCGGCAAGCGCCTGATCGGCGCATTGGCCGAGGTGACCGCCGATGGCTATGTGTTCCGGGTCGATATGCGGCTGCGGCCGAATGGCGATTCGGGGCCGCTGGTATGTAGCCTCGGCATGCTGGAAGAGTACTTCTACGTGCAGGGTCGCGAGTGGGAGCGCTATGCGTGGATCAAGGGGCGGCTCGTTTCCGAGGGCGCGAGCGAGGCGGCGCAGCGGCTGCAGAAACAGCTCGACGCAATCGTCACGCCATTTGTCTATCGCCGTTACCTCGACTTCGGTGTGATCAGCGCGATTCGCGCGCTGCATCTGCAGATTCGCCAGGAAGCTCAGCGCCGCGCCTCGATGCGGCCCGACAAGGCCGACGACATCAAACTCGGCCGCGGCGGCATCCGCGAAATCGAATTCAGCGCGCAGGTGTTCCAGTTGATCCGCGGCGGCCAGGATGCGGGTTTCCGGGTGCGGCCGACGCTCGCCGTGCTGCGGCACGCGGCCACTCATGGGCTGCTCGACACGTCGGTGTGCGTGAAGCTCTCGCAGGCATATCGTTTTCTGCGTGAACTCGAGCACCGCCTGCAATACCGCAACGACGCGCAAACCCACGCGATGCCGGTCGATCCCGAAGAGCGCGCGGCGCTCGCCCGTGCGATGGGGCTCGACGACTATGCGGCGCTGATGAGCAAGCTCGACGCGCACCGGGAATTCGTCGAGCAGCAGTTCGACCAGATTTTCGCCGACAAGGTGAGCGGCCGCGACGGCTGCGGCGCACCGGAAGACGGCGCGGCGGCATGGGTCTGGAGCAGTGCGCTCGCCGACGACAGCGCGGACGAAGCCTTGCAGGCGCGCTTGGTCGAACTCGGTGTGGCGCAGCCAGGCGAACTGCTGGCACGGCTGCGAGCGGTTTGGCAATCCTCGCGTTATGCGGGGCTCGCCGAGCGCAGCCGGCAACGCTTTGACATCGTCGCGCAGCGCGCGCTGGAAGCCGCGCGAACGCTGGAGCCGGCTGAGCGGCGTGGCGACACCGTGGCGCGCTTTTTCGACCTGCTCGAAGCGGTGAGCCGGCGCGGCGCGTATCTGGCGCTGCTCACCGAATATCCGCAAGCGCTGCATCGCGTGTTGTCGGTGCTGGGCGGGTCGCGCTGGGCTGCCGGCTACCTGATACGCCATCCGCAGTTGCTGGACGAACTGCTCGACGACGAGGCGATGGACAGCCCGTTCGACTGGCCTGAATTCAAGCGGACGCTGCGCTTGCGTCTGGCCGCGGCGGACGGAGTCGAACAGCAAATGGATCTGCTGCGGCACGCGCATCAGGCCGAGGTGTTTCGCATTCTGCTAATCGATCTGGCGGGCAGGCTAAGCGTGGAGCATGTGAGCGACCGTTTGTCCGAGTTGGCCGACGCCGTGCTCGACGTCACGCTCGAAGCGGTCTGGAAGCAGTTGCCCAAACGGCATCGCGAGTCGCCGCGCTTCGCGGTGATCGCGTACGGCAAGCTGGGCGGCAAGGAACTGGGCTACGCGTCGGACCTCGACGTGATCTTCCTCTACGACGATCCCGACGACGTGGCCGCGGATGTCTACGCCACCTACACTCGCCGCCTGATTACGTGGCTGACGACCGCGACCGGCGCCGGCACCCTGTTCGATGTCGACTTGCGGCTGCGCCCGAACGGCGAGTCGGGATTGCTCGTCACCGATCTGGATGCATTCCGCCGCTATCAGTTGCGTGAAGGCGACGCGGCGAATACGGCGTGGGTCTGGGAACACCAGGCGCTGAGCCGTGCGCGCTACTGCGCGGGCGATCCCGAAATTGGCGCCAAGTTCGAAGCGATCCGCGAGCAGGTGCTGACGACCCCGCGCGAAGCCGCACCGCTGGCAAAGGAGATCGTCGAGATGCGCGAGCGCGTCGAGGCGGGGCATCCGAACCAGACGCCGCTGTTCGATCTGAAGCACGATCGAGGCGGGATGGTGGACATCGAGTTCACCGTCCAGTACTGGGTGCTGTTGCATGCGGCGAGCGATCCGGAACTGATCCGCAATACCGGCAATATCGCGTTGCTGCGGGAAGTGTCGCGCTTTGGCCTGATGAGCGAAGCGGAGGCCGAGACGGTCGGCGCGGCGTACCGGACCTACCGGAAGTTGCAGCACAAGCTGCGTCTGGACGGCATGGAGAAGGCGCGAGTCGAGCCGGCGCTGGTGGCCGGCGAGCGTGAGGCGGTGCTGGCGCTGTGGACGCGCGTGTTCGACTGATTGCGCAGCACGCAGCACGCAGCACGCAGCACGCAGCACGCAGCACGCAGCACGCAGCACGCAGCACGCAGCACGCAGCACCGGATGCCCCGGCGCTGCGGTGCACCGGTTCCGGCGAGCCGTGTTCAGGCAGCCAGCATTTCTTTCGCGTGTTTGCGGGTGGTCGCGGTGATTTCCAGGCCGCCGAGCATGCGGGCGACTTCCTCCACGCGGCTCGTCTTGTCGAGCGAGGTCACGCTGCTGACAGTGCCGCCCTTGCCATTGCCGGCTTTTGCCACCTGGAAATGATGGTCGCCGCGCGCGGCCACTTGCGGCAAATGGGTGACGCACAGCACCTGACGCGCTTGCCCCAATTGATGCAACAGCCTTCCGACCACTTCGGCGACGCCGCCGCCGATACCTGTATCCACTTCGTCGAAGATCAGGGTTGGCGTTGGGCTCGCGGCGCTGGCAATGACAGCGAGCGCGAGACTGATGCGTGCCAGCTCGCCGCCTGAGGCGACTTTCGCGAGCGGCCGCAACGGCACGCCGGCATGACCGGCGACGCGGAACTCGATCTGTTCGAGCCCGTGTGCGCCGCCTTCCGGCAACGGCACCAGCGCCACTTCGAAGCTGCCGCCTTTCATCGACAGTTCCTGCATACCGGTGGTGACCGCAGCGCCCAGCGCTTTGCCGGCCTTGACGCGCGCTTTCGAGAGCTTTTTGGCCTCCGCGAGGAAGGCGTCTTTGGCCTTGGCTTCGGCAGCGTGCAGACTGTCGAGGTCGGCTGCCGCGTCGAGCGCGGCCAGTTGTGCGCGCCGCGCTTCGTGTTCTTCCGGCAACGTTTCGGGTTGCAAACGGAATTTGCGTGCGGCCGAATGAAGCGCGTCGAGACGTTTTTCGACCTGTGCGAGCCGGTCCGGATCGAGTTCGAGCTTTTGCGCGTAATGGCTCAACGAGTACGCAGCTTCCTGCAACTGGATTTCGGCCGGCTCCAGCGCTGCCAGCACGTCGTTCAGCGCGGGATCGATCTCCGCCAGATCGCGCACTTTCGACACGATCGAAGCCAGATGCGTGATCATCGCTTCGTCCGATTCGGACAGTGCGCCGAGTGCGCCTTGCACGCCGTCGATCAGATTGGCCGAATGCGACAGGCGCCGGTGCTCGGCGTTGACCTCTTCCCATTCACCTGGCTGCGGCGAGAGCTTGTCGAGCTCGGTGAGCTGCCAGGCAAGACGTTCGCGTTCGAGTTGCAACTCGCGGTCGCGCGTTCGCGCGAGCTCGACTGCCTGGACGCCATCGCGCCAGGCGCGCCATGCGCGCGTCACGGCGGCGGCGGTGTCGGTCAGGCCGGCATGCGTGTCGAACAGTTCGCGTTGTGCGTCCGGGCGCATCAGTAACTGGTGCGCGTGCTGCCCATGAATATCCACCAGCATCTCGCCGACCTCGCGCAATTGCGCGAGCGTGGCCGCGGTGCCGTTGATAAACGCCCGCGAGCGGCCGTTTGTGTCCACCACGCGCCGCAACATCACGGTGGCGTCGCGATGACCGTCATCGACAGTGATGCTGAGCGCCTGCTTTTCGAGCCACTGCTCGACCTGCGCATGCGTTTCGAACTCAGCGGTGATGTCGGCACGGCTCTCGCCGGTGCGCACCACGCTGGCATCGGCACGTGCGCCGAGCGCGAGCGCCAGCGCGTCGATCAGGATCGATTTGCCGGCGCCAGTCTCGCCGGAGAAAACGGTAAAGCCGCTGTCGAATTCGAGGTCGAGCGCGGCGACGATGACGAAGTCGCGTATCGAGAGGTGGCGAAGCATGAAGGTCGTGTGATGGGCTTAAAGTTTCGGGCCGCGGCAGGGCGGCCGGCTTGTTCCGGGCCCGCTCAGGGCTTCGGGTCTTCTTCGTGCGACGGGTATTCGTTCCAGTGCAGCTTCTTGCGCAGCGTCGTGTAATGGCTGTAGCCGACCGGATGCAGCATGGGTACGGTATGGCGCGAGCGGCGCACTTCAATCGTGTCGCCCAGTTCGAGCGAGGTGAACGACTGCATGTCGAAATTGACGTTCACTTCACGGCCCGAGACGATCTGGATGCTGACCTTCGAGTCGTCCGGCAGCACGATTGGCCGGTTCGACAGCGCATGCGGCGCGATCGGCACCAGCACGATGCCTTGCAGTTGCGGATGCAGGATCGGCCCCTGCGACGACAGCGCATAGGCGGTCGAGCCGGTGGGCGTGGCGACGATCAGCCCGTCTGAGCGCTGGTTGTACATGAAGCGGCCGTCCACCGAGACATGCAGCTCCGCCATCCCCGAGAAGCCGCTGCGGTTGACCACCACGTCGTTGAAGGCCAGCGCGTGATAGATCGGGTTGCCGTCGCGCATGATGCGCGCTTCGAGCAGCATGCGTTCTTCCCGCTCGAAATTGCCGGACAGCATTTGCGGGACGATCTCGCGCATGTCGGAGATCGGAATATCGGTGATGAAGCCGAGCCGCCCATGGTTGATACCGATCAACGGGGTGCGATAGGGCGCCAGTTGCCGCCCGATGCCGAGCATCGTACCGTCGCCGCCCAGCACCACCGCGACATCCGCGCGCGCGCCGATCTCGGCGGGACGCAGCGCCGGATACTCGGTCACGCCAATTTCCGCAGCAGTATCGGCCTCGAACACGACCTCGAAGCCACGCTTTGCAATGCACGAGGCGAGTTCGGTCAGCGGCTCACCGATGCCCGGCGTATTGTTGCGCCCGACGAGCGCGACGGTCTTGAACTGGCTGGTCACTTGCATGCCGGCATTACACCATAGGTAGGGCCTGAAAAGAACCGCAGACAGACCCGGTAGGGGGCCGTCTCACGCGGGCTGCCAGCGCATGTCGCGATTATCGATAGAATGGTGAAGCCATGATGACATGCGCTGCGACTATAGTCGGGCGGCGCGTGACGGGTGAATTCGCCGAAAGGGCCGCTGGCGATGCTCCGCACAGGATGCCGGGCAGAGCGCCGTGCCGGATATGCAGCGCCGTCCCGCCAACCGGTGGCGCGATCGTTTGTGGTTGGCGCCGTTAGCGCTCGCGGTAGTTGCGTCATTAAGCTAAAATTTTCCCTCATGCTAGATCCTCGCGCACAAACCCTCCTCAAAACGCTGATCGAGCGCTACATCGCCGAAGGTCAGCCGGTCGGCTCGCGCACGTTGTCGCGCTATTCCGGTCTCGAACTGAGTCCGGCAACTATTCGCAACGTGATGTCCGACCTCGAGGACCTTGGGCTCGTGATCAGTCCGCATACGTCTGCCGGCCGCATTCCCACGCCGCGCGGCTACCGGCTGTTCGTAGATACGATGCTGACGGTTGAGTCCGCCGCCGACGAAGAAGCGGTCACCCGCACCGTCAAGACCACCCTGCAAGCCGGGGAGCCGCAGAAAATCGTCGCGGCGGCTGCCAGCGTGCTCTCCAACCTGTCCCAGTTCGCCGGCGTCGTACTCACGCCGCGGCGCAGCCACGTGTTCAAGCAGATCGAGTTCATGCGCCTGTCCGACAAGCGCATTCTGCTGATCATCGTGACGCCCGAAGGCGACGTGCAAAACCGCATCATGGCGACCCAGCGCGACTTTTCTCCGTCGCAACTGGTTGAAGCCTCCAACTACATCAATGCGCATTTCGCGGGTTTGTCGTTTGACGATGTGCGCCGGCGCCTGCGCGAAGAAATCGACGAGCTGCGCGGCGACATGACCACGTTGATGCATGCCGCCGTAACAGCCAGCACCGACGAATCCGACACCGGTGAGACCGTGCTGATTTCCGGCGAGCGCAATCTGCTCGAAGTGGCCGACCTTTCGTCGGACATGGCGCGCTTGCGCAAGCTGTTCGATGTGTTCGACCAAAAGACCAGTCTCCTCCAGTTGCTCGACGTGTCGAGTCATGCAGCGGGCGTGCAGATTTTCATTGGCGGCGAGTCGAATCTCGTACCAATCGAGGAAATGAGCGTGGTCACCGCGCCGTATGAAGTGAACGGCAAGATCGTCGGCACGCTCGGCGTGATCGGGCCGACGCGCATGGCCTACAACCGCGTGATTCCGATTGTCGACATCACTGCGCGCCTGCTCTCTCTGACGCTCAGCCAGCAGTAAGCACGGATTGCCGCGCTTCATGCTGCACATGATGCGCGACGGCGTGCGGCTTGCCAATTGGCCGAATGGCCAGGGGGTCCTGGCAGATGCCGCCATAGACCGCGCCGCTATAATGATTCCCACCTGAACCGACTCCCCGCTTAGGCGGTGGCCCCTGTTGCCTATGCGCTTCGACCTCGAGCGGCCTTCGCAGAACGCCACGTCGCACCGTGTTGCCGTGCTGCTGATCAACCTCGGCACGCCCGACGCGCCGACGCCGCGCGCGGTCCGCCGCTATCTCGCGCAGTTTCTGTCCGACCCTCGC
Source organism: uncultured beta proteobacterium (assembly GCA_963738755.1). GTDB lineage: Bacteria > Pseudomonadota > Gammaproteobacteria > Burkholderiales > Burkholderiaceae > Paraburkholderia. The sequence goes on from CAVTXZ010000014.1 coordinate 301,667, forward strand.
GTGGTTGAGATTCCCGCGCTGATCTGGCAAGTGATCCTGCGGCTGCTGATTTTGCCGTTCCGGGGCCGGGCATCGGCGAAGAAGTACGCCGCGGTGTGGATGCCCGAGGGCTCGCCGCTGCGCGTGAACACGGAAAAGCAGGTGGAGGGCTTGCGCCATCTGTTGCAGTTGAACGACTACACGGTGCTGGTGGATTACGCGATGCGCTATGGCACGCCAGGCATTCCGGCCATGCTGAACCAGTTGAAGCTGGCCGGCGCCGAACGCGTGCTGCTGATGCCGATGTATCCGCAATACTCGTCGTCGACCACGGCAACCGCTTTTGACGACGCGTTTTCCGCGCTCAAGCGCATGCGCAATCAGCCGGAAATCCGCACTGTGCGCCAGTACGCGGATCATCCGGCGTATATCGCCGCGCTGGCCGCGCAGGTGCATCACTATTGGCATCAGCATGGCCGGCCGGATTTCGCGGCGGGCGACAAACTGGTGCTGAGTTTTCATGGCGTGCCTAAACGCACATTGGATCTCGGCGACCCGTATCACGAGCAATGTCAGCAGACTGGCGCGCTGCTGATGCACGCGCTGGAGTTGTCTTCGGTGGAATGCCGGATCACGTTCCAGTCGCGTTTCGGTAAGGCCGAATGGCTACAGCCTTACACCGCGCCCACGCTGAAGGAGTTGGGCGCGGCGGGCGTGCGGCGGGCCGACGTGTTCTGTCCGGGCTTTACCGCCGATTGCCTGGAAACGATCGAGGAAATCGGCATGGAGGTGCGCGACGAATTCCTGCATGCAGGTGGCAAGGATTTCCATCGCATTCCCTGCCTGAATGCCTCGCAGGCATGGGTTGCCGCGCTTGGCGAGATCGTCGCGCAACATCTGCAAGGCTGGCCGGTGCAGGCGGTGCCGGTGCCGCACACCACAGGGACTTGAGCAGGCTCATGAATTACAGGGTTGCAACCGAACCGGGCGCCAGACTGCGCATCGACAAATGGCTGTGGGCGGCGCGCTTCTTCAAGACGCGCTCGCTGGCGGCCGACGCGGTCGACAAAGGCCATGTGCGCATCGGCGGCGCCAGCGTCAAACCGGCCAAAGACGTGCGGGTCGGCGACCTGGTCGAGATCGAGATCGAGCGGATTGTGTGGCAGGTGGAAGTGCTGGGCGTGTGCGAGGTGCGCGGCCCGGCGAGCGTCGCGCAAACGCTCTACGCGGAAACCGAAGAAAGCAGGGTCAGGCGGCAGGTCGAGCAGGAGCGGCGCAAGACGTATCGCGAGCCGGCTGCCACGTTGCACGGCAGGCCGACCAAGCGCGACCGGCGCACTATCGACAAATTTTCAGGTGGGGATTGAACAGCTGTTCCATGGTCGCGTGCACACCGCCGTATTCGGTCGTGTGATCGTTAACGGCGCCGGACATGCAGATGGTCGTGGTGCCCGCGATCAGTACCAATGCGACCACCGAAATTGCAAAGGTCAGTTTCACGGTACTCCCCTCGGGAAGATTGCACGACTGAAACGAGCTAATCTGGTGGAATTTTCAAAATGTCGGAAAGGCTTACGTCAGGTTAGGGTTAACGTGTCTTTTCCGATGCTTTATTGGAGCATAGGCCAGTTGTCTGTCGCACTCAATCTCAATCTGATTGCGGCGCGATAATGGTTGTAACCGGTCATTTCTGCCGCACGTTTTTGGTGCGAGAAGTTCCGGGAAACCGCTTGAAATGGTTGTTTCCGGCCCCACCTTCAATGCTGATACGCGGTTACGCGCAGGGACTGCTTTTGTCGCTTTTTTGCAACGCACAAATTGCGACGGCTTCCCGGTGATGCCGCCACCGTTGGCTTTTACTTTTTAACGACTTTAGCGACATGGAAAACACGCAAGAGAACCCGACGAGCCAGAATCCTACGCCCGCGGACGAAACCGCGCGCCAGGCCGCCGAGGCCGCGGCATCCCAGCCGGATGCGGGCGCAGGCGCCGCTGCCGGCACGCCGGTTGCCGAAATACCGGCCACCGATGCGGAAGCCGCGCTGGCTGAAGCCCAGGCAAAAATTGCCGAGTTGCAGGAAGGCTTCCTGCGGGCGAAAGCTGAGACCGAAAACGTGCGCCGCCGCGCCCAGGAAGATGTCACCAAGGCTCATAAGTTCGCGATCGAAAGCTTCGCCGAACATTTGCTGCCGGTGGTCGACAGCCTTGAAGCAGCGATTGCCCATTCTTCCGACGACCTGCAGAAGGTGCGCGAGGGCGTCGAGCTGACGCTGCGCCAACTCACCGGCGCATTGGAGAAGGGGCGCGTGGTTGCCCTGAACCCGGTCGGCGAAAAGTTCGACCCGCATCGTCATCAGGCTATTTCGATGGTGCCGGCCGAACAGGAGCCGAATACGGTGGTCGCGGTGCTGCAAAAGGGCTTCGTGATCGCCGACCGCGTGCTGCGGCCGGCGCTCGTGACCGTCGCCGCGCCGAAGTAAGGGCCGCAAGCGTCCCGGCCAGGCAGTCAGATAGTCATGGCTAATATCCCCGTCGACGCCACGGCGTTCGCCGTCTTCGACATGCAGGCGCTCAGCGCGGAGTCGTTCGACGCTGGGCTGGCCGACGCCGGGGATGAACTCGCCGTGGTGTTTTTCTGGGGTCTCGACTGTTTCAACTGCGAGATCGCCAAGAAGGCGATGCTGGCGCAGCCGGACGCAATTCGCGCGCTCGGTCTGAAATGGTTTCATAGCAACGTCTACGAGCACCGTGAACTGGGGCGTCGCTTCATGCTCCACGGCGTGCCCACATGGTTCTTCTTCCATCGTGGCAAGCGGCTCGGCCGGGCGACCGGTTGGCACGGTCTTGCGCAGTTCGAGGCAGCAGTCGCGGCCGCGCGGGAAAAGATCCGGGCAGCTAGTGCCGGTAACCGTGCAGAAGACAATGGTAAGAATTCGGCAAAAGTTCGGCCGATTGAAAAAAATTAAAGACCGCATCGCAAAAGAGGTCTTGAAAACGATGCGGTTGCACTTATGTTGAGTGCAGGTAGGAATTGAGAGCGGAGCGCTGCACTGCCGAATGGGCAAAAACGGCGCTTCCCGCAGCGATCAAAGTCAGGAGAACAGTAAAAATGGGCAAAATCATCGGTATCGACCTCGGCACGACCAACTCGTGCGTGGCGATCATGGAAGGCAATTCGGTCAAGGTGATCGAGAACTCGGAAGGCGCGCGCACCACGCCGTCGATCATCGCTTACATGGAAGACGGCGAGATTCTCGTCGGCGCGCCTGCCAAGCGTCAGTCGGTCACGAACCCGCGGAACACGTTGTACGCGGTCAAGCGCCTGATCGGCCGCCGCTTTGAAGAAAAAGAAGTGCAGAAAGACATCGGCCTGATGCCGTACAAGATCATGAAGGCCGACAACGGCGACGCATGGATCGACGTGCGCGAGCAGAAGCTGGCACCGCCGCAAATCTCGGCTGAAGTGCTGCGCAAGATGAAGAAGACCGCTGAAGACTATCTCGGCGAGCCGGTCACGGAAGCCGTGATCACGGTTCCCGCGTACTTCAACGACAGCCAGCGTCAGGCTACCAAAGACGCCGGCCGCATCGCCGGTCTGGAAGTGAAGCGCATCATCAACGAACCGACCGCAGCCGCTTTGGCGTTCGGTCTGGACAAGGCCGAAAAGGGCGACCGCAAGATCGCGGTGTATGACCTGGGCGGCGGTACGTTCGACGTGTCGATCATCGAAATCGCCGATGTCGACGGTGAAATGCAGTTTGAAGTGCTGTCCACGAACGGCGATACGTTCCTCGGCGGCGAAGACTTCGACCAGCGCATCATCGATTACATCATTGGCGAGTTCAAGAAGGAACAAGGCGTCGATCTGTCAAAAGACGTGCTCGCGCTGCAACGCCTGAAGGAATCGGCTGAAAAGGCGAAGATCGAACTCTCGTCGAGCCAGCAGACCGAAATCAACCTGCCGTACATCACGGCCGACGCGTCGGGTCCGAAGCACTTGAACCTGAAAATTACGCGCGCCAAGCTGGAAGCGCTGGTTGAAGAGCTGATCGACCGCACCATCGAACCGTGTCGCACGGCGATCAAGGACGCAGGCGTGAAGGTCGGCGAAATCGACGACGTGATTCTGGTCGGCGGTATGACCCGCATGCCGAAGGTGCAGGAAAAGGTTAAGGAATTCTTCGGCAAGGATCCGCGCCGCGACGTGAACCCAGACGAGGCTGTGGCCGTCGGCGCCGCGATCCAGGGCCAGGTGTTGTCCGGTGATCGCAAGGACGTTCTGCTGCTCGACGTGACCCCGCTGTCGCTCGGCATCGAAACGCTCGGCGGCGTGATGACGAAGATGATCAACAAGAACACCACGATCCCGACCAAGCACGCACAGGTCTACTCGACGGCTGACGACAATCAGGGCGCCGTGACGATCAAGGTGTTCCAGGGCGAACGCGAAATGGCAGCCGGCAACAAGCTGCTGGGCGAGTTCAACCTCGAAGGCATTCCGCCGGCACCGCGCGGTACGCCGCAGATCGAAGTGAGCTTCGACATCGACGCGAACGGCATTCTGCACGTCGGCGCGAAAGACAAGGCGACCGGCAAGGAAAACCGCATCACGATCAAGGCAAACTCGGGTCTGTCCGAAGCCGAAATCGAAAAGATGGTGAAGGACGCCGAAGCGAACGCTGAAGAAGATCACAAGCTGCGTGAGCTGGCCGATGCCCGCAACCAGGGCGACGCGCTGGTCCACAGCACGAAGAAGGCGCTCACGGAATACGGCGACAAGCTCGAAGCCAGCGAGAAGGAAGCGATCGAAACCGCGCTGAAGGACCTCGAAGACACGCTGAAGAGCGGTTCGAGCGACAAGGCCGCGATCGAAGCCAAGATCGAAGTCGTGGCAACCGCCTCGCAGAAGATGGGCGAAAAGATGTACGCCGACATGCAGGCAGCGCAAGGTGCCGAAGCTGCGGCAGCAGGCGCCGCGGGTGCGGGTGCATCGGCGGGTGGCGCGAGCCAGCAGCAGGACGACGTGGTCGACGCTGAGTTCAAGGAAGTGAAGAAAGACTAAAGCCAGGTCGCTTTTCGACCGTAAAGCCGCACACAGCGATGTGTGCGGCCCGGCTGCACAACGGTATGCGCCTCTTCGGGCGACATGAACGTGCAAGAGCGGTTATCGCGCCTGGCGAGCCTTTTGGGGCTCTCCGGGCACATTTGTTTTATGGAGGGCGTTGTTTGAACCGCGCGAAAGCGGTGCAAATGGCGGCCGGACGAGTCGTGAGACTCCAGCATTCAAGAGGAGCCACCGCGTCGCATTGCGCGAGTGGCGTTGAACCGATATGGCGAAACGGGATTACTACGAGGTTCTGGGCGTCGCAAAGAACGCGAGCGACGACGAAATCAAGAAGGCTTATCGCAAGCTTGCGATGAAGCACCACCCCGACCGCAATCCGGGCAACAAGGATGCGGAAGAGCATTTCAAAGAGGTGAAGGAAGCCTATGAAATGCTGTCGGACTCGCAGAAGCGTGCGGCGTACGATCAGTACGGCCACGCGGGCGTTGATCCGAATATGGGCGGCGCGGGCGCGCAAGGTTTCGGTGGTTTCGCCGACGCGTTTGGCGATATTTTCGGCGACATCTTCGGCCAGGCGGCCGGTGGCGCCGCTCGCGGCGGTGGCGGCCGTGCGGGTCCGCAGGTGTATCGCGGCGCCGATCTGCGCTACAGCATGGAAATCACGCTGGAGCAGGCGGCTCACGGCTACGACACGCAGATTCGCGTGCCGAGCTGGGTCTCGTGCGAAATCTGTCACGGTTCGGGCGCGAAGCCCGGCACCAAGCCGGAAACCTGCCCAACCTGTAGCGGTTCGGGCTCGGTGCGCATGTCGCAGGGCTTTTTCAGCATCCAGCAAACTTGCCCGAAGTGCCACGGCACCGGCACCTACATCCCTGAACCGTGTGGCCATTGCCACGGCGCGGGCAAGGTGAAGGAAACCAAGACGCTGGAAGTGAAGATCCCGGCGGGTATCGACGACGGCATGCGCATCCGCTCGGCCGGCAACGGCGAGCCGGGCATCAACGGCGGTCCGTCGGGCGACCTGTACGTCGAGATTCACATCAAGCAGCACTCGGTGTTCGAGCGCGACGGTGACGATCTGCACTGTCAGATGCCGATTCCGTTCACCACGGCGGCGCTCGGCGGTGAAATCGAAGTGCCGACACTCGCGGGCCGCGCCAGCTTCACGGTGCCGGAAGGCACGCAGTCGGGCAAGACGTTCCGTCTGCGTGGCAAGGGTATCAAGGGGCTGCGTTCGAGCATCGCCGGCGATCTGTACGTGCATGTGCAAGTCGAAACGCCGGTCAAGCTCACCGAGTCGCAGCGCGAACTGCTTCAGCAGTTCGAGAAGGCACTCGTGGAAGGCGGCGCGCGGCATAGCCCGCAAAGCAAGAGCTGGTTCGACCGGGTGAAGAGCTTCTTCGATTAATGGCAGTTTGAAGTTGGCGGCAAGCATGACGGCAGATGAGCGGGGCGCAGTTTTCGCGTTGCTGGACGATTGCGACGCGACGGCGGCGCGCCGCTCGAGTCGTCTGTACACGGGTTTTGTGCGGGAGCAGGCTTGTACGGATGCCGCGCAACTGGAAGCCGTGTGCGAGACAGTGCGCGCAGAAGTGCGGCGTGGTTTGCATGCCGTCGTGCTCGCTGACTATGAATTTGGCCGGAATCTTCTCAACGGAGATTCCCGGCAGTTTCCGAAAACGCAGCGTGGCGATGCCACGCTGCGTTTTTTATTGTTCGAACGTTGCGAGAAGTTCTCCTGCGACGAGGTCGACGCCTGGCTCATGCGGCGCGACAGCGGCGCCGCCGAACCCTCCGTGGCCGGCACGGCGAATGTGCGGGCGAGCGTCGATCCAGCGCAATTCAACGAAGCGATCGACGCGATTCACGCCGCCCTGCGCGCGGGCGATTCCTATCAGGTCAACTACACGTATCGGCTTGGTTTTGACGTGTTCGGTTCGCCCACGGCGCTGTATCGGCGACTGAGAGGCCGTCAGCCGGTGCCGTACGGCGCGCTGATCGCGTTGCCGGGCGGCAACTGGGTGTTGTCGTGCTCGCCCGAGCTTTTCATCGAGAAGGAGGGCGCCACGTTGCGCGCCCGGCCGATGAAAGGCACGGCGCCGCGCTCGGCAGATCCGGCAGCCGACCGGCGCGCGGCTGAGTTCCTCGCTAACGATCCCAAGAACCGCGCTGAAAACGTGATGATCGTCGACCTGTTGCGCAACGATCTGTCGCGCGTGGCGCAGACGGGTTCGGTCAATGTGCCGGCGCTGTTTTCGGTCGAGCCGTATACGTCGGTTTGGCAGATGACGTCGACGGTGCATGCGACGTTGCGAGCCGGCATCTCGTTCGCCGGGATCATGCGTGCGCTGTTTCCGTGTGGCTCGATCACGGGCGCGCCGAAGCATCGCACGATGCAATTGATCGACGAGCTCGAAAGCACGCCGCGTGGTCTCTATACCGGTGCGATCGGCTGGCTCGATGCGCCTTCCACAACTGATGGGAACGACGACACTTGCGGCGATTTCTGCCTGTCCGTTGCGATCCGCACGTTGACCTTGACCCCGACCGCGCGGCCAGGCGAGTTGCAAGGCAGGATGGGTGTCGGAGCGGGTATCGTGCTCGACAGCGTTGCCGTTGACGAATACGCGGAGTGTCAATTGAAAGCGAGTTTTCTGACTGGCGCCGAGCCCGGTTTCGACCTGTTCGAAACGATGTATGCAACGCGGGAGGCTGGCGTGAGGCATCTGGTGCGCCACCTCGCGCGACTCTCGGCGAGCGCCGCGACACTGGGCTTCAGGTTCGATGGCGAAAGCGACGTTCGCACGCAAATCGCGGAGAAGTGTGCGTCGCTGCCAGCGCAAATTCCTCACCGCATGCGGCTTGCACTGAGCAAGAGCGGAACGATAGACATAACCGCTGCCGCGCTGACACCGCTGGCCGACTCGACCGTCGGTGTGCTGCTTGGACCGGACCACGATTTCGCCGCAACCGAAGCCCACGATCCGCTGCTGCGCCACAAGACCACGCGCCGCGCCGAATACGACCGCGGCTGGCGTGAAGCCGAAGCGCAAGGCGCGTTCGACACGCTGTTCTTCAACGAGCGGGGCGAGTTGACGGAAGGCGGACGGTCTAATGTGTTTGTGAAGCTGGCGGGGCAGTGGTGGACGCCGCCACTGGAGTCGGGCGTGCTGCCCGGAATCATGCGAAGCGTGCTACTGGAGGATGCGGATTTGCACGCCGCAGAACGCGTACTGACTCGAGCCGATGTGCTGAATGCGGAGGCGCTACTGGTGTGCAATGCGCTGCGAGGCGCAGTGCCGGCGCGGATTGTCCACTAGAACGAGAACGAAATCCTGCCGCAGTTAGACCGTCGGCTGAGCGCCTCGACAGCGATCGAGGCGCGGCAGCGACAATCGGCGACACTCAGAACGTATGCTCCGGCCCAGGAAACGAACCGTCCTTGACCGCATGCACATACGCTTCCACCGCCGCCTGAATACTCAGCTGTCCTTGCATGAAATCCTTCACGAAGCGTGGGCGTTTGCCGGGGAAAATGCCCAGCATGTCGTGCAGCACCAGCACCTGGCCCGAGCAGTCCAGACCCGCGCCGATACCGATCGTCGGAATCCGCAACTGCCTGGTGACATCGCTGGCGAGCAGCGTCGGAATTGCTTCCATGACAATCAGTTGCGCGCCTGCGTTCTGCACGGCGAGCGAGTCGCGTAGCAACTGACTCGCGCCCGCTTCGGTTTTCCCCTGCACCTTGAAGCCGCCAAACGCATGAACCGATTGCGGTGTAAGGCCGACGTGCGCGCAAACCGGAATCGATCGCTCGACGAGGAAACGCACCGTGTCCGCGAGCCATTCACCGCCCTCGAGCTTGACCATCTGCGCGCCGGCGCGCATCAACTCCACCGAGCTGCGGAAGGCATCTTCCGGCGTGCCGTAGGTGCCGAAGGGCAAATCAGCCACGATTAGCGCCGAGGGCCGCGCCCGGGCGACGCTCGCCGTGTGATACGCAATGTCGGTGAGCGATACTGGCAGGGTGGTCGTCTGGCCTTGCAGCACATTGCCGAGCGAGTCGCCGATCAACAGCACGTCGACGCCCGCGCGATCCAGCAGCGCGGCAAAGCTCGCGTCGTAACAGGTGAGCATGGCGATCTTCTCGCCGGCGTCGCGCATTGCCTGCAGTTTCGGCACGGTGATGGTGCTCCGGCTCGCTTCCTGCAAATAGGTCATGGGTCAATCCGTTGAAAAAAGAGGAGCAGCGCTGCTTACAGCGACGTGCCTTTGACAAAGAATTCCTTGCGGCCGCGCATGGTTTCGATGCGTTCGGCGAGTAGCGCAAGGTCCGCGTCCGAGTCGAGCGGATTCAGATGTTCGGCGTTGACCGTCAGCACAGGCGTGCGGTCGTAGTGATAGAAAAATTCGTTGTAAGCGTCGCACAGTGCGTGCAGATACGCATCGGAAATCTGCAGTTCCATTGGCACGGCGCGTTTCTGGATACGCGCGAACAGCACCTCCGGACTCGCCTGCAGATAGACCACGAAGTCCGGCGCCGGGGCGCTCACGTCGAGCCGCGCAGCGAGCGCGCGATAGAGCTGCCACTCGTCTTCCTGCAACGTCAGACGCGCGAAGATCTCGTTCTTCTGCGTCATGAAATCGGCGATCAGCGGCGTGCCCGAGACGTGCGCAGCGACCACTTCCTGGGCCTGCTGCGCGCGTTGCAAAGCGAAGTGCAGTTGCGCGGGCAGCGCGTAACGTGCGGTGTCGCGGTAGAAGCGTTCGAGAAAGGGATTGTCCTGCGGCCGTTCGAACAGTTCCTGCATCGACCAGCGCTGCGCGAGCCGCCGCGCGAGCGAGGTCTTGCCGACGCCGATCGGCCCTTCGATTGCGAGATAGCCGAACGGCGGGCTCAGATGCGGCGCGGTGACGGTGAGTGGCGGCGAATTCATTCGCAGCGACCCTTGTCCGGCGTAACGGCGCCGGCAGTCAGTGCATTGAGCATCGGACACTGACAGGGTGACTTCACTTTTTCAATGCGCTGATCGGCCACACCGGCGAGCAGCGCGTCGGCGCGGCCGTGCAGCGGAATGACCAGCGCGGCGTCGATTTCGATCAGTGGCACCAATGCGAAGGCGCGTTCGATCAAACGCGGATGCGGCACGATCAGATCGGCTTCGTCGATCGATTGATCGCCGAAGAGCAGGATGTCCAGATCGAGCGTGCGCGGTGCATTGCGAAACGGCCGCTCACGGCCGAACTGATGCTCGATCTTGTGGCACAGCGCGAGCAGATGCCGCACGGGGAGCGTCGTTTCGACCTTCACGGCGCAGTTGTAATAGTCGTCGCCGCCCGCGTCGATCGGGGCAGTACGATAAAAGCTCGACTTGGCGAGCACGGAGATGGTGTGCTGTTGTGCGAGGCACACCACCGCGTCTTTCAGGGTCTGGCGCGCGTCCCCGAGATTCGCGCCGAGGCCGAGATAAGCAACCGTCATGGCATAACTTCCTGCAACTGTCGTTCGACGGCTTCAGCGAACGTCGCTTCAGTCTTCGAGCGGGCCGTCGTGGCCCGCGTTGTCGGCTGTGCGTTCGGCTGGCGTGCCGCCCTCCATTCCGTCGCCCGCTTTGCGGTTTCTGGCGCCACTGCTGCGCCGCCGTCGTTTTCTGGGGCTTCGGTCCTTCCCGCCTTGCGTGAGCAATACCTCGCGCGCAGCGATGTCTCCTTCTATGAACTCCGTCCACCACGCACCGACCGACTCATCGAGTTCGCCCGATTCGCAGCGCAACAGGAGGAAATCATACCCCGCTCTAAATCTTTGGTGTTCCAGCAGCTTCAGCGCGCTTCTTCCCGAGCGTTTTTCCAGGCGCAACTGAAGACCCCAGATCTCGCGCATATCCGACGAGAAGCGCTTGTGGATCGCGAGTTTCTCGGTTTGCATGTCGAGGACGTCGTCCATCGCGCGATGCAATGCGGGTACCGGATATTCGCCGTTCGCTTCAAATTGCTGCCAGCGGGTTTGCACGTCGTGCCACAGCAACGTGGCGAACAGGAAGCCTGGCGAGACCGGTTTGCCGGCCCGCACACGGGCGTCGGTGTTGGTCAGTGCGAGCGTGATGAATTTCTCGCCGGTGGGCTGCTCCAGCACCACGTCGAGCAGCGGCAGCAGGCCGTGATGCAGTCCTTCCTGGCGCAGGCGTTTCAAACACGCCAGCGCATGGCCCGACAGCATCAGCTTGAGCATTTCGTCGAACAGACGCGCAGCCGGTACGTTGTTGATCAGATCAGCCATTTTGGCGATCGGTGCGCGGGTGGTGTCTTCGATCTCGAAGTCGAGCTTGGCGGCAAAACGCACCACACGCAGCATCCGCACCGGGTCTTCGCGATAACGCGTGGCCGGGTCGCCGATCATGCGCAGCAGACGCGCGCGCATGTCGGCCATGCCGTTGTGATAGTCCAGCACGGTTTGCGTGGCCGGATCGTAGTACATCGCGTTGATCGTGAAATCGCGGCGCGTGGCGTCTTCGTGCTGCTCGCCCCACACGTTGTCGCGCAGCACGCGGCCGCTCGCGTCCACCGCATGCGTGCGGCGATCGAGTTCGTCGCGCTTCAGGCGACGCGGCGGTGCGGCGTCGGCGGCGGGCGGATCGACCAGCGCGCGGAAGGTGGACGTTTCGATGATTTCCTGACCGAACTGCACATGCACGATCTGAAACCGCCGGCCGATGATGCGGGCGCGGCGGAACAGCTTCTGGACCTGTTCGGGTGTGGCGTCGGTCGCGACGTCGAAGTCTTTCGGCGCAATGCCGAGCAGCAGATCGCGTACCGCACCGCCGACGATGAACGCCCGGTGTCCCGCCTGCTGGAGCCCTTCGGTGACGCGAATCGCGTTCTTCGAGATCAGCGACTGATCGATACCGTGGACGTCGTGCGGGATGATGACCGGCACGTCCGGATCGCGCACGGTTTGGGCGGCGGCGGGGCGTGCCGGTTTGCGGCGGGCCTTGGCGGCGCCGGCCGCGCCTGCTGTAGTGCGCGCCGGTGCGCTGCTGGTGTCGTCTGCTGCGGCTTCGGCGGGCGCGGTGTCGTCAGCGGGCGCCGGGTCCTGGCCGAATAGCTTGCGGATAAGTTTTTTGATCACGTGGGTTGAAAGAGTTCGAGGATGCGCCAGCCTTTGGCCTGCGCATGGGCGCGCAATGTGTCGTCGGGATTGGTCGCGATCGGATCGGTGACCTTTTCGAGCAACGGGATGTCGTTGTGCGAGTCGCTGTAGAAGTAGCTGTGCTCGAAGTCGGCCCAGGTCTTGCCGAGCGAGGCGAGCCACGCTTCGGTACGGACGATCTTGCCTTCCTTGTAGCTCGGCGTGCCGGTGGGGCGGCCGGTGTACGGCGAATGCGGCTGGCCGTCGACGGTTTCCGCTTCGCAGGCGATCAGTGCATCGACGCCGAATGCCTGGGCGATCGGGCGGGTGATGAATTCGTTGGTGGCGGTGACCACGCAGCAGAGGTCGCCGGCTTCACGGTGCTCCCGGACCAGTTCCAGCGCAACGGGGAAGATCGCCGGCTTGATTACTTCGTGCATGTACTGCGCGTGAAGGTCGGCGAGTTGCGCGCGTGAATATTTCGCGAGCGGCGTGAGCATGGCGATCAGATACGCGTGGATGTCGAGCTTGCCGGCTTTGTAGTCGGCGAAAAAGCGGTCGTTTTCACGGGCGAAATTTTCGGCGTCGACCATGCCTTGTTTCACCATGAAGCGGCCCCATTCGTGGTCGCTGTCAGTGGGGATGAGCGTGTGATCGAGGTCGAAGAGTGCGAGATTAGCCATGGGGGCCTATTTTACTTGAAGCGGCGGGTGAAGCGGATGAGGCGGGCGCGGTTCGCCGTTCATCGGCGTCGGGCGACGCCAGCATGGTGCGCAGCAGCGGCAGCGTGACCGCACGTTTCTGTTCGAGTGAGAAGCGGTCGAGTGCGTCGAGCAGCGCCATCAGACTCGGCATGTCGCGGCGAAAGTGCGTGAGCAGGTAGGCGGGCACGTCGTCGGCGAGCATCAGGCCGCGTTCGCGCGCGGCGTGTTTCAGCACCGCCGCTTTGCGCTCGTCCGGCAAGGGTGCGAGATGGAACACGAGACCCCAGCCGAGGCGCGTGCGCAGATCTTCGCGCACCGTCATGCCGATCGGCGCCGCATTGCCCGCGGCGACCAGCGCGCTGGTGGGATGCGCGCGTACTTCGTTGAACAGGTTGAACACGGCGATCTGCTGGGCCGCGGACAGGCCGTCGCAATCGTCGATTGCATACAGCGCGACGCGCGGATCGAAGCTGAAGGCGGCCAGACTGCTTTGCGGGCCGGCAAAACGCGCGTGACCCGGCGGCGCCTCGTGCACGAGCGCCTGCAGCAGATGGGTGCGGCCGCTGCCGGCCTCGCCCCAGATGTAGAAGGTGCGATCGGCCACCGGGCCGGCCGCGAGTGCGTTGTCGAGCTCGCGCAGCCGCGTGATCAGCTCGGCGTTGGCGCCGGCGAAGAAGTTGTCGAATGTCGATGGCGGCGGGGTGCCGAGATCGAGCGTCAGTTGACGAAGCACAGTAGGTTAATGCCGAAAATGAGGCTTAGGCCGCAAACGGCCCTGACATCGGGCCAAAAAATAATCAATGAGCAGTCAGTTGTTATAGAGCGTGCTCGTCAGATAGCTTTGACGCAACTCGCGCATCGCCACCGACAGAATCGCGCTGACCGGCAGCGCCAGCAACACGCCGAAAAAGCCGAACAACTGGCCGAACGCGAGCAACGCGAAAATGACCGCGAGCGGGTGCAGGCCGATCCGCTCGCCGACCAGCCGTGGCGTGAGGTAAAAGCTCTCCACGATCTGGCCGACGCCGTAAATCAATGCGACCGCGCCAAAGCCGTACCAGTCGCCGAACTGTAGCAGGGCCGCGAGCAATGCCAGCGCGAGGCCGGTTGCAAAGCCAATGTACGGGATGAACACCGCGAGGCCCGTAAAAATACCCACAGGTAACGCAATTTCGAAGCGGGCGATGCTCAGCGCAATCGCGTAATACGCCGCGAGCACCGCCATCACGAGCAACTGGCCGCGCAGGTATTGCGACAGCATTTGGTCCATGTCGCGCGCGAGTTGCAGCGTCTTGTCGAGCCAGCGGCGCGGCACCACAATCTGCAGACGCCCGAGCATACGGTTCCAGTCGTACAGCAGATAAAACAGCACGAGCGGCACCATCACCACATTGCCGATCACCGTGATCATCAGGTTGCCGCTCGTGCGGATGGAGGTCCACGCATAGACCGCGACGGTCTGCGCACTGCCTTCCAGCTGTCCCATCACGAGATCGCGGATGCTGGCGAAATCGAGCGAGTCGGCGAGGCCCAGCATGGCGAGTTTCGGTTGCAACCAGGCATTCACGTGAGTGAACAGCACCGGCACCTGCTGCTTGAGCTGCGGCCCTTCTTTCTGGATGACGGCGAGCACCAGCAGTACGAGCGCCGTCATCAGGAGCGTGAAGAACAGCATCATCAACAGGGCGGCGAGGCTGCGCGGCACGCGCCGGCGCACCATCCACGCGACGCCCGGTTGCAGAATGTACGCGAGAATGGCGCCGAGCAGGAAGGGCGTGAGTACCGGGCTTAGCAGCCAGAGCAGGATACAGACGCCCAGTGCGATGGCGGTCCAGATGAACGCGCGGCGCTGCACGGGCGTCAGAATCGAGGAGTTTTGCTGCAAAATGAGTGTCCCAGGTGGTTGGCGCGGGTGAAAGTCCAGTCAACCGGCCGGCATCGGGTAAAATCGCATTTTACCGACCTTCGAGCTCTTCCCCATGAATCAACCGAAATCTGCCCCGCATTCAACTGATTCGGCCCAGGGTTTGTCGTATCGCGACGCCGGTGTGGACATCGACGCGGGCGACGCCCTGGTCGACGCGATCAAGCCCTTTGCCAAAAAGACGATGCGTGACGGTGTGCTGGGTGGCATCGGCGGGTTTGGCGCGCTGTTTGAAGTGCCGAAGAAATACAAGGAGCCGGTGCTCGTGTCGGGCACAGATGGCGTCGGCACCAAGCTGCGACTGGCTTTCCAACTGAACAAGCACGACACCGTCGGCCAGGATCTGGTGGCGATGAGCGTGAACGACATTCTCGTGCAGGGCGCCGAGCCGCTGTTCTTCCTCGATTATTTTGCTTGCGGCAAGCTTGACGTCGGTACTGCGGCAACGGTCGTGAAAGGCATCGCGCAGGGTTGCGAACTGGCTGGATGCGCGCTGATCGGCGGCGAGACGGCCGAAATGCCGGGCATGTATCCGGATGGCGAGTACGACCTGGCCGGTTTTGCGGTTGGCGCGGTCGAAAAGAGCAAGATTATCGACGGCAGCACGATTGCCCCGGGTGATGTGGTGCTCGGTCTTGCTTCCAGCGGGATTCATTCGAATGGTTTTTCGCTGGTGCGGAAGATCATTGAGCGGGCGCAGCCTGATCTGAATGCGGATTTCGATGGCCGTTCGCTGGCCGATGCGTTGATGGCACCTACGCATATTTATGTGAAGCCGTTGCTGGCATTGATGCAGCAAATTGCCGTCAAGGGGATGGCGCATATCACCGGTGGTGGATTGGTCGAGAATATTCCGCGGGTTTTGCGTGAGGGTTTGACCGCTGAGCTGGATCATCGTGGCTGGCCGATGCCGCCGTTGTTCGCCTGGCTGCAGAAGCACGGCGGCGTGGCGGATGCTGAAATGCATCGGGTGTTCAATTGCGGAATCGGGATGGCTGTGGTTGTTTCTTCCGCTGACGCGGATGCGGCGATTGGGCTTTTGGCTGCCGCCGGGGAGCAGGTGTGGAAGATTGGCGTCGTCAGGGAGAGTGTGGCTGGTGAGGCTCAGACTGTAGTGGTTTAAGGTTTTTTTGCCTTTGGCGGCGGCATTTCCTTGTGCCTGCGGCGTTGGCCTTTCCTTGTTTTGTTTCTGGTTTTATTAGCGTTCCCCCTATGCGGGGGGCACTCACTTTCTTTGCGCCGCAAAGAAAGTAAGCAAAGAAAGCGGGCTCAAACCGCCAATTCTTAAGCGGCTCCCCTGGCTTGGAGGGTGTCGTGGCTCCGTAGAGATCGAGCCTGCGCCCCTTCCCACCTGAGTGACCAGGCCGTCATGCTTCTGGCGGCGCTGCGCGCGCCGATGCGGTACTTCATCAACCACTTCCGTCTTTTTGCGCTCGCGCGTTATTCGCACTGCGCTCGCTGCAGCTGCCATGGCCGACTCGCCGGCTTCGACTCTCTCAAGAACATCCCAATCATTGGTGCCGCGCACCCTTCGCGGCGAGCCGCTGCCGCGTAACTCGTCGGAGTCGACACTTGCAGAATTTCGGCATTTTCAGCCGCCTCGCCGAGGCAAAGCCGACGGCCCCCACCGCACACAAACGAAGCACACGGTTTCCCTGGTGGACCCGTCCGCGACGCACGCAGTGCGGAGTGGGAGCGGATGACGGCTGTGTCACTGACGCTTATGGACCACGGTGTGATCCGTTAATCGGGCCACGAGCCCCTCCAAGCCAGGGGACCCGCTTAAGAGCATTCCAGCCCCGTGCCGGGCCCGGCGTTGGCGGAGAAACGGAGATGAGGTATACCGGTGAGCGGCAGCGCCGCGATGACCGACAGACCAATGGTGCGCGCTCGCGGCATGCCCGCCGTGGAGTGAGCCCGCTTAAGAGCATGGTCCGGGATTCGTCGGCGACAGTGGTGAGCGGCGCGAGCCGCATCCCGTTCAGGAGATCGAGTCAATTTCGACGATTCCCATGGCGCTGCCGTTCACGGACGATTCTGGAGCAGGCGATGGCGATGCGCAAGCGAGAAGAAGACGAGGTGTTCCCGAACGCAGCGGGGATCGATGTGGGCGGCTCCAGCCACTGGGTGGCGGTGCCCCGACAGGCGGATGACGAGCCGGTGCGTGAATTCGGGGCGATGACCGATGACCTGAACGCGATGGCCGACTGGCTGCTGGCGTGCGGGGTCGACACGGTGGCGCTCGAATCGACGGGCGTGTACTGGATCCCGGTGTACGAGGTGCTCGAGCGGCGCGGACTCGCGGTATGGCTGGTCGACGCGCGGCAGATGAAGTACGTACCGGGACGCAAGAGCGACGTGCAGGATTGCCAGTGGCTGCAGAAGCTGATGAGCCTGGGGCTGCTGCGCGCGGCCTGGCGCCCGGGCGACGAGGTCTGCGTGGTGCGTGCGGTGGTACGTCAGCGCGAGGTACTGCTGGCCGAACAGGCCAGCTGGGTGCTGCGCATGCAGAAGGCGCTGGTGCAGATGAACCTCCAGCTTGCCGAGGTGCTCACCGACGTGATGGGCATGACCGGGCAGGCGATCGTGCGGGCGATTGTGGCCGGCGAGCGTGACCCCAAGGTGCTGGCCCGGCACCGCAACGGCCGCGTCAAGGCCAGCGAGCGCGACATCGAGCGGGCGCTGACGGGCAACTGGCGCGAGGAGCACCTGTTCGTGCTCGGGCAGGCCCTGGCGATGGTCGACAGCCTGGCCCTGCGGGTGCTCGAGTGCGACGCGAAGACCGAGGCGCTGCTGGTACCGTTAGGGCGTCACGACGTGGAACTGGCCGGGCCGGACAAGAAGCGCCACAAGAACACCCCGCGGTTTGACGCGCGTACCGCGCTCGCGCGCTGGGCGGGCGTCGACCTGACGCGCATCAACGGTCTGGCGGTCACCACGGTAATGACGATACTCTCGGAGATCGGCCCGGACCTGAGCCGCTTTGCCAACGTCAAGCACTTCTGTTCGTGGCTGGGACTGTGTCCGGGCACCAAGGTCAGTGGCGGCAAGGTGCTCAGCGCCCGCACCCGGCGTTCCACCAACCGGGTGCGCCAGGCGCTCAAGCTGGCGGCCATGAGCCTCTCGCGTAATGACTCGGCGCTCGGCGCGTTCTACCGCCGGCTCTGCTCACGCATGGACAAGCCGCGTGCGAATACCGCGGTCGCCCATAAGCTCGCCCGCATGGTGTACTTCATGCTCACGCGTGGCGAAGCCTTCGTCGACCAGGGCCAGCAGCACTATGAAGAGCTGCAGCGTCAGCGCAGCATTGACGCCCTCAGGCGCCGCGCCAACGCCCTCGGTTTCCAGATCACTCCGGCTGCGCCAACGGCCTGAAAACCGACGTTATCCTGATTGTTTCTCAGGAGTTGGCGGTGTGAGCCCGCCTTCTTTGCTTACTTTCTTTGCGGCGGTGTACAGACTGGAGACATTCCTGCGGCAAAGAAAGTGAGTGCCGCCCCGCACAGGGGCGAACGCTAATAGACCAATAAGAAAACAAGAAAAGTCCAACGCCGTAGGCAAACAGACAAAGCCCAACAGGAAAGGCAAAAAACCCCCAAATCAAGCCCCCAACCCACAAACAAACTCAACAACCCGCGCGCTAGCGCCCGAATCACAGCAATCAACCACAATCCTCTCGGGCATACTCCGCAGCCAGGTGAGTTGCCGCTTGCACAATTGCCGGGTGGCAAAAACCCCCTTATCCCTCATGGTCGAGTAATCGACCACCCCATCGAGATATTCCCAAACCTGCCGGTACCCGACGCACCGCATCGACGGCATCTCTGGCAGCAAATCCCCGCGCTCGCGCAACTCCACCACCTCTTCGACGAAGCCGTCAGCCAGCATCGCATCAAACCGCTTCTCGATGCGGGCATGCAGCACGCTCCGATCAGATGGCTCCAGCGCGATCGGTACGAATCGCCAAGCCAGTGCAGCATCGTCCATTCGAGCCGGCGCGGCCAGTAACGCCGACATCGCCTGCCCACTCAGCATGAAAACCTCGAGCGCCCGCTGGATTCGCTGCGAATCGTTCGGCGCCAACCGCGCAGCGGTCACAGGATCAACCGCAGCAAGCCGCGCGTGCATGGCCGGCCAGCCGTCGCGAGCGGCCTCGGCATCTAGTGTGGCGCGCACGTCAGAATCGGCGGCGGGCAAGTCGTTCAGACCCTGCGTAAGCGCCTTGTAGTACAGCATGGTGCCGCCGACCAGCAACGGCAGCCGCCCGCGAGCGCTGATTTCGCCGATCAGTCGCAATGCATCGGTGCGAAACTCCGCCGCCGAATACGCGTCGGCAGGATCGACGATGTCGATCAGATGATGCGGCGCGAGCGCGCGTTCTTCGGCCGTCGGCTTGGCGGTGCCGATGTCCATCTCGCGATAAACCAGCGCCGAATCGACACTGATGATTTCCACCGGACGCCGTGCCGCCAACGCCAGCGCAGCAGCAGTCTTGCCTGATGCGGTCGGGCCGAGCAGGCAAGGAACGGGCATAGGAACGTTCGACGTCATCGGCGAGACGTCCCGGGCGTAAATAGCAGGTTCAAACGCACGTCACTGCCCACGCATGAACAGCCGGTCGAGATCGGATAGCGTCAACTGATACCACGTCGGGCGCCCATGATTGCATTGGTCGGCGCGCTCCGTCGCCTCCATCTGGCGCAGCAGCGCGTTCATCTCGTCGAGCGTCAGGCGCCGGTTTGCCCGCACCGCGTGATGGCACGCAAGCGTGCCGAGCAGTTCGTGCTGACGTTCAGTCAGAACCCGCGAGCCGCCGAACGCATGCAAGTCGGAGAGGACCGCGCGCGCCAGCGCCTGCAGATCGGCATCTTTCAGTAGTGCAGGGACGGCGCGAATTGCAAGCGTGGTTGGCGATAGCGCGGCGAGGTCGAAACCGAGCGCGTCGAGCGTGTCGCGCTCTTCCTCCACCGTGCCGATTTCGATCGGATCGGCCTGCATCGTCTGCGGAATCAGCAGAGGCTGTACGGCAATCGTGCGATCGGCCAGCGCATTCTTGAACTGCTCATAAAGGATGCGCTCGTGCGCGGCATGCATATCGACGATCACCAGTCCGTGCGCATTCTGCGCAAGCACGTAGATGCCATGAATCTGACCGAGCGCGAAACCGAGCGGCTGCTCGTCGGTAGCGTTGAAAGCAGGCGATGCATGCGGCGCGGACGTGTTGTACTGCGCAGGCGTTTCGGCGGCCGAGTCGCGTGCTTCGAAAAGTGTTGCGCCTGCGACAGTGCCGGCATTGGTATCGCGCCGACCGAAGAGCGCGTCGTAAAACGCGAGCGGCTGCGCCACCGGCAGCGTGCCCTGCGTCATGCGCGCCTGGCGCATCCACGTATTGCCTGCCTGTGACGAGCCGAAACCGCCGCCAAGGCCGCTGCTTGTTCCCGCGCTCGTGCTGAAGCCAGCAGCGCCGGCACTCGCATCGCGAGGCGGCATCGCACCAAACGAAGCCGGGCCGCCCGGGGAGGCTTCCAGATGCGCCGCATGCCCGCCGGCGGTGGTTTCCGGCGATGCGCCCGCATGCCGCGCCAGCGCGCGCTGCACGGCGTGAAAGACGAACTGGTGAATCGAGCGCGAATCGCGAAACCGCACTTCGATCTTCGACGGATGCACGTTCACGTCCACCGCTTCAGGCGGCAGATCGAGAAACAGTACATAGGACGGATAGCGCTCGCCGTGCAGCACGTCTTCGTACGCGGCACGCACGGCGTGCGTGAGCAGCTTGTCGCGCACGAAACGGCCGTTGACGAAGAAATACTGCTGGTCGGCGCGCCCGCGGCTCGCGGTCGGCAGGCCGGCGCAGCCATATACCGCCAGCGGTCCGGCGGATTCGTCGAGTGGCAGGTGGGCGGTCGCAAAAGTCTCGCCGAGAATTTTCGCGACCCGCACAGGCGGCTCGCTCGCGTTCCAGTGTTCGACGGCCTTACCGTTGTGCAGCACCGAAATCGCCACGTCCGGCCGCGCCAATGCAGCACGGCGAATCTGTTCGAGGCAATGGCCGAGCTCGGTTTGCTCGCTTTTCAGAAATTTACGGCGTGCGGGTGTGTTGAAGTACAGCTCGCGGACCTCGATCGTCGTGCCCTGGGTGCCCGCCGCGGGGCTCAGCACGCCGGTTTGCGCGTCGACGCGCACGGCGTGCGGCGCATCGGCGATGCGGCTCGTGATGGTCATCTCGGCAACTGACGCAATCGACGCCAGCGCCTCGCCGCGGAACCCGAGCGTGGCAACGGCTTCCAGCTCGGCGAGCGAGCGGATCTTGCTGGTCGCATGACGCATCAGCGCGAGCGCCAGTTCGTTTTCGGGGATGCCGCAGCCGTCGTCGGTGATCGAAATGCGTTTGACGCCGCCCTCGTCGAGCATGATGCGCAGCGTCTGCGCGCCCGCGTCGAGCGCGTTTTCCAGCAATTCCTTGACCACCGAGGCCGGCCGCTCGACCACCTCGCCGGCGGCGATCTGGCTGATCAACTGATCGGGAAGGGGCTGGATCGCCCGCAACGGACGTGGGGCGGGCGCTGCGGCGGAAAGTGCGTCCGCAGCGGCGGTGTCGGCAGGCGTTTCGGAGAATTCGGACATGGCGAAATTATAGCGATTCAGCGCGCATGGCCCGCGTGACGCTAAAAACCCCATCCGCGGCCGCACGCCGCGCAGATTTTTCTTCGCGTGCGGGCACTTTCGGTATCATGGCGCGGTCAATTTCCGGCGGCGAGCGTGCGCTTGCCGCTCGTTCCTCGCAGGTCCGCAGACGCGGCCATTCTCCTTACGCTCGCATTCGTTTAATAAAGGACGTTTTTTTGGACACGCTGCTACAGTTCGCTAACCTTGTCCTGCACATCGACAAGTTTCTGGGAGTCTTCATCCACGAGTACGGCGCCTGGGTCTACGCGGTGCTGTTCCTGATCGTGTTCTGCGAAACCGGGCTGGTCATACTGCCCTTTCTGCCGGGCGATTCGCTGCTGTTCATCGGCGGCGCGTTTTGCGCGACCGGTGAAATGAATATCGGGTTGCTGATCGTGCTGCTGCTCGTCGCGGCGGTGGCGGGCAATACGGTCAACTACATGATCGGGCGGGCTATCGGGCCGCGGGTGTTCAATTCGCACATTCCGTTTCTTGAGCGCTTTCTCGACCGCACCGCGCTGCAGAAGACGCACAACTTTTACGAGAAGCATGGCGGCAAGACCATCGTGCTGGCGCGCTTCATTCCCGTAGTGCGAACTTTCGCACCTTTCGTTGCCGGCGCCTCGGAGATGACAGTCAGCCGGTTTCAACTTTTCAACATTCTCGGCGCGTTGTTGTGGGTGTTGCTACTGGTGTTGCTCGGTTATTTCTTCGGCAACATTCCGTTCATTCGTCAGTATCTGAATGTGATCGTGCTGGTGGGTATCGGCGCGGCAGTGGTGCCGGTTCTGCTCGGTGCGCTGTGGAAAGTGACGCGCAAGAATGCATCCCGAGCGAGTGGCCGTTGACGATTGACATAGCCTGTAGTTTGTAGCCTGAATAGAAAACGGCGTCGCGAATCTCGCGACGCCGTTTTTTTATTCAAGCTTTGATTCTGGCAGCCGGACCAGTGACCTGGCGAAAACGCCTTCCTCAGTCGCGCCTATTGGACGACGCGCGGTGCGAGCGGCGTTTCCGGCGTCGGGTAGCCAGCGTCCTTGAAGGTCTGGATGATCGCGCGATTGGTGTCGAAATAGACCTGCCAGTAATGGTCGGTATGCGTGTAAGGCCGTACGCACAACAACGGTCCTTCCGGCGTAAAACTCAGCACTTCGATATCCGGCGCCGGACTTTCGGCCACGTTCGGAATCTGGGTGACCGCAGCTTTCAGTCGGTTCATCGCGTCAGTCGGATCGACGCCGTTCGCGATCTTCGCAGTCAACTCGACGCGCCGCACTGGCAGTACGCTGTAGTTCGAGATGGTGTCGGAGAAGATCTTGTTGTTGCCGATGATGGTCGTTACGTTGTCCGGTGTCACGATAGTCGTGCCGAACAGACCCAGTTCCGAGACCGTGCCCGTGACCCCGCCCGCGGTGACAAAATCCCCCACCTTGAACGGACGCAGCACCTGCATGAAGATGCCCGCCGCAAAGTGGGCGAGCAAGCCGCCCCAGGCAGTGCCGATGGCAAGGCCGAGGCCGGCGAGCAGCGCGGCGAACGAGGTCGTCTGCACACCGAACACCTGCAGGATCGCGAGGATCAGCAGCAGGTTCAGCAGAGCGCCGAGAATCGAGCCGAGATAATGAGCCAGTGTTGGGTCGACGCGGCCATTTTTCGAGAGCAGTTTGCGAAGCAAGCCGGTAATCAGGCCGATGACCCAGCGACCGACGATCCACAATACGATCGCGCCGAGTACCTTGGTGCCGAGGTCGATGCCTCGGGTCATGATGAAGACGCGTACGGTTTCGAGATCCAAGATGTTCCTCGTTGCGTTGGTTAAGTTGCCTTCGACTGATTGAACAGCGGTGGTGCAATACAGCGGCAAATGCCCGGCGACGGGCGCAAACGGTAACACTCGGTGTTCGAAAGTTATAGCCGACGGCGCGCGCATACGCAAGGTCCGTTCCTGTTCCTATGCGGATTGCGTGGCGAGTGTGTGTCGGAGTGAGCGCGCCTTTGTCGAAAGATCGGCCTGCCGTAGACGACTCTCTAGTACGTTCTCATGTCGCGAATTTGTGACCAAAGAAGTTTGTCGTGGCGCCGCGGCGGCTCACATTGGCAGATGTGATTCGGAGTACGGCGAAGTTCGGATGACCACCGTGTCGCTGGCCTTGACCTTGGTGCGGCGCGCGCGGCGTGCCATGTACTGCCACACCACAGCGGCGATGGCCGCAAGCCCATACGCGCCGGCGCGTTCGAAGAACAGCGCCGGCGTGCTGAACTGACCGTAGCGAACTTGCGCATCGGCGAATACCAGGAAGGTCAATGCGGCATCGAACAGTAACGCGGCCAGTGCCAGCGCGACGAAAACGTGCCCGCCGTTGATCGAGGCGCCCGGTATGAGCCGGTTGCACAGATGACACACGATCAGCACGACAGCCAGCAAAGCGAGGTTCGAGACGAGATCGAACAGAAAATTGGTCATGTTGACGGAATGAAAGCGCAGGGGACTGCGGTGTTGCCCAAGCGTTTGCTCACGCAGGGCTGCAGGGTGGTTCGCTGAACCGGCGCCGATCATTGCACGTGCTTACGTCTCAATAAATATTAATGTTCGGAGTCCGTTGTATCTGTCCGTGTCGGTGAGCGGTGATGTAGGGAAGGCTCGGGTATGGTGTGCGTGATTGCCGTTCGCGCTGTGGGTTTTCAACTTGGTCGTCGAAACTGCGCGCATGAATTTGCGACTGGACTGTCGTGCAATAACGATTGGAGGTGGTCGTGCGGGATGTTGAGCGGTTCGCGGTAGGAGTGAGGGCGGACGCGAGGGAGGCTGCATGAAGGCGCGCCCCAAAAGAAAAGGGCTTGCGACGCTGACGCGTGCAAGCCCTTGAATCTTTTGGTAGGCCGTACGGGATTCGAACCTGTGACCAACGGATTAAAAGTCCGCTGCTCTACCAGCTGAGCTAACGACCCAAAAGAGAAGCGAGATTATAGCGATAGCCCACGGGGGCTGTCAAGTCATGGCTGACACGCAGGGTGTCGGCGCTCCAGATAGTGAAAAGCCCGGCGTATCGCTACTCCGGGCTTTTCAGCGAGAGGCGCGCGTGACTCATAAATCGAACACTGCGCGTTACCGCCAACTGCTAGACCCCATACAACTATTTGATCTGCGACAGCTTGCTCTGAGCCGACTGCGCGACGTCCGAGCCGCCATACTGCGCGACGATCTGCTCCAGCGTCTTCTTGGCCGCGGCCTTCTGACCTTGCTCGAGCTGATTGTTTGCAATCGCCAGCAGTGCTTCCGGCGCGCGCGGATGCTGCGGGTAATTCTTCACCACACCTTGCCAGGTCGCCGTCGAACCCTTGTAGTCGCGCAGTGCATAGAGCGCGTTGCCGAGCCAGTACTGCGCGGTTGGCTGATAAGGGCTGTTCGGGAACTTGGAGATGAAGGTGCGGAACGACGCCGCCGCATTCTTGAAGTCGCCGTTGCGGAACTGCTGCGAAGCCGCATTGAACGATTCGGTCTCACCCGGCTGTACCTCGCCCTGGACGCCGTCCACCGTCTGTTGCTGCGGCTCGAACTTCTTGAGTCGCGTGTCCAGATCAGTGTAGTAGTCCTTCTGCTGCTTTTGCAGCGTGGCGAGCTGATTGGCCATATCTTCGTTCTGTCCACGCAACGTTGCGACCTGCTGATTCATCTGGTCGAGACGGTTGGACTGATCGAGGATCGTGCGCTGCGCGGCCGACAATTGACTCGACAGGCTATCGGTCTTCGAACGCAGATCGAGAATAGCCTGGCGGGCCTGATCGTCGTCGAAGATGCCCGCGTGCGCGGGCACAGCCGCGAAGGCCGTGCCTGCAATGCAGGCCGCTGCGGCGAACCGCAGCCAGGAGAAACGATGCGTCATTCGGCTCATCACCCGTTACTTACTGTTGGTACACGAGGTCGGCGCGGCGGTTTTGTGCCCACGACGATTCATCATGACCGGTAGCTTGCGGCTTTTCCTTGCCGAGGCTCACGGCTTCCATTTGCGAGTCCGTCACGCCCATCAGCGACAGCGAACGGCGCACAGCTTCAGCACGCTTCTGGCCGAGTGCCAGGTTGTACTCGCTGGTGCCGCGTTCGTCGGTGTTGCCCTGGATCAGGACGTGGCGTTGCGGATGGCTCTTCAGGTATTGCGCGTGTTGTTGCAGCAGCGATTGGTAGTCGTCCTTGACCGAGTAGCTGTCGAAGTCGAAGTAGATGCTGCGCTTGGCGAGCGGGCTGTTCGGATCGTTCAGCGGATCGACATTGACCTGTGCGACATCGTTCGGGTTCGGTTGCGTCGAAACGGTACCACCCTTGTTGGCGTTTTCGTCGAGCTTGACGCCCGAGTGACATGCGGCCAGCGCACCCAGCATCAATACGGCAAAAGCGAAGCGAAGTTTGGACATCATTTTGTTACTCTCCTTGTGTTGTTGCATCAACGTTATTGCATAAACGGGCCCCAGGACGGCTCGCGTACGCTGCCGCCCTGAACGGACAGGACCTGCCGAGTGCGACCATCGGTCGATACTGCGGCCAACACGCCACGGCCGTTCACCTCTGTGGCGTAAAGAATGTACTGACCGTTCGCCGCGAAGCTCGGCGATTCGTCATGTGTGGTGTCCGTCAGGCCCGTGGCCGTATTGCCCTGCAGGTCCTGGATATACAGCTTGAACCCGCCGCCGACGCGCGAGATATAGGCGAGCTGCTTGCCGTCCGGGCTCACGCGCGGGCTGGTGTTGTAGCTGCCCGTGAAGGTCACGCGCTGCGCGGCGCCGGCATTCTCGCCCTGGGCCGACATCTTGTAGATCTGCGGTTGACCGCCACGGTCGCTGGTGAAATAGATCGACTGGCCATCAGGAGAGAAGGTCGGTTCGGTATCGATCGAACTGCCTTGCGTGAGTCGGCGCAGGCCGCTGCCGTCCGCATTGACGGCGAAAATCTGCGTGTTGCCCGTGCGCGAAAGCGCGACGGCGAGCGTGCGTCCATCCGGCGACCACGCCGGCGCACTGTTGTTGCCTTTCTGGTCCGACACGACCACACGGCGGCCCGTAGGCAGATCGTGGATATAGACGATCGGCTTCTTCTTTTCGAACGAAACGTAGGCGACCTTGGTGCCGTCAGGCGACCATGCCGGCGAGATGATCGGCTCGGGGCTCGACAGCGCGATGTGCGCGTCCTGGCCATCCGAATCGGAAATCTGCAACTGGTAGCGCCCGCCCGTCTTGATGACGTACGACAGGCGCGTGGCGAACACGCCGCGGCCACCCATCAGCTTTGCGTAAATGTAGTCCGCCACCTTGTGCGCGCTCATGCGCAAGCCGCTTTCCGGGCTCACCAGCACGAGGCCGCCGAGGCTTTCACCCTTGACGGTGTCGTACAGCTTGAAGCGCACTTCGTACTGGCCGTTCGGCAGGCGGTTCACGCTGCCCGACACGAACGCGTTGGCACCCTTGGCCTTCCAGCTACCGAGGTCGACGGAATCCGTTTCGGAAATCGGCGTGCTGCCCGCATCGATATTGGTGAACTTGCCGCTGCGCTGCAGATCCTGACGCACGATCGTGCTGACCTGCTGCGGGGAATTCGCCTCGTTGGCGAAATTCGCCGTTGCGATCGGAAACTGGGTGGACCCGACGCCTGTCACGAGGACGTTGAGTTGTGCGTGGGCGGCACCGCCAACGGCGATCAGGCACGACGCTACAAGTGTCCGCAGGCCTAGCTTGGTCATCAAACTCATGCTGTATGGATTCCCCAAAAACGGTTTTACTAACACTTCACGACAGCAGACAGACCCGCAAACTTATGATTCGTTCCCGGGCGCGCCACGCGGGGCGGGGCGCTGCGTCTGCTGTCAACTGACTGTCAAACTACTGATCTCAACCGGCCGGGCGCAGCGTAATCAGGAAGCTGGTCGGTGTCTTGCCATTGATGTCCTGAGGCATCGGATCGGTACGCTGGACAGCCCGCAGTGCCGCATCGTCCCACGCCGCGTTGCCGCTGCTGCGCGAAATCGTTGCGCCAAGCAAGGTGCCCGTCGGCGAGCAACGCACTGAGACCACCGTCTCCAGGCCGCTCGTTTCGCCGCCCCACGAAATATTCGGACGCACCGCGCGCCGCACCTTGTCCGAGTAGCCCGGCGATGCCGCCGTACCACCCGAGCCGCTGCCCGTGCCGCTCTTGCCGAGTCCATCGCTGGTCGAGCCCGTGCCGCCGGCCGCGAGG
This sequence comes from uncultured beta proteobacterium, assembly GCA_963738755.1. GTDB lineage: Bacteria > Pseudomonadota > Gammaproteobacteria > Burkholderiales > Burkholderiaceae > Paraburkholderia. Next base: position 329,357 of record CAVTXZ010000014.1, read on the forward strand.
CCTTGCATCTGTGCGAGCCGCGCACGGCGTTCCGTATCCAGCTTTTTCGCTTGCGCGGCAGCATCGGCCTGCGCCTTGGCCTTCGCGGCCTTCTGCGCGTCGGCCTTCTTCTGCGCGTCAGCCTGCGCCTGCTTCTGCTGCTCTTCCTGCTGTTGTTCCTTCAACTGCTGCTGCTTCTGTTGCTCGGCCAGTTGCTGCTGTTTCAGCTTGTCGGCCTGCTGCTGTTGTTGCTGCTTCTGCTTGGCCGCCGCGGCTTTTTGCGCGGCGAGCTGCGCCGCCTGATCGGCTGCCAGTTGTTGCTGACGTTTCGCCTCGGCTTCCTGCTGAGCCTGCAGTTTCTGTTGACGCTGCTGCTCAGCCAGTTGCGCCTGACGAGCGGCTTCCTGCTGCTGGCGTTTCTTTTCCTGCAACGCGATGTCGGCCTGCTCGTCGGGCAGCGGCGCGGCAGGTGCCACCGGAATGGGCGGCGGCGGTGGCGGACGCGGGATGGCGGTGTCGGGCACTTCAGTCCACAGTTCGGCTTCCGCGCCCTCGGGCGTGCTGTTTTGCCACTGAATGCCGTGGTACAGGAAGAACCCGAGCAGCGCGTGCATCACCAGAGCGAACAAAAAAGCTCGCCAGGTGCCGCGTTCACGCGGAGGCTGTAGCGGGTATTCGGAGTTCTTGCGGATCATTGCGATTTGACGAGCAATCCAACGCGCTTGACGCCGCGGGCTTTCAGCTCGGACATCACGTTCATCACGACTTCGTATTTCACGGTCTTGTCGGCGGCAATCACGACCGGCTGGTCAGGGTGAGACTGCGCACGGTCGGCGATGAAGCCGTTCAGATCGGCCTTCGTCATGTTTTCCTGCTGCTGCGCACCGGCGTCGTCCTTGTATTTGACGCTCATGTTGCCGTCCGCGCGAATGTTCACGATCACGGGCGGAGTTTGCTGCTGCGGCGCGGCGCCGCCGACGGTCGGCAGATTGACGATCGACGGGGCGACCAGCGGCGCGGTGACCATGAAGATCACGAGCAGCACGAGCATCACGTCGATGTACGGCACGACGTTGATGTCGGCCATCGCGCGGCGCGAACGGCCGCCGCGCATGCTGGAGGAACGAGAGCCTGCCATCGTGGACTCCTTACTGTGCCTGGCGCTGCAGGATGTTCGAGAACTCTTCGATGAAAGTCTCGAAGCGGATCGCCAGACGGTCGATGTCGTGCGCGTAGCGGTTGTAGGCAACCACGGCCGGAATCGCGGCGAACAGGCCGATGGCGGTAGCGGTCAGCGCTTCGGCGATGCCAGGCGCGACGTTCGCAAGCGTGGCCTGCTGCACGTTGGCGAGGCCGCGGAACGCATTCATGATCCCCCACACCGTACCGAACAGACCGATATACGGACTGACCGAGCCGACCGAAGCGAGAAACGCGAGATTCGCTTCGAGCACGTCCATTTCCCGCTGGAACGCGGCGCGCATGGCGCGGCGTGCGCCGTCGAGAATGGCGCCCGAGTCGTTCAGGCGCTTTTCCTTGCCCTTCAGGAATTCGCGCATGCCGGACTCGAAAATCCGTTCGAGCGCGCCGATCGTATGGCGGTTGTTCGCGGCGCTCTGATAGAGCGCCTGCAGGTCGCCACCCGACCAGAAATCGCGTTCGAAGCGTTCAGTTTGCGCGCGCGCCCGGCGGATCGCAAACCACTTGCGAAAGATGAAAGTCCACGACAACAGCGACAACAGCAGCAACAGCGCCATGACTGCCTGCGCCAGCAGGCTCGCATTGAGTACGAGAGAAACGATCGACAGATCTTGTGTAGTGTTCATAAAGGTTCGTTTTAACGTCCCGGAAGGGGGCGTCCGGCTGCAAGGTCACTCGAAGCTTGCCGTGAGCAAAACGGAAGCATCGGCGACGAAGCAAGCCGAACCATGCTTTGTGTTGCTTGATCGATACGAGTTCACTGGCCCCGTAACAACGGGGTTCAGACGTTGTTCGTTGACATGCCGCCATCGTTTGAGTCCGGCCCGCGCCGCAAGGCGGCAAGCACGGGCGGAGGAATCGCTGTAGGCCGCAGCGCGGCGCGCTCGACGCAGCCGACCCGGATGGAACCGGTAGCAAGCAGCGTGCCGCCACACCACGCTTCCTGCGCGAAATCGACCGACGCACGGCCGAGTCGTTCGATCCGGCTTACGATCTTGACGACGTCGTCGAGCCGGGCCGGGGCCCGATAGTCGACCGCGGTGCTGCGCACGATGAACAGTGCGCCCATTTCGTGCCGCAAGCCGGTTCTGGTCGACGCCACACGCACGCAGCCATTCGGTGCGGGCACGTTCAAAAAACTTCAGGTAGTTCGCGTAAAACACGATGCCGCCGGCGTCGGTATCTTCGTAGTACACGCGGATGGACCACGTGAAGCCGATTTCCGTGCCGGGCTGGCTGGTCGACATATTCATGCGGCGCATTTTACCGGAACGCACACCCATAGGTCTGTTTCAAGATGTGCGCCCCGCCTGGCGGGCGTGAGCGCCAGTTTCAGCCGCGATGGACCGCCAAAGCGGAGAACGTTTGAGCTATCGGCATCAGTTCGATCGTGTTGATGTTGACGTGGGCCGGCCGAGTGGCGATCCAGTAGATCGAGTCGGCGATATCTTCGGCCGTTAGCGGTTGTACGTTCTCGTACATTTTGGCTGCTTTATCGTCGTTCCCGCGAAAGCGCACGTTTGAGAATTCGGTGCCGCCGCATAGTCCCGGTTCGATGTCGGTGACGCGCAGCGCCGTGCCGGCCAGATCGGAACGCAGGTTCAGGCTGAACTGGCGCACGAATGCCTTGGTCGCGCCATAAACGTTGCCGCCCGCATACGGCCAGCGGCCGGCCGCCGAGCCAAGATTGAAAATATGCCCGCGATTACGTTCCACCATGCCGGGCAGGAGCGCGTGCGTAACTTGCACGAGGCCCGTGCAGTTGGTTTCGATCATGGTGTTCCATTCGTCGAGGCTCGCCTTTTGCGCCGGTTCCACACCGAGTGCCAGGCCGGCGTTGTTGACGAGCACGTCGATTGCCGCGAAATCGGCCGGCAGCCCAGCCGGTACCGCTTCGACGGCGGCGCGGTCGCGCACGTCGAGCTCATACGGCAGAAGTGCCTCACCGAGTTCGTCGGCGAGCGCCTGCAGGCGGTCCTTGCGGCGTGCGGTGGCGACGACGCGGTGGCCGCCCTTGACGAAAGCGCGAGCGATAGCGGCGCCGAACCCTGCGGACGCCCCGGTGACGAACACGATCATTGCAGTTCCCTGGTCAGTAAAAGAGAAAGGCCCCAAGCCTACTTGCAATGCCGCGCTGCGGCAAGGATGAACCAGCCGTACGGGCGGCAGCGGCACGGGCCGGGCGATCGTTCGGAGCGGGGTTTTGTCGGATGTTTGCAGACCGTGCGTCGCCACGCCAGCACGGGCGTCGCCAGCGGCCTCCGGGGCGGCAGGAAGCCGGTTGCCTATTCGATCCTCTTCCAATAAACTAACGCGCTCACCCCTGCGTGACTGGCGATAGAACCGGTTCAAGCAATCGGATTCAAGGTGGAACAACCCACCGTGAAGCGCAGGGTGCCGTTTTGCCGTTCGCCTGGGCAGCCGTGATCCGCGTGCATTCATTTGCGCTGACGGTGGCTGTCCTGCCTCGCGTGTGCGGCGTTTCTCCATCCGCCACGTCAGGGCTGGCCCAGTCGCCAGCAGCGCTGCGTACCCTCTACGCAAGAATCGGCGCACGATCCGGTTAACCTGTACACACTCAACGGAATCCGTATGTTTGACAGAGCCCAAAGCACCATCGCCAACGTCGATCCTGAACTCTGGAAGATCATCGAGCAGGAAAACCGCCGTCAGGAAGAGCACATCGAACTGATCGCGTCGGAAAATTATACGAGCCCGGCCGTGATGGCTGCGCAAGGCTCGCAACTCACCAACAAGTACGCGGAAGGCTATCCGGGCAAGCGCTACTACGGCGGTTGCGAATTCGTCGACGTCGCCGAGCAACTGGCGATCGACCGCGTGAAGCAACTGTTCGGCGCCGAAGCTGCCAACGTGCAGCCGAACTCCGGTTCGCAGGCCAATCAGGGCGTGTTCTTCGCCATGCTCAAGCCGGGCGACACGATCATGGGCATGAGCCTCGCGCACGGCGGCCACCTCACGCACGGCTCGCCGGTCAACATGTCCGGCAAGTGGTTCAACGTCGTGAGCTACGGCCTGAACGAAGCTGAAGACATCGACTACGACGCCGCTGAAAAGCTGGCCCAGGAACACAAGCCTAAGCTGATCGTAGCCGGGCGCGTCGGCATTCGCGCTGCGTATCGACTTCGAGCGTCTGTCGAAGATCGCCAAATCGGTCGGCGCGTATTTCATGGTCGACATGGCGCACTACGCCGGCCTGATCGCCGCGGGCGTCTACCCGAACCCGGTGCCGCACGCGGATTTCGTCACCACCACCACGCACAAGAGCCTGCGCGGCCCGCGCGGCGGCGTGATCCTGATGAAGGCCGAGTTCGAAAAGCAGATCAACTCGGCAATCTTCCCGGGCATTCAGGGTGGTCCGCTGATGCACGTGATCGCCGGCAAGGCGGTGGCGTTCAAGGAGGCGTTGTCGCCGGAATTCAAGACCTATCAGCAGCAAGTCGTTGAAAACGCGCGCGTGCTGGCTGAAACGCTGGTCAAGCGTGGTCTGCGCATCGTCTCGGGCCGTACCGAAAGCCACGTGATGCTGGTCGACCTGCGCGCGAAGAAGATCACCGGCAAGGCAGCGGAAGCGGCGCTCGGCGCGGCGCATATCACTGTCAACAAGAACGCGATTCCGAACGATCCGGAAAAGCCGTTCGTGACGAGCGGCGTGCGTCTCGGCTCGCCGGCCATGACCACACGCGGTTTCGGCGTCAAGGAAGCGGAGCAGGTGGGTAACCTGATCGCCGACGTGCTGGATAACCCGGAAGATGCAGCTACGATCGAACGCGTGCGCGCACAGGTCTCCGAGTTGACCCAGCGCTTCCCGGTTTACCGCTAAGCCGCCATGCACTGCCCCTTCTGCCGTCACGCCGATACGCAGGTTGTGGATTCGCGCGTATCCGAAGACGGCGCGACAATTCGCCGGCGCCGCCGCTGCCCGGCCTGCGACAAGCGTTTCACGACGTATGAGCGGGTCGAGCTGGCGTTGCCGTCGGTTGTCAAGAAGGATGGCAGCCGCACGGAATTCGATCGCCGCAAGATCGTTGCGAGCATGCAACTGGCGCTGCGCAAGCGGCCGGTGGCAGCGGACGCGATCGACGCGGCAGTCGCCCGCATTGAGTATCAATTGCTCGGCAGCGGCGAGCGCGAGGTGCGCAGCGAGCGCCTCGGCGAGCTCGTAATGAATGAATTGCGCGCGCTCGATACGATTGCCTATGTGCGCTTTGCGTCTGTCTACCGGCGCTTTGAAGATGTCTCCGAATTCGAAGATGTCATCGAAGAATTTCGTCGCGCTTCTTCCCCTCCCAAGCCGGCCCGCAAACGCTGATTGCGTTTGCACCCGGAGATGGGTGCGAGTCTCTGTTCTCAGCCGCGTTGGTTCGCGCATCAGCATGTCTGCTCCCGTTAAGGTTCGTCACGCGTCCATTTTTGAGCGCAATACCGCCTGAGCGCCACCTGGCCATTCGGCCGATTGTTGAATCCGTTTCGAGTCGCTAGATTGGCTGCATTCTTTGAAACGATCAGGGATGCAGATGAAATGCCATGCAGACTGTGCACGGCCTCGCCGTGGTTTTACGCTTGTCGAAACGCTAGCCGTTATCACGCTTCTGGTCGTCGTCGCGGTGATGGCGACGCCATCGTTCGTCGTCTGGCACGTTCGGGATCAGGTCGATGCCCGCGCGAAAGCGCTTGCCGCAACGCTTGCCTATGCGCGCAGCGAAGCGTTGCGTCGCGGCGCGCGCGTGACGGTATGCCGAATCGACGCCGCGCGGCATTGTCTCGCCGCAGGGCAGCCGTGCGGGGATGGCGTTACCGACTGGTCATGCGGCTGGGCCGTACTGGCTGAGCGCGGTGGCACGCTTACTTTGCTGCGAGCTCAACCGTTGCTCGCGGCAGTCAGCATCACTGGCGTGCAGACGAATCTCACGTTTACGCCGCCGGCCGGGCAGTTGATCGGTACCTTCCGAAGTTTCGATATCGCGCCGCGTATTCCGTCGAAGGCGACTCAGGGCGACAAATGGCGACGTTGCATTCGCATTGCGGCGGGCGGCCGCGCGCGGATCGTAGAGGGCGCGTGCGGAGCGACATCATGAGGTGCTATTCGTTGAGACCGTGGTCGCGCCTCCAGGCAACAAAGCGAAGAGGCAGTTCGCTGATCGAGGTCATGCTGGCCGTGGCGCTCATGGCCGTGACGGCACTTGGGTTGATTGCCGGCCAGCTGTGGACTGCTCGAGAGGCGCGCGCGATGGCCATGCGCGAGCACGCTGCCTGGATCGCCGATTCGGTGGCCGAAGCGATGTATTCGCCGGCTGCGGGCGAATCCACGATCGGGCAATGGAGCGCGCGTGCGGCGACACTTTTGCCGCATGGCGAAGCCTCGGTCGGGCAAAGCGGCGGTGTATCTGCTGCGCGTGTCACGTGGGCGGCGCTGCGCAATATGCCGCGTGGCGAAGATTTGATCGACAAGCCTGAGTCTTGTGGTGGTCTGGATGTTCCCGCAGCGTCCTCATGCGTCGCACTGGCGTTTGCGAAATGACGCCGCGCTCACATATTGCGCAAGGCCATACGCTCGTTGAGCTTGTGATCGCCATGGCGCTTGGCCTGTTGGTGACCGCCGGCGCGGCATCGCTATATACAACGCAGCGGACCGCATTCGAGAAAGCGGGCGATGCAATGCGCGTGCGCGACGCCGGCTTGACCGCGCTGACGCTGATTGGCCAGCAACTTCAAATGGCTGGCTTCGTGCCTGCGGACGCCGTGCCATTCACCAGGTTGCCGCCTTTGTTCGGATGTTCGGGCGGCCGCCCGACGGGCGCCGACGACAGTCCTGGGTGTGAGACGTTGCCCAGTCATTCTGACGGCGTGGCGGTCCGTTACGTGGCAGACAACGTTTCGACCTGGCCGTCGGCAACGGGTCAATCGACTGATTGCGTCGGCCAGGCCGTGACGAACAATAGTCCGGCACTCGGCGGCCAAGGTGTCTTGGTCGTCAATCGATACTTCGCCCGGGTCAGCGGGTCGACCGGCGAGCCGGAGCTCTATTGCGAAGGCAGTGGCAAGGCAGGTTCCGCGCAGCCGCTGGTGGAGGGCGTCGAACGCGTGAGGTTGCGCTACTGGCTCACCGGTGGTCTGAGCGCGATCGATGCGTCCGCTGTGACGGCCGATCAATGGGCGAGTATCGCTGCCGTCGATCTTTGCGTGCTTGTGCGAGGCGCGCCACAAGGGCGACGCATGCGCTACGTCGATTGCGACGGTGTGAGCGCTCTCGGCGCAGACACGCGCCCGCGGCAGGCGTTCTGGCGGCGAGTCGCCATACGCAACCACGCGGAGGACTCGTCATGATCAAACGTCGTATCGACATGAGGCGACCCAACCTGAGGCGACCCAACTGAGGCGACCCACAGCATCGCCCGCGCGCAGTCGAGGCATCGTTCTGCCAATTGTCCTGCTGATCGCCGCGATGATGCTGACCACTTCGGCCGCTTGGTTCGAAACATCGCTGGCTGCGGCGCGTGCGACCACCAACGTCCGCGACTATTTGCAGGCATTTCATGCTGCAGATTCCGCGTTGACCCTATGCGCTCGCAACGTTATCGCAGCCTCCGCAACCCAACCGCTGGCTGTCGCACCCGCCGCACCGGGAGAACCGACGCAATGGAAGCTCGAAGCAGCCTTTCAGGCTGACGCCGTCTCCCCGTTTGCGCAATGGCCGGGGTCGCTGCGCGCGCCGCAGTGTCTGATCGAGGCATGGCGTCTGGCCACGCGCGCCGACGCTCACGCTTATTTGCTGACAGCGCGTGGTTTCGGCCGGACCAAAGAGTCAGAGGTATGGCTGCAATTGGAACTGGTCATTACAGGTGAGCGAGTCGAACGGCATTGGCGTCGTGTTGCCGCGCGGCCATTTTGACGGAAGGCCTATGACGATTCGGCACACCTACGGATTCACGCTACTGGAACTCATGATCGTGTTGGCAATAGGCGCGGTTCTGGTTGCGTTTGCCGTGCCTTCATACCGGAGCCATGTCGCCCGGACCCACCGGATCGACGCGGCGTCTGCACTCCATCGAGCGGCTCAATTCGTCGAGGGAGCGACAACCGAAAGCGCCGTTGCTTTACCGCCGGGTGCGGATCAGGCGCCGCAATTCGGCACGCCCGTCTATCGGCTCCGTGTGTTGCCGGCAGACAATACAAACGGTGGCTATTCCGTGGAAGCCGCGCCAACCGAAACCGGCCCGATGCGAGACGACCCCTGCGGTGTGTTCACCCTTGACGCAACCGGGCTTCGAGGCAATCGAAGCGCCGCAACCCGTATGGCGCCAGCAAGCGGTGAGTGCTGGAATACGAGCTAGAGAATGCGGCCGAGAGAAGTTCGCGGAAACACGCGAGCGGCAAGGCCCGTGTTAGACCCCGTCATCAGCGGGGTTCACTTCGCGTCGCGCAGACGCGGCGGATTCGCTCTTCATCTGTTTCCAGATTCGGTAGCCTTCCCACGCCGCGAGCGCGACGGTGCCCCACTTGAGGACAGGTTTTGCACCGGCTACGACCGTTGCGCGCAGCGGCTTGGCCAGAACCAGCGAAACGATTGAACTAACGAAGGGATATTGCTTGAGCAGTGCGCCAACGCTTCCCACATTCAGAAAGCTGGCCTTCGATCCGCGGCCCACGCGCAGGCCACCGAAGCCCGGCACGATGAACTTGAGCCAACTGAAGTGCGTGACGGCCTGCCGCAATTCGATGGTCGCCTGGGCGAGTTCCATGCGTTCGACATCCGCGCGCACCAGCAGCAATTCCTTGCGCAACGCTCGCAGGTGCGGCGCGCTCAAATCCCTTGCGGGGTGGCGCTTGTTGCGGAAGGCGGTATCGGAATGGGCTTGGCTCATGGCGTGTCGGCGGCAGTGGAGGTGGGGCGTTAATACTGAGCTGCAAACGGTGCTGTAAAGCGGATGACGCAAAGCGGGTAATGCAAAGCGCCGGGCACTGCGTGCCCGTCAAACCTTCCCGCATCAGGGTTTGCGGAACACGTCGCGATCTTTTTCGAACTCGGCGATGGTGGCTTCGAACACCATCGGTGCGTTGCGCAGGCCGCTGCGCGCCTTCAGTGCGCACGCCAGTCCGGCAATCGCGTAAACCGCAGTGATACCGGCCAACGATTGCCAGCGGTAGGTGTCCCAGAACGCAATGGCAACCAGCGCGGTCAACGCGATCAGGGCCATTGTGGCCAGCATCATCGCCGCAAGCCCGAGAAACAGCACGCCCAGCAGGCGGTCTTTTTCCTCGGCGAGTTCGATGCCGACCAGTTCAAGCCGCGTTTGCAGAATGGCAAACACGGAACCGATGATACGGCGCAGCGGACTATGTTCTCCGCGCTGCGAGTGTGATTCGATCGTCATGGCTAAGGGCGGCGTTGCGCGTGATGGCCTAACCGGCGCGCGGAAACGAGCGCGCCAAGAAGCAGACCGGCCAGGCGTGCGCCGGTCAACCCGATTCGCTGATATACCGGACGCGCTCCGTCCGGCCGCGGGACCGGTGTTACTTGCGGTTGATCAACAGGCCCAGCAGCACGCCTGCGCCAGCGGCAATACCGATGGAGGCCCAGGGATGCTCATGCACGTAGTCGTCTGTAGCGCGGGCGGCCTTTTTGCCTTTCTCGACCACCACGACCTGCACGTCAGCCGCCTTTTCCTTAGCCTGCTTCAGACGCGTGAGCGCCGTTTCGCGCAGTTCCGAAGCGCGCTCGCCGGTGGCGCTCGCGGCCTGTTTCAGCAGATCTTCAGCGTCCGCGAGGACGGTTTTGATATCCGACATCAATCTCTCCTTGTTGACTTCCGACATTGACAGCTCCCCTTCGTATCAGGCCACGCGTGAATCGTAACCAAAGAAACGGCCGCTGGCGAGCGCGGTGCTCGGTTGGTTCAAATGAACGCATGAACCGTTCCTGGTTGATGCAAAGCTATAAACCTTCATTGCCCGACACACCGGAAGGCAAAGTTTGCTTAAGATGGAGTTGATCTGTCCCGCAAAGTTTCCACTAAATCGGCGAAAATTACAAAAACGCATAAAGTAGTGACGCGATGTTCGTTCATTGTGTACTGTCACTCCCTTATGCTGTGGTTTTCCCGAGCGCCCTCTGGCGGCGCGCCTTCGCACGGAATATCCGAACACAACAAGGAGATGCACATGAGTCTACGTCTTGGCGATATCGCACCGGACTTCGAACAGGAATCGAGTGTCGGCCGAATCAAATTCCACGATTGGCTGGGTGAGAGCTGGGGCGTGCTGTTTTCGCACCCTGCGGATTTCACGCCGGTCTGCACGACCGAGCTCGGCTTGACGGCCAAGCTGGCGGACGAATTCGAAAAGCGCAATGTGAAGACGATCGCTCTGTCGGTCGACAGTGCTGAGTCGCACAAGGAATGGATCAAGGACATCAACGAAACGCAGGCAGCCAGCGTCGGTTTCCCGATTCTGGCGGATGGCGATCGTAAGGTTGCCGAGCTTTACGACATGATCCATCCGAACGCAAACGAAACGCTCACGGTCCGCTCGCTGTTTGTGATCGATCCGAAGAAGAAGGTGCGTCTGATCATTACGTACCCGGCCAGCACGGGCCGCAACTTCGACGAAGTGCTGCGTGTGATCGATTCGCTGCAGCTCACGGATAACTATTCGGTCGCCACGCCCGGCAACTGGAAGCAGGGCGATGACGTGGTGATCGTGCCGTCGTTGAAGGACGAAGAAGTCATCAAACAGAAATTCCCGAAGGGCTACAAGGCGCTGCGCCCGTATCTGCGCATGACGCCGCAGCCGAACAAGTAAGCGGCTGATCCGCCACGAAGCACGCGGTTGGATACAATAGCGGCGTTGTAACGAAGAAAGGCCGGTTCATCTTTGATGAACCGGCCTTTCTTATTGAGCGTGGTGAGCGGCCACTCGAAGCAACGAGCCGATCAGAAAAACGCCTGGATTCCCGTCTGTGCGCGACCCAGAATCAGCGCATGGATGTCGTGCGTGCCTTCATAGGTGTTCACCACTTCCAGATTCACCAGGTGCCGCGCGATGCCGAACTCGTCCGATATGCCGTTGCCGCCGAGCATGTCACGCGCGAGTCGTGCAATGTCCAGCGCCTTGCCGCATGAATTGCGCTTCATGATCGAGGTGATTTCGACGGCCGCCGTGCCTTCGTCCTTCATGCGGCCGAGCCGCAGCACGCCTTGCAGGCCAAGCGTGATTTCGGTTTGCATGTCGGCGAGCTTCTTCTGGATCAACTGGTTCGCGGCGAGCGGCCGGCCAAACTGTTTGCGGTCCAGCACGTATTGTCGCGCGGTGTGCCAGCACGATTCAGCCGCGCCGAGCGCGCCCCACGCGATGCCGTAGCGTGCCGAGTTCAGGCACGTGAACGGACCACGCAAGCCGCTGACTTCAGGGAAGCGGTTTTCTTCCGGTACGAACACTTCGTCCATCACGATTTCGCCCGTGATCGACGCGCGCAGACCCACCTTGCTATGGATGGTCGGCGCCGACAAGCCCTTCCAGCCTTTCTCGAGAATGAAGCCGCGAATCGCGTCCTTGCCGTTTTCCTCGAGCTTCGCCCATACGACGAACACGTCGGCGATCGGCGAATTGGTGATCCACATCTTGGAGCCGGACAACGAATAGCCACCGTCGACCTTCTTGGCCCGCGTCACCATGCTGCCCGGATCGGAGCCGTGGTTCGGTTCGGTGAGGCCAAAGCAGCCGATCCATTCGCCGGTGGCGAGCTTTGGCAGGTACTTCTGCTTTTGCGCTTCGGAGCCGAATTCGTTGATCGGCACCATGACCAGCGACGACTGCACCGACATCATCGACCGGTAGCCCGAATCGACACGCTCCACTTCGCGTGCGATCAAGCCGTACGCCACGTAGTTCAGGCCCGGCCCGCCGTATTGCTCAGGAATCGTCGGGCCGAGCAGGCCGAGTTCGCCCATTTCGCGGAAGATCTCGATGTCGGTTTTCTCATGCCGGAACGCCTCGAGCACGCGTGGCGCGAGCTTGTCCTGCGAGTAGGCCGCGGCGGCGTCGCGCACCATGCGTTCGTCTTCGGTGAGCTGCTGATCCAGCAGCAGAGGGTCTTCCCAATGAAATTGCGCGGCCTCGGCCATGACGTATCTCCTGATTCCTTTGACTTGAGCTGGACTGAATGGACTTGACTCAAGTTCCGCTATGCGAAACAATGTTTTGCAAACCACGACCGAGTGTATCACCACATGCCGCCCATATCCAGACTCTCTGAACCGCTCGACGAGCGGAAATTCGTCGTCGCCCTTGCTCGCGGGCTCGACTTGCTGCGCGCATTCAAACCCGGTGAAACGATGCTCGGCAATCGCGATTTCGTCGAACGCACCGGCTTGCCCAAGGCGACCGTCAACCGTCTGGCCTATACCCTGACCGTGCTCGGCTATCTGCGGCTCGACGAGACACTCGGTAAATATGCGCTCGACGCCGGGGTGCTGTCGCTGGGGTTCGCGTTGCTCTCAGGCACGGACACGCTCGAACTGGCCCGTCCGCATATGCGCACGTTCGCACGCGAAGTGGGTGCGGCGGTGTCGCTCGGGTGCCGCGATGGCCTCGATATGATCTATCTGGAGACGATCCGCAGTGAGACCGCGCTCACGCTGGGTCTGGCGTCCGGATCGAAACTGTCGATGCTGACGAGTTCGATGGGGCGCGCGTACCTGGCCGTTCAGCCGGCCGATGTGCGCGCCGCGCTACTCGCCGAATTGAACAAGGCCGCAGGGAAGGAAGGCGCGGCATTGCTTGCCGATGCCGAGAAGGAGATCGAGGCGTTCGCCACCGAGCGTTGCTGCTTTTCGTTCCGCGCCTGGCACGACGATGTCAACGCGGTCGCCGTGCCGTTTCGCGAGCCGCGCGAAGGGCGCTGGCTGGTGCTGAGTTGCAGCGGGCCGGCGTCGTCGATGGGAGAAGAGGTGTTTCGGGAAAACGTTGCGCCACGCCTGAAGGCGTTGGCGCGGCGACTGGGCGATACGGGCTGAAGCGAAATGACCGGCGTGCCGCCTCAAACCGCCGGGTCGTGATAATGCGCGTTGAACAATGGCCCCTGGACGAAACGCACGTCGTACTGCTGCAACGCATCGAACTGCGCTTCATCCATCACGCGATTGAAAATTAGCGGCACGTGCAGGCGGCTCGCATAGGCGACGAGCGGTTTGACCACCGCATCGCGCAAAGCGGTCGTTGCATCCATCTTGATGAAGTCGAGCCGTGCTGTTTCCGAGACCGACAGGATCTGCCCCGCGTTGGACAGATTCCCCGCGACCTTGAAGCCGTAGCGCTGATAACTCTTGGTCAGATAGCCGAGAAAAGTCTTGTGCGCGACGGCTGCGGCCGGCAACTCGATCACCACCCGCGACGGGTTCAATCCGAACGACACCAGCACGGTCGAGAAATGCAGCCCGTGGTCGTATTTCACACTCTTAAGTAGTCGCTCGTGCACGCGCAGAAACAGCAGGCCGTGTCGCTGCGCGCCGAAGAAATTGATCGCGTGCAGCGCGCGTGACATACGGTCGAGCGCCACCAGTTCCTGATCGTCGTCGATGCGGTCGAGCGAATCGAACGCGTCGAACGGCGCGCCATCGAGGCGCTGCGTGACCGCCTGAAAACCGAGTTCATCGCCGAAACGGTCCACGCCTTCCGCACCCAACGACAGCGACTGCGCCAATGCATGCACGCTGATGTCGAAGATCGGTTCATAGGCGCTGCCGAGTTCGATTTCTTCGAAATGCGCCAGCGCGCTTTCACTGTGCACGCCAGTTCCCATCGCCAGATGTTCGCCGAGAAACGGATGATCGGCGGCGCGGGCGATGAGGTTGGGGATGGTCGGCGGAATCATGTAGGCGTTTGGATGGCGGTAAGTGGCGCGCTCGGCGCCCGGCAACGCGACTCGGTTGCCGCATCCAATGATGGTAGCAGTCCGCGCCGTGCGTACATGAACAAAATGCTCATAACGTTATCGGCCGAACGCTTGTCGCCACGGGCTCACCGGGGATCCGGCGGCGTTGCCCAGGGTATACGTTAATTTTACTATTCATAATTCATTTTACTATACGTAACTTGTGGGGCGACGAAATCGTCGCATGCTTTGGCTGTGCGCGTGCATCGACCGCGTGTTTCGCGGGCACGGCAACGCGGACCATTGCAGCGGCAAACGGAAACGGCCTGACGCAGAAGGATCGAGTATCAACGGAGGACCTTGCATGGACACCCAAACACGTATGCCGAATACCGCTAGTTCGCGGCTCGAAATCGAGCCCGGCTATCAGTCGGGTTTCGCGAACGAATTCGCCACGGAGGCGTTGCCGGGCGCGCTGCCCGAAGGCCGCAACTCGCCGCAGCGCGCGGCCTACGGCCTGTACGCCGAGCAGCTCTCAGGCACCGCGTTCACCGCGCCGCGCGGCCATAACCGCCGGTCGTGGCTGTACCGGATTCGTCCGGCTGCGGTGCATCAGCCGTTCACGCTGCTGCCTTCGGAGCGGCTCGTCGCCAATTTTGCCGAGGTGCCGCCCACGCCGCCGAATCAGTTGCGCTGGGATGCGCTGCCAATGCCCACCGCGCCGACCGATTTCATCGACGGCTGGGTGACGATGGCGGGCAACGGCGCAGCGGAATCGATGAACGGCTGCGCGATTCATGTGTACGCTGCGAACCGCTCCATGACGGAGCGCTTCTTTTACAGCGCGGACGGCGAATTGCTGATCGTGCCGCAGGAAGGCCGGCTGCATATCGCGACCGAAATGGGCAAGCTCGATGTCGGGCCGTTCGAGATCGCGGTGATTCCGCGCGGTGTGCGCTTCGCGGTGAGCCTGCCGGATGGCGCGGCGCGTGGCTATATCTGCGAGAACTTCGGGGCGCTGCTGCGTCTGCCGGATCTCGGCCCGATCGGCTCGAACGGCCTCGCCAATCCGCGCGACTTCCTCACGCCGCATGCCGCGTACGAAGATCGCGAAGGCGACTTCGAACTCGTCGCGAAGATGAACGGCAATTTGTGGCGCGCGGCCATCGGCCATTCGCCGCTCGACGTGGTGGCATGGCACGGCAACTACGCGCCGTACAAATACGACCTGCGCCGCTTCAACACGATCGGCTCGATCAGCTTCGACCATCCGGACCCGTCGATTTTCCTCGTGCTGCAGTCGCAAAGCGATACGCCGGGCGTCGATACGATCGACTTCGTGATCTTTCCGCCGCGCTGGCTGGCCGCTGAAGATACCTTCCGGCCGCCCTGGTTCCACCGCAACGTCGCGAGCGAGTTCATGGGCCTCGTGCATGGCGTGTACGACGCGAAGGCCGAGGGCTTCGTGCCGGGCGGCGCGAGCCTGCACAACTGCATGTCGGGTCACGGGCCGGACGCGGAAACGTTCGAAAAAGCGTCGCATGGCGATACGTCGACGCCGAAGAAGGTCGGCGACACGATGGCTTTCATGTTCGAAACGCGCACGCTGATCAAGCCGACCCGCTTCGCGCTCGAAACCGCGCAATTGCAGGCGCATTACTACGAGTGCTGGCAAGGTCTCAAGAAACATTTCAACCCGGAGCAACGATGAACGCATTGAGCGATCTTCAGGCGACGCTCGATCCGTCGCGCAAGAGCTGGGTCGAGTCGGCCAACGATTCGACTAGCGATTTTTCGATCCAGAATCTGCCATTCGGCATTTTCAGCGATCACAACAACGCTGCTTGCCGTGTGGGCGTAGCGATCGGCGATGAGATCGTCGATCTGGCTGCGCTGCAATCGGCAGGTTTGCTGAGCGTGTCGAAAGACGGCGTGTTTGCGCGCGACACGCTCAACGATTTCATCGCGCTCGGCCGGGACACGTGGCGCAGCGTGCGCATCCAGTTGAGCAAGCTGCTTGCACGCGACACGGCGACGTTGCGCGACGATGCCGCCTTGCGCTCGAAGGCCCTGGTGCGCCAGACCGATGCGCAACTGCATCTGCCGGTGCAGATTCCCGGCTACACCGATTTCTATTCGTCGAAGGAGCATGCGACGAATGTCGGCTCGATGTTTCGTGATCCGAAGAACGCGCTGTTGCCGAACTGGTCGGAGATGCCGATCGGCTACAACGGGCGCGCGTCGTCGGTGGTGGTGAGCGGCACGCCGGTGCGGCGTCCGAACGGCCAGTTGAAGCTGCCCGATCAGGAGCGTCCGGTTTTTGGCGCGTGCCGCAAGCTCGACATCGAACTCGAAACGGGCTTTGTGATCGGACGCGGCAATACGCTGGGCGAGCCGATCGCGTGCGACGACGCGGAAGCGCATATCTTCGGCATGGTGTTGTTGAACGACTGGAGCGCGCGCGACATCCAGCAATGGGAATACGTGCCGCTCGGCCCGTTCAACGCGAAGACCTTTGCGACGACGATCTCGCCGTGGATCGTCACGCTCGACGCGCTGGAGCCGTTCCGCGTCGCGCAGCCGGCGCAGGAGCCGCAGCCGCTCGATTATCTGCGTCACGCGGGCGAGCATGCGTTTGATATCTCGCTGGAAGTGAAGCTGCGTCCGCAGCAGGCAAAGGTGGCGAGCACGATTGCGCGGACCAACTTCAGGCATATGTACTGGACGATGGCGCAGCAACTCGCGCATCACACGGTATCTGGCTGCAATACGCGTGTGGGGGACCTGATGGGTTCAGGCACGATCAGCGGCCCGACGGAAGACTCATTCGGCAGCCTGCTCGAGCTGACGTGGAACGGCAAGAAGCCGTTGGAGCTGGAAGGTGGCGGCACGCGTTCGTTTATCGAAGACGGTGACGAATTGACGCTCGCCGGCTGGTGTCAGGGCGATGGTTATCGGGTGGGCTTCGGCGTGTGCGTTGGCGAGATCTTGCCGGCGCGAGACTGAGGCGAACCGGAGCGAAAGGGCCGGTAAACGACGCCAGCCCTTTCGCTTGAAACGGATGAATCGAGCGCGTGGCGCTAACGCACGTACCAAAGGCCGTGGTCGTCACGGAGACAACGGCAGCGGTGCCAGCTCTATTTAGTAGCCGCAGCCGTGATAGAACCTCTTCGGCGCTCCCACGCCACGGCCGCGAGAAACGCAACTGCAGCTACCAGCAAGACCCAAACCATCGCATCGTCCCCAACGCCTTTCATCAGCGCCCCGGCCACCAGTGGCCCACCAAAACTGGCCGCGCTCCACGAAGCTCCCACTAGCGAGCTCGCAGACACGAGCGCCACCCCACGAAACCGCTCACCGCAAGCCACGAGCGACAGCGTGTAGATAGCCCCTGCCGCCGCGCCAAGCACATAGAGCAATGGCCAGCATATCCACGGAGAGTTGATCGCCCAAGGCAGAACCGGCAGTAGCAGAACAACCACCACGCCACATCCAATATGCACCCGCTCGCGGCCAAGCCGATCCGCGAGCCAGCCGATCGGAAACTGCATGGTCGTATCGCCGAGCAGCAACGCCGACGCAAACAGCACGGCCACCTCGCTGGAAATCCCATGCGACATCGCAAACAGTGGCAGCAACGACAAGGCAATCGTGTCGAACAACGCAAAAAACCCCGTGCCGATCACCAGTGCAGGCATCTGCGGCAACACATGACGCCAACTGCCATGCGCCGCATGTTCATCCTCGGATGCTTGTGGCGTCTTCCGAATGGTGGCGAGCATCGGCAACGCCAATAGAAAAATCGCGCCGCAAATGAGAAAGCGCCAGTGTGCATAACCCGCGACCTGACTCACCAGCACCGGCCCGGCCATCTGGAATAGCGTGAAGTTGGTCGCGTAAATAGCGATAACCCGACCGCGCGTGGCGTCGTCGGCAAGCTGATTGACCCAGGCTTCGCCGATGGTGAAGAGCAGCATCAGCGCCGCGCCGCACAGCACGCGCAGGACAGCCCATAGCCACAGGTTCGAGCTGAGTTGCATCAGCGCCGTGGCGAGCGCCACGACCAGCACCGCGCCGACGATCACCTGCCGGCCGCCAAAGCGCGCCGCGATCCAGCCGGCCAGCGGCACGATGATCAGACCGCCGCCGGCTTGCGCGGCGGTCAGCAGGCCGACCACGTCGGTGCCATAGCCGGCTTGCGTCAGCGCGAGGGCGGTGAGAGGAAGCGTGGCGCCGCTGCCGAGTCCGACGACGGCTACGCTCAGGATCAGGGCGAGGAAATCGCGCGTGAAGATGACTTTCATCGGCCGAGATGCTACTACGGCCGTGGGTCATGCGCACCCGGCACTACCCCGCCACGGCCATGCGTTGCGCGCGCCGGTCGATCGATACCGACCACAACGTCAGCACCAGCGCACCGGTCGAAGTCGCTACGCCAACCCACGGCAGCATTGTCAACGGCGCGCCGGCGCCGATCGCCATGCCGCCCAGCCACGCGCCCGTTGCATTGCCGAGGTTGAACGCGCCCTGATTCAAGGTCGAGGCCAGATTCGGCGCATGGCTCGCACGGTCGACGATCAGCATTTGCAGCGGCGGCACGATCGCGAAGGCCAGAATGCCCCACACGAAAATCGTGATCATCGCCGGGATCTCCGCGTGCATCGTGCCGGCGAAGACGGTCAGGATCACGACGATCGCCAGCAGGAACGCCACCAGCGAAGGCATCAGCCGCCAGTCCGCCAGCTTGCCGCCGAGCGTGCTGCCGACCGTCAGGCCGAGGCCGAACAGCAGCAGAACGAGGGTGACCGCATGCGGCGTGAAGCCCGTCACGTCTTCGAGAATCGGCGTGATGTAGGTGAAGGTCGAAAAGAGGCTCGCCGACGCGAGCACGCTGATGCCGAGCACCATCAGCACTTGCGGATTCTTCATCACGCTGAATTCGCGTACGAGGCTGGCTTTCTGCATGTCGATCTTCGCCGGCAGGCACACGGCGAGCGCGCCCGCAGCGAGAATGCCGATGCCGGTCACCGCCCAGAAAGTCGCGCGCCAGCCGACGGCCTGGCCGAGCGCGGTGCCGAGCGGCACACCGAGCACGTTGGCGAGCGTGAGCCCGGTGAACATCAGCGCGATGGCTTGCGCACGACGGTTCGGCGCGACCAGACCGGCGGCGACCACCGAGCCGATACCGAAGAACGCACCGTGACAAAACGCCGTGACGATGCGCGCGGCCATCAGCACCGCGTAGCCCGGGGCGACCGCGCACAGCAGATTGCCCACGATGAACACGCCGATCAGGCTCATCAGTGCTCTTTTGCGCGGCATGTTGGCGACCGCGATCGCGACGATCGGCGCGCCGATCGTGACGCCCAGCGCGTAGGCCGATACCAGCATGCCGGCAGCCGGGATCGAAACGGACAGATCGCGCGCGACATCGGGCAGCAGCCCCATGATCACGAATTCGGTGGTACCGATTCCAAACGCGGCAATAGCAAGGGCAAGCAGAGGCAAAGGCATGGTGGCGGAGCGTGGATCAGCGCGACGGGAAGCGTCGCGCGGCAGGCGCGCGTTTTCGGGACGAAGAGCGCATGCGCCATGCAAGGGATAAGCAGTAGGGGATTCTACCTAAGTCAAAACAGCCATGCCGATCGGCAGGCAGGCTGTTGTTTTTTTCTGAACGCCCGCGCCGAAGCGGCCTTTGCAGGGTGGCAGCCAGTTCGCGCTGGTCACGCGCTTTCGTCTGACCTGAGCGTCTTGCCGTGACGGCCTGCGCCTTGCGCGAAACGCGCGGCGCCCGCCACGCCTTCGTCGAATACCGCCTGATAGCCGCCGGCGCCTTCGCGTCGCAGCGCCTCGGCGAGATCTTCGAGCATGCTGTTTTCCAGTACGGAGCGGCGGTCGGCCAGCAGCGCCGCTTGCGGAAACGCTGCTAGTTCGGCGGCCAGACGTTCGGCTGTCGCGCGCGCTTCGCCTTTGCCCACGACGCGGTTGGCCAGACCGAAGCTGAGCGCCTCCTGCGCATCGACCGCGCGACCGGTCAGAATCAGGTCCAGCGCGCGCGACAGTCCGATTAGCCGTGGCAAGCGGATGGTGCCGCCGTCGATCAGCGGAATCCCGACGCGCCGGCAGAATACGCCCAGCACCGCATCTTCTTCGACGACCCGCAGATCGCACAGGGCCGCCAGTTCCAGCCCGCCCGCTACGGCATAGCCGGCGATGGCGGCAATCATGGGTTTGCTGATGACCATACGCGTCGGTCCCATCGGACCCGGGCCGCTACCGTCGGCGTGCAGTTCGTTGCGGCGCGTTTCATCGGCGAGCGCCGAGAGGTCCGCGCCGGCGCAGAAGGTGCCGCCCGCACCGAACAGCACCGCCGCGCGCCATCCAGCCTCTGCTTCGAAACAGCGGACCGCCGCGCTGAGCGCCTCGGCGGTAGGACGGTCGACGGCGTTGCGCCGCGCGGGCCGATCCAGCACGATGGTGGCGACACCGGTGTCTTCGTTGGCTTCGATACGCACGTTTTCATTGAAATTTTGCGTGGTTATCATCGTTGTCTCCGTAGAGATTCGTATCCGGCTCGCATGCCGGTTAATTAATACCGTGGTTTGTCATGCTTCTTTCACAATCGGCTCGTAGCGTTAGCGCTCTCCTAACCTGCTGGCGCGCGTTCGTCGGCTTATCGAGCCTGCCTTTGCCCTTGTCCAACTCATCGTCCGCCGCTGCCGCGCCGGCCTGTGCCGAGCCGGTCTGGATCGTGCCGCTGCCCGAACATTCATGGTACGACCATGTACGCCTGAAACGCGTTTTCGTCACCGACGGCACGCGCCATCAAGTGGTATTGGTCGACGTGCGCAAGCTGCTCGTCTGCGCGGATCGCGATAACACCGACTACGTGCTGAAGCCGGTCGCCGAATGGCATTCGGGCAAGGTGCGCGG
This sequence comes from uncultured beta proteobacterium, assembly GCA_963738755.1. Classification (GTDB taxonomy): domain Bacteria; phylum Pseudomonadota; class Gammaproteobacteria; order Burkholderiales; family Burkholderiaceae; genus Paraburkholderia. The sequence goes on from CAVTXZ010000014.1 coordinate 350,358, forward strand.
CATTCGCGAGTTTCTCGATCCGGAGAATCCGCGCATTCCGCAGATGCCGTATGTGACAGTCTCGACGCGTCGCGGGCCAGGTCTCTTAGGCTGGTTCGGATTCGAGCGCGAAGGCGTAGTGGCGTTTCGCAATGGCCAGCATCGCGCACGCTACCTGGCCGATGCGGGCGCACGCTGGTTTCCGGTGGAAGTGCACGAGCGCGAGGCCGCACTGCTGCGCGAAGTGTGTGGCGCGCCCGACGACGCCCGCACGGCAATCCGCCCGACCACGTTGAACGGCAACAGCAGCGCCTAAGTGCGCGCCTGCACGACGTTGCGCGGCGTGCCGGCCTGCCACGCCGCGACGTTGTCCAGCGTGGTCTGAGCGATCTCGCCCATCGCCTCGCGCGTGAAAAACGCCTGATGTGCGGTGACGATCACGTTCGGGAACATCAAGAGGCGCGCCAGCACGTCGTCCTGCAACGGCAGGTTCGAGTGATCCTCGAAAAACAGCCCGCCTTCTTCCTCATAGACATCGAGTCCGAGATGGCCGAGCTGGCCGTCTTTCAACGCACCGATCAACGCATTGCTTTCGACAAGGCCGCCGCGCCCGGTATTGATCAGCATCGCGCCGCGTTTCATCTTCGCGAGCGCGCGGCCGTTGATCAGGTGATATGTGCCGGCCACGAGCGGGCAATGCAGGCTGACCACGTCGCTCTCGGCGAGCAGGGTGTCGAGCGGCACGTAACGCGCGCCGAGCGCCAGCAGATCGTCGGCCGGCGTGCCGGGATCATGCGCCAGCACCCGCATGCCGAAGCCCGCCATGATGCGGCCGAACACACGGCCGATCATGCCGGTGCCCACCACGCCGACGGTCTTGCCATGCAGGTCGAAGCCGAGCAGTCCGTGCAGCGAGAAATCGCCCTCGCGCGTGCGTGCGACCGCGCGCGGCAGCCGCCGGTTCAGCGCCAGAATCAGACCGACCGCATGTTCGGCGACCGCGTGCGGCGAGTAGGCCGGCACCCGCGCGACCGTCATGCCGAGACGTTCTGCCGCGGCGAGGTCGACGTGATTGAAGCCGGCCGAGCGCAGCGCGATCATGCGCGTGCCGCCGGCATGCAGACGCGCGAGCACATCGGCGTCGACGTTGTCGTTGACGAATGGGCACACCACGTCATAGTCGCGCGCAAGGATGGCGGTTTCGATATCGAGGTGCGATTCCTGGAAGTGCAGTTCGTAGCAATGCGTGCCGTTGGCCTCGGTGAACGTGTCGCTGTCGTATTGGCGGCTGCTGAACAGGATCATGCGCATGAATGGCTCCGAAGAATGCGCGCCGGCGCCAAGGATGCGGGCAACGGACGCGGCATGCAGGCAGGTCAGTATATCGACCCATTGCGGCAATGACTGCCACGCTGAGAAAAGCGTATCGAACATTACCCGAGATCATTTTTTGCGAAGAGATGCCGAACGCAATTGAAAATCATATTGACAGGCGTGCGGAACTACAATATTTATTAAAAAAGCAGTCACAAAAAAGCACAGGCATTCCGTGCTGTAATAAACTGGCCATTAGCAGGGCATGTCTTTTTCACGATGTTAGACAACTTCGCGAGGAAAGAGTGACTACCGAGCTTTCTGAAAAGTATTTCACCATCGCCGCCGCGCTGCGGTATCCAGTCTCTGGCGCTTATGGCGTCATCGCACTGCCATAAATTCGATTTCAATGAACCGGTTGATGCCGGTTGAGTAATTCCTGAGTCGGGGTGACCCAGGTGTTAGTCGAATTGATTGGAAATTCCCGAACGATTTTTTCGGCTTTCTACTAATAAACCCGTTAATCGGCGAGCCAACACATGATCGGTGAATTGCTGAGATCTCAACCGGAGATCGCGCTGTTCGCAAGCCTTGCAATCGGATATTTCATTGGTTCGTTTCGCGTGGGGCCAATTCAGCTTGGCGGCGTCTGCGGCACGTTGATCGTTGCGTTGCTATTGGGCCAGACCGGAGCGCGGCTCGCGCCGGATCTGAAGAACATCGCGTTCGCGCTGTTCATCTTCGCGCTGGGTTTCACCGGCGGCCCACAGTTCTTCGCCAACATCGGGCGTGGGTGGCGCTATGGGTTGCTGTCGGTGGTCGAGATCGTTTCCGTGCTGCTGCTGATCATGATCGCGGTCGTCGTAATGCGGCTCGATGCCGGCACCGCGGCCGGTCTGCTGGCCGGTGCCGCAACCGAATCGGCGGTGATCGGCACCGCTTCGGAGGCGATCGCCAAGTTTGGTTTCAGCGACGCCGAGACGCTGCGTCTGCAGGCCAATATCGTGACCGCATACAGCGTCAGCTACCTGTTCGGCCTGATCACCATCGTCCTGTTCACCAGCCAGTTCGCACCGCTGCTGTTGCGCGTCAACTTGCGCGAGGAAGCCGAGCGTGTGTGGCGCAAGCTCGGCGGCGACGGCGCCTTCGGCGAGGGTCAGCGCGCCGCAGCCCCGGCGCTGGTCGGCCGCGCTTTCCGGGTTGGCGCGGCGGCCGGCGCTACCGTTGCCGCGTTCGAGCAGCAGCACGGTTATAACCTGACGATCGAGCAAGTCGAACGCAATGGCGCGCGCGTGCCGGTCGAACCGCAACTGACGCTGGCCCCCGGCGACCTCATTCTCGTGGGCGGGCGCCGCGAGGCAATCGTCGCGGCAGCCGCGAGCCTCGGCGAAGAAGTGGCGGGCGAAGATTTCAGCCAGATCGCCGAGGAAAAGGTCGACGTCGTGCTCACGCGCCGCGAGGCGCACGGTCTGACAGTGACGCAGATACGCGAGCGGGCGGTGCCGGAAGAAGGGCGCGGCGTCTACATCGCGGCCGTCACGCGGCTCGAAACGACCGTGCCCGCGCTGCCAGGCACCGAACTCAATCGCGGCGACGTGCTGACGCTGGTGGGCGCGAAGGCCAACGTCGAGCGGGGCGCGCGCCGGCTTGGCTACGTGCTCGTCGCGACCCAGAAAACCGATTTCGTTTATCTAGGCCTGGGCGTGCTGGTCGGCATGGCGATCGGGCACCTGGGCGGCCGAGTCGGCGGTGTGTCGATTGCACTCGGGACGGGCGGCGGTTGCCTGCTGTCGGGTTTGCTGTTCGGCTGGATCCGCTCGCGCTATCCGCTGGTCGGCTCGCTGCCTTCGGCGGCCGCACAGATTCTCAAGGACTTCGGCCTTGCCACCTTCATCGCCGCAGTCGGCCTGTCGGCGGGACCCGATGCGATCAAGCTGGTGCGCGAATACGGTCTTGCGTTGCCGGTGGCCGGCATTCTGATGGTGCTGGTGCCGGGGCTTCTGTCGCTATGGATCGGGCGCATGTTCCTCAAGCTCGAAGCACCGATGTTGCTCGGCGCGATTGCCGGGCAGCAATGCAGTACGCCGGCGATCAGCGCGCTGGTCGGCGTAACCGGCAATTCGACGCCTGTGATCGGCTACACGATCACCTATGCACTCTCGAACATTCTGTTGCCGTTGATGGGGCCGGTGGTGGTCGGCCTCGCCGGGAAGTTCGGCTAGACGGCCAGATGTACCACGCGCGGCGAGCCAGACCGCGCGTGGTCTACCCGGCATGCGCAAGCGCCACACAGTCCGCATGCACATGCCGCAACCCGTACTCGGTATCGCAATCTTTTTAGCGAGGGCACGATGGACTGGCTACATAGCATCTTTCAGAAGTCACCAGAAATTGCATTGTTTTTATCGCTTGCAGTGGGGTATTTCATCGGGCAGATCAACTTCGGAAAATTTCAGTTGGGAGGAGTGGGCGGCTCGTTGCTTGCCGCGGTCGTGATCAGTCAGGCGGGCGTGACGATCGACAACGGCGTGAAGTCAGTGATGTTCGCGGTATTCATCTATGCGGTCGGCTACGACTCCGGGCCGGGCTTTTTCAATTCGCTGAACCGCAAGACGCTGCGTGAGATCGCGATGGCGCTTTTTCTCGCCATCTCCGCGCTGATCACCGTGGTGGTCTGCGCCAAGCTGTTCCATCTGAACAAAGGTCTGGCGGCCGGGCTCGCCGGCGGCGCGCTGACGCAATCGGCGATCATCGGCACGGCGGGCGACGCGATCGCGCGTCTCGGCCTGCCCGCCGACCAGGTCAAGTCGCTGCAGTCGGATGTGGCGATCGCCTACGCGGTGACCTACGTGTTCGGCTCGCTCGGCGCGATCATCGTCTGCGTGAACATATTGCCGAAGTTCATGGGACAGGGTTTGCGCGAGGCGTCGATCGAAGCGGAGCGTGAACTGTCTTCAGGGGCGTCGTCACTCGGCGCGGGGCAAATTCGTGCGTTACCCGAACTGGTGGGGCGTGCCTACAGGATCGATGTCAGCGCCGGGAAAACGGTCAAGGCAATCGAGACCCAGCATCAGGACATGCTGACGATCGAGCGGATCAGGCGTGACGGCAAGAACCTCGAGCCGACGCCCGATCTGGTGCTGCAACTCAACGACGAAGTGCTGGTGATGGGCCGCCGTGAAGCGGTGGTCGCCTTCGGCGCGAACGGCAACGAGATTGCCAACGTCGAGGACATTGGCGTCGTGATGCAGACGCGCGAAGGCGTGTTCACACGCAAAGGCATGAACCACACGACGCTCGCGGCCGCACGCGAAGTCGTGGATCGTGACATGCGCCACGGCGTCTACATCCAGAGCATCTCGCGTGCCGGCCAGCCGCTGCCCGTCCTGCCCGAAACGAAGATCGAGCACGGCGACGTCATCACGTTCTACGGTTCGCCTAAAGACACCAAGCGTGCCGTCGACGCAGCCGGTTACGAACTGCCGTACAGCAACAAGACCGACTTCATCTATATGGGTGTCGGTCTCGTGCTCGGTCTGCTGATCGGTCTGATCGTCATCAATGTGGGCGGCATTCCGCTCACGCTCGGTTCGGGCGGCGGCTGCCTGCTGGCCGGTCTGCTGTTCGGCTGGATGCGCGGCAAGCATCCGATGTACGGCGTGATGCCGTCGGCGGCATCGCAATTGCTGAAGGACTTCGGTCTCGCGGCGTTCGTTGCGGTGGTCGGGTTGAATTCCGGCTTGCAGGCAGTGGTCACGGTCAAGCAGAGCGGCATGACGATCTTCCTGCTCGGCGTGTTCGTGACACTGTTTCCGCTGTTGTTGACGATGCTGTTCGGCCGCTATGTGCTGCGCTACAACAACGCGGCGATTCTTGCCGGCGCGCTGTCGGGCTCACGTAGCGCCAACCCGGCGTTTGGCGGCGTGCTGGACAAGGCGGAAAGCGCCGTGCCGACGGTGCCGTTCGCGATTACGTATGCGATTGCGAACGTCGCATTGACGCTGCTCGGACCGCTCGTGGTGGGGCTGGTATAGCGCGTTTATTGCGCGCGAAGCGTTTCGCATGCTTCGATTTCTCTCACGCCGGCGCAGTTTGAATCATTCGCTTCGCGCCGGCGTCATTCACCCGCTTTCTGGAGAACGCATCATGGCAAAAGAGAAAGGTGACAAGAAACAAGGCGATATGGCCAAGCCAGGCTTGTCGGCACTCAGCCCGTTCGAACTCAAGGACGAGCTGATCAAGGCCGCCGGCGGCGGCGCGGTGGAGCGTCCCGCAAACGCATCGATGCTGAACGCCGGCCGCGGCAATCCGAATTTTCTCGCGACGGTTCCGCGCCACGGCTTCTGGCAACTCGGTCTCTTTGCAATGCGCGAATCGGAGCGCTCATTTGCGTACATGCCGGAGGGCGTCGGCGGCTTCCCACGCCGCGATGGCCTCGAAGAGCGCTTCGATCTGTTCCTGCGCGAAAACAAGGGCGTGCCCGGCATCGACTTTCTGCGCGGCGCGGTGTCGTACGTGCGCGATCAGTTGGGACTCTCGGCGGGCGACTTCCTGTATGAAATGTGCGAGGGCATTCTCGCGTCGAACTACCCTGTGCCGGACCGGATGCTCAAGCTCTCCGAACTGATCGTCGGGCAGTATCTGCGCCGCGAGATGATTGGCAACCATCCGTTCGTCGGCGAGTTCGACGTGTTCGCCGTGGAAGGCGGCACGGCGGCGATGACGTACATCTTCAACACGATGCGCGAGAATCACCTGATCAAGGTGGGCGACACGATTGCGCTCGGCATACCGATCTTCACGCCGTACATCGAGATTCCGCGCCTGAACGACTATCAGCTGAATGTGGTGAATCTCGAAGCCACGGTGGAAAGCGGCTGGCAGTATTCGAAGAAGGAACTCGACAAGCTGCGCGATCCGAAGGTGAAGGCGTTTTTCCTGGTGAATCCGAGCAATCCGCCTTCGGTGAAGATCAACGACGAGAGCCTTCAATATATTGCCGACATCGTCAAGGAACGGCCCGATCTGATTCTGCTGACCGACGACGTGTACGGCACCTTCGCCGACAACTTCGTTTCGCTGTTCGCGCTTGCGCCGAAGAATACGATTCTCGTCTATTCGTACTCGAAGTATTTTGGCGCGACCGGCTGGCGCTTGGGCACGATCGCGACGCATCGCGACAACGTGCTCGACAGGCTGATCGCCGAATTGCCGAAGGACGCAAAGAAGCAGTTGCACGAGCGTTACGAGTCGATCACGACCGAGCCGGAAAATCTCAAGTTCATCGACCGGCTGGTGGCCGACAGCCGCACTGTCGCGCTGAATCACACGGCGGGGTTGTCGACACCGCAGCAGGTGCAGATGGTGCTGTTCTCGTTGTTCTCGCTGATGGACACGCCGGACGCGTACAAGAACGCGTTGAAGCGCCTGATCCGCAAGCGCAAGCAGGCGCTGTATGAAGAGATCGGTATTTCGTTCGAGGACGACGATCCGAACCAGGTCGACTACTACACGATTCTCGACGTCGAGTTTCTTGGCGAGCGGATGTTCGGACGTGAGTTCGTCGAGTGGCTGCTCAAGAACGCAGAGCCGTCGGAATTGCTGTTCCGCCTCGCGCGTGAGGCGCGCGTGGTGCTGTTGCCGGGACGCGGATTCGGCACGCAGCATCCGTCGGGGCGCGTGTCGCTGGCTAACCTGAACGAGTCGGATTATCGGCAGATCGGGCGCGCCGTACGCAAGCTGATCGAAGACTATGTCGAGCGTTTCAACGCGGCTACCGGCAAGAAACTCGACAAGACCAAAGTGAAGTGACGCGTTGATCCGTGCCGATGGGCAGCGCGGAGCGTGATGAGGCATAGACAAAAAACTTGCGCAATCGCGCGGATCGGTGAATGATCGGACGAACGGCCTCGCCAATGTCATCGTTGGCGGGGCCGTTTGCTCCTTTGCGTCCTGACATTCACGTACCGATCATGCCGACCTCATCATCCAACTCCGCTTCCACAGCAGTGCCCTGTCCGGTTGTCGAATCGCTCGACGCCATCCTTCCCGAAGAGCCGTTATTGATGATGGGCGCCGGTCCCGTGCCGATTCCGGCCGCCGTCGCCAAGGCCAATACGGTGGTGATCAATCACCTGGGCAGCACGATGGTGAAGGTGATCGGCCAGGTGAAGACCATGGCGCGCTATGTGTTCCAGACGAACTCCAAGTGGGTGCTGGGCGTGGCCGGTCCGGGTTCGGCCGCGATGGAAATGGCGATTTCCAATCTTGCATGGGAAGGCACGCGGGTGCTGAGCATCAAGAACGGGTTTTTCAGCGAACGGATGGCGGAGATGGGGCGGCGTGTTGGTGCGCGGGTCAGCACGCTGGACGTCGCCGACCGTTCGGTGGCGAGCCTGGACCAGATCGCCGAGGCGATTCGTCGCGAGCGTCCGGAGATCGTGACGGTGGTGCAGGGCGAGACCTCCAACACGGTGTGGAATTACCATCTGAAGGACATTGCAGCGTTGGCGAAAGCAGCAGGTGCGCTGGTGATCGTCGATGCGGTGTGCACACTGAGCACCATGCCGCTCGAGATGGACGCATGGGGGATCGATGCGGTGATTACCGGCGGCCAGAAAGGGTTGTCGTCGATTCCCGGGGTGTCCTTGATTGCGTTTTCGGATGCGGCCTGGGCGCGGGTGAAGGGGCGGACCGCGCCTAACGCTCATTGGTGTCTGGATGCGTCGCTGGCGGAGAACTTCTGGCATAACGCCGGCTATCACTACACCGCGCCGGTGTCCGGTGTGCTGGCATTGCACGAAGCTTTGCGGCTTGTGTGTGCCGAGACTCTGGAGAAGCGGTTTGCGCGCCATTTGAAGTGTTCAGTGGCGTTGCAGGAAGGCATCACCGCATTGGGCCTGAATTTGTACACCCCGCAGGCGTGCCGCCTGAATTCGGTGGTGGGCATCGAAGTACCGGAAGGATTGAGCCCCGGCGATATCTGTGGGCATATCTCGCGACAACATCAGGTGGAGATTTCCGGCTCGTTTGGCTTGCCAATCGTGCGGATCGGTCAGATGGGCGAGCAGTGCCGTGAGCACAATCTGTTCAGGACCTTGCATGCCCTGGGCCGAACGATGCTGGATCTGGGGACAGCAGTGGACTTGCCCGCAGGTGTGGCGGCGTTGGAAAAATCGTTGTCGAGCGGTGCGCGCGCAGCGGGGCAGTAGCGCCTGGCTATTCTGTTTCTTGCCGGGCGGCACCGGATGTTTGCCGCTAGCACCGCCCGGCAAGAGGCGCATTTGCGCTCCTGCCGTCTACCCGTGAGGCGATATAGCTAGCGAGCGTTCAAGCCGTGCCGTTCCTGAATTGGCCTGACACGGGAACGTGCCCGAAGCGAGCCAGCAGAATCAGGTCGCCGCAGGCGCGTTCGGCACACGCGCATTGCGCAGATACATCATCGTGGACAGCAAGACGGCCAGTGCGGAAGCCACCGCTGCAAAAAGAAACACCTGCGCGTAGCCAAATTCGCCGGCAATATACCCGGCCAACGGCCCGGTAATCCCCAGCGACAGATCGAGAAACACCGAATAAGCCGACAGCGCCGCGCCGCGGCTCGCAGGCGGCACGAGCCCCACTGCCTCAACGCCGAGAGCCGGAAACACCAGCGCAAACCCAAACCCGGTCAAGGCCGCTCCCGCGAGGGCGATATGTGGCTCGGGCGCGAGCCACAACATCAGCAGCCCGGCACATTCAAATGCAAACGAGACGATCGCGACGCGGAATCCGCCGTAGGTTTTGATCGTGTTGGCGAACAGTAACCGCGAGCCAATAAACAGCGTGCCGAAAACGGTCAGCGACAACGCCGCGTTCGGCCACTGCTTCGCGGCATAGAACAGCGTAATGAAAGTGGCAATCGACCCAAACCCGGCCGAGCCGAGCGCAAGACCGATCCCATGTGGCAGGACGCGCGTGAACACGCTCCGGTATGACATGCGTTCGCCATGCACGACGGGCACCGCAGCGATTGGCCGAGCGAGGTAATACCCCAGCGCGGCAAGCGCGATCACTGCAATCCCAAGCGCCGCGAAGCCCACCGTATGCGAAATGGCGACCCCAAGCGGCGCGCCGATTGCCAGCGCGCCATACGTCGCAATGCCGTTCCACGAAATCACCCGCGCATTGTTGCTCGTGCCGACCCGCCCGATGCCCCAAAGGATCGCCCCGGTCCCGCACAGGCTTTCGCCGCAGCCAAGCACGAGACGGCTGAGCACCAGCAGCACCAGGCTCAGGACCGGCCACCGGCCGCACAAAACCGCCAGCAGCAGCATGACGCCACTCGCGCCACAACCCAGCAGGCCGATCGTCACCGTTTTCTTCGGTCCCAGCGTGTCCGCAGAACGGCCGGCCAGCGGGCGCGACGCCAGCGTCGCGAGGTATTGCACGCTGATCGCCGCGCCCGCCAGCACGGCGCTGTATCCCAGGTCGTCGTGGACGTAGCCCGGCAGCACCGCAAGCGGAATGCCGATCGTCAGATAACAAATAAATGTGAAAAAGACGACCGGAATGATCTGCATGGTCGTCGCAAATTCGCTGCGAGGTGTCGCTGAGTCACTGGGCATGGGGAAAACGAGACTTGAAATCGGCGGGAAGGCGTGATTTTCCCATGGAACCGATTCCCTTGCAGGGATTGCTTAATAATTTTCCGACCTGAATAAGGGTGTCGGATCGATATAGTGGTCCGTGAAAGTGCCGTTCCGATCGTTCTGCGCCGCGCAGCGCGGCCGTTAATGCAAGTCGATGTGTCTGAAATTCAATAAAAATACAAAAAATGCAGAAAAATTGACGTGACAACATAAGCTGACTGGCCCCGAAAGCCATCTCTATATCGACCCACCGATATGTCCCGCATGCGATCGCTGCTATGGGTTGTATTTATTGATGGTGATAATTTTCGAACCATCACGCAGCACGTCCCCACGGACACAGAACATACGAGAGTAACGAGACATGACTGAGCCGATCCGCTTCTACCACCGCAACGCGATCCGTGAGATCAAGGATGCGCCCGTCACCCGCACGGTCCTGCAGTATTTGCGCGAAGACGCGCATTGCACCGGCACCAAGGAAGGCTGCGCCGAAGGCGATTGCGGCGCTTGCACGGTGGTGATCGGTGAGCGCGACGAAGCCGGCGCGGTCAAGTTCAAGGCGGTCAACGCCTGCATCCAGTTCGTGCCGACGCTCGACGGCAAGGCGCTCTTCACCGTCGAAGACTTGCGCCAACCGGACGGTTCGCTTCATCCGGTGCAGGAAGCCATGGTCGAGTGCCACGGCTCGCAGTGCGGTTTCTGCACGCCGGGTTTCATCATGTCGATGTGGTCGCTGTACGAAAAGCACGGTCACGAACAGAGCTGCGCGAATAAGACCGTGCCGTCGCGTGACGCCATCAGCAACGCGCTGACCGGCAATCTGTGCCGCTGCACCGGCTATCGTCCGATCGTCGACGCGGCGGTCCGCATGTTCGAAGCGCCCGCGCCGAGCGCGCCGGTCAATGTCGAAGCGCTGTCGAAGACGCTCGCCACGCTCGAACGCAAGGACACCTTCCACTACACGCACGCGGGCCAGCAGTTCGACGCGCCGCGCACGGTCGAAGCACTCGCGAAGATCAAGGAAGCCGAGCCGGCCGCGCGCATTCTCGCCGGCAGCACCGACATCGGCCTGTGGGTCACCAAGCAGATGCGCGAGCTCGGCAATATCGTCTACGTCGGCCAGATCGCCGAGTTGCAAAAGCTCGAAACCAACGACGACTGGATCGAGATCGGCGCCGGCGTGTCGGTTGAAAGCGCCTACGCGGAAATCGCGAAGCAGTACCCGGAATTGACCGAAATGTGGCAACGCTTTGCGTCGCTGCCGATCCGCAATGCCGGCACGCTGGGCGGCAATATCGCCAACGGCTCGCCGATCGGCGATTCGATGCCCGGCCTGATCGCGCTCGGCGCGCGCGTGATTGTGCGCGGCGGCGAGATCGAACGCGAAATGCCGCTCGAAGATCTGTACCTCGCCTATCAGAAGAAGGACATGGCGGAGCATGAGTTTGTGGTCGGGCTGAAAGTGCCGACGCGAACCGGCGTGCGCAAGAACCTGCAATTTCGCACTTACAAACTCTCCAAGCGTTTCGACTCGGACATCTCGGCGGTGTGCGCGGCGTTCTCATTCATCGCCGATGGCAACGTGATCCGCGAGCCACGCATTGCGTTCGGCGGCATGGCTGCCACGTCCAAACGCGCCACTCACGCCGAAGCCGTGCTGCGCGACGCCGACTGGCACGAAGCCACTGCGCAGGCCGCCATGCTCGCGTTGGGCAACGACTACGCGCCGCTCAGCGACATGCGCGCCACCAGCAACTATCGCCTCGAAGCGGCGAAGAACACGTTGTACCGCTTCTGGCTCGAAACGCGTCCGAACAATCCGCTGCCGAAGAGCGCACTGGATGTGCGTGCGGTAGCCGCCGCCTGCGCACCGGCCGGCGCGAGCGTCTGAAAGCCACAAGGACACGGAGAACACCAGAATGAATCAGCACGCAGAACCGTTCCTGAAAGACCTTCAGGATCTCGACAACTTTACCCAGGTCCACATCTCGCGCCCGCACGAGTCCGCGCATCTGCACGTGAGCGGCCGCGCCACCTATACCGACGACATCCCGACGCTCGCCGGCACGCTGCACGCCGCGCTCGGCCTGTCGTCGAAAGCGCATGCGAAGATCGTCTCGATGTCGCTCGATAAAGTACGCGCGACGCCCGGTGTGGTCGCGATCTTCACCGCCGGCGATATCCCGGGCGTGAACGACGTCGGCCCGATCATCCACGGCGACGACCCGATTCTCGCGGACGGCGTCGTGCAATACGTCGGCCAGCCGATGTTCATCGTGGTCGCGACCTCGCACGAAATCGCGCGCCTCGCTGCGCGCCGCGCCGAAGTCGTCTACGAGGAACTGCCGGCGATTCTCACCGCGCAGCAGGCCCGTGCCGCGAATCAGCACGTACTGCCGCCGATGAAACTCGCGCGCGGCGAAGCCGGTACGAAGATCGCCCGCGCGGCGCATCGTGAAGCCGGTGAAATGCTGCTCGGCGGCCAGGAACAGTTCTATCTGGAAGGCCAGATTTCGTACGCGGTGCCGAAAGACGATGACGGCATGCACGTCTATTGTTCGACGCAGCACCCGACCGAAATGCAGCATATGGTCGCGCATGCGTTGGGGGTGGCCTCGCACAATGTGCTGATCGAATGCCGCCGGATGGGCGGTGGCTTCGGCGGCAAGGAATCGCAGTCGGGTCTGTTCGCCTGCTGTGCGGCGCTTGCTGCATGGAAGCTGCTGTGCCCGGTCAAGTTGCGTCCGGACCGTGACGACGACATGATGGTCACCGGCAAGCGCCACGATTTCCACTATACGTATGAAGTGGGCTACGACGACAAGGGCGTGATCGACGGCGTGAGCGTCGATATGACCTCGCGCTGCGGTTTCTCCGCCGACCTGTCCGGGCCGGTGATGACGCGCGCGCTGTGCCACTTCGATAACGCGTACTGGTTGTCCGACGTATCGATCGACGGCTTCTGCGGCAAGACCAACACGCAGTCGAATACCGCGTTCCGTGGTTTCGGCGGCCCGCAAGGCGCATTCGCGATCGAATACATCATGGACAACGTCGCGCGTTCGGTGGGCGAAGATTCGCTCGACGTGCGCCGTCGTAATCTGTACGGCAAGACCGAACGCAATCAGACGCCGTATGGCCAGATGGTCGAAGACAACGTGATTCACGAGCTGATCGACGAACTCGAAGCGACCAGTGAATATCGAGCGCGTCGCCAGGCAATCAACGAGTTCAACGCGAACAACGAAGTACTGAAGAAGGGTCTCGCGCTCACGCCGGTCAAATTCGGCATTGCGTTCAACGTGACCCACTTCAACCAGGCCGGCGCGCTGGTGCATATCTACACAGACGGCTCGGTGCTGGTGAATCACGGTGGCACCGAGATGGGCCAGGGCTTGAACACGAAGGTGGCGCAGGTCGTCGCGCATGAACTCGGGATCGGCTTTAACCGCATCCGCGTCACGGCAACCGACACCAGCAAGATTGCCAACACCTCGGCAACGGCGGCATCCACGGGTTCGGACCTGAACGGCAAGGCGGCGCAGGACGCGGCGCGTCAGTTGCGCGAACGGCTGTCGGCGTTTGCGGCTGAGCGCTTCGGCGCGGGGCAGGTGAGCGCCGCAGATGTGCGCTTCCTGCATGACCGCGTAGTGGTCGGCGATGCAATCGTGCCATTCGAAGAAGTGATCGCGAAGGCGTATGTCGCGCGTGTCCAGTTGTGGTCGGACGGCTTCTACGCGACACCCAAGCTGTACTGGGATCAGTCGAAACTGCAAGGCCGGCCGTTCTACTACTACTCGTACGGCGCGGCCGTATCGGAAGTGGTAATCGACACGCTGACCGGCGAAATGCGCGTGCTGCGCGCGGATGCGCTGCATGATGTGGGCGCGTCGCTGAACCCGGCGCTCGACGTCGGGCAGGTGGAAGGCGCGTTCATTCAGGGCATGGGCTGGCTCACGACCGAAGAACTCTGGTGGAACGCGGGCGGCAAGCTGATGACGCACGCACCGTCTACCTACAAGATTCCGACCGTCAACGATACGCCGCCGGATTTCCGCGTGCGTCTGTTCAAGAATCGCAATGCGGAGGACAGCATCCATCGTTCGAAGGCAACTGGCGAACCGCCGCTGCTGCTGCCGTTCTCGGTGTTCTTCGCGGTGCGTGACGCCGTGTCGGCCGTGGGTGACCACAAGGTCCATCCGCCGTTGAACGCGCCCGCGACGAGCGAGGAAATCCTCAAGGCAGTCGGCGCGGTGCGCGCGGCGACCGCGGCTGCACGGCAGTAACAGCGCCATGCAGACATCGAACCTCACTGGAATGTTCGCCATGAACGACTTCTCCTCCGTTCAGATCGGCCGGCGCAGCGCCGTGCAAGCGCCGCGGCCGGCGCCGATGCACATCGTGCTGTTCGGCGCGGGCCACGTCGGCCACGCGCTCATCAAGCTGCTGGGCAGCTTGCCGTGCGTCGTCCAGTGGGTCGATGAACGCGACGAACTGTTCCCCGACGAAACGCCGCCCAACGTCCAGGTCGAAGCGACCGACACGCCCGATGCAATCGTCGACACGGCGCCGCCGGGCGCGTACTTTCTCGTGATGACGCATAACCATGCGCTCGATTTTTCGCTCGCCGCGCGCATCATGCGGCGGCGCGACTTCACCTACTTCGGCATGATCGGGTCGAAGACCAAGCGCGTGAAATTCGAGCGTCGCTTGCTGGATCGCGGCGTGGATCTGGACCGGCTGGTGGAGATGACGTGCCCGATAGGCGTGGACGGGATCGTCGATAAGGCGCCGCCGGCGATCGCGGTTGCGGTATGCGCCGAGTTGCTGCAGATTCGCGCGCAGCAGGCCGCTGCACAGGCGGTGACCGAGAAGCTCTGCGCGAGCATCTAGGCGAAGCGGTCAGAGCAAGGCCGCCAAAAGAACGCCGTTTTTGCCCGCCGCATGTCTCAAACAAAAAACGTCAGCCCGCCGCGGCTGACGTTTCTTTTTGCAGCGGCCGTTTTGCCCGCCGCACCTTGTGCGCCACCAGGTCGTCCGACACTTGCGACATCAAGGTGCGCAGCCAGCCGACATCGCTCGGCCGATCCGGCTGCGGATGCCACAGCTGATAGCATTTGATGCGCGGAAACGGAATCGGCACCTCGACCACCGCCAGTGGCAGGATGTTTGCGTAGTGCGTCGCGAAGCGCCGCGTCGTGGTGAAGATCAGATCCGATTGCAGCAGCGTTTGCGGCACGAGACCGAAGTACGGCAGCGTGGCGACAATGCGCCGGTCCGCGTGCGCCCTCGCAAAGCCGATATCGATTGCACCGCCACGCGCGCCGCTATACGGCGTGGGCGCGAGATGCGGCGCGGCGAGATACGCTTCGCGCGTCATTGGCGAGCGCGTGAGCGGATGATCGGCGCGCATCAGGCATACCACGGTATCGGAGAACAGATCGGTTTTGCCGAAACGCGGATCCGGCTTCGGCCAGTTGCCGATCACGAGATCGAGTTCGCCCGCATCGAGCGCCGCCGAGTGATCGAGCATCGGGCTCAGCGATTCGATTTCCAGTCGTGCGTGCGGCGCCGCCTCGCGAAACTGCGCGATCACGGTGGGCATGAAGAAGTCATTCAGATAATCCGGCGCGGCGACGCGAAAAGTGCGGCGCGAGCGGCCGGGATCGAAGTCGCCGTGCGGGGTGGCGACGAAATCGACTTCGCGCAGCACGCGTTGCGCGGAGGCGAGCAGCGATTCGCCATATTCGGTCGGCACCATGCCCGACTTGCCACGCACGAGGATGGGGTCGTTCAGCGTTTCGCGCAGTTTGCGCAGCGCTGTGCTGATGGCGGGTTGGGTCTGGTTCAGACGCAACGCGGTTTGCGTGACGCTGCGCTCGACCAGCAGCGTACGCAAAACGCGCACGAGCCAGATATCGAGGGAGGCGGCGGTGTCGTCCATGGTTTAGGCGAAGCGGTGCAAGCGGATCGGGCCCGGCTCAGGCGTGACGCGGGACCGCTCGCGCGACAGCACGCGCAACGGGGTGCAAAGGGTATCACTTTGGCCCGTTTGCGCCGTGGCGGCCATAGCAGGCACGGTATGGCCGGCATCAGCACGGTCTTTTCGACGCAACCGCATCTGCAATCACCTGCGCGGCGTGTCCGCCGCGGGTGAAGCTTACGTCTCGCCTACATCCAGTCGTCCATCGAGCCTTCAGCGAGGCAACTAATCCGCTTCACTTCTTTCGACTCGAGCCAGTTCGGCGTACGCGCACAGTACAGCACCATCGGCAACGCGTCCTCGCCCCAGAAGAGCTGGTCGTTCAGACGGAAGGTCGGCACGCCGTAGACACCCAGGCCGATCGCATCGGCGGTATTGCGCTGCAGTTGCGCCTTGACTTCTTCGCGCTTGATGAGCTCCGGGCCGTCCGGCATGCCGACGCGTTCGCACAATTCGGCGAAGGCTTCGTCGCTCGACGGATCGCGGCCTTCACGCCAGATGAAACGGAAAATTTCGCGCACGAATTGAACGTCGCCATTCGCAGCGGTGGCGAGCAGCATCGGCTTGATCGATTTGAACGGGTGCACCGGCGGCATCTTGTACGGAATGCCGAGCTGCTCCGCGCGAAACAGCGCGTGGCGGTACATGTAGGTGCGCTTGCCGGGCACGCTGTAGGCCGGCCGCTGGCCCCAGTGGCTGTAAAGATCGCTCAGCACGACCGGCGTGAATGCGAAGTCGAAGCCCGGCCATTTGTCGTGTTGCTCGAGCAACAGGTACGTGAACGGCGAGACAAAATCGTAAAACCACAGCGGTTGTTTGGCGTCGATGCCAACGGTCATAAATGTCTCCCGGATTGCATGTTCCGAACGGCACGTCTGCTGAACCGTCGGATTTGTAATGATCTTACGCGGTGCGGCGGCTGCTTGCACCGGTCAATATGCTTTTTGGGGCGGGCATCGGCCCCCTGTTCCTGATCACGCCCGGCTCGGTTCCGTTGATACCGGGCTTGATGAGGGGCGGCCGGCGGCGGACTCATCGGCTGCGCCGTCCGCCGTGGGCGCTTTATCGGCTTCCCCGGTTCGCGCCGATTCGGACGAATCCGCTCCGTCGCCCGGCTCGCCCAACTCGTCCTGCTGCGCGTCGCGGCTATGGGTGAGCCGCGCACGCACGAAGCCGATATGCTCGCGCAACACGTAGAACTGATCCGCATAGGCAAGCGGCATCTTCAGTCCATTCACCGACTCCTCGATCGCATCGAGCCGCTCGATCAGCGTCGCGCGTTCGGCGGCCGAATGCTCACTGAGCGCGCTGCGCTCGATTGCAATGAGCGCGCCGTACCAGCGGTAGATGCGCGATTTCACCCGCCACGCGTACAGTGACGGCACGAGACGCAGCGCGGGAATCAGCAGCACGATCAGCGGCACCACGACCACCAGCAGCCGGTCGGCGAGGCTCGCGAGCCAGAACGGCAGCACTCGGTAAAGGAAGCCTTTACCCGACTTGTAGTACCGCGCGGCGTCCTCGCTGATCGGGAAATCGTGTGCGCGCGGCGCCGGGAATTCGCCGGCGCGCTGCATGATGCTCGCTTTGCCATGCACTTCGCGAGCGGCTTCGATCAGCAGATCGGAGAGCGCGGGATGCAGCGAGTCGCGCGCCACCAGCTCGGCGGTCGGCGCCACCATATGGATGGGTGCGGACGGCAGATTCTTGCCGAGGTCGAACGCGCCCATCGGCATCTCGAGTTGCGTCAGATACGGAAAGCGGCGCGTATAGGCATCGGCCTGGGTGAAGTCGTAGAACTGCACGTTCGGCGTGCGATAGAGCTTGCCCATGACCGCCGGTTGCGCTGAATCGCCAGCCAGAAAAGCTGCGTCGACTTTGCCGGCGACGAGCGCGTCGGCGGCCTCGTCGCCCGAGAGCGGCAACAGCTTGGTGGCGCCGCCCGGCACGATGCCGTTGGCCTTGAGCAGCGCAAGCGCCAGCTCGCGCGTGCCGCTGCCTTCTGCGCCCACCGCAAGGCGCAAGCCCTTGAACTCGGAGAGCCGCGTGACGGTGGGGCCGTGATAGAAAATCGCCAGCGGCACGTACGCCACGCTGCCGAGCGACATCAGGCCGTCGCTTGCCGAACCGGGCGCGACGCCGTCCTGCACGAAGCCGACATCGACATTCGACTTTGGGTCTGCGAGCCGCTTGAGATTCTGCAGCGAGCCCTCCGAGGACAGCACATTCAGGGTGATGCGGTTGCGCGCCAGAATCGTCTTGTACTTCTGTGCGGCGTTCCAGAACGTGCTGCCTTCGGGGCCGGCGCTGATCGTCAGCGTATTGGGCGGAGCGGGCTGGATCAGGCGCACGGCGAGCCAGATGGCGGCGGCGGCGATCAGCAGGATCGGGCCGAACGAGACCGCCAGATCGCGCCAGGAGATCGCCACGAAACGGGCGACGAGACGGGGAGGGCGTTTGCGGCCGGTGGCTGGCTTCATCGGATGACGTGACGGCGACGGTCGAAAGTGAACAGGATGGCGGCGGCGCTCTCGGGCGCGCGTCGCGCCGATGGTACCTTGATTCGCGCGATGGCGGCTCGGCGGGCGTCGGCTGACACCGACAAACCCGTAACAAATCGTGAACGGCGCGTGAACAGGGTATAAACGGCGCGTGAAAAGAACCGTTAAGAAAAACGTGAAGAGACCCGTGCGCGGCGCATCGCCGGTCGTCCCACATTGCATCAAGTATGACTAAACCCTTTGCGCTTCTGGCCCGGCTAGATTAAATTGTGCATCGCTGCCGCGATCGGATGTTTGCGCAGCGTGACCCGGCACGACAGACAAGAACCGGGCGCGCTGGTGGACTTCGCGGCTTGCCTGCTGTCGTACCGCATCGCATGCGGCTTATGGCGGCCGGCCTCTCTCGCCTCTCGCACACCGTGTTGCAGCCATAGTCGGCCGTTGCTCAGCCGCGCCTTCGTCGCGCGTCGGGCGTGGCCGCCGGTAGTCGTAACGAAGCCGCTTGGTAGATGCGGTCCAATTTGAAGCTAAGGAGAAGGTATGAAATCGGTCGGTTATCTGAAAACGCTGGGTTCGGTGGTGGCAATGGTGGTGGCGTGCAATGTGTACGCTCAGGCAAGCGATGCAACGGGCACGATGGCTGCGCCGGCTGCCAGCGCTACGTCGAGCAAGAAGGCCAATAGCCAACTGGGCCGCAAGGTACGTAGCGCGCTGGCCAAGGCGCAAGGCGTCGACGTGTCGAACATTGCCGTGCGCGCGCGCGGCGGCGCAGTGACCCTGACGGGCTCGGTGCCGAATCAAGGCCAGATCGATGCAGCCGGCGCAGCGGCCAAGGGCGTGGCAGGCGTGACGTCGGTGTCGAACAAGCTGAGCGTTGAGCAGCAGTAACCGTATTGGCATTGGCGCGCGAGGTGCCGTGAGGCGCGACGCGCCGCCCTGATGCATGCAGGTAAAAGCTCCGGCGTAGCGCCGGGGCTTTTTTTTCGATTTGTTTTTCGCGGCGGTGATTTTCAGGCGGCTTTGATGGGGCCGGCCGAATTGGGCTGAACACGAGCCTGGCAGCGAGCCGTCCGTGCGTTATGACACAGAATTGCCGCGCTGCAAGGCGTACTGTGACGCATGGGGAAATGGAGCCACCGTTATGGAAACCACGCCTTTGCGCTATACGGATCTGCCAATCGGCGATCGCGCTGCATTCGAACTGGTGTGCGCACGGCACGGCTTTGCGCCGGTGCATTTCCACATTAGCGCGAGCGGAGCGCGGGGCGATGCCGCGGATGAGCGGCTCGTCACGGTGCGGCGCGGGGGCTGGACGCAGTCCTATCCCGACCGTCACGGTCAGTGGGTGAGGCAGTTCGAAAGCGACCTGACCTGCCGCTTTTTCAAATAACTCGCCTGACGTGGCGGCGGTCTGCGCTTCACGTCAATACGAGCCGCACGCCGACCAGCGTGAGCGTGGCGGCGAGCAGGTTGCGCAGCAGCGCGTCCGGTGCGCGTGACGACAGGAAGCTGCCGATTGCGATGCCCGGCAGCGACCCCACCAGCAGCGACACCAACATCGACCAGTCGACCGAGCCGAGCAGCCAGTGGCCGGCGCCCGCCAGCAAGGTCAGCGGCACCGCGTGAGCAATGTCCGAGCCGACGATGCGGGTGGTCGGCAGCAGCGGATACAGCAGCAACAGCACTGTCACGCCGATCGCGCCGGCGCCCACCGAAGTCAACGAAACCAGTACGCCAAGCACCGCACCCGTCAGCATGGTGAGCGCGAGCGTGCGGCCCTGCTTCGGCGGGCGCTGGCGGCGCGCGCCGAGTGCCGCGAGTTGCGGCCGGAATATCAGCGCCACCGCCGTCACCAGCAACGCCGCGCCAAGCACGATCTGGATCAGCCGGCCCGTGCCCGGCGTGTCCATTCCATAGCGATGCAGCAGGATCAGCGTGACCGTTGCCGCCGGCACGCTGCCGGCGGCGAGGCGCAGCGTGATCTGCCAGTCGACGGAGCCTTTCAGGCCGTGCACCAGCGTGCCGGTCGCCTTGGTCGCGGCCGCGTACAGCAGGTCGGTGCCGACTGCCGTGGCCGGATGCACGTTGAACAGCAGCACCAGGATCGGCGTCATCAGCGAGCCGCCGCCGACGCCCGTCAGTCCGACCAGAAAGCCGACGAACAGGCCGGAGAGGGAGTACAGCAGATCGATGTGGGGAAGGGCCATTGAACGGACCGCAGGCGGCCGGGTGGGTTGGACGGGTTGGGCGGCGAGGCCCGCGCGCGCATGCCTTTGAACGTGGGCGGATACGCGTGCCTTGGGCGTGCTTCGGCGCGGCGAAAGCCGCTATTGTCGCAAAACTGCCGCGATTGCGTACGAAGCCGCCCGCCAGGCTGGCGGATCGGGCACGCCACGCCGCGTACACGACTCAGGCGATTTGGACGCCTCGCGTATTTCCGGCGGCGCGCTCAGGGACGTGGCCCGGCGCTCTCAAAGCGCCCGGCGAATCTCGACGATGCCGAATACCGCCAGCATGAGCCCGACGAGCCGGTCGATCGCCACGCGCAACTTGCTGCCGATCGCATGGCGCGCGAGCGACACCACTGTCACCAGGAAGCACCACCAGGCGATCGAACCGCAAAACACGCCGCTCACTGTCGTCAACGCGATGGCCGATGAAAACGCGCCACGCGGCGCGAGCGTGGTGAAAAGCGCGGCGAACATGATGACGGTTTGTGGATTGGTCAGCGTGAGCAGCAGCGAACTCGCGTACGCGCGCAACGCGCCGGCGCGGCCCACTTGCGCGAGCTTGCCGTCGCCGTTGCCGTTTTCGTTGGCCGCTTCAGCGGGCGGCTTTTGCAGTAATGTGCGCACCCCCAGGTAGAGGAGGAACAGGCCGGCGACCAGATGCAAGGGGCGGTCGTACGCAAGCATGAACTGCGAAATGCCGACCAGACCGAGCGCCGCGATCAGGCCATAGAACGCATCGCCGCTGGCGATACCGAAGCCGATCGCCAGCCCTGCGCGCGGACCGCCCGTCAGCGTGCGGCGGATGCATAGCATGCCCATCGGGCCGACCGGCGCGGCAATTGCGAGACCGACTCCCGCAGCGGTAAAAAAGAGACTGGTGGTGGACATGGAGAATCCCGAATGGCTTGTTCTTTGGTGAGTGGTTCTTTGTGCAGGGACTGCACGTGCGTGTGCTGCTTTTGTGTTCGTCAGCATAGCTACGCCGAAAGCCCTGGGCAAGTGCGCGCTCGACAAACCTGCGCTACCCAGCGCGATCCTTTCGTGTGGGACTTTGCCTGGCCGTGCCGCTTTGGCCGTGCCGATGCATGACGCTTGGGGCGCAGTGGCGGATCGTGATCAGCATCCGTGCGTGGGCGAGCGGGGCGTGTTTATTCCGGGAGCTGGAAGTCGGCGATATTTGCCGCGTGTTTGAACCGCGTTGGCGCGAATGGGATGTTTGTGTTTATTGCAGGCGCGATGGCGATTGTGATGGTGGCCACCGGCACAGTCGGGGCTAAGGCGCGCGATGTTGCGCTTCGGGCGAATTCAAAACGAGGTTGGAGTGTGATGCCCGCCTTGCGGCGGGCGGCCTTGCTTTTTTAGTGCTTCTTGGGAGTTGCCGAGGCGGTTGGCGTTACCCGGATTGGCGGCATGCCGGAGGGCGATGTGGCCGGTTGTGGTTTCTTGGCCTGCTTCGGTTTCTTGACTTCCCGATTACTGCGCATTTGACCTTTTGCCATGATGAAGCTCCGAGATAGCTATTTTGTTCGCTCCGCGAGAGGTGGGAGCGGTGAGATAGTGTGCGCTTGTTTTGGTTTTTTGCCTATCGTGGGGGGGCCTGCGGCCGTTTTCTTGGTCGGGGTTTTTTTGCCTTTCCTTGCATTCTTAGTGGTCTATTAGTGTTCGCCCCTGTGCGGGGCAGGCACTCACTTTCTTTGCCGCCGCAAAGAAAGTAAGCAAAGAAAGCGGGCTCAAACCGCTAATTCTTAAGCGGGTCCCCTGGCTTGGAGGGGCTGGTGGTCCGATTAACGGATCACACCGTGGTCCATAAGCGTCAGTGACACAGCCGTCATCCGCTCCCACTCCGCACTACGTGCGTCGTGGATGGGTCCACCTGGGAAACCGGGTGCTTCGTCTGTGCGCAACGGGGGCCGTCGGCTTCGCCTCGGCGAGACGCCGGAACACGCCGATGGTTTTGGAAGTGGTCACGCCACGACCGAAGGCTACGAGTTACGCACAGGCTGTGCGAGTGCAGATGCAGATGCAGTGCGAGTGCGAGTGCAAGTGCAAGTGCAAGTGCAAGTCGTCGCGTCGGGCAACCCACATGCGTAAAACTTGGTGGGTGGTTTGAAGAAGTACCGCGTCGGCGCGCGCAGCGCCGCCGGAAGCATGACGGCTTGGTCACTCAGGCGGGGAGGTGCGCAGGCTCGATCTCTACGGGGCCACGATCCCCTCCAAGCCAGAGGAGCCGCTTAAGAATTGGCGGTTTGAGCCCGCTTTCTTTGCTTACTTGCTTTGCGGCGGCAAAGAAAGTGAGTGCCGCCCCGCACAGGGGCAACGCTAATAAACCAATAAGAAAAGAAGCAGCCGCCGCCACAGGCGAACCAAAGCAATGCCGCCGCCAAAGGCAAAAAAAACCAATCAAATCCCAACATACCCCACAGGCACACTAGCATTACCCTTAGCGACCGACGCATTCCCCGACACCACATAAACGGGCGACTCCGTCAGATTAATAGCCACAGTCCCATTGCTATAGCTCACAGTCGACGCATTACCCATCATATCGACCACCTGAACGGTGCCACTAGTCCCCGGCGCATCGACGCCAAGACTATACGGCACGCTATAGCTCGAGCTAAACCCGGCACTCGCACTCCACACGGCATTATTGTGTGCCCACAAAGCAGTAATCACACCGCGCCATTCCCCACCTGCTGGAACGCATACGCGTAAATACCACTCGGCGTGCCCTTCACGGGTCCCAAGGTCGTCGTGCCATCGAGCGTGCGAGTCATGGCGCTGATCGCCATCGCCACCGGCTTCGGACTGATATTCGTCGCGCCAAACGCGCCTTGGGCATCGCTCAGATCGAAGAACGTACCGTAGCCGACCTCGCCCGGATAGTCCGCACCATAGAACACATAGGTCTGATCCGCACCCTCACCGAGCGTAATCATGTGCATACGCGCCGCAACCGCAGCTTGCGCATACAACACATTCGCGCTCGGATAGTTCGGACCATACGCGCTGCCCAGGTCGTAGCTGATACCGGCTTCCGTCGAGAACAGCTTCATACCCGTGCGATAGTCGGTCGCCATTTCCGCACGCAGATTGCGCATCTGGCCACGCAGCGATCCGTCCGCCGTGGACGGATCGGCATCGTAGCGTTCAGGCGGATGCGACGGCGAGGTCCCCGCATCGTAGTAGCCATGCGTCGCCACTGCGTCGATGTACTGACCGAGGCCGAGTGGCGCGAGGCGCTTCAGGCGCGTCGTGGTCAGGCTCGGGAACGCATCCGCCGGGCCCATCACGACGGCGTGCGGCTCGGTCGAGTGGATGCCCTGGTAGACGGCCTTGTACAGCGCGATGAAGTTCGCGTCCGTGTCCGTCCACATCTGGTTCGGCTCCCACGTCACCTGATAGCAGTTGGCCGACTGCTGCGGGAATAAGCGGCGCGAATCGCGTTCGATTCCGTACCCACGCGGCCCATGTAGCCCTGGTAGTACGAAAGATCGGTCGGCAGGCTGGCGTCGTCCTGGAAAGCGCCGGTGCCGCTCGCCCGGGCGGGAATTCCATCAAGGCGGATCAGGTGCATCACGTTGCCGGTCTTGTAGAACGGATCGAGATTGTTCGCCGACGGGTTGAAGGTGTTCGGCCCATTCGGCTCCATCGTCGAAAGCTGGCGATCGTCGATGGTCGACGAAATACCCAGCGCGGCCAGCAGCGGACCGTTGTCGTTGGCGCCATGCATGCCGAAGCGGTGCTGCTCCTGATGCGCGTAATTGACTGCGGGAACGACACCGGACAGGTTCGGCGTCACGCCGAAGGTCGCGATGCCAACCGGACGTGTGCCGGCCTGCGGCAACTGCCCGCCGTTGTGCGCGAGCGTATCAGTGGCCGCGAAATAACCGGCGAGCGTCGAGGTGCAGGTCAGCGTGATCGTCTTCGAACGACTGGCAACGGCGGTGCTGCCGCTCGCCGCGACCTTGCCGAGGGTGTCCGTGATGGCCCAGTTCAGGGTATCGGCAGCCGGCGCGTTGGTCTTGAAGGCGAGCTGGAAGGTGCTGCCGGAAGCAAAAATACGCGTGCCGTCCGCGCTGGGCCTATCCGCGGAAGTCGTTGCGCTACCGGAACCTGCCGACGTGGCCGGCCACGCGCAGCTCAATTTTGCGGCGGGACTGGCGGTAACGTTCAAGGCGTCCGAACCGCCCGTGCTGTTCGTGCCGCCGCCACCCGCCACATTTCGAAGTGCTTGCGCCGCCCGTGCCCGCGCTGCCGGCCTGGGTTGCCGCGCTATTGCCGGAGCCGTCACCGCCGCCGCCACCACAGGCGGCCAAGGCGAGAGAAAGTGTGGAGAGTGCGAGTAGTTGCGATTTCATCAGGTATGCAATGCGGTAGCTGAACATTCGTGCGCCTCTTCGCGCGATGCGCGGCAGGAGGCGACCCGAGCATTAGGGTTCAATGGCAAGCCAGTCGATGACCAGGACTTCCGCACGTATGTCCTGATCGTGCAAAGTTCGGCTGCGCGAAAAGTGACGCCTTCCCGGTTGTCAGACTGGTCGGTCCCGTCCTGTTTCTTCCGAAGAGAAATTCACGTCGTACAAATGCGTGCCGCTGAAAGCGGCTTGGCGGAATCGAACGACCGGGGAAGGTACGCCGAAAACGGACAATAGTCTGAAGAAACAGCGCTATCTACATCACCGCGGTCGGCTTTATTGCCCTGCTTAATGGATTTTTTACTGTCCCGTAATGCTGAGCGGCTTTTGTGGGAAGAATCGACCGCTACAGTACGCATTTGTATGTTTAAAAGGAGTAACGAGCTGTTGCGTATGAACGATAGTGCGGTACTAATTTCTTTCTTCTCACTACGTAATACTTCTGCGGAGACCAGCATCTATCCGCCAGAAATAATTGGGACACAAAAAACGGCAACGCATGCCCAGCTACTCGCGTTGGCGTATAAGGCAGTGGGAATGGGCGGTAGCGCTCATTGCACCGCCGAAAGAAACTTGGAGTTGGCGAAAGAGTGCTGGAGCTTGGGTGTAACGTTTCCTCGCGATAGGGACTTCGCGGCGAAACTGTCGCTGATTTTCGGAGACAAGGCGACGTCTCTTTTGGGGCGCGCCAGATGACGATGATGGGAATGCTGGGCTTTTTGGGATCGGTGCTTTTACCGGGTCGGCATGTCCATCCGCCGCGCAAAAAAGCGGTTATCCAGAGAGATAAATCGTGAGAATTCTTCAGTTGGTTCACGCGCCGAGACTGTCCGGGGCAGAAGTACTAGTAAAGGGTCTTGCCATTCTTCACCAACGCGATGGTCATGAAGTCTGCATGGCATCGCTGCTTCCGCAGCAGGACGACTTCGCCGACATCCGGGCCGAGCTTCAGGCTGCCGGCGTCACCTGTATGTTCCCCACGATCCGTCATGGCCGGGTGGGAAAACTGCTGCATCTGTATCGCGTTGTGCGTCAATTCCGGCCCGATTTCATCGTTGCTCATGCAACGCTCGCGGCGCTCTATGTACGTCTTCTGCCGGTGCATACGCCCATCGCCTGGGTGATGCATTCGGGTGTCAACGACTTCGAGAACGGCTCGCTCAAGCGAGCCGAGCGCCTGCTGTCGCGCCGGGCGAGAGCGATCATCGGCGTGTCGCAGCAAAATATCGACGACTATCTGCGTGAGATCGGCAAGCATCCGGCAATGGTAGTGATTCCTAATGGCGTGGACGCGTCGCAGTTTGCCGGCTACAGCGACGCCCCGGCGGCGGATATCGAAGTGCCCGCGAAACAGATTGTTCAGCTTGGCCGCTATATAGAAGCGAAGAGCCACCTGGACACGATTCGCGCCTTCGAACGTGTATTGCAGAACGAACCGGATGCGCGTTTGCTGCTGTGTGGTGTCGTCGAGGACCACGAGTATCACGACGCGGTGCTGTCTATGGTCAACCGCCTCGGACTTAATAACCGCGTGACGGTGTGCGGACCCCGGTCGGACGTTGCGGCGATCCTGCGGTCTTCCCGCGTCTTTGCGATGCCCTCTCGCTTCGAGGCGCAGAGTATCGGTTTTCTCGAGGCGCTCGCGTCGGGCATTCCTGTGGTCGCGAACCGGATTCCGTCATTTGGATTTGCCAGTGGATTTGCGGGGGTGACGCTCGTCGACACCACCGATCCCGAGGCCTATGGGCGTGCGTTGCTCGGCGCACTCGGCATGCCGCGTGCGAACCGTCAACTGGCGGGCTACACGCTGCATGACACGGCGGACCGCTACATGTCGATTGCGAGCAAGTTCGTCCGTGCGCTTCCCGTGTCCGTGTGACTCGCCTCTGATCGCCAGGCTCGCGCTATTGGGCCAGCCGGTCGATTCGGACTGTCTCCGAGAAAGATCCCGGTAGTTCGCTGAGTTCCTGCGCGGCACCAAGCGCAAATCCGTCTCCCACTGGATAGCGCACGAGCGCCGCGGACCCACCTGTGAAGTAGAAGTCGCCGAGCGTCGCATCGGTTCTCCGATACAGCACGAGCGCCGCGTTCGCTTTGTCACGCACGAACGCCGGAAAAACGTCGGACCACGACATGCCATGCAAGCTCGCCACCTGGACTGGCGCATTCGTCGCGTCTGCCTTTTCGACGGTGGCAATATCGATCGCGGCTTCCTCATTTGCGCTGTCGAGACGCGGCGTCAGCAGAATTAGCGTGGTGCTGTCTTTGCCGTGCACAGGACCGACCGCCACCTTCACGAAGTCAGGAACGAAACGCGCGGGCAGGTCTTTGCGCTCGCCAATCGTCAGGTGCGCGCCATCGTTGGCAATCTGCGTGAGAGCGAGCTTGCCGTCCGCACCGTCCACTGCAACAACCGATGCGCGTGCGCCCGCGGGCTGAACCGGCAGGAAGTTTGTGTTCTGCCTCAGGCTCTTGCCTTGAGCCCATCGCACCGGTGCGGAGCCGGTCACGCCCGCGGACGACGCCATCCATAGATCGAGCCCGCTATCGGCTCGCTTCTGCGCGATCAGCACGCCGGCTCGCCCGCTTCCGGTGAAGTCGGCCGCTAGATATTGCTGGGCCAATTCGGGTTTCAAGGCGCTGCTCGTTTGCAGCCAGAGACGGGGCGCGTCGAAGTGATCCCCTGCGCTGCGAAGCAGCCAGAACGCGGTGCCGCCGCGGCGCGCTTTGATGACCATCAGATCAGCCTTGCCGTCACCGTCGAAATCGCCGAGTACGAAGCGCGCGCTGTCGAAACACAGTGTGTCGTTCGCGCAGCTCGGTGCAGTTGCGCGGTAATCGAAGGGGACGGCGTTCGCAAACCAGAGCGCCGGCCGGGACGCCTGGGTGACCGAAGCCGCATACACGTTGAATCCCGGACCGTCGCTCTGCCGTTGCACGTACACCGCGGACGGGTCGCCGCTGCCGCTGATATCGCCATACATGGCGGTGGCAAGGCGTAGATCGGTGGCCTGGGTGTGTTGCGTGGTGGCCCAACGGAAACGCGTGGTAAGCAAGGAACAGCCGCGCATGGTGAGTTCGCCGTCGTTCTCACCCAGGCAATGCCGCAACGGCGTGTAGACAAGGCCGAAGTCCCACGGCGTCCACCGTTGCGCCATATCCCATTGATCGCATGTTTCGGAGATCAGGTAACCGTCGCGTTCGGCGATGCATTGCGAGCTCGCCACGCTGACGAGCGCGGCGTTGCGCGTGTTGCCGGGATAGGCGGTGAGCGGCTCCCAGCGCCATTGTTGCATGGGCGTTCCGGTGCACGCGGCGAGTGTCGGCGCACGACCGCTGCCGCCCGATGTCAGACAGCGGCTCGACGCTGCATTGAACAACTGCACGGGATGCGACTGGAAATCCGCGATCCGATGGTCACTGCGATCGGCGAAGGCATAGCGGCGCGCGACCCAATTGCCGTCCCATTGATACTCGCCGAATACATGCGAGAAATCGCTGCCGTCGATGGCGAAGTAGCTGGCCACGATGTCGCGCTTGCGTTGCACCTCGGCCGCCGGCAGGTTGGCAGGCCAGCCGCCAGTCGGATAAGTCACGTGATATTCGATCGGCACGCTTCGGTTGAGCGTCTGCGCGACGTGGCGCGTGATGCGCGCGGAGAAAATATGGTCGGGATGTTCGATGAACGGCACGGTGTCCGGATTGAGCGTGTAGATCTGCGTCGCGCCGGCGAGTATCGCTTTCAGCGTGGCCGACAGCGAGGCCCGGTCGTATTGCACGCGCACCGAGCCGTCGGCGTTCATTGGATAGGTCGAAAGCGTGGCGTGCTGTTCCCACAACAGACCGAGCGGTACGCGCCCGCCGCGCACGGCGCCGCCTGGCAGGCGCAGTTCGAGCAGGTGAACCTGCGGCTTCGCCTTCAATACCATCTGATGAACCAGCTTGCCGGCGATCATGAGATTCGATTCGGTCCAGTTGTCGGGCACGCCGGCCATGCGCGCATAAGCGAGCCGGGAAGCCCGCTCGCGGGTTTGCACGTAGGCGAAATCCGCACCGTTGGCGCCGCCGATCAGATGAACGGTCGTGATGCACCAGCCGGCGTCAAGACGCTCGCTGATGGCGGGATCGACGAACAGCAGGTCGTCGTCGAGATGCGCGACCACGGTGACCAGTGTGCCCGCGCCGCAATCGGCAGCGCGCGCCGAACCGGGAAGGACGGCGAAGCAGAGCGCCGCAAGAAAACCGCTGAATGAAGTGCGAACGAGCCTGGTTGCCGATAATCGCATGTTGAGTCGAGCCCTGACGGTGGGGTCGATCTTACTTTACCGGCGTGGGCCGCCTGGTTGGCGATCTCACAGTTGGAATCGGATTGCGTGCCAGTGGCTGCAAAGGGCCGCTCAACGCGTGTCAGCGAAAATAGGCCTTGGTGTTTTCATGGACATCGTCGCGCGCCAGCAACGCAGCAGGTACAAGCCATGTGTATTCGCTGTGCTGGTCGAGCCGCCCGACCGTAGCCGTGCCGGTGAGCGCGAGCGCATAGGCGAGCACGATGTAATGAGTCGAAACGTCCGGCTCGGCGGCGAAGTTGTCGCTGTAGTGATGTTCGAACACGCCTTGGAAGCGCGCGGCGGAGCGCTGCAACTGGGCAATGCCCAGTTCGGCGTCGGCGATGCGGGCGAACGCGGCGTCGAGCGTCTCGTCTTTATGAATCCGCCCGCCTGGGACAAACCAGGTGCCGCGGGCAGGGCGGTTGCGACGGTGGCCGATCAGGATGCGGCCCTCGGCATCGCTGACGATCAGGTCGATTGCGACCAGCGGCGTCAGACGGACCACGTCGAGGAAATCGATCTCTGTCAGCATGTATGCTCCTGCACGTTGATGTGCACGCGAACCGCGCGCGATCCCATATTCGCCTGGATTCTACGTGCGCAGAAAACGGCTCAGGCTGTCACATCACGCCGAAGTATCGGCGCAACTGGACAGCAGGTGTCGACAGCCGATGCGCGCGTTTAGCGCGGTACGTACCCCTCCGGCGTCATGACCGCGTCCTTGAAGACGTCGGCGTTTCTGGAGACCACGTAAATCGGCGTGGGGGAAAGTTTGAGGCTCGCCACGCCGTCGCGATACGGCAGTGTCGACGCATTGCCCATCATGTCGAACGTCGTCACTTCGCCCGACGTGCCCGGCGCATCCACCCGCAAGCGATAGTCCGCGCTCTGGCTCGCGCTAAAGCCGGTTCGGGCGTTCCATTTGTCGTTGTCATGCGTCCAGAGAGCGGTCACCACGTCGCCGTTGCCGAGCCGGCGGTACGCGTAGGCATAGATGCCCTTGGGCAAGCCCTTG
This sequence comes from uncultured beta proteobacterium, assembly GCA_963738755.1. GTDB lineage: Bacteria > Pseudomonadota > Gammaproteobacteria > Burkholderiales > Burkholderiaceae > Paraburkholderia. Next base: position 380,757 of record CAVTXZ010000014.1, read on the forward strand.
AGCGGCCCGAGCGTGTTGGTGCCGTCGATGATCCGCGTCATCGCCGCCACGGCGAGCGCAGCGGGTTTCGGGCTGATGTGCGTCGCCCCGTACGCGCCTTTGGGGTGATCGAGTTCGAAGAAGAGACCGTAGCCGGGCGCTGCGTCCGGCATGTCCGCGAGGTAGAAAACGTAGGTCATGTCGGCGCCTTCGCCGAGCAGGATCAGGTGCGTGCGCGCGACCACCGCGGCCTGCGCGTACAGCACGTTGGCGCCCGGGTAGTTCTTGCCGTACGACTCGCCGATGTCGTAGCTGATGCCGGTTTCCGTTACGAACAGCGGCGCGCCGGGTTTCAGGTACTGATGCAGTTCGTGGCGCAGCGCGCGCATCGCCTGGGGCAACGCACCCGCCACGACGGCCTGGTCGCCCGCGTCGGCGCGCCGCTCGGGCGGGTGCGACGGCGTCGTGCCGATGTCGTAGTAGCCGTGAATGGTCAGGCCATCCAGATAACGGCCGATTCCGAGCGGACCCAGACGGCGCAGCCAGGTGACATTGGCCTGCACCGATGCGTAAGTCACACCCATCACGACCGCGTGCGGATCCGTCTGATGGATGCCCTGCCAGACTGCCTGGTACAACGCAACAAAGTTGGCGTCGGTGTCACGCCATGGCAGTCCGCCGTCTGCATCGGGCTCCCAGGTCACCTGGTAATAGTTATCGCGTTGCTGCGGGAAATAAGTCGTACGAACGCGATTGGACTCGGTGCCCACTTTGGCCATGTAGTCCTTCATCTGCGCAAGCGAAGTCGGCACATAACTGTGGGTCTCCTTGCCGGTCGGACTGGCCCACTGCGGAATGCCGTCGAGCTGGATCAGCCGCATGATGTCGCCGCGCCGGAAGAAGGGCACCAGCTGTTTCGTCGCGGGATCGAAGGTGCCGCCTTTCTGCGGCTCTTCCATGTACCAGTTGCGATTGTCGTTCGCCCACGACAGACCGAGTGCCGTATAGACGGGACGATAGCCGTCGCCATCACAGCAGTGCTGTCCGGGCGCGAGATAGGCCGTACCCTGTCCGCCGAACCGGTGCAGATCCTGGTAAGGAAAGTGCACAGCCGGCAAGGCGGGCGACGTGTCGGGTAATACGCCGAAAGTGGCGATGCCGGCGGGACTCGTGCCGCGCGATTCGAGCTGTCCGTGAGCCCGTTCCAGCGACGCGGAAATGGCGAAGTAGCCGGCGATGCTCGACGCGCAACTCAGGGTCGAGAGCGTGGCGCCCGCGGTGACGGGGAATCGGCCGCTGGCGCGCACGGCATTCCAGCTGTCACGTATCTGCCAGTTGAGCGTATCGCTTTGTGCTGGACGTGCCGTGAAGACGATCGCGAACGGCTTGCCCGCCGCAAAGAGGCGCGTTCCGTCGCTCGGCGTGTCCGCTTCGAGCAGGTCGCCGTTGGGCGCGGTGCGGTTTTGCGACGAGGGCGCGGAGCAACGCAAGCCCTGCCCGGGCGGCGTCTGCAAAGCGACAGGCGCAGGCTCCTCCGGTACGGGGTTCGCGGACGCTTCCTTGCCGGAGGAGGCCGCAGGGGCGGGCGAGGTTGTCACGGCACAACGCTTCTCCACGCCGGGCGCCGGGTCGCCGAACACACCGTTATTGCAGTCAGCGCCGTTCGAGAGCGTCTTCACGACGTGCTTCTCGGGCGTGCCGTACAGCACGTCGCGAGTGCCGTTGAAGCGGCAGGTGCCGTTTTCGGCGGCGCAGGGCGTCCACACTCTGCCGTCGACGGTGATGTCGCCATTGCTCGCGCCGTTCTGTTCCGCGGCGGCACCGGCCGCGCGGCCATGGACGGCGAGCAGAGCCAGCGTGAACGCCATCGGCCAGGCTGCGATGCGCAGTTGCGAGCGGTGAACGGCAAACGCGTTGGCCAGTCGCCGCAGTGCGTTAAATTCGCCTACATTCTGCATATGTTCCCCGTGTCGTTCGATGGTTTTACCGGCAACAAGCGTCGCCGAATTGCTAGTCCACCAGGCTCAAGCCGCCTTTCGAGCCCTCCCGCCGCGATCTGTTGCGCAAACCGCATAGTCTATTTCCGCAATCTTATGGCGGAAACGCACCGCCTCTCATACGACAGAATCGGCCATCGGCCCGTGTATTGCCGAGCGGGCTAAAGTTGTCTTATTGGCGTGTTTCACGTTTGAAACATTAATCGTCCTGTTTATATTCTCAAGCTCCAATAGCAGCGAATTAAATAATTTTGTCGCGCCAGAAGTGCTTATATTGGAGATCGCTTTGCATACCGCTGCCCTTCAAAAGGTTGTCGGAAGAAAGCCTCGTTGACTGCTCGCCAGAGCAATTCCGGGTACAGATAAGGCAAGCACGCTCATTCTGGCTGGATGACAGAGAAAAGTCACTTCAAATCAACGAGATGATGGATGGAGCAAATGATAACTCGACTATTTTGAGTATCGCTGGTGTGTGGGCTGGCGCACCAAAACCAGAATTATTTTGCATTAAGATTCGCAGAATGCAAACTCAATCATATGCAGAATCAGTTTTAATTCTTTGAAAAATTTGTAATGGCGGGGTTGTTCCGAAAATCACTGGCTGGCCATCATATCCAAACGCCAACATGTCTGCACTTTCGGTCATGGCGGCAAAAGGCTGGATTTCGGATGGCTATGATGCACTGCACAGAGCCGTGCCTCTGGGTGGCCGTTCGTGGTGAAAAGTAGATCCGTTTTCTGGTGAGAGGATGACTATGACCTGCGCGAGTCTCGAGTCTGCAATGCTGCGCTGGGTGCACGCGCCGAACAAAGGGATGCGTCGCATCGCGATACTGATGTTCAACGACTGCTCGCTGCAAGGCGCAGGCGTCGTTGCCGAGGTGTTCCAGGCGGCTAACGAACTTGCCTCCGCGGGCTCTGGCGGCTGGTTGTACGACGTTTCCTTCCTGTCCGCCGATGGCGGCATGGTGACCAGTTCGTCGGCACTGCGGGTCTGGACAGACGGGCTCGACGCACGGCATTACGGCGGCTTCGACGCGCTGTATGTGGCGGGCGGCAAGGGAGCGTGCGCGGCCGCTGGCGACGAGCGTCTGATTGCCTGGTTGCGGCGCGTTCGCCGCAACACCGGCATGGTTCGTCCGATCGCCGAAGGGCGCTCGCTGCTCGAAGCGGCCTATACGGCAGACAGCAAGGAAGCCGGCGACTTTCACTCGTCATCGACTCCCGCGCGCATGGCAGAACCGAACGGCGACGCGGGTGACCGGCTCGAATCGATGCGCAGTGCGCTCGCAATGATCAAGCGCGACCTGGGCGGCGCGGCCGCTCGCACGGTGGCCGAGCGCCTGCTTGCCGATTCGTGCTCGAATCTCGCTCCGCTGCTTGGCGAAGACGGCGGCCTGAGCCCCGGCGACAAAGTCCGCGCGGCGGCTCGCTGGCTGCAGGAGAATTGCCAGCAGGCGATTTCGATTGCCGACGCGGCGCAGTTCGCCGCCATGAGCGAGCGCAACTTCCTGCGCCGCTTCAAGATGGAAATGGGCATTACGCCGTCGAGTTTCCTGTTGCATGAGCGCCTTGCCGTCACCTGCAGTCTGTTGACCGAGTCTGAACTGCCGGTCGACAAGATTGCCCGCCGCACCGGCATGGGCAATGGTGACCGGCTTGCAAAAGTGTTTCGCAAACGTATGAGAATTTCCCCCACGGAGTTCCGGATCCAGAGTCGCCGCATGGTCGGTGAGTAGCGCACGCGCTGCGAGCCGGCTGACCGAGCCCATAACACCGCTTCGCTTCGTTAAGGTTTTTCGTCGAATTTGAAGAATTATAAGGAATGCGAATATGCAGAACCAGGGAGCTGTGAGCGCTGCGTCGGGTGGCCCGGATTCCGTTAGCCCCGGAACCGCGGCGGCGCGTTGCACACGCATCGTGCCGGTGATTCTCGCGGGCGGCTCGGGGACGCGGCTGTGGCCCGTGTCGCGCGAAAACTATCCGAAGCAACTGATCGACGTGATCGGCTCCGACTCGCTGTTGCAGGCCACCGCACGGCGCATGCAAGGGTTTCCGGCCGGCTGGCAGGTGGACGCCGCGCCGATCATCGTATGCGGGGAAGAACACCGGTTTGTGATCGCCGAGCAACTGCACGCCAACGGCGGCGACGCGCGCCTCATTGTCGAGCCCGCGCGTCGCGATACGGCGCCGGCGCTGACGCTCGCGGCCTCGCTTGCGTGCGCTGCCGGCGACGACGCGATTCTGATCGTGATGCCGGCGGATCATTCGATTGCGAATATTCCGGCGTTGCAAAGCGCGCTCGAAAACGCGGCGCGCTACGCGGAACAGGGTGCGATCGCCACGCTCGGCGTGCCGCCGACGCGTCCGGATACCGGCTTCGGCTATATCCGCATCGGCGCCGAACTGCCGGAAGGCGGCTATGCGATCGACGGCTTCGTTGAAAAGCCCGCAGAAGAGATCGCGGCGCAGTACGTCGCGGCGCGCACGTATTGGTGGAATAGCGGCATCTTCATCGTCCGGGCAAAAGTGTGGCTCGACACGCTGAAGCGTTTGCAACCCGATATGCACGCAGCCTGTGAACGCGCGTTTGCGGGCGGCCAGCCAGACGGCGCGTATTTCCGTCCGCAAATGGAGGCATTCCTCGCGACGGTCGGCGATTCGATCGACTACGCGGTGATGGAGCGCCTCACTGACCCAGATGCCGGCGTGAATCCGCCGGGCGTGGTCGTGCGGCTCGAAGCGGGCTGGTCCGATCTCGGTTCGTGGGACGCTGTCTGGGCCGCGATGGAGAAGGACGCCAATGGCAACGCCGGCCGTGGGCGTGTGACGTTCGAGGGCGCGGTATCGAGTTATGCCCATTCGGAAGGCCGGCTGGTGGCCTGTGTCGGCACCGCCAACGTGGTGGTGGTCGAAACCGCTGACGCGGTGCTCGTGGTCGACCGCTCGCATGTGCAGGACGTCAAGGGACTGGTGTCGCGCATCAAGGCGCAGCACGAGCCCGAAGCCGACGCGCATCGCAAGGTGCGCCGCCCGTGGGGTTTCTACGATTCGATCGACCGCGGCGAGCGCTTTCAGGTCAAGCGCATCGTGGTGACGCCAGGCGCCCGGCTTTCGCTGCAATTGCATCACCACCGCGCTGAACACTGGGTCGTCGTGCGGGGCACGGCGCTCGTCACGCGCGGTGAAGAGCAGTTTCTGCTGAGTGAAAACGAGTCGACGTTCATTCCTCTGGGCACGCGCCACCGGCTCGAAAACCCCGGGAAGGTCCCACTCGAAATCATTGAAATCCAGTCTGGCACCTATCTTGGTGAAGACGACATTGTGAGGTTCAACGACAACTACGGCCGCTGCCCCTAACAGCACGCCAACAATCATTCGCGGAAGAGAACGGCAAGAACGAGGTAAGCAGAATGCGCAAGTTTCAGGATTTACTCGCGCGAATATTCGATGTCGCGTTGGTACTGGCGGGTGCGGCGGTCGCGTCGCAGATCCGCTTTGATTACCTTGCTCAATCGGGGTTTTATTGGGCGTTCGTGATGTTTGCGGCCGCACTGGCGCTGGCGATCTTCCCGGCGTTCGGTGTCTACGAATCATGGCGCGGCCGCTCCAAGCTGGCGCTCGCCGGTCAGGTGTCGCTGGCGTGGCTGATGGTGCAGGCGTGCGTGCTGGTGTTGATGTATTCGCTGCACCGCAGCGACTTTGTCTCGCGACTCTGGTTCTCCTATTGGACCGCGATGGCAGGCGGCCTGATGATCGCCTACCGCCTGATCACGCATGCGGTGCTGGCGCGTGCGCGCCGCGCCGGGCTGAACCTGCATCAGGTGGCGATTGTCGGCAGCGGCACGCAGTGCGACGACCTCATTCGCCGGATCGAATCCGCGCCGACCACCGGTTTTCGCGCGACCGCCGTATACAACACGCGGCCCGATGCGTCCATCGTCACGAGCTCGCGCGTGCCCGTGTTCGACACGGTCGATGCGCTCGCCGACTATATCCGGACCAACGACGTGCACGAGTTGTGGCTGATGCTCTCGCTGACCGAAGAGCCGCTGATCTGTTCGCTGATCGGCGAGTTCCGCGATGATCTGGTGAATATCCGCTTCATGCCGGACGTGCGCAGTCTCGCCCTGTTCGAAGGCAGCGGCGTGATCGATCTGCTCGGCGTGCCGGCGATCAACCTCGTGGCCTCGCCGCTGTCCGCCAGCTCGATGCTGAAGAAGGAAATCTTCGACCGCCTGTTTGCCGCCACGGCGCTGATCGGCCTCGCGCCGATCCTGCTCGCCATCGCCATTGCGGTGAAGCTTTCGTCGCGCGGCCCGGTGTTCTTCAGGCAGAAGCGTAAAGGCGCGGACGGACGCGTTTTCACGATCTATAAATTCCGCTCGATGCGTCCGCATATCGAGCAGAAAGGCACGCTCAGTCAGGCCACGCGCGACGATCCGCGCGTCACGCGAGTGGGCGCATTTCTGCGCCGCACGAGCCTCGACGAACTGCCGCAATTCTTCAACGTGTTGCGTGGCGATATGTCGGTCGTCGGACCGCGTCCCCATGCACTCGAGCACGACGATCTTTATCAGAAGGTCGTCGCTGGCTACATCAATCGCTATCGGATCAAGCCGGGTATTACGGGATGGGCGCAGATCAACGGCTTTCGTGGCGAAACGGACCGCATAGAAAAGATGGAGCGTCGTGTCGAACATGACCTGTACTACCTGGGGCATTGGTCGTTCGCACTCGACATGCGGATTATCGGCGCGACGATCGTTGCAGGACTGGTGCATCGAAACGCTTACTAAGAAGTGGTTAACAAGCACGCTGGGCGCTGCCTCCCCCGAGGACAGATGCCCTGGCGCAAGGAGGAAGATCATGGGCTCGCTAGGAACACGCAGTATCAGCACGGGAAAGATGTTAATCGGCTTAGTCGCGGCGCTGCTGTCCGCATGCTCGATGGTCACGGGCCAACGGATGGTTACGCCACCTTCGCTGCCTGAGACCGGAGGGGAGTACAGCACGGAGGCGGAACAGCAGGTGCCGATTCAGATTACCGATATCAACCTGGCACTGTTGCGCAAGATGAAAGCGGACCAGACGTCGGCTCCCTTGACGCCGCAAACGCTGGCCCTGTTTGGCAAGCCGACCGCTTACCGGGTCGGCCCTGGCGATGTGCTGCAGATCGTGGTCTGGGACCACCCGGAACTCGCCGCCGCATTGGGCCAGCCGGCGCAGAACCCGCGGACCTCGGATGCGGCGGCGGGCTTTCTGGTCGACGAAAACGGCGATGTGCAGTTCCCGTATGCAGGGACCGTGCATGTGGCCGGCAGGGACGTCGCGGCGATCCAGCGCGATCTGCACAAGAAGTTGAGTACGGTCTACCAGAAGCCTGAAGTGACGGTGCGGGTGGCGTCGTTCCGTGCATCGCAAGTCTATATCGACGGCGAAGTCCGCACGCCCGGCGTGCAGTCGATCAACGACATCCCGATGTCGCTGACCACCGCGATCAACCAGGGCGGCGGCTTCAGCGCGAACGCGGATCGCAGCCGCGTGGAGCTGATCCGCAACGGCGTGATCTATCCGCTTAACATGGACGATCTGATCCGGCGCGGCCACAACCCGTCGAACATTTACCTGCAACCGGGTGACATGCTGCGCATTGCCTCGCGTGAAGACAGCGGCGTGTATGTGATGGGCGAAGTCAACAAACCCGCCACGATCCTGCCGATGCGCAACGGTTCGCTGACCCTGTCGCAGGCACTGTCGGATAGCGGCAGCATCAACCCGAACACGGCCGAAGCGAAGCAGTTGTTCGTCATCCGCAATTCGGCGGGCGATCAGCCGCAGATTTACCACCTCGACGCGACTTCGCCGGTCTCGATGGTGCTTGCCAACCAGTTCGAGTTGCAGCCGAAAGACGTGGTGTATGTGGACAACAACGGCCTCGTTCGCTTTAACCGCGTGTTGAACCTGCTGCTGCCGGCGATCAACGCCGCTGTCACGGGTGCAGTCCTGGCGAAGTAAAACCATGCCTCGCATTTCTTGAACTGCCGGGCTTTGTTGGGTGATGAAAATGGCAATTAACTTCGAGAACCGCTACACCGATGTGTCCGGGCCGGATGAGCTGCATCTGTCGGACTATCTGCGTACGATCGTGCGTGGTTGGCGCACGATCGTCATGGTGACGCTGATCGCGTTGGCGCTGGGGTGCGCCTACGCGTTTCTGGCGCCGCCGGTCTATCGCGCGGATGTACTCTTCCATGTCGAAGACAAGACTGGCAATGCCAACAACAACGGTAAGGATTCCTTGCCGCCGTTGACCGGCATGTTCGATACCAAGCCGTCCACGGCGGCGGAAATCGAGTTGCTGAAGTCGCGTCTGGTCACCGAGGAAACGGTCAAGAGGTTGCACCTCGACATCACCGCTACACCGCGTTATCTGCCGCTGATCGGCGGGATGATCGCGGGGTTGGTGAACGGGCAATGGGGTTTTAAATTGCCGCAGTTCATCAACCTGTCCGGCTACGCATGGGGCGACGAGCACATCGCGGTGTCGCGCTTCGATACCGCGAAGGAGCTGTACGACACGACCTTCACGCTGGTGGCGGGCACTGAAGGCTCGTATGTGCTGCGAGACAAGAACGGTATTGCCATTCTCTCCGGCCGTGTGGGGGAGACCGTGGAGACCGATACCGCTGACGGCCCGATCGCACTGCACGTCGACTCCCTGACCGGCGCGCCCGGCTCGCGTTTCGAATTGCAGCGCGCGTCGACCTTGAGCACCGTCGATCGCCTGCAGAAAGCACTCGTAGTGGCGGAAACCACGCTGCAATCCGGCGTGATCCGCGCGAGCCTCGAAGGTGGCGACAGCGCGCTGACGGCGGAGATCGTCAACAGCATGGCGCGCGAGTTCGTGCGTCAGGACGTGGAGAGCCGTTCAACGGAAGCGGAGCATATGCTGGCGTTCCTCGACCAGCAACTGCCCGGCTTGCGCAAGGAACTCGACGAGGCCGAGCAGCGCTACAACAAGTTCCGCAATGCGCACGGCACGGTCGACCTCGGCGAGGAAAGCCGGCTGCTGCTGCAGCAGATCGTCGACAACAAGACCAAGCTGCTCGATCTGCAGCAGCAACGTGCGGAGATGTCACAACGCTTCACGGCGAATCACCCGGCGGTGGCCGCACTCGACGCGCAGATCGCGGCGTTGCAGGGCGCGCAGACCAATATGAATCGCAGCGTGGCGGTGATGCCCGACACCGAGCAGACGGCGTTGCGCCTTTTGCGTGACGTGCACGTCGATACCGAACTCTATACCAATCTGCTCAATAGCGCGCAGCAACTGCGGGTGGCGAAAGCCGGCCAGGTGGGCAGCGTGCGCGTGGTCGATTTCGCCGAAGCACCCGACGAACCGGTGCGGCCGAAGCGCGTGCTGGCGATCCTGATCGCGCTGGGCGGCGGTCTCGTGATCGGCATCATGCTGACCTTCTTCAAGCGCGCGATGTACGGCGGCGTGGAGCGTCCGGATGAAATCGAAGGCGCGCTCGGCGTGCCGGTGTTCGCGATCGTGCCGCGCAGCCAGCATCAGTTGCGCCTGCAGGAAAACGTCATGCTGCGCCGCCGTGGGTTGCACGTGCTCGCGCAACAGGCGCCGGAAGACATCGCCGTGGAGGGCGTGCGCAATCTGCGCACCTCGCTGCAGCTCTCGCTCGATAACGCCGAGAACAACGTCGTGATGATCACGGGTTCGCGGCCCGATGCCGGCAAGTCGTTCCTGTCGGTGAATCTGGCGGCGCTGGTGGCGTCGGCGAACAAGCGCGTGCTGATTATCGACGGCGACATGCGGCGCGGCGATGTGCATTCGCACTTCGGTATCGGCCATCAGCCGGGACTCTCGGATGTGCTGAGCGGCGGCGATCTGATGGCGATGATCCAGCGCGATGTGCTACCCGGCCTCGACGTGCTGGCTAAGGGCACGCTGCCTTCGCATCCGTCTGAATTGCTGATGAGCAAGCGCTTCGAAACCATGCTCGAAGAACTGAAGTCGCGCTATGACCTCGTGATCGTCGATACGCCGCCCGTACTTGCGGTAACCGACTCGACCGTGATCGGCAAGCATGCGGGCACGACGCTGCTGGTGGTGCGCCACGGTCGCCATCCGTTGAACGAAATCTCCGAGACGGCCAAGCGGCTGCGCAACGGCGGGGTGCTGTTGCAGGGTGTACTGCTCACCGATGTGCCGCAGGAAGGGGCATTCCTTGGATCGGGCTACCAGGGCGGTTATTACGGATACGACAGCATCGCGGGTTGAGCAGCCGGCTCCATGACGGGGCCGATCGCTCGACCGTGCCGTGGCACTGCCATAGAACAGCTCAATCTGGAGAATGCTTCATGAAACGTAAGGTCGCGTTGATCACCGGCATCACTGGACAGGACGGGTCGTATCTGGCCGAGCTGCTGCTCAGCAAGGATTACGACGTACATGGAATCAAACGCAGGTCATCCCTGTTCAATACAGACCGGATCGATCATCTCTATCGCGACCCACATGATCCGGATCAGCGGCTCTTTCTGCATCACGCCGACCTGACCGATTCGACCAGCCTCCTGCGCGTGATCCAGCGCGTCGTGCCCGACGAGATTTACAACCTCGCGGCACAGAGCCACGTGGCGGTGTCGTTCGAGGAACCGGAGTACACGGCCAATGCGGACGGCCTCGGCGCCTTGCGGATTCTCGAGGCGATCCGGATTCTCGGGCTTCAGGACAAGACGCGCTTTTATCAGGCTTCGACCTCGGAACTCTACGGTCTGGTCCAGCAGATTCCCCAGTCCGAGACCACGCCGTTCTATCCGCGCAGCCCGTATGCGGTCGCCAAACTGTTCGCGTACTGGACCACGGTGAATTATCGCGAGGCCTACGGGCTGTATGCGTGTAACGGGATTCTGTTCAATCACGAATCGCCGGTGCGGGGCGAGACTTTCGTGACGCGCAAGATCACGCGCGCCGTGGCGCGCATTGCTGTGGGCATGCAGAAGACCTTGTATCTCGGCAATCTGTCGGCATTGCGCGACTGGGGCCACGCGCGCGACTACGTGGAGATGCAATGGCGCATGCTGCAACAGGAGCAGCCCGAGGACTACGTGATCGCCACCGGCGTGCAATACAGCGTGCGTGATTTTGTTCTGCACGCGGCGGCCGAACTGGGCGTGACCGTGCGTTTCGAAGGTACCGGCGTGGACGAAGTCGGTATCGTCGAAAAGGTCGAGGGACGCGAGATCAGGATGACGCCGGGCGATGTGATCGTGCGGGTCGATCCACGCTACTTCCGGCCCGCCGAGGTCGAGACGCTGCTGGGTGATCCGTCGAAGGCGCATGCGAACCTCGGCTGGCAGCCAACCACGCCGTTCAGCGCGCTCGTCAAGGAAATGGTGCGCGCGGACTATCAGATCGCGCGGCGTGACGCGCTGGTTACGTTAGCCGGTTTCACCGCGCTGGAACATCACGAGTGACTGCGATGAACAAAACTGCACGCGTCTTCGTCGCGGGTCACCGCGGCATGGTCGGCTCCGCGCTGGTTCGGCGGCTCGCCGCCGACGGTTACGACAACGTCGTTACACGTTCGAGAGCGGAGCTCGATCTGATGGATCAGGCGGCCGTGAACCGCTTTTTCGAGAAGGAGCAGATCGACGTCGTGCTGCTGGCGGCCGCGCGGGTGGGCGGCATTCTCGCCAATTCTTCGCGCCCCGGGGAGTTCATTTACGAAAACCTCGTAATCGAAACCAACGTGATCCATGCGGCGTACCGCGCCAAGGTCGCGCGGCTGGTATTTTTCGGCTCGTCGTGCATTTATCCGAAGCAGTGTCCGCAGCCGATCCGCGAAGAATATCTGCTGACGTCGGCGCTTGAGCCCACCAACGACGCCTACGCGATTGCGAAGATCGCGGGTCTCAAGCTGTGCGAAGCCTACAACCGCGAATACCACACGCAGTTCGTTTCGCTGATGCCGACCAATCTCTATGGTCCGAACGACAACTACGACCTGAACAGCAGCCACGTGTTGCCGGCTCTGCTGCGCAAGGCGCATGAAGCCAGGCTCAACGGTGACGCGACCTTGACGGTATGGGGCTCGGGCACGCCGCGCCGTGAGTTTCTGCATGTCGACGATCTGGCCGCGGCTACGCTCTTCGTGCTCGAACACAACGTGACGGAGGGCGTGTTCAACGTCGGCGTGGGTGAAGACCTGTCGATTCGGGAACTGGCCGAATGCATCTGCAAGGTGGTCGGTTTCGAGGGCGAACTCGTATTCGACGCGTCGAAGCCTGACGGCACGCCGCGCAAGCTGCTCGATGTGTCGCGGCTCGCACAAATGAACTGGCACGCGACCATCGGTCTCGAAGATGGCATCGCGGCCACGTATCGGGAATTCGTTGCATCACACGCTGGTTCGACGCCCGCCGCCGCCGTCGAGGCATAGGTGCGCGCCATGAACCACTAAGGGCTGTTCCAACTTTCAGAAACGCCTGAGGCGTTGCGCAGGCAATGCGCGCGGCGCACACAGGACGAATTTTCGAGGAGTGGCATAAAAATGACAGCGTCAGTCACGATCTTCCACAACGTCGTGTGGTCGCGCCACAAGGGTGTGGTTTTCTCGGCGTTGCACAACATCTCGGCGTCTGGAGCGATTCGTTATTCGATGGTGCAGATTGCGGATACCGAACACGATCGGGTCGGCTTCTCCGATGTCGACTATTCGTATCATCGCTATCCGATGCAGAAGCTGTTCGACGGCTGCTACGAAGATGTGCCGACGATCAAGATGATCGCGCGGCTGACGTGGGAAGTGCTGCGGACCAAATCGGACCTGATCATTCTGCCGGGCTATCACCGCCCGGAATATTGGGCGATGCTGGCGGCGTGCATCGTGACGGGCAAGCGGCGCGCGGTGTTTTGCGATTCGACCGCGCGCGACCGGCCCAAGCGGCTGCTCACGTCGATCCCGAAGCGGGTGTTCTTTTCGTTGTGCGATGGCTACTTCGGCTTTGGCGAGAGAAGCCGCGATTATCTGCTTTCGCTGGGCGCGAAGCGCGACAAGATCTTCGTGCCGTGTCAGGCCGCCGCGTTGCCGGGCTCGTTCTCGCCTGAACGTGCGCTCGTCGACCGGGTCGCCTATCGCGCCGGTAATCCGCCGGTGTTTCTATACGTGGGCCGCCTTTCGGAAGAGAAGGGTATCGGCACGCTGATCGAGGCATTCGCGGGGCTGCGCCGGCGCATTCCGGCGGCGAAGTTGCGCATTGTCGGCACCGGGCCGATGTCGGAGATTCTGCACGCAAAAGTGGCCGAACTCGAACTCGGCGACGCGGTGACGTTTGCCGGCAGTCTGCAGGACGAACCGCTCACGCGCGAGTATTACGGCGCCACGTGTCTGGTGCTGCCGAGCTATAGCGAGCCGTGGGGACTGGTGGTCAACGAGGCGCTTGCGCACGGCTGCCCGGCGGTAGTCAGCGAGAGTTGTGGCTGCGTGCCAGAACTGGTGATCGACGGCGTGAGCGGGTATGCATTCACGGCCGGCGATGTCGCCGCTTTGCAACGCACCATGCTCAAGGCAATCGAAGCGTTTGCCGATGCCGGTGGCACCGCGCGCCGCTGCATGGACGTGATTCGCCGGTTCGACCCGCCGTCTGCCGCTGCGAATATCGCACGCGGCTGCGCGCTGATGTTGAGCGACTGACGCGCTACGCGTCTCATTGCCAAGCTCCCACCTGTTCCGGCTGCCACAATGAAGATTCTGATCTACGGCCTCAACTACGCACCTGAACTGACGGGAACGGGCAAGTACACAGCGGAAATGGCTGTGATTCTGGCCAGCCGCGGTCACCAGGTTCGTGTGGTGTGCGCGCCTCCGTACTACCCGGAGTGGCGCACGGCGATGGGCTACGCGTCGTGGCGCTATCGGCGCGAAGTGCGCGACGGTGTGGCGCTCTGGCGTGCACCGTTGTGGGTGCCGTCGCGTCCCGGCGGCATGAAGCGGATGGTGCATCTCGCAAGTTTCGCGTTGAGCTCGTTGCCGGTGCTCGCGCGCCAGGCGCTATGGCGCCCCGACGCGGTGATGCTGATTGCGCCGACGCTGATGTGCGCCCCGGCGGCGCTGACGCTCGCGCGTGTGACGGGTGCGAGTGCATGGCTGCATATCCAGGACTATGAGGTCGATGCCGCCTTCGAGCTCGGTCTGTTGAAGAGTTCGCGCGCCGCGCGCTTTGCCCGCTGGATGGAGAGGATGATCCTGCGGCGCTTCGATGCGATCTCGTCGATTTCGCAACAGATGACCGCGCGTGCCGCCGCGAAAGGCGTGGACCCGTCGCGCGTCGTTTGCCTGCCTAATTGGGTCGATGCATTGACCATTTTTCCGCTGGAGCACGCCAGCGAATACCGGCGCATGCTGCGCATTCCAGACGGACAGAAAGTTGTTCTGTACTCCGGCAACATGGGCGCGAAGCAAGGCATCGAAACGCTCGCCGATGCGGCGTCGGCACTCGCCGGGCGCACGGATATCACCTTCGTTTTCTGCGGCAGCGGAGCGGCAAAACAGAGTTTGCTCGAGCGCTGTGCGGGCCTCGCGAACTGCATCTTCATTCCATTGCAGCCCGCGCAACAGTTGAACGAATTGCTCAATCTGGCCGACATCCATGTTCTGCCGCAACGCGCCGATGCAGCCGATCTGGTGATGCCGTCCAAGCTCACCGGCATGTTCGCGAGCGGCCGCGCGATTGTGGCGATGGCGCGCAGCGGCACGGGTTTGTTCGATGCCGTGTCGTCGCGTGGCGTGGTGGTGGCGCCGGAGAACGTCGACGCATTGGCTGCGGCGATCAGCATGCTGGCGAGCGATCCTGAACAGCGTGCTGCGCTCGGCAAGGCGGCGCGTGATTACGCGGAGCGCACGCTTTCGCCGGAGTCGGCGATGCATCCTTTCGAGGAGCGTCTCGCCACGATGGTTCGCGGCGCGGGCGGCAATCAGGCAAAAGGCTCGGCTGCGTATTTTGGCGCGATGCCGCCAGCGCCGGCGCGACAACGCGTCGAGCCGGCTCCCGCGGAGAAAGCCGCGCCGGATTGATCCGGTACGCGGCCCGCTTATGAATGCGATATCACCACGGCGAACGGTACACAGCGTGCTTGCCCGCGCCCGTGGTGTCGTACGGATCAGCGTAAGTGGCTTTCGCCGCCGTGGCGGGCATCAGCTTGTCGGCCGCATTCGCGCGGCCGGCCTGTGCGGCGACGGGGACCTTGCCATTGGCGGCGGCCGGCGCCTTGTTGCCTTTGCCTTGGGCGGTCAGCGCGCCTGGGCCGCCGCCGGTCACTTGCATACGCTGCTCGTTGAGCAGGGCGGTCTGCTGCGCGTCGATGGTATTGCCCTGCGTGGCGTCGGCGGTGCCGTACGGGTTCGGAGCGCCGAGCAAGTCCGCTTCGCCTTTGCGTTGTGTCGCCTGACGGTCTGCGGGCGCGGGCGCTTTGGCGCCGTAGTTCGAGTTGGCAGCGGCGGCTGGTGCAGCCGGTGCGGGAGCGGCGTTCTGCGCGAAGGCCGGTACGGCACTGGCAGCGATGGCGATAAACAGCGAGGTAGCGGTATGCCGGAGCAGGATGACCATCGTGTTCCCCAGAGAGATGCGATCAAGATACAGCTATCGTGCGCCAACCAGCCCGCGTGTAGCCGCCAAAACGCTTCCCTGTACGGCCATGGCGGAACGTCTCGTAAGGAGTCGCAACATAATGAAGGAACGACGGGCGGTGCAGGCACGTATGCCGACTATCGTTCATGGCCTGTGGAGAACGATGATGGGTAACGTTGCCGACGATCCGCAAATCGGTCGCATACCGGACGTTGATGGCGTTCACGAGGAAGTCCGCGTCATCGATCTGAGTCTTGCGGGAAAAGGAAACTATCTCGCCAAACGCAGCGCCCTGATCGAACTCATCTGGTTCGTGCTTGAAGCCTGCGTGATCAATAACAAGCTGTTGCCGTTGTCCTTCGTGCGCGTCTCGCTGTTACGCCTGTTCGGCGCGAAGATCGGCATGGGTTGCCGCTTCGTGCATCCGCTGCGGGTCAAGGCGCCGTGGAATCTGGAGGTGGGCGATCACTGCTGGTTCGGCGTGGATGTCTGGATTTACAACCAGGCGTTGATCCGTATCGGGTCGAACGTCTGTATTTCTCAAGGCACCTTTCTGAGCGCAGGCTCGCACGATATGAGCACCACGATGGATCTGCGCGTGGCGCCAATCGTCATCGAGGACGGCGTGTGGATCACGTCGAAATGCGTGGTGCAGATGGGCGTGACGATCGGCCGTTCAGCGGTGGTGACGCCGCTCTCCGTGGTGCATCGCTCGCTCGAGCCGGAGGGTGTGTACGGTGGTAATCCGTGCCGCTTTATCAGGAACCGCTTCGATTCCGTGACCTGAAGCACATATATAGAACCGCAGCGTTGTTACGCTGGGGAGGCCGGAGTCGTTGGTCAACGGAATGTTGACGGCCACCATGAGATTGCCGATCAATGCTTGGCCGATCGGCGTCAACGGTGAAGTCGATGAAGTGTTCGGCAACGACGCGTGCGTGCTCATCTGCAACCGGAGCTGGATCGGTAGCCGGATGGTCGCGCTCAGGACATGCTTGACGAAGATGGGGAGCAGGGGATGTTTATCGATACTCGCAATGTCGAACAGAACACGGTCATCGAAACTGCAGTCTGCATCATCGGCGCGGGTGTCGCCGGCATCACGCTCGGGCTCGAAATGGCGAGTGCCGGGATCGACGCCTGCATTCTCGAAAGCGGCGGCTTTGGTCCCGACGACGAAACGCGCGACCTCTATCGCGGCGAGAGCGTTGGGCTTCCCTATACATTCGCGGATGGTTCGCGCAGCCGCTATTTCGGCGGCAGCAGCAATTGCTGGGGCGGCTGGTGCCGCCCGCTCGATCCGTGGGACTTCGAGAAGCGTGACTGGATCCCACACAGCGGCTGGCCGTTCGGCCTCGACGAACTGGCGCCGTATTACGCGCGCACGCACGAACTGCTGAAACTCGGCCCGCAGAATTTCGACCCGGCTTACTGGGAACGCGAAATCGGTCGGCCGGACGTGCGCCGTCTGCCGCTTTCAACCGGCGATCTGCGTGACACCGTGGCTCAGTTCAGCCCGCCCGTGCGGTTTGGCAAGGCGTATCGCGAGGAGTTGTCGCGCGCGCAGCGGGTACGGGTGTTTCTGCACGCGAACGTCCTGAACATCGATGCCGACGCGCAGGGTTCGACGATTTCACGCTTGCAGGTGGGTACCGTCAGCGGCCGCAGGATGACGGTGGTGAGCAAGATTTTCGTGCTGGCGACAGGCGGCATTGAAAACGCGCGCCTGCTGCTTGCGTCGAACAATGTTCAGGCCGCGGGCCTCGGCAATGCCAACGATCTGGTGGGCCGCTACTTCATGGATCATCCGCGCATGATGTGCGGCAAGGTGCGTATGCGCCCCGGCGTGCCGCGCAACAAACTGTACGACATCAAGTACCACTATCAGAACGCCGCCGTCTCGGCGCACGGCACCAAGATATCCTCGCAGTTCGCGCCGAAGCAGGAACTGATGGAGCGCGAAAAGCTGCTGAATTCGCGCGTATGGGTCTATTCGCGCTTTTTCGGCGAGGGCAGCGCCGGGTCCGAGGCGTTGATCCGCTGCAAGGAAGCGCTGATGCAGAAGGATCAACCGGGCCGCAGCCTGAAGGCGGATATCGCCACCATGGCCGCGCATCCGTTCGACACCGTCGGCTATGGCTTGACGCGTCTGCTGCAATGGCCGGTGCTGATCACCGGCGTGACTCTGCAGGCCATCGTCGAGGCGGAGCCCAATCCCGACAGCCGCGTCACCTTGTCGACAGATCGCCGCGACCGGTTCGGCTTGCCGCGCGTCAAAGTGGAGTGGCGGCTCGGCGATCAGGTGAAACGCACGTTCGACAGAACCTTTGCACTGTTCGCGCAGGAGTTGCAGATGGCCGGTGTCGCGGACATCGAACTCGACGCGCCGCTCGAAGGCCGCGACTGGCCCGCGAAGCTGGAGGGCACGTGGCACCACATGGGCACGACACGCATGCACGATTCACCGCGCGAAGGCGTGGTCGATCGCGATTGCAAGGTGCACGGGATCAGCAATCTTTATGTGGCTGGCAGCTCGGTCTTTCCGACCGTCGGCGCCAACTTCCCGACCATCACGATCGCCGCGCTGTCGATGCGCCTCGCCGGGCATCTTGCACGGCGGCTCGATACGCCGGATATCGTGGGCAACACACGGGTTGACGCGGCCAACAGTTCGACCATGTCGATCCCGACGCAAAGCCAGATCGACACGCTGCCGATCGCAGCCTCCGCGTTGACGCCGTTGATGAAGGAGCAGTGATAAAGCCGCGATGAGCGGAACAGCCTGATAACAGGCGCGGGAGGCGCGCTGTTACCGGCTCTGCTGAGCGGCTTCGCGCAGGGACGAGAGGGGACTCTCGCGCGCGTCGACGTCGCCGCGTGCTTCCAGCAGCGCAGTCAACGCGCCGACCATGGTTTCCACCCGGAAGCGCGTATTGAAGGTGTGGCGGGCTTGCGCGCGCATCGTCGCCCGCGCTGCCTCGTCGAGTTCGAGCCAGCGCACGAGATTCTTCTCCGTACCGTCGACGGTATCGGCGGCCACCATGCCCGCGCCGTCCATCTCGATCTCGCGCCAGACGTTCACCTTGTCGGAGATCAGCGCCGGCAGTCCCGTGCCGAGCGCCTCGGCCACCGCTACGCCGAAGTTCTCCTGATGCGACGGTAGAACGAACACGTCGCTCGCGTGAAACGCGCCCCACTTGAGATCGCCTTGCAGCATGCCAGGCAGGCTGAGCCGATGCGCGATGCCGGCCGCTTGTGCCTGGCCACGCAGCGTCGTAGCCCAGCCTGTCTCGTCGGGACCCGCGATGACGAGGTGCAGCGTCGGATCGCGGCCGGCGACACGCGCGAACGCATCGATCAACAGATCGCAGCCTTTTTTGGCATGCACGCGCCCAAGAAACAACACGATGCGTTTGCCGCGCAAACCGGGCACGGCCTGCAGAAACGCTTCGCGTAGCGGCTCGGCTTCGAGCGAGGGCACGTGGTGCCGAACGGCACAACCCGCTCATGCGCGCGATACAGCCAGAACGACGTGCGGGCGCGGGTGCGTTCTTCTTCGGTCGTAAAGATGACGGCGCGCGCATCGCGCAGCACACGATATTCGGCCCACGGCCAGTACAGCCACTTCTTCAGATGCTTGAGCGGGTACGTTTCCTTGAACCACGGATCGAGCATGCCGTGCGCGTACACGTAGTACGGCACGTCGCTTTTTCTGAGTGCCTTCCACGCCGCGAAGCCGTGGTATTGCCACAATCCGTGCACGATCACCGCGTCGAAGCGGGGCGCGTTCGCGCTCAACCACGGCACGAGGCCTGCGCTGTAGCTATAGCGGCTGCTCGTAGGGCCAAACACGTGAACCGGAAACGGAAACGCTGCGAGGTACGCGTCGCCGGGCGCATCGCAGGTCGCCACTTCGATTTCATGCCCGGCTTCCTGCATCGCCACACCGCTGCGGCGTACGCCTTCAACCGGGCCGCCGGCGCGGGGATCGACGCTGGCAAGCAGATGGAGAATTTTCATCGGACGATGTTCGGTCGGTTGGTGCTTTGCGTCGACGACGAGTGCGGCACGAGCGCGCCGAAGTGGCCGGAGCCGGAGGCAGTGGCAGTGCTCGCGGTGCTCGACATGCCGAGGGTTCCCGGCAGTTCAGCGCGGCCCATGCCGGGCTGGATTCTGCGCGGCAACTCGGGCATCGCGGCCGGGTGCAAATGCGGCGGAGTGGGCCTGCGCTTCGTCTTCGCGGGCAGGGCGCGTTGCAATCTCGCGTGGGTGGCGATCATCAGACCGAGCGCGACGCCAAATACCAACCCCGAGAAGCGCGGGCCGAGCGGATTGCCGCCAATCGACGTGGCCGGCAGCGCGGCGAACAGCATGATCGCGCGGCCCAGCACGGGGAGCATGGGCGCGTCTGGCACGACCGAGCGCCAGTAGCGATACGAGAAGAAGCAGATCGCCAGTGCGGCCAGTGCGGCTATCGGCAAGCCGATGCCGAACAGCAGCCCGCCCGCGAAGAACTGATAGACCCAGAAGTTGTGACCCGCGGCCCATTCGTTGATCGCGTAAAAGTCCTGCTCGCTGATCTGGCCGGCAAGATCCGGCAGATAAACCGGCGAGTAGCGATAGTAGTGTCCGTAGCCTTCGCCGAATAGCAGCGTTTCGGGCGTGGACGTCACCTGATCGTACTGGTCGCGTATTTCGGCGAGACGGGTGACCGTGGTCGGGTCTTTGCCGGAAGTGGTTTCCTGCGAGGCGAAAATACGCTGGGCCCAGTGCTCGGTGACGGTGGGAAAGCTCAACGCCGCGATCCCGGCCACGCCGGCGAGTACCGCGCACGCCACCAGCATACGGGCGATGGCGCGCCACGCGTGCTGCATCGACGGCGCGCACAGCGCCATTGCGAGCAGGAACAGCAGCACGGTGCCCACCAGCAGACTGCGTGTGACGCTCAGCAACTCGACCACCACGCTGCACGCGAACACGGCGATCGTCACAAACGAATAACGTTTGGCGACCACGAATTCGTGCAGCAGGACGGCTTGTAGTCCCAGCAGGGTGACGGAGATGATGCGGAAACGGACGTCGTCGAGGCCGCCGCCGGTGATCATGCCGTAGCCGAAAGTGAACACGAGGCTGATGGTGTTGCCGACGAACAGGGCCTTCTCGAACTGCGAGATCCGGTATTCGCTCCACGGATGACAGGCCACGATGTAGCCCAATAGAAACAGCAGAAACGGCAGGAGAACCCGCAGATAATTGCCGGTGTCGTTATCCTGCACTAGCTGCGCGACGATGCTGCCGAGCACGCACAGCAGGACGCTGATCGTGACGAACCTGCGCAGCTTCGAGATGTCGTGAAAGCGCGGTGCAATCAGCGCGAGAGCCAGCCCGGCGGCGATCACCGGAAGCACGAACACGAACTGGGCGAAGTGGCCTACGTTCGCGTCGGGTGCCTTATAGTCAAACGCCAGCGGTAACAGAAAAAACCATATCCAGAGCGTCGCATACTGATGGCGCATTGCTGATCCTCCCCGTCGCCGTCGGTTTGCCGTCGGTCTATTGCGGACGGTCTCGCATCGGGTCATTGTGCGGGAATATCCCTGCTTGCCAAATTCGGCCGGGGGTTTCGTCGCTGATGGCCTGGGTTCTGGCGACAGTGGAAAGGGAGTTCCCTGCAAGACCCGGGCAATGTCTCCCAGCTTGTCGGCCAATGCCTTGATGTTGGCGCGCACGGACGCTTCTCGCCACGGAAGATGCAGAAAGGGACATGCGCCCTCGAATGCTGAAAGGGGAGAACAACATGAAATTATTCGGCGGGGCGGGACCCGCGAAAGCCGGCCGGGCAATCGAACTCGATTTCGTCCGCGGCATTGCCATCATCATGGTGATGGGCTTTCACTTTCATGCTGTTCATACCGGCAATGTCCTGATCCAGATCATCGAATATCCGCTGAAAAACTTTGGACGCGAAGGCGTGAATCTGTTCTTCACGCTAAGCGGTTTTCTGGTGGGCGGCCTGCTGCTCAGACAGTACGCCGAAACAGGCCATCGTCGACGCACGGCGCTTCATCATCCGGCGTATTTTTCGTATCTGGCCCGCGTATTACGTCCTGATCATTTTCCATATGCTGGCCGGGCGCCACCCGTGGAATACCTTTCTGTTCCAGAACCTGACCCACCTGCAGAACTATCTGGGTACGTCGATTACCCAGACCTGGAGCCTCGCGGTCGAAGAACATTTCTATCTCGTGTTGCCGGCGTTGCTGTTGCTGTTCGCGCGTTGGCGTTTCGGCGTATGGACGATCGTCGGCGTGCTGACCACCATCTGCGCGGTGGTGCTCACCGCACGCTGCTTCGCGGTGGCGGGCGGCGATCTGGAGGGCGCATTCGCCTATACGCAATACCGGATCGACAGCTTGCTGGTCGGCGTGATTCTGTCCGCTATCTACTGGATGAAACCCGCTGTCTACCACCAGTTCGCCAAACGCAAGTGGCTGCTAATGGGCATCGTCGTGCTGCTCTGCGCATGGCTCGCGTTCGCGACCAAAAACCTCGCACTCGACGAAAGCATTGGTTATACGATTCAGGCGCTCGGTTTTGCCGCGTTGATCGTGCTCGTGCTGGAGCATTCCGGGTCGTTTCGCGAGTCGTTCGTGTATCGCGCCGTGGCGTGGATCGGGCTCTATTCGTACGGCATTTACCTCTGGCATTCGCTGGCACTCGCGCCTGGCGACATGGTGATTCGCAAAGCGACCGCGCTCGGTCTTGCGCCGAGCGTAATCTGGATTGTCGCGCTCACGGCGCAGTTTGCGATTGCGATCGGGATTGGCTATGTGACGACCCGTGCGATCGAATATCCGTTCCTGCGCATACGTAACGCCGTGTTCCCTGAGAAGAGGAACAGTTCGGTGCGCGAAGAAGTACCTGTCGCGGGCGGCCAACTGTCCTGAACCCGGCGACCCGTGCGTCCGGCCCCGGTGCAATCGAGCCCGTACGCCGGCTACGCTGCTGGCCACGACGAACATGCCGTCGCTGCACGCGTCGCGGTGCTCGATGCCGCGCGGGCGCTGGCCATTCTCGGCGTGATCGGCGTGCATCTCGGGCTATGGATGCCCAATCTGCCGCACTGGTTGAGCGGGACCGCCGCGATGGGACAGTACGGCGTTCAACTGTTTTTCGTGATCAGCGCGGTGACGATCAGCCACACACTCGACGCCGATGAGCGGCGTTATGGCGCAGCCGTTCATACGGTCGTGCTGCGCTTTTACATCAAGCGATTCGTGCGGATCGTGCCGCTCTACTATGCGGCAATTCTCGCCTACGGCGTGCTGGACTATCTCGCCCATCTCGCGCATGGACAGATCAACTTGCCGCATCACCTGCCGGACGTTGCGGCGAATCTGCTGTTTATCCACGGCTGGGTGCCGAGCGCGATCAACAGCGTGGTGCCGGGCGGCTGGTCGATCGGCGTCGAAATGAGTTTTTATGCGTTGGCGCCGCTCATCCTCCGCGCTAGCAGGACACCGCGCAGCCTCTGGCTGACGGGCCTCTTCATGTTGATCACGGGAGCCGCCGTCGCGGTGGCCGGCGCGTGTTTCCAGAATCGCGAATGCCATATCGGCAACAACGGGTTTCTGTATTTCTGGCTGCCGGTGCAATTGCCCTGCTTTGTGCTGGGTCTCTGGCTCGCGCGGCTCGGCATGCCGTTTCTTACCGGTCAGCAGAAGCTGTCGCGACGCAGTCTGCTCGCGGTGGCCGCAGCCGGTGCGTTAAGTTCGGTGTTGTTGTACGAAGTGGGCGCGGGCGCTGAACTCGCGCATGGTTTCGCGCCGGGCGCCGCGGCGCTGGTAGCGCTCTGCCTGCTGATTCTCGGCGCGCATCTGCCGGCTCGCTGGCTCCATATGCCGATAGTGCTGCGTTTTGGAGAACAAAGTTACGGCGTCTATCTATGGAGCGCGGCTGTCGTTGCAGTGGTGCGCGCGTTGCTGAAAACGCCGGTTGGGCAGGTGGCGAGGCATTATCCATCGCTGAGCTTTCTGGTGGCGGTGTCGGTGGTCTGCATGCTGGGCTACGCCGCCGCCGTGGTGACGAGCCGCTGGATCGATCGTCCATGCGGAGACTGGGCTCGCCGCGTACTGCTTGCCCGCGGTGGCCGCGATATGCGCCCGCGCAGCACGCCGCACACCAGCGGCGAACCGGTCGATTGAGTGTGGCGAGGGCGGGGCCGTCCGCGCGGCGTATCTGGGTGGCCGTTAAAAAATGGCCGGCGCCGGGTCAGGCCATCTGCTGCAGCAAGGTCTGCTTGAACTGGCCGAGCGTGTGCCGTGACAGCAGATCCTCGCGGGCGGAGGGCGTGGTTTGAGGCGCATGCGGCCACGACGTCATGATCTCGGTGACCGCGTTGCCGATCGACGCGGAGCTCAGATCGCTCAGTATCGGCCCGAGTTCACAACGCCGGCTGAACCAGCCGATCAGGCCGTCTTCCGTGGCGATCACAGGTTTGCCGAAGCGGTAGGCCTGCACGAGCACGCCGCTCATGCCGTAGTGTCCCTTGTAGCCGAGCCACACGGCGTCGCATGCGGAGAACAGATCGCGCTCGACTTCATTGGCGATGAACGAATCGAGCACCAGCGGCGCTGGATTCAGACTGCGCACATGGTTGCGCATGAAATGGCGCGTGCCCGCGTCCTGCTCGCCGGCGACGATCAGCGTGGGCGCATGTTCCATGCGGGTCAGCGCGTGGACCAGTTCGTAGATGCCTTTGCGTTCGGTAATCGCGCCGTACACCAGCAGATAGCGCGCCGACGGGTCGAGCCCGAGCCGCTCGCGAGCCAGCACCGGATTTTCCGCCCGGTCGTCCGGAAACGGGTCGGCCACATATGCGACGGCCGCGCTCGCTTTCGACAGGTTGCGCGCCGACCACTCCGGCAAGGTTGGATCGATCGTCAGCAGCGTGCGCAGTCCGGCGGTGCGGGTCGCGCGTTTGAACAGCAGTGCCTTGATCGCATTCACGACGGGGCGATCGGGCGACTTGATGCCGACCTTGTGATGATGAAAGGTCGAACGCATCGTGATGCCGATCCACGGCGTCTTGCCGAACGGCGAGCCGAGAAATGGCAACGCATAGAAAAAGTAGTCGACATAGGGCACGACCACCAGCCTGATCGGCTGCGCGCGGCCGACCACCTTGTGCACGCGTTTGAAATAGTGATGAAAGCGCCAGTATTGATTGGGGTCGCGCAGCCGGCCGCGCGGCCGCTCTTCCGGATCGACGAAGGCGATCTGCAGTTCCGGCCGGTTGGCGGCGATGATCTGTCTGGGCAGTCGATGGTCTTCGTTGGCGGACTCGGTGGCGAGGATGCACGGATAGCCGGCTTCGGCGCACGCCTGCATGGTCCACTCGACATAGCGCCAGCGGTGGCCAGTGAGGTTGGGTTCCACAATCAGGACGTAGTCTTGTTCCATCGCGTCGGTTGTCGTATGCGTTGTGGAAAAAGCGCCTGAGGCCGGCTGTCCCGGGCGGCTAACTGAAGAACAACTGAAGAACGTTAGCATCGCCACTATGAGTGGACCCGTCAATTTGCCCCGTTCTGTGGGTAAACGTACTAGAGCGTATTGGCTTCGGCTGAACCGGCCTAGCTGATGGCGGTTGTCGCCGATTCTCTCGCGGTAAGGTCGTGCATAGAGTTCGTTGAAAAAAACCTCGCCAGCTTGCTGGTGCGACCTTACAAATTATGCGCCGGCGGCGTTTCGCAGCGGTTCGTTGAATTGCTGCGCGGTCGAGTCAACGGCGATCCGATTCGACGGAGATACAGCTTGCGGGCGATCAGGCTTCCGGCGCTCTCGATAGCAGCCAGCTTCGGCGCGAGTGCGGCGACTTGGGTGCTGTTGCAGCAATTCGCCGTCCGTGGCCTCGTGGCCATCAAGTTTCTGGCGATTGGCCGGATGCTCGGGCCGGCGGCAATCGGCAGCGTGAGCGTGGCCCTGCTCGCGGTGGCGATCGCCGAGGCTTTGTCGGACACCGGTCTCGCGCAGGCGGTCATTCAGGGTGAACATCCGCCGACCCGTTCGCAGCTCGGCGCGGTATGGACGACGTTGACCGCGCGCGGGGTGCTCATCTCGCTGCTGCTGGTCGCGCTTGCACCGATGCTGACCAGTCAGTTTCATCTGGACGGCTCACTGATCCTGTTACAACTCGCCGCCTTGCTGCCGCTTCTGCGAGGTCTGGCCTCGCCCGCTTACTACGTGGTGCAGCGCGAGCGGCGTTTTCAGCATATTGCCGGTGTCGAAGTGGCGGCGGCGTTTGTCGACTGTTCCGTCGGGCTGGGCCTCGCTTTTTTCGGCGCGGGTGCCGCATCGGTGCTGATCGGCCTCGTGGCCGGCGAAACCCTGAAGAGCATGCTGACCTGGCTGACGATGAAGCCACGCCCACCGATCCGCGCCGTGTGGTCAGGAATCGGTCAGTATGTCGGCTTTAGCCGCTGGATCTGGGCGAGCAGTGTGATCAACCTGCTGCTCAATCAGTTCGACAAAGTGGTGGTCGGCAAGCTGCTCGGACCGGCGCAACTGGGCAGCTACCAGATGTCGTCGAGGCTCGCGCAGATGTTGCTCGCGGACGCCGCGATCGCCATGTCGCAATACCTTTTCCCGACCTTTGCGGCGCATCATCGCAGGAATCCGCACGCTGCATCGCGCCTCATCAAGATTTATCTGCTGGTGATCGCAGTGGGGCTCGCGGCATTCGTCGAGGTGCTCCGCCTGATTGCAGAGCCGCTGTTCTCGCTGGTTCTCGGCGCGGCGTGGCTGCCCGCGGTGCCGCTGTTCAGAATTCTGGTGATCAACATGGCGATTGGCGCGTTGATTGCAGTGCTGGTGGCTTATCTGCGCGCGGTGGGTGACGCGAAAGCGACCGTGCATGCATCGGCGATTCAGGTTGTCGTGCTGCTTTGCAGCGCGCCGCCCGCGGTGCACTGGTGGGGCGTGACGGGTATCGCGTGGTCCATGACGCTCGGGCTGGGTTGCGCCGCGGCATGGATGCTGTTTCGGACGCTAACTGCAAGGACTCCATGATGCGTGTCTTTCATCTGGTTCTGGCGCCGCGTCTGTCGGGTGCCGAAGTCCTCGCGAAGGATCTGGCCATCGATCAAAGCGCCGAAGGCATGGCCGTGTGCATTGCGTCGCTGTTGCCCTCGCACGCCGAGTTCGTGCCGTTGCAGGACGAACTGCAGAGCCATGGCGTGCAGTGCCTGTTTCCGCCGCGGCGCCGGCGAGTGGCCGGCAAACTGTGGGATCTCTTTCTGGCGGTGCGGCGTTTTCGTCCGGATGTCATTTTCGCGCATGCGACGATCCCGTCGTTTTACGCACGCGCTTTGCCGTTGCGCGTGCCGGTGGTCTATGTCATGCATTCGGCCACCAACGACTTCGAGCGGCCGCTGTTCCGGCGCGTCGAACACATTCTGTCCGGGCGCGCCCGTGCTGTGATCGGCGTATCGCAGCAAGGCGTGACGGATTACGCGCAGGCAATCGGGCCGCATCCGTCCATGACCGTGGTGCCGAACGGTGTGGATCTCGCGCGGTTCGCGTTCACCGACGGTGTCGATCGCGGCGGCCGCGCGCCGCAGGTTGTGCAGATCGGCCGATATGCTTCTGTGAAGAACCAGCTATTGACGGTGCGCGCGTTCAGCGAGGTGCTCAAGCAGGTGAAAGACGCGCGCCTCACGTTGTATGGCGTGATTGAAGATCCGGATTATCAGCGCGAAGTCATCGACCTGGTGCAGGCATTGGGACTTGCCGAGCACGTCGTGGTGGCGGGGCCGCGCACGGATGTGGCGACCGTGTTGTCGGAGTCGAACGTGTTTGCCATGCCGTCGCGTTCCGAGGCGCATAGCGTGGCGTTTCTCGAAGCGCTGGCCTCCGGCATTCCGATCGTGGCGAGCAAGATTCCGTCGTTCGCGTTCGCGAATGGCTTTCCTGGCGTGCAACTGGTCGATACGGACGATGTGCAGTGCTATGCGGAGGCGATGCTCGTTGCGCTGAGCCAGGCGCGCGCGCGCCGCTCGCTTGCCGGGCTGACGCTCAGGGACACCGCTGCCCGCTACCGGGCGATCGCGCATCAGGTCTGTCTCGCCGTGCCGGCACGGTAGCGCGTTGAGCGCCGTGGCACTTCGTGTTCAATGATGGTTGACAGGGGTGGGACGGTCCTCGGGTTCCGGGGCGGCCACCGGCTCTGACGGCGTGAAGCTCGCCAGTTCAGACTCGCGCACGGCCTGCGTCACAAGGCGTTGTGCTTCCTTGCTGCTCGCATCCACTTGCAGCGCATTGCCGGCGTTGCGCCGCACGCAGTCCCACCGCGCGATGTATCCGCAGCCACGCGCGAGACTCAGTAGCGCGTCACGTTGCTGTTCGCGCTCGGTCAGCGTCGCGCGCATCCGCAAAGCGTCGCGATTGTCGGGATCGACGGAGGCGGCCGCTGCGAGCCTCGCTTTGGTCGCCGACAAATTGTTCTCGACCAGATCCGCATGCGCTGCTTTGAGATGCTTCGAGACGTCCACGCGCGGTTTGTCCTGCTGGCTGCTGATCTGGCTGCCCGGATTGTGTTTCGCAAGCGGCGCTGCGGCCACCACACGCCGTGGGGCAGGCGCCACGACAACGACAGGTGGCGGCGGCATTGGCGCAGTGCGCGGCGCGGGCGCGGGCGCGGCGCGTTGCACGACGACAGCGGCCGGCGGCTGCTTCACGGGCTGGGTTGTGACTTTGCCGGACACCGCGATCGGGGTGCCCACGATGGTGTCGTTACTGTGGATGAAACCCAGATAAACCGCCGAGGTCACTGCGACCATCGACGCGCCAAGCACCAACGGACGGCGCAGTCTCTGACGCAGCGGTACGGTGACCGGCGGGTCAGGAGGGAAATGGTAAGGGTCGGTGAGCGCGCGCGAGGATGAATTCCATACCTTCGGCACCGGCAGCCGGGGCTCGAGCATGGACGCGGTGTGACTTAGCGGAACCTCCAGCGGAACCTTCAGCGGGGAGGCGGTCACGGGGCGCACGTCGAGCGCATCGACGGCGAGCGCATTGCACGAGGGACAGGACGCGAAGCGCCCGTCTAGCGGGGCACCGCAGTGCCCGCATCGGAAGGGATCATGCCGATCGGAAGTAATGTCGCTAAGCATTGCCATGTCGCTAATGGGCGTCGAACGCCGGCGCCATAATCAAGAACAACTACGCGCGCCAACGAGGCTTGCAACCGGGGTTACTGTGAAACGACGTAACCCCGCCCTTGCATGCACGCGCCATACGCGGCCCAGTACTGTGTCATTGGCGGTTCAGGCGCCGGTAAGGGAGGCAGCTTCACATCGGACCCTGCGGTCGTCTGCGCGTCGCTGGCCGCCGCTGTCTCCGAGGCGCCGTTGTCGGCGCTGGTCGCCGATGCCGCCGTGGCAGCCATGGCTTCACTCGCGCCCGCGGTCTTGCCGGCTGCTGTGGTCGCGGCCGGCGCGCTTGCCGCCGGCGCCGTTGCGCCGGCAGGCATACTCGCGCCCATCGGGCTCGCTGAAAAGCTGCTGGAAGGCAAGGGTGGTCGCGACGGCACACCGGTCGACGAAGTTTTGGACGCCGGCGGTTTGCGTGGCGGAATCTGCGGTTCGCGGACGATGTCGACCTTGGTCTGTCTGTTCGCCGCGGCAAAACACAGCGCGTTGTCGACGCTTTGCCGATAAGCGCTTTGACTTTGGATGGGATAGGTGAGCGGCTGCCATGCGAAAGCAGCACTGCTAAACACCCATAGCGTTAATGCGGTATATGTTTTAAGTCGCATCGCAGTCGCTCCCGCAGCGATGTTTCGCCATTTATAGGCAGGTAATCGCCGCTCACGGTGTGTTCTCGCCGCTCTTGATTGTACCGCTGAACAAGCGGCTCACTGCCGTGAAGGCTTCTGTTTGCAGCGTAACACCGCGATTTGCTGACTGAGCAGCCGGATAGCGCGTGAAAACGCCATCCTTCAGGCGAATCAAGACACATTGAAGTCGAATGTGGCCAATACCACGAAGTTTTAGGGGATATCCCTGGGCACTGATATGTATGCGTTATGCGATGCGCTCTCCGCTACGGCGTTGGGACCGAAGCGATTGAATCGGCAATACGGCGTGGCGTATTTGGTGTGAACTGCTATGTCGAAGGTATGGACCGTACGGTGCGGTGGAGATCGCGACACCGTCGAAGCTGGCGCGGATGGACTATATTGCTTGTGCCCGATCCTTTGAGATGCGCTTGCGCCAATAAACGCGCTGCTAACCGCGACGTGACGGCGTTTCTCCAACGCCTGGAGCCCGTGATCGTCATGGAAATTTTCGATGCATTTCACCTCGCCAGGTTGCAGTTCGCGTTCACGATCTCGTTTCATATCATCTTTCCCGCGATCAGCATTGGCATGGCCAGTTTCCTGGCGGTGCTGGAAGGGCGCTGGCTACTGACCGGCGACGCCGTCTACAAGGACATGTTTCTGTTCTGGTCGAAGATCTTCGCGGTGGGCTTCGGCATGGGTGTGGTCTCGGGTGTGGTGATGGCCTACGAGTTCGGCACCAACTGGAGCGGGTTTGCCACCATTGCCGGCAATATCACGGGACCGCTCCTGACCTATGAAGTGCTGACGGCGTTCTTTCTCGAAGCCGGGTTTCTCGGCGTGATGCTGTTCGGCTGGGAGCGCGTCGGTCCGCGCGGCCACTTCTTTGCCACGCTGATGGTCGCGGCGGGCACGCTGATTTCGACTTTCTGGATTCTCGCGTCGAATAGCTTCATGCAGACGCCGCAAGGATTCGCTATTGAGAAAGGCCGGATCGTGCCGGTGGACTGGTTCAAGGTGATTTTCAACCCGTCGTTTCCGTATCGGCTCGCGCACATGACGATTGCCGCATTTATCGTCGCGGGTTTCATTGTCGCTGCTTGCGGAGCATGGCATCTGTTGCAGGGCCGTCGCGACGAGCCCATCAAACGCAGTTTTTCGATGGCGCTGTGGATCCTGCTTTTACTGACGCCGGTACAGATTTTTGTCGGCGACGCGCACGGCCTGAACACACGCCAATATCAGCCGGCCAAGATCGCCGCGATCGAAGGGCTGTGGGAAACCGAGAAAGGTGGCACGGCGCTCAATCTGGTCGGTCTGCCCGACATGAAGGCGGAGGTGACGCGCTACACGCTGCAAGTGCCGCATCTGGGCAGCCTCATCCTGACTCATAGCTGGGACGGGGAAATTCGTGGCCTGAAGGACTTTCCCCCGGAAGACCGCCCGTATTCGCCGATTATCTTCTGGACCTTCCGGATCATGGCGGGTCTCGGCATGTTGATGCTATTGACTGCGCTGATCGGGCTCGTGCTGCGACTGCGCGGCCGTCTCTACGAAACCCGCTGGTATCAGGTTTTCGTACTGTGCATGGGGCCTTCCGGACTTGTCGCGCTATTGGCCGGGTGGGTCACGACCGAGGTCGGCCGGCAACCCTGGACGGTCTACGGTATTTTGCGCACCGCGGACTCGCTCTCGCCGATCGGATCGCAGCAGGCAGGCGTTTCACTACTGATCTTCGTGCTCGTGTATTTCCTCGTGTTCGGCATGGGTGTCTACTACATGTTGAAGATGATGAAGCGCGGACCGGAACCGCACGTCGACGGGCGCGAACATCTCAAGCATCCGGTATTGCGCAATCGCGCACTCGATGCACTGGAAGGAGAGTGACGCCATGCAAATCGATCTTCCTGTCGTATGGGCCGCGATCATTGGGCTCGGCGTTTTCATCTACGTGATGCTGGATGGTTTCGATCTTGGCATCGGCCTGCTGTTTCCGTTCTTCGACGCGAAAAGCGATCGGCAAGTGATGATCAATACGATCGCACCGGTCTGGGACGGCAATGAGACGTTCCTCGTGCTAGGCGGCGCCGGGCTTTACGGTGCGTTCCCAGTGGTCTATTCGACGCTCCTGCCGGCGAACTACCTGCCTCTGATCCTGATGGTGGTGGGCCTGATCTTTCGCGGCGCGGCCTTCGAGTTGCGTGCAAAGGCGACCCGCACCCAGCATGCCTGGGACCTCGCCTTCATGGGCGGTTCCGCGCTTGCGGCGCTTTGCCAGGGAATCGTGCTGGGGTCACTGCTGCAAGGCATCAGGAT
This sequence comes from uncultured beta proteobacterium, assembly GCA_963738755.1. Lineage (GTDB taxonomy): Bacteria > Pseudomonadota > Gammaproteobacteria > Burkholderiales > Burkholderiaceae > Paraburkholderia. The sequence goes on from CAVTXZ010000014.1 coordinate 412,539, forward strand.
CGTCGACGACCGTTTTGCAGGTGATCCATTCGACTGGCTCTCGCCGTTTAGCCTGTTCTGCGGAATCGGCGTACTCATGACGTATGCGACGCTCGGCTGCGGCTGGCTCATCCTCAAGACGGAGGGCGAACTTCAGCGCAACATGCGCCAGGTGATGAGGCCGCTCGTGATCGCGCTGCTTGGAACGATTGTGATCGTGAGTCTGTGGACCGTGATCGGATTGCCCGCGGTTGAGCATCGGTGGTTCGGCAGCGGCAATCTCGGCTGGTTCATGCCGGTGCCGATTCTCGTCGCCGCGTGTGTATGGGGCATCTTCCGGTCGCTGCGCCTGCGGCACGAAGCGATGCCGTTCTTACTGACGCTCGCGGTGTGCTTTCTCGGCTACAGCGGTTTTCTCATCAGCATCTGGCCGAATATCGTGCCGCCGTCGCTGACAATCTGGGAAGCGTCGTCGAGCCACTCGAGCCAGTTGTTTACGCTGGTCGGCACAGCGATCGTGCTGCCAGTCATCCTCGTCTACAACGCGATGCAGTACCGGGTATTCCGCGGCAAGGTGCGGGAAGGGGACGCCGGCTACCACTGACGGCAAGTGCGAACGTCCGCCGGAGAAGGTGTTCCATGCGACCGGCTCGAGCGGCGAAGCCCGAGCAGGTCCTTATCAATGCATCTAGCGGCTTATTCCGCTTGCGTCACTGAAACCGATGCTTCGCTCGTCAGCATCAGGAATGTCAGGGTCTCGCGCAGATAGAGACGCACGACGGTGTCGGTGTGGCTCGTGTAGCCGATCGACAGGTCTTCGCCAAGATGCAGCTCGAAGTCGCCGCCGCGCATGGACAGCACGCTGCCGCCCGCGAGCGCGGGCGCCCAGATGATATCGCCGTTCACGATCCGCTTGATGTGCTCGATCACCGGATAACCCTGATCGCTTGCCTCGCCGAGCGCCGTGTAGGCGTCGGCGCCGAGCAGCACGGAGTAGGGGCCGTCGACGCCGGCGAGCCGTAACTGTTCTAGCGCGTTGCTGATCGTGGCCGGATAGTCGCTGACGTCGGCCGGCAAAGCGAGCGGCGGATTCGACGAGCCTTCACGAATCCCGCCGATGCCCGCGGCCTGATACCCGTCGAAGATTGCCCGATCTTCGGCATAGGCGAGTTCCTTTGCCGCATCTTTCGCGGGCTGCCAGTCGGCATCTTTCGCGCCGCGCTCGACACTGTCGAGTGCATCGCGTTGCAACTCGAACGGTACGGTCAACTCGACGAGGGCCTTCACCTCGGACAGTTTCGCCACGACACCCGGACTGCGGCGGCGCGATCGCGCTCTGATGTCCCGTGCCGACACCGGACAGCTCAGTGCCTCCCGGACCCTTGACGTCGACCACGCGACGACCGGCGACGCTGCGCTTGAAGGTGCGCGCCACTTCCTCTTCGATTTGCGACCAGGCGGCGCTGGAGATTGGAGCAAGCTCGCGATGCAGGTTATTCATATTGCGAAGTTCCTTTGAGAGAGCCAATATTCAGCGAGCCGTCATGACGCGGCGCCGTGGACGAAGATGTATCGGACCGTTGCTCGGTGCCGGCGGGGTCGGCTTGCGGATCGCGGTCCGCGAGCGCCTCGAGCAGGGTGGCCGAGGGCACGAAGAAGAGGCCGCCCGTGACCGCGCGGCTGAAGTCGAGCAGCCGGTCGTAGTTGCCCGGCGGGCGGCCGACGAACATGTTCTCCAGCATCTGTTCAATCGGCGCGGGCGAACGGGCATAACCGATAAAGTAGGTGCCGAACTCGCCCGCGCCGGGGCGGCCGAACGGCATGTTGTCGCGCAGGATTTTGACTTCCTCGCCGTTTTCGTCGAGCGTCGTCAATGAGCTATGCGACGACGACGGTTTGACCGCTTCGTCGAGTTCGATATCGGACAATTTCGTGCGCCCGATAATGCGCTCCTGGGTCTCGACGGAAAGCGCGTTCCAGCCCTTCATGTCGTGCAGGTACTTCTGCACGATCACATAGCTGCCGCCCACGAAGCCCGGATCTTCGTCGCCGATGAGGGTAAATTCGACGGCCTCGCGGCCCGTCGGATTCTCGGTGCCGTCGACGAAACCCACCATGCTGCGCATATCGAAGCTGCGGAAGCCGTGCACTTCGTCCACCACCGAGACTGCGCCGCCGAGCCGTCCTATCAGCTGCGTGGCGAGTTCGAAGCAGAGATCCATGTGCTCCGCGCGGATGTGCAGCAGGATATCGCCCGGCGTACCCACGAGCGCGGCGCTCACCTTCGCCGAATGCGCGGAACGGGTGCAGTCCGGCGGGACGCGGCGCGCCGAACAAGGCATCCCACGCGTCGGAGCCGAAGCCGCACACGCACGACAGGTTGCCGGATGGCACGCGCTTGCCGACCGCTCGCACGAGGGCGGCAACGTCGGCGCACCACGCGCGCACTGTTTCGGCTGGGTCGCGGCCAGCTTCGAGGGTCGCGACCATGAAGATCGCGCTACGCGTGACGCTATTACAAACGACTTGCGGTTCTGGCGTGTCTGGCGTGTCTTGAGGCATCGGATTCAATATGGATAAACTGTTACGGGTTCCGGCAACAGCGGATCGAATATCTTGCCGCCTGGACGACCGCATGCTTCGCGCGGGGTAAATCTTTTACTGGGTGACTAAAGCGGGCTTGCTGCTGCGCCGGCCGTCGCCATTCGTAAATGCTTGATCCTGTCGTCAGGCGGGGTGCAAATGCACTCGATGTTGCTTGGCGTTCACTGCGCCCAGAGATGTTATACCGCCCAGTTGTCTTATGGAAACTGTACAGCATAGCCGTGACGCAATTGCCATCTCGACGAATCCTCGCGTACTGTTCCCGCGGCCAGTCTCGCCCACGATCCGGTTGTGTTGCGCTCAGCAGATTTTTATTCCGCTATTGCGCCATTGCGTTGCGGTATTCGGCGGCAAACGTGGCAGCACGTAGCCGTTCAAACCTGTTAAAACAGGCAGTGACAGGTAATTGGTATTCCGAATTGATGCGCCGCCGCGCATCGATGTCCCGCAATTCACGCTCGGGCAGCGTTGCATTTATACTCAGAGTGCGGCCTTAGCCGTCAGGATTCTCCAGGAGTAACCGACCATGACCTCAAGTACCGGTGAAGCGATCACCCAGGCAGCGATTGAAGGGTTCTATCACGCGTTCGCGGAGAAAAGCGTTGCATCGTTACGAAAGGTCGTCACTCCCGACTGGGAATATATTCCGGCGCCACCCGGCACCGTGCCCGGACCGGACCAGATGGTTCAGATGTTCGCCAATCTGGCAACCGCGCTTCCTGATATGGAAATCACCATTCTCGACGTGCTGATTCATGGAGACCGAGTGGGCGTTCGGGCGGAGATTAGCGGCACTCAGTCCGGAGAACTGCTTGGCATTGCCTCGAGTTCGAAACACATCCAATTCGCGATTCACTCGTTCCACGAGATGCGCGGAAGCCTGATTGCGAAAACATGGCATCTTGAAGACTGGCTTTCAGTGTTTCGCCAACTTGGGCAGTTGCCGAGAAATCTCGAGGGGCAATAAACGTGGATGTCGCGCTGAGCAGTGTTGAGATTGAGATCGAGAGGATGTTCAGGCTAGTGATGCATTGCCGCCTTGACGAGAAGGTGAAACGGTAGCGCGAGCAGTGCCGTTCCGGCGAATCCGAGCAACCACAACGCAACGAACCAGAACAGGCGTTTGCGAAACGTTTGGCGGGACTCGCGGCTTTCCTGCGACACGGCATCGCTCCTTCAGGCTGGTGATGCCAGGTCCCGAAACCTCATGTGCCTTTCGACGAGGCAGGATCGCATCTGCATTCGCGCTAGCCTGAATACTGCTTTGGAAGTGCTCAGGCTGCGTGATTTCATTTTATTCCTGAATGGCCATATCGGTAGCGTCGGCCTGTACCAGTGCGCGCGCGAGCAGATACACGACCGGCAAGTTGTCGTCGTCACGTCGCCAGTCGACGGGTTCGTCCAGATCCACCCCCGATAAACGGCTGTCCTCAAACCGGACAAACATTGAGCGCACGGTCTCGTTGTGCCTTGCCTGGAAGCCCCGATTCTCAAAGACCTGTTCGTCGATTGTCAGCAGCGTGCGCCAGGTTGGCAATCGCGCGCTACTTGAGTAACGGCGACGACCCATGTCGAGGTGACGACCTGCGACCGTGGCAATGATCTGCTGAAGGTCAAGCGACGCGCTGCGCAGCGCGCGTTCGAGGGCAGCAGGATTGATGTCGTGGACTTCCATATCAAGCGCGGAGTCGTTAATCATATTGTTGTGTTCCTGAGGACTCGCGGCAACTACGCCGCATCAACGTTGATGCTTCAACAACGCCTGGTTCCGCTGTGCCAGCAACTGACGGATCTGGGCAAGATAGTTATCGCCGACCGTGCAGTCTTCAACAGGCCGGCTATGTTGATGAGGCGTTGGTGGACGCACGCCGAGATAGCGGCACACCGCGGACAGGTACGGTTTGCCGTTGCCTCCCAGATGCCGCGCGGCAGCCGCCACGCGCACGTCCCCGACATGCTTGCGCAGCCACTCGAGCGTTTCGCGGTCACCGTCGTTCAAGATGCGGATGAGTTGGTTCATGGCCGATCCTGTATATAAAAACAGTACTGTGAATTTATACAGTATTTAGCCGAGAGGCAAGTTATTTCTCAGAATGTCGCCGTGGCACCCCGGTGTTGTTTGATCGCCTGAAGCACCATCCGCGGAGCCCGGTATCGGTAACGCGCCCGGTGGGCGCGCGCGACACTCGGGGGCGCCGGGACCGCTAGCAGCATGCCGCGCGCAGCCAGTCGTTCGAAAGAGCCGCAGCGGCATCGCCTGTCGAATGACCGCGCAGCTCTCGCGGATATCCGATCTTGCTGAAAAAGCGAAGCCTCATCAGATCGCCCGGGTTGACGCCCAGGTCTTCATCGGCGACGAGTCGCACCGAGCGCCGCGCCGCGCCGCGTTCTTCGCTCACCTGCAGGATTGCCGGAATCCACGGCGCCGCCGCGCCCTTCTTCGTCACCTCCCCGGCATAGTCGAACGCCGCGGGCGCGCACATGCCTTCGTGCAAAACTACTTCGAGTGCACGGCCGTGCGTCTTCGCTGGAGCGGCGATCATTCCGGTGATCTCGTGCGGGCGGTCCAGCATGGCCGCTGCACCTCTGACGTCGCCAATCTGGATCAGCCGCCTTGTTTCCGACGAGGAACAATGCATCGCACCTTGCGGATCCGTGGCCGATTTCAGCGGCACTGCGTGGACGACGAAGCCAGAGCGTTCACCGAGTGTGCGCAGATATCCGACATCGCCCTTGCGGCCGCGGCCGCACGCAAAGTTCTCGCCGACCACCAGTGACCGTGTCCCGAGTCGCTGCACAAGTGTTCCTTCCACGAAATCTTCGACCGGTTCGGCGCTGCGCTTGTGGTCGAAGCCAAGCACGAGGCAGTAGTCGAGTGCGCCTGTCCTTGCGAGCAGGGCGATCCTGTCGCCAAGACTCGACAGCAATTGCGGTCTGGACTCAGGCCGCAGCACAGCTCGCGGATGCGGATCGAACGTGATGAGCACCGTTGGCAATGAATGCTGAAGCCCGGTGTCGCGCAGCTGGTTCAGCACCCGTCTGTGACCGCGATGGACCCCGTCGAACATCCCGATCGACACGACTGCGCCGGACAGTCCGAACTCGCCTGCATCTGTGACAACTTTCATCTGCGCCTCCGTCCCTCATCCACATATCCCGTTCGCGGCAGCGCGATAACGTTGCGCGCCACGGCGGCCTTCTGCAAATGCTATGAGTTCAGGGGGCTGAGTCCAAGGTAGGTGCGGGAATAGAAACTATAACCGGCATGCATTGGTCGACGACTCGCCGTGGTGGACATGGCATGAAGCGCGAATGAGCGCTGCAAAACCGGTAGGCATCCGAATCACATCCGTCGTGACGCGATCGTCTTGATCAGTCTCACTCACGTCGAGGGCAGTACTCGTGATACCGCCGTCCGGGCGGCTTGCACGTAGCACACCAAAAATCCGCAGGGGACGTATGTCCGACTCATCGCCATTACATGAGCGAATAGTTTCCATGTCATCTGGTGAATAGCGTGAAAGTTTTGTCCCGCCTAGTCTTGCCCTAACCCACGAGGCGCAGACAGCAGACCTTCTCGCCCGGTGCAACGCGTCAGTCGGGCCGGACGAGGTGCGCAAATGCAATATCGAATCTCAGGAGACTTGCCATGTCGCATGCGGAATCAAGCGCTTCCTCTCTCGCTCAGCTTGCACTCGGGCCTACGGCGACGGACCTGAACGGCAGCGCGGCCTGGTCAAGCGGCTTCGCCGCCTCACTGGATCATCCCGGCGGCTCGCTGCCCGGCATCACCGTGCAGGAATTCCGGGATGCCCTCTCGAAGGCGGTGACGCCTGTGACAGTGCTTGCGACCAACGGCGCCGGCGGCATCGCGGGGGTGACCTGCTCAGCCGTCTGCTCGGTCTGCGATACGCCGCCAACCGTGCTTGTCTGCGTGAATCGCAAGAGCTACGCCAACCGCATCATCAGGGCGAACGGAGTGCTCTCGATCAACTGGTTGCGCGCCGAACAGTCCGTCGTTTCGCAAATTTTCTCCGGCGCCGGCTCCCTGCCGATGGAGCAGCGTTTCGCGTCAACCGAATGGGGCACGCTTGCCACCGGCGCCCCATACAACAAGGGTGCGCTCGTTGCACTCGACTGCCGGATCGTTGAGGAGAAGGAAGTCGGCTCACACAGCGTATTTCTCGCCGAGATCATCGCAACCGCGCATTCGGATTCCACCGATCCACTTGTGTATTGCCGGCGCGCGTATGCGACGACACGGCCGGTGAACGCCTGAGCAACCAGCGTTCAACGGATTTACCTCATTCCACCTCCGGGTCCAACGTGGCGCCCATTGCCGGGCGCCTGCGACATCCGCTTGCAGCAGACGATTCACTAAACAGGAAGGAGTAGACAGTCATGATACGTACCGGCCGCCAATATCTGGATTCCCTGAACGATGGACGCAACGTCTGGGTGGGCAACGAGAAGATCGACAACATCGCGACTCATCCGAAAACGCGCGATTATGCGCAACGGCACGCCGATTTCTACGATCTTCATCATCGCGCCGACTTGCAGGACGTGATGACCTTCGTCGACGAGGGCGGCGAGCGCCGTTCTATGCAGTGGTTCAGCCACCGGGACAAGGAGCAACTGCGCAGAAAACGCAAGTATCACGAAACCGTGATGCGTGAGATGGCGGGTGCATCGTTTCCGCGCACGCCGGACGTCAACAACTACGTGTTGACGACCTACATCGACGATCCGATTCCCTGGGAAACGCAGTCGGTCGGCGCGGAAGGCCGCGTGAAGGCGCAGAACATCGTCGACTTTGTCGACTTTGCAAAACGCCACGACTTCAACTGCGCGCCGCAGTTCGTCGATCCTCAAATGGACCGATCGAACCCCGACGCACAGCAAAAGTCGCCGGGACTACGCATCGTCGAAAAGAACGAGCAAGGCATCGTTGTGACCGGCGTGAAGGCGATCGGCACCGGCGTCGCGTTCGCCGACTGGATCCATATCGGCGTATTCTTCCGCCCGGGCATTCCGGGCGACCAGATCATTTTCGCCGCCACACCGGTTAATACCAAAGGCGTGACGATCGTCTGCCGCGAGAGCCTTGTGAAGGACGATCCGATCGAGCACCCGCTCGCTGCCCAAGGCGACGAACTGGATGGTATGACCGTGTTCGACAACGTCTTCATTCCGTGGTCCCACGTGTTCCATATCGGCAATCCGGAACATGCAAAACTGTACCCGCAGCGCGTGTTCGACTGGCTGCACTATCACGCGCTGATTCGCCAGATGGTGCGTGCCGAGCTGGTCGCGGGCCTCGCTGTGCTGATCACCGAACACATCGGAACCAGCAAGATTCCGGCCGTGCAGACCCGGCTCGCGAAACTCATCGGCTTTCACCAGGCCATGCTGGCCCACGTAATTTCCAGTGAGGAACTCGGCTTCCATACGCCGGGGGGCCACTACAAACCAAACATCCTGATCTACGACTTCGGCCGCGCGCTTTATCTGGAGAACTTCTCGCAGATGATCTACGAGCTGGTTGACCTCTCGGGCCGCAGCGCACTGATTTTCGCGAGCGAGGGCCAGTGGCAGGACGACAAGCTGAACCCCTGGTTCGAGCGGATGAACGCGGGTCCGGTCGGCAAGCCACATGATCGCGTGAAGATCGGCCGCGTGATCCGCGACCTGTTCCTGTCCGACTGGGGCAGCCGCCTGTTTGTATTCGAGAACTTCAACGGTACGCCGCTGCAAAGTATTCGCATGCTGACCATGCAGCGCGCCGAGTTCTCCGGCTCCGGCCCATACGGCAAGCTGGCTCGCCAGGTCTGCGGGATCGAGCAGACTGCAAGCGACAACACCGAGTACCGGAAGACCGCTGACTACGCGAAGGCGCTCGATGCCGCACGGCACCAGGAAGAGGTCGCCCTGAGTGGCGCGATGGCGATCTGATGGACGTCGTCCGGGCGTTACGCAGTTGAGCCCGGACGGTTCTGTTTCGGGCAGGCCGGCGCGACAAATGCCGCCGCTCAACCGCAGGTATTTCATTCAATCTTCAGGAAAACATATGATGTCAAACAGCGAATTTCTGGCGACTATTTTCGGTAACGCCCGCAGCCAGAACGGCTGGCTGGATAAGCCGGTTTCCGACGCGCAGTTGCGCGAGATCTACGAACAGATGAAATGGGGGCCGACGTCAGTCAATTGCTCGCCGGCGCGGATCGTATTCTTGCGCAGCCCGGAAGCCAAGCTGAAGCTGAAGGACGCACTCTCCCCGGGTAATGTCGACAAGACGATGAACGCGCCGGTAGTAGCAATCGTCGGCTACGACACACACTTCTACCAGCAACTGCCGGAACTGTTCCCGCACAATCCCGGCGTCAGGGGCTGGTTCGAAGGCGAAGAGAAAGCCGCGTTCGCCGAAACCACCGCGTTTCGCAACGGCACCCTGCAAGGCGGTTATCTGATTCTCGCCGCGCGCGCCGTCGGCCTCGACTGCGGGCCGATGTCCGGCTTCAATAACGCCGCCGTCGATGCCGCTTTCTTTGCCGGAACAACGGTGAAGTCCAACTTTATTTGCGGCCTCGGCCACGGCGATCTTTCCAAGGTGTTCTCGCGCAGTCCGCGCCTGTCGTTCGAACAGGCCTGCACGCTGGCCTGACGGAAACCGTGCGCCCAATCCGGTGATTCAACCCGACACCTCACGTGGAGACTCAAAGATGCGCAACCTCAACCAGGACACCATCACAGAGGCGGTCATCGCACGCCTGGTGGATACGCCGGACGCTCGCGTCAAGGAAATCATGACGAGCCTCGTGCAGCACCTGCACGCGTTTGCGCGCGAAGTCCGGCTGACCGAGGCAGAGTGGTTCAAAGGCATTCAGTACCTGACCGCGACCGGCCAGATGTGCGACGACAAACGCCAGGAGTTCATCTTGCTGAGCGATGTGCTCGGCCTGTCGATGCTGACAGTGACGATGAACAACGTCAAACCCGCAGGCTGTACCGAGGCCACCGTCTTCGGTCCGTTTTATGTCGAAGGCGCGCCGCACTACGAGGACGGCGGCGACCTCGCCAACGGCGCGAAGGGTGACGCGTGCGATGTGCATTGCACGATTAGGGGACTCGACGGCAAGCCGGTTGCCGGCGCGACGGTCGAGGTCTGGCAGGCAGACGTGGATGGTCACTACGACGTGCAGTACGAGGACCTCGACTGGGCGCAGGCGCGCGGCGTCCTCAAGGCTGGCGCCGACGGCCGGTTCAACTTCAGGACAGTGGTCGCCGAAGCCTATCCGATTCCGGTCGACGGCACTGTCGGAGACCTGCTGCGCGCGACCGCGCGTCATCCGTGGCGGCCGGCGCACCTGCATTTCATGATCAAGGCGCCAGGCTACGAGACCCTGATCACGCACGTATTCCGCAACGGTGACAAGTACCTCGACTCGGATGCGGTCTTCGGCGTACGGCAGTCGCTGGTCGGCGACTGGGAGAAGCGGTCCGACGGCAGTTACCGGCTCGATTTCGACTTCGTCCTCGCCCCGGCTGTCTGAAGCGCCCCGCGCGTCGGCATCGCATTACTCCAGAAAACGCAGGCGAAAGTAGAGCCCTTGCATGCGGCGCTCCGGCGCGCATGCGAGCGGGACTTCGTTTATCGCCGCTTCGCGAATGGGCGGCGATGGCCGTCACCGGTAAGGAGAGGGTTGATGGACAAGCAACTTGGCAGGCCGGCCGTTTCACGAATTCCTGTCAAAGGAGCGCGGCGGCGTCGCGGCACGACCGCGCTATTGTTTGTCGCGTATGCCGCACTCGGACTGTGCAGCACAGTTGCGCTTGCAAGCGAGGGGGGCGGCAACTCCTACCCGATAGGGGTCGAAACCAACTACGTCGGGATGATGCTTGCGGAGGGGCTGACCGCATTCCTCTATTACCAGCACTATGACGCGAATGAGCTAAAGGACAACAATGGCAACAACAACAGCAAGATCGCGTACTTCAGGCTAGTGGCGGATATTGGTGCTGTTCGCCTGACCTATGTGTGGCCAGGCATCAAACTGTTCGGCGCGAATATCGAAACGCGGGTCGTGCAGCCATTCGCCTCAGTGGACCTGTCGCGTGAAATCAATCGTCCGGGATACGCTCCGCTCGATTCTGGCGGCAATAGTGTGGGACTCGGAGACACAGCTTTTGCGCCGATAATTCTCGGCTGGCACCTGGGCAACTATCACCAGACCATCGGGCTCGATACGTTTCTGGCGGACGGTAGCTACAATTCAACGAACACCGTCAACATCGGCCGGAACTATTACCAGTTCGCACCGTTCTTCGCGTTCACCTGGTTTCCGATCCAGAACGGCAACGTGAGTGCAAAGTTCCGCTATGCCTTCAACACCAGGAACAACGCGACGGACTATCAGACGGGTGACGAAGCGACAATAGAATTCAGCGCTGGCTATCGGCCCTTCCGCAAACTGGAGTTCGGGATAAACGGCTACATCTACCGGCAGACGACTAACGACGTGCAGCAGGGCCGGGCGGTCAACGGCAACGGCAATCGCGGCAAGGTCAACGCGCTTGGGCCCTATCTCTGCTACAACATCACGCCGAAAATTCCGCTGCTGATCAAAGCGGAGTTCGAGTTCGGCGCGCGCAACCGACCGCAAGGCACGCGCATCTGGGCGCAGACCATGTTCTCTTTCTGACGAACGGCGCGGCAGCGGGCATTCGCCAAAAAAATGCGCGTGGCGGACTCCTGAGCCACCTTCTCAATCTGCGCGGATTCGCTACGCCTCACTGGCATCCCGTGTAAAGCCGTCGCGAATGGAAATGAGGATCTCGTGCGAACCTGACTTCGGCACCGAGCAGACACATCCTGCTGCCTTCAAAAAAAGCGGCTACCACTGAATTGCACGGAGTCCAAATAATCAATCCAGTCCTGCGCCGGCGGACGGACGGCCTATGCGCCTCCCAGGGACACTTCATATTGCAAGTTGATTTTATTCCTCTACATTAGGCTGACCAGATCAATCTTTCCATGGACTCGAATTGTATGGACAGCATTCCCGAGCGCAATGAAGCCGATCTCGATCTTCATCAGTTGCAGGTTTTCGACGTATTGATGACGGAACGGAGCATTACCAAAGCGGCACGTGTATTGAACCTCACTCAGCCCGCGCTCAGCAGGACACTTGCGCGGATGCGGACGTACTTTGGCGATCCGCTGTTCATCCGGGTGTCGTTACGCATGGAACCGACGCCGAAGGCGTTGGAACTCGCCGATCCCGTGAAGGCAATCCTCGAGCGCGTCCGAGCGCTGCGCACAGAACACTCGAGGTTCGATCACAAAACATCACAGCGCACCTTCCGCTTTTACTTACTGGATGCAGGCATCGTCATCTTTCTTCCCAAGTTGCTCAGCTATCTGCGCGCCGAGGCCCCCGGCGTGCGGGTTCAGGCGGTTCAATGCGACGCCCAGCATCTTGATCTGTGGATGGAGTCGGGACTCGTCGATGTCGCCATCGGCTCGTTTCCTGCGCTGGCTACGAGTATCCGGCGCACACCGCTGTGGACCGAAGACTATGTGAGTGTGGTGAGGAACGGACATCCGCGAATTGGTTCGACGCCGTCGAAAGACGCGTTCACAAATGAAATGCATGTGCTCGTATCGGCAGCGGGTACGGGCCACGAACATCTGTCGGTTGAACGGTTAATCGAGGCGGCAGTCCCGGCGGAGAACATCGTTTGCCGGGTTCCTTCCTTCACGTCAGCGGGTCTGATCGCCAAGCATTCAGACGCTCTGGTTACCATGCCCCGTACACTCGCCGTTGCAATGGCTGCGGATTTGGGCCTGGAATTGACGGAACTGCCGCTGGAGTTCCCGAAAGTCGAGATCGCCCAGTACTGGCATGATCGTTTTCACCGGGAGCCGGGCAACCAATGGATTCGGGGCGTCTTGCAAAAACTGTTTCGCAAGTTCGATTCGACCGTGGTTTGCGAACCGTAGCAGGACACTGGTTGAGCGTGTTGCCCGGCGCACGCCCGTACGCCCGCACGGCCGGTTAGGCCAGCAGCGACGTCATTGCGCGGCAGGCCTGCTTCCAGCCGCAGCCGTGATCGCAGATGCAGGCTGCGGACGCCGTCCCAGATAAGCGTCCTCCAGCAAATCGCGAATCGCCTCGCGTTCCAGCGGGCGCGGATTCGGATAGGAGGCCACAATCGCCGCGTCCGCAACACGATCGAGGTCGGCACGCTTCACTCCCAACGCATCGAGCGACGTCCGTGCACCCACTCGCTTCGCCAGATCGAATAGGCCTTGCGCTGCATCGTCGACACCTAAAGCGCGAGCAATCCGCGCCATTGCCTCCGGCGCCGCTGAGGCGTTATATGCGGTTGCATGAGGCAGGATGATCGTGTGGGTTTCCGCATGCGGCAAATTCAGCATTCCGCCAAGCGTATGACAGAGCTTGTGATGCAACCCGACCGATGTTGCCGCAAGCACCGAACCCGCCAGCCAGGCACCGTACAGACAATCGACCCGCGCATCGAGGTTGCGGGGCTGTTCTACTACGCGCGGCAAGCTTTGCGCGAGACTCCGGATACCGTCCTCGGACATCATGGAGGTAATCGGGTTGGCATTGCTGGCGTACAGCGCCTCGACACAATGAGCGATCGCGTTGATGCCGCTCGTCGCGCTGATCGAGGCGGGCAGGGAAGTTGTCAATTCGGGATCGTAGATGACGATGCGCGGCAACACCCGCACATCCCGGCCAGTTTTCTTCTCACCCGCTTCGGTGATGCCGTAGATGGGCGTCATCTCGGATCCGGCATACGTTGTCGGTATCGCTAGTATCGGGATGCCGGATTCCAATGCAATTGCCTTACCGAGACCAATTGTCGAGCCGCCGCCCACAGCGATAATGCAATCGGCGCCGACATGCCGTGCATGGTCGCGCGCTTCGCGGGCAACTTCGATCGGCACATGCATCACCGCTTTGGGGAATATACCCACGCAATGGCCGCGCAGGCGCTCGGTCACTCGCTCGGCTAGCCGGGACTGTTCCGGTGTGCAAATAACGAGCGCCCGGCTTACGTGCAACTCGCCGAACTCTTCGACAAGCCGCCCAAGACTGCCCACACCAAAAACGACTCGGCCCGGCAATGGCGAATAGACAAAAGATCGATGCATCGTCACGGTTCTGTACCTGATCTGAATGGAAAACGTTGTCGCGTCGTCGGCCCGCGAGCCGACTCGAGCTCTACGCTATCCGAACGGGTTTCCGGTGCACAGAGCCGCTGGGTAATACGATCTATGCACGACAGACATAAAGCTATTCTGGAGCAGAAGAAAGAACCGGCATGACGCCGCGAGCGGTGAATCCAGCGCAGCGGATTACCTCCTATGCCCACTCAGGCCGTCGGCGCTTCAGTAACCTGGTCGGCAAGCCTCTGTCGCAACGTTCGGGCAGCTAACACCATGTTGGTCAATGCGGCTTCGGTCTCGGCCCAGCCGCGGGTTTTCAGGCCGCAGTCAGGATTGACCCACAGGCGTTCGGCGGGAATGACCTCGCATGCTCGTTCGAGCAATCGCTGCATCGCCTCGACACTCGGGACGCGCGCCGAATGGGTGTCGTAGACGCCGGGGCCGATTCCGTTCGGATAGGCAAATTCGCCAAAACCGTCGAGCAATTCCATCGACGAGCGCGACGTCTCGATCGTAATCACGTCCGCATCCAGCGCGGCGATCGACGGCAGGATGTCGTTGAACTCCGAATAGCACATATGAGTGTGAATTTGCGTGGCATCGGAGACGCCGCCCGCCGAAATCCTGAATGCACGCGTCGCCCAGTCGAGGTACGCGGACCAGTCGGCCTTGCGTAGCGGCAATCCTTCACGGAACGCGGGTTCGTCGATCTGGATGATGCGGATGCCGGCTTTCTCGAGGTCCAGAACCTCATCGCGAATGACGAGCGCCAGTTGTAGCGCCGTGGTCGAACGCGGCTGATCGTCACGCACGAACGACCACTCGAGCATGGTGACCGGCCCGGTCAGCACGCCTTTGATCAGCCGGTCGGTGAGCGACTGGGCATGACTGGCGGCATCCACGATCATCGGTTCAGGTCGGTAGACGTCGCCATAAATGATGGGCGGCTTGACGCACTGCGAGCCGTAGTTCTGGACCCAGCCGCTTTCGGTCAGCGCAAAGCCCCAGAGCTTGTCCGCGAAAAATTCGACCATGTCGTTGCGTTCGACTTCGCCATGCACGAGCACGTCGAGCCCGAGTTCTTCCTGTCTGCGTACGACGGTCGCGGTTTCCGCGCGCATGCGTTCGAGGTATTCCAGTGCACGTATCTCGCCACGCCGATACGCCGCGCGCGCCTGGCGGATCGCAGCGGTCTGTGGAAACGAGCCGATGGTTGTGGTGGGCAGGAGCGGCAGCTTGAGCGAGTGTCGCTGCACCCGAGTGCGGTCGGCGAACGGACTCTTGCGGCTGGCCATCGCGTCTGTGATCGCGGCCACGCGTCTTTGCACCAGTACGTTGAAGACGCCACCCGAACTGCGCCGGGAGTCGAGTGCGGTGTCCGCGGCCGCGAGCGCGGGCTCCGCCGCTGACGGATCGCGCAATGCCAGCGCAATCGTGCTGAGCTCGTCGAGTTTTTCGGTGGCGAAGGCAAGCCATGATTTGAGTTCCGCGTCGAGCCGCTTCTCGGAGGCAAGCGTGACCGGCACGTGAGCCAGCGAGCAGGATGGCGCTATCCATAGCTGTTCGCCGCGCTCCGCTTGGAGCGCTTCCAGCGAACCCACGATTGCGCCCAGGTCGGCACGCCAGACGTTGCGTCCGTCGACGACGCCGACGGACAACACCTTGTCTATCGGCAGCGCCTGACGCCACGTTTCCAGTTGCTGCGGCGCTTTGACCAGATCGATATGGACGCCGTGGACCGGCAGTTTTGCGACGGTCTGGGCGTGGCCGGCGGCGGTGTCGAAATAGGTCGCCAATAGCACCTTGACATCCGCGTCGCCCAGCACCCGATAGACAGACGCAAACGCTTCGACCCAATCCTCATCGAGGTCGGCGCACAGCGCGGGCTCATCCAGCTGGACCCATTCGATACCTTTCGCTTTCAAGCGGTCGAGAATGCGCAGATAGCGGATCACCAGCTTTGGAAGCAACGAGAGGAGATCAAAGCCCGCCACGCGGCTTTTGGAGAGCCACAAATAGGTGATCGGACCGATCAGCACCGGCTTGACCGCGAAATCCAGTGCGAGCGCCTCGTCGATTTCGTCGAAAAACCAGTCGACACCGCCATTGAAAGTCGTTTCGGGCCCAAGTTCCGGCACGAGGTAGTGATAGTTCGTGTCGAACCATTTGGTCATTTCCAGCGCCGGTTGTGCCTTGTTGCCACGCGCCAGTTCGTGATACTGCGCGAGCGACAGGGTTGCCGCTTCGAATCCGAACCGCTCGGGCAATGCACCCAGCAGCGCGGTCAGGTTCAGCATGGGGTCGTACCATGCAAAATCGCCGACCGCGACGAAGTCAAGCTTCGCGTCGCGTTGCAGTGCCCAATGACGCGCGCGCAGCTCCTTGCCGACCTCGCGCAGATAGGCATCGTCGGATTCGCCGCGCCAGAACGATTCCAGAGCAAACTTGAGTTCGCGATGCGCGCCGATGCGCGGAAAACCGGAGATGTGGGTGCGTGCCATGCGGAATCCTTGAGTGAATATCGCGCAGTGTGCAAGTCACGATATGATTCATCAAGCGACATGTTTTCATCACCATATGAACCACATTCATATCAAGAAATTTTCCCCTTCTCCGGACTGCTGTCCTGCCCAAAGCGGCCCGCGCCATGCTTGAACTGCGCCATCTCCGATCGTTGATTGCGATCTCCGAATCCGACAAACTGGTGGCCGCCGCCGAGCGCGTCAATCTGAGCCAGTCCGCGCTTTCGCATCAGATCCGCGATATGGAAGCGCATTACGAGGTGTCGCTGTTCGAGCGCACGCGGCATGGTCTGCGGTTTACCGCCGCTGGCGAACGGCTCCTTACTTTGGCGCGAGAAACCGTGGCGTCGGTCGCCACGGCCGAGCGCGATCTCGTACGCCTGAAGGGCGACGTGCGCGGCGAGCTGCGAATCGTGCTGGAATGTCACACCTGCTTTGACTGGCTGATGCCGGTCATGGACGAATTCCGGCGTCGCTGGCCGGAGGTCGAAGTGGATCTGGTCGCCGGGTTCCATGCGGATCCGATGAAGCTGCTGAACGATGGGAAAGCGGACGTGGTGATCGGCTCCAAGCCTGCCACGAAGCGCAATCTTCACATCGCGCCGCTGTTCCGGTTCGAGATCCAGGTTGTGATGGCTAACGAGCATCGGTTGCGTAACAAACGGCGCGTTGGTCCCGACGACCTGCAAGGCGAAACGCTGATCACCTATCCGGTTCCGGAATCGCGTATCGACCTGATCCGCGAAGTTCTGGAACCGGCCGGGATCAAGCTCGAACGCCGAACCGCCGAGCTGACCATCGCGATCATGCAACTGGTGGCGAGCCGTCGCGGCATTGCCGCGCTACCGAACTGGGGTGTGAAGAACTACGTCGATCACGACTATGTGCTTGCGAAACGGGTGGGTGCTGGAGGGCTGTGGAGCGAACTCTATGCAGTCGCGCCGAAGGGCATAGCGGGCCGGCCGTATTTCGATGATTTTGTGAAAATCGTTCGGGACATTTGTGCAGCCCAGCTGGACAGCATCGAGCTGATTTCCAGCAATTCCTGAGTGGCCGGACTCTCGCCGCATTGGCAAGGAGTTCACGTGATGAAGAAGATCCTGATTATCGGCATTGAGGCGGGAAATCCCGACTGTGTGACGAGATGAGCGGCGGAGCAGCCGGCGCGTTTCTGGTGTGGGGCGCCCCCTCGCTATACGAGATCACGACACGCATTATCGAAGCCTTTTGCGAAAGGCGGCCGACATGATTTCGACGTAAGGCCGGCGACGCATGACACGACGCCGTGCGAGATTGCAAGGGCGCATGACACGAGGTTGCGTTTGCGGAGCCGCCGCCGCGGCAGCCCCATGCTTCTCGCTCGTTTCAGCAATGTTCCAGCGCGTACGACAGATCGGCGATCAGATCGTCGGGATGCTCCAGTCCCACCGACACGCGAATCAAACCTTCAGACACGCCCGCCGCAGCGCGTGCATTCGCGGGTACGCCCGAATGTGTCGTTGAGGCGGGATGACAGATCAGCGACTCCGTTCCGCCAAGGCTCACGGCTGACTTGAACAGCGTCAGGTTGTTGATGAGTCGGAACGCCTGCTCGCGACCGCCGTCCAGAACGAAAGCGAAAGTGGATCCCGGCCCGTTGCATTGCCGCTGATAGACCGCCTGATAGATCGGATCGTCGATCAGTTCCGGATGAAGGACTTTGACGGGGTGATACGGATTAGCGGCGAGCCATCGCGCGACGGCGGTGCCGCTGCGCGCTGCCTGCTCCATGCGAAGCACCAGAGTCTCCATGGAACGCGTAATCATCCAGGACGAATGCGGATCGAGTTGCGAGCCAAGTGCGCTGCGGATCGCGCGCACTTTCGTGACCAGGGCGCGGCTGCCCGTGACGCCACCCGCAACCAGATCGCTATGGCCGCCGATGTACTTTGTCAGCGAATACACGCTCAGGTCGATGCCTTGCTTTGCCGGCTTCTGATACAGCGGCCCAAGCAGCGTGTTGTCGCATACCGATAGAGGACGGTAACCGTGGCGCGCCTCGAATGCATCGATTTCGCGGCGCAGCCCTTCCATATCGAACAATGCATTGGTCGGGTTGGCGGGCGTCTCGATGTAGCACATGCGCACGTTGCCCTTCTGCGCCGCCGCTTCGAGTGCGTCGCGGATCGCCTCTACCGATAGGCCATCTTCGATGACCTGGGAGCGGATGCCCCATTCGGGCAGGAATTTCGAAATCAGCGTTTCGGTGCCACCATACAGCGGGACGGATTGAACCACGCAGTCACCCGGCCGCAGGAACGCCAGCAGAATCGCCGCGATAGCGGACATGCCGCTCGATGTCACAACGGCCGACTCCGAGCCGTCGAGCAATGCTAGGCGATCCTCGACAATTTCAAGGTTAGGATGGTTGAAGCGGCTGTACACGAGGCCCGCGCTTTCCCCTTCTGGAGAAGGCTTGCGGCCCGAAACCACATCGAAGAATTCGGCGCCGTCCTCGGCGGTGCGAAACGCAAACGTCGAAGTCAGAAAGACCGGCGGCTTCACCGACCCTTCCGACAGGAAAGGATCGTAGCCGTAAGACATCATCTGCGTTTCAGGATGCAGATCGCGGTCGGCAATCTTGCGTTTGTGATAGTTGCGATAGGCCATGTTTTCTCCGTGTCATGCCGTTGGGAAAGGTGAACGGTAGTTGCAGTCCCAGATCGCTTTGTGCGCAAGGAGGGTCGCTCCTTGCGCCAGATGTGATCATGCTACTCCCTGACGGCTATTTCATCGCGGGCAACGATCGGAGAAGACAGGCGGCGCGGGCGACTTAAGCAGAAGCACGCAGTGTCTTCGCAGCCGCCACCATGTTGGTCAGCGCCGGAATCACTTCTTCCCACTGACGCGTCTTCAGGCCGCAGTCGGGATTCACCCACAGGCGCTGCGCCGGAATGCGCTCGGCGGCCTTCTTCATCAGTTGCACGATGTGCTCCTGCGTCGGAATGTTCGGCGAGTGAATGTCGTACACGCCCGGGCCGATTTCGTTCGGGTAGTTGAAGTTGTCGAACGCGTCCAGCAACTCCATGTCCGAGCGCGAGGTCTCGATGGTGATCACGTCGGCGTCCATGTCGGCGATCGACGCGATGATGTCGTTGAACTCCGAATAGCACATGTGGGTGTGGATCTGCGTTTCGTCCTCCACGCCGTTGGCGGTGATGCGGAACGATTCCACGGCCCAGTCGAGGTAGTCCTTCCATTGCGACTTGCGCAGCGGCAGGCCTTCGCGCAGCGCCGCTTCGTCGATCTGGATGACGCGCACGCCGGCCTTTTCGAGGTCCAGCACTTCTTCGCGGATCGCCAGCGCCAGCTGGTAGCACGACACCGAACGCGGCTGGTCGTCGCGCACGAACGACCAGTTCAGGATCGTGACCGGGCCGGTCAGCATGCCCTTCATCGGCTTGTTGGTCAGCGACTGCGCGTACTTGATCCATTCGACCGTCATCGCCTTCGGGCGGCTGATGTCGCCGAACAGGATCGGCGGCTTCACGCAGCGCGAGCCGTAGGACTGCACCCAGCCGAACTGGCTGAACGCGTAGCCGTCGAGCTGTTCGCCGAAGTATTCGACCATGTCGTTGCGCTCGGCTTCGCCGTGCACCAGCACGTCCAGGCCCAAGCGCTTCCTGCTCACGCACGCTGCGCGCGATCTCGCCTGCATCGCGGTCTTGTAGCCGGCTGCGTCCAGTGCGCCGCTCTTGAACTGGCTGCGCGCATGGCGGATCTCGCCGGTCTGCGGGAACGAGCCGATGGTCGTGGTCGGGTAAGCCGGCAGGTTCAGCAGGGCAGCCTGCTTGTCGGCGCGCGCCGGGTAGGCGTTCTTGCGCTGACCCAGTGCCGCGTCGATCTTCGCGAGCGCTGCCTTGACCGCCGGATTGTTGCACGCGCGGCGAAGCGCGGCGTGCCGCGATGGCGGCAGCGTTCGCGGCCAGTTCCGCCTTGACCGCGTCGCGGCCCTGGTTCAGCGCGGTGGCCAGCACCTTCAGTTCATCCAGCTTCTGCAGCGCGAAGGCGAGCCACGAACGGACTTCCGCATCCAGCTTCTGTTCGCTGTCGAGGTCGACCGGCACGTGCAGCAGCGAGCACGACGGTGCGATCCAGAGGCGTTCGCCCAGTTGCTTTGCGACCGGTTCGAGCCAGTCGAGCACGCTTGCGAGGTCCGTCTTCCAGATGTTGCGGCCGTTGATCACGCCGAGCGACAGCACACGGTCCTGCGGCAATTGAGCGATCACCGCTTCGACTTCAGCGCGGCGCGTTGACGGCGTCCAGATGCAGGCCGTGCACCGGCAGCTTGCAGGCGAGGCTCAGGTTGTCGAGCAACTGGCCGAAGTACGTGGCCAGCAACAGCTTTACTTTGCTGTTCGCCAGCGCCTCGTATGCGGTGACATATGCCTGCTGCCATTGCGCGGACAGTTCCGTCACGAGAATCGGCTCGTCGATCTGAACCCATTCGACGCCTTGCGCGGCCAGCGTAGCCAGCAGTTCCGCGTAGACCGGCAAGCAGGCGCGGCAGCAGGGCCAGCTTGTCGGAATCGTCCTTGGCCTTGCCGAGCGCCAGATAGGTCACCGGGCCGACGATCACCGGCTTGACCTTGACGCCTTGAGCCTTCGCTTCGGCCAGTTGTTCCAGCAGGCGCGACGGATCGAGCTTGAATTCGGTGCTCGCGCTGAATTCAGGGACGATGTAGTGGTAGTTGGTGTCGAACCACTTGGTCATCTCGCCCGCAGCGACGCCGCCGCAGCACGCGCTATGGTCCTCGGCGCCCTTTGCCGAGCGTCCGCGTGCCACGCGGAAGTAGTTGTCGAGCGTGTCGCCGTGAAAGCCGTGCACGCGTTCCGGCAGGTTGCCCAGGGTGAAGCTCATGTCCAGCACCTGGTCGTAGAACGCGAAGTCGCCGACGGCTGCCAGACCGAGGCCGGCCTGATGTGCCCAGTGACGCTGGCGCAACTGCGCGCCCAACGCCTTCAGTTCGCCGAGCGAAGACTCGCCTTTCCAGTACGACTCGAGCGCGAATTTCAGTTCGCGCTTCGCGCCGATGCGGGGAAAACCCAGATTGTGTGTCGTTGTCATCGTGTCGCCTTGGTTCGGTCAGTTGCGCATGTGTGAATCGGGATGCGTGAATCGTATAGAATGGTATTTATGAAGTAAAATGGTGTTAATTCAACTAACCATTAGTTTTGCTCATACATGATTGGATCACAGCGCATGCTTGAGAGAACTCATCTGGCTATCGTCCAGGCCGTGGACAAACACGGCTCGCTTACTGCTGCGGCGGAAATCCTGTGCGTGACGCAATCTGCGCTTAGCCACACGATGAAAAAGCTGGAGCAGCAACTTGGCACCGACATCTGGTTGCGCGAGGGCCGCAGCCTGCGCCTGACGCAGGCCGGTCAATACCTGCTTGCCGTGGCCAACCGCGTGCTGCCGCAACTGGCGCTTGCCGAAGAACGCCTTGACCAGTACGCCCAGGGCGAGCGCGGCGTCGCTGCGCATCGGCATGGAGTGCCATCCGTGCTACCAGTGGTTGCTCAAGGTGGTGTCGCCGTATCTCGCGCGCTGGCCGGACGTCGATGTCGACGTCAAACAGAAATTCCAGTTTGGCGGCATCGGCGCGTTGTTCGGCTACGAGATCGACCTGCTGGTGACGCCGGATCCGCTCTACAAGCCGGGCCTGCGCTTCGAGCCGGTGTTCGACTACGAGCAGGTGCTGGTGGTGAACCGCGAACATCCGCTTGCCAGGTGTCGAGTACGTGAAGCCGGAGCAGCTGACGCGGGAGGTGTTGATCACCTATCCGGTGGAGACCGACAGGCTCGACATCTACAATCAGTTTCTGATGCCGGCCGGCGTCACGCCGCGGCGCCACAAGGCGATCGAGACCACCGACATCATGTTGCAGATGGTGGCGAGCGGCCGGGGCGTCGCCGCGCTGCCTCGCTGGCTGGTGGAAGAGTATGCGGACAAGATGAACGTCGTGCCGGTACGTCTCGGGCGCAAGGGTATCGCCAAGCAGATCTTCCTTGGCGCCCGCGAAACCGACACAGAAATTGATTACCTCAAGGCTTTCATCGACCTGGCTCGCAAGCCGGAAGCGGCCCTGACTGAACAACAGGAAACGCCGTGACACGGCGCCTCGAACGCCAACCGCTGATGCTGCCGAGCGGGCGCCGCAAGGTTCTGCTGCATTCCTGTTGCGCGCCGTATTCAGGCGAAATCACGAAAGTCACGCAGGCGTCGGGAATCGACTTCACCATGTTCTTCTACAGCCCGAATATCCATCTGCTCAAGGAATACGAACTGCGCAAGAACGGGAACATCTACAGACGCCATCTGGCGTAGCCAGATTATTCTGCAAAGCAGGATTTCGGCTTCAGCGAACATAGAGTTCAAAGTTAAGCGAATCTCGACCCGCGTGTTGTCGAGATTCACTTAATTTTGAACTGTTCATGTCGCTAAGATAAGGCTTTCCGGGCGCGCTGCTCAGGCAACTTTGAACCCGTGGTTCGCTTAAGTTTGAACTATCCGGACTTCGGTTCATTTAACTTTCAACTTTCTGAGTGGCCCAACCAGCCAGCCTGCGGAGTGGGCGCATCGGACCGGGTGCGGCCAGGAACGGACGGTCGACTCCGCCGCCCGAATCGCTGACAATCTCACCGGTGAGATTGTCGAGTAAACGGTTTGCATTTGCCCCAAGTGCCCCTATGACTACAGCGTTGAGCCCTGTGCTGATTCGGCCTACCACGGAAGAAGACTGGGAAATCTTGAAGACGATTCGGCTTGCCGCACTGCTTGATAGCCCAACAGTCTTTGGGTTGAGTCACGCCACCGCCGCCACGTATAACGATCAGCAATGGCGCGACCGTGCGTCGCCTCAGACACAGCCTCAATTTGTGATTGCCATGAGGCAAGGACAAGCGATTGGTCTTATCGGCGACGCCGTAAACGCCTCGGGCGAGTACAACCTGATTGCTATGTGGATTCGCCCTCAGGACCGAGGCATGGGAATCGCGGGCCGCCTGGTCAATGCAATCCAGGCACGCGCAATTGAACGCGGACATCAAAGAATTGTCTTGAGCGTCTCGCCAGACAAGGCCGATGCGGTGAGCATGTATCGTCGGCAAGGATTCACATTCCTGCCCGAGTGGGAGCCGCTAGCCAGTCAACCTGGAATCAACGTGCAAAAGATGGAATGGAAGAGCGATCGCTGACCGGCAGAGCCAGTTGCTCGGACGTATTGCGCGACTGCTACGGATGTCCTCGACAGGGCGCTTTGGGTCCCGTACCGCCGATCGATGGCGGGCAGTGACCGGCCAACAAGAGATATCCGCCGATCGGTTACGAATGACCGGTCCTCCTGGTAGAAAGAGCCGCTGTCTGTCGATCGAGGGGAGCCAACCAGCGAACTGCGGCACGCAGCGCGCTGGCACCAATGGTACTGGAGTCAATTGTGGAATTCGTGAGCCGCTGCAAAGCGGCGAAGACATAAGTCGTCTGCGGCTTCGGATGTTTTCGACTACGTGATAAATCGCAGCGTCCCGAACAGAATCCGAAACCCGGCATAGCGACCGGTTGCGACGCGTCGCATCGCCATTCTACGCAGACCGGACATTCGAGACTCGGTGAATGTTCAGAGGTCGGGCGCTGCGTTCCATTTTGGTCTCATTTCTTTCCCCCACTTCTACGGGTTTTGTTTGTGCATCTTTTCCATTTCCTTGGCAACATCCGGATGCTTGTCCATAACGTGCTTCGTCATGACTTTTACCATTTCGTCCCATGATTCAGCCGATAACTTCTGATCACATTTGCCGCCGAGTTCCTTGCACGTCATAGTTTTCATTTGGAATCTCCATCCAACTTCTAACAGAAATATAGGCGCGAGAAGACACTCCGTAGACGCGCGATGGCAGGCATGTCGCCAGAGCCGGCGACGCTGCTGGATGCGACGTTGAACTTCCACGCAATCATTGGACCTGCCATCATGGATTTAAGGCAGGTGAACTTTGGCGGAAGGCCAGGCGGAGACCCGACGTCAGGTGCGCCCAAACTCCAGTCATTCAGATCACGCGGCCGAAGGGCGGCTATACAGGGTCGCGTGTAGCCGGCCGCCGTCAGGCAGTGGTTGTCCACGAAGAGACGGTCATCGTGCCGGGTCCGAATTCCCGGAAGCCGGACTGCGAACGGTGAAATTCGGTGGCCTGCCCAGTCCCATGCGGACGCCTTGCCATACCCCGAAAACAGTCCACAATGCGATGGATACGATCGCATACGTATCCGACCTAGTTGGGTACCTGCACAAACGGCCTCAACCCAGCAACTGATTTGCCGTTTGCAACATCCCTGCGGTCGTTGCTATCCGAGCTGAGCATTTTTCTAGGACCTCCGACTTGGGCGGCGTTGCCGCGACAATCATGATCCAGCAGCAATTCGACTCGCTACTTCACCACCATATCGTTACGACCTTCATTCATGAAGGTTACGCTCCAACCAACGAGCAATTGGCACAGAAGGTTGCGTCGAGCGTCAACGATGTAGAAGCTGGACTGTTGCGCCTTCAGGCTTCTCATGGCGTCGTGCTTCATCCAGGTCGGTGCGAACTGTGGGTGATACATCCGTTTTCGTCGTCGCCTACGCACACCTGGGTGCAAGCGGGAGAGAAAGGATGGTGGGCTCCGTGCATGTGGTGCGCACTGGGCATAGCGGCCCTTGTTAAGGGACGACTAACTGTGCATACCCGAATCGGAGGCGAAGCGGAGCCAGTACAAATAGATGTGGCGGACGCTGTTCCGTTGCAAACCGAACTGTTCGTTCATTTTGCCGAACCGCCACGTAGGGCTTGGGACAACGTTCACCACTTTTGCGCGCGCGTTCTTCCATTTCGGTCCCCAGAAGATGTTGACGATTGGGGCAGGAGACATCAACTTCCATTGGGCGAAATCATGCCGATTACACAATTGGCGGACTTGGCTCAGCGTTGGTATTCGCACCACGCCGACTCGGACTGGGAGAAATGGACGCCAGCTCAAGCAATGGAGATATTTCGTTCGGCCGGTCTGATGAGCGATTTTTGGAAACTCGATACTTCAGCCGTGCGCTATTAAGGCTTTTGCTATCGGAAAGGCCATTACGTCGGAACGTCCGCTGCCGGGAGCCTTTATTGACTGTTGTGGGTCGTCAACAAGCGGCCGTTCGACTGGTCCAGGCGAGCGCTGCTTCATCGGTCAATCCTGGGTTAAGGCCGGCCTTTGACGTGTGCGAGCGACTGCTTGCAGATGCGGCACCAGGGGAATTCGATATATGCGGTTTCCCAGACTATCAATCAACCGTGCCATGCGACTCGCGTTCCGTACCGCCTGCCACGGAAGCGCGTGCAAAGCGCATTTGATACTCGCTTGGCGAGAGACCGGTCTTGCGCTTGAACAGTTCTCGAAACGTACTGATGTCTCCATAGCCAACACGCTGGCTCACTATCTCAAGCCCGATGGGCCTGGACTCCAGCAATTGTTTAGCTACTTCGACGCGAAGGTTCTGCAGATACGTCAATGGCGCAAGGCCTACTGCCTGCTTGAAACGCCGGTTAAGCGTCCGTTCGCTGACAGCAAGCCAGGCGGCGAGCTCGCTCAGCCGGAACCCCTGCGGAAGGGTCGCCTCCATCCGCTGTTGAGCTCGCGCGACAAGCGAATCGACATGTCCGTGGTCGTCGAGCAGCTTCGCGTAAGACGCTTGAGAAGTCCGGTTCATGTCGATCAGTAGCGACTTGGCGGTCATCGCCGCAAGCTTGTCGCCGGCGAACATCTCTACCAGCCTTACGGCGAGATTGAGATACGACGTCACCGAACCGCCCGAGACAATGCCGTCTTGCCAGGTCAGGACTTCCCGGGCACGGAGTTCGACACGCGGATACCGTCGAGCGAAGTCAGCCGCGTTGGCCCAGTGTGTGGTGGCGACCCGGCCGTCCAGCAATCCCGCCTCGGCCAGCAGATAGTTGCCGGTGCAGTATGCAGCCAGCACGGCGCCTGCCTTGCGCTGGCGCCGTAGCGCGGAAGAGAGCGCATTCATCTGCTCGCGACGGCCGATGAACTCGTCCATGTTGGAAAAAAACGGGGCCGTTAGCAGGATGGCATCTGCACGTTTGCGCGGATCGATTTTGCCGTCCACCGGAATGCTCTGCCCCGACGCAGCCGTGACGGGCTGTCCGTCCAGCGATTCCACGCGCCACGCGAACATGGGTAAAGGTTTGGCCCCACGCGCGGCTAACTTGCCGTTCAGGTAGTTGGCGGCGCTCAGGACGTCGATGGGTCCCGCGACGCCCGACGCCAGAATTCCGTCATAGACCCAGATCCTGATCGTGATCATTTGCGTGCGTGTCTGATATTCCTCGAATAATGGCAATGCTGCCACTTCCAGGTGTGCCCGTAAAGGCCGATTATCGCCACATCGAAACACCTGAGGAAGGAATGACATCATGCCAATGATCGACGCACTGTGGCCGGGCGACGCCTTGACGCCTGAAGCGGAAGCACGTCTGGTTAAAGAGCTGACTGACATCCTGATCAAGGCGGAAGGGTATGACCCGGGTAATCCGATTGCGCAAAGCGTCACGGTGCTTCATCTCCATCGGCCGGCGGCGGTATTCGTCGCAGGAGACCGCTCGACGGCGGCGCGCTACCGGATCATTCCGTCGGCGCCAGAAGGGCAATACACGGCAGAGTCACGTAGCGCATTGGTTAAAGCGGTGACGGAAGCGGTGGCCCGCGCCGAGAACCGACCGTTCGAAGAGGTCGCGCCGCGCGTCTGGGTTTTTCCGACGGAGATTCCAGACGGCACCTGGGGCAGTCGTGGCGCCATCTGGACGCTCCCCGACATTCACGCAATTCTGGCCGGTGAGTCCGAACGAAGCGTCGGCGAAGATCGACTCGCCCGGAGACGACGGGAAAAGGCACGCGTCACGCTAGTAGCCGCAGTCGATGCCGCCAGCGCTGGGACTTCCGGGTCCTAGCAGCGTCTCTCGCGTTCTGTTCAGCGAGACGGCAGAGGATGCCGCGCTCGCTAACTATTTCCATACTACCGATGGAGAATCCGACATGAAATTCAACGATACCGCGTCAGTCCTTGAGCCTGCCGGCGGCCTGCCGTTCTGGCTGGCGAAGCTGGCCGAAAATGCGACGCTTGAGGCGACTGTCCTGAAGCGTCCGGTAGAAGGGCGAGCTGACATCCTGGGGGTGATCAAGCACGCTGTTGCGCTCTACGAGTTTCAGCATCACAGCTACAAGGGCGAGATCGGTAACGGACTCTACATGGAGTCCTACCGTTCGCAGATTCAGGGCGTGCCGATCGAGACTCTGCTCGTGGCGCACGTGAACGAACAGGGTGAGGCTGATTCCGTGGTGATCAATCATCGTCCGATGAATGCGGCGACGCTTTTTTCGAAACTGATGTGGGAGCGGGTCGACGAACGGTTCCGCGACCTCTATCTGACAGGGTCGGAAGCCGACGCCGAAACGTGAGGCGACCATGTCTTTAGACATTCAAAACAAAGCAGGTCATGACGTCGGCTGTGAGATTGCGCAGAACTGTCTGCTGACGCGCACGCGGCAGATCTCCAGGGTTCTGACCGCGATCTACGACGAGGCACTACGGCCGTTCGGTATCAACGCCTCTCAATTCAGCCTGCTTGTACTCATTGTTGAGCTTGGACCCATCTGCCGCGCGGATCTGGGGCGCAAGAATCATCACGGTCGGTCGACGCTGACAAGGAATTTGCAACTCCTCATCTCGCAGGAGTGGGTTTTCGAAGGTGCCACTGAAAGCAATGGCCGCAGTCGGCCCCTTTCGCTGACAGGACAAGGCAAAACATTGCTCCGCAACGCGGCGTCCGCGTGGTCGACTGCGCAGTCAGGAGCCAGATCCCTCGTCGGGGAGGTCGGTGCCGACGCGCTCATGGGCATCGCGGGCGAGTTACCGCGGCGCATGCGCTAATTTTTTTTGATCATCAATGTTGCATATGCAACACCACAAGGGCGCTCTGTGCCTGTTCTTCTGCATCAAGGAGTTTGCAATGAAAGTCGTCAAAGCCGCCGCAGTCCAGATCAGCCCGGTGCTGTACAGCCGTGAGGCCACTGTCGCAAAGGTCGTGCAGAAGATCCACGAACTGGGCCAGCAGGGCGTGCAGTTCGCCACGTTTCCGGAAACCGTGGTGCCTTACTACCCGTACTTTGCTGCAGTCCAGACGGGCATTCAGCTTTTGTCTGGAAAAGAGCATCTGAGGCTGCTCGACCAGTCCGTGACGGTGCCGTCTCCCGCGACCGACGCAATTGGCGAGGCGGCCCGGAAGGCAGGCATGGTGGTGTCGATCGGAGTCAACGAGCGTGATGGTGGAACCATCTACAACACTCAGTTGCTCTTTGATGCCGATGGCACCTTGATCCAGCGCCGCCGCAAGATCACGCCTACGCATTTCGAGCGGATGATCTGGGGTCAGGGCGACGGATCTGGCCTGCGCGCCGTCGATAGCAAGGTTGGTCGCATTGGTCAGTTGGCATGCTTTGAGCACAACAATCCACTGACACGCTACGCGATGATGGCCGATGGCGAGCAGATCCACTCGGCGATGTATCCGGGTTCCGCCTTCGGCGAGGGATTTGCGCAAAGGATGGAAATCAATATCCGTCAGCACGCGCTGGAGTCCGGCTGTTTCGTCGTGAACGCGACCGCCTGGCTGGACGCCGACCAGCAGGCGCAAATCATGAAGGACACGGGCTGCGAAGTTGGTCCGATCTCGGGTGGTTGCTTCACCACCATTGTGACGCCCGAGGGCATGCTGATCGGCGAACCTCTCCGCTCGGGCGAGGGCGAGGTCATTGCCGATCTCGACTTCACGATGATCGACCGACGCAAGCTGTTGATGGACTCAGCCGGTCACTACAACCGGCCGGAACTGCTGAGCCTGATGATCGACCGTACACCGACTGCACACATTCACGAACGTGGCGTCCACGGCAAATCGAGCGCTGAACAAGGCACGGACGATACGAGCGTCACGGTTGCCTGAGCATGGCGAATTGACCGCGGCACACCCGTGCTCATCAACCACCCATGCCTTCTTTTAACTAACTCTCTAAGTGTAGGGAGATGTACTTTGAAAGTCATATCGAGAATTGCCACTGCCAGCGCTGCTTTGGCAACGCTGTTGTTACCCCTTTCGCGCAGTTATGCGCAGCCGCGGTCCAATGTCAGCTCTGATGCGACGATCGCGCATAAGACGCCCATGGGGAAGAACGCCAACGTATCCGACGCGGCGCTAGTGAAGTCGGTACCCGGATTCAGGAACGGCTACGCCGAGGTCGATGGTGTGCGGCTGCACTACGTCGTGGGCGGCAGTGGCCACTTCATTCAGGAAGAGCAGCCCGACCTCGTGGTCAAAACGATAATTGATTTCCTGCAAGACGATCATCAACAGACACTGAAACTCTGACCGGAACAGCCACTCCGTCGGGATTCATTTCATCCCTAAGTGTGCATATGCATAAATGCACTTGTACTTTTCGAAGAGGTTAAAGATATGAAGATTCAAACTACACAGGATCGCCCGATTCTGGTCACAGGAGCTGCCGGCGCGATTGGTGGCATCGGCCGCAATGTCACGGAAATGCTCCTCGCCAAGGGGCATAACGTGCGCGCTCTGGTTCGCCGTGAGGATAAACGCGCGGAAGAACTGCGTCAGCTCGGCGCCGAGGTCATGCTGGGCGACCTGACTGATCTCGCCTCGATGCATCGTGCGATCGAAGGGTGCTCACGCGTATATTTCGGCATGTCGATCTCGGCGAATTATCTGGAAGCCACGGTCAACGTCGCTGCAGTGGCGCGTCACCATGGCATCGAAGCTCTCGTGAACATGTCGCAGATGACGGTCACGGAAATGAGCATCACGGAGACCACAAATAGCCCTCAGCACAAGCTGCACTGGCTTGCCGAGCAGGTCCTCGCATGGTCTGGACTGCCGGTCGTCACGGTGCGGCCTACGGTCTTTCTCGAAGGCTTCTTTTTGCGTCTTGCCGACGCAGGAGTGCGTGATCGCGATGAACTGGCGTTGCCGCTAGGCAGCAGCCGCACTTCGCCGATCTCTGCTGTCGATGTGGCGCGTGCCGTATCCGTCATCCTCGACGATCCAGCGCCGCACATCGGCCATGTCTATAACCTGACGGGGCCCGAGTCCGCAGATCTCGAGCACTATGCGCGCGCTTTTTCCGACGCGCTCGGCCGGACGATCCATTACCGCGACGTGCCGCTTTCTGCGTGGACCAACACGCTCCGGGAAGTGGGCGTGCCAACGCATCTCGTCGATCACCTCGCCGTGATGGCTGAACTTCACACGCAGGGAAGATACGACCGCATGACGGACGATCTATTCAAGCTCACCGGTAAGGCACCGACGAACATGCACGAATTCGTGACGCTCCACGCCGCTGAGTTCACTCGCGGTGAGGCGACCGCTTAACGCCTTCGTGTTCTGCAGACACAGTCTTACCGCAACCGGTAGCGCGTGAGATCACGCTGCTATTAACCGAGGACCTGGCCCATCGCCAATCGGAAAACTTATGTCAGACAACACCTTTCCCCAATCACCGGCTCGCCGTCGCTTTGTTGGCGTGGCAGCGGCAGCCGTTGCTGCCGGCTCCTTGAGTCAGCTCGCGTTCGCGCAAACGAATCAAGCGATCACGGACGCTGCCTCGTCGACCGGTGCCGACAAGACCGCTATTCGTCCGCTTCGTATCCATGTGCCCGAGTCGCAACTGATCGACTTGCGGCGCCGCATCAGGGCGACGAGATGGCCGGATCGGGAGATAGTCACCGATGATTCGCAAGGCGTGCCGCTCGCAATGATTCAGGAACTCGCGCGTCATTGGTCGACCGATTACGACTGGCGCAAGGTCGAGGCGAAATTGAATGCGCTGCCGAATTTCGTGACTGAGATCGATGGCGTGGACATCCATTTCATCCACGTTCGTTCAAAGCATGACAACGCGATGCCGCTCGTGGTCACGCACGGATGGCCCGGCTCCGTCATCGAGCAACTCAAGATCATCGATCCGTTGGTCAATCCGACCGCGTATGGCGCGAGCGCATCGGATGCGTTTCACCTCGTGATTCCGTCCCTACCGGGCTATGGATTTTCGGGCAAGCCTGGAGAAATCGGCTGGGGTCCGGAACGCACCGCACGTGCCTGGGTCGTGATGATGAAGCGCCTGGGTTATGCGAAATTTGCGGCGCAAGGCGGCGATCTCGGCGGCATTGTGGCCAACGTGATGGCCAAGCAAGCCCCGCCGGAGTTGATCGGCATTCACGTCAACTTCCCCGCGACAATTCCACCGGCGATCGCAAAGGCGCTTCAAGTCGGCGATCCGGCGCCCGCTAGCCTATCGGCTGACGAAAGACTCGCGTACGACCAACTCAGCGCCCTGTCAAAGCGACGCGCCTACGCATTGGAGCAGGGCACGCGTCCGCAAACCCTCTACGGACTGGCGGACTCACCCGTTGCATTGGCAAGCTGGCTGCTGGATCACCCGGACGGTTATGGCCAGCCGGCAGCGGCACTAACCTCAGCCGTGTTCGGGCGCACGATCAACGGACACTCTGCAGGCGACCTGACGCGAGACGACGTGCTCGACGACATCACGCTTTACTGGTTGACGAATACAGGGGTTTCCGCGGCTCGCTTCTATTGGGAA
Source organism: uncultured beta proteobacterium (assembly GCA_963738755.1). Taxonomy (GTDB): domain Bacteria; phylum Pseudomonadota; class Gammaproteobacteria; order Burkholderiales; family Burkholderiaceae; genus Paraburkholderia. The sequence goes on from CAVTXZ010000014.1 coordinate 444,604, forward strand.
TCTCACTTCAACTTTTATGCTGCCGCCGACGTCTCCGTCCCGGCTGCCGTGAGTGCCTTTCCTGGTGAGAATTATCAGGCCCCGCGGAGTTGGTCGGAGCAGGCGTATCACAACCTCATTTACTACAACAGGCCCGAAAAAGGCGGTCATTTTGCGGCCTGGGAGCAGCCGAGATTGTTTGTGGAGGAGGTTAGGGCGGGTCTTAGACCGCTGCGCACATAACGGATCTGAGGAGGTTCTGGCCTCCTTTCTATGCGTCTCTTGAACATGACCCGTCAGGTGCCGGTAGTGGCACGGACCTTTTCTGGATACCAAACATGACTGGAAACACCTACGTCTCGACAAACCTGCTGCTTGCCTATGCAGCGTATTTCGTTGGCACCGCGAGTCCCGGGCCGAGCAACCTTGCAATTATGTCCATAGCGGCCAATCACGGCCGGAAAGCGGCGTTGATGTTCGCACTCGGTGTCATCTCGGGGTCAATGTTCTGGGCGATGGTGGCAACGCTAGGCGTATCGGCTGCCCTGATCGCCTATTCTCAATTCATCATTGCAGTCAAGATTTTTGGCGGCCTATATCTCTTGTGGTTAGCCTTCAAATCGGGACGCAATGCCCTTGCGACTGCGGCTGCATCCGCAGTGAAGCTGGAACGAACGCAGACATTGACGAGCGTCTACGCCCGCGGAGCGATGCTCCATCTCACCAATCCAAAAGCCATCCTCGTGTGGGTTTCAATTGTTGCCCTGTCGTCGAACAGCGCGGGATCTTCCCATAGCGCTTTAATTGCAGGCTGTGCGGCCATCGGATGTTTGGTGTTCGGCGGTTACGCCGCACTGTTTTCGATGAACTCGGTTCGCAGGATGTACGTGCGGACCCGTCGCGCATTCGAAGGATGCCTGGCCGTAGTCTTCGGGATTGCTGGGATCAGACTCCTGATGTCGCGTGTCTAGCTAGTTTCGGTAACTTTGCTTGTCCAATTTCGTAAACAACAGCCTCTGTGCTGATCACTTCTGCTGGAGTTTCCATGTCGCAAACCACCCCGATGCCAACCACGCCAACCACGAAGATATTGGCGATTGGCACCTTTCCGCCGGGCACGGACATGCAACTTGTCCAACACATTCTTTCGACCGAAGTTCGCGAGACGGCGCAGCTCTACCTCGAGGGCAAGATTGACCAGTGGTATTCACTGCAAGACCGGGCCGGGGTGGCGTTCATCCTGAACGTTACGGACGTAAATCAGGCGCATGAAATGCTTGAGGCACTTCCCTTGGGGAAAGCGCACTTAATGACATTCTCGCTCCTCCCAATAGGCCCACTGAAGCCGTTGAGCAAGCTTTTGAATCCACCCTCCTCCTCAGTAGAAAGCGCTAGAGCGTAGTGGGCTGCTGCGCCGCCGGTTTTCCCGGAGAGGCAGGCAACGCGGGCAGATTATCCCGCCGCTGTGGCGATGAAGGCGGTGGTAGACACAGACGGGCAACGTCATGACGCGCATGAGCCGCTTGACCAGGCCACGGCCTCAATGATGGACCTCGGCAGGCCCGCCTGTGCGAGGCCACCACGAAGCTGGTCTTGATGATCGCGAAATCGAACGGATTCCCAGTGAGACTCCGCGATCAACGTTGGGCGTTCGACTCCTGTCGCCACGGATGAGCCTGTCGCGTTCGATTTCGCCTTCGTGCTCTCCCTTCGATTAGTCGAACTTGGCCAGGTCCCGGAAAATAAGTTGGGCCCACGTGCTGCCCCATGACTGATTGAGCAGGTCGCCCTCGCCGATCTTCCCCAGTTCGCTGGCGAAAAAATCGACCTCTCAGATCGGCCCACAAACCGCTCGCGAACATCGGTCAAGGGTAAGAAGACCCCTGAAAACCTCGCGAGAAAGACGATCAGCGACTCTTTCAAGCATCGGCCAATTTCGGTCACTCGACAAGCTGCCCTAGCTTGCCGACAATCTGTTCAAGAACGACAAGTCGAGGGATTCGATGCTGACAGGTGGATGCTATTGCCGTGCCGTCCGGTACGAGATTCATTCGAGTCCGTTCGACACGACGCTTTGTCACTGTGCCACCTGCCGGAAGGTATCAGCAGCGCCAGCGGTTGCCTGGTTCAGTGTAAGCAAGGGCGGACTCCGTTGGGTACAGGGCACACCAAAGGTGTTCGAATCCAGCCCAGGGGTTCATCGCACCTTTTGCGGTGATTGCGGGACGCCATTGGTTTACGCAAATGCCGAGACGTCTGACGTGGTTGATGTTTCGACCTGCTCGCTCGACGAACCTGGCGAGGCTCCTCCGGCGAGTCACACTTGGTCCAAGTACCGATTAACCTGGGACAGAGCAGTGGACGGTCTGCCTGAATATCCTGAGGGCGGCTAGCGCCGCCTTTTGTCGGTATATTCAATGTCCGACTGCTGACAAATCGACCGTCAACGAATCTGCCATGGGCCTACCTAAGCAGGGGCGCACGCGTTTGGCTCGGTCCTCGTTCAATCTACCTGGCGACTGTGTGGTACTTAATACGGCGATTGTTGAAGGCAGGCATCGTCCCTTCAAGCACATTCACCACATGTCCGTTGATAGCGGGATTTTGCGTGTCCTGAAACAATAACGAGTAGCGCGGTTCAAGGAACGAGAGTCCGAAGAGAAGGTCATAAACGTCCGTCGCAGTCTTGTCTTTCCGCAAGAGTGGCGCGATGCCAACGGCTGACTTGCCCCCCGGCAGCGGCCGCTGCGACTTTCATATGCAGTTCGGAGACAAAGCCTTGGACGTCGGCCCCCTTGTTGAAGTCATATTTGTCCGTCAGGGCGCGAATGACCGCGCACCTTTACGCCGTCGTTATCGCATTGCTCGGGGATGAATTGATCGAGCAACTGAATCGTGAGCGGCTGCACGAGGAGAGCGATAGGGTCGCGCCCGCGGGCCGCATCATGTTTTTCGAATTCCCCGAGCATGACTGAAGAGCGCTTCGATTCCGGGGGTTTACCCTTGACCGAATGTTGATCACTAAGTTTTGCGAGGCGACTTCGTCAGAAACGGCTAGGTTTCGTAGCAGCGTGCACAACCCTGCAGCACGGCGACCCGGGTTCTAAGTCATTGTTTTATATGGAAAGTGCGCGCCGTTGCGGTGTTCGGACGCAGGTTGCGAGTTCAAACTTAAGTGAACAAAGTTCGAAGTTGAGTGAATCTCGACACCACGTGTCTCGGCAGCATCC
>CAVTXZ010000015.1:0-567857 GCA_963738755.1 uncultured beta proteobacterium
GGCGCGAGAGCGCGGGATGTTCGACGCGCCGAGCATCTCGGCAATCCGCGCGGTTTCCGCGAAGTACTGATCCTGCGCGGCAACCGGCAGCGCGGCATTGACATAGTGCAGATGCGCGGTCATGAAACTCGAGACTTCGGCGACATGCACCCATGTCAGCAGCGCGGGGTCGCTCGCGCGATACGGCCGGCCGTCGGGTGCCGTGCCGCTCACCTCAAGATGAATCCGCTTTACGCGTTCGATCAGCGCGAGCGCATCGTGCCGGTTGCCGTAGGTCGTGCCGGCGATGAACGTAGCGGTGCGGCGCAAGCGGCCGAGAATGTCGGTACGAAACGACGAGTGGTCCCACACGCCCGCCAATGCCAGTGGATGCAACGCCTGGAGCAGGAGCGCGCTGATGCCGCCCGTCATCATCGACGTGAAGTCGGCGTGCACTTTCCAGCACACCGATTCCGGTCCGAAGAGCCCAAGGTCGCCGGGCGGCGACGAATAGTCGAGTGTCGGGCCGCTGCCGCTCGTCAGATGCGTGACGCCGGCGGCCAGCTTTGAGCGGATCCTTCCGGCAAGCAATTGCGCGAAACCGGCGCGTGAAGCGGGCTGTTTGGCTTGATCGGACATCCTAAACCGGCCTCACGCGACGAATACTCCGCTCACGTTGCCGCCGCATCCCACAGGCCGGGCAGCGGACTTGACGATTCCGGCGCGGCAAGGCCGAAGTGCCGGTACGTGAGCAGCGTGGCAACCCGGCCGCGCGGCGTGCGTTGCAGGAAGCCTTGCTGGATCAGGTACGGTTCGAGCACGTCTTCGATCGTGTCGCGCTCTTCGCCGATCGCCGCCGCCAGGTTGTCGACACCGACCGGGCCGCCGTCGAACTTGTGCAGGATCGCTTCGAGCAGCTTGCGGTCCATCAGATCGAAGCCGACTGCGTCCACGTCGAGCATTTTGAGCGCGGCGTCGGCCACCTGCGCGGTGATATTGCCGTCGGCCTTCACTTCCGCGAAATCGCGCACGCGACGCAGCAGCCGGTTCGCGATACGCGGCGTGCCGCGCGCGCGCTTGGCGATTTCGAACGCGCCATCCGGATGGATCTGCGCGTGCAGCAACGACGCCGAACGCGTGACGATGCGCGCCAGTTCCTCGGCGTTATAAAACTCGAGCCGCGCGACGATACCGAAACGATCGCGCAGCGGATTGGTCAGCATGCCGGCGCGAGTGGTCGCGCCGACCAGCGTGAACGGCTGCAGGTCCAGTTTTACGCTGCGCGCGGCCGGTCCTTCGCCGATCATGATGTCGATCTGATAATCCTCCAGCGCCGGATACAGAATTTCTTCGACAACCGGGGAGAGCCGGTGGATTTCGTCGATGAATAAAACGTCGTTGGCTTCGAGGTTGGTGAGCAGCGCGGCGAGATCGCCGGCGCGTTCGAGCACGGGGCCTGACGTTTGCCGCAGATTGACACCCATTTCGCGTGCAATGATGTGCGCGAGCGTGGTCTTGCCGAGACCCGGCGGCCCAAACAGCAAGACATGGTCGAGCGATTCGGAACGGCGTTTGGCGGCCTCGATAAAGATTTCCAGCTGGCCGCGCACTTTTTCCTGCCCGACATATTCTTCGAGCTGGCGCGGGCGCAACGCGCGCTCGAACGCTTCTTCGTTCGGCGAGACGGGCGTGGCCGCGATGATGCGCTCGGCGGCGAGTTTGTCGGTTTCGATCATGGGCTCATTGTACCGCGCGCCGCCCGTTGCGAAACTCGGCCGAACGGCCAGGGTGCGCGGTGCGGCGCCGTGTGCGAAGCTTTATCCATCGCAGGCGGCGCCACCTGCCGGGCTCGAGCTTCAGCCCTTGGAGAGCGCCTTCAACGCGAGCTTGATACCTTCGGACACGCCGGTGCCGGCCGGCACATTCTTGACGGCGGCCAAGGCTTCTTTCTCGGAGTAACCCAATGCGATCAATGCATTCAGGATATCGGAGGCGTGATCGGATGCCGACGCCGCGCCCGCCATCGCGCCCAGGTCGGCGCCGATCTTGCCCTTCAGTTCGAGCAGCAGGCGTTCCGCCGTCTTCTTGCCGATGCCCGGCACACGCGTCAGACGCGCGGCGTCCTGCATCGTGACGGTCTGCGCGAGTTCATGCACGCTCATGCCCGAGAGCACAGCAAGCGCCATGCGTGCGCCGATGCCGGTGATCTTCAGCAATTCGCGGAAGGTCGAGCGTTCCTCGGCAGTGCCGAAGCCGTACAGCAGATGCGCGTCTTCGCGCACGATCATTTGCGTGAGCAGCACGATGCGCTCGCCGGAGGAGGGCAGGTTGTAGAACGTGCTCATCGGCACGTCGACTTCGTAACCGACGCCGTTGCAGTCGACGAGCAGATGCGGCGGATTTTTTTCCAGCAGAACGCCGGCAATGCGACCGATCATGGGGGATTCAATCGTGAAAGAAGGGTGGAAGAAGGACGGAACAAAGGGCGAGTGTAGCGCAGCGGATGTGCCGCGGGCAGGGCGCTGCCGCTGCTTAACCGACCAGCCGACCGCGCCGCACGCGCAAGCCCTTCTTCGCAAGAGACGGCGCGATGCCGCCCAGTGTACTCAGCGTCGTGCCGCCGTGTGCGTGGCAGATCGCCATGCCGAGCGCGTCGGCGGCGTCGGTGCCGGGCACGCCGGAAAGGTTGAGCAGCCGCACCACCATCTGCTGCATCTGCTCCTTGGTCGCGCGGCCGTAGCCGACCACCGCCTGCTTCAGTTGCAGCGCCGTGTATTCGGCCACCGGCACGCCGCCCGCCACCAGACCGCAGATCGCGGCGCCGCGCGCCTGGCCCAGCAGCAAAGTGGATTGCGGATTGACGTTGACGAACACCTTCTCGATCGCGGACTGATCGGGTGAGTGCTGACGGATCAGTGTCGAAATGCCTTCGAAGATGGTGCCGAGACGCGACGGCAGATCGGCGTCAGCGGTCTTGATGACGCCGCTTGCAACATAGCTGAGCGTGTGTCCGCTTTGATCGATCACGCCAAAGCCGGTGACGCGCAAGCCAGGATCGATGCCGAGAATTCTCATGAGGTGCCGCATATGCGGTAAGGACGAAGTGCCTGGAATACTACAACGAACGCGATGTGCGGCGGTTGGCGCACAGTAAGACGAGCCGAATAAAAATCGCCACTGGACGCGCAGAAATGCAAACGGCCCGGCAGAATCATCTGCCGGGCCGCTGTGTTCAAGCCAACCGGGCGTGCCGTCGCTTCACGAAGAAGCCGCGGCCGTCCGCGAGGCTTGACGAATCAATGCCGGAAGTGACGCACGCCGGTCACGACCATGGCGATGTTGTGCTCGTCGGCGGCGGCGATCACTTCGTCGTCGCGCATCGAGCCGCCCGGCTGGATCACGCAGGTCGCGCCCGCAGCCACCACTACATCGAGACCGTCGCGGAACGGGAAGAATGCATCCGACGCCACGGCCGAACCGTTCAGCGTCAGACCGGCGTTCTGCGCCTTGATGCTGGCGATGCGCGCCGAGTCGACGCGGCTCATCTGACCCGCGCCGACGCCGAGCGTCATGCCGTTGCCGCAGAACACGATTGCGTTCGATTTCACGTACTTCGCCACGCGCCATGCGAACAGCAGATCGTCCATTTCCTTCGGCGTGGGGTGACGCTTCGTGACCACACGCAGCTCATGCGGCTGCACGTTCTTCGAATCGAGCGATTGCACCAGCAGGCCGCCGCCGACGCGCTTCAGATCGAACGCGTTATGGCCTTCACCCAAAGCGATTTCGAGCAGACGCACATTCTGCTTGGCCGCGAATATCTGGCGAGCTGCCGCGCTGAACGACGGCGCGATCAGCACTTCGACGAACTGCTTGGCCACTGCAAGCGCCGCCGCTTCGTCCACTTCGCGGTTGAACGCGATGATGCCGCCGAACGCCGAGGTCGGATCGGTCTGGAACGCCTTTGCGTATGCTTCGTTCGCGTCGGCGCCCATCGCCACGCCGCACGGGTTCGCATGCTTGACGATCACGCAGGCCGGCACGTCGAAGGTCTTAACGCATTCCCACGCCGCATCGGAATCGGCGATGTTGTTGTACGACAGTTCCTTGCCCTGCAGCTGGTTGTAGTTCGCCAGCGCGCCGGCCGGCACCGTCAGGTCGCGGTAGAACGCGGCGCTCTGGTGCGGGTTTTCGCCGTAGCGCAGGTCCTGCACCTTGTCGAAGGCGAGGTTGAACGTAGCCGGGTAGGCATTGCGCGACGAATGCTTCAGTTCGTCGGTCAGGCTGGTCAGGTAGTTCGTGATCGCGCCGTCGTACTGCGCGGTGTGCGCGAACACCTTGGTGGCGAGCAGGAAGTTGGTCTTGTACGCCACCGTGTTGCTGTTCGCACGCATTTCTTCCAGCACGACCGCGTAGTCCGCCGGATCGACCACCACCGTCACGTCGCGGTGATTCTTCGCGGCCGAGCGCAGCATGGTCGGGCCGCCGATGTCGATGTTCTCGATCGCGTCTTCCAGCGAGCACTCTTCTTTCGACACGGTCTGCACGAACGGGTACAGATTCACGACGAGCAGGTCGATGGTCGGAATGTCGTGCTTTTCAAGCGCTGCCATGTGCTCCGGCAGGTCGCGGCGCGCGAGGATGCCGCCGTGCACCTTCGGATGCAGCGTTTTCACGCGCCCGTCCAGCATTTCCGGGAAGCCCGTGTAGTCGGCCACTTCCGTGACGGACAAACCGGCGTCCGCGAGCAGTTTCGCGGTGCCGCCGGTCGACAGGATCTTGACGCCGAGGTCCGACAGCGATTTGGCGAAGTCCACAATGCCGGACTTGTCGGAAACGGAGATGAGCGCTTGCTTGATCATGATGAAGACGAATAGCCGAAGGGAAACGTGGCAGGGCGCCGAAAAACTACAACAAACCGTGCTGTTGCAGCTTCTTGCGCAGCGTATTGCGGTTGATGCCGAGATACTCGGCGGCCAGCGACTGATTGCCGCCGGCCTGCTCGAGCACCACTTCGAGCAAGGGTTTTTCCACGCACGAAATCACCATGTCGTAGACGTCGTGCGGATTGGAGCCGTCGAGATCCTGGAAATACATACCCAGGCTGTCGCGGACAGATTGTTCGATATTGTTCTTGCTCATGCTGCTAGTCGGTCGGTATGGTCCGGCTCGCCGTTCTTGTTGAGCGTTTCTTCGACGTAGACGAGGCGGTCTGAAATCGCCTTTTGTGCGTCGAAGAACTCGTTGACGGCGAGGAGTTGTTCGCGCGTGGTGTCCAGCGTATTCATACGGTGCCGGAACACATTGGCGCCAGAAAGGCCGCGAGTGTACCAGCCGATGTGTTTGCGCGCAGTGCGCACGCCCGTGAATTCGCCGTAGAAAGCATAGTGATCTTCGAGATGTTCGTTCATCACCTGCTGGATTTCGTCGATGCGCGGCGACGGCAGCAACTCACCCGTTTGCAGGAAATACTCGATTTCGCGGAACAGCCATGGACGCCCCTGCGCGGCACGGCCGATCATGATCGCGTCCGCGCCGGTGGCGGCGAGGACTTCACGCGCTTTTTGCGGCGACGTAATGTCGCCATTGGCGACCACCGGAATGCGCACCGCCGCTTTGACGGCGGCAATGGTTTCGTATTCGGCGTCGCCGTGATACAGGTCGGCGCGGGTGCGGCCGTGCACGGTCAGCATTGAAATGCCGGCGGCTTCGGCCAGATGCGCGACGCTGAGCGCGTTTTTGTTGTCGCGATCCCAGCCGGTGCGGATTTTCAGCGTGACGGGCACCGCATCCGGTCCCACGCCCACCGCACCCACCACGGCCTCGACAATGCGCTGCACGAGCGGTTCGTTCTGCAACAGCGCCGAACCGGCGGCCACATTGCAGACTTTCTTGGCCGGGCAGCCCATGTTGATGTCGATGATCTGCGCGCCGTTCGCCACGTTGTAGCGGGCCGCTTCGGCCATCATGGCCGGATCGGCGCCCGCGATCTGCACGGCGATGGGTTCGACCTCGCCCGTGTGGTTGGCGCGGCGCATGGTCTTCTCGCTTTTCCACAACTGCGCGTTCGAGGCGACCATTTCCGACACGGCATAGCCCGCGCCCAGCCGCTTGCAAAGCTGCCGGAACGGCCGGTCGGTTACGCCCGCCATGGGCGCGACGAACAGGTTATTGCGCAGATTGTGAGAGCCGAGAGTGGGCATTAGATCGACGCGCGCGCGACCGATTGCCTGACATTCTGTCAATCGGAGCGTTCGCGAAATGCAAGGGAAAACCGCCATTTTAGCGTTAACGGGTAGCCGACACCCGACTTGCATCGGTCGTAACCCGTTAAATCTTCAATGAAAGTGGTCCCGGATCGTGGAACCCGCACCGCTCGCGCGCGCCCATGAAGCGATGACGCGGCGCGGGCGGGCGACGCGCCTAGCGGCGCTGTCCGAACATCATCTGGCGCGCGAGCGCGGTTTTCACCGGCGGCATGAATTCAAGCGCGGTGAGCGCGAAGCCGCGCAAGACCGCGAGCGGCGGGAAATCGAAGGTGAAGAGTCGCGCAAGGGTGTCGGTGGCGCCGATGGTCAGACGCCGGTCCAGCGCGCGGCGTTGCGCGAAGATGGCCAGTGCGAGTGGCGTGGGGCCTTCCGCCGATAACGCGTCGGCGAGCGAGTGCGCATCGCGCAGACCCAGATTCAGCCCTTGGCCCGCCACCGGATGCAGCGTTTGCGCCGCATTGCCGATGGCGACCACGCGCCCCTTGACCAGCGTGTCCACCGTGTTCAGACCCAGCGGAAACGACGCGCGCCCTCTGACCTGCGTGAAGCGGCCCATGCGGTCGCCGAAAGCGGCGCCGAGTTCGCGTAGGAAATCTTCGTCGGAAAGTTGGCTGCGCCGCTCGGCCTCGTCTGGCGCGCAGCACCAGACCAGCGCGTAGTCGGCGCCGCGCACGCCGCCCATTGGCAGCAGCGCGATCGGCCCTTGCGACGTGAAACGCTCCCACGCCACATGCGGCTGCGGCGCCGAGACACTGACCGTGCCGACCAGCGCGGTTTGCCCGTAATCGCGCGTGCCGCCCGTGACGGCTTTCTGATCGCCGAACAAGCCGCCCTCGGCATTCACCAGAATTCGCGTGCGCAGATGCCGCGTAACCCCGGCGGTTGCGATCGGCAGCGTGACGCCGTCATTTTCCTGCGTCGGCACGGTGGCCGAGGTCGAGCGGAACCAGTGCACGTCGGTGGCGTGAACCGCCTTGGCGAGTCCGTGCACGATCGAACCGTAGCGCAGCACGTAGCCGAGCGCCGGCAAGCCGTGTTCGCTGTGATCGATCAAGGTGCGGCCGAAATGGCCGCGTTGCGACACGTGGATGCGCTGGATCGCGGTGGCGTCGGCGGGCCAGCGCAGCGGTTCGAGAATCATCCGGCTGCCATGCGATACGGCAATTGCGCGTGGGTCGGCGATCGAATCTTCCGGCTCGCGCGCATCGATCAGCGCGACCTTCAGCACCCGCGTCGCGCTGCGGCGTGCCAGCCAGCCGGCGAGCGCCAGCCCGACCGGACCGGCGCCGACAATCGTCACGTCGAAATCGAATGAAGGATCGGACGCGGCCGGTTTCAGAATCACGGTCGACAGGGAAACGTCGTTCATTGCGGGTTACTTCCTGGTTTCGTGAGCCGTGCGGGCTTCCTGCATCAGCGCCTCGATCTCGTCGGCCGCTACCGGCACATCGCGCGTCATCAACTCGCAGCCGTCGGCCGTGACGATCGCGTCGTCTTCGATGCGGATGCCGATGTTCCAGTAGTGTTGCGGCACGCCCTCGGCCGCGCGGATATACAGGCCCGGCTCGATGGTCAGCGTCATCGACGGCTGCAGCGTGCGCCACGGCAGCACGCCAGCCTCGTCGCGCGGTGCGCCGCGCTCGCGGTAATCGCCGCAATCGTGCACGTCCATGCCGAGCCAGTGGCCGGTGCGGTGCATGTAGAAGGGCGCATAGGCGCGCTCGGCGATCACGTCGTCGACGGACGCGAACTTCGCGCGATCGATGATGCCGGTGTCGAGCAGGCCCTGCGACAGCACGCGCACGGCGGCCTGATGCGGAGCGTCGAAAGTGGCGCCGGCGCGGGTGGCGTCGACGGCAGCCTGCTGCGCGGCCAGCACGATGTCGTACAGCTCGCGCTGCGCCGGCGTGAAACGGCCGCTGGCGGGGAAAGTGCGGGTGATGTCCGACGCGTAGCCGTCGAGTTCGCAGGCCGCGTCGATCAGGATCAGGTCGCCGTCCTGGGCAATCGCGCTGCCCGCCGGATAGTGCAGCACGCAAGCGTTCGCACCCGCCGCGACGATCGACGTATATGCCGGTGCCTGGGCGCCGAACTTGCGGAACGTGTAAAGCAGCTCGGCTTCGAGTTCGTACTCGCGCACGCCAGGGCGGCACACCGCCATCGCGCGCCGATGCGCCTGGGCGGAAATCTGCCCGGCGCGGCGCATGATCGCAAGTTCGTGATCGTCCTTGATGAGCCGCATGTCGTCGAGCAAGGGGATCAGATCACGCGCGGCGCAGGGCGCGGCAACGCCGCTGCGGCCTTGTGTGCGCACCGCGTCGAGCCAGCCGCGCACCTGCTCGTCGAGTTCCGCCGAGGTGCCGAGCGCGTAATGCAGCGTCGGCTTGTCCGCGAGCAGGCGCGGCAGATGCACGTCGACATCGCCGATCGGGAAAGCGGCGTCGAAACCGAACGCCTCGCACGCGCCAGCCGGCCCGAAGCGAAAGCCTTCCCACGTTTCGCGTTCGACGTTTTTCTCGCGGCAGAACAGCACCGAGGCCGCCTCGCCGACCGCCGCGCTCGCGTCGAGCACCAGCAGCGCCCCGGGTTCGGTGAAGCCGGTCAGATAGTAGAAGTAGCTGTCGTGCCGGTACGGATAATCGGCGTCCCGGTTGCGCAGCGCTTCCCGCGCGGTGGGAACGACGGCGACGCCGCCGCCCGCCGCGCGCAGTGCAGCGAGCACGCGCTCACGGCGCTTGCGGTAGACGTCGATGGCGATGGTGGGTTCGGTTGGCTGGTTCATCGTGCGATTGTAGCGCCCAATGCCGGGATGTATTTTGAGCGGATACTGGCGCAGGCGCGCGGCTGCGAGGGCGGCGTTAGCCATTCGGCCGGGTAGACGGCGCGTGCGCGCTGCGGCAATGTTGCAATCCGTCCACAGCGAGCGTTCATGCGGCTTGCGAAGCAGGTTCGCCACGCTCGGGAACGCGGCCAACCACTTATACTTTCGCCGAATTCAAGAAAAGGCAGATGGTAATGATGAAACTCATCGGTTCGCTCGCCAGCCCGTTCGTGCGCAAAGCGCGGATCGTTCTGGCCGACAAGAAAATCGACTACGAACTGGTGCTCGAGAACGTCTGGGCGCCGGCCACCACGATTCACACCTTCAATCCGATCGGCAAGGTGCCGTGCCTCGTGATGGAAGACGGCGAAGCGGTATTCGATTCGCGGGTGATCTGCGAATACGTGGACACGCTGTCGCCGGTCGGCAAGCTGATTCCGCCGTCCGGGCGCGAGCGCGTCGAAGTGCGCTGCTGGGAAGCGCTAGCCGACGGCATTCTGGACGCGGCGGTGCTGATTCGTATCGAAGGCACGCAGCGCCCGCTCGAGCACCGCGTGGACACGTGGGTTGCACGGCAGCAGCGCAAGATCGACGAAGGCCTGATCGCGATGTCGCAAGGGCTTGGCAGCAAGACCTGGTGCGCCAGCAACCATTACACGCTCGCGGACATCGCTGTTGGCTGCGCGCTGGGCTACCTCGATTTCCGCACGCCGGAGCTGAACTGGCGCGAAGCGTATCCGAATCTGGACAAGCATTTCCAGAAGCTGTCGCTGCGTCAGTCGTTTATCGATACGATGCCGTCGGATTGAGCGCGGCTCGGTAAACTGCTGCCCAATGTGCGAACGCGCGCTCACGGTTTTCCGGAGCGCGCGTTTCTGCATGAGTCGGGATGGCCGTTGCGACCGGCTGCCTGCAGGCCTTGATAACCGGCCGGGCCACGGCTTATTGCTTGCCGTTGCGGCGCCGGACGATGCCCGGCCCGAACGCGAATCCAAACGCGAGCAGCAGCAACGAAACCGCCAGCACCGTGTTATTGCCGCTCGTCACGTACGGCGTGTTGCCCGTGGTGCCTTGCACCGTCACATCGAGCGAGCCGATCGTGTAGGGCTTCAGGCGTCCGATGACCTTGCCGTTGCCGTCGATCGCCGCCGTCATGCCGGTATTGGTGGCGCGCAGCATCGGCCGGCCGGTTTCCAGCGAGCGCATCCGCGCAATCTGCAGATGCTGATCCAGCGCGATCGTGTCGCCGAACCACGCGAGATTGGTCGAATTCACCAGCACGCCCGCGGGCGTATCGCTTTCGCGGATGGTCCGGGCGATCTCTTCGCCGAAAATATCTTCGTAGCAGATATCGACGGCAACCGGCTGGTTATGCACGATGAACGGCTTCTGCACCGGCGGGCCACGGTAGAAATCGCCGAGCGGAATGCTCATCAGATTCACGAACCAGCGGAATCCCCAAGGCACGAACTCTCCGAACGGCACGAGATGATGTTTGTCGTACCGATACACGTCGCGGCTACCCGGCGTGACGCCGAACAGGCTGTTCGTGTAGTCGGTCACCTGACCTTCCGGCGTGATGGTGCCGCCAATCGCGCCGAACAGGATCGCCGTGCCGGTCGAATCTGAAAAATTGCGCACGGCCACTGCAAACTGCGGCGGCAATTGCTGCGCGAGCACCGGAATGGCTGTTTCCGGCGTGACGATCAGGTCGGCCGGTTTCGAGGTGATCATCTCCTGGTACTGATTGATCGCGGCCACCATGCCGGCTTGCTCGAACTTCATCTCCTGCTTGACGTTGCCTTGCAGCAGGCGCACCGTCAGCGCCGCGTTGGCCGGCACGGTCCATTGCGCGAGCGGCAGTAGCAGGCCCGCGCCAATCAGCGCCAGCGCAACCAGCGCCGGCACCGCAACACGCGCACCGCGCTTGCCGCCGGCGGCCTTGAGCGGCTCGCGCGCATGCACCAGCGCCTGCACGAGCAACGCCGCCACCAGCGCCAGCATCCAGCCGACTCCGTACACGCCGGCCACCGGTGCGAAGCCGGCGAGCGGGCCGTCCACCTGCGCATAGCCGCTCGCGAGCCACGGAAAGCCGGTGAACACCGTGCCGCGCAGCCATTCGCCGATCGCCCAGGCGCTGGCAAACGCCAGCGCGCCATGCCAGGTCGGCGAAAACGGCGGGTCGTCGGCGAGCGCGCCGTTACTCGCATGGCCGGCACAGAACGACCAGACGCCCGCGGCCAGCGCCGGGTAGAGCGCGAGATACAGCGAGAACAGTACGACCGCCGCGCCCGCCAGCGGCGCGGCCATGCCGCCATAGTCATGCATGCTGACGTACAGCCACCACACGCCGGAGACGAAGTTACCGAAACCGAAAGCGCCGCCGGTGAGCGCGGCGCTTTTCCAGCCGGTCGTGCGGGTCAGCCATGCGAAGAAGAACGCGAAGATCGCGAGTTCGAGCCAGCCGCCGTGCGGCGTCGGCGCGAACGACAATGTATTGGCCGCGCCAGCGGCGAGCGCCACAAGGTAGTGCCAGCGGGGCAGCGTGCGGCCGCGTGCTTCGCGAGCGGCAGGGGAAGTCACGCCGCGGCGCGAACGGGAAGAAATCGGGTCGGCCATCGTTGCGCGGTCGGCGTGAGCAGTTGGAGAAACGGAGAAATGAAGCGCGTCAGGTCTGCACGTGCTGTGCTTCGCGCTCGCGCTGGCCGGCGAGCGGATCGCGGCGGACGAGCAACATGTGAATCTGGCGGGCGTCGCCGCGCAGAATCTCGAAGATCAGGTCGTCGAGCCGCACTTTCTCGCCGCGATGCGGTACGCGCCCAAAATGGTGCGTGACGAGACCGCCGATCGTATCGACTTCGTCGTCCGAGTAATGCGTGTTGAACGCCTCGTTGAACTGCTCGATTTCGGTGAGCGCGCGCACGCGGAACCGGCCGTCCGGCGAGGCGATGATATTGCCGCTTTCTTCGTCGAAGTCGTATTCGTCTTCAATATCGCCGACGATCTGTTCCAGCACGTCTTCAATCGTAATCAGTCCGGCCACGCCGCCGTATTCGTCGACCACCACCGCGAGGTGATTGCGATTCACGCGGAAGTCGTGCAGCAGCACGTTCAGACGCTTCGATTCCGGAATGAAGACAGCGGGACGCAGCATGCCGCGCACGTCGAACTCTTCTTCGGCGTAGTAGCGCAGCAGGTCTTTCGCCAGCATCACGCCGATGATGTTGTCGCGATTGCCTTCGTAGACCGGATAGCGCGAGTGCGCTTTTTCCAGCACGTAGGGGATGAATTCGGCGGGATTGTCCGCGATGTTGATCGCGTCCATTTGCGCGCGCGGCACCATGATGTCGCGTGCGCTGAGTTCGGAGACCTGGAATACGCCTTCGATCATCGACAGCGAGTCGGCGTCGATCAGGTTGCGCTCGTGCGCGTCCTGCAGAATTTCCAGAAGTTCGCCGCGCGAGTCGGGCTCAGGCGAGATGAAGTCAGTCAGACGCTCAAGGAGGGAGCGTTTTTCCTGCGGTTTGTCGGTTTGTCGCCGACTGGGATACGTGTCGTTCATGGTAGTGCGCCCGGCGAGACTGGGCGCGCTGTTGCAGAGCATTAAGGATACACCAGGCACATGGCAGGACCGTGTCCCGCCGGGCTGGGCGATGGGTGATGCGGTGTAACCGGCCCGTCGCGCACGGCGGGCTGTGGGTCAATCCTAACTGATTAGACGGGGAAAAGCGTTTCAGAGCAAAAAAGTGCCGCTTGGGGCGAGATCGTCTTATTCTTGCCCGGCTTCGCGCCGTTCCTGCTGGCAGCGTTCGAGCAGCGCTTCCAGCGCGCGGTCCGGCATGCCGCTTTCGCGCAGCGCATGCACGGTGCGGCTAACGTAATCGAGCGTCGTGCCATAGCGGCCGGAGGCGCAGCCGAATACTGCCTTGACGATTTCGTCGCGCAGCTTGCCGGTGTAGGACGGCACGTCGCGACGCATCACGAACGCCAGCGCGTCGACGCGCCGGCCATCGGCGAGCACGCACGGCAGCCATGCCGGGCGATACGAACCCATCGCCATTTCGCGGCGCCAGAGCGCTTCCAGATGCGGCATCGCGCCTTCCGCGGCGAGGCGAAAGGCAATGCCGGTGCACGAGCCGCCGCGATCGAGCGCGAGCACGAGGCCCGGCTGTTCGGGTGTGCCGCGATTCACACGCGACCACAGATACAGGCCGCGATGATAGCCATGCACCTTCGAGCGGGTTGCTTCGACGGTAGGCAGGCCGGGATTCCAGATCAGCGACCCATAACCGAACAGCCACAGATCGCGCGTGCGGTCCCAGTCGCGCAACGTGCAGTCGAGCGACGCGCGCAACTCTTCGTCGGTCAGCAGCCGCGATTCGCCGAGCGCCGGCGGATAGTCCGGGCAGGGTGTTCGGGTGTCGGCTTCGGGGACGGAGGTGCTCACAGTGGCTCTACACGATGATGGCGACGGCTATTGATAAGGGTCGGGGAAACCGAGCTTGCCGAGGATCTCGGTTTCGATCGCTTCCATTTCCTCGGCTTCTTCCTCGACTTCGTGATCGTAGCCCTGGGCGTGGAGCGTGCCGTGCACCAGCAGATGCGCGTAGTGAGCGAGAAGCGGCTTGCCCTGTTCGGCGGCTTCTTTCTCCACCACCGGGCAGCACAGGATCAGGTCGCCCGTGACCGGATCGTCTTCCGATTCGGCATAAGCGAAGGTCAGCACGTTGGTCGAGTAATCCTTGCCGCGATAGGTGCGGTTCAGCGTGCGGCCTTCTTCGGCGTCGACGAAACGCACCGTGAGCTCGCCGTCCGCGAAGAGCGCCGCCTTGATCCAGCCGGCCACGGTGGCGCGTGGCAGCAGCGCCTTGTGTTCCGGCCAGGTTTTGGCGGCGGGGAATTGCAGGTTCAACGTCAGTTTCGGAGCGCGGCTCATGCGGTAACGGTGTGTCGTAGTGCGGGCGACGGCATTCTCAACGTCATTCTCAACGCCAATTAGCGAGAATCCGCCGGACTGGCGGTTTTCTGCGAATGGGCATCGTACGCCTCCACAATTCGCGCGACCAGCGGATGCCGCACCACGTCGGCGCTCGTGAAGCGCGTGAGCGCAATGCCGCGCACGTCGGACAGCACCTGCTGCGCTTCGATCAGCCCGCTCTTCGCGCCACGCGGCAAATCCACCTGGGTGGTGTCGCCGGTGACCACTGCCTTCGAGCCAAAGCCGATCCGCGTGAGGAACATCTTCATCTGCTCAGGCGTGGTGTTTTGCGCTTCGTCGAGGATGATGAACGCGTGGTTCAGCGTACGGCCGCGCATGTACGCAAGCGGCGCGATCTCGATCATCTGGCGTTCGAACATCTTGGCGGTTTTGTCGAAACCGAGCAGATCGTAGAGCGCGTCGTACAGCGGACGCAGATACGGATCCACCTTTTGCGCGAGATCGCCCGGCAGAAAGCCGAGACGTTCGCCCGCTTCGACGGCCGGGCGCGTCAGCACGATGCGCTTGACCTGGTCGCGCTCCAGCGCGTCCACCGCGCAGGCTACCGCGAGATAGGTCTTGCCGGTGCCGGCCGGGCCGACGCCGAAGGTCACATCGTGCGAGATGATCTGCTTGAGGTAATCGCGTTGCGCCGGCGTGCGGCCGCGCAGATCGGCGCGGCGCGTGTACAGCTTCGGGCCGAGTTCTTCGAGGTCTTCGTCACCGGCGTCGGCGGGCTGGTCGAACGGATGGTCCGGATTGCCGGGGAAACGCGCGTCGCCTGTCTGGTCGCCATTGCCGTTCGTGCGATGACGCACCGGGTGGCGCACTTCGACGAGCGCGAGCTGGATGTCGTCGACCGACAGCGGCTCGCGTGCGTTGTTGTAAAAGTTTTCCAGCGCAGTGAGCGCGAGTTTCGCGCCGCGCCCGCGGATTGTGATGCGGTGGCCGCGGCGCTGGAGCGTCACGTCGAGTGCCTGCTCGATCTGTCGCAGATTCTCGTCGAGCGGTCCGCAGAGGTTGGCGAGCCGCGCGTTGTCTTCGCGCGGTGCGGTGAATTCCAGATGCTGCTGAGTGGTCTTCAAGGCGGTGGATCGATCCTGTCGGGTTCGGAACGCTTAGTGGGTGGTCGCGGGGGCGTCGTCGTGCACCAGCACGAGTTCACCGCGCAGCGAATGCGGATAGGCGAGGACGATCTTCACGTCGACCATCTGGCCAATCAGCCGCGCGTGCGACGCGATCGGCGCCGGGAAATTCACCACGCGATTGTTCTCGGTGCGGCCCGCGAGTTCGTTCGGATCTTTACGCGCCGGGCGTTCGACCAGAATGCGCTCGATCTTGCCGACCATCGAATCGCTGATGTGCTGCACGTTTTCTTCGATCGTGGCCTGCAGATGTTGCAGCCGCTTGAGCTTCACTTCGCGCGGCGTATCGTCGTGCAGATTCGCGGCCGGCGTGCCGGGGCGCGGACTGTAGATAAACGAGAAGCTGGTGTCGTACTTCATCTCGTGGACGAGCGCCATCATCTTGTCGAAGTCTTCTTCCGTCTCGCCGGGGAAGCCGACGATCATGTCCGTGGACAACGACAGATCAGGGCGAATCGCGCGCAGCTTGCGGATCACCGACTTGTATTCGAGCACCGTGTAACCGCGCTTCATCGCCATCAGGATGCGGTCGGAACCATGCTGCACCGGCAGATGCAGATGGCTCACGAGCTTCGGCACCTTCGCGTAGGTATCGATCAGACGCTGCGTGAATTCCTTCGGATGCGAGGTGGTGTAGCGAATCCGTTCGATGCCCGGAATATCGGCGACATATTCGATCAGCTGAGCGAAGTCGGCGATTTCGCTCGAACCCAGCGTGAGGCCGGCGCGATAGGCGTTGACGTTCTGCCCGAGCAGCGTGACTTCACGCACGCCCTGGTCGGCGAGGCCGGCGATTTCGGTCAGCACGTCGTCGAGCGGTCGCGACACTTCTTCACCGCGCGTGTACGGCACGACGCAGTAGCTGCAATACTTGCTGCAGCCTTCCATGATCGAGACGAAGGCGCTCGGGCCATCGACGCGCGCCGGCGGCAGGTGATCGAACTTTTCGATTTCCGGGAACGAGATATCGACTTGCGCGCGGCCGCTGGCGCGGCGCTTGTCGATCATTTGCGGCAGACGGTGCAGCGTTTGCGGACCGAACACCAGATCGACATACGGTGCGCGCGCAACGATCGCCGCGCCTTCCTGGCTCGCCACGCAGCCGCCCACGCCGATGATCAGATTCGGGTTCGCTTCTTTCAGTTCGCGCACGCGGCCGAGGTCGGAGAAAACTTTTTCCTGGGCTTTTTCGCGGACCGAGCAGGTGTTGAACAGAATGACGTCCGCGTCTTCCGGCGTGTCGGTCTTGACGAGGCCTTCAGCCGCGCCGAGTACGTCGACCATCTTGTCGGAGTCGTACTCGTTCATCTGGCAGCCAAAGGTCTTTACATAAACTTTCTTGGTCATCGATTTTCGCCGGTCGCAGTGGTTAACCTGGGGGCGTCATAAAGGGTGAAGTGGGGCCGGACGTGCTGGCAGCGTGCGGAGGGGCCGCAGGGCGGCGCACGAGTCTGCTTTTAGTGCACGTTTGCAGCGTAGCTCAATATTATAGCCCTTCATCGAGCGCGGTTTCTGCGGCGGCGTGCGGCGCCGGCGGCTCGGGCGGCAAGCCCAGCAGGCCTTCCAGTTCGTCCGTTACCTGTGTGAAGCGCTCGCTCAGGAAATCGAGCAGCACGCGTACGCGCGGCGCCATGAAGCGGTTGCGGTGATAGAGCGCGTGCAGTGGCGCGTCCGGGTATCGCCATTCGGGCAGCAGGATTTTCAGGCCGTCGGCGCGCAAATCCGCTTCCACGTCCCACATCGACTTGATCACGATCCCGTAGCCGCGCAGCGCCCATTCGCGGGCGACCGCGCCGTCGTTGGTCTCGCGGGAGGTCTCGAACGGCACGGTGTAGTGCTGCACTTCGTCGCCGCGCGTAAAGCGCCACTCGTTGACGGGCCCGGACGCGGTGCCGAGCACGATGCAGTCGAAATTGGCCAGATCGTGCGGGTCCTTCGGTTCGCCGCGCCGAGCGATGTATTCCGGCGACGCGCACAGCACCCGCCGGTTCGCCGCCAGCTTGCGGGCGACCAGCGAGCTGTCCTGCGGCACCCCGAAGCGGATCGCGAGGTCGATGTCCTCCTGCACCAGATTCGACAGCGAGTCCGACAGCGTCAACGCGAACGTGACCTCCGGATACAGCGCGTTGAACTCGTCGAGCCAGTGCATCAGCAGATTGCGGCCGAAGTCGGAGGTCGCGGAAATGCGCACCTTGCCGCGCACCACGCCCTGGCCGGCCTGCAGGGCGGCTTCGGCGTCGTCGAGCGATTGCAGCGCCTGGCGGCAGCAGTTCAGATACAGCCTGCCTTCGTCCGTCAGCCTGAGCTGGCGCGTGGTGCGCTCGAACAGGCGCGCCTTCAGGCCGGCTTCGAGCTTGGCCAGCCGCGCGCTGGCGGCGGCCGGCGTCAGACCCATCTTGCGGCCCGCCGCCGACAGGCTGCCCTGCTGCGCCGCTTCGACAAAGAGGCGAATGTCACCGAGGTTATCCATGGCGATCTTTCAAAGAAATTTGAAAATGCTTCAAATGGTACGCCAATTATCAAATCGGACCTAGTCGCTCACAATCCGCTCAACGTAAACCCTTTGTGCTACCCGCACTGCCAATGCCATGCAACTCGATCACGCCACTGTCGTGACTGCCGAGCTGGAAACTGCCCGGCGCTTTTTCGTCGACATCGCCGGGCTGACGGAGGGCGAACGCCCGCCGTTCCGGATCGACGGCTACTGGCTGTGCGCGAACGGCCGCCCGGTGATCCACCTGATCGACGCGACCGTGCCGGCTCCGCCGGGGCGCTCGATGCCGCGCATCGATCACATCGCGTTCCGGCTGGAAAGCGCCGCCGAATGGCAGGCGCTGCTCGGCCGGCTGCACGCCGCGCAGATGCCTTATCAACTCGCCGAAGTGCCGCCGCGAGGTGGCCAGCCAGCCGAACTGCAACTGTTCGTCGCGCTTGCGCCGGGCGTCGCCATCGAATTCGTCACGGCCGTTCATCACGCTTAGCGCGCGCGGCACGTTCAACTTTAGAACCTGGAGAAAAGAGATGCCCATTCCATTACTGGCGCTGGCGATCAGCGCCTTCGCGATCGGCACGACCGAGTTCGTGATCATGGGTTTGCTGCCCGAGGTCGCACGCGATCTGGCTGTGTCGATTCCGTCGGCGGGATTGCTGGTGAGCG
The DNA here is from genome assembly GCA_963738755.1 of uncultured beta proteobacterium. GTDB lineage: Bacteria > Pseudomonadota > Gammaproteobacteria > Burkholderiales > Burkholderiaceae > Paraburkholderia. Next base: position 18,350 of record CAVTXZ010000015.1, read on the forward strand.
GTTATGCGCTCGGCGTCGCGGTCGGCGCGCCGCTGCTCGCCGTGATCACCAGCAAGATGCCGCGCAAGCTCGCGCTGCAATTGCTGATGGGCGTGTTCATCGTCGGCAATACGCTGTGCGCGGTTGCGTCCAGCTATTCGGTGCTGATGATCGCGCGCGTGGTCACCTCGTTCGCGCACGGTTCGTTCTTCGGGATCGGCGCGGTGGTGGCGGCTTCGCTCGTGCCGTCGGAAAAGCGTGCGAGCGCGATCGCGCTGATGTTCACCGGCCTGACGCTCGCCAATGTGCTCGGCGTGCCGTTCGGCACCTTCGTCGGCCAGGAATTCGGCTGGCGCGCGGCGTTCTGGATCGTCAGCGTGTTTGGCGTGCTGTCGCTCGTGGGCGTCACGGTGCTGGTGCCGAATCGCCACGATTCCGGCCCGGTCGGTCTGGGTCATGAAGTGCGCGTGCTGAAGGACCCGCAAGTCTGGACCGCGCTGGCGATGACGGTGCTCGGGTTCGGCGGCGTGTTCGTGGTGTTCACCTATATCGCGCCGATCCTCGAACAGGTGAGCGGTTTCTCGCCGCGTGGCGTGACGCTGATTCTGGTGCTGTTCGGCGTTGGCCTGACGATCGGCAATACGGTGGGCGGCAAACTCGCGGACCGTGCGCTGATGCCTTCGCTGATGGGCATTCTGGTGGCGCTCGCGGTGGTGATGGCGATTTTCGCGCGCACCAGTCATTCGCAGGTGGCCGCGGCGATCACGGTGTTCGTGTGGGGTATCGCGGCATTCGCGACCGTGCCGCCCTTGCAGATGCGGGTGGTCGAAAAGGCTGCGGCGGCGCCGAATCTGGCCTCGACGCTGAACATCGGCGCGTTCAATGTCGGCAATGCGGGCGGCGCGTGGCTCGGCGGTCTGGTGATCAATCACGGTCATGCGCTCGATACGCTGCCGTGGGTGGCGGCAGCGGTCAGCGTGGTGGCGTTGCTGCTCACCTGGTTCGCGGCGCGGATGGACGCGCCGGGAACGACCGTGGCGCAGCGCGCCTGAACGCGCGGTCTGGCATGCCACCGTCCATATGAGAATTTCGCACAAGCTTTGCGAGAATCGTCCTCCGCAATGCTGATAACAGTGTGAAGATAACTTCGTTGGGCAGCGCGGGACGCGATGCTATCTTGCTTCCACTAACCGCTTGCCCGCCGTTCGGCGGCGCTCCTGGAGGCAATCATGCATTCCCCGCTTGCGCTGGTTCGCGATCCCGCGACCGACACCGATGCGTCGCCACGCGCCGCGGAGCCTTTTGATGCTCTTGAACATCTGGTCGGCGTGAATCTCGCCCGCTTGCGTGCCGAACGCCAGCTGTCGCTCGATGCATTGGCGCGCGCGTCAGGCGTTTCGCGAGCGATGCTCGCGCAGATCGAATCGGCGCGCAGCGTGCCGTCCATCAAGGTGTTGTGCAAGGTCGCGGCGGCGTTGAAAGTCTCCGTCGCCGCGTTCCTGCGGCGTCACGCGACCAACGGCTTCGAACATTTGCCGGCGGAGCGTTCGTCACGCGTCGTCAGTTCGAACGGCCGGTATTCGGCACGGCCGCTTTATCCCGATGCCGAACCGACTGCCGCCGAGTTTCACGAGTTGCGTATCGCGCCGTTGCACACCGAGGCCGGCACGCGCCGCGCGCCAGGCACCACGGTGAATCTGGTGGTCAGCGAAGGCACGCTGGAAGTCAGCGTGCACGATCAACGGCAACTGCTGGCCACGGGCGATGCGATCGTGTTCGATGCCGACCAGCCGCATAGTCTGCGCAATCCCGGCGACACCGAGGCACGCGCATTTCGCGTGACGCTGAAGGCGGAAACGCCGCCGCGCTGGGATGTGCCGGCCACGGCGCATGATGTCGCGCGGCAGACCGCGCCGGCTTGAGCGGTCTCGGCGGCGTACCCGCTGCGCTGCGGCTGCGTGGATGTCCGTCCAGTCTGTAGGGGTTGCGCTGCACGTCCGGCGCGACTGTTGTATGCTTCGCGAGCCGGTCGATCCGGCAATCAGTGCGTCTTCAGGGCGGGGCGAAATTCCCCACCGGCGGTATGCCGGCAGCGCGAAAGCGTCAGCCGGTGAGCCCGCGAGCGCCCGTGTCGTCAATGTGTCGACGTGGGGTCAGCAGATCTGGTGAGAAGCCAGAGCCGACGGTTAGAGTCCGGATGGAAGAAGATGTGCAGATAGTCATGTTCGTTTCCGTGGCGCCGCTGGTGGTTCGGGTGGTGCGCGCACGTCGCTTTGCGCGGCGTTCAACGGCGCGTCTTTGTCTGTTTGCAATGCCCTGAAACGTTTCTCGCCCAACTTTTGCGATGAGCGTTTCAACTATGTCCTTTGCTACTTTTCCTGCCCCGTCGACGATTGCAGACGATGCATTCCTCGATCTCCCGCTGCTCGACACCGAAGCCGTTCCGCCGCGTATCGCCGCCGCCTTGCAAGCCATGCGCGATGGCCGCGCCGTGGTCCTGCAAGACGATCACGATCGCGAGAACGAAGCCGATCTGATCGTTTCCGCCGAGCGTCTGTCCGTCGAAACCATGGCCTTGCTGATTCGCGAATGCAGCGGCATCGTCTGCCTCTGTCTGCCCGACGACAAGATCCGCGCGCTCGAACTGCCGCCGATGGCCGTCAACAACGAAAGCCGCCACGGCACCGCCTTCACCGTTTCGATCGAAGCGCGCGACGGCGTGACCACCGGTGTGTCCGCACTCGACCGCGTGACGACGATTCGTGCCGCGATCGCCGATACGGCGAAGCCCGCCGACATCGTGCGCCCCGGTCACGTGTTCCCGTTGCGGGCCATGCCAGGCGGTGTGCTGGCGCGCCGCGGCCACACCGAAGGCACGGTGGATCTGGCGATTCTCGCGGGTCTGAAGCCGGCCGGCGTGCTGTGCGAACTGATGAACGCGGACGGCACGATGACGCGCGGTGCGGATGTGGAGCGCTTCGCCGCGCGACACAATCTGCCGATGCTGACGATTGCCGAGCTGGTGGAATTCCGTCAGGCGCTGGCGACGGCGCGCGAATGCGTGGCCGACGAGGCTTGAGGCACGCACACGCGTCAACGCACGTCCGATGAAAAAAAGCCGGCTCTCCCAGCCGGCTTTTCTCGTGCAACATTGGGCCCGCCGTTACGACTGTACGTCGCCGAACTCGCCGCGCACGCCGGCTTCGACCAGCGCCGGCAGTTCGTCCATATGCACCATGATGCGGGTCATGCCCATGTTGCGCAGCGCCTCTGTGTAACCGTCAGGGATATGACTCGCGCCGACAAAAGCGATCGTTTTCATGCCCGCCGCGCGCGCCGCATTCAATCCCGCCACGCTGTCTTCAACGACCAGGCATCGTGAGGGCTCCACGCCCAGCGTCTTTGCGGCGAAGAGATAGACGTCGGGATACGGCTTGGGTCGCGCCACCTGTTCCGCGCTGAAAATCCGCTCACCGAAAATCTGCTGCAAGCCTGCGCGCCGCACCGACGCGTTCACACGCGCCATCCGGCTGTTCGAGACGACCGCGGCCGGCAGCGTGACGCGCTGCAAGGCTTCGCGCACGCCGTTGATCGGACTCAGCGATGCCGCGAGCGCCAGTTCCACGTTGTGTTCGATGGTGTCGAAAAAACCCGCAGGCAAAGTGATATCGAACGATTTCTCGATACCTTCGAGAAAACGCGACGTTTGCTGGCCAAACGCCGTTTTGACGACCGCTTCGAAGTCGAGGCCGGGGAAGGTGGCGGACAGCGTTTCGAGCATTACGCGGTCAGCGATGACTTCGCTGTCGACGAGCACGCCGTCGCAGTCACAGATGAGGTGGTCGATCATGCGTTAAAACGGAAAGCGAGTGGCGCTCGAGCAAGGCGGTTGCAAGTTCGGGCGCGGAGATTGAAAGCATCATGATACGTGCTTTGGCGCCGCATGCGCGGCGCCTTCGCTTGCCGTCGGCGCGCAAGCACGCAGTGGTGGTGCAGCGGGCGAGTCTCGCGCGAGGCACACGATCAGCGCGATCAGTGCGCATACAGGTACTGGCGAGTGAACGGCGTGATCGAGGTTTGATCAGGGTGTATCGGCCCACGCCTTCGCGGCGCGAATCGCGCGCTGCCAGCCGTCGAGGCATTCCTTCACGTTCGCGTGCGGCAGCGCGGGTGTGAAGCGGCGATCGAGCTTCCATTGGCTTTGCAGTTCGTCGATATCTTTCCAGTAGCCGACCGCGAGGCCGGCCAGATACGCAGCACCCAGCGCGGTCGTTTCCGCCACCTGCGGACGTACCGCGTCGACGCCGAGAATGTCCGCCTGGAACTGCATCAGCAGATTGTTCGCGCACGCGCCGCCATCCACGCGCAATTCGCCGATGCGAATGCCGGAGTCGGCTTCCATGGCTTTCAGCACGTCGAGCGATTGATAGGCGATCGAATCGAGCGCGGCGCGGGCGATATGCGCCGAAGTCGTGCCACGCGTCACGCCGAACAGCGTGCCGCGCGCCCGCGCGTTCCAGTGCGGCGCGCCGAGGCCCGCGAACGCCGGCACCAGATACACGCCGTCGCAATGCGGCACGCTGCTCGCGAGCTTTTCGATTTCAGCCGCGCTTTTGATAATCCCAAGACCGTCGCGCAGCCACTGCACCACGGCGCCCGCGATAAAGATGCTGCCTTCAAGCGCGTAATTGATCTGGTCGCCGATCTGCCACGCGATCGTGGTGACGAGATTGTTCTTCGATTCGATCGGCTTGTCGCCGGTGTTCATCACGAGAAAGCAGCCCGTGCCGTAGGTGTTCTTCACCATGCCCGACTGCGTGCACATCTGGCCGAACAGGGCGGCGTGCTGATCGCCGGCGATGCCCGCAAGCGGGATCTTCGAGGCGAATACCGTGGTCTTGGTGGGTCCGTACACTTCGGAGGAGGCGCGTACTTCCGGCAGCATGCTGCGCGGAATGTCGAGCGCTTCGAGCAGTTCGTCGTCCCACTTCAGCGTGTGGATATTGAAGAGCATCGTGCGCGAGGCGTTGGTCACGTCGGTGATGTGCAGGCCGCCCTTGGTGAAATTCCACACCAGCCAGCTATCCACCGTGCCGAACGCGAGGCGGCCTTGCTGCGCCTTTTCGCGCGCACCTTCGACGTTATCCAGAATCCAGCGGATCTTGGTCGCTGAAAAGTAGGAGTCGATCGGCAGACCGGTTTTCGCGCGGACTTTGTCTTCCAGACCTTGCTCCTTGAGCTGATCGCAGAAATCGGCCGTGCGGCGGTCTTGCCAGACGATGGCGTTGTAGATCGGGTGACCGGTCTCACGGTCCCACACGATCGTGGTCTCGCGTTGATTCGTGATGCCGATCGCGGCGATCGAGGTGCCGTTCATGCCGGCGCGCGTGACGGCTTCGGCGGCCACGCCGGCCTGGGTCGACCAGATTTCCTGTGGGTCGTGTTCGACCCAGCCCGGACGGGGATAGATCTGCTGGAATTCTTTCTGGGCAATCGACACGATATTGCCAAGCCGGTCGAACAGCATCGCGCGCGAGCTGGTGGTGCCCTGGTCAAGCGCGAGGATGTACTGATCCTGCATTGTCTCTTCTCCATGCGTTTTATGAATCGCCGCACTGCTGACCGGCGACTGGAACGGCTTGTTGTTTTAAGCGGGCTGCAACTGGCATTGTGCATTCCCGGCGTGGTACGTGGCCGTTGGGGAAAGCGGTTTGATCCAGGCAGGCGGCTTTATGCGCTTTGTCGGATCGATTCGCGCGCGAACCACGCGTCGATGTCATGTGTGACTGAATCGAGCGTGCCGGGTTCGACGTGCAGGCCGAGTTTCGAGCGGCGCCACAACACGTCCTGCGCGCTGCGTGCCCATTCGGTGCCGCGCAGATAAACGAGCTCGGCTTCGTAAAGGCCGGGCGCGAAGGCGCGGCCAAGATCGGCCACCGAGCGCGCCTGGCCGATCACATTCCTGACCCGCGTGCCATAGGCGCGCGCAAGGCGATGCGCGAGTTCTGCCGGCAACCACGCATTCTGCTGCTTCAGCCCGGTCAGGAAGCGTTCGAAATTGGCCTGCGGAATATCGCCACCGGGCAAAGGCACACCGGCGGTCCACGAGGGCGTGCCTTTGTGCAACGCATGCGTGAGTGTGTCGACGGCTTCTTCCGCCAGTTTGCGGAACGTCGTGATCTTGCCGCCGAACACCGACAGCAGCGGCGCTTCGTCCGCCGGGGCGTCGAGTTCGAGCGAGTAATCGCGCGTGACCGCCGACGGGTTGTCCGCGCCTTCTTCCTCAAGCAGCGGACGCACGCCTGAATAGGTCCAGCGCACGTCGGCTGGCGTGATCGGCTGCTTGAAATAGCGGTTGATCGACTCGCACAGGTACTGCGTTTCGTCGGCCGTGATCGCAACTTGCGATGGATCGCCGCGATACTCGATGTCGGTCGTGCCGATCAGCGTGTAATCGTGTTCGTACGGAATCGCGAAGATGATCCGCTTGTCCGGATTCTGGAAGATGTACGCGTGGTCGTGTTCGAACAGACGGCGCGTGACGATATGGCTGCCTTTAACGAGGCGCACGCTATGCGTCGCTTCGCGGCCGAGCGCGCCACTCAGCAACTCGCCGACCCAGGGACCCGCCGCATTGGCGATCGAGCCGGCGCGCACGTCGAGGATCGTGCCGTCGTCGCGTTTGAGTTGTGCACGCCATTCGCCGCCGGCACGCACCGCGCTCAGCAGCTTGGTGCGGGTCAGAATCTTCGCGCCACGCTCGTGCGCGTCGAGCGCATTCAGCACCACGAGGCGCGCGTCGTTGACCCAGCCGTCCGAATACACAAAACCGCGCTTGATCGAATCGACCAGCGGCGCGCCCGCCGGATGACGGCGCATATCGATACCGCGCGAGCCGGGCAGCAGTTCGCGTTTGGCGAGATGATCGTAGAGGAAGAGGCCGGCGCGAATCAGCCATGCCGGACGCAGATCGGGCATGTGCGGCATCACGAAGCGCAGCGGCCACATGATGTGCGGCGCCGCGCGCAGCAGCGTTTCGCGTTCCTGCAAGGCTTTGCGAACCAGCCCGAACTCGCGGTACTCGAGGTAGCGCAGGCCGCCGTGAATGAGCTTGGTGCTGGCCGACGATGTATGCGCCGCCAGATCGTCCTGTTCGCACAGCAGCACCGACAGGCCGCGGCCCGCCGCATCGCGTGCGATGCCTGCGCCGTTGATCCCGCCGCCCACGACGAGCAAATCGTATCTCGAGCCTTGCGTCACCTGCTGTGTCCTCTGCCTGTTCGGAAAATCGGAAAGTTGGAAAGTCGGAAAGCGGTATGGAAGATCTTTCGAACCAATTATGTTCGTTTACGAACTTTAATGAGCATATTCGAAAAAGTAAAGTTCGGTTCTCTCAAACATTTGTCTAACGATTGGCCGGGGTGTAGCGCAACGGGCGGGCACGGACGATACTCTCGGCAGCAGCCATATCGAGGTGAATTCATGCGTGGACTTTGGATGATCGGCGCTGCGGCGCTTGTCACGGGATGTGTCAGCTCGCCGAGCCTGAATGGGACGATGGGCGCGCCTTCGTTCGTCTCCTTGCAACAGATGTGCAGCCCGCAGACAGTCGACTACGGCAACGACGCACAAGGTGTCTACGCGACGCTGTTCGATGCGTACGTGGCGAATCGAAGCGGCAAGCTGTCGAAGGACGATTTTTGCGCGTTCCAGACATCGATCGCGCAGCACTACGCGAGTCTCGGCATGAGTGCCGACCCAGAGGCGCGCAATCAGTGGGTGACGTTCTTTACCGACCAGCGGGCGAAGGCAATCAGCTGGCGTGCGGCGGTCGATCCGACTTTGCGCAACGGCTGAATCTCCCTCGCTGGACCGGCGGCGAGCACGTAAGGCTAGCTGCGTTGCGGCTGTGCGCCGCGCCATAACATCCGGCGAATTTGTGCAAACACGGCTTCGCGCGTCGGTGCATTGCCGACCGCTGGCTGTTGCGCCTGCGGTAAGGGCAGTTGATTGGCGAGCGCCAGCATCGTGAAACCGTGCAGGCTCGCCCAGTACGCGTAACCGATCAACCGCGGATCGCCTTCCAGAATGCCTGCTTCGACGAGCCGTTCGAAATGTGCGCCGAGCAGTTGCCACGCGCGTTGCGACGCGGCGGCAAGTTCCGGGTAGGCGCCGTCCTGCTGCGTCAGATCGAACATCAAACGGTACGCGTGCGGTTCGTCGAGCGCGAACGCGACGTAGGCGTCGCCGACACCCGAGTGGTCGGTTCCGGACGACTGCCGCGCCGCCGCTTCGAGGCGTGCCGCGAAGCGGTTGAACGCCGCGGCGCGGACCATCGCAAGGATTTCGTCCTTGTCGCGGAAATAGCGGTAGGGCGTCATCGCGCTACACCCTAATTCCTTCGCCAGTTCGCGCATCGTCACGCCTTGCGCGCCGCACGTGGCAAAAGCATTCTCGGCCACGCGCCGCATGGCTTCGCGGAATTGCTGGACGTCGTCGGAGGAGAGTGTTCTGGGCATGCGCGAGGGCAGAAGGTCCGTCGCGTTAATTTACTTTGTAAATGAACTCGACACAACAAAGCGACGACGAAGACCGGCCCAGAACTTCAAGGAAGCAGAAATGCGTGGCAGCTTCTCTGGATGCACGAGGGCGCGCGCGAACTTACCATGGCGCGGCCCGCCGTCATGCTGCCAAACGTCGTCTGCAAAGCCCGACGTGTACAGGCAAAAAATCAGGAAAAACGCTTGATGGCCCGGAGTGCGCTGTCGCCGCTTTCGGTGACACGCCATTGTTCGCTGCCCGACGCGAGGCGTTCAAGTTGCACGAGCTGGCGTTCCAGCAGGGCGTCGAGTTCTTCTCGCTCCATGTCGACTTGATTGGGAGCATCTTTGACGAGCAACAACGTGGCGAATTCATGCGGACTCAGCATCGTTCTCTCCATGTCAAGCAAACGCGGACGGCCTTGTCGGCGACTGACCAGATGTCAGTGGAGTCCGCTAAAGGATCGGGCGGGAGGTACGGCTACCACAGGTTCACGCAACCGGCACTACGCGTAACGCGGAACGGACGCCGGGGAACTGGAGTGTAGTCAACCGCACGTTAAACACCAAATCGGCCCCAGTAAATTTTCCCTTTGACAATCGCGCCCCGAAGAGGCGGTTTGGGGTCGCGGCCAGAACCATGATTTCACTCGAAGTTTCGCGTGCACTGCAACATGGCGGAGAACGCCTGGCTTCACTCGGCGACGTACACCTGGCAGTTGGCGGCAGTGAGCGTTTCGACCATGTCGGCGGGCGGCGCGGCGTCGGTGAAAAGCGCGTCGATCTGGTTCAGGTGGCCTTGGCGAACCAGCGCCGGGCGGCCGAACTTCGAGTTGTCGGCGGCGAGGAAAACGGTGCGCGCATGTTCGATGATCGCCTCGGCCACGCGGACTTCGCGCGTGTCGAAGTCGCGCAGCGTGCCGTCGGCTTCGATGCTCGACGTGCCGATGATCGCGAAGTCCACCTTGAACTGGCGGATGAAGTCGATCGCCAGCTCGCCTACGATGCCCTTGTCCCACGGCCGCACGATGCCGCCCGTCACCAGCACCTCGCAATCCGGATAGCCGCTCATCATGCTGGCAACGTTGAGATTGTTCGTGATGACGCGCAGGCCGCGATGCCGGTTCAGCGCCCGGGCGACTTCCTCGGTGGTGGTGCCGAGATTGATGAAGAGCGAGGCCTGGTCGGGAATGTGAGTGGCTACTAGCGCCGCAATGCGCCGCTTCTCTTCATGGAACATCCGTTGACGCGCGGTGTACGAGACATTCTCCGAGCTGGTCGGCAGACTCGCCCCGCCGTGATAGCGGCGCAACAGGTTCATGTCGGCGAGCCAGTTGACGTCGCGCCGGATTGTCTGCGGCGTCACGTCGAAGTGGGCGGCGAGATCGTCCACGGTCACGAAGCCGTCGCGTTGTACCCACTCGAGCAGTTCCTGCTGCCGGGCATTCAGAGTCAGGCGGGGGTCTCGGGTCATGTGTCTCGGAGCGTGTTTTTGTCGGCGTCGCCCGGCCATCGGCGCGCCGCGCCGGGCCCGAAAGCGCGCGATGCGTGAACGGGAGTGAGCGTATTGTAAGACCATCGTGCACCTTGTCTGCCAACTTGCGCGGCGCGCACCAGGTCCGAGACGATCTATTCAGCTAATTTGCGCATTTATTCATTTGATAAATGAATTTGTTTTTTAGGCCGGATCGCGCTGCAATCCACGGTTCTGCATTACACCGTCTTTCCATGGTTTCCGGCCTGCGGCATCGCGCCGGGCCGCGCTTTCGAGAGTGTTCGACATGACTGGCTTCAACTGGCAAAACCCTTATCCGACACCGCGTCTGCCTGTATTCGCGCGCAATATCGTTTCGACTTCGCATCCGCTCGCGGCGCAAGCCGGGCTGCGGATGCTATGGAAGGGCGGCAATGCCGTCGACGCGGCGATCGCGGCCGCCGCCGCCATCACGGTGGTCGAGCCGGTGTCGTGCGGTCTGGGCGGCGACGCCTTCGCGCTGGTGTGGGATGGCAAGAAGTTGCACGGCCTGAACGCGTCCGGCGTGTCGCCGGCGGCCTGGAATGTCGATTACTTCAAGCGCAAGTACGGCGAGGAAAACGGTCTCGCGAAGCAACCCAAGCGCGGCTGGGACGCCGTGACCGTGCCGGGCGTGATCGCCGGCTGGGAAGCGCTGCATCAGAAATTCGGCTCGCTGCCGTTTGCGGATTTGATGGAGCCGGCCATTGAAATCGCCGAGCGCGGCCATGCGGTGGCGAGCATCGTCGCTTACAAGTGGGCGGCGGCCGTACCGGAACTGAAAGACCTGCCGGGTTTCGCGCAAACCTTCATGCCGCGCGGCCGCGCGCCGGAAGTCAGCGAACTGGTGCGCTTTCCAGGCCACGCGAAGACGCTGCGCAAGCTCGCCGAGCAAGGCCCGCGCGCGTATTACGAAGGCGAAATCGCCGAACAGATCGCAGCGTTCGCCCGCGAAGGCGGCGCCGCGCTGACGCTCGACGACCTGCGCAACTACCGCGCTGACTGGGTCGAGCCGATCGGCAAGGATTATCGCGGCTACACCGTGCACGAGATTCCGCCGAACGGCCAGGGCATTGCGGCGCTGATCGCGCTGGGCATCCTCGAAAAATTCGACGTCAAGGAGTTGGCGCTCGACAACGTCGAATCGCAGCATCTGCAGATCGAAGCGATGAAGCTCGCGTTCGCCGATGTCTACCGCTACGTCGCCGATCCGCGTTCAATGGACGTGACCCCGGAGCAGATGCTCGACGACGCGTACCTCACCTCGCGCGCGAAGCTGATCGATCACAAGCGCGCCACGCAATTCGACTTCGGCATGCCGAAGGCGGGTGGCACGATCTACATGTCGGTTGCCGACGAGCGCGGCATGATGGTCAGCTTCATCCAGTCGAACTATATGGGCTTCGGCTCGGGCATCGTGGTGCCGGACAGCGGCATCGCCATGCAGAACCGTGGCTGCGGTTTCTCGATGGACCCGAAGTCGCCGAATGTGGTGGAAGGCGGCAAGCGGCCGTTCCACACCATCATCCCGTCGTTCCTCACGCAGCAGGTGGACGGCAAGCAGGAAGCCGTGATGAGCTTCGGCGTGATGGGCGGCGACATGCAGCCGCAAGGGCATCTGCAATCCATCGTCCGGATGCTCGACTATGGCCAGCAACCGCAAGCCGCCTGCGACGCGCCGCGCTGGAAGGTCAACCGCGACTTTACGATCGATATCGAATCGACGCTCGACCCGGACACCGCCGCCGCGCTGCAGAAACTCGGTCACACGATCAAATCGGTGGACGATCCGTACATGGACTTCGGCTCCGGCCAGTACATCTGGAAGCTCGACCGCAATGATCCAGAGCGTGGCTACGTGGCGGCAAGCGATAGCCGTCGCGACGGGCTGGCGGCCGGTTTCTAAACGAGTTGAACGAAGCGCGGGTGCTGCACAGCGAGCACTCGCGCGTCGCCGCGCTCGTTGACGACGCATCACGCATCGTGAAGCGACGGCGTCGGGGATCACATTTCAAAGCCAGACGTTGCGCGCCAACCGGATACGGTTGGCGCGTAATAGCCGGTACAGGCGCCATAAAGCGCATTCAGCGCAACCAGCATCAGGCAGGGCAGGAGACATCATGAACACCACCGCGTCGCCATCCGCGACAGCTTTCCCGCACGCTACGTCCGCACCGCTTTCCAAAGCAATGGTGCGGCGTATCGTGTTTTCGTCGTCGGTCGGCAATGCGCTCGAATGGTTCGACTTTCTGGTCTACGGCTATTTCGCGACCATCATCGCGAAGCAGTTCTTCCCCATGCAGGACGAGTGGCTCTCGACGCTGCTCGCCATTGCCACCTTCGGCATCTCGTTCCTGATGCGGCCGTTGGGCGCCGTCGTGCTAGGCATCTACGGCGACCGTAAGGGCCGCAAGGCAGCGCTCACGCTGGCCATTGCCCTGATGATGGTCGGCACCTTCACGATGGCGGTGATGCCGCCGTATGCGTCGATCGGGATCGCGGCGCCGGTGCTGATTCTGGTCGCGCGGCTAGTGCAAGGCTTCGCGGTGGGCGGCGAGTTCGGCAGCGCGACGGCCTTCATGGTCGAGCACAGCGCGTCGCGGCGCGGTTACTACGCGAGCTGGCAGTTCGCCAGTCAGGGGCTGGCCGCGATCACCGCGGCGGCCTTCGGGTCACTGCTGACCGCATGGATGCCGCCCGAGCAACTCAACTCCTGGGGGTGGCGTCTGCCGTTCGTGTTCGGTTTGCTGGTCGGGCCGGTCGGTTACTACATCCGTTCGCATCTGGACGAAACGCCGGAGTTTCTCGCCCTGCGCGAAGCGCGCAATGCCGCAGGCGAGGTCAAGCGCAAAGCTGCGGAGAAGGACGCATCGTTCAGCAACCAGTGGGTGAATCTGCTGCTGGCAGTGGGCATCGTCGCGCAGTCCACGGTCGGTGTGTATGTGCTGCAGCTCTACATGCCGATGTACGCGGTGAAGCAGTTGCACATGCCGGCCGCGGCGTCGTTCGGTGTCGTGGTGCTCAATGGCGGCCTGCAGTTTCTGCTGTCGCCGGTGATGGGCGCCTTGTCCGATCGCATCGGCCGGATTCGCATCATGCTGACGACATCGATTCTGATGGGCGTGCTGATCTATCCGATGTTCGCGTTGCTGCAAACGCATCCGACCATCGGCTGGCTGATGCTGCTGCAAGGCACGGCCGGCATTTTCAAAGCCGCCTACTCGGGACCCATGCCCGCGCTGATGTCCGAGATCTTCCCGACCCAGGTGCGCTCGACGGGGCTTTCAATCGGTTACAGCATCGGCGTGACGATCTTCGGCGGCTTTGCGCCGACGATCGTCGAGACCTTCATTCATTTGACCGGCGACAAACTCGCGCCAAGTTACTACGTGCTGGTTGCCGCAGTGCTGTCGGGCTTGTCGCTGGTTGTCGTCGCGTGGCGCATGCGCCGGGCACGGCAAGTGGAAAGGGTTCAGCCCGCGTGACAACGTCGCGCGGCGATCCGCGTTCACTACGCAGCGCGCCTTGCTGCGTGTGACCAGGACGCGGATTGTTCAGGCAAAAGCCAGCTCGTCGAGCTGGCTTTTTTTATTGCATCCGTGCGCCGCCTTGGTGCAACCGAATGAATCGACTATCGTGAAACTGGAACTGCAGAGGCTCGGCATGGTCTGTGCTGAGTTATCTGCAGAGTTGGCAAACACCGGCTAAGATGCAAAACAAGGGGTTAACTCTAATTCAAGGCGCTGTATCTGACGTGGTGAACCGTCCCGGTGAGCGCGGGCGGTTGCTAGCGTGCTCCACGAGTCGATACAGCTTTCGGAGCAAAGACACGATGCACTCTGAGCTGAACCATGTGATGCCCTGGCGGATCGAGGATATCGACCTCACCCGTATCGATCGCCAGAAGGCTGTCTGTAACGAAGACCTGCTGCTTCTGTTGTGCGCCGCTTCGTTCATTGAAAGCGGCACCGATCTCTACACGAGCAATCTGAGCACCTTCTTCGACGGCGACCCGGAAGTGTCCGCCTGGCTCAACAAGGAGTGGGAGCCGGAAGAAATGCAGCACGGCCGCGCGCTCAAGACGTATATCGCTTACGTCTGGCCAGAGTTCGAGTGGGACACGGCGTTCCGTAATTTCATGGAAGAGTATTCGCTCACCTGCTCAGTCGAAGACTTCGAAAAGACCCGGGCACTCGAGATGGTGGCGCGCTGCGTGGTGGAGACGGGCACGGCCACGCTGTATCGCGCGATCGGGGAATGTTCCGACGAACCCGTGCTCAAGCAGATCACGGACAACATCCGCACCGACGAAGTCCGGCACTACAAGCACTTTTTCAAGTTCTTCAAGAAGTACAACAAGATCGAAGGCAATGGCCGTCTCGCCGTGCTCGGCGCGCTGATGCGCCGCGTGCTGGAGATCAAGAACGAAGATTCCGAAATCGCGTTGCGCCATGTATTCGCGATTCGCTATCCCGAGCGCGTACACGATTCGGCCTATAACCGCGAACGTGCCGCTCGCATCAATGCGCTGGTGCGACGCAATCTGTCGGCGGACATGTGCGTGAAGATGCTGCTCAAGCCACTCGACCTTCCCGCGAGGATTCAGCCGGGCGTGCATTACCCACTCGCGAAGATTACGCAGCACGTGTTTTTTCGCTGAACCGGCGGCGCAACGAATCCGAGTCCGAAAGCGAATGGCCCGCGCATGCGGGCCATTCGTTTTTTAAAGGCATGATGCATCCTTGTAACCCTCACTGACCGGATTCACACGATGACCGATTCCCCTGTACCAGAACGTCCGCTCGAACAGGCCGTGTTCGACGAGTGGCCCGATGCTGTGCGCACGCTGTTCGACGGTTCGTCGCTCGCGAGCAAAAAGGGCTTTACAGCGTCGCTGCTGAGCGTCGATGCAAATGGTCATCTGCGCACCTCGCTGCTCGGCGCGGGTGAATTGTATGCGCCTGATTCACGCACGCTGTGTATCGCGCTGTGGCCGCAAGCCAGGGCGGCGCGCGCAATTAAGCACAGCGGCCGCGCGGCGCTGACCTTTGTCTGCGATGAGGCGTTCTATCAGGTGCAGTTGCTCGTCACGCCATTAGCGGGCGTTGAGGGCGATGCCAGCGGGCTGATGTATCTGATCTGCTCGATCGACACCGGAGAGGCGCAGAGCGTGCGTTATGCGCGCCTGACAAGCGGCATTACGTTCGAGCTGACGGAAGGGGCGGGAGAGGCGGTGCTCGACCGTTGGGAACGGCAGATCGAGCACCTGAAGCAAGCCGCCGCAGCGGCCAGCCGTTAAGGACTAACGGCTAACCGGCGAACGGGCGGCCTTGGAGCTTAACGACCGCGCTGGCCGCTGCGCGTCGGCTGGCCGCCGCGCGGGGCGTCGGTGCGCGGCTTGCTGCCACCCAGCAAGGCACCCGGGTTGCCGCCTTGCGGCTTGCCGGCCTGCGGTTTGCGCGGCGCGTGTTGCGCGGCGCTGCCTTCATGCGCGACTGCGCGCGGCTTGTTGTCGTGACGCTGACCGTCGCCACGCGGCTGGCCATTCGCACCAGCCGGTTTTGCGCCTTGCGGCCTCGGCTGTTGCTGAGCGCCCGCCGGGCGTTGACCCGAACGCTGCGCCGGCTTGGCCGACGCCGTACCATCGCGCCGCGCGCCTTCGCGTTGACCGCCTTCGCGTTTCGGCGCGGCCTGGCCCTGGCGCGGCGAACGTCCGCCGCCGCCACCACCGCCGCCCTGGCCGCGGCGCAGAATCGGCTCGGGCTTGGCATTCGGATCCGGCTCGAAACCGGCGATCACTTCCTGCGGCACCGGGCGCTTGATCAGCTTCTCGATGTCCTTCAACAATTGCAGTTCGTCGACGCACACCAGCGAGATTGCTTCGCCCGTCGCGCCTGCGCGGCCCGTGCGGCCGATACGGTGTACGTAGTCTTCGGGCACGTTCGGCAGGTCGAAGTTGACCACGTGCGGCAATTGATCGATATCGATGCCGCGCGCCGCGATATCGGTCGCGACCAGCACTTGCAGTGTGGCGTCCTTGAACTCTGCGAGCGCGCGCGTGCGAGCCGACTGGCTCTTGTTGCCGTGAATCGCCAGCGCACTGATACCGTCTTTGGTCAGCTGTTCGGCGAGGCGGTTGGCGCCATGCTTCGTGCGCGTGAACACCAGCACCTGGAACCAGTTGTGCTGCTTGATCAGGTGCGTGAGCAGCTCGCGCTTCTTGTCGCGGTCTACCGGGTGAATCTTCTGCGCAACCGTCTCAGCCGTCGTGTTACGGCGTGCGACTTCGATCAGCGCCGGCGAATCGAGCAGGTTGTCCGCGAGCGTTTTGATCTCGTCGGAGAAGGTGGCCGAGAACAGCAGGTTCTGACGCTTCGGCGGCAGCTTGGCAAGTACGCGCTTGATATCGTGGATGAAGCCCATGTCGAGCATGCGGTCGGCTTCGTCGAGCACGAGAATCTCGAGATGCGACAGATCGATGGTCTTCTGCTGCATATGGTCGAGCAGGCGGCCCGGCGTGGCAACGACGATGTCGACGCCGCTGCGCAGCGCGCCGATTTGCGGATTGATGCCGACACCGCCGAACATCACTGTCGACTTCAGCTTCAGGTACTTGCCGTAGGCGCGCACGCTTTCTTCGACCTGTGCGGCCAACTCACGCGTTGGCGTGAGGATCAGCGCGCGCACGACGCGCTTGCCCGAGGCCGTGGTGGCGGCGGGCATGGTGTTCAGACGCTGCAGGATCGGCAGCGTGAAGCCGGCGGTCTTGCCGGTGCCGGTCTGCGCGCCGGCGAGCAGGTCGCCGCCATTGAGTACGGCGGGGATGGCTTGAGTCTGGATCGGCGTCGGGGTGGTGTAGCCGAGTTCGTGTACAGCGCGGACCAACGGTTCGGACAAGCCGAGGGAATCAAAAGACATAAATGTTCTTTGCAATGCAGTTTCGCGAACGGCACAGATGGACACAAACGTGGCATCAACGCGCCCGCATGGCGCGTTCGAGGCCCAAGCCCAGTTCCGGTCGCAGAGAAATCGGCGGCACGCTTCATACGCGTGCCGAATGCTTCAACGCGCTATGCAGACACGTTGACTGGCCTTAAGTTGCATTTCGCCGCCGTGGGATGTCATGCGACGTAGCGCGCAACACTGACGAATTGACACAGACTGCCCGCCAGTACGAACAGGTGCCAGATACCATGTCCATGCCGGATGCGCTCGTCGTTGATGAAGAAGTAGATGCCGGCGCTGTAGATGACTCCGCCGGCCACGAGCCAGGCGGTACCCGCTGCCGGTAAGGCTTGAACCAGCGGGCGGACGGCAACGAGCGCGAGCCATCCCATCAATACATACAGCACCATCGAAACGCTGCGGGTGCGTCGCCCGAGCGTCAGTTCCTGCACGATGCCGAGAGCAGCCAGCCCCCAGCTTACGCCGAATAACGACCAGCCCCACGGTCCACGCAACGTAACCAGCGTGAACGGGGTGTAACTGCCGGCAATCAGCAGGTAGATCGCCGAATGGTCGCATTTCTGCAGCACCGCTTTCACGCGCGGGTTGCGTACGCTGTGGTAAAGCGTCGAGATAGCATACAGCACGAACAGCATTGCACCGTAGACACTGAAACTCACCACCTTGTACGCGTCGCCGTCGAGCGCGCCCATTGTCACGAGCGCAGCCAGCCCCGCCACCGACAGCACGGCGCCGACGAGATGGGTAATGCTGTTGAAACGCTCACCGACATGCACGGCTCTTTCCTCCTGCGCGGTTTCATAAGGGTATGTACTACCCACATGATACCGGTCCTGAAAAAACGAAGGGCGCGGCCGCGAATCTCGCAGGCCGCGCCCTGGGTACAACTCACACCGTTTAGTCGAGCGGCGCCGAGCGCAGATCGGCCACTTGTTGCGGCGAGACGGCCGTGCCGTGGTTGCCCCACGACATACGGATGTACGTCACAACGGCTGCGACTTCCGTGTTCGACAGCGCTTGCGCGAACGGCGGCATGCCGTACGGATGCGGATTGGCGTCCGTGCTCGGCGGATAACCGCCGTTCAGCACCATGCGGATCGGGTTGACCGCCGACGGCATCTGGATCGACTGGTTGTTCGCGAGCGGCGGGAAGGCCTGCGGCATGCCGAGGCCATTCTCGGCGTGACACTTCGCGCAGTTGTCAGCGTAGATCTTCTGGCCTTGCTTCAACAGTTCGCCGCCGAACTTTTCCGACGTCTCCAGCTGCAGCGGTTCCGGTGCTTCGCTCTTCTGCGGAATCGTCTTCAGGTACGTTGCCATCGCGTTGATGTCTTCGTCCGACATGTACTGCAGGCTGTTGTGGACCACTTCAGCCATCGGACCGAACACCGCACCGCGATTCGACACACCGGTTTTCAGCAGATCAGCGATGTCTTTGGTTTCCCAGTCGCCGAGGCCGGCTTCCTTGTTCGACGTCAGCGACGGTGCATACCAGTTCTGCAGCGGGATCAAACCGCCGGCGAACGCAGCCGAGCTCACCGGGCCGCCCATCGCATTGATCGACGTGTGGCACATGCCGCAGTGGCCGAGACCTTCGATCAGGTACGCGCCGCGGTTCCATTCCACCGACTTGGTGGGATCGGCCTTGTACTCGCCTTCACGGAAGAACAGCGTGCGCCAGCCGATCAGCATGTTGCGCTGGTTGAACGGGAACTTCAGTTCGTGCGGACGGCTTGCGACGTTGACCGGCGTGACCGAGCGCAGGTAGGCGTAGATTGCGTCAGAGTCGGCGCGCGTGACCTTCGTGTAGCTGGTGAACGGGAAGCCGGGGTACAGCAGGCTGCCGTCTTTCGAACGGCCCGTATGCATGGCGCGGTAGAAGTCGTCCTGCGTCCACTTGCCGATGCCGTACTGGTCGTCAGGCGTGATGTTCGGCGTGAACATCGTGCCGAACGGCGTGGCCATGGGCAGGCCGCCGGCGAACTGCTTGCCGCCGCGCACCGTATGGCAGGCGATACAGTCGCCGGCGCGGGCGAGATACTCGCCCTTCTTGATCAAGGCTGCCTGGTCGGCGGGCGTTGCCGCCATGGCCGTGCCGTTATGCAGGTTGTCGCCGCCCGACCAGAGGACGGGAACGAGTGCAGCAGCCGCAACGACGACGACTGCCGAGAGGGCGAACAAAGACTTGCGTTTCATTTGAGTATCTCTCCCGGTGCCTTATTGCGGTTCGCTGCCGCAGGCAAGCGGAGTCTTCATCGAGCGGGCCGGAGCCGGCACGGGGTTTTGTGGGGCCGTTTGCGTGGAAAGCCATGCTGCGACGGCGTTCACGTCTTCGTCGGTCAGGCGCGTGGCGATGGTGTGCATGCAATCAGGCGCGATGGCATGACGCGAGCCCGAACGCCATGCGCCCAGCTGCGCGCTGATGTAATCGGAATGCAGGCCGACCAGACCCGGGATGGCCGGTTCCATACCGGTCAGCGCCTTGCCGTGGCAAGCCGCGCAAGCCGGAATCTGCTTCGATGCGTCGCCGTTCAGCACGATCTGCTGGCCGCGCGCAACGATGGCCGCCGACACAGTCGGCTTGGCCGGCTTCGGGTACGGCGGGCGTTGCTGCGAGAAGTACGTCGCGATCTGATGAAGGTAGTCGTCGGAAAGATACGTGACGAGGTAGTTCATGGGCGGATACTTGCGGCGCCCTTCACGGAAGTTCTGCAGCTGGTTGTACAGATAGTCGGCCGGCTTGCCCGCCAGACGCGGGAAGTAGTCGTTGTCGGTACCTTGGCCGTGCGAACCGTGGCAGGCGGTGCAACCTTGCACGCGCGCTTCCATCGTATCGGGGGCCTTCGGTTGAGTCTGCGCTTTCGCAGCGCTATAGACACCCGCGGAGCCGATCAGCAGAAGGGCAAGCAACGGGCGGAAAATGCGTCTTGAAGACACGCGTAACTCCATCAAAATCGGGGACCTGACCGAACTTCGAGCGGCTCGGTGTGAAGGGCAGCCGGCGCTGCGGCGACGCAGCATTCTATCATCGCCGGGTGATGCTGACTATTTGCCATATGAGAGAAGGTTCCAGCTGTCACAGGCATGCGACAGTTTGAC
Source organism: uncultured beta proteobacterium (assembly GCA_963738755.1). Taxonomy (GTDB): domain Bacteria; phylum Pseudomonadota; class Gammaproteobacteria; order Burkholderiales; family Burkholderiaceae; genus Paraburkholderia. The sequence continues at coordinate 38,447 of CAVTXZ010000015.1, forward strand.
GCGGACCATGGCCGCACGGGATGGGCGGCCAACTCGAATTTGTCTGCGGGATCGCTTCCACACACGTTGTATCTCGCGGCTCTGATAACAAAGCAGGTTGAACGCACGCGCGCGCCAACTATCGAAGCGTACACTTCCGGGCGCGCGGACGTACGGTTCGCGCACTCGCCCGGCGCCTCGACGTCTACTGATTTCCTTTTTATATACGCTACCGGCCTTTCATGAAGCTATTCCATCTTTCCCGTCCGGCGCTGCGAGCGCTGACGGCCGGCGCCGCAGCGCTGGTTGTGACGTCCACGGCGTTCGCCCATGCTCATCTGATGTCGAGCGAGCCAGCGGCGAACGCCGAAGTGGCTGCGCCCACCGAAGTGACGATCCGCTTCACCGAGCCGCTCGAGCCGGCCTTCAGCAAGATCGCGCTCACCGACGCGAGCGGCAATGCCGCCGCGCCCGCTGCGTCGCAAGTCGACCAGGCCGACACCAAGGTCATGCGGCTTGCGCTGCCGTCGTTGACGGCCGGCCGCTACGCGGTGCACTGGACCGCGGTTGCCACGGACGGCCATCGTACCCAAGGCAACTTCGCGTTCACCGTCAAATGAGCCTCAACGGACTGTGGATCGGGCAGGTCGCAATGGCCGCGCTCATGAATGTCGCATTTGCGTTTGCCGTCGGTTCGGCGCTGCTCGGCGCCTGGCTCGCCGGGGACGCGCAGGCCAAGATCGCGCCGGCGCGCCCGGCCTGGTTGCGTGCGCAACGGTCGATGCTGACCGCCACCGTCGTGCTGGTGCTCGCGGATCTCGGCTGGCTGCTGTATCAGGCGGCGTCGATGAGCGGTGTCGCACTGCCGGCCGCGATTGGCGTGGTGCCGACCGTGCTGACGCAAACCCATGTCGGCTATGGCTGGAGTGTGGCGTTCGGCGGGGCGCTGGTGCTGCTGGGCACGGCCATGGCCGGTCATACGGGCATGCTGCGCAACGCGCTGCTGTGGCTCGCGGTGGTCGCGATCGCCGCCGGCAAGGCGTCGCTCGGCCATGCTGCGGACGCCGGCCCGGCTTCGGCGGCTATCGCCATGCAAACCTTGCACGTGCTGGTGACCAGCGTATGGGGTGGACTGGCGATGGCTGCGGGGCTTGCGGTGCTGCCCGCGCTCGGCACGTCGACCGCACGCGGCATGCTGATCCGCACGGCGACGCAGGTGTCCAATGTGTCGGTGGTGGCGGTCGCGCTGGTGCTGCTGTCGGGCGTCTTCAACGCCGTGCGCGGCTCGGGTGGCTCGTTCGAGGCCATCGAGGTGAGCACGTGGGGCCACGTGCTGACGCTGAAGCTCGCGCTGGTCGCGCTGGCGCTGGTGCTCGGCGGACTCAATCGTGTGCTCGCGCTGCCGCGCTTGCGGCGCACGGCATCCACCATGGATGCGCACACGTTCGTCAACGTGATGTACCTCGAAGCGCTGGCGATGATCGGTGTGTTCGTCTCAGCAGCCGTGCTCTCGCATAGCGTGCCGGCGTTTGCCGCGCTGGGCTGACGCGCTGGCGCGTGTGTCAGCTCACCGCAGCCCTCGTGCGCGGGCGTAATGTACGTCGGAGCGCCATCCGCGCCATATAAAAAAGCGCCGCACAGCTAAAGCGTGCGGCGCGAACACACGGTCGCCTGGCGGTGGCCAGCTGTGCCGTTACTGCTCTCTAAGCGGCGAGCGCGTTGCGCGCCCGTTCCAGCGTCTCCTCGGGAAACATCTCCTGCTGTAGCTCGCCATCGTCGCTGAACCACTGGCAGATCAGCCAGTTGCCCGGCGCGAATACTACGGGGCCGGTCCACGTGACGGTCATCGGACGTCCGCCGGACCGTAGCGTCAGGATATCGCCGGCGCGATAAGCGGGGCGTGCGAGTCGTCGTGGCAGTCGCATGGTGAGCATCCGGTCGATGGAAGCGATGATTCGACGAATAATCGACGATCACCCGTCGATTACTCGAGGCCCAACCGATGCCCAAGAATCGGCGCGCAGAACAGCGCGATCGCGCAGCCCGCAGCCTTGCCTTCGAGTTCCGCGCCGGCGGCGCGCGAACCGTAGAGATGCGTCAGCAGATCGAAAAGCTGCGGCAGGCAATACACGACGGCGGCCGCGACGAAGCATTTCTCGAGCACGGCGATGCGCCAGCCGCGCTCGAAGGCAAGCGCCGCGCCGACGATGCGCAGCACGCCGAACATCACCAGGGCGCCAACGGCGGCCTGTTCGCGGATCAGATAGTCTGGAAGGAATTCGCCCACGATGTACCCCGATGCATTTGTCGTTTGAATGCATTTCAGCAAGGAGCGGGCCAAGCGTATGTCTGATGCCGAACAAAAGCTGGGAGAGCCTTTGTGGATAAGGCTGTGCGCGCAGCGGCGCGAGTTCGGAAGAGGGGCTGTAAGCGCCTGTTTGGGCCGCTTCGGTCCGCAGTGTTACGTAACTGAGACGGCACACGCGTCACCTATCAGCAACGCGCGTCTGGGGGCCCAAGAAACAGAAACGCCGCCCGTGGGCGGCGCGTCTGTCATGCTGTCACGCGATCACCATTCGGCGACGCTACCGTCGCCATGGCGCCACACCGGATTGCGCCAGCGGTGGCCGACCTTCGCCATTTCGCGCACTTTCTCTTCATTGACCTCGATACCGAGTCCGGGGCCTTGCGGAATCGAGACAAAACCGTCTTCGTATTTGAAGACTTCAGGGTTCTTGATGTAGTCGAGCAGGTCGTTGCCCTGGTTGTAGTGGATGCCCAGGCTCTGTTCCTGAATGAACGCGTTGTAGCTGACTGCGTCGATCTGCAGGCAGGTGGCCAGCGCGATCGGGCCGAGCGGGCAGTGCAGTGCGAGCGCGACGTCGTAGGCTTCAGCCATCGACGCGATCTTGCGACACTCGGTGATGCCGCCCGCATGCGATGCGTCCGGCTGGATGATATCGACGTAGCCGCCCGACAGGATGTGCTTGAAGTCCCAGCGTGAATAGAGGCGCTCGCCGAGCGCGATCGGCGTATTGGTCTGGTTGACGATGTCGCGCAGCGCTTCGGCGTTTTCCGACAGCACCGGTTCTTCGATGAAGAGAAGCTTGTACGGGTCGAGTTCCTTGGCGAGGACCTTTGCCATCGGCTTATGCACGCGGCCGTGGAAATCCACGCCAATGCCGATATTCGGGCCGACCGCCTCGCGCACCGCCGCGACATTGTTGATGACGCCTTGCACCTTGTCGAAGGTGTCGATGATTTGCAACTCTTCCGAGCCGTTCATCTTCACGGCCTTGAAGCCGCGTTCGACCACGGCGCGCGCGTTGTTCGCGACGTCGCTTGGGCGGTCGCCGCCGATCCACGAATACACCTTGATCTTGTCGCGCACCTGGCCGCCAAGCAGCGCATGAATCGGCACGCCGTGATGCTTGCCCTTGATATCCCACAGCGCCTGGTCGACGCCGGCGATCGCGCTCATCGTGATCGGGCCGCCGCGGTAGAAGCCCGCGCGATACATCACCTGCCAGTGATCTTCGATCAGCAGCGGATCTTTGCCGATCAGGTAGTCCGACAGTTCCTCGACAGCCGCCGCCACCGTGTGCGCGCGGCCCTCGACCACCGGCTCGCCCCAGCCGACGATGCCTTCATCTGTCTCGATCTTGAGGAAGCACCAGCGCGGCGGAACGATAAAGGTTTCGAGCTTGGTGATTTTCATGGTGTGCATCTCCTGTGTCGGCCCGCGTTGGCACTTGGCGCTTACGCAGGCCACATGCGGAATATTTCGAGGACTCACATGCTACAACAAAAGCCCGTTTTAATACTATTAATAGTACTATTGGCCGCCATGGACGGCAGCGCGGCAGTGGGCCGCCAGACCGGGATGCCGGATAATCGCCGTCGTTCCGGGCACAGGTCCGATTTTCATAAGCGCCGCGAGGCTGCTGGGAGAAAGCTATTCAGCATGATCTGCATGGGCGCGTTGCCCATCTGCTGGCGACTGCGATTCTGCGCGGTGACTACGCGCCCGACTCGATCCTGCCGCGCGAAGCGGAATTGATGGACACGTTCGGCGTCAGTCGGACGGTGTTGCGCGAGGCGCTCCGCACGTTGACCTCGAAAGGCCTGATCGAATCGCGGCCGCGCGTGGGGACGCGGGTGCGGCCGCGAAACGCGTGGAATCTGCTCGATGCCGACGTGCTCGACTGGTACTCACGCGTCGCCGAGCCGATGACGTTTGCACTCAAGCTGCAGGAAATGCGCGAGATGATCGAACCGTATGCCGCGAGTCTGGCGGCGGCGTCCTACACGGATCGCACCTTCGATGCGCTGGCAGTCGCGCACGCGGCCATGGTGGCGGCGCGCAATGTCGACGAATGGGTGCGCGCCGACCTGCAGTTCCACCTGAGCGTGCTGACGGCTTGCAGCAACGAATTGCTGATTCCGCTCGGTACGCTGATCGAGCGAACCCTGGAAGCGCAGTTGCGGCTGAATGCGAAACGCGCAGACGTGTTCAACGCGTCGCTGGCCGAGCACACGGCGGTGTTCGAGGCGATCCGCGACCGCGACGCCGCCGCAGCGCGAGCGGCGATGGCAGGCTTGCTGGGTGTGACGCGCGACCGCATCGAAGGATGAGTTGTGTTGGTTGCAGATCTGCGTCAGCGAATCTGCCAGGCAGGCGCTCATCACCCGTACGGACTACAGCAGGCTCGCGTCGCCAACGCGCTCAATCCATTGCGGCGTGGGCGATCGACGCATCCGGCGCCTGACGTGCCGGACGGATCAGCAGCAGCAGCGGGATCACGAGCAAGGTCGCCACGAACATGAGCTTGAAGTCGTTCAGATAGGCAATCATCGACGCCTGCTGCGTAATCGACACGTTCAGCGCCGCCATGTCGTAGTTCGAGCCGCTATTGAGCATCGGCTGGATCGACGGATTGAACAGCGTGATGTTGGCGGCCAGATCCGCGTGCGAGACCTGGGTGTTGCGCGTCATCAGCGTCTGCACGATCGAAATACCGATACTGCTGCCGATATTGCGCATCAGACTGTACGTCGCGGTGCCGTCCGCGCGCAGTTCCGACGTCAGCGTCGAGAAGGTCAGCGCGCTCAGCGGCACGAATACAAGGCCCAGGCCGAAGCCTTGAATCACCCCAGGCCAGACGATATCCGAGGGCGACAGCACTATCGTGTAGTGCATCATCTGCCAGAGCGAGTACGCCGAGATCAGGAAGCCGGTGAGCAGCAATAGTCGCGCATCGATGCGCTTTAGCAGCCGCCCGGCGAACAGCATGGCGAGCATCGTGCCCGCGCCGCTTGGCGCGGTGACAAGGCCGGTGGTGGCGACCGGATAGTTCATCAGGTTTTGCAGCATCGGCGGCAGCAACGCCCGCGTCGCGTACATTACCGCGCCGATCACGAAAATGAAGAACGTGCCGGTGGTGAAGTTCGGGTCTTTCAGCAATTCATATTTGAAAAACGACGCCTTGCCGACCGTCGCCGTGTGCACGAGGAAGAAGGCGAAGCTGATCGCCGCGATCAATGCCTCGATGACAATCTCGTGGGAGCCGAACCAGTCGAGTTGCTCGCCGCGGTCGAGCATGGCCTGAAGCGCGCCGATCGCCAGCCCTAGTGTGGCGAAGCCGAACGCGTCGAACTTCACGCCGTGTTTAGGCTCATGCGACGGCAGGAAGGTCGCCACGCCGAACAGCGCGAACGCGCCGATCGGCACGTTGATGAAAAACACCCAGCGCCAGTTATAGCTATCGGTGAGCCAGCCGCCGAGCGTCGGCCCGAGAATCGGTCCGACCATCACGCCCATGCCCCACACCGCCATCGCCTGGCCCTGCTTTTCGCGTGGATTGATGTCGAGCAGGATCGATTGCGAAAGCGGCACCAGCGAAGCGCCGAAAACCCCTTGCAGCAAGCGCGACGCGACGATCTGCGTGAGCGTTTCCGATAGCCCGCAAAGCGCGGACGCCACTGTAAAGCCGCCGATCGCCACGATCAGCAGCCGTTTGACGCTCAGCCGGTCGGACAGCCAGCCGGTGAGCGGCGTGGCGATCGCGGCGGCGACGATATACGAAGTCAGCACCCAGGTGATTTCATCCTGCGACGCGGAGAGCGTGCCCTGCATATGCGGCAGCGCAACGTTGGCGATGGTGCTGTCGAGCGTCTGGATCAGCGTCGCGAGCATGATCGAAACAGTGATCATGGGCCGGTTGAGCGGGGCGGCGGCGCTCTTCGGCGGGGCTTCGGAGGACATGGATGAGGGCAGGGCCGATATAGTAAGCATGCTTAGTATATTCGTTGCGACGGCGCGTGCCCACCAGGAATTGTGCGGAGTCTGAATGGCGCCCGGTTCGGCGTTGGCAATGGAAAGCCTTTCGTATAATCCGCACATGAACACCCAACTCGAAGAACGTTTCGGCTTTCTGATTTCCGACGTCGGCCGCCTGACAGGCAAGCGTTTCGACGATCTCGCGAAGTCATCGGTCGATCTGACGCGCGCGCAGTGCCGCGTGCTGGCCAACCTCGCCCATTACGGCGACGTCAACCAGGCGCGGCTCGCGGACCTGCTCGAAGTTGCGCCGATTTCGGCGGGGCGTTTGCTGGATCGGATGGAAGAGGGCGGCTGGATCGAGCGGACGGAGAATCCGCAGGATCGCCGCGAGCGTCAGGTGCATATGACGCCGAAGGCCGAACGCACCCTCGGCAAGGCGCGCAAAGTTGGCGACGAGGTCGCGCAGGAAGCGCTCGACGGTTTTACCGATGAGGAGGCGAAGCAGTTGATCGCGCTGCTGCAACGGGTGCGCGGAAATTTGAGCCGGCTGGTGGATCGGTGACGCCATCAAACCTCAACTGATGTCAGTGCTTACCCGCTGCTGCGGGCTCGAGCTGCGCCGACAGTCATATTTGACCCACCCCTATTCGTGGGAGGGTTCAGGCCTGTCTTACGCCTCTAAGGTCTTCGTTGGCTATTCGCATCGGTCGGCCGGGCGTTCACTCGTGCGGCCGCTGTTGCAAGCGCGGGTGCTCGTTACTTCGAATCGGCGGCGCTTGCGGGCTGAGCGAGTTCGAAGCACGTCGCCTTCGTATTTGCATCGGCTTGCTGCGGATCGAGGCATTTGAACGCGCTCTGATCGCGCTGAACGAAAATCGTATCGACAGAACTGACATTGCCACGCGGGCCGTTCACTACTGCGACGATCTTGTAGCCGTCCTGAAGCAATGTAGCGAGCGTGAGCGGACTGGTGCGCCACGAACTGCCGGGTGCTGCCTGGGCGTGAGCGATAGACGCGGAAGCGGCTGTGAAAAGTGCAATGGAAGCGGTGGCTGCGGCAAGCGCGGCTGTGCGGAACGTCATCAAGAACTCTCCTTGAAGTTGCAGTCTCGAAGGTCAAAATAAAAAAGCCACTGAACGATATGGATCAGCGGCTTTACTTGTAACGGTTGAGAATCAGAGGCCATCGCCCCGTAACGATCCGACCCTGAAGCTGGTGGTTCATCCTGTTGGTTTCCCATAGTTGAAGGATAGCGCCATTTGAGCTGACGCAGTAGACCCGCTTGCAGCGGAAGGGGGGCTTTCTCCACATCGTCTTCGTTTTTCGAATTGGAAGAAAAGGATGCCTAAATATAAAAAAAGAGCGTCGTAACGATTAAGAAGTGCGACGATTTACCATCGTTCGCCGTCGATTCAAAGAACGCACAATGTGTCCGCTGATGCCGCTTTTTGACCGGGGGATGCAATGTAATTGCCTGGTTATGGAAGAACTTTCAAGAATGACTGAAGGGCAACCGTGGAGAGAAGCCATGAATCATGAAGCATCGCATAAGCCATATGTCTGCGTGCCGTCAAAGGGGTGCAAGCGGCATCAATCCATTTCAGCGCTACATGACACGGCAAACATTGGGCTTTGGTATGACACGCGTGCGCTTGAAAAATTGACCGACGTGCAACGCGACGAGATCATCGGCAAGATCATCGAGAGTGGCTTCAATGGCGTGGTGCTGTACCCGGAGAACTGGAATGCGTTCGCCGATCGCTTTCCGTCGAGCACGACGCGTATCGTCCATTTCGCGGATGGGGCCGAATGGCAGCAAGCGCAGACCGCCGGCCTCATTGCCCGTACGCCTGAAGACGAGGGCAAAACTATCGTATCGAGCGCCGATATCCGGCTATTGGCGCACGTTGCCGAACTGGGCTGGGCGACCTGCTTCCGAACGCACGTCGACGACGCACGTTCGCTGGACGACTCGTTCAGCCATGGCGTCCATCACGATTGCGTGATGGTGTCATTCAAGGATCCGACCAATATCCCACTCGAACTCGTGATTGCTGAATTGCACAAGCATTCCGTGCGCCTGCTCAAGGAAGTAGGTGTGGATGTAGACGACGCGGTGATTGCACTCGGGGTGCTGGAGCTGGGAAGCGACGGTGTCGTAGCGGGTTTCACGGAAGCGGCACAGTTCGACGCGTTTATCGCAAAGCTCGATGCCATCCGCAATCGATCCATGCGCATTCAGGCGGGCATGGTGACCGCAACTCGACATCTCGGTCTCGGCTACCGGGCCTGTATCGACACGACGCATATGTTCGAACCTGACGAGGGTCTGCTAGTCGGTTCGACATCGACTGGCGGCTTGCTGTGTTGCCCGGAAGTCTTCTATTTGCCGTATATGGAATTGCGTCCGTTTCGCATCAACGCAGCATCAATGCACAGCTATGTGTTTCACGCGAGCGACAGGACCAGCTATATCAGCGAACTCAGGGCCGGCTCGCAGATCACCGCGGTCAATGCGACGGGCCGCACGCGGCAGATCTACGTGGGACGCGTAAAGACCGAAATCCGGCCACTGATTCTGATAGAAGTCACGTTCGATGACGGCGAAAGAGTGAACATCGTCATGCAGGACGACTGGCATGTGCGGATCTTTTCCGATCAGGCGTTGCCGCGCCACGTGACTGAACTTCAGCCCGGCGACCGCGTATTGGGTTACACGACGCAGCCGGGGCGCCATGTCGGCGTCAAGGTCGACGAGCATATTATCGAAGTCTGACAGGTTACCGGGCGCAGCTGATGGAGATTGGCCACGTCTCCAAATGGTCCTGTCAAATATAGGAATGCAGAATGAACAAGGTGATTATCACTGGCGCTACAGGATTTGTCGGTAGCACCTTTGCCGCAGTCCAGCTGTCCCGCGGCGCGACGGTAGTCGCGGTATCTCGCAACGATCAGGGCGGTTGCCGCACCGAAGCCGCAGTGCGCGAAGCGGCGGTCGGCTGCGGACTCGACATTCATGCTGCAATTCGTGACCGTCTGGAAATCGTCGATGCGGGGCAGGATTCGCTCGCAGACGCTCTGGATGCCGATTCCCTGCGTGCAGCCGACTGTGTTTGGCACTGCGCAGCGGAGATGAGTTATTCGGCGCACAAGCTGGCGCACTCGTATCGAGTCAATGTTTGCGGCACGGTTGATCTGTATCGGAAGGTTGCTGCGTATGCGCCCGCTTGCAGGCGCTTCTACTATGTTTCGACCGCGTATACCGCCGGCATTCAGGGCGGCGACATCGAGGAGACGCTGCACGTCGGCAATCCGTGCGTGAACAGCTACCAAATCACAAAATGGTGCGCCGAACAATCGCTATTCATGCTGCACCACGAGGGAGGGCTGCCGGTCTCCATTTTTCGACCGACTATTGTCGTCGGCCATGCAGAAACCGGTTGGGCGCGACGCAATGGTTTCGGACTCTATATGTTCGTCGAAGCGATCGAGGCAGCGCGTCGCGCAGGGGCATCCGACGCATGTTTGAATCTGCCCGGCGACGTCAAGCCGGATCTCGTGACAGTCGATCGCGTCGTCGACGACATGGCCGCACTGACACTACGCGACGACCAGGGCGCCGCGTTCGAGGTGTTCCAGTGCTCAGGCGGCCGCGAGTTGACTAACCGGCAACTCACCTCGATTATTGGCGAAGCGGTTGGCGTGCATGCGACTCATGGGCCACCGTTGACCTTGCTCGATCAGCGCATCGATCGCGCGATTGATCCAAATCGTCTGTTTGCGAGCACAGACTGGGCGTTCAACCGGACTCGCCTTGATGCAGCGCTGAAGCGGGAAGCGCGCTTAACGCCCGTCAGCAAAGATTTGCTCGCACGACTGATCGACTGGTACCGGTCCGATGCGCCGGCCCAGAAGCGTCAGGTTCCAGCACAACTGGAGACGCAACGATGAGCATCGCCACGTCTTCTGCGCCCGGCGCTGCGCCGAATCCGAACGCTAAGGCCGTCGACGCGCTGACCGGGGCATTTGCTGAATTGGCCCGCTATGACAATACCAATACCAACCAGATTGTGTTGGTAGATGGGGCGCTTAGCGCGGCAAAGCTTGCTGATGCAGTCAAGCGTGCGGTACGGGCTTTTCCGCTGCTTCAGGTCGGTTATCCTCCCGCTCGCGAGGCGTGGCGCGATATCGGAATGGAATGCTGCGCACTGCAGGTGCATCGCTGGGATGGTCGATTCGATTTCGCCGACGCACCGTTTCGCGCGATGCTCATGACTTTGAACGAGTGCAACAGACTCGATTGGAAGCTGCGTGCGCCATTTCAGGTGTACCTCATACTGGGACGCGACGACGCGACATCATGTGTCTACCTGAGCAGCGCGCACGCAGTCGCGGATGCACGTAGCGATTGTCAGCTACTCGAACGAATCATGGATGAATATGCATGCGCTGATGCGGATGCCGGAGCGCCGCAGCGCACATATGGTTTCGAGTCGCTGCAGCGTATTCGTCCGGCGTGGTATTCGCCGCGCGCGCGTGTAAACCGGCTGGCGCGCGCGGTGATGAGCATCGCTGTTGATCTGTTTCGCCGAGATCGGAGTTTCGCGAGTCGTCCTTCCAGACGCGTCGCAACGCCAGCTCCAGAAATCGATTTTTATCATAGTGTGATCGATGACGATCTCGAACACACGCTGAAACGGATCGCGAAGCTCAAAGGCGTGACGCTCAATACGCTCCTCACTGCCGCGCTTGTACGGCTGATCGAGCGTCACGGCACCGGCCGCGGCCCCGTGCGCCTGACCTGCGCGATCAGTTTGAGGTTCATGCTCGGTTCGCATTACATCGACACGTTTCGCAACTACCTTGTCGCCACCGGTCTGCGCTTCCCTGTCGGGCTGCCTGACGCGTCCCTGGTTGCACGGGTGCACGGCGCGGTGCAGCGCGCGCGCAAGCCAGGGAGCCTGCGACTCGAACTCGGCCGGCTCGAATTACTTGTGATGTTGCTGAAGATCCCAGCGTTATATCCGCTGACGCGGGCGATCGGGCGGCGCACGCAGGGGACGAACGTGTGCTTTTCAAACCCCGGCCTTATTCGCGCGCATATGACGAAGTTCGACGCGTGCGTCGAAGGTACTGCCGGCGCGCGCTCGCCTTCCAGGTACATCGGCTTTGGGTGTCTGATCGCGCCGTACGATGTCATTTTCTATACCCCCACCGTCAACGGCAGATTGCAGTTTGACGCAGTATTCCGGCGTTCGGCGTTCGACGATTTCAGCAGCCAATTCGTGGGCCCCTACTGCGCTGAACTTCGACATCTGCTAACGAATCTCGACAGTGCCGAACCTGCGACGTGCGAAGCCGCTCCACGGCCATCGCACACTGAACCTGCGTGAGATGCGGGCTCACACAGCCCGATAGTTCACCCGAAGCTATTCAGGACGTTGCGCATGGTACGACCACGGGCCGTCTGTGCGGTGCGGATCGCGTCAATTTCCGCGTCAGCCAATCTGAACTGTCAAAACTGACATATCAAGTGAGGAATACGGATGACCTACATTGCGCGCAAGCGACGGTGGTCGCGGTTCGTTGATCCGCAAAGTGGCTCGACCTTAATCGTGCCTCTCGATCACGGGCTGACGATTGGGCCGGTGACAGGTATCGATCGGCTGGAAGACATGGTTCGATGGCTGTCGCGAGGATTGTTGACGGGTGTCGTCGTGCACAAGGGGCTCGCGGAACGGCTGGGCCTCGCGATTGACTGTGGAATGATGATTCATCTGAACGGCGCGCTATCCGTTGACGCACAGCCGGATCGGAAATTGCTGCTGACATCGGTCGAAGCATCGCTGCGCCTTGGCGCCGATGCCGTTTCGGTGCAAACCAACTTTTCGCCGACGACCGCGGGCGACAACCTGCGACTGCTCGGCAGCGTGGTTGACGACGCGCATTCGTTCGGGTTGCCGGTGCTCGCGATGCTCTACGACAAGACTGGCTCGGGCAGCTCGAGCGAACGCATGACCCGGATGCGCCATTTCATCCGCGCGGCCATCGAGATGGACGTGGATGCAATCAAGCTTGCCGCGCCCGACGATCCGTCCGCAATCGCCGAACTGATGGACGGTGTGCAGTCGCATACGAGCGTCGTGTTTGCGGGCGGTGAGCGTAAGTCGCACGCGCAACTGCTCGACCTTGCACGCGCAATCGTGCAGTGCGGCGGGGCGGGACTGTGCATCGGTCGCAACGTGTTTCAGCACGACAATCCGTGCGACATTCTCGCCGAGCTGCTGGGCGCGTTGCGTGAGACACGCAGCGCATGCGGCGATCCAACGAGTCGGTCGGCTCCGCGGCGAACTGATGAGTCGCTCCGGCAGAAATGCGAAAACAGTCGCACAACGCAATCCCAGTAAGGAGAGATGTCATGGTCTTACCGCCACTACCGCGGCCAGGATGTGTCGAGTTGCTGGTTGATCGGCACGTGCGATCAGGACGCGGTGAGCATCCCGCGTTGATCGAGTGTTCCCGCGAGGGCCGGCGCAGCCTAAGCTACGCACAACTGGCGGCTGCGACGACCCGGCTCGCCGGCGAACTCGACGCTGAGTTGGGCGGATGCCGCACGCAGGCGCGCATTGCGATCGTCGGAAGCTCGACGCTCGAAACGCTGTGCATGTGGCTTGCCGCGATGCGGGCAGGACACTTGCCATTTCTTGTCCATCCAGATCTTGGCGACGATGCATACGCCGCGCTCTTCAGCGATTTCGATCCCGTGCGAATTTTTCGAGACCGCACTGCGCAAGTACGGAACGGCTTCGAATTGCGCCCCCTCGAAGAATCCGGGCCGGGCGGCCGCGACGCCGCCACCGCCGCCACCGCCGCCACCGCCGCCATAGCGATCCTGCCCGAGCCGCCAGACAGAATGGACGCCTGGCCCGACTTGCGTGCCGCACTCTGCCTGGCATCGTCGGGATCGACCGGATGCCCAAAGATCTGCGTGCACTCCCATCACGCGGTGGCAACGTTCGAACAGCACGTGACGAGGCCGATGTGGCAGTTGGAACCCGATGACATTGTGCTAGGTACGAGCGGTCCGTATTTCTCGTTCGGGCTGCAAGGCATTCATCCAGCTCTGTCGATTGGCGCCACGTCCGTGTTGATGCCGGACTGGCAGCAACACGACGAATTTCTGGCGGCCATCGAAGCGGAGTGCGTCAGCGTATTTCTTGCCGTGCCCACGCTGTATCACCTGTTGACGGTGCGAGCGACGCGGACATTTCAGATTGACTCGCTGCGTTTGTGCGTTGCCGCGGGCGAGCGTCTGCCGGCCATCGTCCGCGCGCGTTGGGAGGCGTTTTCGCGCGCGCCGATGCTCGATTCAATCGGGACTACGGAGACGTTCTTGCCATATCTGTCGGAAGTCGCCGGTGGCGGCCGCGGTCTGCAAGAAATCGCGGCATTCGGATACGAATGGGCCATGGCCGGGGCCGAGCCCGGCACGCACGTGATGGCCGGCTCGCTCGATGATGCTTCGACGCTGCGCGTGAGCGGCGATGCGCTGATGCTCGGCTGCTTCCGGCCGGGAGATAGTGCGGGTTACCAGCCCGCAGGCCGTGTGTTTGAGCCGGGCGACCTGTTTGCGCGCGATGGCCACTGCTGGCGCTTCCTTTCACGTCGTTCCGAGCGTACGAAGGTTGCGGGGCACTGGGTGTCGCCGCAAGATCTGGAGGAGTTCCTGCTTGTCGACCCTCGCGTGCTGAAAGCAGCAGCGGTTCCGGTCGAAACGCCCGAAGGGCTACTGCGGTTGCGCGCATTTATCGTGCTGGATCGCCCGGATCGCTGCGCGGAAGGCATCGTCGACGATTTAACGAGGCGCATGCATCGTGATCTGAAGCCGAATGCGCTGCGTCCGGATCGAATCGAAGTCGTGCCGGACCTACTGAGCACGCCTACCGGCAAGCTTCGGCGGGAAGCGTTGCACACTGTGTCGTGCAGCGGCACGGGATGCGTGCTGCCCGATCCGCCGTGTTGATGGAGGAGCGTGTTCGACGCGGGTGTGTCGACGGATCATCAAGCTGATTCGTCAGCGCAAAACGAAAGGCCCGCTCTCGGTTAAGAGTAGCGGGCCTTGCGAGTGATGCTGGTGGCGAATCAGGGACTCGAACCCCGGACCTGCGGATTATGATTCCGTCGCTCTAACCAACTGAGCTAATTCGCCGAAAGAAGCGAGATTATGAGGATAGGGCCGGGGGCTGTCAACCCCCGGCGCACAACTTTTTCAAATCGCGCCGTTCATCAGGTGCTTCAGTCCTTGGCGTAGATGTCCGAGTCCTTGGTTTCCCTGACGAACAGCACGCCGATCACGAGGGTGATGAGCGCGATCACAATCGGATACCACAGTCCCGAGTAGATGTTGCCCTTCGCCGCCACGATCGCGAACGCGGTTGCCGGCAGGAAGCCGCCGAACCAGCCATTGCCGATGTGATACGGCAGCGACATCGACGTATAGCGGATGCGCGTCGGGAACATCTCCACTAGCATCGCCGCAATCGGCCCGTAGACCATCGTCACGTAGATCATCATGATCGTCAGGACCACAACGCTCATCGGCCAGTTGATCTGCGACGGATCGGCCTTCGGCGGATAGCCGGCGCTCTTCAGCGTCGTAGCCAGCGTCTTGTCGAAGACCTTGGCCTGATCCTTGGCGTCGGCGGCTTTACCGTCATACGTGTTGATCACCGTATCGCCGACCTTGATCTCCGCCGCCGTGCCAGCCGGCGCCGCCACGTTCTCGTAGTTCAAGCCGGCTTTCGAGAGCGCGCTCTTGGCGATGTCGCACGAGCTTGTGAACTTCGCCGTGCCGACCGGGTTGAACTGGAACGAGCACTCGTCCGGGTTCGCGATCACGACGATCGGCGCCTTCGCCGTAGCCGTTTCCAGCGCCGGGTTCGTGTAGTGAGTCAGCGCCTTGAACAACGGGAAGTACGTGCAGGCAGCGATCAGCAGGCCGGCCATGATGATCGGCTTGCGGCCGATGCGGTCCGACAGCGAGCCGAAGAACAGGAAGAACGGCGTGCCGATCAGCAGCGCGATCGCGATCAGGATGTTGGCCGTGGCGCCGTCGACCTTCAGCGTTTGCGTCAGGAAGAACAGTGTATAGAACTGGCCCGTGTACCAGACCACTGCCTGGCCGGCGGTCAGGCCGATCAGCGCGAGAATCACGATCTTCAGGTTCTTCCACTGGCCGAATGCTTCGGTCAGCGGCGCCTTCGAGGTCTTGCCCTCGGCCTTGATGCGCTCGAACACCGGCGATTCATGCAATTGCAGGCGAATCCACACCGACACGCCGAGCAGGATGATCGACGCGATGAACGGGATGCGCCAGCCCCAGACACCGAACGCGTCTTCGCCCATTGCCGTGCGTACGCCGAGAATCACCAGCAGCGACAGGAACAGGCCGAGCGTGGCCGTGGTCTGGATCCATGCGGTGTAGAAGCCGCGGCGTCCCGGCGGCGCATGTTCCGCCACGTAGGTAGCTGCGCCGCCATACTCGCCGCCGAGCGCGAGGCCTTGCAGCATCCGCATCGCGATGAAGATCACCGGCGATGCAATGCCGATCGACGCGTAACCCGGCAGGAAGCCGACGAGGAACGTCGACAGACCCATGATCACGATGGTGATGAGAAAGGTGTACTTGCGTCCGACCATGTCGCCCAGACGCCCGAACACGATCGCGCCGAACGGCCGGACCGCGAAGCCGGCGGCGAAGCTGAGCAGCGTGAAGATGAAGGCGGCAGTCGGATTGACGCCGGAAAAGAAGCTCTTGCTGATGAAGGCCGCAAGCGAGCCGGCCAGATAAAAGTCGTACCACTCGAAAACCGTACCTAGCGACGATGCGAAGATCACCCGCTTCTCATCGTGCGTCATCGGCACGTGCGAGATTTGCCCGCCAACGGTAGCCATATGTCGTCTCCAATATTGATATGCACGCGGTCCGCCGGCAAAGGCGTTCCCGTGAAACCGATTATTGGAGTGGAAACTTACGGCGTACTGACGCGCGGGAGCGAAATGGCATTGTCTGATGTGTTGCGCGGTTTTTGATCAACGTCTGACAACGCGTCCATAAAATACGCGAATTCTCGTTCAAATGTCCGCAATCCGGCGATTCAACATGCTCGCGCCCTCGTGCCGTTAGGGTAAGTCCCGTGCCCGTTCAAGCACATGCAAGCTGACACGCACGAGTGTCCCGGCAAGCCGCGGCGACGTTTGATAGACGTTATCGTCGATAGTCAGCTCGCCGCCGTGCATCGTCGCAATCTCCCGAACGATCGCGAGCCCGAGGCCGCTGCCGTCGCCTTCGCGGCCGAGAATGCGGTAGAAACGCTCGATTACCCGTCCACGCTCCGCGACCGGAATGCCGAGCCCGGTGTCTTCCACTTCAAGATGCACAAGCCGCGCGGCCGCGTCGTGCCGGACCCGTACGGTGATGCGCCCGCCAGCCGGCGTATAGCGGATCGCGTTGTCGATCAGATTCGACAGCATTTCACGCAACATGACCGGATTGCCGTCGACTTCAACCGGTTCGTCGGGGCCTTCGTAGCCAAGATCCATCTGTTTCGCGAGCGCGGCCTGGACCCAGTCGCGCACGGCGCTGCGCGCCACCTCGGTGACCTCGACCGGTGTGAAAATCTGCCCGGACATACGGTTTTCCGCGCGCGCCAGCGCGAGCAGTTGCGTGACGAGCCGCGCCGCCTGCTCCGAGCTGGTGGCAATCTGTTCAAGCGAGCGGTGGACTTCCGCAGAAGCGTCCTGGCGCAATGCCAGCTCCGCCTGAGTGCGCAGACCGGCCAGCGGCGTTTTCATCTGATGCGCGGCGTCGGCGATAAAGCGTTTTTGCAGCTCCATGTTCTGTTCGAGGCGCGTCAGCAGATCGTTGAACGAGGTCACGAGCGGCTCGATTTCAGGCGGCGCGCGGCGCGCTTCGAGCGGCGACAGGTCGTCCGGGCGGCGCGCGCGGATGTGCGCCTGCAGCGCGTGCAGCGGCGCGAGGCCTCGTGACAGGCCGAACCACACCAGCAGAATGGCGAGCGGCAGGATCACGAATTGCGGCAGGATCACGCCTTTGATGATGTCGTTGGCGAGCTGGCTGCGCTTGTCCAGCGTCTCGGCAACCTGTACCAGCACCGGTTGGGCGCCGGGTGTCTGCGGAAACTCGACGGTCGTATAGGCCACGCGGATATCGTTGCCGCGCAGCACGTCGTCGCGGAATTCGACGAGCCCCGGCTGCGGGCGGTCCTCCTCGTGCGGCAGGGGCATGTCGCGCTCGCCGCCCACCAGTTCGCCGCGCGTGCCGAGCACCTGATAGAACACGCTGTCGACATTGTCGGTGCGCAGGAAGTCCCGCGTGGAGTCGGGCAGCGACAGCTCGGCCACGCCGTTGACCGGATGAATCTGGCGGGCCAGCACGTAGGCGTCGGTTTCGAGTGCGCGGTCGAACGGCCCGTTGGCGATCGACTTGGCGACCAGATAAGTCACCGCGAGGCTCATCGGCCAGAGCAGCAGGAGCGGCGCCAGCATCCAGTCGAGGATTTCGCCGAATAGCGAGCGCGGTCGCGCCGCCGCGGCGGCTTCAGTTTCGTCGGGCGGGGCGAACGGATTGGCATAGCGCTCGTCGCGCGCCTCGTCGAGGTCCGCCGCGTGCGCCGTAGCGCGGTCTGCGCGCGCGGACATGGATGGCCTCTATTTGTAGTGATGGCTCGCCGGCATGCCCGCCGACGACGGCGAGGAGGGCGGCTCGGGCTCGGTGTGCGTAGGCGCGGCGAGCGCACTGGCGTTCGCGGGCGATGCGGCCTTTTCGAGGCAATACCCCAAGCCCCGTACCGTGATAATGCGCACGCCGCTCGGTTCGATTTTCTTGCGCAGGCGGTGCACGTAGACCTCGATGGCGTTGTTGCTCACTTCCTCGCCCCATTCGCACAGGTGGTCGACGAGTTGCTCCTTCGACACCAGCCGGCCGATTCGCTGCAGCAGCACTTCGAGCAAACCCAGTTCGCGCGCCGACAGGTCGATCACCTGCTCGTTGACATAGGCGATCCGGCCAACCTGATCGAACGACAAAGACCCATGCCGCACGACAGTCGGGCCGCCACCCGCGCCGCGCCGGGTCAAGGCGCGCACGCGCGCTTCGAGTTCGTTCAGCGCGAAGGGCTTGGCCATGTAGTCGTCGGCGCCGAGGTCGAGACCCTTGACCCGTTCATCCACGCTATCCGCCGCCGTCAGGATCAGTACCGGCAGGTTCGAATTGCGCGCGCGCAAGCGGCGCAGCACTTCGAGCCCCGACATACGCGGCAGGCCGAGATCGAGAATCAGCAGATCGAAAGTCTGCATGGAAAGGGCGGTGTCCGCTTCGACGCCGCTCTTCACGTGGTCGACGGCATAGGCCGATTGGCGGAGTGATCGAACCAGACCGTCCGCGAGTATGCTGTCGTCTTCGGCAATCAGAATTCGCATGGTGCGCCAGATCAGGCTTTGCCGGCACCGTGGGTGTCCCCCTGGCGCACAGCGGTCTCCGAAAATTATTGTGGGTAGTTTGGGCAGCGTGACAGTAAAAATGCGCGTTCGCATGAGAATCGCGCTTGCCAAAACTACTGTTTTTTTATACAGTGTCTGGGTTTCGTGTGCTGTCCGTGCTGAATGGGCTGCACATCTGCCTCAGACGCCGTTCATCATAGCAAAGGACGATTCATGGAAGAAAGCAAGAAAGGCTCGGCTGGACTGACTGCAGAAAAGGGCAAGGCACTCGCTGCCGCGCTCGCGCAGATCGAAAAGCAGTTCGGCAAAGGGTCGGTCATGCGGCTCGGCGCAGGTGAGGCGGTTGAAGACATCCAGGTGGTTTCAACCGGATCGCTCGGCCTCGATATCGCGCTGGGCGTCGGCGGTTTGCCGCGTGGCCGGGTAGTCGAAATTTATGGTCCGGAGTCATCCGGTAAAACCACGCTGACGCTGCAGGTCGTCGCCGAAATGCAGAAGCTCGGCGGCACGGCAGCGTTTATCGACGCGGAACACGCGCTGGACATCCAGTACGCGCGCAAGCTCGGCGTGAACGTCAACGATCTGCTGGTTTCGCAGCCGGATACCGGCGAACAGGCGCTTGAAATCGCCGACGCACTGGTGCGCTCAGGCTCGATCGACATGATCGTGATCGACTCGGTGGCGGCACTTGTGCCGAAGGCCGAAATCGAAGGCGAAATGGGCGACTCGCTGCCGGGTCTGCAAGCACGGCTCATGTCGCAAGCGCTGCGTAAGCTCACCGGCACGATCAAGCGCACGAACTGCCTCGTGATCTTCATCAACCAGATCCGCATGAAGATCGGCGTGATGTTCGGCAATCCGGAAACCACCACGGGCGGTAACGCGCTGAAGTTCTACGCGTCGGTGCGCCTGGATATTCGCCGTATCGGTTCGATCAAGAAGAACGACGAAGTGATCGGCAACGAAACGCGCGTGAAGGTGGTGAAGAACAAGGTTGCGCCGCCGTTCCGGGAAGCGATTTTCGACATTCTGTATGGCGAGGGCATTTCCCGTCAGGGCGAAGTCATCGACCTCGGCGTGCAAGCGAAGATCGTCGACAAAGCTGGCGCCTGGTACAGCTACAGCGGCGAGCGGATCGGTCAGGGTAAGGACAATGCGCGTGAATTTCTGCGCGAAAATCCGGACATCGCCCGTGAGATCGAAAACCGTATCCGTGAATCGCTGGGTGTGAATGCCATGGCGGAAGCGGTGACCGGCGCAGGCGTGGAAGTCGCAGGCGAAGAAGAGTAACCACTACGTGATACGCAAGGGCCGGCCGCTGTCCAACGCTGCTAATACTGGACGCCACGCGGCCGGCCCGCGCGACGACGACTCGTCAGATTCATTCGATCCGTTCGAGTCATTCGACGCGCATGATCGGGCTGCAGGCCGGAGCCTCCGGTCCGATTCCTCCCCGCAGTCCGCGTCAGATCCATCCGAGACCACCTCCGGAGCCACCTCCGAGACCACCTACACCCGCTCGCGCCGCGCACCTGGCGAAGCGAAGCCTGGTCAGGACGATTCCAAAAAATCCCAACGCCCAGCCCGCTCTCTGAAAGGCCGGGCGCTCGGCTACTTGTCCCGACGTGAATACAGCCGCGCCGAACTCGCGCGCAAGCTGAAGCCGTTCGTGGAAGAAACCGATTCGCTCGACACCTTGCTCGATTCGCTCGAGGCCGAAAACTGGCTCTCGGATTCGCGTTTTGCGGAAAGCCTGATTCATCGGCGCTCGTCGCGGCTAGGGGCAAGCCGGATTGTTGGCGAATTGAAGCAGCACGCGGTCGACCAGACGCTGGTCGAAGAAGCCAGTGCGCAATTGCGCGAAACCGAATTGGCGCGCGCCCAGGTTGTCTGGGGCAAGAAATTTGGCCAGTTGCCGCAAACGGCCGCGGAAAGGGCGAAGCAGGCGCGTTTTCTGGCATCGCGCGGCTTCTCGGGCGCGACGATCGGCAAAATCCTCAAAGGGCTCGATGAGGAATGAAGCGGTGCAGAGTGGCAAACCTGCGGCAAACCCGTGCGAACCCCGCCAATTCCCGCCACCAGCCTCACTTTGAGATAAGGCCTCCCGCGCTGAGCCGCCCGCCAGGCGGCCCTGCGCATTCCAACCTGTCTCAAATACCCAGTATGCTAAAATTCATGGGTTTTCCAATCCGGCCTTTCCTTCCCGCATGCCGCTCTCCCCGCCAGTGTCCCGTCAGTTGCGGCATCGTCGCGCAATCAGAGCGGAAGCCTATGAGCGAGCCGATGGCCTGTGGGATGTGGAAGCGTGCTTGACCGACGAAAAACCGCGCGATGTGGTGCTTGCGTCGGGCGTTCGGTCCAATGGTCAGCCGATCCATGAACTCTGGCTTCGCATCACCATCGATCGCAAGCTCAATGTCGTCGACGCCGAGGCGTCGTCCGACTGGGTGCCCTATCCAGGGTTGTGCCAGGTCAGCAATCCCGCCTATCGTGCCCTCATCGGGCTCAATCTCCGCCAGAACTTCCGTCGTGAAGCTGCCCGTTTGCTGGGCGGCACGGCCGGTTGCACGCATCTCACAGAACTGTGCGCGATCCTGCCGACCGCCGCGATTCAGGCGTTCGCCGGCGACGTATGGAACACCAATGCGGGCGCACCGGGCGCGGCCACGAGTTCAGGAAACGAGTCGTCTAACAGCACAGACGAGCATTCCAACGACAAACCGCCATTCCAGTTGGGACGCTGCCACGCGCTGCGTTTCGACGGCGAGGCGGTGCAACAGTTTTATCCGCGCTGGTATGGCCACGCACCGCGAACAGCGGAGCGTGCGCCATCGTCTAGCGACGGGGCGGGCCGCCAGACAGGCAATGGCGGCGGCGCGTCCCGCATGAACGACGGCGACGGAAATGAAGTTCAATCCAACTCTCAGACTGAAGGGAATCACGCATGAAGATTCACGAGTACCAGGGTAAGGAAATCCTGCGGAAATTCGGCGTCGCGGTACCGCGCGGCAAGCCGGTCTTCTCGGTGGATGATGCGGTCAAGGCCGCGGAAGAGCTCGGCGGCCCGGTATGGGTCGTGAAGGCTCAGATCCATGCGGGTGGCCGTGGCAAGGGCGGCGGCGTGAAGGTCGCCAAGTCGCTGGAACAGGTTCGCGAATACTCGAACCAGATCCTCGGCATGCAGCTCGTCACGCACCAGACCGGTCCGGAAGGCCAGAAGGTGAATCGCCTGCTGATCGAAGAAGGCGCTGACATCAAGAAGGAACTGTATGTCGGTCTCGTGATCGATCGCGTTTCGCAGAAGATCGTCGTGATGGCATCGAGCGAAGGCGGCATGGACGTCGAAGAAGTCGCGGAAAAGACGCCTGAGCTGATCCACAAGATCGCCGTCGACCCGTCGACCGGTCTGAAAGACGCCGAAGCCGACGAGCTCGCAACGAAGATCGGCGTGCCCGCCGCTTCGCTGCCGCAAGCACGCGCGATCCTGCAGGGCCTGTACAAGGCATTCTGGGAAACCGACGCATCGCTGGCCGAAATCAACCCGCTGATCCTGACCGGCGACGGCAAGGTCATCGCGCTGGACGCGAAGTTCAACTTCGACTCGAACGCACTGTTCCGTCACCCGGAAATCGTCGCGTATCGCGATCTGGACGAAGAAGATCCGGCTGAAGTCGAAGCATCGAAGTTCGACCTCGCCTACATCTCGCTCGACGGCAACATCGGCTGCCTCGTGAACGGCGCTGGCCTCGCAATGGCAACGATGGACACCATCAAGCTGTTCGGCGGCGAACCGGCGAACTTCCTGGACGTGGGCGGTGGCGCCACGACCGAGAAGGTCACGGAAGCGTTCAAGATCATGCTGAAGAACCCGAACCTGACCGCGATCCTGGTCAACATTTTCGGCGGCATCATGCGCTGCGACGTGATCGCGGAAGGCGTGATCGCAGCGTCGAAGGCTGTGTCGCTGAAGGTGCCGCTCGTGGTCCGCATGAAGGGCACGAACGAAGACCTGGGCAAGAAGATGCTGGCTGAATCCGGCCTGCCGATCATCGCGGCAGACAGCATGGAAGAAGCGGCTCAGAAGGTCGTTGCGGCCGCTCAAGGCAAGTAAAGAGCGCGCTCAGTTGGGCGCTCAGTGAGCCATTGAGCCAGAATTAACCAGGATTACGAATGGCGGCGCGTGAGCGACGCGGGCGGGGAACATCCCGCCGCGCGGCGCAATCGCGCGACGCCAAACGAACAGAGGTCAATACATGTCGATTCTGATTAACAAAGACACGAAGGTCATCACGCAGGGCATCACCGGCAAGACCGGTCAGTTCCACACGCGTGCTTGCCGTGAATATGCAAACGGTCGTGAAGCGTACGTTGCGGGCGTGAACCCGAAGCGCGCCGGCGAAGACTTCGAAGGCATTCCTATCTACGCAAGCGTCGCTGAAGCCAAGGCTGAAACGGGCGCGACCGTGTCGGTGATTTACGTGCCGCCGGCAGGCGCTGCTGCTGCGATCTGGGAAGCGGTCGAAGCCGATCTGGATCTCGCAATCTGTATCACGGAAGGCATTCCTGTCCGTGACATGATCGAGCTCAAGGCCCGTATGCGCGCCGAAAACCGCAAGACGCTGCTGCTCGGACCGAACTGCCCGGGCACGATCACGCCGGACGAACTGAAGATCGGCATCATGCCGGGTCACATCCACCGCAAGGGCCGCATCGGCGTCGTGTCGCGTTCGGGCACGCTGACGTACGAAGCAGTCGGCCAATTGACGGCGATCGGCCTGGGCCAATCGTCGGCAGTCGGTATCGGCGGCGACCCGATCAACGGTCTGAAGCACATCGACGTGATGAAGATGTTCAACGACGATCCGGATACGGACGCCGTCATCATGATCGGCGAGATCGGCGGTCCGGACGAAGCGAATGCCGCTGAATGGATCAAGGACAACATGAAGAAGCCGGTGGTTGGCTTCATCGCCGGCGTTACGGCGCCTCCGGGCAAGCGCATGGGCCACGCCGGCGCGCTGATCTCGGGCGGTGCGGATACGGCCGAAGCGAAGCTGGAAATCATGGAAGCCTGCGGTATCACGGTCACGAAGAACCCGTCGGAAATGGCGCGTCTTCTGAAGGCGATGCTGTAAATCGAAATTCGCGGCTCTTACAGCGCGTTTTTTGATACGCTTACGGAGTCCTTTCGCAAGCGTGCGGTCCTGAAAAGCGGGGGAGTTTTTAACTCCCCCGCTTTTTTTGGGGCCGCGCATTCGATTTCTTCTTATTCTTTCGTTCATGCTCGAGTTCTTCGCCACCCTGCATTGGGGCGCAGTCATCCAGATCATCGTCATCGACATCCTGCTGGGTGGCGATAACGCCGTTGTGATTGCGCTCGCCTGCCGCAACCTGCCGCCCGACCAACGCACCAAAGGCGTGTTGTGGGGCACGGCCGGCGCGATTTTGTTGCGCGTCGCGCTAATCGCGTTCGCGGTGGCGCTGCTCGATGTGCCGCTGCTGAAGTTTGCCGGCGGTCTGCTGCTGTTGTGGATCGGCGTGCGTCTGATGGCGCCCGCGCATGACGTCCATGAGAACGTGAAGCCGGCCGACAAGCTGATGTCGGCGATCAAGACCATCATCGTCGCCGACGCGGTGATGAGCCTCGACAACGTGATCGCGATCGCCGGCGCAGCCGAAGCGGCCGATCCGGAGCACCGTCTCGCGCTGGTGATCTTTGGCCTCGTGGTGAGCATTCCGCTGATCGTGTGGGGCAGCCAGTTGGTGCTCAAGCTGCTCGACCGCTTTCCGATTGTCATTACGCTCGGCGCCGCGCTGCTGGGCTGGATTGCCGGCGGCTTGATCGTCAACGACCCCGCCGGCGACCGCTGGCCGATCCTGGATTCGCCGGTAGCCGAATACGGCATGAGCATTGCGGGCGCCGTGTTCGTTGTGGTGCTCGGCTATCTGCTCAAGCGCCGCAACGCGAACCGCGCGGCCGCGAGAACCTGAGGCGCGTGCACGCGGCGCTGCAACCTCAACTGCAGTGCCAACTACAACGTTAGCCATCTGGCTGACTGTGTGAAACGAACACCGCTCGCTACGATAAAAACGCCTGTCCCCGATCCGTGGGGCAGGCGTTTTTTTGTTTCAGGAGCCTGCCGATGATCGTTACCTTGCCGTATTCACCTTATTCGCAATCGCCGTCCAAATGCGCCGCGTTGCGGTGTGCGCGCTGGCCTGCGCGGCTCGCACGCGCCTGCCGTCGCCTTGGCTTCGGCTTCACCTTGATCGAGTTGATGATCGTGCTGGCGATTGTCGGCGTGATTGCCGCCTACGCCATTCCCGCGTATCAGGACTATCTGGCCCGCAGCCGTGTGGGCGAGGGCTTGTCGCTGGCGGCGTCCGCGCGCCTTGCTGTGTCTGAAAACGCCGCGAGTGGCAACGCGTTTGGCGGCGGCTATGCATCGCCGCCTGCCACTCGCAACGTCGAGTCGATTCACGTCGACGACGACACCGGGCAAATCACCGTCGCTTTCTCGACTCGCGTGTCGCCGGCCGGTTCGAACACTCTGACGCTGGTGCCGTCGGTGCCGGACAATATCGACGCGCCCACCGCGCGGATAGCGTTGAGCAAGAGCTCCGCGCAGCCCGGCGCGGTCACCTGGGAATGTTTCGCCGGCGGCAAGGCGGCCTCGTCACTGCCCGCACCGGGCGCCGGACCCGCACCCGCCGATGCGCCAACCTTGCCCTCGAACCTGGCACCGCCGGAGTGCCGCGCATGATCGATGGATCGGGCAATCATTCGAGCGTAAAAGGCTGATTTTCTGGATATTTCGGCCCGGCCGGCGCACAGCAGGAGAATTTTTTTGTATAGTGCGCCGGTTGCTGACGCCCACCGGTTACTCGATGCCCACCCCTTTTGCACGCTATCTGTCTTTCATTTTGCTGGCTCTCGCGTTGGTGCTGCCGTATGCAATCGTCAACCACACGTATCCAATTCCCACTTTCTACGCTGAATTCACCGCGCTCGCGCTGTATCTGCTGACCGGTGCGGGCGTCGTGCTGCTGGTGTCCAGCGCGAGGCCGCGCATTGCGTTTGCGTCACCGGTTGTCGGGCTGGTGCCGCTGCTGTTCGGGCTGGTGCTGGTGGCGCAGTCGGTGTTGTTGCCGGTGATGCAGCCGTCGATGAACTGGCTCGGCGGTGGTTATCTGCTGGCCGGGTTCATGGCGACGCACGCCGGTTACGGTTTCACACGCGCCAAGCTCAATGAAACAGCGCTGCGCTGGGCGGCTGGCGCGTTGATCGTTGGCGGCCTGTTTGCGGTTTTCTGTCAGGTGATCCAGCTGTTTCACCTCGAAACACGCGTTTCGCCGCTGGTTGTGGCCTATAACGTGACCGTCGAGCGTCGGCCGTTCGGCAATATGGCGCAGGCGAATCACCTTGCCACCTATATCGCGTTCGCGATGGCTGGGGCGCTGTTTCTCGTGCAGACGCGCCGCATCGCGGTCAGCATCTGGCTGCTTGTTTCGACCATTTTTGCGGTTGGCCTGGCGCTGACCGTGTCGCGCGGCCCGTGGCTGCAAATGGGCGTGATCGTGGTGGCGGGTTTCTGGATGGCGTTTGCGCAGACCCGCAACCAGTCGCTTCTGCGGCGCAGTAAGCGCGACTGGCTGATTCCAATCGTGCTGGCAGTACTGTTTTTTGTGGTCAACGCATTGATCCGCTGGGCCAACGTGCACTACCACCTGGAGCTCGGGCAATCCGCGGCCGAACGCTTCAAGGACGCAGGCCAGATTGCGCCACGCCTTGCACTGTGGAAATACGGCTGGACGATGTTCAGGACGCACCCGCTGCTGGGTGTGGGCTGGGGCGAATTTCCGAGCTACCAGTACGACTATGCGAGAACGCTTGGCGGCGTAGAGATTGCCAACAACTCGCATGACATCTTCATCGATCTGCTGGCGAAGACCGGCCTGATCGGCCTCGCAATTGTGCTGATCGGCCTGATCGGCTGGCTGGTGCGGGTGTTGCGCGCGCCGCATACCTCCGCGCGCGTGTTCGGCATTGCGCTGATTGGCGTGCTGGTGATGCATGCGCTGGTCGAGTATCCGCAGCAGTACATGTTCTTTTTGCTGCCGGCGATGTTCGTGTTCGGTCTGCTGGAAACACGGCCGCTGCGGCTCGTGCCCGGCCGGCTGTCGTTTGGCGTGTTCGTTGCCGTGGTGTTTGGCGGACTGGCGGCGCTCTATCCGGTATATCGCGATTACGCCCGCGCCGAGGTGCTGTATTACGGCTCGCGTCCGGCCGAACAATATCGCGCGGACCCGTCGTTCCTGTTCCAGGCGTGGGGCGAATACGGTATGGCGACGCTGCTGCCGATGAATTCGATGGATCTGCAACACAAGCTCGCGATGCACAAGCAGGCGATTGCGCTGCTGCCGGGCGAAACCGTATTGCGCCGTTATGCGGTGCTGCAGGCGTTGAGTGGCGATACGGCTGGAGCGTTCGACACCGTCGAGCGTCTGAAGATTTTTGCCCAGGAATTAAAGGACTGGCCGTCGCAGTTGGGCTACCTGTACGAACTGTGCGACGAGCAAAAGACGCTGACCGGTTTCAAGGCGGAGCTTGAAAAGCGCTATGGCCTGCCGCCGAGCGACGTCAATCAGGACGACGACAGCGACGACGATTGAGTCGCGCTGTCTTTCTCGCGCCGTAGCAGGGGAGCGGGGGCGATGGCAGCCGCCGTCATCAAGCCGCCACCCAATCCCCCGACTTCCCGCCGTGCTTCTCGAGCACTTTCACATCAGTAATCGTCATCCCCCGATCCACCGCCTTGCACATGTCGTACACCGTCAGCAGCCCGACCTGCACGGCGGTTAGCGCTTCCATCTCCACACCCGTGCGCCCGAGCGTTTCCACCTGCACCGTGCAATGCACGCCGGGCAGCGTTTCATCGAGCTCGAAATCCACCTTCACGCGGGTGAGCGCGAGCGGATGACATAGCGGGATCAGATCGGCGGTGCGCTTGGCGCCCTGAATCGCGGCGATCCGCGCGATGCCGATCACGTCGCCTTTTTTGGCGTTGCCGTCCCGGATCAGCGCGAACGTGTCCGGCAGCATGCGGATCGAGCCACGCGCGACAGCGATGCGTTTGGTCTCCTGCTTGCTGCCGACGTCCACCATATGCGCCTGGCCGGCGGCGTCGAAATGTGTCAGTTCAGGCATGCTTGGGCTCCTTCAGAGGGCGCCTATCATAGCAGCGTGGCGATACGCGTCAGTCAACGGGACTTGAGGCTGCCGCGGCCGCCGCGCCGCTGGAACATATCTCGCGGTTGAGGCACCGGAATCGCCCGAATCGCGACGGCGACTGACTACAATTGCTGCATGCCCGCTATCTTAGTCCGAGCGGCGGGCGTCGCCTTTCGACTCCGTGCAAACGACCTCACGATGCGTCCGAAACGGTTTCTTGCTGCGTTGTTGGCCATTGCGCTCGCCGTGCCGCCGGGCGCGTTCGCGCAATCGCATGCTTCGTCGAGCGTCGCACTCAACATGCAGCCCGGGGAATTGCCGTTGGAAACGGGCTCGCTCGACTCCTATGCCGATCCGATCGTGCCGCCAGACATCGCGCAAGGCGTATTCGGCGTCTATGGCGGTGCGCAGAGCCGCTTCTCGGGGAATTCCGGCGCGAACACCAGCTGGCGCGCACCGATCGTCACCCAGCAACTGCCCGATCTCGGCAATGGCGGCTCCAGTTCGCTGACGCCACAGGCCGAACGCAAGCTCGGCGAGCGCGTGATGCGCGAATTGCGCCGCGATCCCGATTATCTCGACGACTGGCTGGTGCGCGACTACCTGAATTCGGTCGCCGCGAAGCTTGCTGCGGCGGCCAGCGCGCAATATATCGGCGGCTATCGGCCGGACTTCGAACTGTTCGCGGTGCGCGACGCGCAGATCAACGCTTTCTCCCTACCGGGTGGTTTTATCGGCGTGAACACCGGTTTGATCGTGGCGACGCAGACCGAATCGGAACTCGCGTCGGTCCTGGGTCACGAGATGGGGCACGTGCTGCAGCGGCATATTTCGCGCATGATCACGACCGGCGAGCACAGCACCTATGCCGCGCTCGCCGCGATGTTGTTCGGCGTGCTGGCGGGCGTGCTTGCGCATAGCGGCGACCTCGGCGGCGCGATCGCGATTGGCGGCCAGGCGTACGCCGTCGACAACCAGTTGCGCTTCTCGCGCTCCGCCGAGCATGAAGCCGACCGCGTCGGCTTTCTGCTGCTTGCCGGCGCCGGCTATGACCCGTACGCGATGACGACGTTTTTCGGCCGGCTCGATCGTGCGGCGATGAGCGACACGGGCATCCCGGCCTATGCGCGCACTCACCCGCTGACCGGCGAGCGGATTGCCGACATGGAGGACCGTGCACGCCGCGCGCCATATCGGCAGCCGCATCAGACGTCCGAATATGGCTTTGTGCGGGCACGGGCGCGCCTGCTGCAGGACAATTCGCGCAGCGACTACGCGGATGAAGTCTCGCGGCTGCATTCCGAGATCGAGGACCGTACCGCGGTGAACGTTGCCGCGAACTGGTACGGCATTGCGTATGGTCAGATGCTGCTTGAGCGCTACGACGACGCGGTGGCGTCGCTGGCTTCGTCGCGCGCCGCGTTTGCTGCGGGCGAGCGCAGCGAGGGCGGCGCGGCGCGCAGTTCACCGAGTCTGGATGTGCTTGCCGCCGACATCGCGCGACGCGCCGGACGCAATGATGAAGCGGCGCGGCTTGCCGAGGTCGCGCAGAAGCGCTGGCCGCAGTCGAATGCGGCGATTGACATGCATATCCGCACATTGCTGACGCTCAAGCGCTTCGCGGACGCGCAGGCGCTGGCGTTGAAAGAGACGCGGGTGCAGCCGGATCAGCCGGCCTGGTGGTTGTATCTCGCGCAGGCGAGCGCGGGGACAGGGGATGCGTTGACGCAGCATCGGGCGTTGGCTGAGAAGTTTGCGCTCGAGGGCGCCTGGCCTTCGGCCATTAGGCAGCTCAAGGAGGCTCGGGATTTGAAGGCGATCGGATACTACGATCTTGCTACTGTCGATGCCCGGCTACATGAGATGGAGAGCCGCTATCGGGAGGAGCGGCTTGACGAGAAAGGCTAGTGGCTTTTTTGTCCTTCAGCCGGACTGACGACAAACCCAAACCGTGCCGCCACATCCTCGCGCCGCAATGCCTGCAACGGCAACCTCACACCCCGCCACAAAAAGCCCCCACTGACGCCATCGTCAGCCAACTCAGCATGTTCGGAAAACACCCCCAGATCGTGATCATGCAAAGCCGCCACCCGCGGTGGAACCGAACCATCAGCAAACAGAATTCCGCCTTCATCGTCGACAAACACCGCCGAGGGCTCGAAAACCGCGCCGGCCTGGTCAGTCAGTGAAAGCGAACCGCCGACGTCGGCGAATAACCTCACCACCCAAGGCGTATAACCCAATTCAACGTAAACCCGCTGCGGGCCATTCTGGAAAAACCACTGCCCGATCTCGTCGGCGTCGTAATTCCGGTTGATGAACCCGAGCAACGCTTCATGTCGAATGGGCTCGCCAAGCGACCCGCTAGCCTGCGCCGCCTCGTCTCTCATGCGCCAGACACCACGGCGATCGAGCATCAACCACCCGGTGCAACTCGGTACATTCGGCCACTTGGCCAGCGCCTGCTTGACAATGTCATCCATGATCGACGTACCGCTCCAGATAGCCAAGCACCCGCCGCGACAACCAGTCGATACGCCCCGGAAACGGCCCGGTCATAAAGCCGGCGTGCCCGCCGTGCCTGGGTTGATCGAGTTCCACCATGGCAGACACCTCGTGCCGCGACGGCAGCGCTTCGCTCGGTAGGAACGGATCGTTGCGCGCGTTCAGCACGAGCGTTGGCACAGCAATCTCGGGCAGCAGCGGCCGCGTGGTCGCGCTGCTCCAGTAATCGTCAGTATTGCGAAAGCCGTGCACCGGCGCCGTAACCGCATTGTCGAACTCGTACATGGTGCGGCTCGCCAGCATGGCGTCGCGATCGAACAGGCCGGGAAACTGCGCCAGCTTCTGCTCGGCCTTGTGCTTCAGCGTCTTCAGGAAGCTGCGCGTATAGATCATGCCGAAACCCTGCGACAACGCCCGGCCGCCGGCGTGCACGTCGATCGGCGTGGAAATCGCGGCCGCGGCCGACACCACCGATGCCGCATCTTCACGCCGCTCGCCAAGCCAGCGCAACAGCACATTGCCGCCCAGCGAGACGCCCGCCACCACGATCGGCCCGCGATGCGCCGCGCGCAGCCGCCGCAGCACCCAGTCGACTTCGTTGCTGTCGGCGAGATGATAGAAGCGCGGCATCAAGTTGAGCGCTCCGCTGCAACTGCGAAAATGCGGCACCACGCCATGCCAGCCGTATTCGCGCGCGGCCGCCATCAGCGAGGACGCATAGTGCGAAGCGGAACTGCCTTCGAGGCCGTGAAACAGCACGAAGAGTGGGGCGTCGTTCGAGGGAATCTGTGGTGCAACGGCTGCGCCGGATGTGTCGGCGGACTGGCCGTCATGCACCACCCAGTCGAGATCGATGAAGTCGCCGTCAGGCGTGTCCCAACGTTCTCGCCGGAAGGCAACCGCCGGACGGCGCGCGAACAGCGACGGGACGATGGTCTGGATATGCCGGTTCGGCAACCAGAGCGGCGCCCGGTAGAGCAGCTCGACAGTGGCCTCGACGGCAGCCGAACTGCGCGCCGCGCCGGAAGAAACGAATTTGTGCGTGGTACTCATACCTGCGCCGGTACAGAAAGGTGAAACCCAAGGCGCGTCAGTGCAGCGCTCCCTGACCATGTCGCATCTTAGCGGCGAACTGGCTGGCGGTTTCGTTCGGCATCGCACTCGCGTGGATATGTGCAATGCGCCATTCGCCGCGTTCGTGGACCATGACGTAGGTCGTGAACACCATGGTCGGCGTGGCGGTTTGATCGGCCGGGCGATGCGCTTCGGCAATGGCGTAGACCACAGTGCCGAGGCTGTCATATACGCGGATATCGAGCGGTTCGATCGAAATCCGCGCCGCTTCGAGCTGAGTCTGCAAACCGGCGCGAATACTGTCGAGGCCGTGCAGGTGCGAGCCGTCCGCACAGATGCAGCTCACGAACTCCTCGTCGATCCACAGGCCCATCAAGCTGTCGATATTCACCTCGGCGACTGCCTGGTAATAGGCATTCAGCGTGTCGGCGGCGGCTTCGAAGATATGGGCAAAACGTGGCATGGCTCGTCGGTCTCTTGTGCGCGGCGCGCGGTTGCGGGGCAGCGGTCGGCGGGACAGTCCGGTGCACCGGACAATCAGGCCTGAGCGCGAGAATGCCCGCGCCTCAAGGCGCGAACATGACGCAACGCGCTCAGGTGCGTGCGGTGTTGCGTGCAAGTGTCAGTTGGTTCAGCGTTGCGCGAGCAGCATGCCGCGCAAATCGCCAAATACCTGCTCTGCGCTCAGCTGCTTCAGGCAGTTCAGATGACCGAGCGGACACTCGCGCTCAAAACAGGGGCTGCATTCGAGATGAAGCCATTGTACCTTCGCAAGCTCGGACAAGGGCGGGGTGTGGCGCGGATCGGTCGACCCATACACGGCCACCAGCGGCCGGCGCAGCGCGGCGGCCACGTGCATCAGGCCGGAATCGTTCGTGACGACGGCATTGGCGCGCGAGATCAATGTGCACGCTTCGCCTAACGCGGTCTGACCGCACAGGTTCCGCACGTTCGGCGCTTTTTCGGCGATCGCCTGGGCCAGCGGCGCGTCTTTCGGCGAGCCGAGCGCGACGATTTGCGTATACGGGAAAGACTGACCGACCATCTGCGCGAGCGAGGCAAAATGCTCCGGCGGCCAGCGCTTGGCCGGGCCGTACTCGGCGCCCGGGCAGAACACCACCAGTGGCACGCGCGTGTCCAGATTGAAGCGCGCCGACACTCGCGACGCTTCGTTCAGGTCGGCATCGAGCCGCGGCATGGGCAGGTCATCGGGGACTTTGGCGCCGGGCGCGTAGGCGAGGGCGGCGTAATGGCCGACCATCGGCGGGCGCTCGTCCTTGCGCGGATTCGCGTGACGCACGTTCAACAGGCCATAGCGGCTTTCGCCGGTATAGCCGATGCGCAGCGCAATACCCGCCATCCACGGAATCAGCGCCGATTTGAGGGAATTCGGCAGCACATAGGCCGCGTCGTAACCGACGTCGCGCAAGTCGCTCGACAGTTGCCAGCGGCGCAGCATTTGCAGCTTGCCGTGTGCGAGGTCGGTGGCGTAGACGTCGCGGATCTCGGGCATCCGTTCGAGCACGGGCGCGACCCACGAGGGCGCGACCGCATCGATCACGATGCGCGGATGCAATTTCACGAGGCGCGCAAACAGCGGCTGCGCCATCAATGCGTCACCGATCCAGTTCGGTGCGATAACCAACGCGCGACGCATCAGGGTGGGTGTCCGGTGTCGAAACGAAACGCCGTGCGCGCCATGCGCGTGGCGTTCAGAGTGGTAAATGGGAAAAAGCCGCGAGCGGCGTGGCGCGCGGCCGGTACGGAATGGCGCTCAGCGATCAGCGGTCAATGACCCTTGACCACTTCGCCGTCGCGCAGCTTGTAGCGCGTGCTGCAGTACGGGCAGCGCGCTTCGCCGTGCGTGACGTCGATAAACACGCGCGGATGCGCGCTCCAGCGCGGCATGGCCGGGTTCGGGCAGTACGCCGGCAGATCTTTTGCCGACAGTTCGACCAGCGGCATTTCCTTGATTTCGCTCATGAGGACTTTCTCGTTGTATGCAGGGTTCGTGCGTTGCGCGCGTGCGGCGCGCAACGCGCGTTAGATCTTGGTCAGCCAGTGCGCGTACTTCTCGCTCTTGCCGTTCACGATGTCGAAGAAGCCGGCTTGCAGCTTCTCGGTGATCGGGCCGCGCGCGCCCGCGCCGATCGTGCGGTTGTCGAGTTCGCGGATCGGCGTGACTTCGGCGGCGGTGCCGGTGAAGAAGGCTTCGTCGCAGGTGTAGACCTCGTCGCGCGTGATGCGCTTTTCGATCACTTCGATGCCCGCGTCTTTCGCCAGCGTGATGACCGTGTCGCGCGTGATGCCGTCGAGGCACGACGACAGGTCGGGCGTGTACAGCTTGCCGTTGTTCACGAGGAAGAAGTTTTCGCCCGAGCCTTCCGACACGTAGCCGTCCACGTCGAGCAGCAGCGCTTCGTCGTAGCCGTCGTCGGTGGCTTCCTGGTTGGCGAGGATCGAGTTCATGTACCAGCCGGACGCCTTCGCGTGCATCATCGAGACGTTGACGTGATGGCGGGTGAAGGACGAGGTCTTGACGCGGATGCCCTTCTTCAGGCCGTCTTCGCCGAGATAGGCGCCCCACGGCCACGCGGCGATCGCCACGTGGATGGTGTTGCCCTTGGCCGACACGCCGAGCTTTTCCGAGCCGACCCAGATGATCGGGCGCAGGTAGCAGGATTCGAGCTTGTTCTCGCGGACCACCTCGCGTTGCGCGGCGGCGAGCGTTTCGTGGTCGAACGGCACGTCCATCCGCAGGATCTTGGCCGAGTTGAACAGGCGCTTGGTGTGCTCCTGCAGGCGGAAGATCGCGGTGCCGCCATCAGCCGTCTTGTAGGCGCGCACGCCTTCGAAGACGCCGCATGCCGTAGTGCAGCGTGTGGGTGAGCACGTGGATCTTGGCGTCGCGCCAGTCGATGAGCTTGCCATCCATCCAGATCTTGCCGTCGCGGTCGGCCATTGACATACGATTCTCCAGCGGTGCGGTTATGAGTGCCCCTCAACCTGACGCTTCGCGCCAGGCCCTCGAGAGGACAATCCCGGGGGACTTCCTGCGAGGTGGAAAACGTGAGGACGGCCCCGCGTTTTCTTGTGAGGTCTTGCGAAGAGCGTTATTTTAGCGTCTTTTGCACAAGGAACGGGCATTTGGCCGCATGTCGGGCGCTATAATTCGGCGCACGCATAATTCAAATCCGGATGCGCCAGCGGGTGCTTGATGACCTGGCGCCGACTCCCCTTCTCTGCGGGCGCCTTTTGCGCCAACGCGTTTCACCTCATGCTTGCTCGCCTCTCAGATACCGATCGCCGTGCCCTTCGTGAGGGTGCGCGCGACTACTCGCCCACGCTGATGGCGATTTTCTCCTGGGGCCTCGTGACCGGCATTGCGATGAGCAAATCCGTGCTCACGCTGCCGCAAGCGCTCACCATGTCGCTGCTGTGCTACGCCGGTTCGTCGCAACTGGCGGTGTTGCCGCTGCTGGCGGCCAAGCTGCCGATCTGGACCGTGCTGCTCACGGCGGCGATGGTCAATACGCGTTTCGTGATCTTCAGCGCCGGCCTCGCGCCGCATTTTTCTTATTTGCCGATGTGGCGGCGCATCGTGCTCGGCTACTTCAACGGCGACGTGATCTATCTGCTGTTCCAGAAGAAAAGCTTCCAGACCGGCTACGTGCCGGGCAAGGAGGCGTACTTCTGGGGCATGGCGGTCTGCAGCTGGCTGTCGTGGCAGGTCTCGTCGATCGTCGGCATTCTGCTGGCGAGCCTGATTCCGGATAACTGGG
The DNA here is from genome assembly GCA_963738755.1 of uncultured beta proteobacterium. Lineage (GTDB taxonomy): Bacteria > Pseudomonadota > Gammaproteobacteria > Burkholderiales > Burkholderiaceae > Paraburkholderia. The sequence goes on from CAVTXZ010000015.1 coordinate 73,825, forward strand.
GTCTTGCGCTGGCGGGGACGCTGGCGCTGTTGCCGATCATGGTCTCGGCGATTGCCACGCGCTCTACGCTGGTCGCGGTCAGCGTCGCCGGCGTGGTGTCATTGCTCGCCTTCGATCTGCCTTACCGTCTCGCGCTCCCGCTGGCGGTGATCGCGGCGATCGTCGCCGGCAGCGCCGCCGATCTGATGGTCGAGCGCGCCGACTTGCGCCGCATCCGTAACCGCGCCGGAGATTCACCATGACGTCCACGCAAATCTGGCTCGCCATTTTTGGCATGACCGTTGTCACGGCGGTGACACGCGCAATGTTTCTGATTGGCGGTGAGCGCACGATTCTGCCCGCGCGCGTGCAAAAGATGCTGCGCTACGCGCCGGCTGCGGCGCTTGCGGCCGTCGTGTTACCCGATGTGCTGGCAACGCCCGACGGCCTCTCGTTCGCGCCATCGAATCACGAGTTTTATGCGGCGCTGTCGGGGCTTGGGTGGTTTTTGTGGCGGCGCAGCATGGTCGGCACGATTATTGTTGGAATGATCGTATTTACGTTGCTGCGCGTCTTTGTGTGATTGATGCGGCAGAAAATGTTGCGTTGCGACATGCGCGGCGCATTCCGCGCTGCGTTCATCAAATACGGGACATTCGCCGCGCGGCGGGTCAGAAGGGAGTGTGGATCAGTTAAAATGGCTGTTTCCGGGATAAGCGCGCCGCTGCATGGCGCGAGAGCCGCGGCGCGAGCCGCCGGCGCCCGAGTCAGTGGAGCCGCTGCTGTGCCAAAGCGCCGGAGTTGCCGCGCGAGGCCCCCAGTGCGTCGTCCGCCACCGCCTTCTCATCAACTCGCACACAAACGCCCATGAACAAGGTATTGCGTCTCTCTGATCTGATCGCCGAAGGCAACCTCTCCGGCAAACGCGTGTTCATCCGCGCCGATCTGAACGTGCCGCAGGACGATCAAGGCAACATCACCGAAGACACCCGCATCCGCGCCTCCGTGCCGGCGATCAAGGCCGCGCTGGACGCGGGCGCCGCCGTGATGGTCACATCGCATCTGGGCCGTCCGACCGAAGGCGATTTCAAACCGGAAGACTCGCTCGCGCAGGTCGCGAAGCGTCTGGCAGAACTGCTGGGCCGCGACGTGCCGCTGGTCGCCAACTGGGTTGAAAACGGCGTCAACGTTGCCGCGGGCCAGGTCGTGCTGCTGGAAAACTGCCGTGTCAACAAGGGCGAAAAGAAAGACTCCGACGAACTCGCGCAGAAAATGGCGAAGCTCTGCGATGTCTACGTGAACGACGCGTTCGGCACCGCGCACCGCGCCGAAGCCACCACGCATGGCATCGCGAAGTATGCGCCGGTGGCATGCGCCGGTCCGCTGCTGGCGGCTGAACTGGATGCGCTCGGCAGCGCGCTCGGCGCGCCGAAGCGCCCGCTGGTGGCGATCGTCGCCGGCTCGAAGGTGTCCACCAAGCTGACCATTCTGAAGTCGCTCGCCGAGAAGGTCGATCAACTGATCGTGGGCGGCGGGATTGCCAACACGTTCATGCTGGCCGCGGGTCTGAAGATCGGCAAGTCGCTCGCCGAAGCCGATCTGGTCAACGAAGCCAAAGCCATCATCGACGCGGCCAAGGCGCGCGGCGCCTCGGTGCCCATCCCGACCGACGTGGTCACGGCCAAGGAGTTTTCGCCGACCGCCAAGGCTGAAGTCAAGGCCGTGGCTGACGTACAGGACGACGACCTGATCCTCGACATCGGACCGGAGACGGCCAAACTGCTGGCCGCGCAACTGGAAAAAGCCGGCACCATCGTGTGGAACGGGCCGGTTGGCGTGTTCGAATTCGACCAGTTCGGCAACGGCACGAAGACGCTGGCTGACGCGATCGCCAAATCGTCGGCATTCTCGATTGCAGGTGGCGGCGACACGCTCGCGGCCATCGCCAAGTACGGCATCCACGACAGGGTCAGCTATATCTCGACGGGCGGCGGCGCCTTCCTCGAGTTCCTCGAGGGCAAGAAGCTACCCGCCGTCGAAGTTCTGGAATCGCGGGCTTAACGTGGCGACGCGCTCCCCCATGACAAAGTCTGCAAAAGCGCGCGGCAGCAAGTCGCCGCGCAACACCCAGGCAGCAGAGGCGGGGGAGCGCGCAAAGCGGTCCGCAGCCACTCCGGCCGCGGCGAGCACGGCTGCGGTGATCCTGGATGCCGCGATCGCCAATGCGCAGCAACACGAAGAATCCGGGGCGCCTCTCGCGCTCGCGGAGTTGACCACTGCCCGTGAGACGGCGGAATTGTCCAGCGGACAAACCGCCCAATCGCCGGCAGAACTCCCCGACGAAGAGCTTGCGCTCGCACCCCCACCCGCACCCCCCGTGCTGGTGTCGAATACCGCCTCACCCTATAAAGCGACGCTGGTTTCAACCGGCGCGCAGCCCCTGGCAGCATCTTTCGGTGCGCAGCCTCCGCATCCGACTCGCAGCGCTCATTCCAGCGATCTCACCCAGACGAGGAGACTCATGCATCGCGCCACCAAGATTGTCGCTACCATCGGACCGGCTTCCAGCACGCCGGAAATCCTGCTGCAAATGATTCAGGCAGGGTTGGATGTGGTGCGGCTCAATTTCTCGCACGGCACCGCCGACGACCACCGCCAGCGCGCCGAATTCGTGCGCGAGGCGGCCCGCCAGGCCGGCCGTGAAGTCGCCATCATGGCCGACCTGCAAGGCCCGAAGATCCGGGTCGGCAAATTCGAAAACGGCAAGATCATGCTCGTGGCCGGCGAGCCGTTCATCCTCGACGCCGAGTGCGAACTCGGCAACGAAGAGCGTGCCGGCCTCGACTACAAAGACCTGCCGCGCGATCTGAAACCGGGCGACGTACTGTTGCTCAACGACGGCCTGATTGTGCTGAACGTGGCACGCGTGATCGGCAGCGAAATCCACACGATCGTCAAGATCGGCGGCGAGCTGTCGAATAACAAGGGTATCAACCGCCAGGGCGGCGGCCTGTCGGCGCCCGCGCTGACCGCGAAAGACATGGAAGACATCCGCACGGCGATGTCGCTCGGCGTCGATTTCGTCGCGGTCTCGTTCCCGAAGAACGCCACCGACATGGAAATGGCCCGTCAGCTCGCGAATATCGCCGGCGCGCCTTACGGCATCAAGCCGAAGATGATCGCGAAGATCGAGCGCGCGGAAGCGATTCCGGCGCTGCAAGGCATTCTCGACGCATCGGACGGCATCATGGTCGCGCGTGGCGATCTGGCCGTGGAAGTGGGCAATGCCGCGGTGCCCGCGTTGCAAAAGCGCATGATTCGCATGGCGCGTGAATCGAACAAGTTCGTGATCACCGCGACCCAGATGATGGAGTCGATGATCCACGCACCGGTGCCGACCCGCGCCGAAGTGTCGGACGTTGCGAACGCCGTGCTCGACGGCACGGATGCGGTGATGCTGTCGGCGGAATCGGCGGCGGGCAAGTACCCGGTGCAAACCATCGAAACGATGGCGGCCATCTGCGTCGAAGCCGAGAAGTCGGAACAGTCGGAACTGGACAAGGATTTCCTCGACCGCACGTTCACCCGCATCGACCAGTCGATCGCCATGGGCGCGCTGTTCACGGCGTTCCACCTCGGCGCGAAGGCGATTGTGGCGCTGACCGAATCGGGCTCGACCGCGCTGTGGATGTCGCGTCACTGGACTCACGTGCCGATTTTCGCGCTCACGCCGCGCGTCGGCAGTGAGCGGGCCATGGCGCTGTATCGCAACGTGACCTCGCTGCATCTCGACACCAACACCGACCGCGACACCGCGTTGCAGCAGGCGTTGGAAACCGTGGTCAGCAAGGGTTACGCGTCGCGTGGCGACATGGTGGTGCTGACTGTCGGCGAGCCGATGGGCCAGGCCGGCGGAACGAACACGCTGAAAATCGTACGGGTTGGCGAGCCGTATTGATTGCAAGGATGATGAGCAGGAGACTGCACGATCGGCGCGCTGTGCGTGGGGCCAGAGTAAGAGCTTTGCATGGGATCAGAGTAACGCGCTAAGGCGCGAACTCTGATCGACAGCTAAAGCGCTAACTCTGGCCGACACAGGCTTGATTGAGTGATGCAGGTTGTCATGCCCCGCGAGAGGCGGCGCACAGACTCCAATCGCGCGTTCGGGAAACATGCGCTTTAGGGAATGTGCGAACGGGTATGCAGCTTGCGTCGCGATAAAATCGCCATAAAAGATGCCGACGGCAAAGAATTCGTTTCAATTTAAGGAGTTACAGCATGCCTCTCGTATCAATGCGTCAACTGCTGGACCATGCCGCCGAAAACGGTTATGGCCTGCCGGCATTCAACGTGAACAATCTGGAGCAGGTGCAGGCGATCATGGCCGCGGCCGACAAGGTCAATGCACCGGTCATCATGCAGGCTTCGGCCGGCGCGCGTAAATATGCGGGCGAAGCGTTTCTGCGTCATCTGATCGAAGCGGCGGTCGAGTCATATCCGCACATTCCGGTCGTGATGCACCAGGACCACGGGCAGTCGCCGGCGGTTTGCATGGCGGCGATCCGCAGCGGTTTCACCAGCGTGATGATGGACGGTTCGCTGGAAGCCGACGGCAAGACGGTCGCGCACCAGGACCACGGCCAGTCCCCGGCGGTCTGCAAGGCGGCGATCGGCCTCGGCTTCACCGGTGATGATGGACGGCTCGCTCGAGGCCGACGGCAAGACGATCGCATCTACGACTACAACGTCGACGTGACGCGCAAGGTGGTCGAAGTGGCGCACTCGATCGGCGTCACGGTCGAAGGCGAGCTCGGCTGCCTCGGCTCGCTCGAGACCATGAAGGGCGACAAGGAAGACGGCCACGGCACCGAAGGCACGATGACGCGCGAGCAGCTGCTGACCGACCCGGAGCAGGCCGCCGACTTCGTCAAGCTGACCGCAGCTCGACGCGCTGGCGATCGCCATCGGCACCACGCACGGCGCGTACAAGTTCACGCGCAAGCCCACGGGCGACATCCTGCGATCGACCGCATCAAGGAAATCCACCAGCGCATTCCGAACACGCACCTGGTGATGCACGGCTCGTCGTCGGTGCCGCAGGAACTGCTCGCCGAGATCCGCGAGTTCGGCGGCGACATGAAGGAAACCTACGGCGTGCCGGTCGAGGAAATCCAGGAAGGCATCAAGCACGGCGTGCGCAAGATCAACATCGACACCGACATCCGCCTGGCGATGACCGGCGCGATCCGCCGTTACATGGCGACGAACCCGGACAAGTTCGACCCGCGCGACTACCTGAAGCCGGCGCGCGAAGCCGCGATGAAGATCTGCATCGAGCGCTACATGCAGTTCGGCTGCGAAGGCCAGGCTGGCAAGATCAAGCCGGTTTCGCTTGATAAAATCGCGGAGAAGTACAAATCGGGCGACCTCGCGCAAGTCGTCCGCTAAGCTATAAGCAGGCTCAACACCTGGCCGTATGGCCAGGTTGTCGTTAGATCGCCGTTCCCGCATCATCCGGGGAACGGCGTTTCCCTTTTGTTCCGGTCATACTTTTTGCCCCATTTTTAGCGAACCACGACGATGTCTACCCTTTACGAATCCACGCTCCGCTCGCTGCCGCTGCTCGGCCGCGGTAAAGTCCGCGACAATTATGCGGTCGGCAACGACCAGTTGCTGATCGTCACGACCGACCGTCTGTCGGCGTTCGACGTCATCATGGGCGAGCCGATTCCGAATAAGGGCCGCGTGCTCAACGAAATGGCGAACTTCTGGTTCGAGAAACTGAAGCACGTGGTGCCGAATCACCTCACGGGCGAGGCGCCCGAATCCGTGGTGGCGGCAGACGAAGTTGAGCAGGTGAAGGGCCGCGCGGTGGTGGTCAAGCGCCTCGAGCCGATTCTCGTCGAAGCGGTGGTGCGCGGCTATCTGGCCGGCAGCGGCTGGAAAGACTACCAGGCAAGCGGTTCGGTCTGCGGCGTGGAACTGCCGCCGGGCCTGCAGAACGCGCAAAAGCTGCCCGAGCCGATTTTCACGCCCGCAGCCAAGGCCGAAATGGGCCACCACGACGAGAACATCACCTACAACGAGATGGAACGCCGCATCGGCACCGAACTGTCGGCCACGATCCGCGACATCTCCATCAAGCTGTACAAGGAAGCGGCCGATTACGCGGCCACGCGCGGCATCATCATCGCGGACACCAAGTTCGAATTCGGGCTGGACAACCACGGCCAGCTGTATCTGATGGACGAGGTGCTGACCGCCGATTCGTCGCGCTTCTGGCCGGCGGATCAGTATCAGGTCGGCACGAATCCGCCGTCGTTCGACAAGCAGTTCGTGCGCGACTGGCTGGAAACCCAGCCGTGGAAGAAAGAGCCGCCGGCGCCCAAGCTGCCGGACGAAGTCGTCACGAAGACGGGCGAGAAGTACCAGGAAGCGCTCGAACGCCTGACCGGCCACAAGCTCGCTTAACCGGTTAGCGCCGCTCGAAAAAAGGAAGCCGTAAGATGAGTGAAGTTCAGACTGCCCATACGCATGGCGCGCCGGTTGTCGGCGTGCTGATGGGGTCCAGTTCCGATTGGGAAGTGATGAAAAACGCCGTGGCGATTCTGCAGGAATTCGGCGTTCCGTATGAAGCGAAGGTCGTGTCCGCGCATCGCATGCCGGACGAGATGTTCACTTATGCTGAAAGTGCGCGCGAGCGTGGCATCCGCGTGATTATCGCGGGCGCCGGCGGCGCGGCGCACCTGCCGGGCATGCTGGCCGCCAAGACCACGGTGCCGGTGCTCGGCGTGCCGGTGGCGAGCAAGTATCTGAAGGGCGTGGATTCGTTGCATTCGATCGTGCAGATGCCCAAGGGCGTACCGGTCGCCACGTTTGCGATTGGCGAAGCGGGCGCGGCGAATGCGGCGTTGTTCGCGGTGTCGATCCTGAGCGGCACGAACGCCGACTATGCGGAGAAACTGGCTGCATTCCGCGTGCGCCAGAACGAAGCAGCCCACGCAATGGTGCTGCCCGCGCTGTAAGCGCAATGGCGGATTGTTTTTAGACGTCCCCTGTCTGACCCCCGGCCGGGCGGTATTGCATGTTTGCATACTCGCCTCGCCGCGACCGACCACTAAGATGAATCCAGACAACACACCGGTTTCACCGATTCTGCCCGGCGCATGGCTTGGCATGGTTGGTGGCGGCCAGCTCGGCCGCATGTTCTGCTTTGCTGCCCAGGCCATGGGCTATCGCGTCGCCGTACTCGATCCGGACGAAAACAGTCCGGCGGGCGCCGTCGCCGATCGCCACATTCGGGCGGCGTACGACGACGAAGCGTCGCTGACCGAACTCGCGCGCCTATGCGCAGCGGTGTCGACCGAATTCGAGAACGTGCCGGCAGCGAGCCTCGATTTCCTTGCCAAAACCACCTTCGTGAGCCCGGCTGGCCGGTGCGTCGCGGTGGCCCAGGATCGGATCGCCGAGAAGCGCTTTATCGCGTCCTCGGGCGTGACGGTGGCGCCGCATGTGGTGATCGAGTCGTCGGATGCGCTGGCCGCACTCGAAGACGCGAAGCTCGAAGCGGTGCTGCCCGGCATTCTCAAGACCGCGCGCATGGGCTACGACGGCAAAGGCCAGATCCGCGTGCGCAACGCCGAGGAAGTGCGCGAGGCGCATGCGTCGCTCGCCGGCGTGCCGTGCGTGCTGGAAAAGCGTTTGCCGCTCAAGTTCGAAGTGTCCGCGCTGATCGCGCGTGCGTCGAGCGGCGCGTCGGTGGTGTATCCGCTTGCGCAAAACACGCATCGCGACGGCGTGCTGTCGCACACCATCGTCCCCGCGCCGGATGCGAGCCCGACACTGTTTGCCCAGGCGCAGCAGGCTGCGTTGCAGATCGCCGACAAGCTCGGCTATGTGGGCGTGCTGTGCGTCGAGTTTTTCATTCTCGAAGACGGCTCGCTGGTCGCCAACGAAATGGCGCCGCGCCCGCACAATTCCGGTCACTACACCGTCGATGCCTGCGCGACCAGCCAGTTCGAGCAGCAGGTGCGCGCGATGACCGGCATGCCGCTGGGCGACACGCGCCAGCATTCGCCGGCGGTGATGTTGAACATCCTCGGCGACGTGTGGTTCCCGGACGGCCCGAAGCGCGCGGCGGTCACGCCGCCGTGGCACGAGGTGGCCGCGATGCCGGCGGCGCGCTTGCATCTGTATGGCAAGGAAGAAGCACGTTGCGGGCGCAAGATGGGCCACGTGAACTTCACGGCTGCGACGCTCGAGGAAGCCCGCACGGCTGCCCGCGATTGCGCGCGGCTCCTGCACATCCTGACGAGCTGACGCGCACGCCATGCCGGACCAAAGCAAACCTGCTGACGCCGCTGCGAGCGCGCTGCCTGTGAACGCCGCGCAGATCGAGCATGCCGCCGCGCTGCTCGATGCCGGCGGACTGGTCGCGTTCCCGACCGAGACGGTGTACGGCTTGGGCGGCGACGCCGAGAGTCCTGACGCCGTCGCCCGGATTTACGCGGCGAAGGGCAGGCCGGCGAATCATCCGGTCATCGTGCATCTGGCGCCGCAGGGTGATCCAAGCTACTGGGTCGAGCATCTGCCGGCTGAGGCGCAGCGTTTGATCGACGCGTTCTGGCCGGGGCCGCTCACGTTGATCCTCAAGCGCGCCGAGCGCATCAATGCAGCAGTGAGCGGTGGCCAGGATTCGGTGGGATTGCGTTGTCCGTCGCATCCGGTTGCGCAGGCTTTGCTCGAAGCGTTCAGTGCGTTGCGCGGTGGACATGGCGGCGTGGCGGCGCCGTCGGCGAATCGCTTCGGCCACGTGAGCCCGACGACGGCACAACATGTGCGCGACGAGTTTGGCAGCGCGATTCACGTGCTGGACGGTGGCGCATCGGATGTCGGGATTGAATCGACGATTCTGGATTTGTCGCGCGGCTTTCCGGCGCTGCTAAGGCCGGGGCGTGTCACGCCGCAGGATATCGCCGACGTGCTCGGCGAGGCGCCACGTCTGGCCGACGGTTCGGATGCAACGGCACCGCGCGCTTCGGGCACGTTGAAGGCGCACTATGCGCCGCGCACGCCGTTGGCCTTGCTGCCTTTTGATGCGTTGCAGATTTTGCTCACGGCGCGCCGGAGCGATGAACGCGTGGCCTTGGTGGCGCGTGCTTCCCGAGCGGGGGAGTGGGCTCAGGCCGAGGGCGTGCACTTCATTGCCGCGCCTGAAGATCCGCACGTGTATGCGCGCGAGTTGTATGGCCTGCTAAGGGCACTCGATCGCGCGGACGTGAGCCGGATTCTCATCGAGAAGTTGCCGGACACGATCGAGTGGATCGCTGTGAACGACCGGCTGGGCCGGGCCGCGGCTGCATTCGAAGCGCAGGGGTAGAGGGACGGCTTGATCAGTGCGGCCTGCTCACTGGCGCCGCCGCAACCCGTTGTCTCAATCGGCGTACCGCGCGCAACAAAGATAAAAAAACGCCCGGCTTGACCAGCAAGCCAGGCGTTCGCAGGATTCGCATCCTGCAGCCGCTATGCGGCAACTCTCAAACTTATTTCCCCAACCCCGTGGCCGCGATCTGCTGCTGAACGTACTGCGCGAACAAGGCGTGCAAGTGCGTGCTCGGATGGACCAGGTCCGCGAACATGTAGGTCTGGTCAGCGCCGGCCACCGTGTAGGTCTGCGGTGAGCAGAACAGCGACGAGCCGAACTGGGAGCCGTACTGCGCCGGGGTCAGCCCGTTCGTTGCGCCCGGATTGGCGGTGGCGTACGCGGTTGCGTTGGTCACCATCGACGCCAGGTTACACGCCGTACCGGTGTTGGACACCGTGAAGCCGAGCGCCTGGTAGTTCGGCACCTGCTGATCGATCCACGTGAACGCATCGGCCACGATGACCTTGCCCGTGCCGAGCAGGCCACGGACCGTCAGATTCTGGACCAGCAGGCCGTTATACGCCGCGGTGATGCCCGACAGAAGTGCCGCCGTGCCAGGCGCGGCTGCGTTGGCTTGCACGCCTTGCGGCGTACTGCCGATGTCCGGCACCGTCGACACCACCACGTGGGTCGCACCCGAGTTGACGATGGTCTGGATTTGCGCGGCGAGCTGCGCGGCGGCCGTCGCGATCTGGGGGTTGGCCAGATTCTGCAGGTAGCCGGCGATAAACTTTACCTGGCCTGCCTGCGAGTTCGGCAGTAGGCCTGCCTGCACGAGTTGCGGGTATTGCGTCTGCAGCGCGGCGCCGAGCGCCGTCAGATTGGCGGCGGTCGAGAACTGGAAGATGTCGTTCGCGCCGCCGTTCACCAGCACGAGCTGGTTCGAGTTGAAGCTCGCATGGGCGCCCAGGTAGTTTGCCACCTGAGTGACCACCGGCACGGTCGTCGCCGCCATGTTGTTCGGTGCCCAACCTTCGCCTTGGGCGTTCACGACGTCCGAGCCGCCTTGCGCGTAGCCGAGCCCGCCCGTCGCGACCAGCGGTTGACCGAAGCCGCCCACATACGCTGCGCTCAACGTGCCGCCGTAGTACTCCGCGACTTTCTGGGTCCACACTTCACCCGGGTTCGTCGTGAAGCGGCCGCCGCCGAAGCTCGACTGAATCACCGGCGCGTACGTGCCGACATCCGACAGGCTGTCGCCGAACGACACGACCTGCAATGTCACGCCGCCCGGCGGCGTGCTGCTGCTCGAGTTGTTGTTGTTATCGCTGCCGCCGCCGCAAGCCGCGAGCAGTGCAAACGCGGCACTGGCGAGGGCGATCTGCGTGACGCGGACGAAATTGCGCTGCTTCGATGCTGTTTGTTTCATGTTGACTACATCTCCTCGTATGTGTGGCCCTTGCGCCATGTATTGCAGGCAGCGCCCACCGCGTCGGCGGCGTGGCGACAGCTTACAGAATCGTCTACGGCCTGCGCGTCGTTTGAAACGCCGCCGTATGGTTTTCGTTCACGCTCGTTTCACCGCCCAATGACGCGGCTCCGGCTGCGCGACGCGCGTGATAGTCAGCAGCCCACGCGGGCGGGGCAAACAGCGCGCGCCATTTGTTGCGCCAGCCATGCACGCTCGCGAAATCGGCGGCCATCGACCGCCATTCGTGAAACGTCGCCTTCACCGGGTTATACGTGTGCAGCGGTTCGACGATGCCGTACAGCGGCGCGTGGTGTGGATCTTCCTCGACAAAGCTGCCGAACAGGCGATCCCAGATCACCAGCACGCCCGCGTAGTTGCGGTCGATATAGCGGTCGTTGCGCGCGTGATGCACGCGATGAATCGACGGCGTGTTGAACACGTATTCGAGCCAGCCGAGCTTGCCGATTGCCTGCGTGTGGACGAAAAACTGGAAGCCGAGATTGATCAGCACGATCGCCACAATCTGTTTGGGCGGAAAGCCGAGCACGGCGAGCGGGATCCAGAACACCCACATGCCGGCGACCGGATACATCAGGCTCTGGCGGAACGCGGTCGAAAAATTCATCCGTTCCGACGAGTGATGCACGACATGCGCGGCCCACAGCCAGCGTACCCGGTGGCTGCAACGGTGAAACACGTAATAGAGCAGATCCTGAGCGACAAACAGGACGACGAACGACACCCAGCTCGCCGGCCACGTATGAACGCGGTAGTGATCGTAGAAAAACGCATAGACGGGGATGATCGCGAGCCACGCGAGCTTGTCCGCGGCTTGCTGCATCAGCGCGAGTGCGGCGTTGCAGAGCGTGTCGCGCCAGCTATAAAGCTGCGCGCCGGGGCGGCTGCGCCGCAGGTGCCACGCCTCCCAGCCGATGCATGCGAGAAAGACTGGCGCCATGGCGAGCAGCAGCAATTCGGCATCGAATTGCATGGTGTCTTCCTCCGTGGTCCCTGATCGCCGCGTTTGCCGCGGCGGACGTTGTCGTTATCGTTTGATCGAGCCGCACGCGCATAACGGCCGCGCGGCTCGTGCGCCACGCTTTGCGTTTTACGCGCGCCTCAAACACTGCCCGACAGCGTACACGCTTGGGCGCGTCGCGGCGCGCGGGTTCTATAGAAGGAATACTCAATGGCCCGCGCGCTTCTGCGGGTTTTTCCTGGGCTTGCTGCGCGGTTCTTCGACGGGTGCGGCGACCCTGGTAAATCCCTGATTCGGTCCCTGGTACACCCATTCGAGCAAGGCATCGTGCGCGGCGCCCGCGGCTTCGGAATGTGGGTCGTTGATCAGGCTGACGACCACATAGCTGTTCCCGTCCGCCGATGCCACATAGCCCGCGATCGCGCGCACGTCGCGCAAGGTGCCGGTCTTGATGTGCGCGTTGCCGCCCGCGCCCTGGTTGGTCAAGCGGTTGCGCATCGTGCCGTCGACGCCCGCAATCGGCAGCGACTCGACGAATACCTGGGCGACCGGGCTCGCGTTGGCCCGCTGCAGCAGATCGGCGAGCGAGAGCGCGGTGACGTGTTCGTCGCGCGACAGGCCCGAGCCGTTGTCGAGCGTCAGAGATTGCATGTCGACGGCGTCGCGGCGCAAAAACGCCTCGATCGCGCGCGCCGATTTCGCGGGTGTGGCGGGCGGCCGTTCTTCCGTCGCGCCGATCGTCAGGAACAGGTTGCGCGCCATCGTGTTGTTGCTGAACTTGTTGATGTCGCGAACGATGTCCGACAGCATCGGCCCCTGATGCGTGGCGACCAGTTTTGCGCCCCCCGGCACCGGACCCTCGCGGGTCGCGCCGCTGAACGTGCCGCCGGTCTGTTGCCAGAGCGCGAGGAAGCCGCCCGCGAAGAACGCGGCGTGATCGAGCACCGCCACGTTGATCGTGCGCGGGCCGCAGCGCATCGAGTAATCGCCGGCGAAGGAGGCCACCAGGGTGCCGTTCGGCTGCGGCGTAACCGTGGGCGAAGCGCTCGCCGCGTCGCCGCGGCAGGGTCCGTTCGTGGCATGCAGCTGGTTGTCGATCTGCAACTGCGCGAGTGCGGGCAGTACGTCGATGGCGACGCTGCCGTCCGGCGACGGCGTCAACGTGAACGACAGCGCCTTGAACGCGTACAGCAGCGGGTCGGGCCCGACGTTGTACGGCGCGGTGGCGTCGTCGTCGAACGCGGGCAGGTCGCGCGTCGACGGATCGAAATAGCGCTTGTCGAGCACAATGGCGCCGTCAATACCGGTAATGCCCGCCTTGTGGATCTTCTGCACCAGATCGATCAGTTCTTCAGGCACCAGCTTCGGATCACCGGTGCCCTGAATGTACAGATTACCGTGCAGCACGCCGTTGGCATCGACTGTGCCGTCTGCGTAGGCGCTCGTGCGCCAGCGGTAGTCCGGGCCGAGAATCGACAGGCCGGCGTAGGTGGTGACGAGTTTCATCGTCGAAGCGGGCATCATCGGCCTGCGCGGCGTTCAGCGCGAGGATCGGCGTGCGGTCGCCGACCTTTTCGACCACCACGCTGATCGACGACAAAGGCACATGCGCGCGCTGCAAGCCGGCCATGACGGCCTGCGGCAGAACCGTCGTAACGTTGACGCTCGGATGCGTGGCCTTGACGCGAGCCTGAACGGACAGCGGCAGCGCCGCCCCCGCGACGAGCGCGGCGCAGGCGAGCAGCAACCCCGCCGTACGCGGCGCACACTGGCGCGGCTTCAGATCGGCACGGCAGGAAGACAGCGGACGCAGCGCCAGACGGCGTGCGAGAGAAGGCAGGAAAGCGTGCGTCATGAACGGGCGAAAAAGCAAAATATCAGGGCGTGGCGTATGGGGCGCGGGTTCGATGCGTGTGCGCAGCGGCGGTGCAACGATGCGTGACGCATCGGGCGCCGACGCGCTCGACACAAAGCGCCCATTGTAGAGACATGCCGTTGCGCTGCGGTGAAAAAACGTCCCGCGGCGCGGCGCGGGGGCCGGGCGCTAGAATGCGGCATTAACAAACGATTCGGAACGGTATAACCATGCGCATATTGCTAGTCGAGGACGACCGGATGATCGCCGAAGGCGTGCGCAAGGCGCTGCGTGGCGAGGGCTTCGCGGTCGACTGGGTGGAAGACGGCGAAGCGGCGCTCAGCGCGGTGAGTGGCGAAGCTTACGATCTGCTGCTGCTCGATCTCGGCCTGCCCAAGCGCGACGGCCTCGACGTGTTGCGCGCCTTGCGCGCACGCGGTCACGCCTTGCCGGTGCTGATCGTCACGGCGCGCGATGCAGTCGCCGACCGGGTCAAAGGACTCGACGCCGGCGCCGACGATTACCTCGTCAAACCGTTCGATCTCGACGAACTCGGCGCCCGCATGCGCGCACTGATCCGCCGTCAATCGGGCCGCAGCGATTCGACCATTCGCCACGCCAACCTGACGCTCGATCCGGCCTCGCATCAGGTCACACTCGACGGCGCGCCGGTGGCGCTCTCCGCACGTGAATTCGCGCTGCTGGAGGCGCTGATCGCCCGGCCTGGCGCGGTGCTTTCGAAGAGCCAGCTCGAAGAAAAAATGTACGGTTGGGGCGAGGAGATCGGCAGCAATACCGTCGAGGTGTATATCCACGCGCTGCGCAAGAAGCTCGGCGCGGATCTGATCCGCAACGTGCGCGGTCTTGGCTACATGATCGCCAAGGACGCCTGAGCCGATGCGTTCGATCCGCCGTCAATTGCTGTTCTGGCTGCTGGCGCTGGTGTTGCTCGGCGTCGGCATTGCGGGTTGGCTGATTTACCGGCAGGCGCTTGCCGAAGCCAACGAACTGTTCGATTACCAGCTGGAGCAGATCGCCGCTGCGCTGCCGTCGGAGCCGTTTTCGCAGGTGCTCGGTTCGCGCGATACCGGCGACGAAGGCATCGTGTTGCAGATCTGGAATCGCAACGGCGTGCTGATGTACTACTCGCGTCCGCGTGCGCCGCTCGCGCCGCGCGCCGAACTCGGCTTTTCGACCGAGCATACCGAGCGCGGTGACTGGCGCGTGTATGGCGCGATCGTCGGCGATAACGTCGTGCAGCTGGCGCAGCCGGTTTCCGTGCGCAACCGCCTTGCGGCGAATGTCGCGCTGCGCACCTTGTGGCCGCTGATCGTGCTGCTGCCACTGCTGGGCGCGGCGGTGTGGGTGATCGTCGGGCGCGGGCTCAGGCCGTTGCGGCGGGTCACCAGCGCGCTCGACGCGCGTCATCCAGAAGCGCTCGATCCACTGCCCGATCAGCGCTTGCCACTCGAAGTGCAGCCGCTCGTGCGCGCGCTGAACGGCCTGCTCGAACGGCTCGCCACGGCGCTCGACATCCAGAAAGCTTTCGTCGCCGATGCCGCGCATGAACTGCGCACGCCGCTCGCCGCCGTGCAGATCCAGTCGCAACTGGTCGGGCGCGCCAAAGATGACGCCACGCGCAGCGAGGCGCTTGCCGATCTGCAGGCGGGCGTGACGCGCGCAACGCGGCTCGCCGAACAATTGCTGGCGCTCGCGCGTTCGGAGCCGGACGGGCTCGCCGTCACCAATGCGATCGATCTGCGCGCGTTGCTGCACGATTGCGTGGTGACTTACGCGCCGCTGGCGCAGGATCGCGGCGTCGATCTCGGCATCGAGGCAAGCGAGCCCGCCACGGTGATCGGCGACGCCGACGCGCTGCGCGTGATGTTCAACAACCTCGTTGACAACGCAACCAAGTACACGCCGCACGGCGGCCGTGTCGATGTCAGTCTGCATGTCGAGCAAGGCCATCCGGTGGTGCGGATCGCCGATAGCGGACCGGGCATCGAGCCATCCGAACGCGATCGCGTGTTCGACCGCTTCTACCGGGCCGGCGCGAGCGCGAACCGCGTGCGCACCGACGTGGCGGGCAGCGGCCTCGGTCTTGCGATCGTGCGCCGCATCGCTACGCAACACCACGCTGCGGTGTCGCTCGACGAATCGCCCGCGGGCGGATTGCAGGTTGCCATCCGCTTCTGAAACGTGCTGCTGTCCGCTGTAGGAAAAGAGGCTTAAAACAGCCTTAAAACCGCTCTGAATGACTGGAAAGCCGGCTAAAACGATCTGGCGCTGCTTAAGACTGGTTTAAGCGACGCCACGTACGCTTCGAGACATTCCAAAGCCACTTTCTCCCAGTCAGGAGCACACAATGAACGCGAAAACCTTGTCCCGCAGCGCTGTTGCAGTGGCTGTCGCCGTGGCCTTGTCCGCCGGCTATGTGGCGGGGCATCGCGACGTGCCCGCGCCGCAGGTCATCAGCCCGGCGCAAGCCGCGATGATGCCCGCCGAAGCCGCTGCGAAAACCGGCATCCCCGATTTCTCGGGTCTCGTTGAAACCTATGGCCCGGCGGTCGTCAATATCAGCGCCAAGCACGTGGTCAAGCAGGCTGCCCTGCGTGGCAACGGCGCCAACGGCGGCGGCAACCAGCTGCCGATCGACCCGAGCGATCCGTTCTACCAGTTCTATAAGCGCTTCTTCGGCGGCATGCCCGGCGCGCAGGGCGGCGGCGACGGCGGCGATGCGCCGGATCAGCCCGAGCGCGAGCCTCGGTTCGGGTTTTATCGTCAGCAACGACGGCTACATCCTGACCAACGCGCACGTGGTGGACGGCGCCAACGTCGTCACCGTGAGGCTCACCGACAAGCGCGAATTCAAGGCGAAGGTGGTCGGCGCCGACAAGCAGTCGGACGTCGCCGTGCTGAAGATCGACGCCAGCGACCTGCCGACCGTGAAGATCGGCGATCCGCGCCAGAGCAAGGTCGGCCAGTGGGTGGTCGCGATCGGCTCGCCGTACGGTTTCGATAACACGGTGACCTCGGGCATCATCAGCGCGAAGTCACGCTCGCTGCCGAACGAGAACTACACGCCGTTCATCCAGACCGACGTGCCGGTGAATCCGGGCAACTCGGGCGGGCCGCTGTTCAACCTGCAAGGCGAAGTGATCGGCATCAACTCGATGATCTATTCGCAGACCGGCGGCTTCCAGGGCCTTTCGTTCGCCATCCCGATCAATGAGGCGATCAAGGTCAAGGACGACATCGTCAAGACCGGCCATGTGAGCCGCGGACGCCTCGGCGTGGCGGTGCAGGGCATGAACCAGACGCTGGCGAATTCGTTCGGCATGCAGAAGCCGCAAGGCGCGCTCGTCAGCTCGGTCGATCCGGGCGGCCCGGCTGCGAAGGCCGGCTTGCAACCGGGCGACGTGATCCTTTCGGTGAATGGCGAACCGGTCAGCGACTCGTCCGATCTGCCGTCGCAGGTGGCGGGTCTGGCGCCGGGCAGTTCGGCCACCGTGCAGGTGTGGCGCGACAAGGCGAGCAAGGATCTGAAGGTGACCATCGGTTCGCTGTCGGATGCCAAGGTCGCCTCGAACAAGGCCGATCAGCCGGCCCAGTTGCAAGGCCGTCTCGGCGTGGCGGTGCGGCCGCTGACGCCGGAAGAGAAGAGCGGCGCATCGGTCTCGCATGGTCTGCTGGTGCAGCAGACGGGCGGCGCAGCTGAAAGTGCCGGTATCCAGCCGGGCGACGTGATTCTGGCGGTCAATGGCCGGCCCGTCACGAGCGTCGACCAGTTGAAGCAGATGATCACTGGCGCCGGCAACAGCATCGCGTTGCTGATCCAGCGCGATAACGCGCAGATCTTTGTGCCGGTCGATCTCGGCTGATGATTGGCCAGTCTCGCGCCGATCGCGTGGGACACTGAGGTAAGGCTTGCCGGTCCGTTGCATTTACTGCTTACGGGCCGGTGGTTTTTTCGCCCTCTACAGCCTGATGAAACAGGGCGCGCTGCGCAGCGTGGCGCGGCGAGGCAGCGTTTTCCGGTTGACGCAATCTGTTCGCTGGCACGCAGGTTGCGTCTCCCTTGACCCGGGCCCGATGCGGGATACCGGACGACAAGGGCTTTAAAAGGAGCGAACCGATGAAACCCCAACGCAATCAGCGAAAGATCGTAGCCGCTGCGATGTGCGCAGCGCTCACGCTCGGTCTGGCGGGCGGAGCATATGCACAGCAGGCGAGCGAAGTGACCGGCGGCTCAACCGCCGACGACAGCAGCGCGGGCAATGCCAACGGCGGCGGTCTGCCGCAAATCCAGCAGCAGGGCGACGTGTCGTTCGTATCGGGCGGTGTCGGTCTCGACGAATCGAAGGCGCTGCAGGCGGCGCAAAGCCAGTGGCCGCTGTCGCTGCGCTTCACCGGTCCCGGTTCCGATTTTCTCGCCGACGTTCACGTGCGGGTGGTCGACGCGCACAATGGCGACGTGCTGAGCACCACTGCGCGTGGGCCATACATGCTGGTCAAACTGCGCCCGGGACGTTACACGGTGCATGCCCAATACAAGGATCGCGACCAGTCGAAGGCCGTGACGATTCCGGCCAAGGGCACCGCCAAGACCGCGTTCTACTGGAATACGCAATAAGTACCGGCGAGGCGCCTCCATTTGCAACTGTTCGGCAAGCGTCGGGCGACTTGCAGGAAGGCCGCACACGCAGCTGAAGTTTGGTCGATAATGAAGCCACGGGCGCGCCCCGTGGCTTTTCTGTTTGCACGACCGCACACCATCACGGAGCCGAGACATGAGCGATGCCTTGACACCTCACGGAAGCCCTGCCGCGAGCGCGGGCGGGCACACCATCGCGATTTCGGGCAATAACCACCGGGTGCGCGTGATTCACGGCGGCGTGACGATGGCCGACACCCAGGCCGGGCTGACGCTCACAGAAACCGGCCTGCCGGATGTGTTCTATTTTCCGCGCGGTGACGTGAACATGGCGCGGCTCGAACGCTCCACGCATACTTCGCATTGCCCGTTCAAGGGCGATGCCACCTACTTCCATCTGCGCACGGAAGACGGTCTGATTGAAAACGCCGTATGGAGTTATGAGACGCCGTTTGAGCCAGCCACGCGGATCAAAGGGTATCTGGCGTTTTACGCATCGCGCGTCGACCGCATCGATCAGACGTCCTGATCCCGCTGTCGCGCGTTCACCGGGGAGGCTGGCATGGAACTGAACGACGCGTTACGGATTCCGCTTCCGCCGTCCGACGTTTGGGACGCGCTGCAGGACCTCGCCCTGTTGCGTGCCAGCCTCGACAACTGCGAGTCGTTCACACGCCTCGCCCACGGCGAATATGCGCTCATCATGACCGTGCCGCTCGGGCCTTTGCGCGCGCGTTACGAAGCGCGCGCCCACGTGGCGGGCCAGGACTCCGGGCCGGCGGATGCGCAGCGCCGCACCATCAACTTCAAGGCTTGCGCCGAAGGCATCGGCTCGCTGCGCGGACAGATCGAAGTCAGGCTGCGCGCCGAAGATGCTTCGCATGGCATCGGCAGGGAGCGGGGCACGCGGATCGATTACACGATCTGGGCCACCTCGTCCGGGCCGCTCGCCGAACTGCCGACACGCCAGCTCGAGAACGCGCTGCGTCATCTGGCCGATGATTTTTTCACCGAGTTCGACGCCGTCGTACGGGCTAAACATGGGCAGGGGCCGAACCGCGCGCGCGGCGCGTCGGTGCGTCGTCAGCATGTGTTTCTGCGCCCGATCACGCTCGGCAACATCGCGCGGCGCACGCGCGTGCAGGATCACGGCCACACGCTGACCGGGCGTGCCGCCAGCGCGTCGCACGGCGTCTCGCATGGGGTGTCGCATCGCGAACCGAGCCCGCACGCGGTCCCGCACTGGGCGTGGGCGGCGATGATTTTTCTGGTCGCGCTGTTGCTGTATGTGGCGCGCTGGGTCAGCGAGCACTGAAGCGAATAGTCGAGCGAAATCTTGGCGCTCATCGCGGCGAGGCGCGTGTGGCGTGTATGGTGCGCGTGGCGTGCGAACTGTCGCGCCCGCGCGACTACGAAATCCCGGTGTTCGCCTACGAAACGCCGTCAGTTGCGTGACGCGTGGAGGCGAGTCTCACACGCCGCGAAATTCCCGCCGCCAGGCCGACGGCGATGTGCGGAACGCCTCGGCGAAATGTTGCCGCAAGGAGGCCGTCGAGCCGAAGCCGGCAATCGTCGCGATGGCTTCGACCGATTCGTCCGTGCTCTCCAGCAATTGCTGCGCGCGGGCAAGCCGCTGCGTCAGCAGCCAGGCGCCGACGGTCGTGCCGGTGACGCTGCGAAAGCGCCGCGTGAAGGTGCGGCGGCTCATCAACGCGCGTTCGGCCAGCGAGTCGAGCGTATGCGTGGCATCCAGATTCCCACCCACCCATTCGAGCAGGCACGACAGCCGGTGACCGCGCACATTCGGCGGCACGGGTTGCTGGATGTATTGCGCCTGACCGCCCTGACGATGCGGCGATACCACGAGACGGCGCGCCACATAGTTCGCCGCCTGCGCGCCGCACATCTTGCGCAGCGCGTGCAGGCAGCAGTCGAGGCCGGCGGCGGTGCCCGCGGAGGTCAGCACGTTGCCGTCGTCGACATAAAGCACGTCGCGGTCGAGGTGCACGCGCGGATAGCGGCGCGCGAAAGCGTCGGCCCATGCCCAGTGAGTCGTGGCCGGCCGGTCGTCGAGGATGCCGGCGGCAGCCAGCACGAATGCGCCCAGACAGAGCCCGACCAGTTGCGCGCCCCGCGCATGCGCGGCGCGCAGGGCGTCGAGCAGGGCCTCCGGCGGCGTTTCGTCCGGACTGCGCCAGCTCGGTACGATGATCGTCTGCGCGTCGTTGAGGGCATCGAGCCCGTGGGTGACCGCGATCGAGAAGCCGGCGGTGGTGTTCAGCGCGCCCGTTTCAGCGGCGCAGACGCGAAAGTCGAAAGCGGGCAGGCCGCCCTCGCGGCGGTCCTCACCGAAGACCACGCACGGCACCGACAGGTGGAACGGGCTGATATGGTCGAACGCGACCACCGCGACAATGTGCCGGGCCGCTTCGGCGCCCGCAGCGGTAGAGGAAGCCGGTGTCGACATCAATCGCCTCGTCAATTGAATGATGGCCCGATTCTAGCGAATCTTGTCATCCGGGTCACTGTCGGCAAAACGGCGCCGAGCCAACAATGCAGTCATCGCCGCTGCTTCTGAAAACGGCCCATTTTGGGCGACGCAGTGCGAGCCTCAACTGACAGGAGTCTTGCCATGACCACCCCGCGCCGTGCGCTGATCGTCATCGATGTGCAGAACGAATACGTCACCGGCGATCTGCCGATCGAATACCCGGATGTGCAAACCTCGCTCGCCAACATTGGCCGCGCGATGGATGCGGCGCGCGCCGCCGGCGTGCCGGTGGTCGTGGTGCAAAACTTCGCGCCAGCCGACTCGCCGTTGTTCGCGCGCGGCAGCGCCGGTGCGGAGTTGCACCATGTGGTGGGCTCGCGTGGCCACGATCACTATGTGGAGAAGTCGTTGCCGAGCGCCTTCGCCGGGACCGATCTGG
Organism: uncultured beta proteobacterium; assembly: GCA_963738755.1. GTDB lineage: Bacteria > Pseudomonadota > Gammaproteobacteria > Burkholderiales > Burkholderiaceae > Paraburkholderia. Next base: position 95,060 of record CAVTXZ010000015.1, read on the forward strand.
CCGACTGGCTCGCCACGCAGAAGATCGACACACTGACGGTGGCCGGCTACATGACGCATAACTGCGACGCAGCGACCATTTTTCACGCCGTCCACGCCGGGCTCACGGTCGAGTTCCTGCACGACGCGACGGGGTCGGTGCCGTACGAGAACAGCGCCGGCTTTGCGAGCGCGCAGGATATTCACCAGGTATTCAACGTGGTGTTGCAGTCGCGTTTCGCGGCGGTCGCGAGTACGGAGCAGTGGGTCGCAGCGGTGAAGAGCGGGGCGCCGCTCGAGCGCGGCAATATCTACGCGTCGAACCAGAAGGCGCGGGCGAGCCGGGCGGCGGCATAAAGGCGGGCGGGTCGCGCGATCGCGCACCCGCCCGCCGTTTTTGAGTCTGCCCTGTCTATCCAGATAGCTGACCAGTCAGGTAGGGCTGCCGCCTGCGCCTTGCCCCTTGCGCAACGCGGGGCTCAGTCGCAGTGCATCGAACACCCCCTCGATCATCTGCTCGGCATGCTTGCCGAAATCGGTCGCCCCCGGCAGGAACAACATGTCGCGCAGCGAGCCGCTGACGAACGCGTGGATCATCGCCGCTGCGACCTTCGTATCGAGATCGGCGGGAAGCTGTCTTCTGGAGATGGCGTTGCGCAGCCCGCCTTCGATTTTCGCGAGCCCTTCGCGCATATTGGTCTGATAGCGGATCATCACGGGCCCCATCTCCTGGACGAGCTCGCACTTCAGAAACAGGATGTCGAACACCCGCCGGCGGCGCGGGTCGTTGGCGGTGTCGCGCAGGCAGACGACGCAGATTTCCCGCAGACGTCCAAGCGGATCGAGCTCATTCGGGTCTTGCGAGGCGGCTTTGAGTTCGTCGAGCGGCAGCAGCACCCGGTCGAACATTTCCGTAAACAGATCGCTCTTGTGCGCGAAATGCCAGTAAATCGCACCGCGCGTGACACCGGCGGCCTGCGCGATGTCAGCCAGCGAAGTGCGCGATACACCCTTCTCGAAGAACACCCGTTCGGCTGCGTCGAGAATGCTGTTGCGCGTCTCCTGCGCCTCTTCTTTGGTTCGTCTGACCATATTGGTATGACCTGCCCTGATTGCGGGGTTTTCCCGAGCCTTTTTAAACCGCGCCCGGTGACAATCTGTTCGCTTTAGGCGTTTTGCAACGCGATCTTGCAGGCCCGCGCCTGAAGAAGATGTAAATGCACTTTTACATGCATTCGTGGATGTATATATAATAGCACTCCACGATCGGATAGCCCAAGCCGTGACGACCGGTTAATATCCGTCACTGTTGCCTTTCAGAACGCTCTTGCGCTGTGCCCAGACGGGCGGCGCCGTGTGGCATTGCCCCGGTACGGCGCATTTCGCTCAGATGCCCCTGCAGGTTCGGCTTGCATCCGCGGGTTTCCGGTCAGGCGTCGCAAGACGCATGTGTGCGCTGTCGTCCCCGGGGTAGGGATGCGCGCACTTTTTCATTCTCAGTCTTTGACAGAGGTCGCTCCATGCGCGTCGAACGGGTTCCATTCCGCTTAATCAGTGCCGCGACGGCTGCCGTATTGCTGGCAGCGTGCGGACCAAAACAATCGGCCCCGCCGCAACAAACGCCCGAAGTTGGCGTCGTCACCGTGCAGCCGCAGGCTGTGCCCGTCACGACCGAATTGCCCGGCCGCACCAGCGCCTTCCTCGTCGCGCAAGTGCGCGCACGGGTCGACGGCATCGTGCTGCGCCGCGAGTTTACGGAAGGCGCCGAAGTCAAGGCGGGCCAGCGTATGTACAAGATCGATCCGGCGCCGTACATCGCCGCGTTGAACAACGCAAAGGCCTCGCTGGCGAAGGCGCAGGCCAACCTCGCCTCGACCACCGCGCAGGCCAACCGCTACAAGGTGCTGGTTGCGGCCAATGCAGTCAGCAAGCAGGATTACGACAACGCGGTCGCCGCGGAAGGTCAGGCTGCGGCTGACGTCGCCGCCGGCAAGGCCGCGGTCGATACGGCGCAGATCAACCTCGGCTATACAGATGTCGTCTCGCCGGTGACCGGCCAGAGCGGTGTGTCGCAAGTCACGCCGGGCGCGTATGTGCAGGCGAGCGCCGCCACGCTGATGGCGACGGTGCAGCAACTCGATCCGGTCTACGTGGACCTGGTTCAATCGAGCCTCGACGGGCTGAAGCTGCGCCGCGAGGTGCAGGAAGGCCGCCTGAAGACGAGCGGCCCGGGCGCTGCGAAGGTCTCGCTGATCCTCGAAGACGGCCGTACCTATTCGGAGAAGGGCAAGCTGCAATTCACCGACGTGACGGTTGATCAGAGCACGGGCTCGGTCACGGTGCGCGCGATCTTCCAGAACAAGGATAAGGTGCTGCTGCCGGGCATGTTCGTGCGCGCGAAGATCGAGGAAGGCATCAACGAAAACGCGCTGGTCGTCCCGCAAATCGGCGTCACGCATGACCAGAAGGGTCAACCTACTGCGCTGGTAGTGGGCGAGGACAACAAGGTCGCGTTGCGTCAGTTGACCACCTCGGGCACGTACGGATCGGGCTGGGTGGTCGAAAGCGGCCTGAAGCCAGGTGACCGCGTGATTGTCCAGGGCACCGACAAGGTCCGCCCCGGCGCGCAGGTCAAGACAGTCGCGGCGCAACTTCCCGCCACACCCGCCTCCGACGCATCCGCTCAGGGTGCGCCGGCCGCCAGCAATGCGCAGACGGCTCAACCGGCCTCCGCTGCATCGGGCGCGTAATAACAGGGAGCCCGCCTCATGGCAAAGTTCTTTATCGATCGCCCGATTTTTGCATGGGTGATCGCCATTATCCTGATGCTCGCGGGTATCGCGTCGGTCTTCACACTGCCGATCGCGCAATACCCGACCATCGCGCCGCCGGCCGTGCAGATCAGCGCAACGTACCCGGGCGCCTCGGCGAAGACGGTGGAAAACACCGTCACGCAGGTGATCGAGCAGCAGATGAGTGGTCTCGACCACTTGTTGTATCTGTCGTCCACGTCGGACGACTCGGGTACCGCAACCATCACGCTGACGTTCGCGGCCGGCACCAATCCTGACATCGCGCAGGTGCAGGTGCAGAACAAGCTGCAGCTCGCCACGCCGCTGCTGCCGCAAGCCGTGCAGCAGTTGGGCACCAAGGTCACGAAGTCGAGCAGCAGCTTTCTGCTGGTCATGGCGTTCGTGTCCGAAGACGGCAGCATGAGCAAGTACGACCTCGCGAACTACGTCGCGTCGAACATTCAGGATCCGGTCAGCCGTATCGACGGCGTCGGCACCGTCACGTTGTTCGGCTCGCAGTACGCCATGCGGATCTGGCTCGATGCGAACAAACTGACCAACTTCGGCCTCACGCCGGTGGATGTGCAGGCGGCCTTGCAGGCGCAAAACGTCCAGGTGGCCGGCGGCTCGCTGGGCGGCACACCGTCGGTGCCGGGCCAGGTGCTGCAGGCCACCATCACGGAAGCCACGCTGCTCAATACGCCTGAACAGTTCGGCAACGTGCTGCTGAAGGTGAATGCGGACGGCTCGCAGGTCCGCATCAAGGACGTTGGCCGTATCGAGCTGGGTGGCGAAAACTACAACTTCGACACCAAGTACAACGGTCAGCCGACCGCGGGCTTCGGGATTCAGCTCGCCACCGGCGCGAACGCGCTGGCAACCGCCAAGGCAGTGCGCTCGAAGATCGACGAATTGTCGAAGTACTTCCCGCATGGCCTCGTCGTGAAATATCCGTACGACACGACGCCGTTCGTGCGCCTGTCGATCGAAGAAGTGGTCAAGACGCTGCTCGAAGGTATCGTGCTGGTGTTCCTGGTCATGTACCTGTTCCTGCAGAACCTGCGCGCCACGCTGATCCCGACGATCGCCGTGCCGGTGGTGCTGCTCGGCACGTTCGCCGTGATGGGGCTGGTGGGCTTCTCGATCAACACGCTGTCGATGTTCGGCCTGGTGCTGGCGATCGGCTTGCTGGTGGACGATGCGATCGTGGTGGTGGAAAACGTCGAGCGGGTGATGGCGGAGGAGGGCCTGTCACCTCGTGACGCCACCCGCAAGGCAATGGACCAGATCACCGGTGCGCTGATCGGCGTGGCGCTCGTGCTGTCGGCGGTGTTCGTGCCGGTGGCGTTCTCGGGCGGTTCGGTCGGCGCCATTTACCGGCAGTTCTCGCTGACGATCGTGGCGGCGATGGTGCTGTCCGTGCTGGTCGCGTTGATTCTGACGCCGGCGCTGTGCGCGACGATTCTCAAGCCGATTCCGAAGGGCCATCACGAAGTCAAGAAGGGCTTCTTCGGCTGGTTCAACCGTACCTTCGAAACGAGCCGCGACAAGTACCACTCGGGCGTTCACCACGTGATCAAGCGCTCGGGCCGCTGGCTGATCATCTATATGGTGGTGATCTTCGCGGTCGGCCTGCTGTTCGTGAAACTGCCGAAGTCGTTCCTGCCTGACGAAGACCAGGGCACGATGTTCGTGCTGGTGCAAACGCCGTCGGGCTCGACCCAGGAAACCACGGCGCGCGCGCTGAAGGATGTGTCGGACTACCTGCTCAATACCGAGAAGGGCATCGTCGAATCGGCCTTCACGGTGAACGGCTTCAGCTTTGCCGGCCGTGGCCAGAACGCGGGTCTCGTGTTCGTGCGGATGAAAGACTATTCGGTGCGTCAGCATTCGAACGAGAAGGTTCAGGCGCTGGTGGGCCGTCTCTTCATGCACTTCTCCGGCTACAAGAACGCACTGGTGTATCCGGTGAATCCGCCGTCGATTCCCGAACTCGGCACCGCCGCGGGCTTTGACTTCGAATTGCAGGATCGCGCGGGTGTCGGCCACGCAGCACTGATGGCAGCGCGCAATCAGCTGCTCGGCATGGCGGCGAAAGATCCGACGCTGGCTCAGGTGCGTCCGAACGGCCTGAACGATACGCCGCAGTTCAAGGTGGACATCGACCACGAGAAGGCTTCCGCGCAGGGCGTGTCGCTGGCCGCGATCGACCAGACGTTCTCGATCGCGTGGGCGTCGCAGTACGTGAACAACTTCCTCGATACCGATGGCCGGATCAAGAAGGTGTACCTGCAGGGTGATGCGCCGTTCCGCATGAAGCCGGAAGACCTGAACGTCTGGTACGTGCGCAATTCGGCCGGCACCATGGTCCCGTTCTCGTCGTTTGCCAGCGGCACGTGGACTTACGGTTCGCCGAAGCTCGAACGCTATAACGGTATCTCGGCGGTGGAAATCCAGGGCGCGGCCGCACCGGGCAAGTCGACCGGTCAGGCCATGACGGCGATGGAAGCACTCGTGGCGAAGTTGCCGGCGGGTGTCGGCTACGAATGGACGGGTCTGTCGCTGCAGGAACGCCAGTCCGGTTCGCAGGCGCCGATTCTGTACGGCATCTCGATCCTCGTCGTGTTCCTGTGTCTCGCGGCACTGTACGAAAGCTGGTCGATCCCGTTCTCGGTGATCATGGTGGTGCCGCTCGGCGTGATCGGCGCACTGCTGGCCGCTACGCTGCGTGGGCTCGAGAACGACGTGTTCTTCCAGGTGGGTCTGTTGACCACGGTGGGGCTGTCGGCGAAGAACGCGATTCTGATCGTGGAATTCGCCCGCGAACTGCAGCAGGGTGAAGGAATGGGACCGATCGAGGCCGCGCTGGAAGCCGCGCGTCTGCGGCTGCGTCCGATTCTGATGACCTCGCTCGCGTTCATTCTCGGCGTGATGCCGCTCGCGATCAGCAACGGCGCCGGCTCGGCCAGCCAGCACGCGATCGGTACCGGCGTGATCGGCGGGATGTTGACGGCGACCTTCCTCGCGATTTTCATGATCCCGATGTTCTTCGTTGTGATCCGCGCGAAATTCGGCGGAGAGAAGGAAGACCCGGATGAGGCGCTCGCACACTACAACCAGCACCATCCGCATGATCCGCAAGGTGGCGGGTCGACCGATGAAGGCTCGGGCAAGGACGGACATTGAGATGCAAAAACACTCTCTGATAGCAGTGGCGGTCGCGCTGTTCGCCGCGGGTTGCACGATGGCGCCGAAGTACGAGCGCCCGGCGGCGCCCGTGACGAGCACCTTCCCGGCTGGCGGCGTCTATGACACGCAGCCGGGCGCGGCGGGTACGGCTCGTACCGCGAACGGTCAGGCCGCGGCCGATATCGGCTGGCGTGATTTCTTCGCCGACGCGCGCTTGCAGCAACTGATCGAGATCGCGCTCAAGAACAATCGCGATCTGCGCGTGTCGGTGCTGAACATTCAGGCATCGCAGGCGCAATATCAGATTGCTCGCGCGGCGCTGTTTCCGACTTTGGATGCTGCCGCGTCGCAATCCAAACAGCGCACGCCGAAGAACCTGTCGTTCAACGGCCAGACGATTACCAACACGTATTCGGTCGGCCTGAACGCCTCGTGGGAAATCGACTTCTTCGGGCGGATTCAAAGCCTGAAGGATCAGGCGTTGGCGCAGTACCTGGCCACCGCTCAGGCGCGCAAGGCTACGGAAATCGCGCTGGTCTCGCAGGTCGCGAATCAGTACATGACGGTGCTCGAACTCGACGATCTGCTGAAGGTCACGCAGGGCACGTTGAAGACCGCGCAGGAGTCGTATCGGATCACCAAGCTGCAGTTCGACAACGGCACGGGTTCCGAGCTGGACCTGCGCCAGTCGCAGACGGTGGTCGATCAGGCGCAGGCGAGTCTGCAGTCGCAGGCGCGTTTGCGGGCTCAGGCTGAGAACGCGCTCGTGGTACTGGTCGGCGAGCCGTTGCCAGCGGATCTGCCGCCGGGCATGTCGCTCGACAACCAGAATCTTCTCACGGATATTCCGGCTGGCTTGCCGTCCGATCTGCTGACGCGTCGCCCGGACATCATGGAGGCCGAAGAGAACCTGCTGGCGGCCAACGCGAATATCGGCGCGGCCCGAGCGGCGTTCTTCCCGAAGGTCTCGCTCACGGGCAGTTTCGGCACGCTGAGCCCTTCGCTCGGCAGTCTGTTCAAGCCGGGTTCGGCGGCATGGAGCTTCGCGCCGTCGATCACGTTGCCGATCTTCGAAGGCGGCCAGAACAAGGCCAATCTCGACCTCGCCACCGTGCAGAAGAACATCCAGATCGCGGCGTACGAAAAGACGATCCAGACGGCCTTCCGCGAAGTGGCGGATGGACTGGCGGCACGCGGTACGTACGATCAGCAGATCGAGGCCCTCGAGCGCAATACCTTTGCCGAACAGCGTCGGCTGGATCTGTCGAGTCTGCGCTATACAAACGGCGTCGACAGCTATCTGGCGGTGCTGACCGCGCAGAACGATCTGTACATCGCGCAGCAGTTGCTGGTGACCGCGCGCATGGAGCGCCTGCAGAACCTGGTCACGCTGTACCAGGCACTCGGCGGCGGCTGGATCGAGCATAACGGCGAACAGCCGCGTCCGGCCGATGCGCCGGTCGACTATGGTGCGGCCAGCGCGCCGGTGGCGGCCTCGGCAGCCGCGGCGGGTTGAGCGCTACTAGGACTGGTAGCGGGTGCGTGTGGCGGCTTCAGTTCAGCGAAGCCTTCCTGCGTAGCCGGCAATAACAAAAAACGCCACGGCATGCCGTGGCGTTTTTATTTGTCCGCCGCGCTCGCGCGATGTCAGTCGCGCGGCGCGGGCTCCGGATGCTTAGTGCGCATCCACTGCGCGCAGCATGTCGTCACGCGGCGCTTCGTTGCCACCGCGGCCGTCGAAGTCATGGCCGGCTGCGCGAATCTCGCAGGTTGCTTTCCTCTCGCTCTTCACGCCGTTGAAGATGAGGTTCAGCACGACTGCCGACACCGACGCCAGCAGAATCCCGCTATGCAGCAGCGGCGACAAGGCCGGCGGGAGGCGTGAGAAGAAGTGCGGCGAGACGACCGGCACCAGGCCCAGACCGATACTCACGGCAACGATGAACAGGTTATGGTGGTTCTTCACGAAGTCGACCTTGGAGAGCACCTTGATGCCGTTCGCGGCGACCATCCCGAACATCACGATGCCCGCGCCGCCCAGCACGAAAGCCGGCACCGAGGCGACCACTTGCGCCATCTTCGGGAACAGGCCCAGCAGCACGAGGATCACGCCGCCCATTGCGCAGACAAAGCGGCTCTTCACGCCCGTCACGCCGATCAGGCCGACGTTCTGCGAGAACGAGGTATGCGGAAACGAGTTGAAGATGCCGCCGATCAACGTGCCCAGACCATCGACGCGCAGCCCGCGCACCAGCGTCTTCTGATCGACCGGGCGATCGACCATATCGCCGACCGCGAGGAACATGCCGGTCGATTCAATGAAGGTGACGAACATCACGGTGACCATCGTCGCGATCGAGAGCGGATCGAAATGCGGCAGGCCGAAGTGGAACGGCATGACGAAGCCGACCCACGGGGCGTGCGTCACGCCTTCCATATTGACGCGACCGAGCGCCAGCGCGATCACGAAGCCCGCCACGATGCCGAGCAGCACCGAGATATTGGCAAGGAAGCCCTTGGCGAACTTGTTGATCAGCAGAATCAGCATCAGCACGACGAGCGACAGCCCGAGATAGATCGGATTGCCGTAGTCCGGGTTGCCCACACCGCCGGCTGCCCAGTTGATGCCTACTTCCATCAGCGATAGACCGATCACCGAGATCACCACGCCGATCACGACCGGTGGGAAGAAGCGCAGCAACTTGCCGACCGCCGGCGCGAGAAGGATGCCGACCACGCCGGCCGCGATCGTCGAACCGAAGATGTCGAGAATGCCGAGGGAGGGATTGGTGCCGATGGCGACCATCGGACCCACCGCCGCGAAGGTGCAGCCCATGATGACCGGCAGACGGATGCCGAAGATCCACAAACCGAGCGTCTGAATCAGCGTGGCGATGCCACAGGAGAAGAGATCGGCGCTGATCAGGAACGCGATCTGGTCTTTCGGCAGTTTCAATGCAGCGCCGATGATGAGCGGCACCGCAACTGCGCCTGCGTACATCACCAGAACGTGCTGAATGCCGAGCGTCAGCAACTGGCCTGCGGGCAGTCGCTCGTCGCACGGGTGAACCGTGTTCGATTGCATTTTGTCTCTCTCCACCATCTCGTTTTGGGATGGCTCCAAGGTATGCGGAACGAAAAGCTACAACAAGACCACTGGGGCCTATTCCGGCATTCCCGGTGACGATATGCATGAGGCCGGTTTGAAAGGCAAAAGAAATGCGCGCGCGGCACGAAACGGCGGGAACCCCTATCCAGCGGCAAGGCGTGGGGGCGCACGGCGCGGCGTCGTGTCAGATGATATGTGTGAAAATCAATGAGGTGTATCTCGCTGGGCGCATAGTGCTGTTTTCGCCTGACAGCGCTTTTGACGGGGTTAACCCGCGAATCGAGGGTTTTCACTTAGGCTGCCGGGCGGGCGTCCGCATACGTCGAAAACGTGCCTTCGATCACGGAAAATACGGCGCAATTCGCGCGTTCAGCGTGTCCTTTTCCATGCTTCATTTGATGTTCTATCTCACATGACTTTTCTTGGCATCGATCTCGGCACCGGCTCCCTCAAAGTCGTCATCGTCGACGAAAACGGCCGCGAGCAGGCGGCAGCGAGCGTCGCTTATGCGCTCGAAACACCGCATGCGGGTTGGGCGGAAACCTCGGTGCAAACCTGGTGGCGCGCGCTCTGTGAAGCGATGCCGCGTTTGCCGGCCGACATGCGGCGAGACGTGCAGGCCATCGGCTTTTCCGGGCAGATGCACGGCGTGGTTCTGATCGACGCCGACGGCGAAGCGGTGCGGCCCGCGATGCTCTGGCCGGACACGCGTGCGCTCGCCTTGCTCGACGCGTGGCCCGAGCCGCAACCGAATCCCGTTGCGCCCGGCATGGCTGGTCCGTTGCTGCGCTGGATCGTGGAGCATGAGCCTGAATCCGCGCGCAAGACCCGCTGGGCGCTGCAACCGAAAGACTGGTTGCGCGTCGCACTGGGTGGCGCGGTCGCAACCGATCCCTCCGACGCCTGCGCGACAGCGCTCGCCGATCCGGCCGGCGTGTGGGACGAAGCGCTGCTTGATCGACTCGAACTGCCGCGAGAATGGTTTGCACCGTTGGCGCCCTCCTATGCGGCGGGTGGCGTGCTATCGGAGCAAGCCGCGCGGGCGCTCGGTCTGCGCGCCGGCATCGTGCTCGCGATTGGCGCTGCGGATACGCCTTGCGCGGCGCTCGGCAGCGGCCTCGCTCACGACGGCGACGCGTTGCTCACCACCGGCACGGGCGGGCAGATCGTCGTGCTCTCCGGGCACGCGCCTGCCGCGGTCAAAGGTCTGCATCGCTATCGCGCGGCGAGTGATCACTGGTACCGGATGGCGGCGATGCAGAACGTCGGCGTCGCGCTCGAGCGTGTGCGTGGCTGGCTGTCGTATGAATGGGCCGACGCCTATCGCGATGCGTTCGCCGAACCGGAAAGCGCGACGGCAACCCAAGCCGCAGCAGGCCTGACCTTTTTGCCGTATCTCACGGGCGAACGCACGCCCTGGCTCAACCCGGCCGCGCGCGGCGGCTGGCTCGGTCTCGCGCTCGATCACACGCGCGGCGCGATGATGCGGGCCGCCTTCGAAGGCGTCGCGTTCTCGCTGCGCGCCGGGCTCGATGCGATTCGCGCGAGCGGCGCGGATGTGAGCACGTTGAAGCTTGCGGGCGGCGGTTCCGTCGATGCGCGCTGGCGGCAGTTGCTCGCCGATGCGCTGAACGTCGAACTGCATGCGGTCGATTGCCCGAACGCCGCGCCGCGCGGCGCGGCGATCCTCGGCGCGCTGGCAAGCGGGCATTGGCACGCGAACGACCTCGCGGCGCTTGCGCCAGGCGCGACGCGAGTTGCCGGTCCGCAAGGCGATGCAGCGCTCGCCGAACGGTACGCGCGTTTTCTCGATCTGTATGGCCGAGTCGAAACATGGTTCGGCGAAGGTGAACACTCGTAGCCGAACCGTGTCATGCACAGACAATACGGCGACGCACTTTGCACTACCATGACGGCTTTCGCGCGCTAAGTTATCTGTCGGCATATCGGGCTACAACGTTGCACGGAAAATGATCGGGCTTCCCACCGTTGTCGTCGAAATGCTTACGCACCGCGTCGAGGCCGTGCGGCCGTGGCAACTTTTGCCCCACGCCCGGCGCATCACGCAGTCACAGCCATCGAATCGCAACACCGGCGCGTTGCGCGCGATCACACCGCGAGGCGCGAGGCATTCACCGACCCACAGGAGCACTCACGATGAAGACCAAAGCAGCAATCGCATGGAAAGCCGGCGCGCCGTTGACGATCGAGGAAGTGGATCTTGAAGGGCCGCGCGCCGGCGAAGTGCTGATCGAAGTGAAGGCCACGGGCATTTGCCATACCGATTACTACACGCTCTCCGGCGCCGATCCGGAAGGCATCTTCCCGGCGATTCTCGGCCACGAAGGCGCGGGCGTGATCGTCGATGTCGGTCCCGGTGTGGGCACCCTGAAGAAGGGCGATCACGTGATTCCGCTCTACACACCGGAATGCCGCCAGTGCAAGTTCTGTCTGTCGCGCAAGACCAACCTCTGCCAGGCGATCCGTTCGACGCAAGGCAAGGGCTTGATGCCCGACGCCACGTCGCGCTTCTCACTCGACGGCAAGCCGCTGTTCCACTACATGGGCACGTCCACGTTCTCGAACTACATCGTCGTGCCGGAAATCGCGGTCGCGAAGGTGCGGGAAGACGCGCCGTTCGACAAGATCTGCTACATCGGCTGCGGCGTGACGACTGGCGTGGGAGCGGTTGTGTATTCGGCGAAGGTCGAAGCCGGCGCGAATGTTGTCGTGTTCGGTCTGGGCGGCATCGGCCTGAACGTGATTCAGGGCGCCAAAATGGTAGGTGCTGACAAGATCATCGGCGTCGATATCAACCCCGGCCGTGTCGAACTCGCGAAGAAGTTCGGCATGACGCACTTCATCAACCCGAACGAAGTCGAGAACGTGGTCGACCATATCGTGCAACTCACCGACGGCGGGGCGGACTACTCATTCGAATGCATCGGCAACACGAAGGTGATGCGTCAGGCGCTCGAATGCACGCACAAGGGTTGGGGTCAGTCGTTCATCATCGGCGTGGCGGCGGCGGGTGAGGAGATCAGCACGCGTCCGTTCCAGCTGGTGACCGGCCGCGAGTGGAAGGGCTCGGCGTTCGGCGGCGCGCGCGGGCGCACCGACGTACCGAAGATCGTCGACTGGTACATGGAAGGCAAGATCAATATCGACGACTTGATCACGCACCGTTTGCCGCTGGAGCGCATCAACGAAGGTTTCGATCTGATGAAGAAGGGCGAATCGATCCGCTCGGTCGTGCTGTACTAATACCCACGAATGCGCCACTAAGCCGGCACGGAAAGGAGCATATCGATGCTTGAACTATTGTCGTCGTACGCCTGCCATGGCGGCGAGCAGCGGATCTACCAGCACGATTCGCAGACCATCGGTCTGCCGATGCGTTTCTCGGTGTATCTGCCGCCGCAAGCCTTGCAGGCCAATGCGAATGTGCCAGCGCTGTTCTACCTCGCGGGTCTCACCTGCACAGAAGAAACCTTTCCGGTGAAGGCGGGCGCGCAGCGTTTTGCCGCGCAACACGGCATCGCGCTGATCGCACCGGACACCAGCCCGCGCGGCGCCGGCGTGCCGGGCGAAAGCGCGGCATGGGACTTCGGCGTGGGCGCGGGCTTTTACGTCGATGCTACGCAGCAGCCGTGGGCGCAGCACTACCGCATGTACTCGTATGTGCGGGATGAACTGCGCGAAACGGTGCTCGCCAATCTGCCGGTGGACGGCGCGCGACTCGGCATTTTCGGGCATTCGATGGGCGGTCACGGCGCGCTGATGCTGGCGCTGCGCAATCCGGAGATCTATCGCTCGGTATCGGCGTTCGCGCCGATTGCCGCGCCATCACAGTGCCCCTGGGGCGTGAAAGCGCTCAGCGGTTACCTTGGCGAAGACCGGGAAGCGTGGAAGCAATACGACTCGAGCGAACTGGTCGCGCAGGCGTCGCGCAAGTTCAAGGAAGGGATTCTGGTGGATCAGGGGCTGGCCGATCAGTTCCTCGCCGAGCAACTGAATCCGGACGTGTTCGAAGCCGCCTGCCAGGCAGCGGGGCAGCCGCTGACGCTGCGCCGTCATGCGAGCTATGACCACGGTTACTACTTCATCTCGACTTTCATCGGGGACCATCTCGCGCATCACGCGAAAGTGTTGCTTGTTTGATGTCTTGCACGTGAATGGCGGCGATGCCTTTGCGCGTCGCCGCCATTGCAGTATTGCCGTATCGTCGTGAGCAGCGCGTTATTGCGCCTTCAATGCCGTCTCAGCAAACTCCCGCCATATACGACCGCCGACAGCACCGTGATCCAGAAGCTCGTCGGCCAATCGGTATAGAACGCCAGCGTCAACCCGAGCCACGCCTGCAACAGGGCGAACACGGCAGCCAGCACAAGGCCGGTTGAAAGCCGCGTCGTCATGTTTTGCGCCGCAGCAGCCGGGCCGACCATCAACGTGAACACCAGCAACACGCCGACGATCTGCGTACACGCCGCCACGGCCAGCGCCGCGATCGCCAGAAACAGCACCGACACCAGACGCAACGACACGCCCTTGGCCTCGGCCAGTTCCGGCTGCAACGAAGCGAACAGCAGCGGCCGCATGATCGCCGCCAACGCCAGCAAACTGACGATGCCCAAGCCCGCCAGCACACCGAGTGTCGACGCATTCACACCGAGCACGTTGCCGAACAGCAGGGCGGTGACCTGCGTCGCGTAGGCGGTGAAGAAGTGCAGGAACAGTAAGCCGAAGCCGAGAGACAGCGACAGGATCACGCCGATTGCCACATCGCGTCCGGCGAGGCGCTCGCCGAGCGCGCCCATGCCGACGCCCGCAGCCAGCGTGAAGCCGATCATTCCCCAGATCGGCGAGACGCCGATCAGCACCGCGCCGGTCGCGCCGGTGAAGCCGACGTGCGAGAGCGCGTGGCCCGCAAAGGTCTGCCCGCGCATCACCAGAAAGTATCCGACGATACCCGCCAGCACCGCGACGATCCCCGACGCCGCGAACGCGTTCACCATGAAATCGTATTCAAACATCGTGCGTGTGTCCGTCGCGTGAGTCGTGCTGGTGTGAGTGGCCGTGACCATGCCCGTGAGAATGGGCATGCGAATGCCTGTGACCGCCGGCCTCGTCGTGTTCGTGTTCGTGATCGTGCTTTTCGACTTCGACGTCGCCCGACATCACGAAGATGCGGCCATTCACGCGCATGACGTCGATCGGTGAGCCATAGAGACGCGACAGCACCGGCCTGGTAATCACTTCATCGACGGTGCCGAGCGCAGCGACGCCGCTGCCCAGATACAGGACACGGTCGAGCGCGTGCAGCAATGGGTTCAGTTCGTGCGCCGAAAACAGCACGGCAATGCCGAGTTCCTGCTGCACGCGCCGCACCAGTTCCACGACGCTCTTCTGATGATGTGGATCGAGGCTGATGAGCGGTTCGTCGAGCAGCAGCAGCTTCGGGTCGCCGAGCAGGCATTGCGCGAGCAGCAAGCGCTGACGCTCGCCGCCCGAGAGTTCCGACAACGGCCGCTCCGCCAGTTTCCTGCCGCCGACCAGATCCAGCACCCGCTCGACATCCGCGCGGGTTTTGCTGTCCGCATGCGGCAGGCCCCAGCGGTGTCCGTCGGCGGCCATGGCGATGAAATCGCGGCCGCGCACGCGCCGGCCGGCCAGCGCGCTGCGCGTCTGCGGCATATAGCCGATCGACGCGTGGCCGCGTTCAACCGGCTGCCCGAGCACACGGATCGCGCCGCTGACGGCAGGCACCAGACCGAGTGTGGCGCGCATCAGCGTCGTCTTGCCGGCGCCGTTCGCCCCGAGCACGCCGATAAATTCGCCCTGGTTCACCACGAAGCTGGTGTCGCGCAGGATCGCGCGGCCGCCGAGTTCGAGCGTCACGTTTTCGAGTTCGAGCACCGGCGCATTGGCCGATGGATTAGCCGGCGCGCTGCGGCCAGTCTCGTTCATGGCGTTTTTCCTTTGCCTGCGGATGCGCCCGCGCCGTTCGCCGCGCCCGCGCCGAGCGCCGTGCCCAGCGCGTCGAGCTGCGTCAGCATCCACGTCTGATAGGTCTTGCCGGCCGGTTCGGTTTCGGTGACGCTCATGGTCGGCACCTGCGATTGCTGTGCGAGCTTCAACATGCGTTTGGTGAGGGCCTCGGTTGCCTGGCTGTTATAGATCAGAACGCGCACGCGCCTTTCGCGCAGATCGCGTTCGAACGCGGCGATATCGGCCGCGCTTGCCTCAGTGTCGTTCATGGTCGCCAACTGGAAGCGCAGATTGCGCATCGAGAGGCCGACTGCATCCGACATATAGCCGAACACCGGCTCGGTCGCCGTCACCGGTACACCCGCGTAGCGTCCATGGAGCTCGGCGACTTTGGCGTCGATCGGTTTGAGCGAGTCGAGAAACTTCGCGAGGTTCGCATCGTACGCCGACTTGTGCGCCGGGTCAGCCGCGACGAGCGCCGCGCTCACCGCGCGCGCCACCTTCGGCATGGTCGCCGGGTCGTACCAGAGGTGCGGATTGTCGCCGCCCTTCTTGCCGGTCAACTCGGCGGCGACAACCGTGGTGCGCGCCGCGTTTTTCGAGGCGGCCAGTAGTTTGGCCATCCACGGATCGTAGTCGGCGCCGTTGTAGACCACAAGGCTTGCATGCTGCAAGGCGCGCGCCGTCTTCGGGCTGGCTTCGAACAGATGCGGGTCCTGATCCGGATTGCTGAGGATGCTCGTCACGTCGACACGATCGCCGCCCAGTTGCTGCACCACGTCGCCGTAGAAGTTCTCCGCCGCCACCACCGGGATCTTCGCATCCGCGGCGAACGCGCCGTGGCCGAGCGCAAATGCCGCAGCGCCCACGGCGACATATCTCGACAGCTTCAGCGCGCGGCGCGCCTGGTTCAACATCGAGGCGATTTTATTCATCGTTATTCCCTGCTGCGTGAGAGTTGAACGAACCACAAACGTTGGGTTGGGTGCTCGGGCCTGCGGCCTGGGGGCGCAGACGCACCGCGTAAACAGGTCACTCGGTTCGGTCACCTTGCGGGGCATCTGAACGAACAAGGCGTCGAAGCGAAGCGAGGTCGCAATGATATAACGTATCTCGAATTGTTGTCATCGGCTTGCGCGGAAAGGAGCTTGGCCGTCTTCGATTTCTTGTATTAAGTTTGGATTGGGCCAGGCGCGATGCGCCGGACTCCTGCCGCGCTGCACCATCGAAATCTGGCTGAGCGCCTTGACATGGCCCGGTGCGTATCCGATCATTCGATCACCAACAGAGCAATTGTTCGCGTGATGGGCGTTCGCTCACCACGCCGCAAAAAGCGATACGAACCGGAGACAGGCAGTGGCAGCACGATTGCAAGACAAGGTGGCCATTCTGACGGGCGCGGCAAGCGGAATCGGTGAAGCCGTGGCCAGGCGCTACCTCGACGAAGGCGCGCGTTGCGTGCTGGTCGACGTGAAGCCGGCAGACAACTTCGGCACCGCGCTCGTTGCCGCCTATGGCGAGCGCGTGCTGACCGTCAGCGCCGACGTGACGCGCCGCGAAGCGATCGAGCACATCGTCGCCACGACGCTGCAGCGCTTCGGCCAGATCGACATCCTGTTCAACAACGCGGCGCTGTTCGACATGCGCCCGATCCTCGACGAATCCTGGGACGTGTTCGACCGCCTTTTCGCGGTCAATGTGAAGGGCATGTTCTTCCTGATGCAAGCCGTCGCGCAGAAGATGGTCGAGCAGGGCCGCGGCGGCAAGATCATCAATATGTCGTCGCAAGCGGGACGGCGCGGCGAGGCGCTGGTGTCGCACTACTGCGCGACCAAGGCGGCGGTGTTGAGCTACACGCAATCCGCAGCGCTCGCGCTGGCGCCCCACAAGATCAATGTGAACGGCATCGCGCCGGGTGTCGTCGATACACCGATGTGGAACGAGGTCGACGCGCTCTTCGCCCGTTATGAAAACCGGCCGCTCGGCGAGAAAAAGCGCCTCGTGGGCGAAGCGGTGCCGCTCGGCCGCATGGGCGTACCGGACGACCTGACCGGCGCCGCGCTGTTTCTCGCATCGGCCGATGCCGATTACATCACCGCGCAAACCCTGAACGTCGACGGCGGCAACTGGATGAGCTGAAGGACTGAGTTGATACAGCTCATCCATCGTCATTTCCGTAGAACAAACGCAGCACCACATAACGTACGAGAAAGGAGACAACACATGAAACCTGCCCTCAAATCCGCGCTAAAAGCGGTCAGTGCCAGCGCGGTCGCATGCGCTGCGTTGAACGCATCGGCGGCCACGGTCACGATCGCGACGCTGAACAATCCGGACATGATCGAGCTGAAGAAGCTCTCGCCCGCTTTCGAGAAGGCGAATCCGGACATCAAGCTCAACTGGGTGATTCTCGAAGAAAACGTGCTGCGCCAGCGCGCCACCACGGACATCACGACCGGCAGCGGCCAGTTCGACGTGATGACGATCGGGGCGTACGAAACGCCGCAATGGGGCAAGCGCGGCTGGCTTACGCCGATCACCAACCTGCCCGCCGATTACGATCTGAACGACGTCGTGAAGACGGCCCGCGACGGCCTCTCCAGCGGCGGCCAGCTGTACGCGCTGCCGTTCTACGTCGAAAGCTCGATGACGTATTACCGCAAGGATCTGTTCGCGGCAAAGGGTCTGAAGATGCCCGATCAGCCCACGTATGACCAGATCGCCCAGTTCGCCGACAAGCTCACCGACAAGGCCAACGGCATGTACGGCATCTGCCTGCGCGGCAAGGCCGGCTGGGGCGAAAACATGGCGTATGGCACGACGGTGGTGAATACCTTCGGCGGCCGCTGGTTCGACGAAAAGTGGCAGGCGCAGCTCACCTCGCCGGAATGGAAGAAGGCAATGACCTTCTACGTCGATCTGCTGAAGAAAGACGGCCCTCCGGGAGCGAGCTCGAACGGTTTCAACGAAAACCTCACGCTGATGTCCTCGGGCAAATGCGCGATGTGGATCGACGCGACGGTTGCGGCCGGCATGCTCTACAACAAGCAGCAATCGCAGATCGCGGACAAGGTCGGTTTTGCCGCGGCGCCGATCGCCGTCACGCCGAAGGGTTCGCATTGGCTGTGGGCGTGGGCGCTGGCGATCCCGAAGTCGTCGAAGCAGGCCGATTCCGCGAAGAAGTTCATCGCTTGGGCTACCTCGAAGCAGTACATCGAACTGGTCGCGAAGGATGAAGGCTGGGCCTCGGTGCCGCCGGGAACACGTCAATCCACCTACGCGCGCCCTGAGTACAAGCAGGCTGCGCCGTTCGGCGAATTCGTGCTGAAGGCGATCGAAACGGCGGATCCGGATCATCCGACGCTCAAGCCGGTGCCGTACACCGGTGTGCAGTTTGTCGGGATTCCTGAGTTCCAGTCGTTCGGCACGGTGGTCGGTCAGAGCATCTCCGGTGCGATTGCCGGTCAGATGACGGTCGATCAGGCGCTCGCAGCCGGGCAGGCAACGGCGAATCGCGCGGTGCAACAGGCCGGGTATCAGAAGTAAGCCGTCGGCCGGGTAAAACGTTTCGAGTCACGTGAAACGCGCCGGCTGACGCCCGTCAGCCGGCTCACGCAGCACAGCGGGCCGTCCCGCCGCGCCTGTTCGCGACATTGTCTTGCGTCGTGGCGGCGAGAGCGGCGAGAACAGCGAGAGCAGTTCAAGCGGCAACAGCGCCGGCCCGCGCATTACCGAACAGGTGGTCAATCATGCGTCCTCTGCGCCTACCTCTCATGCACGCCCATCCTCAGACAGAAAAAGAACGCGAAATCCGCAAAGCCAATTCCGCCCGGTGGCTCGTCACGCCGTCGGTCGCAGTGCTGGTGTTATGGATGGCGATTCCGCTCGCGATGACGATCTGGTTTTCGTTCTCGCGCTACAACCTGCTGAATCCGGATCTCAAAGGCTTCGCCGGCTTCGACAACTACAAGTTTCTCGCTACTGATCCATCGTTCGGACCGTCGATCGGACACACGCTGGAACTGATCATTTCGGTGCTCGTGATCACGGTGGTGGGCGGCGTGCTGATGGCGATCCTGTTCGACCGCAAGTTCTACGGCCAGGGCATCGCACGGCTGCTGGCGATTGCGCCGTTCTTCGTGATGCCGACGGTCAGCGCGCTGATCTGGAAGAACATGATCCTGCATCCGGTGTACGGTCTGATCGCACAGGGCATGCGCGCGATCGGCATGCAGCCGATCGACTGGTTCGCCGACTATCCGTTGACCGCGGTGATCATGATCGTCGCGTGGCAGTGGCTGCCGTTTGCCTTCCTGATTCTGTTCACCGCGATCCAGTCGCTCGATCAGGAGCAGAAGGAAGCGGCGCGCATCGACGGCGCGGGTCCGTTTTCGATGTTCTTCTACATCACGCTGCCTCACCTGAAACGGGCGATCGCGGTGGTGGTGATGATGGAGACGATTTTCCTGCTGTCGATTTTCGCCGAAATCTATACGACCACGGGCGGCGGTCCGGGCACCGCGACCACCAATCTGTCGTACCTGATCTATTCGCTGGGCCTGCAACAGTTCGACGTCGGTCTCGCTTCGGCGGGCGGCATTCTCGCTGTCGTGCTGGCTAACATCGTGTCGTTCTTCCTGGTGCGGATGCTCGCGAAGAACCTGAAAGGGGAGTACGAAAAATGAGCCACGTTGCCTCTACACCGGCGTCGAGCACGGCGCCCATGACCGTACCGGCCAAGTCTCCGTTCGACGCGATTCGCCGCGGAATCCCCGGCGTGATTGCGTGGCTGGTCGCGTTACTGCTGTTCTTTCCGATCTTCTGGATGACGATCACCGCGTTCAAGACCGAGCAGCAGGCGTATGCGTCGTCACTGTTTTTCATCCCGACGCTCGATAGCTTCCGCGAGGTGTTCGCACGCAGCAATTACTTTTCGTTCGCGTGGAATTCGATTCTGATCTCGGCGGGCGTCACGCTGCTGTGCCTGATTCTCGCCGTACCCGCCGCGTACGCGATGGCGTTCTTTCCAACACACCGCACGCAGAAAGTGCTGCTGTGGATGCTGTCGACCAAGATGATGCCGTCGGTCGGCGTGCTGGTGCCGATCTATCTACTGTGGAAAAACAGCGGCTTGCTCGATTCGGTGTCGGGTCTGGTGATCGTCTACACGCTGATCAATCTGCCGATTGCCGTGTGGATGTCGTTCACGTACTTCGCCGAAATTCCGCGCGACATTCTCGAAGCCGGGCGGATCGACGGCGCGGCGACGTGGCAGGAAATCGTCTATCTGCTGATGCCGATGTCGCTGCCGGGGCTCGCCTCCACCGCGTTGCTGCTGGTGATCCTGTCGTGGAACGAAGCATTCTGGAGCATCAACCTGTCGAGTTCGAACGCCGCGCCGCTGACCGTGTTCATCGCCTCGTATTCGAGTCCTGAAGGTCTGTTCTGGGCCAAGCTTTCGGCGGCTTCGTTGCTCGCGGTCGCGCCGATTCTGATCGTCGGCTGGTTGTCGCAGAAGCAACTGGTGCGCGGCCTTACGTTCGGGGCGGTCAAATGACAGCAGGACTGAGTGTGGGCACGCGTGTAGGTAAGTTCGCGCTGATCTGCGATTGCGACGGTGTGCTGATCGACAGCGAAGCCGTGGCGGCCAGCATGCTGGTGCACGAACTCGAAGCGCGCTGGCCGGGTGCGGATGTCGAGCCGGTGGTGCTGCCGCTGCTCGGTCTGCGCATCGAGAAGGTGTTGGAGGGGACGGCGAGCCAGCTCGGCAAAAGCCTCACGGCCGAAGATATCGACGCGATCCGTCGCGCCGTGGAAGCAGCGGCGATGCAGGCGCCCGCAGTCGAGGGCATCGAGGCCGCGCTGGTCCAGGTGCCGCTCACCAAAGCCTGCGCGAGCAACAGTTTCCGGCCGTACGTGGAGTCGGTGCTGGCGCGCACGGGCCTTGTGACGTTCTTCGGCGACCGGCTGTTCTGCGCCGACGCGGTGCCGAATCCAAAGCCCGCGCCAGATGTTTATCTGGCGGCCGCGGAAGGACTCGGTCTCGCGCCCACGGCCTGTCTCGTGGTGGAAGACAGCGTGACCGGCGTGACCGCCGCGAGCGCAGCGGGCATGACGGTGCTGGGCTTTATCGGCGGCGGTCATGCGAGTGACGCGCAGATCGACGCATTGCATGCAGCCGGCGCGCGCCACGTTTTCGACGATATGCAGCAGTTGCCGGACCTGGTCGCGCAATGGACGTTGAGCGCGACGGCGGCGGCGCCGTAAGGACCTCCAGGCGCCGGAAAACCGGCCCAGGGACACGAATCAATGCAGCTGACGCAGTACTCAGCAAGATACGGAGACACATCATGGCAAGCGTAACTCTGCGCAACATCAGAAAAGCTTACGACGACAACGAGGTGATGCGCGACATCAATCTCGACATCCTGGATGGCGAGTTCGTCGTGTTCGTGGGCCCGAGCGGCTGTGGGAAATCGACGCTGATGCGGATGATCGCCGGCCTCGAAGACATCAGCGGCGGCGATCTGACGATCGACGGCACGCGAGTGAACGATGTGCCGCCCGCCAAGCGCGGCATCGCGATGGTGTTCCAGTCGTACGCGCTGTATCCGCATATGACGCTGTACGACAACATGGCGTTCGGCCTGAAACTCGCGGGCACCAAGAAGCCCGAGATCGACGCCGCCGTGCGCAACGCGGCGAAGATTCTGCATATCGACCACCTGCTCGATCGCAAGCCGAAGCAGTTGTCCGGCGGTCAGCGCCAGCGGGTGGCGATCGGCCGTGCGATTACGCGCAAGCCGAAAGTGTTTCTGTTCGATGAACCGCTGTCGAACCTCGACGCGGCATTGCGCGTGAAGATGCGGCTCGAATTCGCGCGTCTGCACGACGAACTGAAGACCACCATGATCTACGTCACGCACGATCAGGTCGAGGCGATGACGCTGGCCGACAAGATCGTCGTGCTGTCGGCGGGCAATGTGGAGCAGGTCGGCAGCCCGACCATGCTGTATCACGCGCCGGCCAACCGCTTCGTGGCCGGCTTCATCGGCTCGCCGAAGATGAACTTCATGGAAGGCGTGGTGCAGAGCGTGACCCACGACGGTGTCACGGTGCGTTACGAATCGGGCGAAACACAGCGCGTCGCGGTGGAGCCCGGTGCGGTGAAGTCGGGCGACAAGGTGACGGTCGGGATTCGCCCGGAGCATCTGCATGTGGGCACGACCGACGACGGTGTGTCGGCTCGCACGATGGCGATCGAATCGCTCGGCGATGCGGCGTACCTGTATGCGGAATCCAGCGTGGCGCCGGACGGCTTGATCGCCCGGATTCCGCCGCTCGAACGGCACACGAAAGGCGACACGCAGAAGCTCGGCGCGACGCCTGAACACTGCCATCTGTTCGACAGCGAAGGGAAGGCCTTCCAGCGCAAGATCGTTGAAGTGCTGGCTGCGTGATGTGATGGTTGGGAAAGCGGCGCGTGCGCCGCTTTCCTTTTTAGTTACGCTTCGAGCGCCGCTCGCGCGCACAGCTCGTCGGTGACGAGGCCTGAAAGCCAGCCGCCTTTGAGCACCGCAATCACGGCTTCGTGCTTGCGCGCGCCGCCGGCAAAACCGATGGTCGGCCGCCTGGGAGGCGAGTCGAGCGCGATGCTGGTGACACGTCGTCCCGTCGGCGATTCGACATGCGCGCCGGCGCTGTCGATTGGCAGGCCGAGCATCTCGGCCACCGCGCCGTTCTGCATCAACTCTTTCACTTCCCCCGACGTAATGAAGCCGTCCTCGTGCAGCGGACACTTCGGCCCGATATTGCCGATGCCGACAAACGCGACATCCGCCTGCGCCGACAACGATTCGACGATCCGGTACAGCCGGTGATTGCACCACTGCGCGCGCTCCGCCTCGCTATCGGCGAGCAACGGCGCGGGCAGCAGAAAATGCTTGCCACCGGTCTTCTCGGAGATATGCAGCGCGACGTCATAGCGGTTCGAGGAGCCGTCCGAAGCGATCGCCCCGACCATCGATACCAACCGGTGCTGCGGACGCTCCAGCTGCGCGATCTGATCGACCGCGGCCTTCAGCGTACGGCCGCTGCTCACCGCGACCACCATCGGCTTTTCTTCGCTGAGATAGCGCTCCATCACCTGCGCGCCGGCCACCGCCAGCTTGCGGTCGACTTCTTCGGCGGTGTCGCTGTCGATCGGCACCACCTCGCACATGCTGAGGCCGTAGCGTTTGGACAACTGATCCGCGAGCGCGAGGCAATCGGCCAGTTGATGATCGACGCGCACGCGAATCAGATTCTTCTCGACCGCAAAGGCCACCAGCCGTTGCGCGACCGGACGCGACACCTGCAGTTTTTCGGCGATCTCGTTCTGGGTATTGCCGGCGACGTAGTAAAGCCACGCGGCACGGGTGGCGAGGTCTAGTTTTTCTGTGGACTTGGGCACGGTGACGGTTCGCTGAAAGTGCGCCGATGATAGCAGCCGGTCCACGACGCGCCTTGCGGCCCGGACCGGCTGCGGATGGCCGGTCAGGCGAGCGGCTGACGCGCGGGGTCGAACAGCGGCCGCACGTGGCGGTACAGCGCGCGATAGGCTTCGAGCCGCACGCGCAGTTCGGCGTGCCGCTTGGGGTTCGGCGTAAAGGCTTTTTCTACCGGCGCCTTGGCCAGCACGGTGGCGGGATCGCCACCGGCCGCGAGCCAGCCCAGCCGCGCTGCGCCGAGCGCCGCGCCGGTTTCGCCGCCGCCGTGCTTGCAGGTAGTGGTGTCGAGCGCGTCGGCCAGCAGTTGGCCCCAGTAGTCGCTGCGGGCACCGCCGCCGAGCAGGGATAGCGCACGGGCTTCGGTGCCGGCCGCGCGCAACGCGTCGAGGCCGTCGGTCAGCGCGAGCGTCACGCCTTCGAGCACCGCGTAGCCGAGCAGGGCGCGATCGGTGGCGTGATTCATGCCGAAGAACACGCCTTGCGCGTACGGGTCGTTGTGCGGCGTGCGTTCGCCGGACAGATACGGCAGGAAGAGCGGTGCGGTATTCAATGCTTCGGGCGCGAGCGCTTCGACTTCAGCGAGCAGCGTCGGCTCGTTGGTCGAGGTGAGCTTGCAGACCCAGCGCAGGCAACTCGCCGCTGACAACACCACACTCATCTGATGCCAGCGATTCGGAATGGCGTGGCAGAACGCGTGCACCGCCGACGCCGGATTCGGCCGGAAGCTGTCGCCGATCACGCACAACACGCCGGACGTGCCGAGCGAGACGAAGCCGTCGCCCGGCTGCACCGCGCCGACGCCGATCGCGCTCGTGGCATTGTCGCCGCCGCCGGCCGCGACGATCACGCCGTCGTTCAAACCGAATTCGCGCGCCACCGCGGGCAACAGCGTGCCGGACGGCTCACTGCCTTCGCACAGGCTTGGCATCTGCGCGCGCGTCATGTTGCAGGCGGCCAGCAGCGAATCGGACCAGTCGCGTTTGGCGACGTCGAGCCACAGCGTGCCCGCGGCGTCCGATGGATCGGACACCTTGCCGCCCGTCAGTTGCAGACGCAAGTAATCCTTGGGCAGCAGCACGCAGGCGGTCCGCGCGAAGATGTCGGGTTCGTGACGCGCCACCCATAGCAGCTTTGGCGCGGTGAAACCGGGCATCGCCAGATTGCCTGCTACGGTGTGCAACTCCGGGGCGCGCTCGGTCAGCTCCGCGCATTCCTTGTCGCTGCGCATGTCGTTCCACAGAATCGCGGGCCGCAGCACGCGGTCCTGCGCATCCAGCAGCACGGCACCGTGCATCTGGCCCGAGAGGCCGATGCCGCGAATCTGCGCGAACTCGTCGGGATGGCTCGCGCGCAGGGCGGCGAGGGCGATGCGCGTGCCGGCCCACCAGTCTTCGGGATTCTGTTCGGCCCAGCGCTGATGCGGACGCGAAACAGTGAACGGTGAGCCTGCGGTGCCGATCACGCGTCCATCGGAGGCGAGTAGCAGGACTTTTACTTCGGACGTGCCGAGGTCGATGCCGAGATACATGGGCGCGAAACCTTCGTCGTTAGGGATGCGCTACTTTAGCCGCACACGGCGCGCAGTGCCATGCGCATTAAGCCTGGCAACTGCGCGAATCGATCTGGCGCGAAGCGGCGTGACATGTTGCGCGATTCAGGCCGCGCCGCGTTTGGCGAGCCACACATCGACGCGCGCCAACGCGCCGCCTAATGCCGACTCCAGTTCCGGCGTCTGCGCCATGCTGCCCCACAGCAGCCGGTCGGCGCTGAAGGCCTGCAACGGATCGGGCGCCGCGAAAAAGCCGCGTGCGACGCGCTCGTCCATCACGCCGTCCTGATACGCATACGGCAGCTTGCCGGCCTGCCAGCGGTCGAGGAAACGGAAGAACAGCGCCGGTAGCATCGCCGTCGCCGCGGGCGTGACGCCGCGCTCGAAACATTCAGCCAGGGTAGGCGCGATGAAACCCGGCAGCTTCGAAAAGCCATCCGCGGCCACGCGTTGATTGGTGTCCTGGATATACGGATTGCCGAAGCGCTCCAACACGACATCGCGATAGCGTTCGAGATCGAGCGGACTCGGCGTGAGACACGGAATCACATCTTCGGTGACGTAATCGAAGGCGAATTTGTGAATGTCCGGATCGAGCGTGCCCTCGTGGATGTAGTTCAGCCCGACCAGCGTCCCGGCCCACGCGATGCAGCTATGCGTCGCGTTGAGAATGCGGATTTTCGCTTCCTCGTACGGCACCACCGAATCGACCAGTTCCGCGCCGACCTTTTCCCATGCCGGACGCCCGGCGACAAAACGGTCTTCGATCACCCACTGGATAAAGGATTCGCCCATCACCGGACAGGCATCGTCGGTGCCGGTGGCCGCTTTGACGCGTTCGCGCACATCCGGCGTGGGACGCGGCGTGATGCGGTCGACCATCGAACTCGGGCACGCGGTGTTGTCGTCGAACCATTGCGCCAGTTCGTTCGAGCCGCGCCGCTCCAGAAACTCGCTCATCCCCGCGTGAAAGCGCTCGCCGTTGCTGCGCAGGTTGTCGCAGGTTTGCAGCGTGACGGGGCCCGCGCCGCGCTTCATGCGAGCGTCGAGAATCGCCGCGAGCGCGCCGTAGATGGTGATGTGGCGGCCTTGCAGATCGGCGGCGAGATCGGCATTGGCCGTGTCGAGTTCGTCGTGTTCGTCGAGGTAATAGCCGCCCTCGGTGACCGTGAACGCGATGATCTTGCAGGCCGGATCGGCGCCGGCTTCGATCAGCGCATCGAGGTTTTCCGACCATGGCACGACGCGTTCGATCGAGCGGATCGTCTCGTACGCGCGCTCGCCCTGCGGTGTCACTGTCTCGAGCGTATAGACGCCGTTTTGCGCGGCGAGCGCGTCGAGCACCGCGTTCATGTCGCTGCGAATATTGCCCACCGTCAGCGACCAGTGCGGCTCGCCGGCCACATGCGCTTCGTTTAACCGATGGAGATACCACGCCTGATGGGCGCGATGAAACGATCCCGCGCCGATGTGCAGGATCACGTGTGCGGCGGCGCCGCTGCCTTGCCCGCTGTTCATGTGCGTCTCCTGAATGTCTTTGATCGCACGGCGCATTGCGTGCGTTTCTTCTCGAGGTGGAGCATTTGCTCTGCTTGTGAGCGAATGATCGTACCCGGCGAAACGAAAGTCAAGGCAACGCGCACGGCTTTTCGTGGCGCAGCGCGGCGTGGCGGGGCTTTGCGCGCAATACGCAGTGACGCGGCGCGTTATGGGAGGCGTCTTACAGCCTCTATTGCATTGCATCAAATTTGACATGGAGCGCGCCAGGACTAACCCGAATGCAAAAAAGTATCGGTCTGCGGCTTCATTTCTAGTGGTGGACTGCGCGTTAGAAGACTACTTTTCGCTATACAAGACGACGATCAGCGGCGCCCCCGGCGAGCCGCTTCATGGAGGCAGACAGTGCAACCCGATCTCGAACTCGTGGCCGTACGGCGCGACGAATCGTTCAAAGTGTGGTCGCACGGCTATCCGTATCGCACGGTGCGCTGGCATTTCCACCCGGAATACGAAATCCATCTGATCGTGGCGACGACAGGCAAGATGTTCGTCGGCGACCATATCAGCAGCTTCGTGCCCGGCAATCTCGTGTTGATGGGGCCAAACTTGCCGCATAACTGGGTCAGCGACGTGCCGGAAGGCGAATCCATCGTGCAGCGCAATCTGGTGGTGCAGTTCGGCCAGGCGTTCGTGTCGGGTTGTCTCGAGAGCTTTCCGGAGTGGCGTCAGGTCGAGGCCCTGCTCGCCGATTCGCGCCGTGGCGTGTCGTTCGGCGCGCAGACGAGCGCAGCGATCCAGCCGCTGTTCCTCGAATTGCTGGCGGCGCGCGGGCTGCGTCGTCTCGTGCTGTTCATGTCGATGCTGGACATCCTGATGAACGCCGAGGACCGCGAGACGCTCGCGAGTCCGGCGTATCAGGCCGACTCGACCGGTTTCGCGTCGACCCGTATCAATCACGTGCTGTCGTATATCGGCAAGAACCTGTCGGGCGAGTTGCGCGAATCGGACCTCGCGCAACTTGCGGGGCAGAGCGTCAGCGCGTTCTCGCGTTATTTCCGCCGTCATACGGGGCTGCCGTTCGTGCAGTACGTGAACCGGATGCGCATCAACCTCGCGTGCCAGTTGCTGACGGACGGTGATTTGAGTGTCACCGATATCTGCTTCAAGGCCGGTTTCAACAACCTGTCGAATTTCAACCGGCAGTTCCTCGCGGTCAAAGGCATGGCCCCTTCGAAGTTTCGCCGCTATCAGCAACTGAACGACGCCAGCCGCGATGCGTCGGAAGAAGCCGCGGCACGCGGCGCGGGCATCGACAATGCGCCCGCGATCGTACTGGCGCCGGGTTTGCCGCGTCCCGCCGCCGCCGCTTATCCACCCACGTAGCCCGACGTCCGCTTCAAGCCGAAGCGTTTCAACTCACCCCTGTTTCAACACGCATCGCGCCGTCCACGACAGCGTGAGGGACGTGCTCACTTTCAATAACGGAGACAACCATGACGCAATCCACTTCCATGCAGGCATCGTTGAAGACGATCACCCGCAGCGCGGCCGCGTTCGCGACGCTCGCACTCGGTTTCTCGATGATCGCCGCGCCGGCCGCGCAGGCCGCCCCGCTGAAAATCGGCATGACGTTCCAGGAAATGAACAACCCGTATTTCGTGACGATGCAAAAAGCGCTGAATGAAGCGGCGGCAACGATGGGCGCGACCGTGGTCGTCACCGACGCGCATCACGACGTCAGCAAACAGGTCAGCGACGTCGAAGATATGCTGCAGAAGAAGATCGACATCCTGCTTGTAAATCCGACCGATTCGACCGGCATTCAATCGGCGGTGACATCGGCGAAGAAGGCGGGCGTGGTGGTGGTCGCGGTCGATGCGAATGCCAACGGCCCGGTCGATTCATTTGTCGGCTCGAAGAATTTCGATGCCGGCGAGATGGCCTGCGAGTACCTCGCGAAGTCGATTGGCGGCAGCGGTGAAGTGGCGATTCTCGACGGCATTCCGGTGGTGCCGATTCTCGAACGCGTGCGCGGTTGCAAGGCGGCGCTCGCGAAGGTGCCGGGCGTGAAGCTCGTCGATACGCAGAACGGCAAGCAGGAGCGTGCAACGGCGTTGTCCGTCACCGAGAACATGATTCAGGCGCATCCGAATCTGAAGGGCATTTTCAGCGTCAATGACGGTGGCTCGATGGGCGCGCTCTCGGCGATCGATTCGTCGGGCAAGGATATCAAGCTGACCAGCGTCGACGGCGCGCCGGAAGCGATTGCCGCGATCCAGAAACCGAACTCCAAGTTCATCGAAACCTCCGCGCAGTTCCCGGCTGACCAGGTGCGGATTGCACTTGGTGTCGCGTTGGCTAAGAAGTGGGGCGCCAATGTACCGAAAGCGATTCCGGTCGACGTCAAGCTGGTCGACAAGAGCAATGCCAAGGGCTTCAGCTGGTAAGGCGAATGTGGGTTGCCGCACGCATTCCGGCGCGCGGCAACCCGCAGAGAGAGGAGGACCCGATGGACACGATTCTCAAACTTGACCAGATCACCAAAAGCTTTCCCGGCGTGAAAGCGTTGCAAGGCATTCACCTCGAAATCGCGCGTGGCGAGATTCATGCCTTGCTGGGGGAAAACGGCGCGGGCAAATCGACGTTGATGAAAATCCTGTGCGGCATCTATCA
Organism: uncultured beta proteobacterium; assembly: GCA_963738755.1. Lineage (GTDB taxonomy): Bacteria > Pseudomonadota > Gammaproteobacteria > Burkholderiales > Burkholderiaceae > Paraburkholderia. The sequence continues at coordinate 124,327 of CAVTXZ010000015.1, forward strand.
GCCAGACGAAGGCACGATCACGATCGACGGCGAGGTGCGTCACTTCACGAACTATCACGACGCGGTGGCGGCGGGTGTGGGTATCGTGTTTCAGGAGTTCAGTCTGATTCCGTATCTGAACGCCGTGGAAAACATGTTTCTCGGCCGCGAGTTGAAGAACGGTTTCGGCCTGCTCGAACGCGGCAAGATGCGACGCGCAGCGGCGGCGATCTTCCAGCGGCTCGGCGTGGCGATCGATCTGGCCGTGCCGATTCGTGAGTTGTCGGTGGCGCAGCAGCAGTTTGTCGAAATTGGCAAGGCGTTGTCGCTGGAAGCGCGCATTCTGATTCTTGACGAACCCACCGCGACGCTCACGCCCGCCGAGGCCGAGCATCTGTTCGCGATCATGCGCGACCTGAAAAAGCAGGGCGTGGCGATGATCTTCATCTCGCACCACCTCGAGGAAATCTTTGAAGTGTGCGACCGCATTACGGTGTTGCGCGACGGCCAGTATGTCGGCATGACCGAGGTTGCACAATCCGATGTAAGCCGTCTTGTCGAAATGATGGTGGGACGCCGCATTGAAAGCAGCTTTCCGCCGAAGCCGCCTTTACCCGCCGACGCGAAGACCGTGCTTGAAGTCGAGCGACTGCAATTGCTCAAGGACAGCCCCATGCTGAGCTTCACGCTGCGTGCAGGCGAGATTCTCGGTTTCGCGGGACTGGTCGGCTCGGGCCGCACTGAAACCGCGCTCGCCGTGATCGGCGCGGACCCGGCGTACGTGAAGGAGATCCGCATCAACGGCGCGGCCGCGAAGCTGTCCGATCCCGCCGATGCATTGCGTGCGGGTGTCGGCATCCTGCCGGAAAGCCGCAAGACCGAAGGCCTGATCACCGACTTTTCGATCAAGCAAAACATTTCGATCAACAACCTCGGCAAGTATCGCTCGCTGCGCTTTTTCATCGATCAGCGCAGCGAGGCACGCGCGACCGCGGACATCATGAAGCGCGTTGGAGTCAAGGCGCCGACCATGCACACCGAAGTCGCGACGCTCTCCGGTGGCAACCAGCAAAAAGTGGTGATCGCGCGCTGGCTGAATCACCACACCAACATTCTGATCTTCGACGAACCGACGCGCGGCATCGACGTCGGCGCGAAAGCCGAAATCTATCTGCTGATGCGCGAACTCACCGCGCGCGGCTACTCGATCATCATGATCTCGTCGGAATTGCCGGAGATCGTCGGCATGTGCGACCGCGTCGCCGTGTTCCGGCAAGGCCGCATCGAAGCGATGCTCGAAGGCGACGAGATCGACTCGAACGCCGTGATGACTTATGCAACAGCCGGCACCCGTGGAGCAACCCATGAACACGCCTAATCCTTCTTCCCCGCCGAAAACCTCGACCGTTAGCGGCAACACCCCGGGTGCGCCTGTGCGTTTGACCTGGGCGGCCGTGAAACGCTCGACGCTGTTCTATCCGTTCGTCGGTCTGCTGGCGGTCTGCATCGTGATGGTGTTCGCGAGCGACAGTTTTCTGTCGGGCGCCAACCTGGAGAATGTCCTGCGTCAGGTGTCGATCAACGCGATCATCGCCGTCGGCATGACGTGCGTGATTCTGACGGGCGGCATCGATCTGTCGGTGGGCTCGGTCATGGCGTTGGCCGGCACGCTCGCCGCGGGGCTCATGGTGGCCGGCATGAACGCGGTGGCGGCGCTGGCGATCGGCGTCGCGGTCGGGCTGGGTTTCGGCGCGGCGAACGGCTTCTTCGTGGCCTACGCCGGCATGCCGCCGATTATCGTCACGCTTGCGACGATGGGGATTGCGCGCGGTCTCGCGCTGATCTACACGGGCGGCTATCCGATCGACGGCCTGCCGGAGTGGGTTAGCTTTTTCGGCAGCGGCAAAGTGTTCGGCATTCAGGCGCCGGTCGTGATCATGGTGGTGATCTATGCGATCGCGTGGGTGCTGCTCGAACGCATGCCGTTTGGCCGCTACGTCTATGCGATTGGCGGCAACGAACAGGCGACGCGTCTCTCAGGCGTGCGCGTGGCGCGCGTGAAGCTGATCGTGTACACGCTGGCCGGTTTGACCTCCGCATTCGCCGCCATCGTGCTGACCGCGCGCTTGATGAGTGGCCAGCCGAACGCGGGCGTCGGCTTCGAGCTCGACGCCATCGCCGCCGTGGTGATGGGCGGAACGTCCATCTCCGGCGGGCGCGGCTCGATCATCGGCACGCTGATTGGCGCGCTGCTGCTCGGCGTACTGAACAACGGCCTGAACATGGTCGGCGTGAATCCGTATGTGCAGAACGTCATCAAGGGCGGAATTATTCTGCTTGCGATTTATATCAGCCGAGACCGCAGAAAGTAACGCGTCTCCCCACTCTCTTTTCTTGCAGGACCATGCAATGACTCAATCCACTCAAGCTGATCAGCAGAACATGACCGCCATTGTCTGTCACGCGCCGAAAGACTATCGCGTCGAACAGGTGAGCAAACCTCGCGCCCGTGCACATGAACTGGTGATCCGTATCGCCGCGTGCGGCATCTGCGCTAGCGACTGTAAATGCCATTCGGGCGCCAAGATGTTTTGGGGCGGGCCGAGCCCGTGGGTCAAAGCGCCCGTGATTCCGGGCCACGAATTTTTCGGTTTCGTCGAGGAAATCGGCGAGGGCGCGGCCGACCACTTCGGTGTGAAGATCGGCGACCGCGTGATTGCCGAGCAGATCGTGCCGTGCGGCAAATGCCGCTATTGCAAATCCGGCCAGTACTGGATGTGCGAGGTGCACAACATCTTCGGCTTTCAGCGCGAAGTCGCGGACGGCGGCATGGCCGAATACATGCGCATTCCGCCGACCGCGATCGTCCACCAGATTCCCGACGGCATCTCGCTCGAAGACGCCGCGATCATTGAACCGCTGGCGTGCGCAATCCACACGGTCAATCGCGGAGAGTTGCAACTCGACGACGTCGTGGTAATCGCAGGCGCGGGTCCGCTTGGTTTGATGATGACGCAAGTCGCGCATCTGAAGACACCGAAGAAGCTGGTCGTCATCGACCTCGTGGAAGAGCGTCTCGCGCTCGCGCGTGAGTACGGCGCGGACGTGACGATCAATCCGAAACAGGACGACGCGCTGGCGATTATCCGTTCGTTGACCGACGGTTATGGTTGCGATGTCTACATCGAAACCACCGGCGCGCCAATTGGCGTCAACCAGGGCATGGACCTGATTCGCAAGCTCGGTCGCTTCGTCGAGTTCTCTGTGTTCGGGGCGGATACGACCCTCGATTGGTCCGTTATTGGTGACCGCAAGGAGCTCGATGTGCGCGGCGCGCACCTCGGACCGTACTGCTATCCTATTGCGATCGATCTGCTGGCACGCGGACTCGTCACGTCGAAGGGCATTGTGACGCACGGCTTTTCGCTGGAGGAATGGGACGAGGCGATCAAGGTGGCGAACTCGCTCGATTCGATCAAGGTGTTGCTGAAGCCGCGTGCCTGAGCGATCGGACTAAAAGCGGCACAAAAACGGAGACTGTATGGATTACCTTATCGGCGTCGATATCGGCACGCAGAGCACGAAGGCGCTGCTGGTCGACCAGCATGGCGCGATCGTCGCGCAGCATGCGTCGAGCTATCAGCCGGACACGCCCAAGCCGCTGTGGGCTGAGCAGTGGCCCGCGGTGTGGCTCAAGGCGGTCGTGGAGTGCATTGCTGCGTGTGTCGGCAAAGCGAAAGAAGCGGGCGTCGCCGCGAAATCGATCAAGGCGGTGTGCGTGAGCAGCCTGTATGGCGGTTCGGGCATTCCCGTCGATCACGAGATGCGGCCGCTCTACCCGTGTCTGATCTGGATGGACCGCCGCGCGACCGATCAGGTCGAATGGGTGCGCAATAACGTGGACCTCGAACGGCTCTACACGATCACCGGCAATGGCGTGGACAGCTACTACGGCTACACGAAAATGCTGTGGCTGCGCGATCGCGAGCCGGACGTATGGGCGCAAACGCGCTACTTTCTGCCACCCAATGCTTACGTGATCTACATGCTGACCGGCGAGGTTGCCGTCGACCATAGTTCGGCGGGCAATATCGGCGGCATCTACGATATCGCGAAACGCGACTGGTCCGATGAAGCGCTCGATATGCTCGGTATTCCCGCCACGATGATGCCGGAGCGCCTGGTGGAGTCCTCGGATGTGGTGGGCGGGTTGTTGTCGCAATGGACGGAACAGCTTGGGCTGGAAGCGGGCACCGCGATCGTCGCGGGCGGTGTGGATGCCGCAGTGGCGACTTTCGCGGCGGGTGTCACGCGCGCGGGACAGCATGTCGCAATGATTGGCACCAGCATGTGCTGGGGCTATATCAACCAGAGCGTCGATGCGCGGCATGGGTTGATCAGCATGCCGCATGTGTTCAATGGTCAGCGCGATATTTATGTGTTCGGCGGCGCGATTACGGCGGGTGCTTCGGTTACGTGGTACCGCGAGCAGTTTTGTCACGCGGAGACTGAAGCAGCGCGCGCGACGCCGCATGGCGATCCGCATCGGTTGCTTGAAGAGAGTGCCTCTCTGATTCCTGCGGGCTCTGACGGTGTGATGTTCCTGCCGTATTTGATGGGCGAACGCAGTCCCGTGTGGGATGCGAAGGCGAGTGGGGCGTTTGTCGGTTTGAGCCTGTTTCATACGCGGGCGCATTTGTATCGCGCGGTGCTGGAAGGCGTGTCGTTTGCGTTGAAGCACAACATCGAAGCGGGGCGTAAAGGTGCGCAGTCGCTGGACGATAAGTTGATTGTGGTGGGCGGCGCGGCGCATTCCGATTTGTGGATGCAGATCCTTGCAGACATTACTGGTTATCCGGTTTATACGATCGAGCAGGAAGTGGAAGCGGCGATGGGCGCGGCTTTGTTAGCGGGCGTTGGCGTCGGCCTGGTATCGCGTGAAGAGGCGCAGGGCGGCTGGGTGACGCTGATCGAGCGCGCACAACCGGACGCTCGGCGTATGGCGTTGTACGAGCAGCGGTTCCGCGTATATACGGATTTGTATCCGGCGTTGAAGCCGGTCATGCATCGGTTGCAATCATCATGAATGTTACTTTCGATTTTTCTGGCCGCGCGATTCTCGTGACGGGGGCATCGAGTGGAATTGGCCGCGCGACTGTCGAGATGTTGTGCGCTTCCGGCGCGAGTGTGGTTGCCGCTGCTCGCAATGTGAATGAGCTCGCGCGATTGGCAGAGGAAACGGGATGCGAGCCGCTAGTGCTCGATGTGAGCGATGAAGCTGGGATTGATGAGGCGTTGGGTTCGCTGGATGCTTTCGATGGGTTGGTGAATTGTGCGGGGATTGCTTTGCTCGAGCGCGCGGTGGATACCACGGGGGCCAGTTTTGATCGCGTGATGGGGGTTAATGCGCGTGGCGCTGCCTTGGTGGCCAAGCATGTGGCACGGGGGATGATTGATGCTAAGCGCGCCGGCAGTATTGTTAATGTTTCGAGTCAGGCTGGGTTGGTGGCGCTCGACGATCATTTGAGTTATTCGGCTTCGAAGGCGGCGCTCGATGCTATTACGCGCGCGTTGTGTATCGAGCTTGGGCCGTTTGGGATTCGGGTCAATAGTGTCAATCCGACCGTGACGTTGACGCCAATGGCGGTGCAGGCGTGGAGTGATCCGGTTAAGCGGGATCCGGCGCTTAAGGGTATTCCGTTGCGGCGGTTTGCGGAACCTGCTGAGGTGGCTGCGCCGATTTTGTTTTTGTTGAGCGATGCGGCTTCTATGATTAGTGGCGTGTGTTTGCCGATTGATGGGGGTTATACCGCCAGGTGATTTTTTGACTTTGGCGTCGGCTTTGTTTTGGTTCGCCAGTGGCGGTGGCTGTTTCTTTTCTTATCGGTTTATTGGCGTTGCCCCTGTGCGGGGCGGCACCTACTTTTCTTTGCGGCGGTGTATGGACCGGAGACATGGGTAACAGGTGTGCGGAGACATGGGTAACACTCTGGGCGAGCGAATCGCCTGGAGCCGGTTATGCCCTGGAACCCGAGAGACACCATGGATCTGCGTCTGGAATTCGTTCAGTTGGCCTCGCAGGAAGGCGCCAACCGTCGTGAACTGTGTCGTCGTTTTGGCATCAGCCCGAAGACCGGCTACAAGTGGCTCGATCGCCACGCGCAGGGTAACGCAACCGCGCTGGCGGATCATTCGCGACGGCCCCTGCAGAGTCCGGCCCGCACGACACCGTCGGTCGAGCAGCGGGTGGTCGAACTGCGCCGGGCGCATCCGGCCTGGGGTGGGCGCAAGATCAGCCGACGTCTGTGCGATCTGGGTCATACGGACGTGCCCGCCCCCAGCACTGTGACCGATATCCTGCATCGCCACGGGCTGATCGAGCCGGCCGCTTCCGACGCCGCCACGGCCTGGCAGCGCTTCGAGCATGCGCAGCCCAACGATCTCTGGCAGATGGAGTTCAAGGGCTGGTTCGACCTGCAGGACGGACGGCACTGTTCGCCACTGACCATGCTGGACGATCATTCGCGCTACAACGTGACACTCGATGCCTGCATCTGCACCGACACCCGCATCGTGCAGCATCATCTGGAGCGCACATTCCGCCGCTACGGGCTGCCGCTGCGCATCAACGCGGATAACGGCTCGCCGTGGGGCAGCCCCAGCCAGCCGGGCCAGTTGACCGAACTGGCCATCTGGCTCATCCGGCTGGGCGTGCGACTGTCGCACAGCCGCGTGGCGCATCCGCAGACCAACGGCAAGGAGGAACGGTTTCACCGCACGCTGAAGGCCGAGGTGATCGCCGGGCGCCATTTCAGGGACCTGCCCAGCGCCCAGCAGGCGTTCGATGACTGGCGCTCGGCCTACAACCATCAGCGCCCGCATCAGGCGCTGGACATGGCGACCCCGGTCACGCGCTATCGACCGAGTCCGCGCGCCTACCCCGAAATCCTGCCGCCGATCGAGTACGGCGCCAATGACCACGTGCAGCGCGTAAAGTGGAACGGTGAATTACGCTTCAGGAACCGGCGATTCAAGGTATCGAGCGCATTGCAGAACCTGCCCGTGGCCATCCGCGAGCGCGTCGGTGAAGAGAACTGCTACGACCTGTTTTTTGCGCATCACCGTTTCGGAACCATCAACCTGAACCAGCAGGAATGAGCGGATCATGTGTTACCCATGTCTCCGCACACCTGTTACCCATGTCTCCGGTCCATACAGCGGCCGCAAAGAAAAGTAGGCAAAAGAAAGCGGCTCAAATGAACTGACCCCGCGAAGTTGGACAGTTTGCGTTCAGGTTTGAGAGGGCTGGATTCTGCATATCACAGGACTCAGCCCGTTTAGTTTCAGCTTGATTCGTGTGTGGTTGTAGTAGTGAATGTATTGTCTGATGCCAGCCTTCAACTCGTTTTTCCAACACCGCGGGATACCCGCCGCTACTTCACTTCAGTGCCGCACCACTACCCGCTGCACATCGGCTCGCATACACGCGGCAGCCTTGACCCGTTGCCGCTTACGCCCCACGACTTTATCCGCCGCAATCGCGAAATCTCCCCCTTCACTCCCCACCTTCTCCGCACCTGCCAAAAGCTTCGCCGCAACCTTAGCCGTAATCCGACTATGCGGCACGCCCTTCGCATCGAGCGCGATCACCTGGTACAGTTCGCGGTCGCATTCCGCTTCCTGCTGATACTGTTCAACGGTAAGGACCAGGTGTTCCAAAAGATTACGCTGACGCCGTCTTTCATCGATGGTCATAGCTGGAAACCGGGTGATGCTCGCCGCGAGGTCGACGAGCGTTCCAAGCTGACGGATATGCCGTTCGCAGGCTCCGAATGCGGAAAGCGCAAGCTTTTCGTACTGAAGCGCATCGACAGGCGGGCGAGATGCCGTTTGAGTTTTTTTGCTGGTTTTGCTCATGGTGCGATTTCCGGTTAGTCCCTGAATCGCCCGACACTCGCTAACAGATAGGGGTGAGCGGGCACGTAGCGAGTTTGAGAGACCGGGCGATGGACCAAAACCGGCGAGCCTTGCGGCTCCCTCACCACGGCCCGCCCATAGAAAGGCGTGCATGGCGGAGCACTACCCACTTTCACGGGTAATGCGGCACATCGCTTCAGGCTCTCACACCCGGCCGTTTTGTCTAACGGCAATACAGAAATCTAACCCAACCGTTTTTCAGGACGATCAACCACACAGGCTAAACGCGCGAATTATAACGAATCTTTACATTCGATCCGCTGCGTCCAGGAGTCGCCACGCAGCGTGCGAATACAATCAATGCCGCCCGCATCGGCACTAACAAAAAGCCGCTTAAAGCATCGTCCTCACATGCCAAAGCTCGGGAAACAAAACCACATCCAGCATCTTCCGCAGATACGTCGCGCCACTAGTCCCACCCGTCCCTTGCTTAAACCCAATAATCCTCTCAACGGTTGTCACATGCCGAAACCGCCACTGGCGAAAAGCATCTTCAAGATCGACAAGCTCCTCGGCCATTTCATAAAGCTCCCAATGCTGCGAAGGATTCCGATACACCTCAAGCCATGCCGCCTCAACCGAAGCATCATGCGTAGTAGGCTGCGTCCAGTCCCGTTCCAGCCTTGAAGGCGAAATCGCAAACCCACGCCGCGCCAGCAACCGAACCACTTCGTCATAAAAAGAAGGCGCCTCCAACGAGGCCGTCACCTCGGCAAGAACATCAGCCCGATGCGCATGCGGCTTCAGCATCTGTTCATTCTTATTGCCCAGCAAGAATTCAATCTGCCGATACTGATAAGACTGAAACCCAGACGAGCTACCAAGATAAGGCCGCATTGCCGTGTACTCGGACGGTGTCATCGTCGCGAGAACACTCCATGCCTGCACGAGCTGCTCCATGATCCGCGACACGCGCGCCAGCATCTTGAACGCCGGCGGCAACTCATCGCGATGCACCGCCTTCAGCGCCGCGCGCAACTCATACAGCGCGAGTTTCATCCACAACTCGCTCGTCTGATGCTGGATGATGAACAGCATCTCGTTGTGATCCGGCGACAGCGGATGCTGCGCATCGAGCACCGTCCCCAGCGACAGATAATCGCCGTAACTCATCGACTCCGAAAAATCGAGTTGCGCATCGTGCCAGCCATCGCCCGAAGCGGCTGTAGCGGTAGCAGTACCAGCAGCCGCGCCAACGGCACCACTACCATATCCAAACGGACACCCCTGCACCGGCTTCTCTTCCGGCAGCCCTGGCGTTTGCATGTGATCGGTCATCGCGCGCTCCTCAGGTCACAGCGCCGCGTTCGGCGAATTCAGGTGCGCGCCAGGTCTCTTGCGTCAGCACCTCGCGCAACGTCTCCACGGCATCCCACACATCGACAAAGCGCGTATACAGCGGCGTAAAACCAAACCGCAACACATGCGGCTCGCGATAATCACCAATCACGCCACGCGCGATCAACGCCTGCATCACCTCATACCCATGCGGATGCTCAAAGCTCGCATGCGAACCCCGTTGCGCATGTTCACGCGGCGTCACAAGCTTCAAAGGAAACTCGCCGCAACGCGCTTCAACCAGTTCGATGAACAGATCGGTCAGCGCCAGCGACTTCTTGCGGACCGCTTGCATATCCGTTTGCAGAAACACGTCGAGTCCGCATTCGACCAGCGACATCGACACCATCGGCTGCGTGCCGCACAGGAAGCGTCCGATGCCGTCATCCGGTTGATACGCCGGGTCCATCTTGAACGGCGCACGATGCCCCCACCATCCGGACAGCGGTTGCGCGAAATCATTCTGATGATGCTTCGGCACCCACACGAATGCAGGCGAACCCGGACCGCCATTTAGATACTTATACGTGCAGCCCACCGCGTAATCCGCGCCGACGCCGTTCAGATCCACCGGCACCGCGCCCGCCGAATGCGCGAGATCCCACAGCGCGAGTGCGCCCTTGTCGTGGATCAGCTTCGTCAGCGCGGCCATGTCGTGCATGTAGCCGGTGCGGTAATTCACGTGCGTGATCATCGCGATCGCCGTGTCGTCGCCGATGGCTTCCGGCAACTCGGACGGATCGTCGACAAGGCGCAATTCATAACCGCGATCGAGTTGCTCGATCAGGCCTTGCGCGATATACAGATCGGTCGGGAAATTGGAGCGCTCGGAAACGATCACGCGACGCTTCGGGTCGCGCGCATTCGCCACCCGCACAGCGGCCGAGAGCAGCTTGAACAGGTTGATCGAAATCGTATCGGTGACCACCACTTCGTTTTCCTCCGCACCGATCAGCGGGGCGAGCTTGTTGCCGAGGCGGCGCGGCAGTTCGAACCAGCCTGCGGTGTTCCAGCTACGGATCAAACCTTCGCCCCATTCGGCGCCGATCACGGTCTGCGCGCGTTGCGCGGCGGCGGCCGGCGGGACGCCGAGCGAGTTGCCGTCCAGATAGATAGTGGTCGACGACAGCGCGAACTGGTCGCGCAGGCTGCCGAGCGGGTCGGCGCTATCGAGCGCCAGTGCTTCGTCACGATGGTTCATGGTGGTCCAGTCAGAGAGATCGGGCAATTCATTGCGATTCGGGCAGGGCGCGCAACACGGCGCGCACGGGGCTCGCATCGAGCGTGGTGAGTTTCAGCGGCAAGGCAATCAGCTCGTAATCGCCGGGCGCGACGGCATCCAGCACGATGCCTTCGAGAATCGCCATGCGATGCGCGCGTATCCGCTGATGCGCGTCCATCGTCTTCGATTCCTGCGGATCGAGCGACGGCGTATCGATACCGATCAGCTTGACGCCGTGTGCGGCCAGCAAGTCGATGGTGTCCGGCGCGACCGCGCAGAAGTTGCTATCCCAGGCGGCGGTCGGCGCGCTTTTGTAAGTGCGCAGTAAGACTCGCGGCGGCAACGCGTCGAGCGCGCCGGCCAGGTGTTGCTGCGTCACAACAGGCGATGCGCCGATGCAGTGAATCACGCGACAACGGCCAAGGTACGCATCGAGTGGCACCTCGCCGATCGCCGCGCCTTCGGCGTCGTAGTGAAGCGGAGCGTCGGTATGAGCGCCGGTATGGGGCGACAGCGTCAGCCGCGCGACGTTGACGGGCGAGCCTGCCTCCATGCGCCACACGCGTTCGATGCCGACCGGCGTATCGCCCGGCCAGACAGGCGTGGCGGTATCGACGGCGGGGGTGATGTCCCAGAGTGTGTTCATGTCTCCTGCGGCGGTTTATGTCTATCAGGGAATGATAGGCGGCTTGCCGCGAAATGTGATTGCGAAAAAATCTCCTTCCTTGCCTTGTCTTGGAACATAATTTGAGTCAAATGGGAAAGGGAGACCGAATATGAACGCGATCTCGCTCGACGCCACCGATTGCCGTATCTTGACGGTGCTTCAGCAAGAAGGACGCATCAGCAATCTCGACCTCGCGGAGCGCATTTCGCTCTCGCCGTCGGCCTGTCTACGGCGTCTGCGTCTGCTGGAGGAGCAGGGCGTCATCGAACACTACCGTGCGTGTCTGAACCGCGAAGTGCTGGGTTTTGAACTGGAAGCGTTCGTGCAGGTGTCCATGCGCAACGACCAGGAAAACTGGCACGAGCGTTTTGCGGAGGCGGTGCGGGATTGGCCGGAAGTGGTCGGCGCGTTCGTCGTGACCGGCGAAACGCATTATCTGTTGCGGGTGCTCGCCCACAACCTCAAACACTATTCGGATTTCGTGCTGCAACGCCTGTATAAGGCGCCGGGCGTAATGGATATTCGTTCGAATATCGTGCTGCAGACGCTCAAGGAAGACTCGGGCGTGCCGGTGTCATTGGTCAAGAAAAGCGGCGGCCACAGCACGCCTCACACCTGAACCGAAGCCTGCGCCGCACGGTTTTTCAAAGCCGCGACGGCGCAGTGGGTCAAACCGGCTTGAGCCCGTGAAACTGACCGTTCTGGAACACGAGCGGCAACATCTCCGCGGCATTCTCATGGACGCCGCAGCGCTCCACTTCGCCAACAAAAATCACGTGGTCGCCTTCCTCGTGACGGCTGCGGTTGTGGCATTCGAACCATGCCAGCGCACCGTCGAGCACCGGCATGCCGGTGTCGCCTTCCGCATGCGACACGCCTTCGAAACGGTCGCCCTTGACGGTGGCGAAGCGTTTGCACAGTTCGAGTTGCGACGCGGCCAGCACGTTGATCACATAGTGACTGTTCGCCCGGAACACCGGCATCGACGCCGAACGCGTCGCGAGGCTCCACAACACGAGCGGCGGATTCAGCGAAACCGAATTGAACGAACTGGCGGTGATGCCGATCAGCTGACCGGACGCTGCACGCGTTGTAATCACGGTGACGCCGGTGGCGAACTGGCCGAGCGCCTGTTTGAAGGCGACCTGGTCGAAATTGGGCGGGCTGGCGCGCTTCATCGGGCGAAGGCCTTCGCCGCAATCCGGGTCAAACCCGGAATGAACCCGTCGCGTGCGTGGCAGGAAACAATTGATTCGAAAGTCATAGTGAAAATCGTCGATTTGTCCCAATTTTAACTGCAATCGCGGTGGACTGGCCGCGACTCCCGCCGATCAGCGGAAAACCCACTAAGCTGGAAGTCTCGATCGTGGCATGAGCGTTGCGATCAGGCGGGTACCGGCATCGGCCGACTATCAGGATCAAGGAGCGAGCAGCATGAGTCAGACAGGCGAAGTCGCCACCCTCGGTGGCGGATGTTTCTGGTGCCTCGAAGCGGTGTACCTGGGTGTCGAAGGCGTGAACGCGGTCGAGTCGGGCTACGCGGGCGGCCAGACCCAGCAGCCGACCTATGAACAGGTGTGCGACGGCGAGACCGGCCATGCGGAAGTCGTGAAGGTCGACTTCGATCCGGCAAAAATCAGCTATCGCGAGATTCTCGATATTTTCTTCGCGATCCACGATCCGACCCAGTTGAACCGCCAGGGCAACGATGTCGGCACGCAATACCGGTCGGTCATTTTCACGAATTCCGATGCGCACCGCGAAACGGCGCTGCAGGCGATCCGCGAGATCGGCGAACAGAAAATCTACGACGGCCAGATCGTCACCCAGGTGCTGCCGCTCGACGGCAATTACTGGCCGGCCGAGGCGTATCACCAGAACTATTTTGCGCAGCATCCGAATCAGGGGTATTGCTCATTTGTGGTGGCGCCGAAGGTCGCGAAGTTTCGCCAGAAGTTCGCGCATCGGATCAAGGCGAGTTGAGCGGGGGTTCCGGCTCGCGTGGTTCTCGTGGCGCCTGTGGCGCTTGCGGTTCCTCGTGCTCGTGAGCCTGGCGCGCGTACGCTTCGATGATCGCGCGCGCCAGTTCCATGCAACTCAAGGGCGCCGAACCTTCCGCCTTGTTGTTGATCGCGATTACCACCGGCTGGCCGGCCAGCGCGTAGCGCGCGGCCAGTTCGGCGAGCGCGGCGCGGGTGGCCGGGTCCTGATCGACCAACTGGTTGAACGGTTCGTACTTGGCCTTTGCCTGCTCGTATTTGAAGCCGCCGTGCAGGCTCCAGCGCACGATCAGCGGGCCGGCCGGCTCGCCGTCCAGTAACGCGAGCGCCGCCGCCTGACGCAGCGGATCCGGCATCCGCGCATGAATCCCCACGCAATACCGCACGCCCGAAGCTTTCAGCGTGCGGATGAAACGTGGCGTCAGCAGACTGCCGTCACGGATTTCGATCGCATAGCAGGTGCCGGCGGGCAGCTTCGGCAGCGCCGCCAGGAATTCGGCCAATCGCTCGATAAAGACCGCGGGTTGCGCGAGCATCTGGTCAGGCAGCGGCGAAAGCTGGAACACCAGTGCACCGGCCTTGGCGCCGAGACCTTCGAGGCATGGCGTGACGAATTCGTCGACCGCCATTGGCGCGTTCAGAAAGCACGGGTTCAACGAGACGGGTTCGCCGCGTTCGGCGCGCACGGTGGCGTCGGTGATCGTCATCGGCGCTTTGACGATGAAGCGGAAATGCTCCGGCACCTGCTGCGCGTAGCGCAGGTATTCGGTGACGGTGAGCGCCTGATAAAACGACCGGTCGATGCTGACGGTCTTGAGCAGCGGATGCGCGCCGTAAGCGGTGAGACCTTCGCGCGACAGTTTGCTGTTGCTGTATTCGTCGCCGTAGACAATGCCGTTCCAGCCGGGAAACGACCACGTCGATGTGCCGAGGTGCACCTGCGGCGGCAGTTCGGCGGCAAGCGCCAGGATTTCGGGCGTGGGCGAAGCGGCGAGCACGTCGCGCGTGCGGCGCTTCTTTGGCGTATCCGGGGAAGGCGGCGTCGAAGCGGAGTCGGCTTCGGGCGGCAGTGGAGTTTCGTCTTCCTGCCACAGAGTGGTGACGCTCTTCGTCGCGCGCGGCTGACGCCGTCGCTCAGGCTGTGGCGCGACTTCGGCCGCTGCTGGCGCGCTTGCGGCAGTCGCCGCCGCTGCCTGCGTTTGCTCAACCGGCATCCCGAACAGATCGAACTGCGGCGCTTCAGCTTGCGCATCCTGTTCGCCGCTTGCCGGCTGTTCAACGTCGCTTGTCCCGCTCTGGTCCATCGATGTTCGACCTGCTGTCTGAAGTTACGCCGCGTCGGTCCGCTCAGGTACGTCGCCGCGGCGCAACCGTGTCACAGCGGTTTCTCGTACATATAGCGGCGCGACCACGGCAAGGTTTTCGCGCTGCGGCCGGCTCTGCGGCACACCACCTGGTAGATCGAGATGTCGTCGGTTTCGAACGCATAGGCGCAACCGGCAAGGTACACGCGCCAGATGCGGAATTTTTCGTCGTCGACGAGCATGCGGGCTTCGTCCGCGCGCGCCTCGAAATTTTCCGCCCAAAGATTCAGCGTGTGCGCATAGTGACGGCGCAGGCTTTCGACGTCAACCGCTTCGAGCCCGCCGCGCTGCATTGCTTCGAGCGCAAGGCTGATATGCGGCAGTTCACCGTCCGGAAAAACATAGCGGTCGATGAATTCACCGCCGCCGAGTGCGGTTTCGCCGCTGTCCGAGTCGCTCGACGTGATGCCGTGATTCATCGCGACGCCGTCATCCACCAGCAAATCGTGGATCTTTTCGAAGTAGCCGGGCAGATTCTTGCGGCCGACGTGCTCGAACATGCCGACGCTGGTGATGCGGTCGAACTGCCCGTCGATGTCGCGATAATCCTGCAGACGAATCTCGATCTGGTTTTCGAGGCCGGCGGCTTTCACGCGCGCGGTGGCGAGGTCGAACTGGTTCTGCGAGAGCGTGACGCCCACGCACTTTGCGCCAAACTTGCTGGCCGCCCGCAGCACGAGCGCGCCCCACCCGCAGCCGATATCGAGCAGACGCTGCCCGGGCTGCAACTGGATCTTGGTCAGGATGTGGTCGATCTTCTTGATCTGCGCGGTGGCGAGATCTTCATCGCCGTTTTCGAAGTACGCGCACGAGTACACCATATTCTCGTCGAGCCACAGCTTGTAGAACTCGTTCGAGACGTCGTAGTGATACTGGATCGCCTTCTTATCCGACGACTTCGAGTGATTGAAGTAGCGCCGCACACGCGCCAGCTTGCCCGCGCTGGTGACCGTGTTGCGCGCCAGCTGATAGCTGATGTTGATGATGTCGGACAGCTTGCCTTCAATGTCGATCTTGCCCTTCACGTACGCCTCGCCGAGATTGTCGAGGCTCGGTTCGAGCAGGTAAGGCAGCGCCGTAGCGCTCTTGACGTGCAGCGTGACCTGGGGCGCGGCAAACTGCCCGAAGTCATGCTGCTGGCCGTCCCACAGCACAAGGCGTGCTGGCAGGTTAGCCCTGATTTTTACATCTTCCACCCACTGCGCCAGCTTTTTCTCCCAGAACATGTGATTTCTCCGTGTTCGTTGAATTAAAGCAAAGCTTGTGTGGACCGCTGCTCACCGTGGCGAAACTCCTACGCCGCGAGGTGGCGCAATCCGCGCCTTCAGACACGCGGCTCCGTGGGCGGCGTGCCGGAAAACTTTATTTTTCAGGTTCAAGGCGATAGACGGGCGATTTGCCAATCGCTACTTTCGCTTGAACGCGTATAGAGGAGGCGGTCGTGCAAACGCGACGGCCGGCCCTGCCAGAATTCGATTGCTTCGGGGACCAGACGATAGCCGCCCCAATGAGGCGGACGCGGCGGCTGATCACCGTATTGCAGGCTGATTTCGCGCTCGCGCGCTTCGAGTTGCGAGCGGCTTTCAATTACCTGACTCTGATTGGATGCCCATGCGCCGATGCGCGAACCGAGCGGGCGCGACGTGAAATAGGCGTCGCTTTCTTCCGCGCTGGTTTTGACGACCGCGCCTTCGATGCGCACCTGGCGCTCGAGTTCGATCCAGTAAAACAGCAGGCTTGCGTAAGGATTGGCCGTGAGCTCGCGGCCCTTGCGGCTTTCGTAATTGGTGAAGAACACGAAGCCTCGTTCGTCGACGCCTTTGATCAGAACGATGCGCGCCGACGGCCGGCCGCGCGAGTCAACCGTGGCCAGCGTCATGGTATTCGGCTCGGGCAGTTGGGCGTCGACCGCCTGTGCAAACCACGCGTCGAATTGACGGAACGGGTTGCGGTCGATGTCGGCAACGTCCAAAGAACCCAGCGAATAATTTTTTCGAAGTTCGGCGAGTGAGGTCATGTTCTTATGCGAACGCTACAGTCAAACCAGTATAGCTAAGGCGCAAATTTTTTGCGCGCGACGTGCTCAAGGCTTTGCGCCGCACGCCTCATGGGAGGCCGCCGTGCGCGCCGCCCATGCGGATTGACGCGATCAGGCAAAATACGGGCTGCGAACGCCCGCGCGTTTCTCCTTTCAGTTCTGCCTGTTTTTCAACGAGCCTGCCACCATGTCCAGCACCACCGCGCAATCCGATCTTACTACCAGCCTCGACGGGAGTGAAACCGCCGATCGCGCGCGGCGTTTCGGCGGCATTGCCCGCCTGTATGGCGCGCCGGCGCTGGCCGCGTTCGAAAATGCCCATGTCGCGGTAATCGGGATCGGCGGGGTCGGCTCGTGGGTGGCGGAGGCGCTCGCGCGCAGCGCGGTGGGTACGCTGACGCTGATCGATCTGGACAACGTCGCCGAGAGCAACACTAACCGGCAGATCCACGCGCTAGACGGCAACTACGGAAAACCGAAAGTCGAAGCGATGGCCGAGCGTATCGCGGCAATCAATCCGTTTTGCGACGTGCGGCTGGTGGAAGATTTTGTCGAGCCGGACAACTTCGCGTCGACGCTCGGTGGCGGATTCGACTACGTGATCGATGCGATCGACAGCGTCCGCACCAAGACCGCGTTGATTGCGTGGTGCGTCGAGAAAAAGCAGCCGTTGATCACGGTGGGCGGGGCGGGTGGTCAACTGGACCCGACGCGCATTCGCATCGACGATCTGGCGTTGACGATCCAGGATCCGTTGCTCTCGAAAGTGCGCGGACAGTTGCGCAAACTGCATGGCTTTCCGCGTGGCCCGAAGGCGAAGTTCAAGGTGAGCGCGGTGTATTCCGACGAGCCGCTGATCTATCCGGAAGTCGCCGTCTGCGATATCGATGAAGAAGCCGAGCACGTGAGCACTTCGCCGGGCCATACGGGGCCGGTCGGTCTGAACTGTGCGGGATTTGGTTCGAGCGTGTGTGTGACCGCGAGCTTCGGTTTTGCGGCGGCCGCGCATGTGTTGCGGGCGTTGGCGAAGCAGGCGGCGGCTTGAAGCGTGGTGTGAATGAACGCGACGGCGGATTCAGTCAGGCGCGGCACGCCGGCCGCACCTGAATCCGCCTGAGAATCAGAACAGCGACGCGCTCAGCTTGCGCCGCCATTGCGATACCAGCTCCGGCTGATGCCCGGCCAGATCGAACACCGAGAGCATCGTCTTGCGGCCGATGTCGTCGCGGAACGCGCGGTCGCGCTGCACGATCGCCAGCAGATGTTCGAGCGCGCCAGCGTAATTGCGGCGGGCAATCAGCGCGTTAGCCAGATCGAAGCGGGCTTCGAGGTCGCCTGGCTCGGCGGCTACGCGCGCTTCGAGGGCGTCGGTGGGCGGCAGGTCCGCTGCGGCGTCTACGGCGTCCAGACGGGTTTTGATCGCGTTGAAACGGGGGTCGATGCCCTGCGTGGTTTTCGGCGACAGCAAATCGACTTCGTTGCGCGCTTCGTCGATGCGATTGTCTTCGAGCAGCAATTCAATGCGGTCCATGCGCGCTTCGTCGAAGCCCGGGTCATAAGCGAGCGCGGCTTGCAGCGCATCGTAAGCGTCCTCGCGACGGCCTTCGGCCAGCGCCGTTTGCGCTTCGAGGCGCGCGGCGTCAGCGCCTTGCGGCACGAGGCGGTCGAGAAACTCGCGCAGTTGGCCTTCCGGCAGCACGCCCACAAATTGATCGACCGGCTGGCCGTCGGCGAACGCCATGACGTGCGGAATGCTGCGCACCTGGAAGTGCGCGGCCAGTTCCTGATTTTCGTCGACGTTCACTTTTACCAGCTTCCATTTGCCGGCCGCTTCGGCTTCGAGCTTTTCCAGCATCGGGCCAAGCGTTTTGCACGGGCCGCACCAGGGCGCCCAGAAATCGACCAGCACGGGGGCCAGTGTCGACGCCGTGATGACGTCCTGTTCGAAAGTGGCCAGAGTGGTGTCCATTACGTCCTCGTCGATAAAGCGGATGGTGGCTTAATTGGGGTGGAAGCGGCGAATTTCAATGTCCCTGGCGCTCGGGCAACGGAATCCATTCGGTTTCGCCCGGCACTGAGCCCATTTCCTGATTGCTCCACGCCACTTTCGCCGCTTCGATCTTCTCCCGCGAACTGGCCACGAAATTCCATTCGATAAAGCGCTCGCCGTCGAGCTTCTCGCCGCCGAGCAGCATCACGCGCGCGCCGTGAGTGCTGGCGAGCGTGACGGTTTCGTCGAGTGCGAGCACGGCCATCTGGCCCACTTCGAGCGGCGTGCCGTCGATCTCCAGATCGCCATCCACCAGATAGACGCCGCGTTCCTCGTGTTCCGGTTCGAGCGCGAACGCGCCGCCCGGGGCGAAGTGCGCGGCGACATACAGCGTGCCGGAAAAGGTCGCGACCGGCGAGGTCGCGCCGAACGCCGTGCCGGCGATCACCCGCAGCGTGACGCCGTTGCGCTCGACCACCGGCAGTGTGTCGGCCGCATGATGCGAGAAGGACGGTTCCACGTCTTCGTCGTCGAGCGGCAACGCCACCCATGTCTGGATGCCGTGCATGGTCAGGCCGCTTGCGCGGTCTTCCGCCGGCGTGCGCTCGGAATGGACGATGCCGCGGCCGGCAGTCATCCAGTTGACGTCGCCGGGCACGATTTTTTGCTCGGAGCCGAGGCTGTCGCGATGCATGATCGCGCCTTCGAACAGATACGTGACGGTTGCAAGGCCGATGTGCGGATGGGGGCGCACGTCGAGACCGACGCCGGGTTCGAGCGTGGCGGGGCCCATGTGGTCGAAGAAAATGAACGGGCCGATCAGGCGCGCCGCCATGGCCGGCAGCACGCGCCGCACGGTAAGGCTGCCAACGTCGCGCAGATGCGGCTTGAGGACTGCTTTGATCGAAGAAGACATGGGCAGGCTCGTCTGGAAGGGTGGGGTGGGCTTTGGCTTAATGGACGATTCTACTGCGGCAGCCGGAATGGTGACGATTTGCGGCCGGCAGGCGCCCCGGAGATCCGTAGCGTGCAGGTTGCCTTGCCAACATCGCTGTCCGCTAAACTCCCAGATTCAACCATCAACCGGAGACCGGGATGTCGCCCAGGGATTTGCTGCTCGCGCTGGTCGTGGTCGTCGCGTGGGGTGTCAATTTTGTTGTGATCAAGGTGGGCCTGCATGGTGTGCCGCCCATGCTGCTCGGCGCACTGCGCTTTGCGCTCGCCGCGGTGCCGGCCGTGTTTTTCGTCAAACGGCCGCAGGTGCCATGGCGCTGGTTACTCGCATACGGCGCGACCATTTCGTTCGGCCAGTTCGCTTTCCTGTTTTCGGCCATGTATGTCGGCATGCCGGCGGGGCTTGCTTCGCTGGTCTTGCAGGCGCAGGCGTTTTTCACGCTAATCTTCGCCGCGCTGTTTCTGCATGAGCGCTTTCGCTTGCCGAACGTCGCCGGTCTGCTGATCGCGGCGGCCGGGCTCGCGGTGATCGGCATTCAGGGCGGGCACGCCATGACGCTCGCCGGCTTCATCCTGACGCTGTGTGCCGCGGGTTCGTGGGCGCTTGGCAATATCGTGACCAAGAAGGTCGGTAAAGTCGATCTGGTCGGGCTCGTGGTGTGGGGCAGCCTGATTCCGCCGTTGCCGTTCCTTGCACTCTCGTATGCGTTCGAGGGTCCGCAGCGAATCGTAGCGGCGTTGTCCGGCATCAGCGCGATGTCGATTTTCGCCATCGTGTACCTCGCGTTTATTGCCACGCTGATCGGCTACGGGTTGTGGAGCCGGCTGCTGTCGCGCTATCCGGCGAGCCAGGTGGCGCCATTTTCACTGCTGGTGCCGATTGTGGGGCTCGCATCCGCTTCGCTTTTTCTGGACGAGCAACTGTCCGCGGCGCAGATCGCCGGCGCACTGCTGGTCATGGCGGGGCTCGCCGTGAATGTGTTTGGCGGTTGGGTCGTACAGCGGTTCTCGCCGGCACGTTGAGCGGCGGGCATGTTTGTATCGGTGTAAAAAAACGGCCGCTTCAGAGCGGCCGTTTTTTATTGCCTGATCGCGTGCGGCTGCATTACGAGATGCATCACGTCATGCGGTTTTTCGCCAGCGGCGGGTTCGCCGCGAAATAGCGCTTGATGCCGTTCATGATCGCGTCGGCCATCTTGTCGCGATAGGCGTCGTCGTTCAGGCGGCGCTCCTCGTCCGGGTTGCTGATGAAAGCGGTCTCCACCAGAATCGACGGAATATCCGGCGCCTTGAGCACCGCAAAGCCCGCCTGCTCGACCGCGCCCTTGTGCAGCTTGTTGATGCCGCCGATTTCCTTCAGCACGAAGTTGCCGTAGCGCATCGAGTCGCGAATCTGCGCGGTGGTCGACATGTCGAACAGCGCGCGGTTGACGGTGGCGTCGGCGGATTTGATGTTGATGCCGCCGATCTGATCCGACGCGTTCTCCTTGTTCGCCATCCAGCGCGCGGCGGCGCTCGACGCGCCATGCTCCGACAACGCGAATACCGACGAGCCTTTCGCATCGGGCGTGGTGAACGCGTCAGCGTGAATCGACACGAACAGGTCGGCGCCGACGCGCCGCGCCTTCTGCACGCGCACGTTCAGCGGCACGAAGAAATCGGCGTCGCGGGTCATCATGGCGCGCATGTTGGGTTGCGCGTCGATCTTCGCGCGCAGCTTCTTCGCGATGTCGAGCGCGACGTGCTTCTCGTACGTGCCCGAGCCGCCGATCGCGCCCGGGTCTTCGCCGCCGTGGCCCGGGTCGATTGCAACCGTAAGCAGGCGCACGGTGTTGCTCTTGCCGGACTTCGGCGCGGTGAAGGCGTAGTTGTCGTCGCCGTCGTCGTCGCTGGTGCCGAGGTTGCTGCCGCCGGTGCCCGCGCTATTGCCGCTGCTATTACCCCCCTTGTTGCGGGCGATCGCCGTGGGCGGCGCGGCGGGTGCCGTGGGCCTGCTGAGGATTGGCGGAACGGGCGGCGTCACGCTATGCGTTGGCGGACGCGGCACGCCCGGCGCGGACCCGCTGCCGCCGTTCTGCGCGTAACGCTCGAAAAACGCCTCGCTGTTGTCTGCGGCGGGCGGCGTGGTGCCCGGGCCGCTCAGCGTGGCGGGCGGCGCGTTGTTTTCGTCGAGCGTCTGTTGCTTGCGTTCGGTCTGCGCGAGCAGGTCCATCAACGGGTCGGGCGCGACAGCAGGGTAGAGGTCGAACACCAGCCGGTACTTGTACGCGCCGACCGGCGGCAACGTGAACACCTGCGGCTTCACCGAGCCTTTCAGGTCGAACACCATCCGTACCACGTGCGGTTGATATTGCCCGACGCGCACCGATTGAATCTGCGGGTCGTTCGGCGTGATCTTCGACACCAGATCCTTCAGCGCCTGGTCCAGATCGAGGCCGCTCAGATCGACCACCAGCCGGTCCGGACCCTGCAGCAAATGCTGGGCGTTCTCCAGCGGTTGATCCGATTCGATCGTCACGCGCGTATAGTCGCGCGCCGGCCAGACCCGCACGCCGAGCACCGAGCTCGCCCAGGCAAGTCGCGGCGCGACCAGGCCGAGCACGAGCGTCGACGCGCCCGCGCGCAGGATCTGCCGGCGCCGCCAGTTATGCGTTGCGGTAGCCGCCGATTCGATCGAGCGGAACGGTTTGATCAACATCTTTCGAGACATGCCTTTCCTGATTCGCTATATGCCTGTGCGACGAGTACGCGGCCGTCGCCCTCGCTGTCCAGATCGAGCGAGAAGACGAGATCCGGCACGCCAAGGAGCCGCCCCGCGCGCTGCGGCCATTCGACGAGGCAGATGGCGCCGCTGTCGAAGTACTCGCGAAAGCCCGCGTCGGCCCATTCGGCCGGATCGGTGAATCTGTACAGATCGAAGTGATAGAGCGCGAGTTCCCCGGCGGGCCGTTCGAGCACGTAGGGTTCGACGAGAGTGTAGGTGGGGCTGCGTACCCGGCCGGTGTGGCCGAGGCCGCGCAAGGTTGCGCGCACGAGGGTGGTCTTGCCGGCGCCGAGGTCGCCGACCAGTTGTACCTGCAGCCCGTGGAATGCATCGCTATTCTTGCTGAACGTAGCGCCCGGCGCTTGTTGCCGCGCGTCGCGCACGCTTTCGATCGCCTGCGCGAAACGCGCGCCGAAGGCGGTGGTGGCGGCCTCGTCCGCGAGCGCAAAGGAGCGTTCGAGCAGGACATTGGCGGGCGGTTGGATCGCGAGATCGGGATTGACGGGCATTCTCGTAAAATGGCGTGATGAACCGAAGTCCGGAGTCCCCTGTTTCCCGCACGCCTGCGTCTGCCGACGATGCGCGTGCCGTGCGCCATTTCGATGAAGCGGCGCTGCAGGCGCTCGCGCTAAACATCAAAACGTGGGGCCGTGAACTGGGTTTCGGGGCGATTGGCATTAGCGACACCGATCTCTCCGCTGCCGAAGCGCCGCTTGCCGCATGGCTGGACGCGGGTTGCCACGGCGAGATGGATTATATGGCGAAACACGGGATGAAACGCGCGCGCCCCGCTGAGCTTGTGGCCGGCACGCGACGTGTGATTACCGCGCGCATCGCCTATTTGCCCGCACAGACGCTCGCTGGAAAGGTCGGCGAAAGCGCTGTGCAGGATGCACCGCTCGTGCCGCAAGACTGGCGCGCAGCCGAGCATGCGCGGCTCGCGGACCCGTCGGCGGCGGTGGTGTCGATCTATGCGCGGGGTCGCGATTATCACAAGGTAATGCGTAACCGTTTGCAACATCTGGCCGAAAGAATCGAAGCCGAAATTGGTGCGTTCGGCTACCGCGTGTTCACCGATTCCGCGCCGGTGCTCGAAGTCGAGCTGGCGCAGAAGGCGGGCATCGGCTGGCGCGGCAAGCACACGTTGCTGTTGCAGCGCGACGCCGGTTCGCTGTTTTTCCTCGGCGAAATCTATGTCGACGTGCCGTTGCCAACCGACGCGGAAACCCAGCCGGAACAGGCGCCCGAAACGCCGGGCGCGCATTGCGGCAGTTGCACGCGCTGCATCGGCGCGTGTCCGACCGGTGCGATCGTCGCGCCGTACAAAGTCGATGCGCGCCTGTGCATTTCCTATCTGACCATCGAACTGAAGGGCAGTATTCCGCTGGAAATGCGCCCGCTGATCGGCAATCGTGTGTACGGCTGCGACGATTGCCAACTGGTGTGTCCATGGAACAAGTTCGCGCAGGCCGCGCCGGTCGCGGATTTCGACGTGCGGCACGGGCTCGATCGCGCGTCGCTGGTCGAGCTGTTCGCGTGGAGCGCGGACGAATTCGATACGCGGATGCAGGGCAGCGCGATTCGCCGCATCGGCTATGAGAGCTGGCTGCGCAATCTGGCGGTGGGAATGGGCAACGCTCTGCGTGCTTCGTCCGCAACGCTGGACGGCGCTGCCCGGGAGGCGATCGTTGCCGCGCTGCGGGTGCGCGCCGACGACCCGTCCGCCGTGGTGCGCGAGCATGTGGAATGGGCGTTGGAAGCAGCGTAAAGTAGCGGCATTCCGGCGCGGCGCTTCCTTCGTTTCGTAGCTTAGTTTCGTATAAAAGGCGCCGCGCAATTCACGGAGCAGGCAACTATGTTCAACGCAGTGATCGATGCGCCGTTTGGCAAAGTCGGCATCCGTATCGAGGGCGACGCCGTGCGCGAAATCGTCTATTTGCCGGATTCGACGCGCAACATCGCGCCGGACACGCCGCTGGCGAAGCAGACGGCAGAGCAGCTCGAACGTTATTTCGAACGCGCGTCAGCGAAGTTCGAGTTGCCGCTCGCAGCGGTCGGCACCGCGTTTCAGAAGCGCGTCTGGCAGGCCATCAGCGACATCCCGCCGGGTGTTGTACAGACCTACGGGCAACTGGCGCGGCAACTCGGCAGCGCGCCGCGTGCCGTGGGGCAAGCGTGCGGCTCCAACTATTTTCCGATTGTGATTCCGTGTCACCGGGTGGTGAGTTCGAGCGGTATCGGCGGCTTCGCGCATCACGCCGGCGATGGGTTCTTTCGCAACGTTAAGCGCTGGCTATTGGCGCATGAAGGCATTCCGTACGCATGAGCGACACCCTGGCTGACGACGCGAGCGTTGCGTCTCCTCTGTTTCTGGCGAGTACCGCGTCGATCGATGCGTTCTGCGACGCGCTGTGGCTCGAACACGGCCTGTCGCGCAATACACTCGACGCCTACCGCCGCGACCTGCGGCTGTTCTGCGAATGGCTTGCGCAGACTCGCAACACGTCGCTCGACACCGCAAGCGAAGTCGATCTCAACGCTTATAGCGCGGCGCGCCAGAAAGACAAATCCACTTCCGCGAATCGGCGGTTGTCGGTGTTTCGGCGTTATTACGGCTGGGCCGTGCGGGAGCATCGCGCCAGCGTCGATCCGACGCTGCGCATCCGTTCGGCCAAACAACCGCCGCGTTTTCCATCGACGCTCACCGAAGCGCAAGTCGAAGCTCTGCTCGGCGCGCCCGATGTCGATACCCCGTTGGGCCTGCGTGATCGCACGATGCTGGAGTTGATGTACGCGAGCGGTTTGCGCGTCACTGAACTCGTCACGCTGAAGACCGTTGAAGTGGGCCTGAACGAAGGCGTGGTGCGCGTGATGGGCAAGGGCTCGAAGGAGCGTCTGATTCCGTTCGGCGAAGAGGCGCATGGCTGGATCGAACGTTATCTGCGCGAAGCGCGTCCAGCGTTGCTCGGTGCACGGGCGACCGACGCGCTGTTCGTCACGAACCGCGCGGAGGGCATGACGCGTCAGCAGTTCTGGAACATCATCAAGCGTCACGCGGCCGCGGCCGAGGTGCACGCGCCGCTTTCACCGCACACGTTGCGGCACGCGTTCGCGACGCACCTGCTGAACCACGGCGCCGATCTGCGCGTCGTGCAACTGCTGCTCGGCCACACCGATATCTCCACCACGCAGATCTACACGCACGTGGCGCGCGAACGGTTGAAGTCGCTGCATGCGCAACATCATCCGCGGGGATAGCACAACTCGCTGTTGCCGTGGCGTCGAACTGCGTCAAAGGAATTCACGCAGCCGGTGCTTGAGAATCTTGCCGGTCGACGCCGCCGGCAGCGCGGCGAGCACCTTCACTTGCGCAGGGCGCTTGTACGGCGCGAGACGCGCAGCGCACCAGGCGATCAACTCGGCTTGCGTGACCGTGGTGCCCGCAACCAGTTCGACGAACGCGACCACTTCCTCGTTACCCTCCACCGCGCGTCCAATCACCGCCGATTGCACCACGTTCGGATGCGCATTCAGCGCGTGTTCGACTTCGGCCGGATAGACGTTGAAGCCGGAGCGGATGATCAGCTCCTTGCTGCGCCCGACGATATGCAATGCGCCGTCCGTGTCCTGACGCGCGAGGTCGCCGGTTTTGAGCCAACCGTCCGGCGTCACGGCGGCATGGGTCTGCTCGAGGCTGCGGTAATAGCCGAGCATCACGTTCGGACCGCGCACCCACAATTCACCGACTTCGTATGGCGCGGCGTCCACGCCGTCGAGTCCGACGAAACGAACCTCGACACCCGGAATCACCTCACCGACCGAGCAATCGCTGCGCGGCGCATCGAGCATGGTGTGCGAGATGGTCGGGCTGCTCTCGGTCATGCCGTAGCCGTTGTGCAGCGGAAGACCGTAGACGCTTTCGACTTGCGCCTTGAGGGTCGCGTCGAGCGGCGAGCCGCCCGAATAGGCAAAGCGCAGATGCGGCGCCGACCACGGGTGGCCGTGCGTCTGCAAATGTTCGAGCAGTTTGGCATGCATGGCCGGGACGCCCTGGAAGATCGACACACGCTCGTCAGCGAGCGCGCGACGCACCGCTTCCGGCGCGAAGCGCGGCACGAGGCGCAAGGTGGCGCCCGCATGCAGGCTGCCGAGACACACCGATGCGAAACCGTACACGTGGGAAATCGGCAGCACGGCGTACACGACGTCGTCCGGACCGACTTTGCGCAGGCGGCTCGAAACGGCCCCTATAAAAAGCAGGTTGCGATGCGACAGCATCACGCCCTTCGGCGCGCCGGTCGTGCCGGTGGTGTAGATGAGCGCTGCGCACTGGCGGTGGCTGTCGGCTTCCACGGGTTCGGGCTCGACGGTCTGGTCGACGGCGTAGGACCACGCGCCGATGTCCGGCGTGATGGAAGGCGCCGCTTGCGCCAGATGGCGCTGCGCATGCTGTAGCGCATCAGCCGAGGTCTCAATCGCATAGGCGACCACACGCGGCTGCGCGTGCGCACGGATTGCGTCGAGTTCGGCGGCGGAGAGCCGTGCGTTCGAGACCAGCGCCCACGCGTCGAGCCGGGCGGTGGCGAACAGCAGCACGATCTGTGCGATGCTGTTTTCGGCGACGATCATCACGCGATCGCCGGCGCGCACGCCCCAATCGCGCAGCAGCGCGGCGGCGGCATCGACGGCTTGCAGCAATTGTGTGCTGGTAAGGCGGCGCGCGTCCTCGATCAGCGCGACGTGCTGTGGATCGCGCGCCGCGGCGAGCGCCGGAATCTCGGCGATGCGCGCAGGCAGTGCGGCTAGCAAGGCCGGAATATCGATGGCATCACGGCTAGGGGAATCGAAGGTCAATAGTGTCTCCTTGGAAAGCGGCCCCATACTCGACGGTTGCCAAATGTGCTGCGCGGTCCGGCTACAGCGCGCCGGAAGATGTGCGAACGATCGTGCCACAACTGTCGGACCCATACAATTGGCCATTCGGCAAATAGCCGTTGCGCGAAGTCGCCATTACAATGCGCCGATGAGCAAATCCAGACACGTTTCCGAAACGCCTGCGACGCAGTTTCTGCGCCGTCATGGCGTCGCCTTCGGCGAACATCCTTACGATTATGTCGAGCATGGCGGCACCGGAGAATCGGCGCGCCAGCTCGGTGTCGACGAGCACCATGTCGTCAAGACGCTGGTGATGGAAGACGAGCACGCCAAGCCGCTAATCGTGCTGATGCACGGCGACCGCACCGTCAGCACCAAGAATCTGGCGCGGCAGATCGGCGCGAAACGCGTCGAGCCGTGCAAGCCCGAGGTGGCGAACCGTCATTCCGGCTACCTGATCGGCGGCACCTCGCCGTTCGGCACGCGCAAGCAGATGCCGGTGTATGTGGAGTCGAGCATTCTGGAAATGGACCAGATCTGGCTGAACGGTGGGCGGCGCGGTTTTCTGGTCAGCATCGCGCCCACGGTCCTGACCGAATTGCTGGCAGCGAAGCCGGTGCAATGCGCGAGCGTCGATTGACGTTTGCGTGAATGTTTTCCGGGCGGGCGGGTTCGGTAGAATGTGCGCCGCTTGATTCCGAGTTGCGTTCCCTGTTGCGGTTGGGGTATCGAGTTTCAGACCGCCGATCCTTATAAGAGTCCCCAGATGCAAAACCTGATCGTTGCTGTCGTTGCCTACCTGATCGGTTCGGTGTCGTTTGCCGTGATCGTCAGCGCCGCGATGGGGTTGGACGACCCGCGCTCCTATGGCTCGGGCAACCCCGGCGCCACCAACGTGCTGCGCAGCGGCAGCAAGAAGGCCGCGATTCTCACGCTGATCGGCGACGCGTTCAAAGGATGGCTGCCGGTGTGGTTCGTGGTGCACTTCGGCGCGCGTTACGGACTCGACGATACGTCGGTCGCGATTGCGTGCGTGGCCGTGTTTCTCGGGCACCTGTACCCGGTGTTTTTCCGCTTCAAGGGCGGCAAGGGCGTGGCGACCGCGGCGGGCGTGCTGCTCGCGATCAACCCGATTCTTGGCGTCGCAACCTTGCTGACGTGGCTGATCGTGGCGTTCTTTACGCGGTACTCGTCGCTGGCGGCATTGGCCGCGGCGGTGTTCGCGCCGCTCTTCGACGGCTTTCTGTTCGGGCCGCACGTCATCGCGCTGGCGATCGTCGTGATGAGCTCGTTGCTGGTGTGGCGCCACCGCGGCAACATCGCCAAGTTGATGCGCGGCCAGGAAAGCCGCATTGGCGACAAGAAGAAGGCCGATGCGGCGGCCCGCCCGGCGGCCGGCAACGAGCCCTGAGACGGGGCCTGAGCGGCGGCGCCTGTGTGGCTTCCGCCGGTGCCCGCCGTTCGAAACGCTAAGTCTTAATCGCGGAAGTTGTTGAAGTCGAGCGGGGTATCGGTCACGTCCTTGCGCAGCATTGCGATGACGCTTTGCAGGTCGTCGCGCTTGCCGCCGGTGATACGCACGGCATCGCCCTGAATGCTCGCCTGCACCTTGATCTTGCTGTCTTTCACGAGGCGCACGATTTTCTTCGACAGATCGCCCGACACGCCTTTCTTGATCTTGATGACCTGCTTGACCTTGTCGCCGCCGATTTTCTCGATCTTGCCGTAGTCGAGAAAGCGCACGTCCACATTGCGCTTGGCCATTTTCGACAGCAGCACGTCTTTGACCTGGCCGAGTTTGAAGTCGTCGTCGGCGTAGGCCGTGATTTCGCTTTCCTTGTGTTCGACCCGCGCGTCCGACCCTTTGAAGTCGAAGCGGGTGGAAATTTCCTTGTTGGACTGCTCGATCGCGTTCTTGACTTCGATCATGTCCGCTTCGCAGACGACGTCAAACGATGGCATTGCATTCTCCCAATAGTGCTGCGGTGCGTGACGCGGCCGGTCGGCTGCTCACGGGGCACTCGCTATAATCACGGACCGGACGTCATTTTACCGACGCCACTGTCTTTTGCCCAAGGCCGTCGCGCATTGTCGCCTGCCTGGGGCCAGATGTTGTGTCATTCGTTGTTTCATCTGCTGTTTCATTGTTCATTCCGATGTCCCAATCCGCTTCCGCCGCGTTCATTGCCGGCTATCCGCTCAAGGCGCACAACACTTTCGGCTTCGATGTTCGCGCGCAGTTTGCGTGCCGCATCGAGCACGAGGCGCAACTCATGGCAGCCGTGCGTGATCCGCGTGTGACGGGATTGCCGCGCCTGGTGCTGGGCGGCGGCAGCAATGTGGTGCTGACCGGCGACTTCGCCGGGCTGGTGCTGCTGGTTGCATTGCGCGGCCGCCAGGTCGTGCGCGAGGACGACGACGCCTGGTACGTGCAAGCGGCGGCGGGCGAGTCGTGGCATGACTTTGTCGCGTGGACCTTGTCCGAGGGATTGCCCGGCCTGGAAAACCTCGCGCTGATTCCCGGCACGGTCGGCGCGGCGCCGATTCAGAACATCGGCGCGTATGGGCTGGAGATGTGCGAGCGGTTTGCGTCGTTGCGAGCCGTAGAGTTGGCCACAGGCGAGGCGGTCGAACTCGATGCCGCGGCCTGCCGGTTCGGCTACCGCGACAGTTTTTTCAAGCGGGAAGGGCGCGACCGTTTCGTGATTACCTCAGTCACGTTTCGCTTGCCGAAGGTTTGGACGCCGCGCGCCGGGTACGCCGACCTCGCGCGTGAACTGGCTGCGAGCGGCTGTGCCGATGCGCCGCCGACCGCGCAGGCGATCTTCGATGCGGTGGTGGCAGTGCGGCGCGCGAAGTTGCCCGACCCGCTGGAACTCGGCAATGCCGGAAGTTTCTTCAAGAATCCGGTGATAGAAGCGAGCCAGTTCGAAGCGCTGAAGATGCGGGAGCCGGAATTGGTGTCCTACGCTCAAGCGGATGGTCGGGTGAAGCTGGCTGCCGGTTGGCTGATCGACCGATGCGGCTGGAAGGGGCGCGCAATGGGCGCGGCGGCCGTGCACGAGCGGCAGGCGCTGGTTTTGGTCAACCGCGGCGGGGCGAGCGGAGCGGAGGTTCTGGCGCTGGCGAAAGCGATTCAGCACGACGTGCTGACACGGTTTGGCGTGGCCCTGGAGGCGGAGCCGGTGTGCTTGTGATGGATTGAATACGCGGCTATGCCTTGGACAGCGGAATGAAAAAGGCGCCAGGAGTTTCCTCCTGGCGCCTTTTTTACGCGTGCGGCTCAGCTATGCCTAGCCGCGCTGACGACGCGCGTTCTCGGCAATCCGCATGCGCAGCGCGTTGAGCTTGATGAACCCGCCGGCGTCGGCCTGATTGTAAGCACCGCCGTCGTCGTCGAACGTGGCGATGGTCTTGTCGAACAGCGTTTCCTTCGAATCGCGCGCGACAACCGAGACGCTGCCCTTGTACAGCTTCACACGCACCCAGCCGTTGACCTTCTCCTGGGTGTGGTCGATCAGCACCTGAATGGCGCGGCGCTCCGGGCTCCACCAGTAGCCGTTGTAAATCAGCGAAGCGTAGCGTGCCATCAGATCGTCTTTCAGATGCGCCACTTCACGGTCGAGCGTGATCGACTCGATGCCGCGGTGCGCCTTGAGCATGATCGTGCCGCCCGGCGTTTCATAGCAGCCGCGCGACTTCATGCCGACGTAACGGTTTTCGACGAGGTCCAGACGGCCGATGCCGTGCTTGCCGCCCAAACGGTTCAGTTCGGTCAGCATTTCAGCCGCCGACAAACGCTTGCCGTTGATCGCGACCGGGTCGCCGTGTTCGTACTCGATGTCGAGGTATTCAGCTTGATCGGGCGCCTGTTCCGGCGACACCGTCCAACGCCACATGTCGGCTTCGGCCTCGGCCTTCGGATCTTCGAGGTGACGGCCTTCGAACGAGATGTGCAACAGGTTCGCGTCCATCGAATACGGCGCGCCGCCTTGCTTGTGCTTCATTTCGATCGGAATGCCGGCCTTTTCCGCGTACGCGAGCAGTTTTTCGCGCGACAGCAGGTCCCACTCACGCCACGGCGCGATCACCTTGATGCCCGGTTCCAGCGCGTAGTAACCGAGTTCGAAACGAACCTGATCGTTGCCCTTGCCGGTTGCGCCGTGCGACACCGCCTGTGCGCCCGCAGCGCGGGCGATTTCGATCTGACGCTTGGCGATCAGCGGACGCGCGATCGACGTGCCCAGCAGATACTCGCCTTCATAGATCGTGTTGGCGCGGAACATCGGGAACACGTAATCGCGCACGAATTCTTCGCGCAGGTCTTCAATGAAGATGTTGTCCTGCTTGATGCCGAGTTGCAGGGCTTTCTTGCGCGCCGGTTCCAGCTCTTCGCCTTGGCCGATGTCGGCTGTGAACGTGACGACTTCGGCGTCGTAGTTGTCCTGCAACCACTTCAGGATGACGGAGGTGTCGAGGCCGCCGGAGTAGGCGAGCACGACTTTCTTGATATCGCTCATGGTGAACTCGTAGCTGGAGAAAGCGGGAAAACAGACGCACCGGCCGTTCCGGAGCGCGGAAAAACGCTATTTTGACACTAAACCGCCGGGCGCCCGCGTTTTTGGGGTATGCGTTGGGATATTCAGGCGGAACAGCCAGGCCCGCATACCATTGCGGACCGTGGCCGATTGCGACGCGTTGCGCGGCGCGGCGCGCAACGTGGCCGGCTTGCCTCGTATTCAAGGCCCCGTCGCGCTCATGCAACCGCCGCGGTGCGGCTCGGCTCAGTGATTCAGCTTGCCGAGCAGCAGGTATTCCATCAACGCCTTTTGCACATGCAGACGGTTTTCCGCTTCGTCCCATACGACGCTTTGCGGCCCGTCGATCACTTCCGCGCTGACTTCCTCGCCACGGTGGGCGGGCAGGCAGTGCATGAAGAGCGCATCGGGATTGGCGCGCGCCATCATGGCGGCGTCTACACACCAGTCTGCGAAGGCGGTCTTGCGCGCTTCGTTTTCGGCTTCGAAGCCCATGCTGGTCCAGACGTCTGTAGTAACCAGATCGGCGCCCGTGCAGGCTTCGTTCGGGTCGTCGAATTCCTGATAGAACGGCGCGCTTTCGGCGGCGACCATGGCGTGATCGAGCTTGTAGCCCGGCGGCGTGGACAGGCGCAACTTGAAGCCGAGAATCTGCGCGGCTTCGATCCACGTGTACAGCATGTTATTGGCGTCGCCGACCCACGCGACTGTCTTGTCGCGAATCGGACCGCGGTGCTCGAAGAACGTGAAAATGTCCGCCAATACCTGGCAGGGGTGATATTCGTTGGTGAGCCCGTTGATCACCGGCACGCGCGAATTTTCGGCGAAGCGCTGGATGATGTCCTGGCCGAACGTGCGGATCATGATGATGTCGACCATGCGCGAGATCACCTGCGCAGCGTCTTCGATGGGTTCGCCACGGCCAAGTTGCGTGTCGCGCGTGCTCATGAATACGGCATGGCCGCCGAGTTGGAAGATGCCGGCTTCGAACGACAGGCGCGTGCGTGTCGAGTTCTTCTCGAAGATCATCGCGAGCGTGCGATCGTGCAGCGGATGGTAAGTCTCGTAGTTCTTGAACTTGCGCTTCAGAATGCGCGTGCGTTCCAGTACGTACTCGTAGTCTTCCAGCGAGAAATCCTTGAACTGCAGGTAGTGGCGAATTTTCTTGGCGGTCATGAAACAAATACGGCGGTCTCACCCGGCAGGATTGCCGGACGGCGCCGCCGTCGTTTGTGGTAACTCAATGCAGCATAAAGGATTTTGCCCCGTTTGACGAGTCGGCGGAATGGACCTGTACGGCGTCTGAAAGCCTCGTCGAGCCGTCGAGTAGAGCTTGTGTGCGGTGCGGAATAAGGTCCGCTGCGCTATAATCTACGGGTTATCCCAAAGCCCAGCAGGCCGGTATTGCGCTTGCGGGACACGGCTCGCGCGCCGGGAGAAAGCTTCCTCGCGGTGCGCCGTCATGACGATCGCCATAGCAGCTCAGCCTGCCTGCCCGATCTGTGGTGGTGCAGCTCGCCAAAGCGGCGTGTGTGACGTGTTCAGGCAACCCAGAGCCATTTCGTCCGCTTTGCCGTCATCTTGCTGGGCAGTCACATAGGTATCCCTACATGGCCGAAGAAGCTCCAACCGAATACTTCATTCAGGGCATCACCTCGAGCGGGAAAAAGTTTCGACCGAGCGACTGGTCGGAGCGGCTCGCTGGCGTGATGTCATGCTTCGGGCCCAGCCCGGGCGGCAGGGGCCCGAACGCATACCTTCAATACTCGCTGTACGTACGCCCGACCATGATCGGCGACCTCAAATGCGTGATTCTCGATTCGCGATTGCGCGACATCGAGCCGATGGCCTTCGATTTCGTTCTCAACTTCGCGAAAGACAACGACCTCCTCGTGACGGAGGCGTGCGAGTTGGAGCTTGAGCACGCCACGCCGCAAGCCAAACGACACGTGATATAGCGCAAGCCGGCCGGATCGCCAAAAAGTAAAACCCGCAAGCAGCGGGTTTTTTACGGGTGAGATCGAGGCCTCAGTGCGTAGTCCGATCGATCGCCTGTGCATTGAACCGCGGGGCGCAGCCCATAGCTGTCAGTGCCAAGCAAAAAAGCCCGCCGAGGCGAGCTTTTCTGGTGCAGCGGAAACAGGAGGTAGCCCACCGAAGCGGGCCGACCGGAATTACTGCGCTGCGGGCGCTTGCAGGCCCTTGAGGGCTGCAGCGAGGCGGCTCTTGTTGCGAGCGGCCTTGTTCTTGTGAACGATTTTCTTGTCGGCGATGATGTCGATGGTCTTCGACGACGCCTGGAAGATTTCGACGGCCTTAGCCTTGTCGCCGGCTTCGATCGCCTTGCGGACAGCCTTGATAGCCGTGCGGAACTTCGAGCGCAGTGCCGAATTGTGCGAGTTTGCCTTGGCGGCCTGGCGGGCGCGCTTGCGTGCTTGTGCGGAGTTAGCCATGACGGTTCCTTATCCTGTTCCTGTTTCCAGTACCTGACCTTCAAAGTGGTGAGGTGCTGCTTTTAGATCCGAACTCTTGGAAGCGATTGCCCAAGAGCGCAAAAAGTGTCGAATGAATCGATCGAACGACGCGAAGGCGGGCTCGTGTTCGGGGTGTTTCGAGGATGCGGGTGGCAACTGGGTGCCGACCTGAATCTCATCCGAAAACCCATCCGAAAGTTGAGCGAGCTTCGAAACCGGCGATTATAGCAACAAAATCAGGCACGTGGCAACGGGGAATCATCGGCCGCAATGTGCCGGCTCGCCTCGCGCAGGCTTGCATTCCGTAAACTGGTGGACCCCACAAGCGCGCCGGCGCCGGCGCATTGGGCGAGCGGGGCGCACCGCCAGCCGCGAAAAATGGCTCGGTCGACGCGATTGGATCGAACGTCCGCGGCGTAAATCGGTCCGATTCGCGTTCCGGCTCGTCGTCCGCACCTGCGGCACCCTATAATAAGCGCCCCATGAATCTATTCCGAGCCCTGCTGACGGTCAGCGGCTTCACGCTGCTGTCGCGCGTGACCGGACTGGCCCGCGAAACGCTGATCGCTCGTGCGTTCGGCGCCAGTCAATTCACTGACGCGTTTTACGTCGCCTTCCGCATACCGAACCTGCTGCGGCGCATCTCGGCCGAGGGTGCGTTCTCCCAGGCCTTCGTGCCGATTCTCGCCGAGTTCAAGAACCAGCAAGGCCATGACGCCACCAAGGCGCTGGTCGACGCCACCTCCACCGTGCTCGCGTGGGCGCTGGCAGTGCTGTCGGTGATCGGGGTGGTGGGCGCCTCCGGTGTGGTGTTTATCGTTGCGTCCGGTCTGGCTCACGAAGGCCAGGCCTACGCGCTCGCGGTCACGATGACGCGCATCATGTTCCCGTACATCATTTTCATTTCGCTGACGTCGCTGGCGTCGGGCGTGCTGAATACGTACAAGAACTTTTCGCTGCCCGCGTTCGCGCCGGTTCTGCTGAACGTCGCTTTCATCGTCGCGGCCGTCTTCTTTGCGCCGCATATGCAAACGCCGGTCTACGCACTCGCGTGGGCGGTGATCGCCGGCGGCGTGCTGCAGTTCATCGTGCAGCTGCCCGGTCTGAAGAAGATCGACATGCTGCCGCGCATCGGCCTGAATCCGCTAAAGGCGCTTGCGCATCGCGGCGTGAAACGGGTGCTCTCGAAGATGGTGCCGGCGATGTTCGCTGTTTCGGTTGCGCAGATCAGCCTGATCATCAACACGAATATTGCGTCGCGCATCGGCCCCGGCGCGGTGTCGTGGATTAACTACGCCGATCGGCTAATGGAATTTCCCACGGCGCTGCTGGGTGTCGCGCTCGGCACGATCCTGCTGCCGAGTCTGTCGAAAGCGCACGTGGATGCGGACCCGCACGAATATTCGTCGCTGCTGGACTGGGGCTTGCGCGTCACCTTCCTGCTGGCCGCGCCGAGCGCGATCGCCTTGTTCTTCTTCGCGCAGCCGCTGACCGCCACACTGTTCCACTACGGCAAGTTCGACGGCAATTCAGTGGTGATGGTCGCCCGCGCGCTGTCGGCCTATGGCGTCGGCCTGATCGGCCTGATTCTGATCAAGATCCTCGCACCCGGTTTCTACGCGAAGCAGGACATCAAGACGCCGGTGAAGATTGGTGTCGGCGTGCTGATCGTCACGCAGTTGAGCAACTATCTGTTCGTGCCGATCTTCGCGCACGCGGGCCTCACGTTGAGCGTCGGGCTCGGTGCCTGTGTCAATGCGCTGCTGTTGTTCCTCGGCTTGCGCAAGCGCGGCATTTATATGCCGTCGAGCGGATGGCTGAAATTCTTCGTGCAACTGTTGGGCGCATGTCTGGTGCTGGCCGGTGTCATGCATTGGCTCGCCATCAGTTTCGACTGGATCGGCATGCATAGCCGGCCGGTCGATCGCATCGTGTTGCTTGGTGCGTGCCTCGTTCTCTTCGCCGCGCTATATTTCGGTATGCTTTGGCTGATGGGCTTCAAGTACGCGTATTTCAAAAGGCGAGTGAAGTGATCACGATGACGCGGGTTCTCGACTATTTCAGCACGCTCGTCGCGGAAGACGACAGCCTGCCGCTGACCGAGGCGGCGCTTTCGCTCGCGCAGGATGCGTATCCGGACCTCGATCTGCAAGGCACGCTGGCCGAGATCGACGAATTGGTGGTGCGCCTGCAACGCCGCATGCCGGACGACGCAGACATCCGGCAGAAAGTCGGCATCCTGAACCGGTTTTTCTTTCGCGAGCTGGGCTTCGCCAGCAATCTCAACGATTATTACGATCCCGACAACAGCCATCTGAACGCGGTGCTCAAGCGGCGCCGCGGCATTCCGATTTCGCTCGCGGTGCTGTATCTGGAGATGGCCGAGCAGATCGGCATTCCGGTGCGCGGCGTGTCGTTTCCTGGCCACTTTCTGCTGCGCGTGACAACAGCCCGACGGCGACGTCATGCTCGATCCGACCAGCGGGCATTCGCTCTCCGAATCGGAGATGGTGGAAATGCTGGAGCCGTATGTGGCGTCGGCGGGGGAGTCGGTGAGCCGGGCGTTACGTATGCTGCTGCAACCCGCCACGCGGCGCGAGATCATCGCCCGTATGCTGCGCAACCTGAAATCCACGTATCTTCAGACAGAACGCTGGCAGCGCTTGCTGGCTGTTCAGCAACGTCTCGTGATTCTGTTGCCGGAGAGTATCGAGGAGGTACGCGATCGCGGCTTCGCCTACGCGCGGCTCGATTACTTGCGCCCGGCGCTGGAAGATCTCGAGCGCTATCTCGGCGACCGGCCGGATGCGGAAGACGCGACGGTCGTGGAGTCGCAATTACATGAACTGCGTCAACGCACCCAGCTCGACGATCGCGACTGAAAATTCTTCGCTTAAAAGCAGAACGCCTGCCCATGATTTCATGCGCAGGCGTTTTTTATTTGCGCGGCCGCGCGTGACGCGCGCCATGCAAGCGCGGACTTACTTCGGCTGCATCCGGATAGCGCCGTCGAGACGAATCACTTCGCCATTGAGCATCGGATTGTCGAAAATCTGCTTGGCGAGCATCGCATACTCGGCCGGCTTGCCCAGGCGCGGCGGGAACGGCACCATCGCGC
Source organism: uncultured beta proteobacterium (assembly GCA_963738755.1). GTDB lineage: Bacteria > Pseudomonadota > Gammaproteobacteria > Burkholderiales > Burkholderiaceae > Paraburkholderia. The sequence continues at coordinate 161,625 of CAVTXZ010000015.1, forward strand.
CGAGCGCGTCCTGCACTTCCTGCGGCATGCCGAGCAGCATCGGCGTTTCGAAGATGCCCGGCGCGATTGTCATCACGCGGATTGCGTTGCGCGACAGGTCGCGTGCGATCGGTAGCGTCATGCCGACCACGCCGCTCTTGGACGCGGCGTAAGCCGCCTGGCCGATTTGTCCGTCATACGCGGCCACGGAGGCCGTGTTGATGATCACGCCACGCTCGCCATTCGCGTTCGGTTGGTTCTTCGACATCGCCGCAGCGGCGAGTCGGATCATGTTGAAGGTGCCGATCAGATTGATCGAAATGGTGCGCGCAAACGAGTCGAGTGGATGCGGCCCATCTTTGCCGACGGTCTTGATTGCAGGTGCGACGCCCGCGCAATTGACGAGACCGCGCAGCGTGCCGAGTTTCGTGGCCGCTTCGACCGCTTGCGTGGCGTCGTCCTCGCGGCTCACATCGCACTTGACGAACACGCCGCCGAGTTCTTTTGCGAGCGCTTCGCCGGCGTCGACGTTCAGGTCGGCGAGCACCACCTTGCCGCCGTTCTCGACGAACAGGCGCGCCGTGGCTGCGCCGAGTCCCGATGCACCGCCGGTGATCAGGAATACATTGTCACGAATCTCCATGTCTTCTCCATTGCTTCAGTTCAGTAGTCTGGATCGAATATTTTTTCGATGAATCGATTGTAGCGGCTATGCTGCAATGCGGAAAGCACAGTGAGCCGACTCAGGGCGCAGGCTGTCGGAATGCATCGGCAAACCACTAGGATGGCTAACTAACACCGCTGTGCCAGACGAAGCAGAGCGCGTGCCGCACGCGAGCGACACAGGCAATAAAAAAACCCGCCGGAATGGGCGGGTTTCTTGAGGCCATACATGCAGACGCAGAATTACTTCAACGCATCGAGTGCGCGGGCGCGAATTTCATCGACCGTGCCGAGGCCCAGAATGCGCCGATATTGGGGCGCTTTCAGGCTGGTCGACGGATCGCCGTTTTGCGCCCAGTTGTTGTAGTACTCGATCAGCGGCTTGGTTTGCGCCACGTAGACATCCAGGCGCTTCTTGACCGTTTCTTCCTTGTCGTCTTCACGCTGGATCAGCGGTTCGCCCGTCACGTCGTCCACACCTTCGACCTTCGGCGGGTTGAACTTGACGTGATACGTGCGGCCCGAGGCGGCATGCGAGCGGCGGCCGCTCATACGCACGATGATCTCGTCGAACGGCACGTCGATTTCCAGCACGTAGTCGATCGCGACACCAGCCTGTTTCATGGCTTCGGCTTGCGGCAGCGTGCGCGGAAAACCGTCGAACAGGTAACCGTTCGCGCAATCGGGCTGCTGCAGACGTTCTTTCACCAGATTGATGATCAGTTCGTCCGTGACCAGTTCGCCTGCGTCCATGAAGCGCTTGGCTTCGATGCCGAGCGGCGTACCTGCCTTGACGGCTGCACGCAGCATGTCGCCGGTGGAAATTTGCGGAATGCCGAACTTTTCCTTGATGAAGTTTGCCTGAGTGCCCTTACCCGCTCCAGGCGCACCCAAAAGGATCAAACGCATGTGATATCTCCAGAACTATGTGAATTCTTTGGCGGCGCTGCTGCCATCCCGCGATTCGTCCAGGAGCCTGCGGCGACCGCCGTTTCAGGCCTCGCGCTGCACGTCGACAACGACGGCGCTGCAAGGCGATGACGGCGCGACCGGGTGCAAACCCTGATGCTCGCTTGTGCGGGAGGCGCGCACAACCGTTTGATTATGCCATGGGTTTTTCCGCTCAAGACCCGAATAAAGCCTGTACGCGTGCGAGATCGGCGGGTGTGTCGACGCCAGGCAGCGGGACATCCTGGGTCACGAGCACCGCGATACGCTCGCCGTGCCACATTGCGCGCAATTGCTCCAGCGCTTCGGCCTGCTCGATCGGCGAGATCGCGAGACCCGGATACGTGCGCAGGAACTGCGCGCGATAGGCGTACAGGCCAATATGCCGATGGACTACCGCGGGCGCCGGCGGCGTCGGCATGGACGCGACATTCGGCCAATGCGGCTGATACGCGTCGCGCGCCCACGGAATCGGAGCGCGCGAGAAATACAGCGCGACGCCGCGCGCGTCGAGCACGACCTTCACGACGTTCGGGTTGAAAATCTCCGCGGGATCGGTGATCGGGTGCGCGGCGGTGGCGATCGCGCAGCCCTGGCTGGCCGCGAGGTGCGACGCAACGCCGCACACCAGTGACGGATCGATTAGCGGTTCGTCGCCCTGCACGTTCACCACGATGGTCTCATCGCTCCAGCCGAACCGGGCCGCCACTTCCGCGAGACGGTCGGTGCCCGACGGATGATCGGCGCGCGTCAGCACGGCTTCGAAGCCGTGTTCGCGGGCCACGTCCAGCACCGCTTGCGCGTCGGACGCGATCAGCACCTGCTGGGCGCCCGAATCGCGCGCGCGCTCGGCAACCCGCACCACCATCGGCTTGCCGCCAATGTCCGCGAGCGGCTTGTTGGGCAAACGCGTCGAGGCGAGCCGGGCCGGCACGACGGCGATGAACGGGGGAGTGGTGGCGTTGGCGTGGGTCATCGGAAAGACGGCGGCGATGAAGCCTGAAGAAAGCGTCTGCGATTAGATATGAGCGCAGACGGAAAATGGCGGGACAGACGGGGCGCGGATGCGCTTACGCCGGGCCGTCAGACTGCAGCGGCCCGAGCGAACGCACTCAGGCGACCGAACCCGGATTCAAGTCCACAGGCGTGCCTTCCACAGTTTGACGCGCCTCGTCGACCAGCATCACCGGAATGCCGTCGCGGATCGGATAGGCGAGCTTGTCCGCATTGCAGATCAGCTCCTGTGCGGTACGGTCGTAGCTGAGCGGGCCCTTGCAGATCGGGCAGACAAGAATTTCAAGCAGGCGAGCGTCCACGAACTTTCTCCACAACTAATGCGATGAGGCGATGATCGAGCGCGGCTTCGACGGGAACAACCCAGATGCGCGCATCGTGCCAGGACCCCAATTTTACCGCATCCTTTTCTGTTATCAGGATGGCATCGGCGTCCACTTCGGTAAAAGGATTGCGCTCGAACGCATAGTGATCCGGCAACGCGCGGGTGGCGGGCGTGAGTCCGGCGGCGCGCAACGTCGCAAAGAAACGCTCCGGGGCGCCGATGCCGGCCGCGGCCAGCACGCGGTCGCCGCTGAACTGCGCAAGCGGGCGGCGCAGAGCCGGATTGTCGAGATGCCAGGCGTCGCCGGGCGCGAGTTGCAGCGAGAAGGTATTCGGCCATGCGGGCAGGGTGCGCGCATAGGGATCGTTGATCAGCGTGGCATCGCGGCGGCGCGACAACGGCTCGCGCAACGGACCGGCCGGCAGCAGAAAACCGTTGCCGCCGAGCCGGTGATCGAACACCACCAGTTCGGCGTCGCGGGCGAGGCGGTAGTGTTGCAGGCCGTCATCGCTGACGATCACGTCGACCTCGCGATGCGCGGCGCACAGCGCTTGCGCCGCCGCGACGCGATCCGGACAGACCCATACCGGCGCACCAGTGCGGCGCGCGATCAGCAGCGGCTCATCGCCGCCCACGCTCGCCGGCGAGGTGGACTTGACCGGCGTCGGCGTCTTGACGCGCGCACCGTAGCCGCGCGACACCACGCCGGGTTTGAAGCCGGCCGCGCGCAACGCCTCGACCAGTGCAATCACCGTAGGCGTCTTGCCGGTGCCGCCAACGGTTACGTTACCGACCACCACCACCGGCACGCCGATTCGTACGGATTTGAGCCAGCCGAGTGAAAACGCGGCGCGGCGTGCGGCCGCGATGGCACCGAACACGCACGCGAACGGTGTCAGCGCCCAGGCGAGCGGGCCGCGCTGTTGCCATTCGCGCGCAAAACGCGCTTCGAGACGATTTTTCAGTTCGCTCATCGGTATGCAGCCGGAACGGGCGAAACGCGGCACGTCGTGAGGTGCCGCGACGGCGGCATGGACGCGCTAGGCGCGAGACACAAGGCAGGCATCAACGCGGTTCTCCGGACAGTCGAAAAATGAAGCGGCGGCGCAAGCCGACGCCGTCATGCAGTGTGCCGTAATGCCGGGCGCCAAGGGGCGTCCGGCATGTCGTCGAACCCGCCACTCTAGCGCGCACGCGGGCCGCCCGGCAAGTCACGCGCGGGCAGCCGTGCGCCGTGCCGCAGCTTCAGATGGCGTATCCAGCCTGTGGATAACTTTGTGGAGAACCTGCCGTCCGGCGGCCCGAGAGGGCCATTCAGTGCGCTCCGTATCGGCAATCATTCTCTTTATAGAGATAGAAACTCTATATAAATCAATGACATGCTTTGAATTCACACGCTCTGCCGAGCGAGCTGGCGGGAATCGTCTGGCAGGTCCCGCCATGTGGACATTTTTAACAATTGTGCGGATGCGCTGGACGCCGGTGGCCACTCGGTCTATCGTCTGTCCGGCCAGTCACAGATATTCCTCGCATGAATCCCGAAAGCCCTTTTGCGTCGCCGGCCACGCCTGGCGGCGAGGTTGTCGTCCCCGTTTCCGCGCTCAATCGCGCCATCGGCTCGATGCTCGAACGTTCGTTTCCACTCGTCTGGGTGGCGGGCGAGGTGTCGAACTTCACGCGCGCCGCGAGCGGCCATTGGTATTTCTCGATCAAGGATGCGCAGGCGCAGATGCGCTGCGTGATGTTCCGCGGTCGCGCGCAATACGCCGAATTCACACCGCGCGAAGGCGATCGAATCGAAGTGCGCGCGCTGGTGACGATGTACGAGCCGCGCGGCGAACTGCAACTTAATGTCGAAGCGGTGCGCCGCACGGGGCAGGGGCGTCTCTACGAAGCGTTCCTCCGTCTGAAAGCGCAACTCGAAGCGGAGGGCCTGTTCGCCGCCGAACGCAAACGCGCATTGCCCACTCATCCGCGCGCGATCGGCATCGTCACGTCGTTGCAGGCGGCCGCGTTGCGCGACGTCCTGACCACGTTGAGCCGACGGGCGCCGCATATTCCGGTGATTGTTTACCCGGCGCCGGTGCAGGGCGTTGGCGTGAGCGCCAAACTCGCCGCGATGGTCGACGCCGCGAACGCGCGGCGTGAAGTCGATGTGTTGATCGTGTGCCGCGGCGGTGGGTCGATCGAAGATTTGTGGGCGTTCAACGAAGAAGTCCTTGCGCGCGCGATCGCGGAAAGCGCGATACCGGTGGTGAGCGGCGTCGGTCACGAAACCGATTTCACGATCGCCGATTTCGCCGCCGACGTGCGCGCGCCGACCCCCACCGGCGCCGCCGAACTCGTCAGCCCGCAGCGCGTTCTGCTGCTGCGCGAACTCGATCAGCGGCATGCGACGCTCGCGCGTGGTTTCGGCCGCATGATGGAGCGGCGTGCGCAACAACTCGACTGGCTCGCGCGCCGTCTCGTCTCGCCAGCGGATCGCCTCGCGCGACAGCGCACGCATCTGCAGCAGTTGAGCGTGCGGCTGGCGTCGGCGGGAGCACGCCCCGTGCGCGATGCGCGAGCGCGTTTTTCGCTGTTGCAGATGCGCTGGCAGCGCTGGCGTCCCGATCTCGCCGCGCATCAGGCGAAGCTCGGCAATCTTTCGCAGCGGCTCGACGCGGCATTGCTACGCCAGCATGAACGCCAGACGGCGCGCATCGCGACACTCGCCGGGCGGCTCGAAGTGCTGAGTCCGCAACGCACGCTGGAGCGAGGTTATGCGGCTGTGCTCGACGCACAGAGCGGCCGAGCGGTGCGTGCGCCGTCGTCGTTGAAGCCCGGCCGGCGTCTTACCGTGCATCTCGCCGAAGGCGCCGCGGACATCGCACTCGCCGACGTGCAACCGCGTCTGACCGACGGTTTCTGACACTTCGCCGACATCCGGCGAAAGCATGATTTCAATCTGCGCATGGGTCAGGCACGACCCATGCGCGCGCATGTTTTACGCTGCCCGTGCAGCCTGTTTGGCGATGCCGGGCATAAAGTCCGCTGGTTTGCGGGGTTATTCCAACTCGCCTACAATCGAGTGCTCTAAAGCGTTATCCGCAGACTCCCCCACAACAGATACAGAAACAAGGAAAGCACCATGGAACATACGCTCCCGCCGCTGCCGTTCGCGAAAAACGCACTCGTTCCGCACATGTCGGAAGAGACGCTCGAGTATCACTACGGCAAGCACCACCAGACCTATGTGACCAACCTGAACAATCTGATCAAGGGCACGGAGTTCGAGAATCTGTCGCTCGAAGAGATCGTCAAGAAGGCATCGGGCGGTGTCTTCAACAACGCTGCGCAAATCTGGAATCACACGTTCTTCTGGAACAGCCTGTCGCCGCAAGGTGGCGGTGCGCCGACCGGCGCTTTGGCTGACGCGATCAACGCCAAGTGGGGTTCGTTCGACAAGTTCAAGGAAGAGTTTGCCAAAACGGCAGTCGGCACGTTCGGCTCGGGCTGGGCATGGCTCGTGAAGAAGGCAGACGGTTCGCTCGACCTCGTGTCGACGAGCAACGCTGCGACGCCGCTGACCACGGACGCGAAAGCACTGCTGACGATCGACGTGTGGGAACACGCGTACTACATCGACTATCGCAATGCGCGTCCGAAGTTCGTTGAAGCGTTCTGGAATATCGCCAACTGGGAATTCGCTGCGAAGAACTTCGCGTGAGATTCTGTAGTCCGCGACAATAAAGTCTGGTAACGGCAAAAAAGTTTGAAAAGCGGGCAGGGTCTCACGCAATAAACTTTGGAAGCCGTAGCCGATATGAAAGCCCTCCGTGAGAGGGCTTTTTTGTGCCTGTCTTTCGACTCGAAGTGACTCTGCCTCGCAGACATGGCCAGATGCCTGGCGCTCGCGCCGAGCAACGTCATTCTCTCCCCGCACCTCGCTCATTTGCGCGCCTGTCTTCGGTTCTGCATTGCGCCTGCCCCAGGTGAAATCCCTGGCGGACACGGTGCAATGGTATCGCTACCATCGCAGTCATCAAGAAGCCGATTTAACGGTGCATCGCACAGCGTAATGGTAACGCTACCATGGAGATATCAGTGTCATCGACCCGCAAAACATCTGAACAGCTTCGCAGCTATCGCTGGTACGGCGTGAATGATCTCCGCTCGTTCGGCCATCGCTCGCGCACCGCGCAAATGGGCTACCACGCGTCGGATTACATGGGCAAACCGGTGATCGCCGTGGTCAACACATGGAGCGAAATCAACTCGTGCCACACGCACTTCAAGCAGCGCGTGGAAGAGGTGAAGCGCGGCATCTGGCAGGCGGGCGGCTTTCCGGTGGAGATGCCGGTCATGACGCTTGCCGAGCCGTTCCAGAAGCCGACCACCATGCTGTACCGCAACTTCCTCGCGATGGAAACGGAGGAGTTGCTGAAGTCCTATCCATTCGATGGCTGCGTGCTGATGGGCGGCTGCGACAAGACCACGCCAGGCCTGCTGATGGGCGCGATCAGCATGAATCTGCCGTCGATCTTCCTGCCCGCCGGCCCGATGCTGCGCGGCAACTGGAACGGCCGCACGCTAGGCAGCGGCTCGGATACCTGGAAATACTGGGCCGAATTGCGCGCCGGCACGATCACCGAGGACGAGTGGAAGGGTATCGAGAGCGGCATCGCGCGCTCGCCGGGTCATTGCATGACGATGGGCACGGCGTCGACCATGACCAGCGCCACCGAAGCACTCGGCCTGACGCTGCCCGGTTTCTCGTCGATTCCCGCAGTCGACTCGCGGCATGCGCAGTTCGCCTCGCTGACCGGCCAGCGCATTGTCGAGATGGTGTGGACCGATCAGAAGCCGTCCGACATTCTCACCGCGAAGTCGTTCGATAACGCCGTGACTACCGTGCTGGCGATGTCCGGTTCCACCAACGCGATCGTCCACCTCGTTGCCGTGGCGCGGCGTGCCGGTATCGATCTGACGACCGCGCGGTTCGACGAACTGTCGCGCATCACGCCGGTCATCGGCAATCTGCGTCCGTCGGGCCAGTATCTGATGGAAGACTTTTTCTACGCGGGCGGCTTGCGCGCGCTGCTCGCCGAACTCGGAGAATTGATCGACGGCTCGCAGATGACGGTCAACGGTGCGACGCTTGGTGAAAATATCGCCGGCGCGGAAATCTTTAACGATGACGTGATTCGCAAGCGCAGCAACCCGGTGGTGGCGAGCGACGGTCTCGCGGTGCTGACCGGCAATCTCGCGCCGGACGGCGCGGTCATCAAGCCGGCTGCAATGGAAGCGCAGTTCCTGAAACATCGTGGACCAGCGGTGGTGTTCAAGGACTACGCCGACATGGCCGCGCGCATCGACACGGACGAACTTGAAGTCAGCGCCGATTCGGTGATCGTGCTGCAGCATGCGGGTCCGATCGGCGCGCCCGGCATGCCTGAATGGGGTCAATTGCCGATTCCGCAAAAGCTCCTGAAGCAGGGCGTGCGCGACATGCTGCGAATTTCCGACGCGCGTATGAGCGGCACCAGTTACGGCGCTTGCGTGTTGCACGTGGCGCCTGAGTCGTTCGTGGGCGGTCCGCTCGCGCTGGTGAAAGACGGCGACATGATCGAACTGGACGTGACCGCCCGCCGCCTGAATCTCGAAGTGAGCGATACCGAACTCATGGCGCGCAAGGCCGCGTGGCAGCCGCCCAAGGTGCCGTTCAAACGCGGCTTCGGCGTGATGCATCAGTTGCACGTGACACAGGCGAACAAGGGCTGCGACTTCGACTTCCTCGAAGAGCCCATCAATGAAGCTGTGGCGCAGAGTCCCACGCAACCCGCGCAGACCGAGCAGGCCGAGCCGGTCCCGAAGCGCGGCGAACCCGAAATCCACTAATCCATTCCGAGCCTTACATGACTGAATCCAATCTCACCGTCAGTGAAGCGACACTCGAACAACTGCGCCACGTCAGCACGGCCACGTTGACCACACAACTCTTCAAGCGCGGTTTGCGCAATGTGTTCCTGCAAGGCGTCGCACCGCTCGTCAAACCGGCGCCCGGAACACCGAACCTGGTCGGGCCTGCATTTACGCTGCGCAATATTCCGGCGCGTGAAGATCTCGATCACGTCGGCGTGTTCCAGGACCCGGACCATCCGCAGCGCAAGGCCGTCGAAACAGCGCCGCCCGGCAGCGTGCTGGTGCAGGACTGCCGTGGCGAGCGGTCGGTCGCGTCAGTTGGCTCCATCCTCGCGCTACGGTTGGCGAAGCGCGGCGTCGCCGGCATGGTGTCGGACGGTCCGGTGCGCGACAGCGGCACCATCGCCGAGCTGGGCTTGCCGCTGTGGTGCGCCGGCGCGAGCGCACCGCTGAATCTCGCGAAACATCATGCGGTCGATATGAACGTGCCGATTGCGTGCGGCGGCGTGGCGGTGTATCCGGGCGATATCGTCGTCGCCGATGTGGACGGCGTGGTGATCGTGCCGCGCGAAATGGCGGCGGACGTGGCCCGCGACGCCGTCGAACAGGAGCAGCTCGAAGTGTTCATCACGCAGCGCATCGACGAAGGCCGCCCGTTGCGCGGCACGTATCCGCCGAACGAGGAAACGCTGGCCGCCTACGCGCAATGGCGCGCACAAAAACAATAACGCGCCCGGGCCTTCGATCCATCGCAAGACACAGGCTCGCGCATCGAGCGCGAGCGCAGGAGACACTGTGACTATCACATCACCGGCAGTCGGCGAATCGCGTCTGATCAACCGCCTTGCACTTCGATTGATGCCGCTGCTGGGGCTGCTTTATCTGGTCGCGTATATCGACCGCTCCAACATCAGTTTCGCCAAGTTGCAGATGCTCGACAGCCTTGGGCTGTCGGAAGTCGCGTACGGGCTCGGCGCGTCGCTGTTCTTTATCGGCTATCTGATTTTCGAAGTGCCGAGCAATGTGCTGCTGCATAAGTACGGCGCGCCGCGCTGGATGGCGCGCATCATGTTCACGTGGGGCGTGGTCACGCTGCTGCTCGCCTTCACACAGAACGCGACGATGTTCTACATCCTGCGTTTCCTGCTCGGCGCATCGGAAGCCGGTCTCTATCCCGGCGTGATTTATTACCTGACGCTGTGGTTTCCGTCGCAGCATCGCGTGCGCATGCTCGGCTACTTCACGGTCGGCAGCAGTCTCGGCAACATGGTCGGCGCGCCGATCTGCGGCTGGCTACTCGACAAGGGCGGCCTTGCCGGCTTGCATGGCTGGCAGCTCGTGTTCATCGTCACCGGCCTGCCGTCGATTCTGCTGACGTTCGTGGTGCTGTACCTGCTGCCCGCGTCGCCGAAACAGGCGACGTTCCTGTCCGCCGATGAAAAGCAGTGGCTTACCGATACACTCGACGCGGAATGCACGCAGATGAAGGCCCGTTACACCGGCCACTCGTCGCTGCTGAGCGTGCTGACCGAGCCGCGTGTGATCGGCATGGCGCTCTACTACATGATGCTGTCGATCTCCGTCTACGGTGTGAGCTACTGGCTGCCAACGCTGGTGAAGGGCTTCGGTGTGAGCAACACGACCAACGGCCTGCTGAACATCATCCCGTGGCTGCTGGCGACGATCGTGCTGGCGTGGCTGCCCTCGAAACTGCGCGGCGGTAATCGGGCGATTATCGCGATGCTGATAGCTGCGCTGCTGGGTGTCGTGTGTTTCCTGAGCGCCGTTTTTCTGCCGACCAACACGCTGCGTTTCGCCGCGCTGTGTTTCGGCGCGCCGTGCATGTATCTGCTGATCCCGTGCTTCTGGACGCTGCCGCCCAAATTCCTGTTCGGCGCACGCGCCGCGGCGGGCATCGCGGCGATCAATTCGCTGGGCAATATCGGCGGTTTCATCGCGCAGAACCTGGTGCCGTGGGTCCGCCAGACCACCGGCAGCGTGAAGGCGCCGATGCTGATTCCTGCCACGTGTCTGCTGCTTTTCGCTGCCGTCACGCTGCTGATTTTGCGTCGTGATCGCGGTGCCCGCATGACGCAAAGGCGCGTCGCCGCGACCGAATAAATCCCCGTCTGCGCGCCGCGGCCGGGCTACGGCGCGCACGGGGCGCGGTCTACAATAGGCGCGACCCATTACTTCCCGCGATTGAACCATGCCGAATCACAAGCCGAGCGCCTTGGCGAGCCCTGACGAGCCGCAGGTGGCGGTCGCGCCCAAGCGTCAGCGCGGCGGTCCCAAGGGTTTGCGGATCACCGACGTTGCCGCGTTGGCGGGTGTCGCGCCGATCACGGTGTCGCGCGTCTTCAATAGTCCGGAAACGGTCGCGCCGGAAACGCTCGAACGGGTGAGGCAGGTCGTACAGAAACTCGGCTACGTGCCCAATCGGCTCGCGGGCGGGTTGTCGTCGTCGCGTTCGCGGTTGATCGCCGCCATCGTCCCGACCATCGCGCACTCGCTGTTTTCCGAAACGATCCAGGTGTTCAGCGAAACGATGTCGCGAGCCGGCTATCAGGTTTTGCTGGCGCTGAGCGGCTATAGCAATTCGAGCGAGGAAGCGCTGCTCGACGCGGTGCTGAGCCGGCGTCCCGAAGGCGTGATGCTGACCGGCGTCGCGCATACGGCGTCGCTGCGCGAGCGCCTGCGCAATGTCGGCATACCGATCATCGAAACATGGGATATGACCGAAACGCCGATCGACATGCTGGTCGGTTTCTCGCACTACCAGATCGGCGTCGCGGTAGCTGAACACTTCCTGCAACGCAAGCTGCGCGCGCCCGGCCTCGTCTCGGCGAACGACGACCGGGCCCGCGCGCGCCGCGACGGGTTTCGCGATCGGCTCGCCGAAGCGGGTATCCATGAGGTCGCCGAAGTGCTGGTGTCGCCGCCGAGTTCGGTGGCCGTCGGCAAGGCCGCATTGCCGACGCTGCTGGACCAGGCGGCGCATCTGGACGGCGTGTTCTGCGGTTCCGATCTGCTGGCGATCGGCGTGCTCGGCGCGGCACGGCGCCTTGGGCTCGAGGTGCCGTCGCAGTTATCGATCTGCGGTTTCGGCGATCTGGAATTCGCCACCGAAACCACGCCGCAACTGACCACGGTGCGCGTGGACGGCACCCGTATCGGCCTGACGGCGGCGCGCTGTCTGCTTGACCGGCTGGCCGGCAACGAGCGGAACAAGGTGACCGACGTGGGCTTTCGCGTCGTCGAGCGCGAGACCACGTGAGGTAGCGGCAAGCGCTGCGTCATACAGGCCATCAGACGAGCCACGCTAGATCCTGCAAGGCTGCGCCCACGTGATCGACCGCGGCCGCGCAGGCCGGATTGTCGGTGTGCGTGCGCAGGTTTGTCACAGTTGGTAACCGGACTAACACGGACGTGCTGTGCGTTGCCCTAACCGCGTGCTTAAATGTAAGTGAAAAACTTTCCGTAATGATCCGGTAACCATCGGTCGCCTTGAATGGCCTAAGGTTTTACATCCTATGTCCCGGAAGCCGCGCCAACATGATCTCAAGCTTTAAACCTATCCGGCTCGCGATACCCGTCTGTGCCGTCGCCCTTGCATTGCTCGGCGGCTGCGCGGTGGCTCCGCCGAGTGGTCCGAGCGTGGTCGCGCTGCCGCGCAGCGGCGAGCCGCTCGACCAGTTCCAGCAGGACGATTACGCCTGCCGCGACTACGCCTACCGTTCCAGCGACGCAGCGGGCGCGGCACAGGGCGCGACCACGAACAGCGTCAACAGCGCTGCTTTGGGTACGTTCGGCGGTGCCGCCATCGGCGCTCTGTTTGGGGCGGCTGCGGGCAACGCCGGCGCCGGCGCGGCCATTGGCGCAGGCAGCGGCCTGCTGCTGGGTGGCGCGACTGGCGCGAATGGCGCGCAGTATTCCGCCGCCGGTCTGCAAGCACGCTACGACGCCGCCTACGCGCAGTGCATGACGTCGAAGGGCAACACAATTTCCCAGCCGCAGATGCCGGCTTATTACGCGCCTCAGCCTGTGTATGCCCCACAACCGGTATATGTTGCTCCGCCGCCGCGTTATTACGCACCGCCACCGGTAATGTACGCGCCCTATCCGTACTACTGAGCAGATCCCGCGCGCATAAAGTCGCGTCTGCGTCACACCTGCGTCACGTATGGCGGAGAGACGCGAAACGATGGCGACAAACGGTTTTCCAAAGGGCGTACGGTTAGTTTGCCGCAATTGTGATCCATGTTCAGCGATCCGGGAGCCGCGCGTGGCGAACTCCCGTTCTGCGGCGTGCGACGTGATGTAGGACGCGCACCGATGTGCGGACTGACTCATTGACCTGCGCATCGTTTAACCGACGAGGCGAACATGCTGATCCCGCAAGGCGGCGCTGGCGCGTCCAGGCAAAGCGTATGGTCACGCGCGTGCGAGGTGGCCGCGATTTTCGTCATTAGCGCGTGTTTCGTTTCATGCGGCGGCGGCTCGGGTGGAACGTCCGGAACGGCTTCGGGGTCGACAGGCGGAACCGGCAGCGGCTCAGCGAGCGGCACCGGCTCAGGAACCGGCAGCGGCACGATGGGTGGCGCCGGGTCGGGCTCCGGCAGCACGATGGGCAGCGCCGGTTCAACGGGCGGCGCCACAGGATCAGGCAGCACCGCCACGGGCACAGCCGCGTTCGCCACCGACGTCCTCATGCATCACAACGATCTTGGCCGCACGGGCCAGATGCTCGCTGAAACGACGTTGACGCTCGCGAACGTCAATTCATCGAGCTTCGGCAAAGTCGCTTTTCTTGCCGCGGACGGTAAAGTCGATGGTCAACCGCTTTTTGTCACGAACCTTTCGATTGGCGGCGTCGCGCATGACGTGGTCTACGTCGTCACGGAACACGACAGCGTCTACGCCTATGACGCAACCAGCTTCGCGCAATTGTGGAGGGTCTCGCTGACCGGCAGTGGCGAAACGCCGAGCGACGACCGCGGCTGTCAGGACATCACGCCCGAAATCGGCATTACGTCCACACCGGTCATCGACCGCAGTCGCGGTGCGAACGGCGTGCTGTACGCCGTAGCCATGACCAGGGACAGCAGCGGGGGCTACCACCACCGTCTGCATGCACTCGATCTGACGAGCGGCGCCGAAGTGCTCGGCGGCCCGACGGAGATTGCGGCCACCTATCCGGGCAACGGCGCGGCCAGTGTCAACGGCGTTGTCACATTCAACCCGTCGCTGCATTCGGAGCGTGCCGCGCTGACACTGGTCGGCGGCAACATCTACATGGGATGGACCGCGCACTGCATGTCGGGCGCTTATACCGGCTGGGCGATGGCTTACAACGCGGATACGCTGAAACAGACCAGCGCGCTCAGCATCACCCCGAACGGCAGCCAGGGATCGATCTGGATGGCCGGCTCGGGCATGGCCTCGGACGGTACGTCGATCTACGTGGTGGACGGCAACGGCACATTCGGCACGACGCTGAACGCGCAGGGCTATCCCGTCGACGGCGATTACGGCAACTCGCTGATGAAGCTTTCGTTAGGAACCCTGCAGGTCACCGACTACTTCGCGTTCGACAATGTCGTGGCGGAAGCCAGCGCGGATAACGATTTCGGCTCCGGCGGCGTGATGCTGTTGCCGGATCAGGCCACGGCGGGCGGTTTAGTCAAGCACCTCGCCGTGGCGGCCGGCAAGGACAACAATATCTATGTCGTTGATCGCGACTCGATGGGCAAATTCAGTCCGACGGCCAACAATATCTGGCAGGAGCTGATTGGTACGCTCGCAGGCGGCATCTGGGGATCGCCCGCGTATTACAACGGCGTGGTCTACTACGGCGGTCTCGCCGACAACCTGAAGGCGTTGCCGATCTCCGGCGCATTCCTCGCCACCACGGCCGCGTCGAAGAGTCCGACCGCTTTTGCCTATCCAGGCGCCACGCCGGCCGTATCGGCCAACGGCGCGAGCAATGCGATTGTCTGGGCGGCGGAAAACGGCACGATCGGCGCCTTGCATGCGTACGACGCCACCAATCTCGCGCATGAGTTGTACAACAGCAACCAGGCGGGCACGCGTGATCAATGGGGCGCAGGCAACAAGTTCATCACGCCGATGATCGCGCGCGGCAAGGTGTATGTGGGCGCGACCAACGGCGTGGCGGTGTTCGGCTTGCGTTGATCGCGCCGCGAGCGGCGCTTGTTCCGCGCTTACTCCGCGTCGCTCGTCGCCGCTGCTTTACGCGGCCGGCGGCTGCGCGGCGCGGTTTTGCGGGCAGCCTTCTTCGCCGCAACGGGCGCGCCATCTTCCTTGACGGCCGATGCCGGCGCTTCAGCAGGCGCCGCGATCTCGGGTACATCGTCGAGCGTGAGTTGCACGGCCTTTCTGGTTTTTTTCGCGGCTGTCTTGCGGGGCGCGCGTTCCTGACGGCGCTTGGGCGGCTTGGCGCTGGTGGTTTCCGGTTCTGCTTCGAGCGCTGCGCTGACCACAGGCTCAGGTGCAAAACCTTCTGCTTCCGGCGGCGTCATGTCCCACGGTTCGAAAACAGGTTCGCTGGAAGCGGGCGCCGGTTCATGCTGCTCATGCAGTTCTTCCGCATGAGCCTGCTGCTGGCCGCCATGCCCGGCCGCGGAGCGTTCCTCGTGCGCGGTTTCCTGCTGACCACGCCCGGCCTTGCGATTGCCACGGCCCCGGCGGCGCGCTTCGTGTTTGCCGCCTGACTCGGCGACCACGGTTTCCGCAACCTGTACCTCGTAGCTTTGCTCGGCCGATTCGACCGGCTCGCTCTGCTCGCCCGCGTTCTCGCCGCCTGGATTCGAAGCCGTGCTCCGGTACACGTACGCGCCTGACTTTTCGTCGCGGCCGAACTCCAGCAACCCGCGCGCGTGCGCTTCTTCCAGCAGATTGCCGAATGCGCGAAAGCCGTAGTATGTCTCGTTGAAATCCGGCTTGCGGCGCTTGATGGCATTCTTCAGCACCGAGGCCCAGATCTTGCCGCTGTCGCCGCGCTCGGACGCGAGCGCGTCGAAGGTCTGCACGGCAATCTCGACCGCTTTGGTACGGCGCTTTTCGAGGTCTTCCTTGCTGCTGCGGCCTTTGTCTTCGTCCGGTGCACGCTTTGCGGCGGGCTGGGCGGTCTGTTGCGGACGCGACGACTCGCGCTTGGCAACCGTGCGCTGACTTTCGCGCACGAGATCGTCGTAAAAGAAGAATTCGTCGCAGTTCGCGATCAGCAGGTCGGAGGTGGATTGCTGGACGCCGACGCCGATCACCTGCTTGGCGTTCTCGCGCAGTTTCGACACCAGCGGCGAGAAGTCCGAGTCGCCGCTGATGATGACGAAAGTGTTGACGTGCGATTTCGTGTAGCAGAGATCGAGCGCATCGACCACGAGCCGGATGTCGGCGGAATTCTTGCCCGATTGGCGCACGTGCGGAATTTCGATCAATTCGAAATTGGCCTCGTGCATCGCGCCTTTGAAACTCTTGTAGCGGTCCCAGTCGCAATAGGCTTTCTTGACGACAATGCTGCCCTTGAGCAGCAGACGCTCGAGCACCAGTTTGATGTCGAACTTGTCGTACTTCGCGTCGCGCACACCGAGCGCGACGTTTTCGAAGTCGCAGAATAGCGCCATGCTGACGGTTTCGTTGGATGACGCCATGTATATCTCCATTGAAGCGATCGTCAAACTCGACGAATCGCGACCATGATAGCGATTCCAGCGAAGGTGATCAGCTTTTGTGTTCCGGGCGCACCGTTATATGAGGAAAATCCCGTCGAATTGGCGTGGTTGACTGAAGGCCGGCGCCGACAACCGCTCGCGCCAGACGGTCGGCGCGCCTGCCTTCCTAGAGATTGTGGTGACCGGACGCGCCGCCCAGTGCCGTGCGAGTCTCCAGCACTTCGTCGACGAGGCCATACGCCTTGGCGGTGTGCGCCGACATGAAATTGTCGCGGTCGGTGTCGCGTGCTATTTCTTCGACGCTGCGCCCCGTGCGCTCGGCCATCATCGCGTTGAGGCGTTCACGTTGATAAAGCACTTCCTTGGCCTGGATCTCCACGTCGGCAGCGGTACCCTGGCTGCCGCCCGAGGGCTGGTGGATCATGATGCGCGCGTTCGGCAACGCGTACCGTTTGCCGCGCTGGCCGGCGGTTAGCAGGAACGTGCCCATGCTCGCGGCAAAGCCGGTGCACAGGGTCGACACTTCCGGCTTGATGAACTGCATCGTGTCGTAGATCGCGAGGCCGTCGTACACCGAACCGCCCGGCGAATTGATGTAAAAAGAAATATCCTTGTCGGGATTCTCGGACTCCAGAAACAGCAACTGTGCGACGATCAGGCTGGCCGACTGTTCGTTCACCGGCCCGACCAGAAACACGATGCGCTCACGCAGCAGACGGGAATAGATGTCGTATGCGCGTTCGCCGCGGCCGGATTGCTCGATGACGGTAGGCACGAGGCCGAGACCGGTAACGGATGAGTAGCTGGAATGCATGCTTTGCCTCGGTCTGGCGGCGCCGCAGCGCCGGTATCGGGGAGCCGGCGCCGTCACGGCGGCGGCCGGGTTGGAAAGCGCACACCTTTTGTGCGCGGTGTTGTCCGTATGACGAGACGGCGCGCGGTGACGTGACAGGAATATTTTTGCGTTGAACTGTCACATCGCCCGGCGCTCGAGCGTCAAGCTCGAAAGGACGCCGCCAGGCCGCGCGCCGCGTGCTTTTCATCACGCAGAATCCGGAGGTTCACGCATGACGCAACAAGGAATCGACAAGGCATCCAGCTTCGAGGCCGTGCGCGCCCGACTATTCGCGCTGGCGTACCGGATGCTCGGCAGCCGTGCCGAAGCGGAAGATGTGGTGCAGGACGTCTGGCTTAAATGGCATCTGGCCGATACCCGCGCGGTGCAAACGCCGGCCGCCTGGCTCACCACGATCACCACGCATGCCGCGATCGACCGGCTGCGGCATGTGCGGCGCGAACGCGCGTCGCAGGCAGGTGGCTGGCTGCCGGAGCCGTGGCTCGACGGGCTCGCGCCGTCGGCGGAAGAACTGGCCTTGCGCGCGGCGCAGATGTCATACGGGGTGATGTTGCTGCTGGAACGGCTGAAGCCGGACGAGCGCGCCGCGTTCGTGCTGCATGAGGCTTTCGATTGCGACTACGCTGAGATTGCGAAAATCCTCGATCGGACGCCGGCGGGTTGCCGGCAGATGGTTCATCGGGCGAAGCTGCGTTTGCAGCGCGCGGGCGCGCCGCTGGCGCCACCCGATCCCGCCGCCCATGCGCAGATCGTGGAGCGCTTGCGTGCGGCGTTGGAGGCTCAGGATCGAGCCGGCTTGCTGCGCCTCTTCAGCGACACGCCGGAAGTCGTCACCGACGCGCCGATCCGCGCGCAGGAGCCGGCCGTGGCGGGGTGGGTGGAGACATTCACTTCGCTCGCGCAGCGGGCAAGCCATGCCGAACTGGTGTCGGTCGAAGGGGCAAGCTGCGTTGCATTGCTGTTCGACGGCGACGTCGTGGGGGTGATCGACGTGTCCATAGATGGGTCGGCGAAGATCGTCGCGTTGCGCGTCGTGACGGGCTCGACGCGCTTACGGGCGATCAATCGCCTGCTTGGCCGCGCGGCAGTCGAACAACTGCTTGCGCGGATCCAGCGGCGCTCAATTACGATGCGCCGCGACTTCCCAGTTGATGTCGACGCATAGCACCTGCGTGCCGTGGGGCGTATGCGCGGCGATCGAGGCGGTCACGCACAGGTGTGCCTCGTTGATCGACAGATAGGGCGGCGTGAGATGCACCTGGCCGGGCGTGCGCATCGCCTGAATGAAGTACGGCCGGCGCTCCCAGCTCGCGCCTTCCGAATGCAGCAGCGGCCGGAAGCGCTTGGCGCGCTGCGAGGCGCGTCCCGGCGGCAGCACGTTGTCGCCGATCTGGCGGCCCGAGCCGTCGAGCACGAAGCAGCGTGCCGTCTCGCCGAGCGCAAGCAGGGGCGCAGTCGCCTGGGCAACCGATTCGCCCGCCATCAGCTGCGCGCATGCCGTTTCCAATGCGGTGACGTACGGAGCGAGCCGCGCGGACTGCGCGCGTTCGCGCGCCGCGACCCGTTCGCGCAGCGCTGCGGAAAGCGCGTCCATCAAACCGGCCGCGGCTTGCGGCTTGACCGGTTCCACGCTCGGGCCCGCGAAGTACGCGCCCTGCACGAAATCGACGTTGCATTCGAGCGCGATCAGCGCATCGCGTTCGGTGGTCAGCCCGCCCATCAGCACCAGTTGCCCGGATTCGTGCAGCAGCGAAACGAGCCCCGGCAGCACGCGTTCAATATGCGAGTGCTCGCTGGCTTGCGCGAGGATGCAGCGGTCGAGCGTGACGATGTCCGGCCGCAGATTCCACACACGGTCGATGTTCGAATGCTTTGCGCCGAAGCCGTCGAGCGCGATCAGGAAGCCCGATTTACGCAGCGCGTCGATGATTTCGGCGAAGCGCGTGGTTTCGCCGCCTGCCTGTTCGGACACTTCCAGCACCACGCGTTGCGGCGGCAGGCCCATCGCCTTGAGGCCGGCGAGCAGTGCGTCGCCGTAACTCGTGTCCATCAGCGCCGCTGGGTGCAGGCTGAGGAAAAGCCATTCGTCGTGACTGTCGAACGCGTTGAAGTTGCCCAGATGCAGCGATTCGGCGAGCCGGCCGAGTTCCAGCAGATCGCCGCGCCGCGCCGCTTGCGTAAACACCTCGTGCGACGGCACCTGCAGCGCATGTTCGTCGTGTGCGCGCAGCGAAGCGTGATAACCGATCGCGCGCCGGTGCGACACCGAGAAAACCGGCTGGAACACGCTGAAAACGGTGTAGCCGCCATACAGAACCGTGCGCCGTGAGCCTTCGTCGCCGGCCATGGGACGCGGCGGCTGGAAGCCGGGTGGATCGAGTTCGATCATGCTCATCATGTCAGTCATGTGTAAGTAGCGGCGCGCCTGCATGCTCGACACGAGTCCGCACGCGCAAAACGAGAGTTTACAGGATAGCTGAGCAAGAACCATGCGCGTGTGACAAGGGCCCTCTGCGCATACTTATACGACGATTCTGCGCCGATGCGTGCGCGCTGGCGATCATTCGCACTTCACTGGTGCGTGCCGCGCCCCGTTGCGGGTCGGCGCCGGGTGGGCGGGGCGGAGCGGGGATCAGGTACGCTCGGACGGGTCGGTCCTTTTCGCGGGTGTGCGAATGTCCGGCGACAGCTGCGCGAAGATCCACGCCGTGCCCGCCGTGATGATGCCGACACACAGGAACGTGGCGTGGAACGCCGGCAGCGAATTGGCGGCGGTCACGCGCGGCAGCAGGCCGGTGAAGGTCGCAAGCAGCGCACCGGCGACCGTGACGCCGAGGCTCATCGACAGCATCTGCACCAGCGAGAACAGGCTGTTGCCACTGCTCGCGCCACCCGTGCCGAGGTCTTTGAGCGTCAGCGTGTTCATCGCGGTGAATTGCATGGAGTTCACCGCGCCGAAGAACGCCAGTTGCACGAGCCGCAGCCACAGCGGCTGGCTCGCGCTGGTGAGTCCGAAGCTCGCCATGGTCAGGCCGACCAGCACGGTGTTGACGATCAGGACGCGTCGATAGCTGTGCCTGATGATCAGCTTCGTGACGAGGTGTTTGGACGCCATGCCAGCGGCCGCCACCGGCAGCATCATCATGCCCGCCTCGAAGGCGCTATAGCCGAGACTCACCTGCAATAGCAGCGGGATCAGATAAGGCATCGCGCCGCTGCCGATCCGCGCGAACAGATTGCCCAGCAGACCGACGCTGAAGGTGTGGATCTTGAACAGATCGAGCGAGAAAATTGGCGCGGGCTCGCGCACGGCGTGCAAACCGTAGGCGACGAAACAGGCGAGGCTCAGGATCAGCAGCACCAGCACGGTGGCGTGCTGGATGCCGAATTCGGTATGGCCGTCGAGCGCGGACGAAATCGCCACCATGGCGACCACCAGCAGCAGATAGCCCTTCAGATCGAACCTGGCGGTGTGCTCGTTACGGCTATCCGGCATGAAGATGAATGTTGCAATGCAGCCGGCAATGCCCACCGGCACGTTGATCAGAAAGATCCAGTGCCACGACGCGATCTTCACGAGCCAGCCGCCCAGCGTCGGGCCGATCAGCGGTCCGATCAGCCCCGGAATCGCCACGAACGACAAGGCCGACAGATAGCGCTCGGCCGGAAATGTGCGTAACACCGCGAGCCGTCCGACCGGCAACAGCATCGCCCCGCCCACGCCTTGCACGATGCGGTATATCACCAGCTGGTTCAGGGTATGCGCGTTCGCGCACAACAGCGAGCCGACCGCGAACACCAGGATCGCGCTGAAGAACACCCGCCGCGTGCCGAGCTTGTCGGCGAGCCAGCCCGACACCGGAATCATCACCGCCATCGTTAGCGAATAGGCGATCACCACCGACTGCATGCGCAACGGCAATTCGCCGAGGCTGGTCGCCATCGCCGGGAGCGCCGTGTTGACGATGGTGGAGTCGAGCGTCTGCATGAAGAAGCCGGTCGCGACGAGCCACAGCATCACGGTCAACGAGCGGGCGGTTGGAGTGGCGGCGGTCGGAGGCGGCGGTGTGGACATGGAAGGCGGCTTGGCGCGCTGGGACAGATGGGGACCCCATTCTAGGGAAAAGCGTGCCCCGGCGCAGTGAACCGGTGGCGCGGACAGTGCTTCAGACGCACCCCACGGCGTCTCCTCGATCAGACTTTCAGCGCGGCTGCAGCTTGGAAAAATGCCCGCGCGCGCGGCTCATTGCCGAACGCCACGTGGATGCGGATATACGGGCTGATTTCCATATTCGGCCGGAAATAGCTGCCGGGCACCACCGTCACGCCGAGCGGCGCACCGCATTCGACCAGCCGCTGGGAATCGTCGATATGCGGCACGCGTGCCCACACGAATTTGCCGCCCACCGGTTTGTCGAACAGCTCCCAGCCGGCGTCCTCGAGCGTCTGCACGGTTGAGCCGAGCGCGTCGCGCATGCGGCGGCGCAGCCGCTCCAGGTATTTGCGGTAGGCGCCGCGCTCCAGCATCGATACCGCGACGGCTTCGGCAAAACGCGAGCCGCCGATGCTCGTCAGCATCTTGATATCGACCAGGTCCTTGATGATCGCGGGGTTCGCCACCACGCAGCCGATTCGCAGCGACGACGACAGCGTCTTCGACAGGCCGCCTACGTAGATCACATGTTCGAGCTGGTCGAGTGTCGCGAGGCGGTCGGTAACGTCGGTCTGGAAATCGGCGTAGATGTCGTCCTCGATGATCGAGAAGCGATGTTCGCGCGCGAGTTGCAGGAGCCGGAAGGCGACCTGCGGTGCGATCGTGGTGCCGGTCGGATTGTGAAAAACGGTGTTGATGAACAAGAGTTTCGGCCGGTGCAATTGCAATTGCGCCTGCAGCACGTCGAGATCGGGACCGTTGCGGGTGCGCGGAATGCCGATCAGCTTCACGCCGTGCAGCTTGAGCAGTCCGTACAGGTTGTAGTAGCCGGGGTCCTCCACGAACATCGTGTCGCCGGCCTTGAGCATGTAGCGCATCAGCAGATCGAACGCCTGGCTTGCGCCATTGGTGATCAGGATCTGCGACGCATCGGCCTCGATGCCCAATTGACCGATCCGGCTTTGCAGATGCTCGCGCAAGGTCAGATTGCCGAGCGGCGTGGCGTAATCGACCATGCTCGACGCGTCGGTGCGCGTGACATGGCGAATCGCCTGGGCGATGCTGTCCATATCGCGCCAGGATTCCGGAATGAAGCCGCTGCCGAGCTTGAGCGTCTCGCCCTGGTGATGGAACTGCTGAAGGATGTGCCCCGACTCGTCCTCGGCGCGGCGCGGGTCCGAACTGCCCTGGCAATGCGTGCCTGCCGGCTGGCGGTCGGCGACATAGAAGCCCGAACCGTGACGCGAATCGACATAACCGAGCGACACCAGCCGGTCGTAGGCTTCGATCACGGGGAAACGGCTCACGCCGTAATCGGCGGCGAATTGGCGGATCGACGGCAGTTTCGAGCCGGGGTGCGCCACGCGTGAGCGGATCCACGTGGTGACGCCTGTGACGATCTGCTCCGTGAGCGGCACGCCGTTGTCCCGATCGATCTGGATTTCAAGTTTCATGCGGATGGTCCTCGCCGCCGGATTGCCGTGGCTGACGCACGGGCTTCAGACGCGCCTGCCGCCAACTGTACGGTTTTTCGACTGAACAGTTCCGATATAACTGTTCGGAACTGTGCATGGGACTTCGATCATCACACGCCAATAATAGGTACAACAGAAAAGTTCTTTGAAGGAGAAAGGCGATGCGTGAAGTCCGTATTTTCGAATTGGAACATGGCGAGCCCGCGGCGGCCTGGCGTGTCGCGCGTCCGTCGATCTTCAAGGTGATCTCGGGCGAAATCTGGCTGACCGTCGAGGGCGACGGCGAGGATCACTGGCTGGCAACCGGCGAATCGATCGAGTTGCCGCGTCGCGCGGTGGCGTGGATCAGCGCGGGACACGTCGGCGCACGCTTCGCCCTGGCGAGCGGCTCGGAACACAGCGCTACGCGACCTGCGGCGGGTTGGTTGCCGCGCTGGTTGAGCGTGGCCTGAGTTGGGCACTCACGCGCAGGGTTCTCACAACATGCGGCGCGTGCGGGCTGCTCAACCGGCCGCTTCATAGTCACCGATGTAGCGGGCGCGTGGCCGGATCAGCCGGCCGTCGCGCGTCTGTTCCATCGCATGGGCGATCCAGCCCACCACCCGGCCGACCGCGAACAGCGTGAAGGCAGCGCCGGCCGGCAGGCCGAGCACCCGCTCGATGGCGGCGAGAGCGAAATCGACAGTGGGCTGCGCGCCGGTGGTGTCATGCACCGTGCGCGCGAGTGCGTGCACTTCGCCGATGGGCGAGCGAGCCGGCGCACAGTCGGCGAGCATCTCCAGCAACAGGCGCGCGCGCGGGTCGCCCTCCGGATAGAGCGGATGACCAAAGCCCGACAGCACGGGTCCATGCGGCCCGTGTTCGTGGCGCGCCAGCCGGTTCGCCAGATAGCGGTCGAGATCCGCCGCGCGCGAAGCCTCGTCGAGCAGCGCGGCAATGCGCACCGTTTCGCCGCCGTGGCGTGGTCCGGCCAACGCCGCGAGGCCGCCGGCCACCGCGCCGAACAGGTGCGTGCCGGTTGAGGTGATGCAGCGCACCGTGAAGGTCGACGCATTCAACTCGTGATCCGCGCAGGCTACCAGCGCCGCGCGCAGCAACCCGGCCTGCTGCCGGTTGCGCACGTGCCACGCTGAAGCCAGTTGCCGATGCAGCGGCTCGTTAGACGGCGCCGCGGAGATCATCGCGGCGGCCAGCAGGCGCATCACGGCACTCGCGGTATCGAGTTGCGCATCGAGGCCGAGCGCCCACACGCGCGGCATCTGCGCCGCAGCCGCCGGCAACAGGACCAGCGCCCGATCGAGCGGCGTGCTGTCGCTCCAGAGTTTGAGCCACGCCGCCCACTGCGCACTGGCGATCGGCACCGCGGGCGCTTCCGCAATGCGCCTCGTGCTGCATTCCCACAGCAGCGCGGCAATATCTTCCAGCGAGGCCGTGCGCGCCAGATCCATCGCGTCGTGTCCGCGATACAGCAGGCGGCCACCGGCGACCAGCGTGATGGACGACTCGAGTACCGGCACGCCCCAATCGAGCACCTTCTGCGCGACCTTGCCGGCGCGCTTGCCATCTTCCTTGCGGCGCGCGAGCCGCCGCACTTCGGCGGCGTCGTAGAGACGATGCTTGCCTTGCTCATCCGGCGACGAGCTCAGCATGCCGCGGCTCACATAGGCATAGAGCGTGGGCAGCGTAATGCCGAGCGCGGCGGCGGCTTCGGTTGCGGTCAGCGAATTCGGAGGTGGCATGGAAAAGCGTGGAAACCGAAGAAATCAATATATATTGATTATCATAATCAAGATTGATTCATGCGGCGTGTAATTCTAGACTCGGTTCACTTCCGTGCTGCATCGATAGGAACGCCATGACGCCAGAACTCGCTCTCAAACACATCTGGGCCACTGCCGGTTGCAACCCGACTGCGCTGCACTCGGTTTCGCTGACGGGAGCCGATCCGGGATTGCCTTCGATCTACCGCGTGGGCACCTTGGCCTCGGCGACCATCGCCGCCACGGGCCTTGCTGCTGCCGAATATTTTCGTTTGCGCTCGGGCCGCAGGCAGCGTGTCGAAGTGGAGATGCGGCGCGCGTTGGCGTCGTTTCGCAGCGAGCGGTATCTGCGCATCGACGATGGTCCGCCGCCGGCTCTCCGCGATCCGGTGACGGGTTTCTACGAGACGCGTGACGGGCGCTGGATCCAGCTGCACACGAACTTTGCGCATCATCTCGAAGGTGTGTTGAAGGTACTCGGCTGCGCGAACGACCGGGCCGTGGTGGCTGAAGCAATCCGCGGCTGGGACGGTGCGACGCTCGACCAGACGCTCGCCGATGCAGGTCTGTGCGCTGCCTTGATCCGCACGCCCGACGAGTGGGGCGCGCTCGATCAGGCGAAGGCGATTGCCCGATTGCCGTTGTTCGAGATCGAACGGATTGGCGACGCGCCGGTTGAGCCGCCTGAGCGGGACGGCGCGGAGCGGCCGCTTGCGGGCGTGCGGGTGCTGGATGTATCGCGGATCATCGCGGGGCCGGTGGGCGGCCGGGCGTTGGCGCAGCATGGCGCTGAGGTTCTGATGATCAATGGTCCGCACCTGCCGAATATTGCTCCGTTGGTGATCGATAACGGGCGGGGCAAGCGGTCAGCGGTGGTCGATCTGCGCGATGCGTCGGGGCGTGAGACATTGCTCGACCTCGCCTCTGGCGCCGATGTATTTTTGCAGGCGTACCGGCCAGGGGCGTTGGCGGCGCGCGGCTTTGGCCCTGAAGCGTTGGCGCGGGTGCGGCCCGGAATCGTGTACGTGTCTATTTCAGCTTATGGGCAGGAAGGTCCGTGGGCCGGGCGGCGCGGGTTCGACAGTCTGGTGCAGTCCGCGAGTGGGATTGCTTTTGCCGAGCGCGAGGCGGCGGGGTGGCGTGAACCCAAGCATTTGCCTTGTCAGGCGCTGGATCATGCGACCGGATATCTTGCCGCGTTTGGCGCAATGACCGCGTTGGCACGGCGTGCCACCGAAGGAGGAAGCTGGCATGTGAAGGTGTCGCTCGCGCAGACCGGGCGATGGTTGCAGTCGTTTGGCGTGATCCCGGACGGGTGGCGTGCCGGTGATGTGTCTATCGACGATGTGAGAGACTGCCTGGGGAGTGGGGAGTCTGAATTCGGAAGAGTTTTGGGCGTCCTTCCCGCAGAGGTTCTGGCGGAGACCCCGGCCTTTTTGGGGCTGCCGCCGGTAAGGGTGGGGACGCATGAAGCTGAATGGAAGTAATGGTTTGTTGCCCGCAAAAAGGCAAAAAATCTACTTCCTCAACTCCGCCACAAAATCGTAGTAATCATTCCGGCAGTAGGTATCAGTCAGCTCGATAGCCCGCTGATCAGCGGTATAGCCCACGCGGGTAATGAGCAGCAAAGCCTCGTTAGTAGCGATACTCATCTGCTGTGCGATTTCCTCACTCGCATTGACCGCACGAAAGTGCTGCAGCGCGCGCACGATCGTCAGCCCGCGATTTTCCAGGTACGTGTACAGCGAATCGCCAATGGCCTGAGGATCGGGAATTACCGCAGCAGGGAAGGTGGAATTCTCCACGGCCATCACGATGCCGTCGGCAAGCCGCAGGCGACGTAACCGCGTCACGGCCGCCGCCGGCGACAAGCCTAGTTGAATCACTTCGTCACGATTAGCCGGCGAAATCTCCCGCGATAACCACTTCGAACTCGGCGTGAAACCGCGTCGCCGCAACATCTCGCTGAAACTCGACAGACGCGACAGCGGATCTTCATAGCGCGGCGTAATGAAACTGCCCGCCCCCTGGGTGCGGCGGATCAAGCCCTGCTCGACCAGCAAGGCAATCGCCTTGCGTGAGGTGATCCGCGATACGCCGAGCGCCTCGGACAACACGCGCTCCGACGGCAACGCCTCGCCCGCGTTCCAGCGGTTTTCGTGTATCGCGGTGCCGAGCTTGCGGGCAAGTTGCAGATACAGCGGAGTGTCGTTTTCCGGGTCCGGGCGCAGGTCGCGCCAGCGGTCTTCCGAGGCAGAGGTCATGGGGCTCACGCAAGAAGGGCAAGCGGCAATTCTAAGACATCGGCGCGCTCCGTTATAGCGGGCTTTTGCCTGGTGTCCGATCCATTGCACATTCAAACGCTAAACTCGTCGCTGGGCTTTCCCGTCACACGCGCGGCGTATTCGCTCGCACCGCCCGCTGCCACACGTTTCAGCCATCCCAAGGAGAAAACATGACGACCGATATCGCCAGCGTGAGCCTGCCCGACGGCGAACGCATCCCGAAGCTGGGCCAGGGTACCTGGGAAATGGGTGAAAGGCCGGCGCGCCGCGCCGACGAAATCGCTGCGTTGCGCTGCGGCATCGAACTCGGCATGACACTGATCGACACCGCGGAAATGTACGGCGACGGCGCGACCGAAACGCTTCTCGGCGAAGCGTTGGCCGGGCTGCGGGATCGGGTGTTTCTCGTCAGCAAGGTGTATCCGCACAACGCCAGCCGGCGCGGCGTGATCGCTGCCTGTGAGCAAAGCCTCAAGCGTTTGAAAACGGATCGGCTCGATCTGTATCTGCTGCACTGGCGCGGCTCGCTGCCGCTCGCGGAAACCGTCGAGGCGTTCGAAGCCTTACGCCGCGCAGGCAAGATCCGGCATTGGGGCGTCAGCAACTTCGATACGGAGGATATGGAGGAACTCGTGGCGGCGCCAGGCGGCGACGCGTGCGCGACCAATCAGATTCTCTACAACGTCGCGCGGCGCGGATCGGAATTCGATTTGTTGCCGTGGCTCGCCGCACGCAATATGCCGGCAATGGCCTACAGCCCGGTCGATCACGCGCGGCTGCCCAAGCGCTCGCCGATGGACGATATCGCCGATGCACGCGGCGTCTCGGTGGTTCAGGTGGCGCTCGCGTGGGTGTTGCAGCAGCCCGGTGTGTTCGCGATTCCAAAGGCGGCGCGCATCGAGCATGTGCGCGACAACCATCGCGCGTCGCAACTGCAACTCGGCGCGGATGAACACACCGCTATCGATGCTTACTTCAAACCGCCGCATGGCAAGCGCCCACTCGAAATGCTGTAACCGGAGCGGCGGCCGTCAGCGAAACTGGACGGCCGGTTGCGGCGCCGCGGCTCGCCTTGCGTGAATCAATTGCAGCCGTGGTGCATGTGCACGGAACCCAGTACGGCGACTTCCGCGGGTGTGTGTCTGAGCGAATCTTCGTTGACCTGGGCGGCGTCGGCGACGAATTCGTCGACGATCGACGACACCTGCGTGTTGCGCAGGCACAGCGACACCCGTTGCGTTTCGTTTGGCGGTAACGACGCGCGCTGGCCAAGGAACAGCACGCCGTATTGATAACCGTGGATGATGCCGCGGATCGCGCCGACGCATTGACCCTGCGCCACGTTGTTGGTCTTCTGCTTGCAGGTCTGCGCGAGCGAATACGCCGAGAAGGTGGGGTCGACCGGCGGCGCGGCCTGCGAGAGCGTTTGTGGTTGTGGTTGTGGCTGTGCCGATGCTGTGGGGGCTTGCGTAGGGGTTTGCGCATGAGCGAGCGATGCGAGGCCCAAGGCGGTCACCATCAGCAGGCCGGTGACGAGGCGCAGCGCGTAGCGGGGGACGTTTCGTTGCATGTCGTTGGGCCCTCATATCGAACATTGAATCTGATATGAGGCGATCGTGGCGGTTTGGTTCCAGTCGTGTGCGCCGTGATCGATGGTTTTGCTTTCAGGCGCGTGTGAGTGCGCCTTATTCGCCCTTTGTCTGCGGCTTGTCTGCCGGTCTGTTTGGGGCACTGCCGAACCCGACCGGCTTCGGGCGGTGACGCTCGACCGGGGGATCGAGACATCACCGCCGATGCCGGCGGGCCGCGGACAGTATCCCGGAGCGTGTCGTTAGCGGAGGGTAGGGCGCGGGGGCCCCCCAACCCAGGAGTGGGCGCCTGTTATCGCCCGCTCCCTCCGCCGCTGCCACCACCGTTACCGCCGCCGCCCTTGCCTCCGTGACCGCTGCCGAAGCCTCCGCCAAAGCCACCGCCGAAACCGCCACCGAAGCCGCCGCCAAACCCACCACCAAAGCCACCGCCTTTTCCACCGCTTGGACCGCCACTTGGGCCGCCGCTAGTGCCACCGCCTCCACAACCGCAGCCGCCGCCGCTACTTCCACCGCCACTGCTTCCGCCACCGCTACTTCCGCCACCGCCACCACCGCCACCACCGCCACCACCGCCACCACCACCACCGCCACCACCACCACCACCACCACCACCACCACCACCGCCACCACCACCACCGCCACCACCACTATTTCCCTTGCCACCCGCGCTACCCGAGCCCGACCCGCCCGCTGCGCCGGCGCCGCCATTGCTGCTCGCACCCGCACCGCTATTACCGGAACTCGCTGCGCCGTTGCTGCCGCTTCCGCCACCCTGATGCGCGCACCTTCCGATGTTGACCCCATTGCAGTCGCGTGGCGCGAACACCGAAGCGGCATCATCGGCAGCGGTCGTATCGCCGGGCGCCGCGCCAGTGGCCAATACGTTTGCCGCTGCGCCATCATCCTGTGTGAGTTGCGTAGCGCCTGGCACGGCGCTCGCGGGCAATGCCGCATCGGCGACCACGATCCATTTGGGAATCACGTCGGTCGATGCCGGGTACGCGAGTTCGGTCATCAGCAAAATCACGCCTGCCACAATGGCCGTACCTCTAATTGCCCCGCAGTAGTACTGATTGAATTTTCTGGTCTTCATCACATCTCTCCCGAGGGAACGCCGGCACCTCGCTGCCACCATCTCTCACGCTGCTTCGTTGGCGACGGGCCGGTCTGAAAGCGGGTCCCGTCGCCCCCCGAGGTTGTCATGCGGATGCAGCTCAAACAACGCTACTTCCTCTTTGCGGCTTCACAGCCGGTGCGCCGATCAACGCGCCGCGCGTTTCAGCAGATCTCCATCGGCCGCTCCCGGACGCGCGCCACACCGTCCCGTGGCGACGCATCCAGCCGGCGTTTCCTGCCCCGTAGCATTCTTCGTCTGCAAGAGTAGTTAGCGATATCCATGCCACTGGCCGCAAAGCCTTGCGACACCTGGCGTGTGAAAGGGACGTGCGGCGCGCGAGGTCGAAAATCGCGGGAAAACGTTTCGGCGATGAAACGCGGGCTCGGAAAATCGCGTTATTCCGCGCTATTCGTTTCGCGCGGCGTTTTCCGGAGCGTCCTGCGATCCGTTGCCGGAAGCCTGACCGCCCTCGTTACGGGTGGCGGCCTGCAGCGTGCGCAGTTGGTCGACGGGGATATGGCAGCGGATCCGGTGCGCGGTCGGCGGGCTCGCGTCGCCGCTATCTGCATCGATAAATGGTGGATCCTGCTGTTCACAGATCGCACCGAGTTTGCGCGGGCAGCGCGTATGAAACACGCAGCCTGATGGCGGCGACGCCGCGCTCGGCAGATCGCCCGACAGATGGATACGCGTTTTCGCACGATCGGCACCGAGCGTCGGCACCGACGACAGCAGTGCTTCCGTATAGGGATGATGAGGTCCATCGAACACTGCGGCGGCGGGTCCGATTTCCAGCAGCCTGCCGAGATACAGCACGGCGATGCGATCCGACAGGTAGCGCACCACATGCAGATCGTGCGAGATAAAGACATAGCTCACGCCGCGCTCGCGTTGCAGGTCGGCGAGCAGGTTGAGAATCGCGGCCTGCACGGAGACGTCGAGTGCGGACGTCGGTTCGTCGCACACCACCACGCGAGGTTCGCCCGCGAATGCACGCGCAATCGCGACGCGCTGCTTGAGTCCACCCGACAGCTGCCGCGTGCGCGAGCCGAGATAGCGCTCGGGCAGGCGCACGGCCGCGGTCAGCGTGGCGAGCCGTTCGTCGATCGCGGGCCCGCGCAACGCGGTGAGACGCGCCAACGCGCGTCCGATCAGCCGCTTCACCGAGTGCGCGCGATTGAGCGCCGAGTCCGGATTCTGGAAGACGATCTGCAGCGATTTGACCTGTTCGTCGTTGCGTCGCGTGACGCGCGCGGCAAGCTGTGCGCCGTCGAGTTCGAGCACGCTGCCGGCATCCGGCGAGAGCAGGCCCAGCATCAGCTTCGCGAGGGTGGTCTTGCCGCTGCCCGATTCGCCGACGAGGCCAAGCGTCTCGCCGCTGGCGAGATCGATGGAAACAGCGTCGACGGCACGTAGCGGCGCGCCGGAAACATGGAACGTCTTCGATAGCTTTTCCGCGCGCAGTACGAGCGCCGCGTCATGGTTCCGAAGGCGATCCTCACGCTGAGGCAGCGCTTCAACATTCACGCGGGGTAGTTCCAGCGCACGCTCGTGGTAATGACAACGCGACATCTGATCGCCATGCGCGGCGCTCAACCGGTACGGCGGCGGGGCCTCACGACGGCATCGGTCGTCGGCGAGGCGGCAACGGTCGGCGTAAATGCAGCCTTGCGTCACGGAGCCGGGCAAGGGCAGATTGCCCGCGATGGTATCGAGCCGTTCGCTGTCCTTGCTGCGCCCCGCGGTCGGCAAACAGCGCAACAGCCCGACCGTATACGGATGCCGCGGCCGCGCAAAGACGTCCTGCGTCGCGCCTTCTTCGACCAGCTTGCCCGCGTACAGCACGCCGACGCGTTCGCACATGCGCCCGATCACCGCGAGGTTATGGCTGATGAACAGCACCGCGGTACCGAGTTCTTCGCGCAGTTGCGCGACGAGGTCGAGCACTTCGGCTTCGACGGTGGCGTCGAGCCCGGTGGTCGGTTCGTCGAGGATCAATAGCGCGGGATTCGACGCGAGCGCCATCGCGATCACCACGCGCTGCTGCATGCCGCCCGATAGCTGGTGCGGATAACTCGCCATCACGCGCTCGGGCGCGGCGATGCGCACACGTTGCAACATCTCGAGCGTGCGTTGTACGGCTTCGTCGCGCGAAGCGCCGGCGGCTTCGAATGCCTCGGTGACCTGCCGCGCGATCGTCAGCGACGGATTCAACGCGCGGCCGGGGTCCTGGTAGACCATCGAAATCGCATTGGCGCGCATGCTGCGCAGTGCATCCGCATCGAGCTTCTGCACGTCCTGGCCGGCGATGATGATCTTGCCTGCCTTCACCTTGCCGTTGCGCGGCAGGTAGCGCAGCGCCGCCATGGCGACCGTCGATTTTCCGCAGCCGGATTCACCCACCAGCCCATACGCTTCGCCGCGCCGCACGCGAAACGACACATCCTGCAGGACTTCCCGATCACGTCCGCGCATCCGGTAGGTGACTGTCAGGCCGACGACCGTGAGCGCATCCGTACGATCGCTCTTCGAGACGTCGAAGGCGGGAAACGAGGAGGGCGGCGGGCCGTTCATCGGTCGAGCACTCCCTGCACGCTATCCGCGATTAGATTCACACCGACCACGAGCGTGGCGATCGCGCCGGCGGCGAACACAACGGTCCACCACGCGCCACCGGCCATCAGCGAGTACGACTCGGACAGCGCCAGCCCCCAGTCAGCGGAAGGCGGCTGGATGCCGAAGCCGAGAAACGACAGCGTGGCGACGGCGAAGATCGCGTAGCCGAGCCGCACGGTCGCCTCGACGATGATCGGCGGCAGCACATTCGGCAGAATCTCGACGAACATGATGTACGGCGCGCGCTCGCCGCGCAGTTGCGCTGCGGCGACGTAGTCCAGATGCCGTTCGGCGAATACGGCGGCGCGCACGGTGCGGGCGGTGATCGGCGTGAAGGTGACGCCGATCACCAGCACCACCGTGAAGTTCGACGCGCCGACCGCGGCCAGCGCGAGCAAGGCGACGATCACGAGCGGCAGGGCGAGCACCGCGTCGATCGCGCGGCCGACCACATTGTCGACCCAGCCCTCGAAATAGCCGACCACCAATCCCAGCGCCGTGCCGGCCAACGTACCGAGCAAGGTCGCCAACGGCGCGATGGTGAGAATGTCGCGCGCACCGACAATTACCCGCGAGAACACATCGCGGCCGAGTTGATCTGTGCCGAACCAATGCGTGGCGTCAGGCGGCATCAGCGAGTTGAGCGGATCGGACGCATACGGATCGATCCGCACAAACCACGGCCCGGCGATCGCGCAGACGATCCACCAGCCCACGATCAACACGCCGACCACAAAGGTGGGCGAACGCAGCAACACGCGCAACTGGTCGAAGCGCGGTTCGGCCACGGCACGCGGCGCGGCGGGCGGGACGATCGTGCTCATTCGGCGCTCCTTACGCGCAGCCGCGGATTGAGCAGGACGTGCAGCGCATCGGCAACGAGATTGGCGACCGTGTAGACCACGCCGATTGTCAGCACACCTGCTTCGAGCATCGGAAAATCCTTGGCCTTGGCCGCGTTGTAGATCAGCGAGCCGATGCCTTGATAGTGGAACAGCGTCTCGACCACCACGAGGCCGCCGATCATGTATCCGAGCTGCGTGGCGGCGACGGTGATGGTCGGCAGCAACGCATTGCGCAAGACATGCCGCCAGATCACGATGTGGCGCGGCAGGCCCTTGAGAATTGCGGTGCGCGTGTAATCCGCATCGAGCGCTTCAACGGTGCCGGCGCGTGCCATCCGCGCGATGTAGCCAAAGAACACCAGCACCAGCGGCAGCACCGGCAGAATCAGATGCCGAAGTTGTTCGAGCACGCTCGCTTCGGGCGGATACGACGCTTCAATCGGCAGCCAGCGCAGCCACACGCCGAACACCAGGATCAGCACGATGGACGAGACGAATTCCGGCACCACGGTCGCCGACAATCCGGCAATGCTGATGGTGCGATCGAGCCAGCGCCCCGCATGCATCGCCGACCACACGCCGCCCGCGATACCGAGCGGCACGATGACGATAAACGCAAGCAGACCGAGCTTCGCGGAATGCGCCAGCGCGTCGGCGATAAACGGCCCGACCGGCTCGCGGTAGGCATACGAAAGTCCCATATCTCCGCGGACGAAATGCGCAATCCACTCGAAGTATTGCGTCATCAGCGGCCGGTCGGCGCCGAGCTGATGGTTGAGCGCGGCAACCGCGCGCGCATCGGCAAGCGGCCCCAGCACGGCGCGGCCGATATCGCCGGGCAGCAACTGCCCGCCCGCGAAAACGATCACGGACAAGAGCCACAACGTAATCAACGACAAGCCGACCCGCGTCGCCAGAAACCGCGCGACGCGGCCCGCGTTGCCGCGCGAGACGGAGGGAATGGAAGGAGGCGCCGTGGTCGACATCGTGATCTTTTGCCGAAAAAAGCGCTGGCGCTTACGCGCTCAACACCGCGCGATCGAAATACAGTTGCGCGAGCGCGGTGAAGCGCACGCCGTTCACACCCTTGCGCATGGCGATCAGCTGATCGTAGAAGAACGGAATGATCACCGGCGTTTCGTCGAGCAGCAGCGTCTGGATCTGGCCGGACAACTTCTTCTGCGCACCGAGATCGATCGCGGCGACGAACTGCGCGACCAGTTGATCGTATTGCGGATTCCTGAAGTGAGCTGCATTCCACGTGCCGCCGCTGGTGAGCGGCGCATTCAGAAAGACGTTCGGCACGCCGCGGTGACCGTAGTCGGTGATGCCGAGCGGCGAATCCAGCCAATCGGATTTGCCTGGTGTGCCCGCGCCGTAGTACAGCGACTGGCTTTCCACTTTCAGATTGATGCGCACGCCGATCGCCTTGGCCGCGTTCTGCACGACAACCGCGAGATCGGGAATCTCCATATATTTTTCGGTGGTCAGCGTCACGTCGAAACCGTTCGGCACGCCGGCTTGCGCGAGCAGTTGTTTGGCCTTTGCGACGTCGAGCTTGCGTTGCGCGACGCCCGCATCGGACGACGGAAACACTGGCGCAAACGGGCTGTCGTTGCCGAGTTGCGCGCGGCCCTTGAACAGACCTCTCACCAGCACATCGCGATCGAGCGACAACGCGAGCGCCTGGCGCACGCGCTTGTCCTTGAATAGCGGACTGTCGTTGCGCATATGAATCTGCCGATGCGCGCTCGACTTCACGCCGACCGCCTTGTACTCGGGATTGTTCAGAATGGCGGCGCCGCCCTGCACGGTGAAGGTGCCCATCACGTCGGCCTGGTGGCCTTGCAGTGCGAGAAGTTGCGCCTGCTCGTCGGCGTAGAACGAAAACTGTACGCGCTGCGGTAACGCTTTCTCGCCCCAGTAATCGGGGTTGCGCACGAACGAGGCGCCGACCTTGGCCTGGTACTTTTCGAGCTTGAACGGACCGGTGCCGATGAAGCTCTTTTCATAACCGCCCGCATAGTTCGCGGGCAGGATCACGGCGTTGTAATTGTCCGAGGAAACGTAGTAGGGGAAGTTGCCGTTCGGCGCGTCGAGATGGAACGCCACCGTGTGATCGTCGACTACCTTCGCGCCGCCTTTCGACAACACGCCCTTGAGTACCGAAAGCGCCGCCGAACCGCTAGCCGGATCGGCGAGACGGTCGAAGGTGGCGGCCACGTCTTTGGCGGTGAGCAACTGGCCGTCGTGAAACTTGACGTTATGGCGCAGCGTGAAGGTCCACACGTCGCCCTTGTCGTTCGGCTTCCAGGACAACGCCAGCGCCGGCTTCAGTACGAGCTTCTCACCGTCGTCGTCGATCAGGAATTCGCCTGTCTGATTGAGCAGAGCGAGACTTGCGGCGTCGGTCACCGTGAGCGGATCGACCGCGCCGGCCGGCGTCAGATGGGCCACGCGGATGGTGGCGTTCGCGGCGCCCGCGGCGCCTTGTGCCCGTGCTTGCGGCGCGCTGAGAACGCCGCCGCCCGCCAGCGACAAACCGATCACGCTTGCATAACGCAGCAGGTCGCGGCGCGTGACGCGGCCGGCGAGAAATTCGTCGATGGCGTGGTTGCCGTAGGCGTCGGCGTTGAGGCGTGCCATGTCGAGTTCGGGGAATCGGTCCGCGGGAGTCTTCATCGATGGAGTGTCCAGTCCGTTCTGCTGTCGGTTCTGAAGGGTCGCGCCGGGTGCGCGCGACAGGGCAACGAGAGGGCCACCAAATGCTGATGGCGAAAAGCGGTTTCAGTGTAAGCGATTGCCCTCGAATCCGGAGCTTTCGCGGCAGGCCCAGGTGGCCGTTTGGCGGATAAAAGGGCCGGTGTGTGTCGTCATGACAACGCTCGGCGGAACCGCCTCGCGCAATGAGCGGGCTCGCTCCGGATGCCGCAGCGCGGTAATCGGCGCTGCAATGGCGTCCCTACCGATGGCGCGCGCGATACCAGTTGGATTTACCGTGCGAGCGCGGTGGGACGGCGCCAGCGCTGGAACAGCACTGAACCGATCCAGCACGCCATGAAGGTTGCAACGATGCCGTAGCCGAGCACGCCAAAGTGCGCGTTGATGCTTGCTACCGCATCCCACGCCGCGCCGCTCAGGCCGAGTTTGTCCGATAGCAGCCCGAGCGCTTCGACGCCGCCAATCGCGATCGCGACCACGGCCGACACAAACGTGATGCTCGCGTTGTAGTAGAGCTTGCGTTTGGGATCGTCCATCGCCCAGCCATACGCCTGGACCATCAAAACGTTATCGGTCGAGTCGACCAGTGTCATGCCGGCGGTGAAGAGCGCCGGAAACACGAGGATCGAGTATAGCGGCAGACCTTTGCCCGCTTCGGCGGCGGCGATCGCCAGCAGGCCGATCTCGGTCGCGGTGTCGAAGCCGAGTCCGAACAGCACGCCGACGGGGTACATGTGCCAGCTTTTCGTCACGATGCGAAACAGCGGCCGCAATGCGCGCGAGAGGAGGCCGGTGGGAGCGGTGGCCTGCACCGCTTCTGCTGGCAACTCGCCGCCGCGTTGAACGTAGCGATAGCGGCGCCATACGTCGCGCAGAATCACGAGGTTCACGCATGCGAGCACCAGCAGAAATGCCGCCGAGACGACCGTGCCGATCGTGCCGCCCACCGCCTTGAAGGTGTCGAAGCGGCCGTGCAGCGAATGCGCGGTCCACGCGATGCCGATCGTCGCGAGGACCACGATGGTCGAATGCCCCAGCGAAAACGACAGACCGACGCCGAGCGGGCGTTTGCCCGCCTGCATCAGCTTGCGCGTGACCGCGTCGATTGCCGCAATGTGGTCCGCGTCGACGGCATGGCGCAGACCAAAACCATACGCGAGCAGCGCCGTGCCGAGCAGCAGCGGATAGTGGCGAAACGCGATCAGCGCCCATGCCCATGCGCCGAGATTCGCGGCGATCAGAATGGCGTACAGCGTGATAAGGCGAGGGCGCAGCGAAGCGGTCGGCGTCATGAGTCGCGTTCGAAGGATTTAATGGTCGTGCGGATGCTTGTGAATCGGATCGACCCAGAAGACCGTCTCCGGCGCTTCCACCGCGTCGATGTTCAGATTCACCACCACCGCCTCGTTGTCGCTGCGCACCAGCACGCATTCGAGCGGGTCGTCGGTACTCGCGTTGATTTCCTGATGCGGCACGTAGGGCGGCACGAAGATGAAGTCGCCGGGCCCGGCTTCAGCGGTGAATTCGAGGTGCTCGCCCCAGCGCATGCGTGCCTGGCCGCGTACCACGTAGATCACGCTTTCGAGCGCGCCGTGATGATGCGCACCGGTCTTCGCATTCGGATGGATCGTCACCGTACCGGCCCAGATTTTCTGCGCGCCCACCCGGGCGGCGTTGATCGCGGCTGCGCGATTCATGCCCGGCGTTTGCGCGGTATTGCTGTCGAGCTGATCGCCTTTGATGACCTTGACACCGTGCTCGCGCCAGTCGACCGGCGTTGACGGTTGCGCGTCATGGTAGTGCGGATGTTCGTGTTCCTGGCTCATGATGTGTCTCCTCGCGGGCGATCGGCTCGGCGCCGTCAGCTATTTTTGCACGTTCAAAAACGTGCGTGTGGCCTCGCGGCGTGAGCGGTGCCGCGCATAAAAAAAGCCCGTCCATGACGGACGGGCTTCGTTCTTCTGCCGATACTGCTGGCGTACTTATTTGTGCTTTGCGTTGATCACGGACTCGGCCACGTTATTCGGCGTTTCAGCGTAGTGCTTGAACTCCATCGTGTACGTGGCGCGGCCTTGAGTCGCCGAGCGCAGCGAGGTCGAATAGCCGAACATTTCCGCGAGCGGCACTTCGGCGCGCACCAGCTTGCCGCCACCGCCGGCGATGTCTTCCATGCCCTGCACCATGCCGCGACGGCTCGATAGATCGCCCATCACGTTGCCCATGAAGTCTTCCGGCGTTTCCACTTCGACGGCCATCATCGGTTCGAGCAAGACGGGCTTCGCCTTGCGCATCGCTTCCTTGAAGGCCATCGAACCGGCCATGCGGAAGGCGTTTTCGTTCGAGTCGACGTCATGGTACGAACCGAAGGTCAACGTCACTTTCACGTCGACCACCGGATAGCCCGCAAGCACGCCGGCCTTCAGCGTTTCCACGATGCCCTTGTCCACCGCCGGAATGTATTCGCGCGGAATCACGCCGCCCTTGATCGCGTCGACGAACTCGTAGCCCTTGCCCTGCGGCGCCGGTTCGAGCGTGATCACCGCGTGACCATACTGGCCGCGGCCACCCGACTGCTTGACGAACTTGCCTTCGATGTCTTCGACCTTGTTGCGCACCGTTTCGCGATACGCCACCTGCGGCTTGCCGACTGTCGCTTCGACGCCGAACTCGCGCTTCATGCGGTCGACCAGAATTTCCAGGTGCAGCTCGCCCATCCCGGAGATGATGGTCTGGCCGGATTCCTCGTCGGTCTGCACGCGGAACGACGGGTCTTCCTGCGCCAGACGATTCAGCGCAATGCCCATCTTTTCCTGGTCGACCTTGGTCTTCGGTTCGACGGCCTGCGAAATCACCGGCTCCGGAAAAATCATCCGCTCAAGGATGATCACATGCTGCGGATCGCACAGCGTGTCGCCCGTGGTCGCTTCCTTCAGGCCCACGGCCGCGGCGATGTCGCCTGCGTAGACTTCCTTGATTTCCTTGCGCTCGTTCGCGTGCATCTGCAGGATCCGGCCAAGGCGTTCCTTCTTTTCCTTGACGGCGTTGTAGACGGTATCGCCCGAATTCACCACGCCCGAATACACGCGGAAGAAGATCAGCTGGCCGACAAACGGGTCGGTCATGATCTTGAAGGCGAGCGCCGAGAACGGATCGTCGTCGCGCGGATGACGCTCGATTTCCTTGTCGTATTCGTCGTGACCCGTGATGGCGGGGATGTCCACCGGCGAGGGCAGGTAGTCGATCACGGCGTCCAGCATGGCCTGCACGCCCTTGTTCTTGAACGCGCTGCCGCACAGCATCGGCACGATTTCGTTGGCGATGGTGCGCACACGAATCCCGTGCTTGATTTCGTCTTCGGTCAGCGTCTCGCCGCCCAGATATTTTTCGAGCAGTTCCTCGCTTGCCTCGGCGGCGGCCTCGACCATCTTGTCGTGCCACTCCTTCGCGGTAGCGGCGAGTTCAGGCGGGATATCCCGGTACTCGAATTTGATCCCCTGGTTCTCTTCGTCCCAGTAAATCGCCTTCATCTTGACGAGGTCGACCACGCCCTGGAAGTGATCTTCTGCACCGACCGGAATCTGGATCGGCACCGCGACGCCTTTCAGACGGTCGCCGATCTGCCGCTGCACGCGGAAGAAATCAGCGCCCACGCGGTCCATCTTGTTGACGAACGCAATGCGCGGCACCTTGTATTTATTCGCCTGACGCCACACGGTTTCGGACTGCGGCTGCACGCCGCCGACCGAGTCGTAAACCATGCACGCGCCGTCGAGCACGCGCATCGAGCGCTCCACTTCGATCGTGAAGTCGACGTGTCCCGGGGTGTCGATGATGTTGATGCGGTGTTCGGGATAGTTGCCGGCCATGCCCTTCCAGAAGGCGGTGGTGGCCGCCGACGTGATGGTGATGCCGCGCTCCTGCTCCTGTTCCATCCAGTCCATCGTTGCCGCACCGTCGTGAACCTCGCCGATCTTGTGGGTCACGCCGGTGTAGAACAGGATGCGTTCAGTGGTGGTGGTTTTGCCGGCATCGATGTGAGCGCTAATGCCGATATTCCGGTAGCGCTCGATGGGAGTCTTGCGGGGCACGTGAACCTCCTTGGAATGGCGCGCCTGAAACGCTTGCCGGGCGGCAGTCTGTGCTGCCCGGGGAGCCTGGGTGCTGCTTTACTAAGATTACTAGGATAGCGCGTCGGCTGGTCTTTTGCAGGAATCTTGCCAGGCGGACGAATACGCCAGCAGGCGGGCTTCCGCGACGGGGCGCGCACGGGCGGCCCCATGAAAAAAGCCGGCGCCCGGTAAACGGCGTCGGCTTTTCAAAAGCAACTGGCGAAGAGGCGGCGGATGCCGCGGCAACGCGCCTGACTTATTGCGCGGCCGGCAAGCCCTGAATCTTCATGCCCGGTTTGATGCCTTTCGACGTGAACCAGCCTTTGCTCATTTCCAACGCATACACGCCGTTGTT
Organism: uncultured beta proteobacterium; assembly: GCA_963738755.1. Lineage (GTDB taxonomy): Bacteria > Pseudomonadota > Gammaproteobacteria > Burkholderiales > Burkholderiaceae > Paraburkholderia. The sequence goes on from CAVTXZ010000015.1 coordinate 202,036, forward strand.
CTTCGGGCAGTGGTTGTTGGTGGTCTCGGCCTGCATCTCGTCGATGTCGGTGACGGTGCCGTCGGCGCGCATGAACGCGATCGACAGCGGAATCAGGGTGTTTTTCATCCAGAAGCAATGCACCGCGTTTTCATTGAAGACGAACAGCATGCCTTCGTTCGGCGCGAGGTTCGTGCGGTACATCAGGCCCTGTTCGCGGTCTGCATCGTTGGCGGCGACAGCGGCGTCGATCACGAACATGCCGGCGGTCAGTTTGGCGCGCGGAAATTCACTGGGCTGCTTCGCACCGGCCGGCATCTGCTGCGCGTGTGCTGGAGCAGCGGTAGTGGCGGCGAAGGACATTGCGGCGAGCGGCAGTGCAACGGCAACAGCGAAACGCGCAATCAACGAGCGCATGGGAAATCGCACGGCATGACTCCTTGCTGGAAATTAACCCGCGAATGTTACGCGAGCGCGTCAAAAACAAAAAGGCAGATCGCCTTGCGGTGATCTGCCTTTCAACGCCGTAAGAACGGCAATGAAGCTGGTTCTTGACTGCGTTTTTACAACAAACTTACTCCGAAGCGCCCGAAGCTGCAGCAGCAGTTGCTGCCTTCTTGTGCGACTTCTTGTGAGCGTGCTTCGTGGTCTTCTTTGCCGACGAAGCTGCTGCTGCCGGAGCTGCCGAAGCTGCTGCCGGTGCCGAAGCTTGTGCGAATGCTGCCGTTGCGAAGAGACCAGCGACCAGAGCGGCGATCAGTTTGTTCATTTTGTGAATCCTCAGCTTTAGTTAATTAACCAAATGACCCGGTTATATGTAGAGTCATGTCGGTAAACGTGCCATCCACCTTTCGGTTGACAGCCGCATCGACAAATTTTTCGACGCGTCTGCTTTAGCGCTCAGACTCCCCCTACTCACCGCAAGAACGGCTTGCACAAAGGCCCTTAAGGCTGAATGCCGGATAGCTTCGGGCGGCATCTGCGTCGAATAACGCGTGAGCTTGCGCACCGGTTGACGTAAATTTTCGGGAATATTTATTCGTCGATGCGCGAATGGAAATGGCTCGTTGGGCAGAGATCTTGCGCGTGATTGTTTCACGCATGTTTCACACGAGTTTTACGGTGAGTTTTGTTTGCGGATACAACGAGTTAGCCTTTTACGGCATGCGTAAATGCACGCCACGCGCAGGCTCTTTTCGTTTGCGCTTACGCTTCAGACGACGCCGTCCCAAGGTGCCTTCGGCGGCAATTCGGCGCACTCTCCCGGCTGCAGTCCGAGTGAAAAAATGTCAAGCGCGCCCACGCCCACGCGTACCAGACGCAATGTCGGAAAACCCACTGCGGCGGTCATGCGGCGCACCTGGCGATTCTTGCCTTCGGTGATCGACAATTCGATCCATGTCGTCGGAATCGCGGCGCGATAGCGAATGGGTGGCGTGCGGTCCCATAGCGTGTCGCCCGGCTCCACATATTCCGCGCGACACGGCCGCGTCACATAGTCGCCGAGATCGACGCCACGTGCGAGTTTCTTCAAGGTCGCCGGATCGACGGCGCCTTCCACTTGTGCCCAATAGCGTTTGACAAGTTTGTGACGCGGCTCGGCGATGCGTGCCTGCAATGCGCCGTCGTCGGTGAGCAGAAGCAGTCCTTCGCTGTCGGAGTCGAGTCGGCCCGCCGGATAGACGCCCGGCACCTTGACCCAGTCGGCCAGCGACGCGCGCGTCTCGTGCGGCGAAAACTGGCAGATGGTGCCGAACGGTTTGTTCAGAGCGAGAAGGTGCATAGCAAAACAAGTGGAAGGTCGGACCGCGAGGTCCCCGCCGCGCCAGCGCGGCAGGCGCGCCGGTGCAATAGGGAATGGCGGGATCATAATGCATAACGCGAGCTGTCACGTCGCTTGTCTTATATAAGATATAAGAATGGACGCCCCGGAAATCTGCTTCCCGACAATGTTGGAAAACCCCGAGCCGCTGCCCGCTCGTTGCTGCGCCAGTGTGGGCTAGAATAGGCGTCCTGACCCTCGCGGACGACCGGCATTGCGCGTAGCGAGGAGCGCCCAGTTTTCGCAGTCTCCCATCAGCTTGCAGCACAGCTACCACTGGAGTCCGATCATGCCGTATCAGCACATCAAGGTCCCGACCGGCGGTGACAAGATCACTGTCAACGCGGATTTCTCGCTCAACGTTTCCGACCAGCCAATCATCCCGTTTATCGAGGGCGACGGCACGGGTGCAGACATCACGCCGGTGATGCTCAAGGTGGTGGATGCGGCTGTCGAAAAAGCGTACGCAGGCAAGAAGAAGATCCACTGGATGGAAATCTACGCCGGCGAGAAGGCCACCAAGGTATATGGCCCGGACGTGTGGCTGCCGGAAGAGTCGCTGCAGGTGCTAAAGGAATATGTCGTGTCGATCAAGGGGCCGCTCACGACGCCGGTCGGCGGCGGCATCCGTTCGCTGAACGTCGCGCTGCGCCAGGAACTCGACCTGTATGTGTGCCTGCGGCCGGTGCAATATTTCAAGGGCGTGCCTTCGCCGGTGCGCGAGCCTGAAAAGACCAACATGGTGATCTTCCGCGAGAACTCGGAAGACATTTACGCGGGTATCGAGTGGCCTGCTGAATCGGAAGAAGCGAAGAAGGTCATCAAATTCCTGCGGGAAGAGATGGGCGTGAAGAAGATCCGCTTCCCGGATACCTCGGGTATCGGTATCAAGCCGGTGTCGCGTGAAGGCACGGAGCGGCTGGTGCGCAAGGCGATCCAGTACGCGATCGACAACGAGCGCCGCTCGGTCACGCTGGTGCACAAGGGCAACATCATGAAGTTCACGGAAGGTGCGTTCCGCGACTACGGTTACGCACTGGCGCAGAAGGAATTCGCCGCCGAGCTGATCGATGGCGGTCCGTGGATGAAGATCAAGAACCCGAAAACGGGCGGCGACATCGTGGTGAAGGACGTGATTGCAGATGCGTTCCTGCAGCAGATCCTGTTGCGTCCGGCCGAATACGACGTGATCGCCACGTTGAACCTGAACGGCGACTACGTATCAGACGCGCTGGCTGCGCAAGTCGGCGGGATCGGTATCGCGCCGGGTGCGAATCTGTCGGATTCGGTGGCGATGTTCGAAGCCACGCATGGCACCGCGCCGAAATATGCGGGCAAAGACTATGTGAACCCGGGCTCGGAAATTCTCTCCGCGGAAATGATGCTGCGCCACCTCGGCTGGATCGAAGCGGCTGACATGATCATCAAGTCGATGGAAAAGTCGATCCTGCAAAAACGCGTCACGTACGACTTCGCACGTTTGATGGAAGGCGCGACGCAGGTGTCCTGCTCGGGCTTTGGGCAGGTGTTGATCGAAAACATGTAAGCGATTTGCGCCGGTTTCCGGCTTGAATCGACAACCCCGGCGCCGTTGAAGCGACCGGGGTTTTTTGTTTATTGCGCGAGAAGAACGCGAGAATCAGCCGTTCGAAGTGCTGCGCGGCAAGTGGAATGCCGCGCGCCGGTCAATGAACCGTAAAGCGGTAGTCCCCTGAACCTGCCTCATACACCGAGTATCCTGGCTCGTTACGGATAAACCGGGCGCCGTCGCTTTGAATACGTCCACCCCTATTTCGTACCCAGATTTCCGCACTCGTGTTCACAGGAATGCTGACAGAAAGCCCGGCTTTGTCACCTGCGTCGCTCCAGCGCACGGCAATCTTTCCGTAGCCCGATACATAACTGGCATCGACCGATTGCACTCCGTCGCCTGTAACAGGTTTGACGACGAATCGTTGAAATCCGGGCGCGGTGGCCTGGATGCCGGCGACGTTTTCATACATCCATTCTCCAACCGAACCATAGGCGTAGTGGTTGAACGAATTCATCGCCTTGTTTTGAAAGCTTCCATCCGGCCGGATTCCGTCCCACCGTTCCCACATGGTGGTCGCGCCTTTGCTGATCTGATAACCCCAGGACGGAAAGGTCTTCTGAAGCAGGACGCGGTAGGCCACGTCGTCATGACCGGTTTCTGAAAGCGCCGGCAGCAGACGCGGCGTGCCAAGGAAGCCCGTGGACAGGTGCCAGTCCTTGTCCTTGATCAATTGAACCAGTCGATCCGCGGCGGGCTTGCGCAATTCCGCCGGCACGAGATCCATGGTCAGCGCGAGTGCATAGGCTGTTTGCGTTTCGACCGTCAATTTGCCATCGGGATAGACATACTTACGGATGAACGCAGTGCGAATGTTCGTGAAAAGCTCGTCGTAACGGCGGGGATCCTTGTGGAGCGCCCGAGCCGCTTTACCGACGGTGCGAGCACTCTCCGCAAAGAAGGCCGTGGCAATCAGATCTTTGGGCGTCTCGTCGTTCACGTTCAGCCAGTCACCGTAGCCGCTGCTGGGCCGGAGGTAGTCCTTGCTATTCGCTTCGAGATAGGAAAGCCACTTGTCCATGGCAGCGAAGTTTTGCTCGAGTACGCGCACGTCTCCATAGTGCTCATACAAAGTCCACGGCACGATGACACCGGCGTCGCCCCAACCGGCGCCGGCGTTTCCGATTCCCTGGATAGTCGGTGCAACATCGGCAAAGACGCCATTTGCCGATTGTGTGTCGCGGAGATCGGTCAGCCATTTTTCCAGGAAGGACAGCGTTTGCATGTTATATGCCGCTGTGCCTGCAAACGCTGCGATGTCTCCTGTCCAACCAAGGCGTTCGTCGCGTGCAGGTGTGTCGGTTGGGACCGAGAGAAAATTCCCGCGCTGACCCCACACGATGTTGTGCTGCAACTGATTCAGCATTTGCACATTGGTAGCGAAGGACATCGTCACCGGCATCGCCGTATGCAGCACGCGGCCGACAATTTCCGGCCGGGACGTCGACCCGCTCACTTCCACATACCGGAAGCCATGAAACGTGAATGCAGGCGCAAATTCTTCTTTTCCCTGCCCGCTCATGATGTACTGATCCGTGGCCTTGGCGGTGCGAAGGTTGTCGGTATACAACGTGCCGTCAGCGTTCAGAACTTCCCCGTATCGCAGCGTAATGACCTGTCCGCGCTTGCCTCGGGTGTGAAGCCCTACGACGCCCACCATGTTCTGACCCATGTCATAAATGTAGGTGTCAGGTTTGGTCCGGGTCACCTTGATCGGCTTGATCTCACGCTCAACGCGGATAGGTGGATCGACTTGCGCAACCAGCGCTGCGTTCACATTCGGACCGATCCGCACCTGCTTCCAGTTCTTGTCGTCGTAGTGGGGCGAAGACCAGCCTGGAGTTGCCAACCGGGCGTCGTATTGTTCGCCCATGATCAGGTCGGAGCTCACAAGGGGCCCAAGCGTGCTCTTCCAGTTGCCATCGGTCGCAATCTGTTCGCTGCTGCCATCCGTGTAGCGCAATTCGAGCTGCGCACGCAGGTAAGGCAACTGGCCGTACTGGTTGGGACCTAGCGAGCCGACATTGCCGGCATACCAGCCGGGAGCCAGATCGACTGCGATTGCATTGCGGCCCGTGCGGAGCAGCTTTGTCACATCGTACGTTTGATATTGAATCCGCTTCTGGTAGTCCGTCCAGCCGGGAGCGAAATAGTCTGAACTCACGGGTTGGCCATTGATTTCCGCTCGATACAATCCGAGTGCGGTGATATACAGCCTGGCGTCTTTAATCGTTTTGGTGGCGTCGAATTCCCTGCGCAACCGGGAGGTCAGCCCGTCCGGTTCTTTTGAACCGCTCATTTCCCACTTTGTCTTGCGGTCGCCCTGAATTTCCTTGCGGTTGACGTAGGCTGCTCCGAACGAATACTTGCAGTCAGGAAACGTGTACCACCCGACTTTGCCCGTGACATCAGATTGTTCCAGGTAGTACTTGCCCGGCGGGAGAGGTTTGTCGAGTTTCAGGGTTGCCCAGTAGTTGTCCGGGTGATTCTCGACGCGGTGTTTGGCCAGCAGTTCACCCCCAGGCCCGTTTTTGTACAACGCGAGGGTAAAGCTGGAATTCGCGGTGCCGAAAGTGGGAACCTCGGCGCTGACCGACGCAATGGCGTAGTCCGTTGTGAAGCTCTGCCCCTGAGCCTGACCGGGCGGGAGTTGGGCCGTAACGGCCGCAATTTGCCACTTTATGAGGTCTGCAGGCAGGGGCTCGTTACCATTGCGGCCAATCCACTTTGCTTGCCATTCCGTGCCGTTCAACAGTCCCATTTCCCACCAGGAAGGTTTGCTCCACGCGGATGGCTGACCATGAGCATCCCAAACGCGGACCGTCCAGAAATAGTGCGTGCGTGAACGCAGGGGAGCACCCTTATACGGAACGAATTGCGACTGGTCCGCGGCGACCTTGCCACTATCCCAGACATCCGGCGTGCCGAGTTTTTCCGGACTCGATGCGACTCGAATTTGATAGGCAGTCTGCTTCTGGTCACGCTCGTTTGCTGAGATCACCCAGCTCAATCCTGGCGACGCAGAGTCAATGCCAAGCGGGGTGGAAGCGTTTTCGACGGACACGCTCTCAATTTTCACGGTCTCCGCGAGACCTGGCGTTACACCGTAAAACCACAGAACGACTGCAGAAGCAAAGACTGAAACGAGTCGTCGAATTTTCATGTGCAAAGGCGTGGATGCCGGCCACTCGTCGAGCGGCCGAAAAGGCGTTGGAGGGAAATTCAGGATATTAGCAGGCGACGTCACGCGAGGCGGCAATGACGTGGAATGCGTCAAGGAGCCGTTCAGTCGCGGTCAAGAAGGCGATATCGGGCCGTGGCGCGCGCGCTTCGTTGCTGACGGGCAAAACAATGCAGGTTGATCCCAACGCCTTCAACTGCCTGATGACGCGCGTGCCGGCGCCATCGAAGAAAGCGGCTTGCGTTATGATTTGCGGACCGTCGAATCCTCGCGCTACGCTTTCCTCACGTCTGCAATGAATTCCGTGTGGCGAATCCTCATCGTGCTGTGCCTCGCGTTATCGATGACGCAAGGGGTCTTTGCGCACGCGCATGTCACTGTGGCGACGGAGTACGGGGCCCCGATGCAGATGACCCACGACCTTGACAATGTCGCGGGCGTCGTCAGCGAAACGCCGCATTGCAATAGCATGGCTGCATCCGCAATGCCGTGTCGCCACGATCATTCCTTCTGTTGTTCCACTTCTTGCGGCGTGCACTGTGGCGCGTTGTTCGCCGCGTTCCGCGTTGAGCCGCATGCCGACGGCACGTCGCTGCCGCCGCCGTTGTCGGAGCCGCAGCGCGCCGGCGTCACGCGAGCACCGCTGCTGCGGCCGCCGATCGGCTGACGCATTTCGTGTCGCCACTGCGCGTTGCGTTGCGTTGCGCGCGGGCGGTGCGCGTTGCTCCCAGTCAGCCAGTGTCCACTTGGGCGGTCCGTTTTCCGAAGAACGGCCGCACGAGTCGACCGATCGATTCCGCGTGGACGCGCCAATGCATGTCGGCCGTCCGGCAAAGCAGAGGTAACACTTCATGATTCGCAGGCAATTTCTCGCCCGCACGTTGAGCGCCGCCGTTGCGTCGGTGTTCGCACGCGGCGTATTCGCGCAGCACGACGCGCATTCGATGCACAACATGCCCGGCATGAGCGGCATGCAAGGCATGGACGACATGCCGTCCATGCCGGCGCACCCTGCGCCAGCCGCCGCGACGAAGCTCGCCGCGGCCGATGCGCTCCCCGCCGGCGCGCCGCTCGCCGCGCTGCGCACGCTCGCCAACGAAAGCCGCGAGCCCGGCGTGTTTCGCGCGACCCTGGTCGCGCAACCGGTCAGGCGCACGCTGCTCGCCGGCAAACCGGCGACGCTGTTCTGGCAATACGACCAGGGCAACGCTCAGCACGGCGCCGCGCAAACTGACGGCCCGGTCGTCGGCCCCCTGATCGATGTGCGCGAAGGCGACACCGTTGAAATCCGCTTCGTGAACCGTCTTGCGCAGGCGTCGACGATTCACTGGCACGGCTTGCCGGTGCCGCCCGACCAGGATGGCAATCCTTCGGCGCCTACGCCGCCCGGCGCCTCGCACGTCTACCGCTTCACCTTGCCGCTGGGCAGCGCCGGCACGTATTGGTATCACCCGCATCCGCACATGAATTCGGCGGAACAGGTGTTTCGCGGCCTGGCCGGACCGATCGTGGTGCGCGCGGCGGACGATCCGCTCGCCGGCTGGCCCGAACGGCACTTGTTTATCTCAGACCTTAAGCTGGCCGCCGACGGCACTATTGCGCCAAACGACATGATGGACTGGATGAACGGCCGGGAAGGGCAGTTCGTGCTGATCAACGGTGCGCGCCGTCCGCGTATCGAGGCCACGGGCGACGAGCGCTGGCGCGTGTGGAATGGGTGCAATGCCCGCTATTTGAGATTCTCGCTTGGCAGCGGCCAGCCTTTCGCCCAGGTCGGCACGGACGGCGGTTTGCTTGAGCAGCCCCGCGAGGGACTGACGGAGCTGTTGCTCGCGCCCGGCGAGCGTGCCGAACTGATTGTCCGGGCGGGCACGGTTCCCGCAGCGGCGGTGTTGAGCGCCGATAGCTACGACCGCAGCAAGATGGCGATGGCGGGTGGCAGCCTGCCGCCCGATCCGGCCCGTGCGCTTGCCGACGTCAGTTTCAAACCGGCATCCGGCGCCGCTGCGCGCCCGCTGCCTGCGACATTGCGCCCCGTGCCGCCGCTCGGCGCGCCGGTCGCAAAGAAATCGGTGGTTTTCTCCGAAAAGATGGACATGGCCGCCATGCACGGCGCCAAGCCCGCGGCTGCGCATGGCGGCGCCATGCCGGCCGGCATGACGTTCATGATCAATGGTCAGGTTTTCGAGCCATCGCGCATCACGCTGACCAGCCGGCGCGATGAGGTCGAACTCTGGTCGATCGAAAACCGCACCGACATGGATCATCCGTTCCATCTGCACGGCACGCAGTTCCAGATCGTGGAGCGGGAGCGGGGCGGCGTGGTCACGCCGGAGCCCTACCGTGCGTGGCGCGACATGGTCAACGTACAACCGGACGAGATCGTGCGCATCGCCACAGTCCAGCGGATGGCGGGCGCGCGCATGTTCCACTGCCACATCCTCGAACACGAGGACCTCGGCATGATGGGTACGCTGAAAGTGATCTGAGGTGCGCGGCGAGCGCCGCAAGGTGTAGAGGTGCAAGCCCAAAAAAAAGAAACCCGGCACGAAGCCGGGTTTCAAAGGAACGGGTACCGAACAGTTTCAGGCAGGTGCCTGGATGTTCGATGCCTGCTTGCCTTTCGGGCCTTGCACGACCTCGAAGGTTACTTTCTGACCTTCCTTGAGGGTCTTGAACCCATTCATCTGGATGGCCGAGAAGTGTGCAAACAGATCCTCGCCGCCTTCGTCAGGCGTGATGAATCCGAAACCTTTTGCGTCATTGAACCATTTGACCGTACCAGTTGCCATTCCAACTTCCCCTGTAACTCATGTCACTACCACGAGCCCTCGAAAAGCTCGACGACCGCGCGATGCAGCCGCTCCCTCCTCACAAGCTCACCATCGGCATTTTTTCGATTTATGGAGCAGTGAAAAAAGTGCCAGCTTGATTGTTGAGGCTCTTTATTCGAGTGTCAAGAAAATTTTGAGACGCCGTTTGAGCCGTTGCAAACAGGCACTTCCAGGGGTTTTTCCTCCTTTCGTCCGTTATGTGCGGTTGCGCAAGCGGGCCGTCTTGAAAAGTCGCATAATCGACTCACATGCTGTTCTGCGGGTCACCCGCCGTCGGCTGGCCGGTGTACGCGCCGTCAACCCGCTTAGGCAGGTTGTGCGATACTCGATCCGACCGCGGCGCAGCACGGCCGCGAAGCAGTACTGGATAGGGGCCGGCTCCGCAATCGGCTCGTCGAATGGCGCACGCAGGAGGGTGATTGACCCATCAGGCGGTAGCGAACGGGCTCACCGGCCGAACGGCCGGGTTTTGACAGGATTGCGGGCCTGTCCTAGTTGTTTAGAATGGGTGTATGGCGATTATCCCGGACAAGCAGGACGGCACCGTACTGGAGCGGCAGGAAAAGAAGCTGAAGCCGCCGTCCATGTATAAGGTGGTGCTGCTGAATGACGACTTCACGCCAATGGAATTTGTCGTGATGGTCGTGCAGGAATATTTCAATAAAGATCGTGAAACCGCAACACAGGTTATGTTGAAGGTGCATCGCGAAGGCAGGGGAGTTTGTGGGGTCTATACGCGGGACATCGCGTCGACCAAAGTCGAGCAAGTCGTTACCCACGCACGGCAGGCCGGGCATCCGCTGCAGTGTGTGATGGAGGAAGCATGATTGCCCAGGAACTGGAAGTCAGCCTGCACATGGCGTTCATGGAAGCACGCCAGGCAAGGCACGAGTTCATCACGGTCGAACATCTTTTGCTGGCTCTGTTGGACAATCCGACAGCGGCGGAAGTGTTGCGTGCATGCGCGGCCAATATCGAGGATCTGCGCCAGAACCTGCGCAACTTCATACATGACAACACGCCTACCGTGCCCGGCACGGACGACGTCGACACGCAGCCCACGCTGGGTTTCCAGCGTGTGATCCAGCGCGCGATCATGCATGTGCAATCCACCTCGAATGGCAAGAAGGAAGTGACCGGCGCGAACGTGCTGGTGGCGATCTTCGGCGAGAAGGATTCGCATGCGGTCTACTACCTGCAACAGCAGGGCGTGACGCGTCTGGACGTGGTCAATTTCATCTCGCACGGCATCGCGAAGACGAGCAGCACGGACGCCGCGAAAGCGAGCGACGCGAATGCCGAGTCCGACGAAGCCGCCGCGCAGAAAGAAACCCCGCTCGCCCAGTTCACGCAGAACCTGAACCAGATGGCGAAAGACGGCCGCATCGATCCGCTGATCGGGCGCGAGTCGGAAGTCGAGCGCGTGGTGCAGGTGCTGTGCCGTCGCCGCAAGAACAATCCGCTCCTGGTCGGTGAGGCTGGTGTCGGCAAGACGGCGATCGCCGAAGGCCTTGCCTGGCGCATCACGCGCGGCGAAGTGCCCGATATTCTGGCTGACGCCCAAGTGTATTCGCTCGACATGGGCGCGCTGCTCGCCGGCACCAAGTATCGCGGCGACTTCGAGCAACGCCTGAAGACGGTCCTCAAGGAACTGAAGGAACGTCCGCACGCAATCCTGTTCATCGACGAAATCCATACGCTGATCGGCGCGGGCGCCGCATCGGGCGGCACGCTCGATGCATCGAACCTGCTGAAGCCGGCGCTCTCGTCGGGCACGCTCAAGTGTATCGGCGCGACCACCTTCACGGAATATCGCGGCATCTTCGAAAAAGACGCGGCCCTGTCGCGCCGTTTCCAGAAGGTCGACGTGACCGAGCCGACCGTCGAGCAGACGGTGGCGATCCTGCGCGGCCTGAAGTCGCGTTTCGAAGAGCATCACGGCGTGAAGTATTCGTCGGGTGCGCTGTCGGCGGCGGCTGAACTTGTCGGCGCGCTTCATCACGGATCGTCATCTGCCGGACAAGGCTATCGACGTGATCGACGAAGCGGGCGCGGCGCAACGCATCCTGCCGAAGTCGAAGCAGAAAAAGACCATCGGCAAGAACGAGATCGAGGAAATCATCTCGAAGATCGCGCGCGTCCCGCCGCAAAGCGTGTCGCAAGACGATCGCAGCAAGCTGCAAACGCTCGATCGCGATCTGAAGAGCGTGGTGTTCGGGCAAGACCCGGCTATCGACGCGCTGTCGGCCTCGATCAAGATGGCGCGCGCAGGCCTCGGCAAGCTGGACAAGCCGATCGGCGCGTTCCTGTTCTCCGGCCCCACGGGCGTCGGCAAGACGGAAGTGGCGAAGCAGCTGGCGTTCACGCTGGGCATCGAGCTGATCCGCTTCGACATGTCGGAATACATGGAGCGTCACGCGGTGAGCCGTTTGATCGGCGCGCCGCCGGGCTATGTCGGTTTCGACCAGGGCGGTCTGCTGACCGAAGCTGTCACGAAGAAGCCGCATTGCGTGCTGCTGCTCGACGAAATCGAGAAGGCGCATCCGGATATCTACAACGTGCTGCTGCAGGTGATGGACCACGGCACGCTGACGGACAACAACGGCCGCAAGGCGGATTTCCGCAACGTCATCATCATCATGACGACGAATGCGGGCGCCGAGGCAATGGGCAAGTCGGTGATCGGCTTCACGAATCGTCGGGAAACCGGCGACGAAATGGTCGACATCAAGCGCATGTTCACGCCGGAGTTCCGTAACCGTCTGGACGCCACGATCAGCTTCCGCTCGCTCGATGAAGAAATCATCATGCGCGTGGTCGACAAGTTCCTGATGCAGCTGGAAGATCAACTGCATGAGAAGAAGGTCGATGCGCTCTTTACCGACGCGTTGCGCCAGCATCTCGCCAAGCACGGTTTCGATCCGCTGATGGGCGCGCGGCCAATGCAGCGTCTGATCCAGGACACGATCCGTCGTGCACTGGCCGACGAGTTGCTGTTCGGCAAGCTGATGAACGGCGGCCGTGTGACGGTCGACGTGGATGCGGAAGACAAGGTGCAATTGACCTTCGACGAACATCCGGCGCCGCGCAATCCGAATCCGGAAGCGGTCGAAGTCGAGTAACACGCCAGCTGGCGCGAAACGGCGGTTTGTTTCGCGGTGGTCCGATGAAAACGGCACGCGCCTTTAAGGCCCGTGCCGTTTTTTTTGCGTCAAGGCGTTTCGGGCGCGTTCAGCCGTCGAAGCCGATCGGATTGTCCATATACGCGTTCAGCTTGTTTCTGACCCATGGCTCGGGATTGCCGACCGTCGAGATGATGCCGGTCGTCGCACCGCCTCCGAGCAACACCGCGAAAATGCCGCGGACGGGGAAATCGCCGTACGACGGATGGGTGATATCGAACGGCTCCGAGCGTATGAACATGTCCTCGGCGGTTTGTCCCATGTCGCTCTGAAACACGGCCGGGAATTGCAGCGCGAGGATGTTGGGATTGACGTTGTGATAGTCCGAGCCGATGGCGGGATCGCCCAGCAGGCAACTGCCACCGGTGCCCCAATGCTGGCTGTCGAAATCCATATTGACGGAGTCGGTCGTGGCCGGTGTGCGACTCGCGGGGATTTGCCATGGCATGACCGGCACCTTGAGGGCGCGGCTCACTTCCCTGCAAAAATCGAAGTAGCGTTGCCATTCGCGCGGACCGTAGCAATAGCCGTTCACATACGCACGCTGCGTGAAATCGTCCGCCTCGTAGCGGTCGATTGCCAGAAAATCCGGTGGCGCGTCGCCGTCATAGACGCCGAGGCTCTTGATGTACGCCGCGGTCTGTTGCGCCGGCGTAGCGGGATCGATGTCCTCATATACCCATTCCGAGCGGCCTACGCCCCACAGGTTGACCTGCCACCCGAATACCACCTTGGGCGCGACCGTGCGGGTCAGCCAGTTCACGGCGGCGACATAGCCGCGAATCGTCTCGGTGATGCTGGCCGGGATTGTTGCCTTGATCGACCAATGGTCCAGCGCGGTTTGCAGCGGTTGGCGCACCGGCATCGCGTAGTCGGCCGTCAAGTTGGCTTGCTGGCAGGCGCCGAGAAAATCCGGGTTGGCCACGTAGCCGGCGGGCACCGGATGAGCGGAGTCGATCGCCTTGTTGGCGAGGTTCAGCGAAAGGATGTAATTCGCGAAGCTGTGGGCGTGTTGATCGCCGTTGGCCAACTGGCCTGGCGTGTTCCCCAGCGATAGATTGCACGTATACGAGATCAGCACAGGCAGAACAGGCTGCGTATTGCCGAGTTGCGTTTCGATGGTGCGGGCGAGATTGATCGTCGTGGTGGTGGCCGGGTCGTCGGTCAGGTAGACGCTGGCGTCGCCGGCGCCGTCGTTGCCCGCGTACTTGAACACCGACGACGCCCGTGCGCTGACGAAGTCCGCGGCGTTGCCTGGCGTCAGATCGGCGCAGCCGCCGAAGCTCAGATAGGAAGGAAAGCCCGGCACGTTCAGATTCGCCGATGCTTCGATCGTCACGTTCAGTGTCGCGCTGCCATCTGCCTTGACTTTGAATGAGCCCGGCATCGTCACCGCCACCACCGTGCCTTGCGAAACGAAGTCAGCTGCGGACGATGTGTACGTGCCAGGCTTGACCAGCGCATCGAACGCCGTTTGCTGCGTCCATACGCTGACGGACTGTACGTAGCTCATGTCGGCGCCGGTCAGGCGCAGGTTGATCTGCCGGTTCAGCGAGACGTCGGCATCGATCGCGATCGGCACCGTGACGAAGCCGGTGGTGTCGACCTTGGTGGTTTGCACGGCCGAATCATTGATCACCACGGTTTGCAGGCGGTTCGCGAGCGTGATTGCGGGCGTGGCGAAGCTGTACTTCACGTCGTTCAGCGCGATCCCGTCGATCTTGATCAGCGCGACGCCCTGCACCGGTAGGCGCCGCAACGGAGTCGTCACATCGACTGCGCTGGAAAAGGCGGCGAGCGACTTGCCACTCGCCTGATCGACCACGTTCACATGGAGTGTTTCGGTGCTGAGACCCGTGAGTGCGCCGATCGTGATGTCGAGCGCGGCATATCGTTGCAGCGTGCCGAAACTGACCGACGTGCGCGCGGTTTCGCCAACGGCGACCGTCACGCTGGCCGGAGAGATGACGAGCGGAGCGATGACCGTCAGATCCGCGGTTTCGACGTCGCCGCCGCTGATCGTGTAGTCGCCTTGGGGCAAACTGACCCGCGTGGTTTGACTCGTAAGCGAGTTCGGCTGTCGAGGTCAGGCCGCCGTATGTGAAGGTGACGCTCGGCGCGATATTGGCGAGCGCAGGATCGGGACAGGACGCGCAATCGATCGACACCGTGCCGTTCACCTCCGGTGTGTCATCGGCCGCGATCACGAACGACGTCAGGTATGAGGTGGGATCTTTGGTCAGATCGCCATTGACTCCGATCGTGATCTGGTCGCGCGTATCCATCTGATGCGGCGCATCGAAATTCAAATGGGCCGAGACCGAAAAAGTGCTCGCATCGATCTGCGTGGATTGCGCGTCGACAGTCGTTCCGACCCAGGAAATGAACGAGGCATAGATGGCCGTATTCGGTACGGCAGCGGGCGCCTTGAAGTCGAACGCCATGAATTGCTTGACCTGGACGGCGCTGCCGTCGGCGTACTTGAGATTGGATAGAACGATACTGCCGTACCACTCGTTGGCGCCGGGCGCCACGCTTGCTTCGTAGGTGATATTCACAGTTGCCCTCCAGGCAGGCTACGGGGCGAGTCGGCGGCGTCCCGGGTGGACGCCGCAACGCACCGCGAAAACGGCTTTTTTATTCAATAGAGATTGATTTGGTATCCGAAGTGAACAGGCTAAAAAAATATATGACTGGCGATAAGAATGAACTCCTTCTGCGAATAAAAAGTGGGCAACGACAACCTGATGACGCGAGGGGGATATTGTCTGACGTAGTGAATTGCACATCGCTGCTGCGGAAAGGCGTGTTTAACAGCAGCAGGTTTTGCGGAAGTGTAAGCGAGGAAATAGAGGGGATGGTTTGCGCGCGGCGAAGTGCCACGGCGGTTTCCAGTCCGGCTGCACTAGATTGTTTTCGTGGGCGAAGACGGCCCACATTCATCCAGTCAACTGGATAAACATTCAAGGATGCAACTATGGAAAATGTGGTCGCTACTTTCACCACCGTACACCCGGACTTCGCTCCGGTGACAGCCGACATCGGTTACGCGTACGAAATCACGGTTAACAACCAAAGCGCCAATCCTATCGTGGCGGATAGTTTCTTTACCGATATGAACTTCGGGTTTTTCCACCATCCAGCACAGAACAGCGTTTTTGTTTATTCCATCAATGCCGGTGCGCCGGAAAACGCATTCGCGTTGGCCACGCTTTATGAGCAATCTGGCTTCACCACCCGGATGAAGATCGGCTTCACGCCGAATATTCCGGACCAGGTCAAATTGCTGCTTCCAGGGCAAGCGCTGGTACTTCGACTGCTGACACCGAGTCGCTATGACGACTTTGTCGTGCAGATCGAGAACAGTATTGTCATAACCGCAAACTGACAGATGGCTACGCCGCCTGGTTGAAAGACGGGCGGCGTTATGTGATTTTGACAACGAATACAGATCGAAACGCTGTGCAAATCGGCTTCTTTGCCGGAGGCGAGTGAAACGCGCGTCAGTGCGACACGCGAGTCTGTCAAATGCCGTTGCCGGTTTTTTTAATGCTTGCCCGTGCTGCCAAACCCACCGGCACCACGCACGCTTTCCTCGAAGTCGTCGACGATATTGAACTCGGCCTGCACGACCGGCACGATCACCAGTTGCGCGAGGCGCTCCATCGGATTCAGTACGAAGGTGGTCTCACCACGGTTCCACGTCGAAATCATCAGTTGCCCTTGATAATCCGAATCGATCAGACCAACCAGATTGCCCAGCACGATGCCGTGCTTATGGCCCAGACCCGAACGCGGCAGAATCAACGCGGCATAGCCCGGGTCGCTGACGTGAATCGCGAGGCCCGTCGGCACCAGGGCGGTCTCGCCGGGTTTGAGCGTCAGCGGTTCGTCGAGGCAGGCGCGCAGGTCAAGGCCCGCGCTGCCGGTGGTGGCGTAGGCCGGGAGTTGTTCGCGCATCCGCGCATCGAGAATCTTCAGGTCGAGTTTCATGCAGGTTTGAAGGAGGGGAGGTTAGGGCGTGGCGTTCGAACCGAGTTCGAACGCTTCGGCGAGTAGTTCATAAGATCGCAGGCGTGCGCGGTAGCTGCCTGCCACAGTCAGCACGATCAGTTCGTCCGCCTGGAATTGCGCTTGCAGGTCGCGCATGCGTTCAGCCACGGTTTCCGGCGTGCCGATGATGCTGCGCGGCTTCTCGCGATCGATCACGAGGCGCTCCCGGTCGCCGTATTCCTGCGCAACGCCTTGCTCGACCGTCGGAATGGGCGCATTAAGGCCGTAAGCCATCTGCACGCGACGCAGGTCGACAGCCTTCTCGAGATCCGCGGCTTCCTGTTCGGTGTCGGCGCAGATCACGAACACGGCGGCGGCCAGATACGGCTGCTGCGCTTCCTGACCAGGCTTGAAGCGGTCGCGATAGGCGAGCGCCACCTGTTGCCCGAAGTGCGCGTTGATGAAATGGGCAAAGGCGAAGCGGATACCGAGTTGCGCCGCCAGCAGGCCGCCGAATTCACTCGACCCGAGCATCCACAATTGTGGATGCGTGTCGATTTGCGGCTGCAGCAGCACGCCGTGCGCAAGGTGATCTTCGGGCAGCGTGCCGTGCATCAGGCCGACCAGATCGGCTACCTGCTGCGGGAAAATATCGCCGCGATTATAGGTGCCGGCGGCGACGGCCTGCGCCGTGCGCATATCGCCGCCCGGCGCGCGTCCCACGCCCAGATCGATCCGGTTCGGAAACAGCGCCTCGAGCATCATGAATTGCTCGGCGACCTTGAAGGGGCTGTAGTACGGCAGCATTACGCCACCCGAGCCGAGGCGAATACGTTGGGTCACGCTGCCGAGCCGCGCGAGCATCACTTCGGGGCAGGGGTTCGAGACACCGCGCAGGCCGTGATGTTCGGCGCACCAGTAACGGGTGTAGCCAAGCTGGTCGGCGAGTTGCGCGAGTTCGACGGTGGCGGCGATGGCGTCCGCCACCGAGTGCCCGTCGATCACGGGCGTTTGATCGAGCACGGAAAGTAGCGTCATGTCAGTACTGCTCCAGAAAACCCGGCTGGGGCTGGACGGCTCGCGGTGGCTTTATGGGTCGCCACCGCAACCCGCGTCAGCGAATCAGACTCGTGTCAGGCAGACGCCTCGCGATCTCAGCGATCAAGGCGCGCGCGAGCGTCTGCTTGTCGGCGCGCGGCAGCTTCGTGGCGCCGCCTGCTTCGAAAAGAATTACTTCGTTGTCGTCGAGGCCGAAGGTCTGCGGGCCGAGATTGCCGATCAGAAGCGGCACATTCTTGCGCACGCGCTTTTCTTCGCCATGCACTTCCAGCTCGCCGCTCTCCGCTGCGAAACCGACTGTAAAGGGCGGGTGCGGCAGCCTCGCCACCGACGCCAGAATGTCCGGATTTTCGACGAAAGTGAAGCTGGGCATCGCCCGGTCGGCGGTCTTCTTGATTTTGTGTTCGCTCGCGTGATCGACCCGCCAGTCGGCGACCGCGGCCACGCCGATGAAGATGTCGCAGTCGGCGACGGAGCGCATCACCGCATCATGCATTTGCTGCGCGGTCTGCACGTCTTCGCGGAACACGCCCCACGGCGTCTCAAGCGACACCGGGCCGGCGACCAGGCGCACCTCGGCGCCGGCCTGTTGCGCGGCGCGCGCCAACGCGAAACCCATCTTGCCGCTGGAACGGTTGGTGATGCCGCGCACCGGGTCGAGCGGTTCGAAGGTTGGACCGGCCGTCAGCAGGACGCGCCGGCCGGACAGGATTTTGGGCGAGAAGAACGAAGCAATTGCCTCATACGTGGCGGCTGCTTCGAGCATGCGCCCGTCGCCGATTTCGCCGCACGCTTGCGGACCCGAATCGGGGCCGAGCACTTCGACACCGTCCGCGCGCAGTTGCGCGACGTTGCGCTGCGTGGCCGGGTTCTGCCACATCTGCCGATTCATCGCCGGCACGACGAGCAGCGGACAATCACGTGCGACGCACAGCGTCGACAGCAGATCGTCGGCCATGCCATGCGCGAGTTTGGCGAGGAAATCGGTGGAGGCGGGCGCGATCACGATCGCGTCGGCTTCACGCGACAGATCGATGTGCGCCATGTTGTTCGGAATACGCCCGTCCCACTGACTCGTGTAGACGGGACGGCCGGACAGCGCCTGCATCGTGACGGGAGTGATGAACTGCGTGGCCGCTTCGGTCATGACGACCTGCACGGTCGCGCCGGCCTTGGTCAACAGGCGCGTGAGTTCGGCGATCTTGTAGCAGGCAATGCCGCCCGTCATACCGAGGACGAGATGTTTTCCTGCGAGTTCTGCGGTTGCCAACGAAAGCCTCCGACAAAGCGTGGTGGCGGGCAGACGGTGCAGCGCACCGCGGCCCGCCTTCAAACCGGACCTGAACGGCCTTGGGCCGTAAGCCTTAGCGCGTACCGCGCACGCGCCGCAGTTCGTCCAGCACGAGCAGGATCGCGCCGACGGTGATGGCGCTGTCGGCGAGGTTGAACGCCGGCCAGTGCCATGCACGCACGTGAAAATCCAGAAAGTCGATCACGTGACCATACGCCAGCCGGTCGATCACATTGCCGAGCGCACCGCCGAGAATCAGCGAGAGCGCCGCGCAGAACATTTTCTGTCCACCATGACGCTTCAGCAGGTAGCAGATCACCAGTGCCGCCACCACGCCGAGGGCGGTGAAGGCCCAGCGCTGCCAGCCGCCCGCCATCGCGAGGAAGCTGAAGGCCGCGCCGCGGTTGTACACGAGGATCAGGTTGAAGAACGACGTGACCTCATGTGCGACACCGTAGGCAAACACTTTCTGGACCGCGATCTTGGTCAGCTGATCGAACAGGATCACGATCAGCGCGACGCCGAGCCACGGTGCCAGGGAACTGCTCCCAGTTGACGACTTCGACATGGTTTTCGCCATTATGCCGCGCTCCTCGCTTCACCGTTGCCGAACAGATTGGTGAAGCAGCGGCCGCACAGGGTGGGGTATTCGGCGTTCGCGCCGACGTCCGCGCGGTAGTGCCAGCAGCGTTCGCACTTCAGATACTTCGAGGCGATCACTTCCACGCCTTCTTCCGCTTCGCTGTCGACCTTCACGACGTTCGCGGCCGAGGTGATCAGCACGAATTTCAGGTCGTCGGCAAGGCTCGTGAGCGCGTCGTAACGGGCGCCGCTCGCACGGATTTCGACTTCCGCCTGCAGCGAAGAACCAATCAGGTTCGCCACGCGTGCTTCCTCCAGCGCCTTGGTGACGTCGCTGCGTGCGGCGCGCAGCAGTGTCCATTTGTCGAGCAGCGCGCCGGCGTCGGGCACTTGCGGGAACGCGTGATACGTCTCGGTGAAGATCGTTTCGTTGTTCGGCTGGAATATCTTCCACGCTTCTTCCGCTGTGAACGAGAGAAACGGCGCCATCAGACGCAGCAGGCCGTGCGCGATGTGATACAGCGCGGTTTGTGCCGAACGGCGCGCGACCGAATCTGCCGCGGTGGTGTACAGACGATCTTTCAGCACGTCGAGGTAGAAGCCGCCGAGGTCTTCCGAGCAGAACGTCTGCAGCTTGGCGACCACCGGATGGAACTCGTATTTGTCGTAGTGCGAGAGGATGTCGTTTTGCAGATTCGCCGACAGCGCCACCGCATAGCGATCGATCTCGAGCCAGTCTTCGACCGGACGCGCGTGCTGCGCGAAGTCGAAGTCAGACAGGTTCGCAAGCAGGAAGCGCAGCGTATTGCGGATGCGGCGATAGCCTTCCGTCACGCGCTTCAGGATTTCCTCGGAGATCGCCAGTTCGCCGGAATAGTCGGTCGAAGCGATCCACAAGCGGATGATTTCCGCGCCGAGACGGTTCGCCACTTCATGCGGATCGATACCGTTGCCGAGCGACTTGCTCATCTTGCGGCCTTCGCCGTCGACGGTGAAGCCGTGCGTGAGCAGCGCGTTGTAGGGCGGGCGGCCGTCGAGCATCGAGGCCGTCAGCAGCGACGAATGGAACCAGCCGCGGTGCTGGTCCGAGCCTTCCAGATACAGGTCGGCCGGAAATTGCAGTTCGTCTTTGTGCGAGCCGCGCAGCACGTGCCAATGCGTGGTGCCGGAGTCGAACCACACGTCGAGCGTGTCGCGGTTCTTCTCGTACATGTTGGCGTCGTCGCCGAGCAATTCGCGCGGGTCGAGCGTTTGCCAGGCCTCGATGCCGGCTTTTTCGACGCGTTGCGCGACCTGTTCGAGCAACTCGAGCGTGCGCGGATGCAGTTCGCCGGTTTCCTTGTGCACGAAGAACGCCATCGGCACGCCCCATTGACGCTGGCGCGACAGGGTCCAGTCCGGGCGGTTGGCGATCATGCTGAACAGGCGCTGCTTGCCCCACGACGGATAAAAGGCGGTGTTTTCGATGCCTTCGAGCGCGGTTTCGCGCAGCGTCTTGTCGGTGTCGTTCGGCTTCACGTCCATGCCGGCGAACCACTGCGACGTGGCGCGGTAGATGATCGGCGTCTTGTGGCGCCAGCAGTGCATGTAGCTGTGCGTGTACTTCTCGGTGCGCAGCAGCGAGCCGGCTCCCTGCAACGCTTCGACGATCTGGGGGTTGGCCGCCCAGATCGACAGGCCGCCGAACAGCGCGAGCGATTCGATATAGCGGCCGTCGCCCATCACCGGATTGATGATGTCCGAATCGGCCATGCCGTGCGCCTTGCAGGACACGAAGTCTTCCACGCCGTACGCCGGCGACGAGTGCACGACACCCGTACCGGTTTCGGTGGTGACGTAATCGCCGAGATAGACCGGTGCGGTGCGCTTGTAGCCGGGGTGCGCCGAGGCGAGCGGATGGTGAAAGCGCAGGTTCACAAGCTTCGCGCCCGGGGTGGTGGCGACGATCGTGCCTTCCAGGCCATAGAGCTTCAGGCACGCTTCAACGCGCTCTTCCGCGAGGATCAGCAGACCGCGCGGCGTATCGACCAGCGCGTAGACGATTTCCGGATGCAGGTTCAGCGCCTGATTGGCGGGGATGGTCCACGGCGTGGTGGTCCAGATCACGATGCCGCCTTCCTGGCGCGGCAGCGCAGCGAGGCCGAAGGCCTGCGCGGTCTTTTCCGGCTCAGCGAAGCTGAACAGCACGTCGATAGTCGGATCGGTCTTGTCCTTGTATTCGACTTCCGCTTCGGCGAGAGCCGAGCCGCAGTCGAAACACCAGTTGACCGGCTTCAGGCCGCGGAACACATAGCCCTTTTCCATGATCTTCGCGAGCGCGCGGATTTCGCCGGCTTCGTTCGTGAAGTTCATCGTCTTGTACGGGTTGTCCCAGTCGCCGAGTACGCCCAGACGCCGGAAGCCGACCTTCTGCTTCTCGATCTGTTCGGTCGCGTAAGCACGCGCCTTCTGCATCACTTCAGCGGCCGGCAGCGATTTGCCGAACTGCTTTTCGATCTGGATTTCGATCGGCATGCCGTGGCAATCCCAGCCCGGCACGTAGACCGCGTCAAAGCCCGCCAGGTTGCGCGCCTTGACGATCATGTCCTTGAGGATCTTGTTCACCGCGTGGCCGAGGTGGATGTCGCCGTTCGCATACGGCGGCCCGTCGTGCAGGATGAACTTCTTACGGCCTTTACTGGCGGCGCGGATTGTCTCGTAGACCTTGCGCTCCTGCCATTCCTTGACCCATTGCGGCTCGCGCTTGGGCAGGTCGCCGCGCATCGGGAACGGGGTGTCGAGCAGGTTGACCGGGTAGCGGGACTGCGGTTTTGAATCGGCTTTCTTGTTGCTCATGATGAGGTCGCGGTGGATTCTTTGTAAGCGCAGCGAGGCTGCGGTATGCGCACGATGCGCGAGGCGTGGGGCGCGCCCGGCAGGCATGTCGCGTGATCCACGGACGCCTTTCGATGCGCGCGGCGAGGGTACATGCGGCATCTGATGCGCCCGCACGTACCGCGGCGGCTATCTAATTCGGTCGGTGGCCGAGGTGGCGAAACCGGTGGAGCGGCTACCCGGCGTGCCGGCGCCGACCGCCGCGAACCATGCACGGGCATTGGCGACGTCGCGCGCAATGGCGGCCGTCAGCGTTTCGAGGTCGACGTACTTTTCCTCGTCTCGCAGCTTTTTCAGGAATTCGACGCGCACGAGTTTGCCATACGCGTCGCCGTGCCAGTCGAGCAGATGCACTTCGAGCAGCACGCGGCCGGAATCGTCGACTGTGGGGCGCAAGCCGAGGCTGGCGACACCCGGCAGCGGTTCGTCTGCCACGCCATGCACGCGCACGATGAAAATGCCGGCGAGCGCAGGACGCTTGTGCGCGATCGGCAGATTGAGCGTGGGAAAGCCCAGGTCGCGACCGAGCTTCATGCCATGCACGACATGGCCGCTGATCAGATAGTCGCGGCCCAGTGCGGCCCGCGCCGAGTCGAGATCGCCCGCCACCAGCGCGGTGCGCACGCCCGAGCTGGAGATGCGCGCGCCGGATGGATCGGCCACCGTGGCCATCTGCTCGACTTCGAAACCGTATTGCTGGCCCGCGGCCTTGAGCGACGCGAAATCGCCCGCGCGCTTCGCGCCATAGCGGAAGTCGTCGCCGATCATCACCCAGCGTGCATGCAGCCCGTTGACGATAATCCGTTCGACGAAGGTATCCGGCGACTGGCTGGCAAAGGTGTGATTGAAATGTTCGACCACCACGCGGTCGACGCCGTTGGTGCGCAGCGCCTCGAGCTTGTCGCGCAGCATGGCGATACGCGGCGGCGCGCCAGCCGGATTGAAGAACTCGCGCGGGTGCGGCTCGAAGGTCATCACGCAGACAGGCAAGCCGCGCGCATCGGCAGCGGCCCGCACATGGGCGAGCAAAGCCTGATGGCCGCGGTGGACACCGTCGAAGTTGCCGATGGTCAGTGCGCAGGGCGCACGGCTTTCAGCATTGGGAAGACCGCGGAAGACTCTCACGATAGCGGGTTAGAGGTAGGGCGGTCAAAGGGCCGCAAAACAAACGATTATAAACGCTCGGCGCACGAGTCGGCGGCGCGTCGCGGTTTCGGTGTCCCCCGAATGATAAAATCCGCGGATGAAAAAACTCGTCATCCTGATTTCGGGACGGGGAAGCAACATGGAAGCCATTGTCCGAGCCTGTTCGAGCGAAGGCTGGCCGGCGCAGGTCGCCGCCGTGATTGCCAACCGTCCTGATGCCGCGGGCCTTGCGTTCGCGGCGTCGCACGGCGTTGCCACGGCGGTGGTCGACCACCGCCAGTTTCCCGACCGCGGCAGCTTCGACGCCGCGCTGGCACGTGAAATCGACGGTTTTGCGCCCGATCTGGTCGTGCTCGCCGGCTTCATGCGGGTGCTCACGGCCGGTTTCGTCGACCATTACGCCGGGCGCATGCTGAATGTGCACCCGTCGCTGCTGCCGAGCTTCCCTGGCCTCAAAACCCATCAACAGGCGCTCGACGCCGGCGTGCGGCTGCACGGCGCGTCGGTGCATTTTGTCACGTCGCAGCTGGATCACGGGCCGATTGTCGCGCAAGCGGCCGTGCCGGTGGAAAACGGCGACACCCCCGCCATGCTCGCCGAACGCGTGCTGGCAACCGAACACATCATTTATCCACGCGCGGTGCGCTGGTTCGTCGAAGGGCGCCTTGCTCTCGACGGCCTGCGTGTCACGCTTACGCCGCCGGAGCCGCAATGGCTCTTTGCCGGTCACACCGCCGGAGAGGGCGCATGAGATTGCATGGTTTTCTGATTGGACAAACCGAGACTTTGCTGGCTGAAGTCCTGAAACTCACCGGCCCCGCCGAC
Organism: uncultured beta proteobacterium; assembly: GCA_963738755.1. Lineage (GTDB taxonomy): Bacteria > Pseudomonadota > Gammaproteobacteria > Burkholderiales > Burkholderiaceae > Paraburkholderia. Next base: position 226,395 of record CAVTXZ010000015.1, read on the forward strand.
GCCACCACCAGCCGTTTTTTCCGCGCCCATCCGAAACTCGGGCACGGCGAGCGCGGCGTGATCGCCGAAGCGGTCTTCGCGGTGCTGCGCCGGCGCATGGAATTCGCCCATCTGGCCGAAGGCGGCGCGGGCAGCCCGGCGCGCCGCATGGCACTGCTCGGCTTGATGCAGACGGCGGGGCGTAATGCGCTCAAGCCGTTCGTGTCGGAAACGGAGTTGAGCTGGCTCGAACACGTATCGAAGATCGACCCGGCAAGCCTGCCGTTGCGGATCCGTCTGAATCTGCCCGACTGGATCTACCAGGCGCTCAGCAAGCGCTTCGAGCCCGAGGAACTGGCGCAACTGGCCGCCGCGCTGAATTACCCGGCGCCGCTGGACCTGCGCGCGAACCCGATCAAGGCGAGCCGCGACGAGGTGCTGAACGCGCTCTCCAAAGCGGGTATCGAGGGCGGCGCCACGCCGTTCGCGCCGTTCGGCGTGCGGGTGGTCGGCAAGCCGCCGCTCACCAAACTCGACGCGTTCCAGCACGGCTGGGTGGAAGTGCAGGACGAGGGCAGCCAGTTGCTGTGCTCGCTGGTCGCGCCCAAGCGCGGCGAGATGATCGTCGACTTCTGTGCGGGCGCGGGCGGCAAGACGCTGGCGCTTGGCGCGGCGATGCGCTCCACCGGCCGCCTGTACGCATTCGACATTTCCGAGCGGCGGCTCGCCAAGCTCAAGCCGCGTCTCGCGCGCAGCGGCCTGTCGAACGTGAATCCGGTGCTGATCGACAGCGAACACGACGCCAAGATCAAACGCCTCGCGGGCAAGATCGACCGCGTACTGGTCGATGCGCCGTGCAGCGGGTTGGGCACGCTGCGCCGCAATCCTGACCTGAAATGGCGCCAGTCGCCGGAATCGGTCGCCGAACTGGCGCCGAAGCAGGCGTCGATTCTGGCGAGCGCCGCGCGTCTGGTGAAGAAGGGCGGCCGTCTGGTCTACGCCACCTGTTCGATTCTGGAAGCCGAAAACGAAGTGGTCGTGCAGCAGTTCCTCGCTGACCATCCGGATTTCGCACTGGTCCCGGCGCGCGACGTGCTCGCGGAGCAGCGCATCGATATCGAAATGGGCGATTACCTTTCGTTGTGGCCGCACCGCCATGCCACCGACGGCTTCTTCGCCGCCGTACTGGAACGCCAGAGCTAAGCGCCATGGGCTTTTTGCCGGCGCGTCGCGATGCTTTCCCTGAGCACGGCGCGCCGGCGATTTCGGCGACATCATGCAAAACCGTCTTTTTCCCCATATGTTCGGCGACCTCGCGCGCGACTTCGGCCAGCCCGTGATGCTGTGGCAGGTCGGCGTGCTGCTTGGCACGCTGCTGCTCGCGTGGCTGCTTGCGCGCGTGCTGCGCCGCGGGCTCGATTTGCGGCGCCAGACGCGCTATCAGACGCTGCGTTTCGGCGCGGAAAGCCTGAACCGCGCGTTTTTCCCGCTGATCGGCGCGGTGCTCGTCTGGCTCGCGCGGGCGATCACCGGCCAGTTCATGCACACCGCGCTGCTTGATCTGGCGCTGGTGCCGCTGTTCGGCATCGGCTTGATTTACATCGTATTTTTCTTCGCGCGACGGGTGTTCAGCCAGGACGGCGCCACGCATCCGTGGCTGTTCCTGGTCGAAAAAATCGTCTCGCTGGTCGTCTGGGCCGGCATGGTGCTCACCGTCATGGGCATTCAGGACGACGTGATCACGTGGATGGGCAGCGTGCATTTCCGCGTGGCCAACGCGCATATGACGCTGCTTTCGCTGATTTCAGGCCTTCTGTGGGTGTGCGTGACGATGATCGTCGCGATGTGGCTCGGCTCCACGTTCGAAGATCGTCTGATGCGCTCGAAGACGCTCGACGCCAATCTGAAAGTGGTGGTGGCGCGGGTCGGCCGTGCAGCCTTCGTGCTGGCGGCCGTGCTGATCAGTCTGTCGCTGGTCGGAATCGATATTACGGTGTTGGGCGTGTTCGGCGGCGCGCTGGGTGTGGGGCTTGGGTTCGGGCTGCAGAAGATCGCCAGCAACTACGTGTCAGGCTTCATCATCCTGATCGACCGTTCGCTGCGCATCGGTGACACGATCAATGTGAGCGGCCTGCAAGGCATGGTCACGCAGATTCGCACGCGTTATACGGTGGTGCGCGGACTGGATGGCATCGAAACGCTCATTCCGAACGAAAAACTGATCACGGATGTCGTGCAGAATCAGTCGTCGTATCTGACGCGCGGTCACGCCAAGGTGGCCGTGCAGGTCGCCTACACGTCCGACGTCGAGCAGGCGATGGCGCTGCTTGTCGAGGCGGCGCAAGACGTGCCGCGAGTGCTGCAGGAGCCGGCGCCCACCGCTTATCTGACGAGTTTTGGCACGGACGGCATCAATCTGGAACTGGGCTTCTGGATCGAGGACGCGGCAACCGGCACCTCCGGCGTGCGCTCCGGCGTCAACCGCAATATCTGGCGCCTTTTTTCGGAGCACGACATTTCGATTCCGTTCGCGCAACGCGAAGTTCGCATTGTCGGTAACGCGAGCGATTTAATGCCTCGAGCGGTAACAATGACCGGCGCTGCGGCCAATCAGGCGGACGAGGCCCTCTGATGGCCTTCCGCGCTCGCCGGCGGGTCGAAAAAATACCGCCGGCGTGTTCACGCCGGTTGATGCCGCACAAAAAATTCCTATTTGTTACAAACACTTGGAACGCTTCAAGTAGAATATCGTCCAATCCCGCTGTATGCTTTCACTTTCTTGACGCACGTATTTCGCGTGTGTCTCGTGTCTCTCGTTCCACAGGTAAATTGCCTTGTTGAATTCCTTGCTCGATTTCCTTGCCCACGGGCTGCTTCACTTCTCGTGGCTGCAACTTGTGCTGTACACGCTGATCGCGACGCACATCACGATTATTGGCGTGACGGTCTATCTGCATCGCTGCCAGGCGCACCGCGCGCTGGAGTTGCATCCGGTCGTCAGTCATTTTTTCCGTTTCTGGTTGTGGATGACCACCGGCATGCTGACCGGCCAGTGGGCTGCGATTCACCGTAAACACCACGCCAAATGCGAAACGGAAGAAGATCCGCATAGTCCGCAAACGCGCGGCATCTGGAAGGTGCTGCTCGAAGGCGCGGAGCTGTATCGCACAGAAGCGAAAAACGAAGAAACCATGCGCAAATTCAGCCACGGCACGCCGAATGACTGGATGGAGCGCAACGTCTACACCAAGTACCCGATCCTTGGCGTGAGCCTGATGATGGTGCTGAACGTCGCGCTGTTTGGCGTCGTCGGCCTGACGATCTGGGCCGTGCAGATGATCTGGATTCCTTTCTGGGCGGCTGGCGTGGTGAACGGCCTCGCGCACTGGTGGGGCTACCGCAACTTCAACTCGTCTGATGCCAGCACCAACATCTTCCCGTGGGGCATCATCATCGGCGGTGAAGAACTGCACAACAATCACCATACGTACGCGACATCGGCCAAGCTGTCGAACAAATGGTACGAGTTCGATATCGGCTGGATGTATATCCGCATCATGTCGGCGTTCCGTCTGGCCAAGGTGAAGAAAGTCGCGCCTACGCCGCGTCTCACTACCGGCAAGCTGGTGCTAGATCAGGACACGCTGCAAGCCGTGCTCGCGAATCGCTACGAAGTGATGGCGCGTTACGGTAAGGCGCTCAAGCGCGCGTACCGTCAGGAACTGGCGCATCTGAAGGAAGTCGGCGCGCGTGAAAAGTATCAGGTCATGCGCGGTGCGCGTAGCTGGTTCCACAAGGAAGAAGCTGGTCTCGACGAGCCGCAGAAGCGTCAGTTGCCGCAAATTTTCGCGAACAGCCAGAAGCTGAAGACATACATCGACATGCGCAACGAACTCGCGGCCATGTGGGAGCGCTCCAATGCCTCGCGCGACCAATTGCTGATCCAGTTGCAAGACTGGTGTCATCGCGCGGAGCAGAGCGGTATCAAAGCACTGCAAGAATTCGCGATGCGCCTACGTCGTTATGCTTGATCGCGAAATCCTTTAAAATTTCGTTACGTCACAAAACCCCGCGTTGGCGGGGTTTTGCTTTTTGGGCCACGGAAACTGCAACGGCATACGATTGACAGTCCGCGGCGGCAGAGCGAAGGCAGAGGAGATCATGGATCAGCAGGCGATCAGGACCGTCGAATACGACCGGCCACAGGCGCAGGGCACAACTTGTGGGATCGGGCAAGCATGGGCCAAGGTGCCCGAGGTGCCTTCGGCGGAAGAAAAGGTAGCGCTGAAGTCACGCATCCGCGCATTGCTCGAGCGCGAGAAAGCCGTGCTCGTTGCGCACTACTATGTCGACGCAGAATTGCAGGAGCTCGCCGACGAAACTGGCGGTTGCGTCGCCGATTCGCTGGAAATGGCGCGCTTTGGGCGTGACCACGCGGCGCAAACGCTGGTGGTCGCGGGTGTTCGCTTCATGGGCGAGACCGCGAAAATCCTCAGTCCGGACAAGCGCATTCTGATGCCCGATCTCGATGCGACCTGTTCGCTGGATCTCGGCTGCCCTGTGGATGAATTTTCAGCCTTCTGCGACGCTCACCCGGATCGCACGGTGGTGGTGTACGCGAACACCAGTGCGGCGGTTAAGGCGCGTGCGGACTGGATGGTGACGTCGTCGATCGGGCTGGAAATCGTTGCCGATCTGCACGCGCGTGGCGAAAAGATCATTTGGGCGCCCGATCGGCACCTCGGCAGCTACATTCAGAACAAGACCGGCGCGGACATGCTGCTCTGGCAGGGTTCGTGCCTTGTGCACGATGAGTTCAAAGGCATCGAACTCGATCTGCTGCGCGCTGAATATCCAGGCGCAAAGGTCCTGGTGCATCCCGAGTCACCCGCTAATGTAGTTGCTCTGGCCGATGTGGTGGGTTCGACAACCCAGCTGATCGACGCTGCGCAGAAGCTCGATGCGACGCATTTCATCGTGGCAACCGATCTCGGCATTCTGCATAAGATGCAACTCGCGGCGCCAGGCAAGACGTTGATTGCCGCGCCGACGGCCGGCAACAGCGCCACCTGCAAGAGCTGCGCGCATTGTCCGTGGATGGCGATGAATGGGTTGGTCAATCTCGCCGATGTTCTGGAGCGCGGTCACAACGAGATTTTCGTCGATCGTGCGGTCGGCGAGCGGGCACGTCTGCCGATCGACCGGATGCTCGACTTTGCGGCACGCCACAAGAAGCGCGTGCAGGCGAGCGGCGATCTCGCACGCGACATGCAACTATATTCGAACGTGGGAGCGGCGTAATGGGAGCGGTTGAAGGGGCGGTTGAGCGCAATCAGGTCGAGGCGGTGTCGCCGCTGTTCGCTGAGATTCACGCGCAGTACGGTGTGGCATTCGACGCCGCGCTGGCGCGCAATGTCGCCGACGCGCTCGCTGAAGATATCGGCGCCGGCGATCTGACGGGTCGCCTTGTTCCGGCGGACGACATGCGCGATGCGCGTATCATCGTGCGCGAAGAGGCAGTGTTGTGCGGCGTGCTCTGGTTTAACGCGGTGATGCGCGAGGTCGATCCGCGCATTGAAGTGCAGTGGCGGTATCGCGAAGGTGACCGCATGGCGGCCAACACGCCCGTCTGCGAAATGCGCGGGCCGGCTCGCGGCTTGTTGACCGCCGAGCGTAATGCGCTGAACTTCCTGCAACTGCTTTCGGGTATGGCAAGCGCCACGCGCCGCTATGTCGACGCCATTGCGCATACGAAAACCCGCATCCTCGATACGCGCAAGACCTTGCCGGGATTGCGGCTCGCGCAGAAGTACGCGGTACGTGTTGGCGGCGGCGCGAATCAGCGGCTCGCGTTGTATGACGGCATCCTCATCAAGGAAAACCACATTGCGGCGGCCGGCGGCGTCGGCGCGGCAATGGATGCGGCGTTGGCGCTGAACGCAGGCGTGTCGATCCAGATCGAAGTAGAGACGCTGGAGCAACTGGAAACCGCCTTGGCGCATCGTGCGCAGTCGATTCTGCTGGATAATTTTTCGTTCGATGCCATGCGCGATGCTGTGCGGATGACGGCCGGGCGCGCGGTGCTGGAGGTGTCCGGCGGCGTGAACTTCGACACCGTGCGCACGATTGCGGAAACGGGCGTGAATCGCGTGTCGATTGGTTCATTGACCAAAGACGTGCGCGCAACGGATTACTCGATGCGGATTGTCTGAGCGGCGTGTAAGCGCTTCGGCAACATACGAAAGCTTCGGCAACATACGAAAAAAAGGCCATCGCCGGTTTGATTCCGGCGATGGCCTTTTCGCTTCTTCAACGCCTCGCCACCGTCACACGTTGCGGTTGCGCACGTGCTCGGGCGAGAGTACCGAGGGTAGCGCTTTAGGCAGCGTGGCTGGCCAGTCGCGGCTGAAATGCAAGCCGCGACTCTCACGCCGCGAGCGTGCGCCTTCGACGATCAGCGAACCCACGTCGACCAGATTACGTAGTTCGAGCAAATCGCGACTCACCTTGAAGTTCGCGTAATACTCGTGAATCTCGTCGCGCAGCAGGGCAAGCCGGTGTTTGGCGCGCGCGAGTCGCTTGTCGGTACGCACGATGCCGACGTAGTTCCACATCAGCCGGCGCAACTCGTCCCAGTTGTGCGCGACCACTACCTCTTCATCCGGATCGGATACGCGGCTTTCGTCCCAGTCGGGCAGAGGCGCGTGGACGGCGGCGCTGAAGCCTTCTGCCTCGATGGCTTGCGCGGCTGAGCGCCCGATCACGAGGCACTCGAGCAGCGAGTTGCTGGCAAGACGGTTCGCGCCGTGCAGGCCTGTGCATGACGTTTCGCCCACGGCATAGAGCCCCGCGAGATCGGTGCGGCCCGCCAGATCGGTGACGACGCCGCCGCACGTGTAGTGCGCGGCCGGCACAACCGGAATCGGCTCTTTGGTAATGTCGATGCCGAATTCGAGGCAGCGGGCGAGAATGGTCGGGAAATGTTCGTGCAGGAATTCAGCGGGTTGATGGCTGATGTCCAGATAGACGCAATCGATACCGCGCTTCTTGATCTCGAAGTCGATTGCGCGCGCCACGATGTCGCGCGGTGCGAGTTCGGCGCGTTCGTCGTGGTTCGGCATGAAACGCGTACCGTCCGGCAGTTTCAGAATACCGCCTTCGCCGCGCACCGCTTCGGAAATCAGGAACGACTTCGCGTAGGGGTGGAACAGGCAGGTTGGATGGAACTGGATGAACTCCATGTTCGACACGCGGCAGCCGGCACGCCATGCCATCGCGATGCCGTCGCCGGTCGCAGTATCAGGATTGGTGGTGTACAGATAGACCTTGCCGGCGCCGCCAGTGGCGAGCACGGTGTGCGGCGCTTCGATCGTCACGGTGCGCCCGCTCTGCAGATCGAGTGCGTAGAGGCCATGGCAACGGCGGCCGGGCAGGCCGAGGCGGTCGGACGTGATCAGATCGATCGCGTAGTGATCCTCGAGCAGCGTGATGTTCGGATGCCGGCGCACGCGCTCGCTCAGCGTGGCGACGACGGCGTGGCCGGTTGCATCCGCAGCGTGAATGATCCGGCGATGACTATGGCCGCCTTCGCGTGTCAGATGGAAGCCGAGTTCGGCCGCGTCGTCTTTGGTGAACGGCACGCCTTGCTCGATCAGCCACTCGATCGCCGCGCGCCCATGTTCGACGATAAAGCGGGTTGCCGCTTCGTCGCACAGGCCGCCGCCGGCGATCAAGGTATCGCTCACGTGATTCTCGATGCTGTCCGCTGAATCCAGCACCGCGGCAATGCCGCCTTGCGCCCAGTCGCTTGCGCCTTCGGTTATCGATCGCTTGGCGACCACCGCAACGCGCCGCGTCTCCGCAAGATTGAGCGCTACGCTCAAGCCAGCCAGACCGCTACCGACAATCGCCACATCGAATTCCATCGCCTGCATCTCCGTCTTTCGTTTTTGCCATGACAGCGCGCATTTGTCGCTCGCTGCTAAAACGAGAAAGGATACGCGCCGCAGCGGACGAGGGAAAGCTGGCCGAATGGCATAAGCCGTTCTTGCCAGGAAAAAGAACGGATAAAAAGAGCGGAGTGGCGACGTTAAAAACAAAAAAGCCTCGCACGAATGCGAGGCTTTTTTGCATGTCTTTTGCCTTCGTCAGGCAGGAGCCAAGATTTATTTAATCTTGGTTTCCTTGTACTCAACGTGCTTACGGACGACCGGATCAAATTTCTTGATCAGCATCTTTTCCGGCATGTTGCGTTTGTTCTTCGTCGTCGTATAGAAGTGACCCGTGCCTGCGGTCGATTCCAACTTGATCTTGTCGCGTGCGCCTTTCGCCATGATTTACTCCTTAGGCTTCACCGCGTGCGCGCAGATCTGCGAGCACAGCGTCGATACCGTTTTTGTCGATCAGGCGCAGGCCGGCGTTCGAAACGCGCAGACGCACCCAACGGTTTTCGCTTTCCACCCAAATACGGCGGTTTTGCAGGTTCGGCAGGAACCGGCGCTTGGTTTTGTTGTTCGCGTGGGAAACGTTGTTGCCGCTCATCGGCGCTTTCCCAGTTACTTGGCATACGCGTGCCATGAGAGCACTCCTAATACGCTAATTCTGAGTTCGAACGCCGTGAAAGTTTCCCGAAAAGAGCCGCGCTGAGAGTTCATTGAAACTCGAGGCACGTTTCCTTTCCGGAACGCCTTGGTGGCTTCGGAACAGGGGGTTGGAAATAGGCAAACCGGAATTCTAGCAGAAAAAAAGCCGCAAAATCAAACCTTATTTGCGACGCCAGACCCGCTGTCTCTTCCTTGCAATCCTGGTTTAGCCCGTATCACGCCCAGCCGGCGCGGGCAAACGAATAGGTTTGGTCTGCGCCGATCACCAGATGGTCGACCAGTTGGACGTCGATCAGCGCGAGCGCTTCGCGCAGCGTCTGGGTCAGACGACGGTCGCTCGCACTGGGCTGGACGGCGCCGGAAGGGTGATTATGCGCGACGATCAGGCTGGCCGCATTCAGACTCAGCGCGCGCCGCACGATCTCGCGCGGATAGACCGCCATGCGCGTGAGTGTCCCGCGTGCGCTTTCCTCGCAGCGGATCAGCCGGTGCCGCGCGTCGAGAAAGATCGAGACGAAGACTTCCTGCGGCCGTCCGCCGATCAATAGACGCAGATAGTCTTGCACAGCGTCAGGCGAGTCCATCAACGGACGTTTGCGCAATTTGTCCACCAGCGAGCGCCGCGCCATTTCCATGATGGCAACCAGCTGCGCTTTTTTCGCCGGACCGATTCCGCGCAGGCCGGCGAAATCCGCGTACTCCGCGTCCAGCATGGCGCGCAGCGAGCCGAAGCGTTCGAGCAGGTCGCGCGCGACGTCGAACACGTTGTGGCCCGGCAAGCCCGAACCGAGCACCAGCACGATCATCTCGGTGTCGGACAGAACGCCCGGACCACCGTCGATCAACCGTTCGCGCGGCATATCGCTTTTCAGCCATTTGCCGCCCGCGAGCGGCAGCGAGAGGTCGGAGAGGAGCTCGCTGGCCGGTGCGCCGGAGGGCTGCGGTATTAAGGACGAGCCGGCGAGCGGCCGTGCCTCGGGCGTGAGCGCCTCGGCTGGCGCTTCGTCTGTCGTGCAGGCGCGATTGTCCATATATATATCCTCGCTGTTCGGGGTTGTGGCGGTGGCCGCGCCCGGGTGGGCAGCGGTGCGCGCGAGCGGCGCAAGCCGGAGGCGGCTATGTGGCTTACAATAGGCGCTTTGCGCACGGCACGCCGACGGTTTGCCACACGCGTCGACTGCGCCCACGGCGCACGCGTGGAGCGCGCTTCGACTGAGCGAGCACTGCATGAGCATCATCGACATTTCCGAAGTGAAGCCCGGTTCACATCTGACGCTTCATTACCGGCTTTCCCTTGCCGATGGCGCAGAAGTCATCAATACGTTTACCGACAAACCGGCCACGCTGCTGCTCGGTGCGGGTCAACTGGCGCCGCCGCTAGAAGATATTTTGCTGGGTTTGAAGGTGGGCCACCACTCGACCTTTCAGCTAGCGCCAGGCCAGGCGTTCGGTCCCCGCAATCCGGAGTTGATCCAGCGCGTATCGCTGGCCACGCTGCGCGAAAACAGCATGATCGGCGAGGATTTTTCGCCGGGCGATCTGGTCGAATTCAACGCGCCGGGTGGCGGCCGCTATGCCGGTGTTCTGAAGGAAGTCGGCGAGACGTCGGCCCTGTTCGATTTCAACCACCCGCTTGCCGGCCAGGCGCTGGCGTTTGAAGTGAAAATCATCGGGATTCTGTAAACATGAGCATCACGGATACGACTCTTGCCGAAGCCGAGATCCTGCTTGCGCAGCCGCGCGGGTTCTGTGCCGGCGTCGATCGGGCCATCGAAATCGTCGAGCGCGCCCTCAAGCTGCACGGCTCGCCGATTTACGTGCGTCACGAAATCGTCCACAACGCCTATGTTGTCGAGGACTTGCGCAAGAAGGGCGCGATCTTCATCGAGCAGCTGGAAGAAGTGCCGGCCGGCAATACGGTGATTTTCAGCGCGCACGGCGTGTCGAAAGCGGTCCGCTCCGAAGCGGAGTCGCGCGGTCTGCGGGTGTATGACGCCACCTGTCCGCTCGTCACCAAAGTACATATCGAAGTCGCAAAGATGCGCCAGGACGGCTTCGACATTGTGATGATTGGCCATAAAGGCCACCCTGAAGTCGAAGGCACAATGGGGCAGGCTGGCGAAGGCATGCATCTGGTCGAGGATATTGAAGACGTGCAGGCGCTCGCGCTGGCCGATCCCGAGCGAATTGCTTTCGTCACGCAAACCACCTTGTCCGTCGACGACGCGGCAGAGATCATCGGCGCCCTGAAGGCGAAATATCCGTCGATCCGCGAACCGAAGAAGCAGGACATCTGCTACGCCACGCAGAACCGTCAGGATGCGGTGAAGTTCATGGCGCCGCAGTGCGACGTCGTGATCGTGGTCGGCAGCCCGAATAGTTCGAATTCGAACCGGCTGCGCGAACTGGCCGAGAAGCTGGGCGTGCCGTCCTATATGGTGGACTCGCCCGACCAGATCGACCCGGTCTGGGTGGAAGGCAAGCGGCGGATCGGCGTAACGGCGGGCGCTTCGGCGCCGGAGGCGCTGGCGCAAGCCGTCATCGGCCGATTGCGTGAACTTGTCGGCGTGCGCAACGTGCGCGCGCTCGACGGCATCGAAGAAAACATCGCGTTTCCGCTGCCGCGCGGTCTGGGTTTGCCAGCCTGACAATCAGCCAACGTTTTGAAAGAAAGGCGCGCCCTCGGGCGCGCTTTTTTTATGTCCGCAGATAGATGAAACGTCCAGAAAATAAAGTGCCAGATCATGTCATGGAGCCGATTCTGATGCCGTCGAAGAGAAATTCTTTTGAATTGAGATGCGACTTTTATTCGCTCCGAAATTGATATGTCCCCGTTTAATAAGCAATAGAAGGATCAGGCGATTTTTGACGCACTAAAGTAGTGCGTACATCTTGATAACAATAGAAACGTAATACTTAACGCAAAGCGCGCTGCAATCGGGTGTCGGGCCAGATCGCTGCAACACTTGATGCCATTGGGTGCAGGGGCGGTGCAACTGGTGCGCAAAAAATAGTCGCAACCAGGTTGCGCCCATTGTGGGTTTTCTTTCTCAAAATAAGGTTGCAATGCAGGAAAACCCCACCGGTTCAACAATATTGCCTGTCGCATAATTGGAGTTACAATGCGCGCGTTCTCAAGGCCTCAGGGTCCCGAACAATAGATTTTGCAAGGCGCAGGAGACCTACTTAATGCGAGTCAAGTTTGCTTACGCCGTGTCCATCGCGGCCGCGGTTGCGATGCTGACCGCGTGCGGCAAGAAACAGGATGGCGAGGCGGGAGCAGGTGCATCGGCTGCAACGGTAGCGGCGGCCCCCGCGAGCGAAGCGACTATCGTGAAGATCGGTCATGCGGCCCCATTGACGGGCGCTATTGCGCATCTTGGCAAGGACAATGAAAACGGCGCGCGTCTGGCGGTCGAGGAAATCAATACACACGGTTTGACGATCGACGGCCACAAGATCCAGTTGGAGCTCGACGCACAAGATGATGCCGCGGACCCGAAAACGGGAACGGCGGTCGCTGAAAAATTCGTCGACGATCATGTTGTCGCCGTGGTCGGGCACCTGAATTCGGGCGTGTCGATTCCGGCGTCGAAGATTTATAGCGATGCCGGGATTGTGCAGATTTCGCCGTCGTCGACGAATCCGGGGTACACGCAGCAAGGCTTCAAAACGACTTACCGGGTGGTTGCGACCGATGCCCAGCAGGGTCCGGCGCTGGCCAACTACGCGACGAAAGTGCTTGGCGCGAAACGCATCGCGATCGTCGACGACTCGACCGTATACGGCAAGGGGCTGGCCGACGAGTTCGCGAAGACGGCGCAGGCGAGCGGGGCGAAGATCGTCGCGCGCGAAGCCACCAATGACAGGGCGACGGAGTTTCAGTCGGTCCTTATGAAAATCAGGCGTGTTCAGCCGGACGTGATCATGTTCGGCGGCATGGACGCAACGGGCGGGCCGTTCGCAAAGCAGGCGGCGGCGCTCGGTATCAGAGCAAAAATCCTTGGCGGCGACGGTGTGTGTACCGACAAGGTGGGTGAGCTGGCGGGAACCGCCGTGCAGAACCTGGTCTGTTCGGAGGCAGGACTTGCGCTTTCGAAAATGGACAAGGGAGCGGACTTCGAAAAGAAGTACGTCGACCGTTTCCACACACCGGTGCAGATTTACGCACCGTTCACGTACGACGCTGTGTACGTGATTGTCGATGCAATGAAGCGCGCTAATTCGATCGAGGCGCCCAAGGTGCTGGCTGCGATGCCGTCCACCGATTACAACGGGGTAATCGGCCACATCGCGTTCGACGACAAGGGTGATTTGAAAGAGGGCGCCATTACGCTTTACGACTTCAAGGACGGCAAGAAAGCGGTCCTCGACGTCGTGAAGATGTGATGACGGGACGTTCAGACTGACGGCACCGAAACCACCCAACGGTGCCGTTTTTGCATCCGCCGCCGGCGAGTCCGCGACTGCATCCCAGTCGTAAGACAAACCAGGCAGCGGATAACCCTTACCGGTCTTTTACATCAGTACCCGCAGTGCCGTTGAGATTCCGTAACGCATCACCGCCCACCGGCTGATGAGGAGCGCGAATCCAGTCGCACGGGCTAAGGAGCATTAAATGGATATCTTCATCCAGCAGATCCTCAACGGACTGGTGCTTGGCAGCGTTTATGCCATCATCGCACTGGGCTATACGATGGTTTACGGCATCTTGGGCATCATCAACTTCGCTCATGGCGATGTGTTGATGGTGGGCGCGATGGTTGCGCTCTCCGCCATAGGCGTGCTGCAGAACCACTTCCCCGGCCTCGGCAATGTGCCGACGCTCATCATCGCGTTGATCATCGCGGCAGTGGTTTGCGCGGTGGTCGGCTATACGATCGAGCGCGTGGCCTACCGGCCGTTGCGCAAGGCGCCGCGTCTCGCGCCGCTGATCACCGCGATCGGCGTGTCGATTCTGCTGCAGACGCTGGCCATGATGATCTGGTCGCGTAACCCGCTGCCGTTCCCGCAGTTGTTGCCTACTGACCCGATCAACGTGATCAAGGCCACCGACACGACGCCTGGCGCCGTGATCTCGATGACCGAAATCGTGATCATCGTGGTGGCGTTCCTCGTGATGGGCGGTCTGCTGCTGCTGGTTCACAAGACCAAGCTGGGTCGCGCGATGCGCGCCATCGCCGAGAACCCGGGCGTTGCCAGCCTGATGGGCGTGAACCCGAACTTCGTGATTTCGGCGACCTTCATGATCGGCTCGGCGCTTGCCGCTCTGGCCGGTGTGATGATCGCGTCCGAATACGGTAACGCTCACTTCTATATGGGCTTCATCCCAGGCCTGAAAGCCTTTACCGCGGCGGTGCTAGGCGGGATCGGCAATCTCGGCGGGGCGATGGTGGGCGGCGTGCTGCTCGGCCTGATCGAACAGCTGGGTGCCGGCTATATCGGCAACCTCACGGGTGGTGTGTTCGGCAGTAACTACCAGGACGTGTTCGCATTCATCGTGCTGATCATCGTGCTGGTGTTCCGTCCGTCGGGCCTGTTGGGCGAACGTGTTGCGGATCGAGCGTAAGGAGTAAACAGACATGACCTCAATTCAACCGATCGAGCCGTCCACGACGCTCATCCCTGAAAAGAACCTGACGAAGACGCTGACCGTCGGCATCATCACCGCGATCTTCGTGATCGCAGCGCCGATGATCATCGGTGCGGCCGGCGGCAACTACTGGGTCCGCGTGCTCGACTTCGCGATGCTGTATGTGATGCTCGCGCTCGGCCTCAATGTGGTGGTCGGCTTCGCCGGCCTGCTGGACTTGGGCTATATCGCGTTCTACGCCATCGGCGCGTATGTTGCGGCGCTGCTGAGTTCGCCGCACCTGACCACGCAGTTCGAGTGGATCGCGCATCTGTTCCCGGGCGGCCTGCATACGCCGATCTGGATCATTGTGCCGATTGCGATGGGGGTCGCTGCGGTCTTCGGGATTCTGCTCGGTGCGCCGACCTTGCGCTTGCGTGGCGACTACCTCGCTATCGTGACCCTGGGCTTCGGGGAAATCGTGCGGATCTTCATGAATAACCTCGACCGTCCGGTGAATATCACCAACGGCCCGAAGGGGATCACGGGGATCGATCCGGTGCAGGTGGGCGGCTTCAGCCTTGCGCAGAGCCATTCGCTGTTCGGTCTGCAATTCCCGTCGGTGTACTCGTACTACTACCTGTTCGTGCTGTGTGCGCTGCTGGTGATCTGGGTGTGCACGCGTTTGCAGCACTCGCGTATCGGCCGTGCATGGGCCGCGATCCGCGAAGACGAAATCGCCGCCAAGGCCATGGGCATCAACACTCGCAACGTGAAGCTGCTGGCGTTCGCGATGGGCGCGTCGTTCGGCGGGCTGTCGGGCGCGATGTTCGGTTCGTTCCAGGGCTTCGTGTCGCCGGAATCGTTCACGTTCTGGGAATCGGTCGTGGTGCTGGCGTGCGTGGTGCTCGGCGGGATGGGCCACATTCCTGGTGTGATTCTCGGTGCGGTGCTGCTCGCCGTCTTCCCGGAGTTCCTGCGCTCGACGATGGGTCCGCTGCAGAACATGATCTTCGGCCATGAAATCGTCGATACCGAAGTGATCCGTCAGTTGCTGTACGGCCTCGCAATGGTCGTGATCATGCTGTACCGCTCGGAAGGCCTGTGGCCCTCGCCGAAGCACGAAGACAAGATTGCGAAACTGGCGAAGCGCGCTGGCAAGAAGCCGGTGCGCGCCTGAGGCCCCTGTTGGAGAAATCATATGAGCGATAACGTAAACAACAGCGTGGGCAGCGACCAGATCCGCCTGTCGGTGAAAGGCGTCAACAAGCGCTTCGGCGGCCTGCAGGCACTCTCTGACGTCGGTCTGCAGATCAAGTCCGGCCAGATCTACGGCCTGATCGGCCCGAACGGCGCTGGCAAGACCACGTTCTTCAACGTGATCACGGGCCTGTACACGCCGGATTCGGGCGAGTTCAAGCTCGACGGCACCGAATACACGCCGACCGCGGTGTATCAGGTGGCGAAGGCCGGCATCGCGCGTACGTTCCAGAACATCCGTCTGTTCGGCGGCATGACCGCGCTGGAAAACGTGATGGTCGGCCGCCACGTGCGCACGAAGCATGGCCTGATCGGCGCGGTGTTCCAGACGCCGGCCGAGCGCAAGGAAGAACGCGAGATCAAGGAACGCGCAATCGAACTGCTGGAGTACGTCGGCATTGCGCAGTACGCGGACTACACGTCGCGCAACCTGTCGTATGGCCACCAGCGTCGTCTGGAAATCGCCCGCGCACTGGCAACGGATCCGAAGCTGCTCGCGCTGGACGAACCGGCCGCAGGCATGAACGCAACGGAAAAGGTCGAGCTGACCAAGCTGCTCGACAAGATCCGCAGCGACGGCAAGACGATTCTGCTGATCGAGCACGACGTGAAACTGGTGATGGGTCTGTGCAACCAGATGACGGTGCTCGACTACGGCAAGGTGATTGCGCAGGGTCTGCCTTCAGACGTGCAGAAGGATCCGAAGGTGATCGAAGCTTATCTGGGTGCGGGGGTCCACTAATGGCAACGGCAATGTTGAAAATCAAGGGCCTGCAGGTCAATTACGGCGGCATCCAGGCCGTCAAGGGTATCGACCTCGAAGTCGCGCAGGGCGAACTGGTGACGCTGATCGGCGCGAACGGCGCGGGCAAGACCACGACGATGAAGGCGATCACGGGGCTGAAGCCGTACTCGGCAGGCGACATCGAGTACATGGGCCAGTCGATCAAGGGTATCCCGGCGCACGAGCTGCTCAAGCGCGGTCTGGCGATGGTGCCGGAAGGCCGTGGCATTTTCTCGCGCATGTCGATCGTCGAGAACATGCAGATGGGGGCTTATCTGCGTACCGACACCGACGGCATCAAGTCGGACGTCGACCGCATGTTCGGCTTCTTCCCACGGCTGAAGGAGCGCGCTTCGCAATACGCAGGCACGCTCTCGGGCGGTGAACAGCAGATGCTGGCAATGGCGCGCGCGATCATCAGCAAACCGAAGCTGTTGTTGCTGGATGAGCCGTCGATGGGTCTGTCGCCGATCATGGTCGAGAAGATCTTCGAAGTGGTGCGGGCGATTTCGGCCGAAGGCATGACAGTGCTGCTGGTTGAGCAGAATGCGCGTCTGGCGTTGCAGGCGGCGAATCGCGGCTATGTGATGGACTCGGGTCTGGTGACGATGTCCGGCGACGCGAAGCAGATGCTCGATGATCCGAAAGTGCGCGCAGCGTATCTGGGTGAATAAGCCGGGCGAATAATCACACAGGTTTGCTTCCGACGTAAAAAGGCCGCATGCATAGGTTCTGCATGCGGCCTTTCTCTTTGCTGGCGAGAGAACTCAGGCAGACGATGCGGCCACTTCGCCCAAACGCTTGCCGAGACTGATCACCTCGTCGGCGCGATAACCGAGCGCCTCATAAAACCTGCGCACGTCGGCTTTCGCCGACAGCACCTGCAAATTCAGCTTCGGGCAGCCCCGCTCGGTCAACGCGCGCTCCACATGCGCGACGAGGCGCGTGCCGATGCCATGCCGGCGCAGCGTCGTATCCACCGCGAGCGAATACAGCCAACCGCGGTGTCCGTCATATCCACCCATCACCGTGCCGACGATACGCTCGCCGAACACCGCAACGAAGAACAGTTCCGGCTGTGTCGCGAGCTTGTTGGCAATCGACAGACGCGGGTTGCGCTGCGGCCTCGTCACGTCCCGATACTCGGGGAACGCTTCCTGCCACAGCGCGACCACGGCATCGGTGTCGCTCGCGTCGAAGCAGCGGATCGATAGCGTCGTGGAATCTGTCATAGGCGAGTTTCCGGAGACGTTTAAAGCGTGTCGAGAATCGAACGCAGCATCGCCATCATCTGGTCGATTTCTTCGTTCGTCACGTTCAGCGCCGGCATGAAGCGCAGCAGGTTCGGGCGTGCGGCGTTGAGCAGCAGGCCGTCTGGTTGCATCAGGCGCGCTTTCTCGACGATCTGATTGCCAATGTCCTTGCCAAGCAGCAGTGCGCGCAGCAGGCCTTCACCGCGTTCGCCTTCGAAGCCGCGCTCTTCCGACAATTCCAGCAGCTTCGCGCGCAGATACTGGCCGCGTGCGCGCACGCCTTCGAGGAAGCCGGGCGCCGTCAGTTGCGAGATCACCGAGTAACCGACCGCGGTCATCAGCGGATTGCCGTTGTACGTGCCGCCCTGATCGCCGGCTTCGAACACCGCGATGTCGGCCTTTGCCAGCAGGGCTGCGAGCGGCACGCCGCCGCCGATGCCCTTGCCGAGCGTCATGATGTCCGGCTCGATGCCTGACAGTTCGTACGCGAACAGCGTGCCGGCGCGACCGCAACCGCTTTGCACCTCATCGACGATCAGCAGCAGGTTGTGCTTTTTGGTCAGCGCGCGCAGTTGTTGCATGAATTCGCGCGTGGCGGGAATCACGCCGCCCTCGCCCTGAATCGGCTCGAGCATCACGGCGACCGTCTTCGCGTTGATGAGCTTTTCAACCGACGCAAGGTCGTTCAGATCCGCCTTCGGGAAGCCCGGCACTTGCGGTGCGTAGATCGTGTCCCAGCCCGGCTTGCCGCTGGCCGACATGGTCGCGAGCGTGCGGCCGTGGAAGCTGTGATCGAACGTGATGATTTCGAACGCGCCGTCCTTGAATTTCTTGCCCCACTTGCGCGCGAGCTTGATCGCGCCTTCGTTCGCTTCGGCGCCGCTGTTCGCGAAGAACACCTTGTCGAAACAGCTGTGTTGCGTAAGCAGACCGGCGAGCTGGGCCATCGGACCGTTATAGAACGCCGGCGACGGATTGAGCAGCAGTTGCGCCTGCTTGTTCAGCGCTTCGATCATGCCGTCGTTGCAGTGGCCGAGACTATTGACCGCCCAACCCTGGATGAAGTCCAGATATCGCTTGCCGGTATTGTCATAGAGCCACGAACCCTTGCCGTGCGTGAAAACGATTTCGGGCCGGTTCGTGATGTACATCAGCGACTCGATCGGGTACTCGGTGAAATTCATGACGGCAGGCTCCAGGCGACGGGGTGAAGGGTGAATGAAGGTTTGGCCAACTGCGAAACAGGGGCCGGAAAAACAGAAAAGCCACGGCATGCCGTGGCTTTCATGATTCGAACTGCTTGCGCCCTTGTGCGGCGCGAATCCGTGACGAAGCCAGCGGCGTCCCTAGGGGAGCGGCGAGCGGCGACGTCGGAGTTCGGACTGGATGCGGTTCATGCGCGAAAGAATACGACAAGGAAACCGATGGTGTAAACCATGAATTTACGTTGGACTGAAATTTTTGTCCGGTCCCGCCGTTCGAGTGCCAATCGATTATGAGATGTCCAACTGACTAAAATGTGACGGCGGTCCTTTGAATAGTACGTGGCAGGACGCGCAGTCCGTAAAAAGAAGTGGTGGCGGGAAATGCAAATGGGCGCTCAAGTGAGCGCCCATTTTTTAATCAGGAAGCCGGGGGTCCGCCCATCCGAGGATAGCTGCCGACGCTGATCCCGACTTATCACTCGCGATTTTAAAACTCAAGGAGCGATGCGTCAATGGAACATCTGACAGATGAGGAAGTAGCCGGAGTTGCCACGCTACTCTCGGGCGAGCGCCTCAGTACTTTCCATGCGATGGGCGGCACGACTCGCACGGCTGTCGCATTGCATCAGCAAACCCTTCGGCTGGCCGGCGCCTTGATGAGCGTGACGGCGATTGTCGAAATCGCGTTACGCAATGCCGTCTGTGACAAGCTGTGCGAGCATTTCGGCGTTGAAGGCTGGCTGTGCCGACCGCCCGATTCATTTTCGTGGAAAGATGAGGAGCGCGGCAAAATCGTGGCGGCGATCCGCAGTGCGCAACGCGCTGCGTACGCCAAACTCAATTCGGCGGAAAAACGTGCGCTGGATGAAAGGGCATTTCGGCGCGGCGTTCCGGCCGGACTACGTCACGAGTTTCGACTGGACGCGAGGCAAAAAGCGATCACGGTGTCGAGCGGTCAGGTGATCACCCAACTCACGATGTACTGCTGGAAGCGGCTCTTTTCCCACGACTACGAGCAGACGCTGTGGAAGCCGGCACTCAAACGCATTTTTCCAGACAGGCGTATCAACCGATCGGCGGTGGCGGTCCAGTTGGAACACATCTATCAGACACGGAACCGGGTGGCGCATCACGAACCGGTCTATGGCGGCCGGTTGTTCGATACGCTAACAGCAGTCGATTTTGTCGCATCGAATCTCGGCGAACCCGACTGCGACGGCTGCACGCCACTGCTCAAAATGCTTAGGCCCGAACAGGCTGCACTGGAACACCAGGCACGCGCACTGCAATCCCGAATCAACCGTTTTGCCGCTGCGGCTCGCCCATACGCGAAGCACGGCTATGTGCATAGCCGTGCTTCCCGGAACCAGCCTCGCGAGCACCGGCATACTTGCGCCGACGCATCGCTCGTCATCAAACCGCGTTCACCAGATCCGCCGCGCTCGTGAACGAATCCGCATAGAACTCGTCTTCCGGCAAGCTATGGTGCTGGGTGAAATCGCGTTGCGCCGACTCGACCATCACCGGTGCGCCGCACGCATACACCTGATACGCCGACAGATCCGGCAGGTCCTCAATCACCGCGCGATGCACGAAGCCGATGCGCCCCGTCCATGCATCGCCCGCGTCCGGTTCCGACAGCACCGGCACGAACGTAAAGTTCGGAATGTCTTTCGCCCATTGCTCGGCCAGTTCGAGCAGATACAGATCTTTCTTGCGGCGCGCGCCCCAATAGAGCGTCATGGGCCGGTTCAGGTTCTTGAACACCGCATGCTCGACGATCGCCTTCAGCGGCGCGAAGCCCGTGCCCGAAGCCAGCAGCACGATCGGCTTGTCTGAATCTTCACGCAGGAAGAAGGTGCCGAGCGGCGCTTCGAAGCGCAGGATGTCGCGCTCTTTTATCGTGTTGAACACGTGATCGGTAAACACGCCGCCAGGCATGTGACGAATGTGCAGTTCGACCGGACCTTCCGCGTGCGGCGCGCTCGCCATCGAATAACTGCGGCGCTTGCCGTCTTTGAGAATGAACTCGAGATACTGGCCCGCCAGATATTGCAGGCGTTCGTTGGCGGGCAGTTGCAGCTTCAGCACGACGACGTCGTCGGCCTTGCGCTCGATCGCGTTGACACGGCACGGCAGCTTCTTGACCTGCACGTCGCCGACACCGGCCACTTCGCGGATATCCACTTCGAGATCCGAACACGCGGTCGCGCAACACAGGAGGGCCATGCCGCGCGTCTTTTCGTCGTTCGACAAGGCCGACGACGAATGCTGGCGCTGCTCGACCTCGCCGCTCACCACAGTGCCTTTGCACGAGCCGCAGGCGCCGTTCTTGCACCCGTACGGCAGGCCGATGCCCTGGCGCAAAGCGGCGCTGAGCACGGGTTCGTCCTGTTCTACCTGAAACTGCCGGCCGCTTTGCCGGAGCGTGACGTTAAATGCCATAAAGTGTTCGGAATCGAAAAGTCGGTAATCGTTATCGGACCGCGTACAACGGCGCGGTGCCCGCCGCGCTTGACGGCTACAATGCGTCCACCATGAAAGCGACACGAAATTTACGCCGGCCGCGCGTGCTGATTGTGGGCTGCGGCGATGTCGGCATGCGCTGCGTGCCCTTGCTACAGCCGCACGCGCATGTCTTCGCGCTCACCAGTCACGCCGAGCGCAGCGCCGAATTGCGCGCCGCGGGCGTGACGCCGCTGGTCGGCGACCTCGACGTGCGCCGCAGCCTGAAACGGCTCGCGGGACTCGCACCCACGGTGCTGCATCTCGCGCCTCCGCAAAAGACCGGCGACGACGACCGCCGCACTCGCGCCTTGCTCGCTACGCTGAGCGTTCGCCGCGATCGCGCGCTCTGTGCCGCGCGCGGTGCGATCGCGCCGGTGGGGCGGTTGCGCCGGATTCGTGCCTCATGGGCGGAATCTGAAACAGCCGATATTGTACCCGACGGGGTGCGCCGGACTGCCGGTTCACGCGCGCCGCAGCGGCTCGTGTACGCGAGCACGACGGGCGTCTACGGCGATTGCGGCGGCGCATGGATCGACGAGACACGTGCGTTGCAGGCCGCCAACCCGCGCGCCAAACGCCGCGTGTCGGCCGAGCGGCAACTGCGGCGCGCGACCGCCCGAGGGGTGATCGCCGCCAGCATTGCGCGCATTCCCGGCATCTATGCGCGCAACCGTCTGCCGCTCGCGCGGCTCGAAAAGCGCACCCCGGCCTTGGTCGATGCCGACGACGTCTACACCAACCACATCCACGCCGACGACCTCGCGGCGATTCTCGTGCGCATGGCCACGCATGGACGCCCGGCGCGCGTAGTCCACGCGTCCGACGACACGTCGCTGAAAATGGGCGAGTACTTCGACGTAGTGGCCGACGCGTTCGGCTTCGAGCGGGCGCCCCGCATCACACGCGAAGAAGCCGAGCAGCAGATCGAGCCGACCTTGCTCTCGTTCATGCGGGAATCGCGGCGGTTAGTGAACCGGCGGCTCAAGGAGGAGTTGCAGGTGCGTTTGCGCTATCCGAGCGTCGACGATTTTCTGCGCGAGGTGCGCGGCTGATTCACGGGTTCCAGGCGACGGCTTCATGCGACGCGTTCCGAAGCATTCGGCTGAAAATAAACAGAATAAACAAAACCCCGCCGCGCCAGACGCCGCCCGGCAAAAATCCGCTCGCGCCGCGCCGGCGTCTATGCCGGCCGCGCATCGCCGCATCGCGTCAGGTCAGCGCTGGCAATGCTTCCAGCAGCAGGAAACACAGCATCGCGCCGATCAGTGCGCCGATCAGGTTCGGATGGTATTTGTGGCGCAGCCGCATGACGACCAGCAGCGCACCGATCAGAACCAGCCCCAGGCACGTGAACGCAATCATCGCAGGCGAAATCGCAACAATGTCGTGGGTGACCATGACGCCCTCCTTGAACCCTTTGTAGTCTTTGTTTAATCGAGTATAGGGCGCCTCGTAAGGAAGAACATGTTGCGGCGCAGCGCGCTGCGCGGGCCTTGCAGGCATTGTGTGCGGCGGGGCACACGATTCCCCTGACGCCTCAAGGCTTTAAAGGGGCACTACCGGTTTACCCGCTCCGTAAAGATCCGAGGTCGGTTTCGTCGAGCCATTGCCATGCGCCTTCGGCCAGCGTCGCGGGCAACGCGAGTCCGCCGATGCGCTCGCGATGCAGCGCCTCGCAGCGGTTGCCGGCTGCCGCGATCATGCGCTTGACCTGGTGGTACTTGCCTTCCATCACGGTGAGCGCCAGCGAATGGTCGCCGCGTGCCTGCGCATCCACAGCGGCGATCGGTTTGGGCTCGCCGTGCAGCAATACGCCGTCGCGCAGATTGGCGAGTTGGGCGTCGTCGATCGGGTGACGCGTGGCCGCAACGTACACCTTCGGCACCTTGCGTTTCGGCGACGTGAACAGGTGGACGAACTTGCCGTCGTCGGAGAGCAGCAGCAGGCCGGTCGTATCCTGGTCGAGGCGTCCCACGCATTGCACGCCGCGTTCGGCGAACTGCGGCGGCAACAGGCTGAACACGCTCAGATGATGCTGCGGGTCACGCGAACATTCATACCCGGCAGGCTTGTTCAGCAGCAGATACGCATGCTCGCGATACGGCCAGACGACGCCGTCCACGCTGAAACGGAAGGTGGGGTCGCCGGTGGGGAAGTCGGTGTCGGCGTCGGTGCAGATCGCGCCTTCGACGCTCACGCGAGCGGCGCTGATCAGCGCGCGGCATTGGCGGCGCGAGCCGAAACCCTGAGTGAAGAGAATGCTTTCGAGATTCATGGCGAGCGAAGAATAACACCGCAAGAAGCGGAGCGCCGCGCCGCGCCGAAGCGACCACGATGCACTCCTCAAGTCCCGTCGCAGGAGCCTATCGATGCATGCCACTTCCGCTTCATCCACGATCCGTCTGCCGGCTGCCTTCCAGCGCCTCGCCTGGTCGAATCTGGTTGCGCAGTCCGCCGAGCAGATCAGTCTCGCCGCCGCGCCGCTCGTTGCCGTGTTCGCGCTCGGCGCCGGCGCGCGCGACACCGGTTTGCTGCAAACCGCGCAGACGCTGCCGTTCCTGTTGCTGTCGATTCCACTCGGCGTGTGGGCCGATCGACGCTCGCGCCGCACCTTGATGGCGCTTGCCGAAAGCGTGCGCGTGATCGCGATGCTGGGCGTGCTAATGCTCGTCACGACGCACGCGCTCACGTTACCGCTGCTTGCCGCGCTCGGTTTCATTGCGGCAACCGGTACGGTTGCCTACAACGTCGCGGCGCCTTCGCTGGTGCCGTCGATCGTGCCGCGCGAGGCATTCGCGCAAGCCAACGGACGGCTCGAACTCGCGCGCAGCGTCGCCTATTCGGCGGGGCCGGCGCTGGGCGGCCTGCTGGTCGGCTGGATCGGCGCGGGGTGGGCCTATGGTTGCGCGGCAGGCTTGTCGGCGCTGGCCGTCGCACTACTGGCGGGGTTGCGCGAACCGCCGCGCGCGGCGGCCGCACAACGGCACTTTCTGCTGGAGCTGTGCGACGGCACGCGCTTCGTGCTGCGCGATGCGCTACTGCGGCCGATGCTCGCGACCGCGGTGTTCTTCAATCTCGGCTTCTTTATCCTGCAAGCGGTGTATGTGCCATACGCGGTGCATCGGCTGGGATTGAGCGCGTCGGCGGTGGGCATGACGCTCGGCGCCTACGGCATCGGCATGGTGTGCGGCGCGCTAGCCGCGCCGGCCATCGCGCGACGCCTCGCATTTGGCCGCGTGCTGATCATCGGACCGTTCTGCGGGTTGCTCGCCTCGCTCGTGATGGTGGCGACCATCGTCGTGCCGTCGTTCTGGCTGGCGACGCTGAGCTTCTTTCTCGTCGGTGCGGGACCGATTTTGTGGGTGGTCGGCTCGACCACGCTGCGCCAGGCGATCACGCCGGAACGGATGATCGGCCGCGTCTCGGCGCTCAACAGCACCGCGACCTATGGCGCTCGGCCGCTCGGCGCATTGCTCGGCGCCGCGATCAGCGCGCGCTGGGGTATGGAGCCATGCCTCGTGGCCGCCGCGGCGGCGTTCGTCGCGCAGGCGCTGATCATCGTCATGTCGCCGGCCGCGCGGCTTGCGAACATTCCCGAGGGCGCGGCAGCCGCTCAGTGAAAACCGGTTTTCATCGGATAGCCGCGTCGTGTGCAAAAGCGTCGTAGCTCATCCGGACAAACCCTCGAAAATGAAAATGAATTTTTTTTAACGGGCTTTTCATGTAAATATACTTTCATTCAATTTCATTACGCCCCGGCAGGAAGTCCCCCTCGGGAGACAGTCCGCGTGGCGGATCAACCGCATGGTCCATCATCCAGCCGCTGCATCCAGTTCCGCCGAGCAGGCAATCGCTGCGCGTATCGCCGCGGCGATGCCGACCTTGACGCCGATCCATCGGCGCATGGGCGAATACGTGCTGGCGAATCTGTTTCGTGCCGCGACCATGCGGATCGACGAACTGGCGAGCGTGGTCGGCGCTTCGGTGGCGACCGCGAATCGCTTCGCCCGCGCGCTTGGCTTCGACGGCTATCCGCAGTTTCGTGAAGCGCTCGTGCGCGGTTTCGAGGCCACGCTCGCGCCGGTCGAACGGCTGCGCAGCGCACAGGAGTCGCTCGCGCCTGGCGACGATCTGCTCGATGTGTCGCTCCAGCAGGCCGCAGCGAACCTGCACTCGACCCGCAGCGCCATCGATAGCGCCGCCGCCGAAGCCGCGGTCGAAGCGATCATCGCCGCGCGCCGTGTGTTCGTGCTCGGCTACGGCGCCAGCGCGTTTCTCGCGGGGCTGATGGAGCACGGCCTGATGCCGTATCACGACAACGTGCAGTCGCTCGCGCTAATCGGCGGTCCTTCGCATGCCGCGCGCCGTCTGTTCGCGTCGGACCAGCACGATCTGGTGATCGGGATCGCCTTTCCCCGTTACGTCGACGACACCATCGAACTCGCGCGGCGTGCCGCGAGCCGCGGCGCGCGCGTGCTTGCGCTAACCGACGGCCCGCACTCGCCGCTTGCGCAATTCGCCGATCTCGCGCTCTATATCCGTTCGGAACGACGGCTCGCGGCCAATGCCGATTCCGCCGTGCTGGCCGTGATCGAAGCGCTGTGCGACGCGGTCGCGTATCGCGCCAAGCGTTCCGTGAAAGCGGCCGCCGAGGTCAGCGAATTCGTCCTGCCCTGGCTCACCGATCCACACGCCGCGCCATCCGGCACCGCGGACCAGCCCGCGCGCGCGTCCACCCGTACTCCCCGCACTTCCAGAACCAAACGATGAACTCCAACGCAGTCATTGCCATTCACGGCGGGGCAGGCACCATCCTGCGCGCGTCGATGTCGGCCAACGCCGAAGCTGACTATCACGCCGCTTTGCATGCCGTGCTGAGCGCCGGCCAGCGCGTGCTCGCCGACGGCGGCAGCGCGCTCGACGCCGTCAGCGAAGCCGTGCGTCTGCTCGAAGACTGCCCGCTCTTCAACGCGGGACGTGGCGCGGTGTATACGGCCGCCGGCACGCATGAACTCGACGCCGCGATCATGGACGGCAGCACGCTCGACGCAGGCGCGATCTGCTGCGTGAAGCGCGTGCGCAATCCGATCCTGGCGGCGCGTCGTGTGCTCGAACGCAGCGAGCACGTGCTGTTCACCGGCGAAGGCGCGGAAGCATTCGCCGCGGCGCAAGGACTCGAATTCGTCGAGCCCGAGTATTTCCACACCGACGCGCGCCACCGTCAATGGCTGCTGGCGCGTGGTCAGCAACGCGCGATGCTCGATCACGACGGCGCAACGCTGGCCTCGGCCGCGTCCGCTGCGAATGACGACGGCCCCAACGACGATCCCACGCCGCATGAACCGATCGATCCGAATCGCAAGTTCGGCACGGTTGGCGCGGTCGCGCTCGATCAGCATGGTCACGTGGCGGCCGCCACGTCGACAGGCGGTGTCACCAATAAACAGGTAGGCCGGGTCGGCGATACGCCGTTGATCGGCGCGGGCTGCTATGCGGACGACGCCACCTGCGCGGTCTCGACCACCGGTTCCGGCGAGATGTTCATGCGCATGGTCGCCGCCTACGACGTCGCCGCGCAGATGGCGTATCGCCACGTCTCGCTCGAAGAAGCGGCGCACGACGTGGTGATGAACCGTCTGCCGAAGATCGACGGCCGCGGCGGTCTGATCGCCGTCGATGCGCGCGGCAATGTCACGCTGCCCTTCAATACCGAGGGCATGTATCGCGGTTTCGCCCGCGTGGGCGAAACACCGGTCACGGCGATTTATCGCTAACGGCTGCTGGCTGAACCCTCGCTTCCTGCGTTCGACTTCAAAGGAAACATCGTGCCGACTTCATCGCACTCCGCCCGCCCGCTGATCGAAACCTTGCCGCCGCAACGCGTCCTCGCGGTCGACAATCTATCGGTCGCGTTTCGTAGCGGCGACACCACCTTCAATGCGGTGCGCAATCTTTCGCTGACAGTCGAGCGCGGCGAGACGCTGGCCATCGTCGGCGAGTCGGGCTCGGGCAAATCGGTGACCTCGCTCGCGTTGATGCGGCTGATCGAGCATGGCGGTGGGCGCCTTGCCGGCGGCAGCATCGCATTCCGGCGCCGCGACGGCAGCGTGCTCGACCTCGCGAAAGCGTCGTCCGGCACGATGCGCTCGATTCGCGGCGCCGACATCGCGATGATCTTCCAGGAGCCGATGACCTCGCTCAATCCGGTCTTCACGGTCGGCGATCAGATCAGCGAAGCGATTGCGCTGCACCAGGGCAAGAGCCGTTCCGCCGCGCACGCCGAAACGCTGCGCCTGCTCGAACTCGTGCGGATTCCGGAAGCGCGCCGTGTCGCTGCGCGCTTCCCGCATCAACTGTCCGGCGGCATGCGCCAGCGCGTGATGATCGCGATGGCGCTGTCGTGCAAGCCCGCCTTGCTGATCGCCGACGAACCGACCACCGCGCTCGACGTGACGATTCAGGCGCAGATTCTGCAATTGATTCGCGGCTTGCAGGACGAGATGAACATGGGCGTGATTTTCATCACGCACGACATGGGCGTGGTCGCTGAAGTGGCCGATCGCGTGCTGGTGATGTATCGCGGCGAGAAGGTCGAAGAGGGCGCATCGGACACCCTGTTCGCCGCGCCGTCGCATCCGTACACCAAGGCCTTGCTGGCGGCCGTGCCGCGTCTGGGCGCGATGCAGGGCAGCGATCAGCCCGCCAAGTTTCCGATTCTGACCGTCGAGCAGGCGGCCTTGAACGGCGCCGAGCAGGCCGTGCGTCCCGCTGCGGCCGTCGCTGAAGAATCCCAGCCGTTAGTGCGGGACAGCACGCCGCCCATTCTGCGTGTGCGCGATCTGGTCACGCGCTTTCCGGTCAGAAGCGGCATTTTCGGCCGCGTGACCGGCCGTGTGCACGCGGTCGAAAAAGTCAGTTTCGATTTGCGGCCGGGCGAAACGCTCGCACTGGTCGGCGAATCGGGTTGCGGTAAATCGACCACGGGCCGTTCGTTGTTGCGTCTCGTGGAAAGCCAGAGCGGCTCGATCGAATTCAACGGCAAGGAAATCAGTTCGCTGACGGGCCCGGCGTTGCAGGCGCTGCGGCGCGATATCCAGTTTATTTTTCAGGATCCGTTCGCCTCGCTGAATCCGCGTTTGACGGTCGGCTTCTCGATCATGGAGCCGCTGCTCGTACACGGAGTGGCGCAGGGTGAGCAGGCGCAGGCGCGGGTGGCATGGCTGCTCGAAAAAGTCGGTTTGCCGCCTGAGGCAGCGCGCCGTTATCCGCACGAATTTTCAGGCGGTCAGCGGCAACGGATCGCGATTGCGCGGGCCTTGGCCCTGAACCCGAAAGTGGTGATCGCCGACGAATCCGTCTCCGCGCTGGACGTCTCCGTGCAGGCGCAGATCGTCAACCTGATGCTCGATCTGCAGCGCGAACTCGGCGTTGCCTATCTGTTCATTTCGCACGACATGGCGGTGGTCGAGCGCGTCAGTCATCGCGTGGCGGTGATGTATCTCGGCCAGATCGTCGAGATCGGTCCGCGCCGCGCCGTGTTCGAAGCACCGCAGCATCCGTACACGAAGAAGCTGATGGGCGCGGTGCCGGTCGCCGATCCGGCGCGCCGTCACGCGAAGCGGATGCTGGCCGTCGATGAAATCCCCAGCCCGATCCGCGCGTTGCACGACGAGCCGGTTGTGGCGCCGCTGATTGCAGTCGGTCCGGATCATTTCGTCGCCCAACACCGGGTCGGCGGCGCTTATTGAGCGCGCTTCATGACCACGCTCATTGGACCAAACGCAAGCGTACAAGCATTTTTATCCGCCTCACACCAACCTGTTTCATTCGCAGCCTGGAGCTTAACCTCATGAACCTGCTGGTCCCGTCTTCTCCGTTTCGTTTGCGCGCGCTGGTCAGCGGCGGCGCGGTGGTGTTCGCGATGCTCGCGGGCAATGTGGCGCACGCCGACACCACGGCCGTGATGGCCGTCGCATCGACCTTCACGACCCTCGACCCGTACGATGCCAACGACACGCTCTCGCAAGCCGTCGCGAAGTCGTTCTATCAAGGCCTGTTCGGCTTCGACAAGGACATGAAGCTGATCAACGTGCTGGCCGACAGCTACGAAGCAAGCCCGGACGCCAAGGTCTATACGTTCAAGCTGCGCCACGGGGTGAAGTTCCAGGACGGCACCGACTTCAACGCCGCCGCGGTAAAGGCGAACTTCGACCGCGTGACCGATCCGGCGAACAAGCTCAAGCGCTACAACATGTTCAACCGCATCGAGAAGACCGAAGTGGTCGACCCGTACACGGTGAAGATCACGCTGAAGGCGCCGTTCTCGGCGTTCGTCAACGTGCTGGCGCATCCGTCGGCGGTGATGATCTCGCCGGACGCGTTGAAGAAATACGGCAAGGACATCGCCTTCCATCCGGTCGGCACGGGCCCGTTCGAACTGGTGAAGTGGGACCCGGCGGGCGACCTGACGGTGAAGAAGTTCGCCGGCTACTGGAAGAAGGGCTATCCGAAGGTCGACGCCATCGACTGGAAGCCGGTGGTGGACAACAACACGCGCGCGGCGCTCATGCGTACCGGCGAAGCGGACTTCGCGTTCCAGGTGCCGTTCGAGCAGGCCGCGCAATTGCAGTCGAGCCCGAAGGTCGATCTGATCGCGTCGCCCTCGATCATCCAGCGCTATATCAGCCTGAACGTCAATCAGAAACCGTTCGACAACCCGAAGGTGCGTGAAGCGCTGAACTACGCGGTCAACAAGGACGCGCTCACCAAGGTTGCGTTCGCCGGTTATGCGACGCCGGCCGACGGCGTGGTGCCGCAAGGCGTCGATTACGCGGTGAAGCTCGGCCCGTGGCCGTACGATCCGGCGAAGGCGCGCGAACTGCTGAAGGAAGCGGGCTATCCGAACGGCTTCGAAACCACGTTGTGGTCCGCGTATAACTACTCGACCGCGCAGAAGGTGATTCAGTTCGTGCAGCAGCAATTGGCGCAGGTCGGCATCAAGGCGCAGGTCGAAGCGCTCGAAGCAGGCCAGCGCGTCGCCAAGGTGGAAAGCGCACAGGATGCGGCCAGCGCGCCGGTGCGGATGTACTACGCGGGCTGGTCGTCGTCGACGGGTGAAGCGGACTGGGCCATCACGCCATTGCTCGGCTCGGTGTCGTTCCCGCCGAAGATGGTCAACACCGCGTACTACAAGAACGACACCGTCGACAGCGATCTGAAGCAGGCGCTCGAAACCACCGACCGCACGCAGAAGGCCGCGCTCTACACCGACGCGCAAAAGCGCATCTGGGCCGACGCACCGTGGATTTTCCTCGTCAAGGAAAAGGTCGTGTACGCGCGCAGCAAGCGTTTGTCGGGCGCTTACGTGGCGCCGGACGGCTCGTTCAATTTCGACGAGATCGCCATCAAGTGACGCGCTGAACGCCCGGCTGCCGCGTGGTTCATCAACGCGCCGGCCGGGCGGTCGCGAACCGTGTCACAAGATCCTTTGTTGCCCGCATCATTGCCGGATTGGGTTTCATGCTGAACTTTCTCGTCAAACGTATCTTTGGCCTGCTGCCGACGCTCTTCATCGTCGCCATACTGGTCTTCCTGTTCGTGCATCTGTTGCCGGGCGACCCGGCGCGGCTCGCCGCCGGCCCCGAGGCCGACGAAGCGACGGTCGCGCTGGTGCGCGCCGACCTCGGTCTCGACAAGCCGATGCCGCAGCAATTCGCCAACTTCTTCGTGAAGATCGCTCATGGCGACTTCGGCACCTCGACGCGCAGCAAGCGGCCGGTCAGCCAGGAAATCGGCGAACGTTTCATGCCGACGCTTCTGCTGACGCTCGCCAGCATGGTGTGGGCGGTGGTTCTGGGCATGGGCATCGGCATTGTCTCGGCGGTGTGGCGCAATCGCTGGCCGGACCGGCTCGGCATGACGCTCGCGGTGTCGGGTATTTCGTTTCCGGCCTTCGCGCTCGGCATGCTGCTGATGGAAATTTTTTCGGTGAAGCTCGGCTGGCTGCCGATTGTCGGCGACGGTTCGTGGCAGAGCTACGTGCTGCCGTCGCTGACGCTCGGTGCGGCCGTGGCGGCGGTGATGGCCCGCTTCACGCGCGCCTCGTTCGTCGAAGTGATGAACGAAGACTTTGTCCGCACGGCGCGCGCCAAGGGCGTGCCCGAGCGGCTCGTGATCGTCAAACACTGTCTGCGCAACGCGATGATTCCGGTCATCACGATGATGGGGCTGCAGTTCGGCTTTCTGCTGGGCGGCTCGATTGTCGTGGAAGTGGTGTTCAACTGGCCAGGCCTTGGGCGCCTGCTGGTCGACGCCGTAGCGATGCGCGACTATCCGGTGATTCAGGCTGAGGTGCTGTTGTTCTCGCTCGAATTCATCATCATCAACCTGGTCGTTGACGTGCTGTATGCCGTCATCAACCCGACCATCCGTTTCAAGTGAGGCCCGCATGAGCACGACAGCCACCGAGGCGAATGCGGCGAAATCCGCTCACGCAGAACGCGCGATCCGCACCCCGTGGAGCGAGTTCTGGCGCAAATTCCGCAAGCAGCACGTGGCGCTCGCCGCGGGCATTTTCGTGCTGCTGTTGATCGCGGTCGCGATCATCGCGCCGCATATCGTTCCGTACGACCCGGAGAATTTCTTCGACTACGACGCGCTCAATGCGGGTCCATCGGCCGCGCACTGGTTCGGCGTCGATTCGCTGGGCCGCGATATTTTCAGCCGCATTCTGGCGGGCTCGCGCATTTCGCTGGCGGCAGGCTTTTTGTCCGTCGCGATCGGCGCGGTGATCGGCACCTTCTTCGGCTTGCTGGCGGGCTACTACGAAGGCTGGTGGGATCGCATCACGATGCGCGTGGCCGACGTGCTGTTCGCGTTCCCCGGCATTCTGCTGGCGATCGGCGTGGTCGCGATTCTCGGCAACGGCATGATCAACGTGATCTGCGCCGTGGCGATCTTCAGTATTCCGGCGTTTGCGCGGCTGGTGCGCGGCAATACGCTGATGCTCAAGCAACTCACCTATATCGAGGCGGCGCGCAGTATCGGCGCATCGGACTGGACCATTATCGTGCGGCATATTCTGCCGGGCACGATTTCGTCGGTGGTCGTGTACTTCACCATGCGTATCGGCACCTCGATCATCACGGCGGCGAGTCTGTCGTTCCTCGGACTCGGCGCGCAACCGCCGACGCCCGAGTGGGGCGCCATGCTCAACGAAGCGCGCGCCGACATGGTTACGGCGCCGCATATCGCGCTGTTTCCGAGCCTCGCGATCTTCCTCACCGTGCTCGCGTTCAACCTGCTGGGCGACGGCTTGCGCGATGCGCTCGATCCGAAACTCGACCGGCCATGAGCGCGGCGAATGTTGAAAACGCGCCGCATATCGGCGTATTGCCAAGCGGGCCGCGCGGAACGATTGCCGATGTGCCAGGGGTGACGGCCGGTCATTGCACGCTCGACGACGGCCCCGTGCAAACCGGTGTGACGGTGATCCGTCCGCATGGCGGCGATCCGTTTCTCGACAAGGTGCCGGCTGCCGCGTCGGTGATCAATGGGTTCGGCAAAAGCATCGGGCTCGTGCAGGTCGAAGAACTCGGCGTGCTGGAAACACCGATCGCGCTGACGAATACCTTTGGCGTCGCCGCACTCGCGCAAGCGCAGATTCGCGCGGCGGTTGCGACGAACCCGCACATTGGCCGCGATTGGTCGACGGTGAATCCGCTGGTATTCGAATGCAACGACGGCTACCTGAACGATATCCAGGCGCTGGCTGTCGGCGAGCAGCACTACCAGGCAGCCTGCGATGCGGCGAGCGCTGAAATTGCAAGCGGCTCGGTCGGCGCGGGGCGCGGCATGTCGTGCTTCGATCTGAAAGGCGGCATCGGCAATGCCTCGCGTGTGGTCGAAGTAGCGGGGCAGACGTATGCGGTCGGCGCTTTGGTGCTGGCGAATTTCGGCCGTCTGCCGATGCTGACGGTCGATGGCACGGCGCTTGGCCGCGTGCTTGTCGAACGCGCGTCGCAGGCGGTCGCGGCCACCGCCGCGAAACCCGAGCAGGGCTCGATCATCATGATCGTCGCGACCGACGCGCCGCTTGACGCGCGCCAGCTCAAGCGTCTCTCATTGCGCGCGGCGGCCGGTCTTGCGCGAACCGGTTCTGTGTACGGCCACGGCAGCGGCGACATCGCGCTGGCATTCTCGACGGCTTACACCGTGCCGCACGAGGCCGATTTCGTCACGCCGCCGCCATTGCTCGCGGATGCGCGTCTCGATCCGCTCTTTCGCGCCTGCGCCGACAGCGTCGAACAGGCGATCATCGACGCGTTGTGGAGCGCCACATCCGTGACGGGGCGCGATGGCCATCGGCGTCTGTCGCTGCGCGACGCAACCGGCGATCTCACTCAACTTCTCAAGCCATCCCTCAGATGAAAGTCCTGATTTCCGCCGATATCGAAGGCGTGGCCGGTGTGTTCCATCCCGAGCAGACCCGCGCGGGCAACGGCGAATACGAAGCCGCGCGCCGCTGGATGACGCTCGAAGCAAACGCCGCCATCGAAGGCGCGTTCGCGGGCGGCGCGACCGAGGTCTGGGTCAACGATTCGCACGGCGGCTTTCGCAATCTGCTGCCCGATCTGCTCGACGCGCGCGCCCAGGTGGTCCTCGGCAAACCGCGCACGCTCGGCATGATGGCCGGGCTCGAATACGGCGCGGCGCTGGTGTTCATGATCGGCTATCACGCCATGTCGCAAACGCGCGGCGTTCTTGCGCATACGATCAACAGTTTTGCGTTCGCACGCGTTTCGCTCAACGGTGTCGAAGTCGGCGAGGCGGGACTGTACGGTGCACTCGCTGAAGAATATGGCGCACGTGTCGCGCTTTTATCAGGTGACGATGTTTTCGCCGAGGAAACCGCGCCGCGTTTTCCAGGTGCGCGGTTTGTCGTCACCAAGCGCGCGACAGGGCATGCCAGCGGCGTCACACAAACGCCTGCCGGCGCGCGCGATGCCATCGAACGCGCGGCGCGCGAAGTGGTTCAGCATCACGTGAGCGCAGGTCTGTCCGCCACCGCCGCGCGCGCAACGCCGGTACCGGTCGAATGCGAGTTGCGTGTGCAAACCACCGCGCTCGCGGACCTGTTCTGCCAGTGGCCGACGCTGACGCGTGTCGATGCCGTGACGTTGCGCTTCAGTGCGGACTCGGCGGAGCATGCCGTGCGCATGCTGAACTGCCTCTCGGCGATGTCGTTCATGTTGCGCTGAGCCGCTCAGCGTGCTTCCCTACGCGCGCAATTCATCACGCTTACGTTTTCCTGAAACATCAGCACGTTGGCGGCACGTTTCGTGAGGAAGCGGTACTCTCTGGCATTCCGGAGGTACCGTCTCTCTCACTTAGCGGAGTTCAGCATGGGTAAGCAGACTATCGCGGATTATCTGGCCAGAACACTGGCGGCAGCAGACATCGAACGGATCTGGGGCGTGACGGGCGACAGCCTGAACGGCCTGTCGGATAGCTTGCAACGGCTTGGTTCGATTCGCTGGATGCATACGCGCCACGAGGAAGTCGCCGCCTTCGCCGCCGGCGCCGATGCCGAAGCCACCGGCAAGCTCGCCGTCTGCGCGGGCAGTTGCGGTCCCGGCAACCTGCATCTGATCAACGGCCTGTTCGACTGTCATCGAAATCATCAACCCGTGCTCGCGATCGCCGCGCACATCCCTTCATCTGAAATCGGTCTCGGCTACTTCCAGGAAACGCATCCCCAGGAGCTGTTCAAGGAGTGCAGTCATTACGTGGAACTGGTGACGAATCCGTCACAGTTTCCGCGCGTGCTGGCTCGCGCGATGCGCACCGCAATCGAAGAGCGCGGCGTCGCGGTGATCGTGCTGCCGGGCGACGTCGCGCTCGCCGAAGCACCGGACGAAACGCCAGCATGGGCGGGCACGCTCGAACGCTCGACGGTGGTGCCGTCCGGAGCCGATCTGGACCGGCTCGCGGATATGCTGAATCAGGCCGGCGGCGTGACGCTGCTGTGCGGCAGCGGCTGCGCGGGCGCGCACGACGAAGTGGTCGCCTTCGCCGATCAGCTCGGCGCACCGACCGTTCACGCGTTGCGCGGCAAACAGTTCGTGGAATGGGACAATCCGTTCGATGTCGGCATGACGGGCCTGATCGGTTTTAGCTCGGGCTACTACGCGATGATGTCGTGCGACACGCTGGTGATGCTCGGCACCGATTTCCCGTATCGCAACTTTTATCCGTCGCACGGCAACGTGGTGCAGATCGACCGCCGCGGCTCGGCGCTCGGCAAGCGCGTGCCGCTGAAGCTCGGCCTCGTTGGCGACGTGAAGGCGACCCTGCAGGCACTTCTGCCCAGACTCCAGCGCAAGACCGACCGGCGCTTTCTCGACAATGCGCGCAAGCACTACGCCGACGCGCGCAAGGGTCTCGACGATCTTGCCCGCCCGTCCGCGCCGGGCCGTGCGATCCACCCGCAATACCTCACCAGCATCGTCGACAAGGTCGCCAATGAAGACGCCGCGTTCTCCGTCGACGTCGGCACGCCGACGCTGTGGGCCGCCCGCTATCTGACGATGAACGGCCGGCGCAGTCTGCACGGTTCGTTCAATCACGGCTCGATGGCCAATGCGATGCCGCAAGCGCTCGGCGCGCAGGGGGCGCATCCCGCACGGCAGGTAATTTCGCTGTCGGGCGACGGCGGCCTGTCGATGCTGCTCGGCGATCTGCTTACCGCGCGCCAGCTGAATCTGCCGATCAAGGTGGTGGTGTTCAACAACAGCACGCTCGGCTTTGTCGCGATGGAGATGAAGGCGGGCGGCTACCTCGAAACCGGCACCGATCTCGCCACCACCGACTTCGCGGCGATCGCGCGTGGCGCGGGCATTTACGGCGCGCGCATCGAGCAATCGGAAAACGTCGAAACCGCGTTGCGCGAAGCGTTCGCGCATCCGGGGCCGGCGGTGATCGACGTGGTGACGGCGAAGCACGAACTCGCGATGCCGCCGAAGATTCAATGGGAGCAGGCGAAGGGCTTCAGCCTGTATATGCTGCGCGCGGTGCTGAGCGGCCGCGGCGACGAGGTGATCGAACTCGCGGCCACGAATCTGCGTTGAATGCCGGGCAGTGTGTGTACGCGCGAGGACGCTCGCGCGTACATCATGAAGCCGGCTACTGCTGCCGGCTCAGTTCGCGCGCCGCGCGATCGATCACATCGGCGACCGCGCCCGCATGCGACACCGGGGCGAGATGGCTCGACGCCATCGGCACGATCCTCGCGCCCATCCGGTCGGCCATGAATTTCTCGAGTTCGGGCGACACTGCGCGATCTTTGGTCGTCAGCACATACCACGTTGGCTTTTCTCGCCACGCCACATGGCTGACGGTTTCGCCGAATGCCTTGGCGGCGATCGGCTGTTGCGCGGCGGAGAGGACGCGCGTGAGGTTTTCCGGCACGTCCGCGGCGAAGTCGGCGTGATATTTCGAGCGGTCCAGCCAGAGGAAGCCGGACGAGTCGGTGGTGATGCTTTGCCCCGCGGGCGCTGGCGCCGCGCGTTTCATGAGATCCATGGTCGATTCATGCAGGTCGGGCGCGATGGCCGCGATGTAGACCAGGCCCGCCACGTTCGGTGCGTTCGAACCGCCCGCTTCCGTAATCAC
The DNA here is from genome assembly GCA_963738755.1 of uncultured beta proteobacterium. GTDB lineage: Bacteria > Pseudomonadota > Gammaproteobacteria > Burkholderiales > Burkholderiaceae > Paraburkholderia. The sequence goes on from CAVTXZ010000015.1 coordinate 263,231, forward strand.
GACGCCGCCCCATGAATGCCCCACCAGGATGGTCGGGCCGTCCTGACGCGCCAGCACGCGGCGCAGCGCGGCGACATCGTCGGCGAGCGAGGTGAGCGGGTTCTGCACCGAACTCACGTGATAGCCCTTCTGCTGCAACTTCGCGATGACGCCGTTCCAGCTCGAGCCGTCGACGAACGCGCCGTGCACCAGCACCACGTTGCGCACCGGGCCGGACATGGGTGCGGCAGGCGGCGGCTTGGGCGCGGCGGCCACCGGCGCAGCGGGGGCTGGCGCGGGTGCTGCCGCAGGCGCAGGCGCTTCAGGCGCCGGAGCGCTCATATCCGGTGCCGTGGCCGGCTCGGCGGCGGGTTCGGTCGCGGGTGCCGCGGTTTGCGCGAAGGCGCCGGCCCCAGCCCCAGCGAACCAGAGACACACAGCTGCAGCGCAAAGCAGACGTTTGGGCGACATGTTGAATCTCCGAAGGCTGAAACCTCGACTAGGGCAACATACCGAAGTGGGGCAAGAGTGACAATCACTATTGTCGCCGTTAAGTGCGGCGCGGAACCAAGCGCGGGTTCGTCCCAGTATTTAGGTAATATCGGCCACGCTAAAATTTGCGGTTCTGCCGGGCCGGACCATAAGTCTGACCGGGTGATCGATATCCATACACTGGGGCGCAATTTTGAATAGTGCACAGCAGCAAAACGGTCTGAAGCGCGGGCTGAAGAATCGCCATATCCAGTTGATCGCGCTGGGCGGGGCGATCGGCACCGGCCTGTTTCTCGGCTCCGCCAGCGTGTTGCAGGCAGCAGGCCCGTCGATGATTCTCGGCTACGCGATCGGCGGCATCATCGCTTTCCTGATCATGCGCCAGCTCGGCGAAATGGTTGCGCAGGAACCGGTTGCCGGCTCGTTCAGCCACTTCGCTTACAAATACTGGGGTGACTTTCCCGGCTTTCTGTCCGGCTGGAATTACTGGGTGCTGTACGTGCTCGTGAGTATGGCCGAGCTGACCGCGGTTGGCACTTATGTTCACTACTGGTGGCCGGGCGTGCCCACGTGGGTGTCAGCACTGGTGTGCTTTGTCGGCATCAACGCGATCAATCTTGCCAACGTCAAAGCCTACGGCGAAACCGAATTCTGGTTTGCCATCATCAAGGTGGTCGCGGTGATCGGCATGATCCTGTTCGGCGGGTATCTGCTGATCAGCGGCCACGGCGGCCCGCAAGCCTCGATCACCAATCTGTGGGCCAACGGCGGCTTCTTTCCGCATGGCTTTCATGGCCTCTTCATGATGCTCGCGGTCATCATGTTTTCATTCGGCGGCCTGGAGTTGATCGGCATTACGGCCGCTGAGGCAGACGATCCGCAGAAGAGCATTCCGAAGGCCGTGAACCAGGTGATCTACCGGATTCTGATTTTCTACATCTGCTCGCTGACGGTGCTGCTGTCGTTGTATCCGTGGAATCAGGTGGCGGCGGGCGGCAGTCCGTTCGTCATGATCTTCTCGCAGATCGGTTCGACGCTGACAGCGAATGTGCTCAACGTGGTGGTGCTGACGGCGGCGCTGTCGGTCTATAACAGCGGCGTCTATGCGAATAGCCGGATGCTCTACGGTCTCGCGGAACAGGGCAATGCGCCGCGCGCGCTGATGAAGGTCGACCGGCGCGGCGTGCCGTATATGGCGATTGGTTTGTCGGCGCTTGCCACGTTCACCTGCGTGATCGTCAATTATCTGATTCCGGCCGAAGCGCTCGGCTTGCTGATGGCGCTGGTCGTCGCCGCGCTGGTGTTGAACTGGGCATTGATCAGCCTGACGCATCTGAAGTCGCGCAAGGCGATGGTGGCGGCAGGCGAAACGCTCGTCTTCAAGTCGCTCTGGTTTCCCGTCAGCAACTGGATCTGCCTCGCCTTCATGGCGCTGATCCTGGTTATTCTGGCGATGACACCGGGACTATCCGTCTCGGTGTGGCTCGTGCCGGCATGGCTGGTGGTGATGTGGGCCGGCTACGTGTTCAAACGCCGGCGTGCCGCGCTGCAGGGTGGCGTGCGAGTGGCAGGGCAGTAGGGATGGTGCGGCGATGCTTGCGCGGCAAGCATCGCTTTCCCCTTGGCGATCGCCGGCCCAAGGTGCCGCACAATCACTTCAAATGGCTGTTGCGCCAGTCACGCGGCGTCACGCCAAAGCGTGAATTAAACCAGTTCGTGAACGAACCCTGCTGTGAATAGCCAAGCAGGGCGGAAACCCGCCCGATGGGATAGCGCGGGTTGCTCATATAGCGCACGGCGAGCTCGCGCCTGACTTCCTCGACCAGACTCGAGAAGCTGGTTTGCGCCAGTTCAAGTTGGCGCTGCATGGTGCGAACGCTCAGGCGTAAATGGCGGGCAACCCGCTCGACGGTGGCCTGTTCGAGCGGCAGCAGCAGGTAGATTGCCTTGCGCACTTCCAGCGCGGCCGAATCGGCGCCCACTACGTTGATTGAGTCCGCGAGGCTCTCGGCGTAGCGCACCAGTTCCGGGTCGGCGGCGGGATTCGGGTAGTCGAGTTCGGCGGCCGCACACACAAAGCCATTGAAATCGCTGCCGAACTCCAACCGACAGCCGAAGAAGCGTCGATGAAACGTCAGGTCTTTCGGTCCCTGATGAACGAAATGCACGGAACGCGGTTTCCAGTGATCGCCGAGCAGGGCGCTGGAGTGACGCCACAGGACACCCACCGCTAGTTCGATCGCCTGATTCGTCGGGGTGCCCGGTTCGACGACCAGTTCTTCACGGATGGTGACCGTTTCGCCTACGTCCTCGACGTACACAGCCAGGGCTTCGTTCAATAGGTGCCGATATTCGGCTGTCGCCAGCAACACCTCGCGCAGCGTGCGCTTGTGCGCAAGCAGGACATTGACCACCCCTGTACCGAACTTGTGCCGGGTCTCGGCCATCTGCAGCGCGAAAGTCGGGCACGATGCCATTTCGGCCGTGCGCTCCAGTAGCCGGCAGGCGGCGGAAGCCGGAATGCGGTCGTCCGGATTCGCGAGTGCCGCGGCGTCGATCCCGGCCTGCTGCACAAGCTCAACCGGATTCAGTCCGACCCGCCGCGCCACATCGAAGTAGCTGCTCATGGCCACCGACCGCAGCATTGATTCCATCGTTATGCCCCTGCACGCATCTTACGAACCGCGCCTGACGCCGGGTAGTGAAAATGCCGATCGCGCACGCGTACTGGTGTTAACGCGCAGTGGCATGAATTGCTAAAAGGATGGCGTCCAATCATAAAAGTGTAACGCAGGATTGCCGTATCGTGCGACTCAACGGTTCATCATATTCCGACCAGTTTTAATGCGGCCAAGCTGTACCGCGATCGTCGGAACGCCGTCCCTCTACTGGAGAACACGATGCAATTCCTCGACGATTCGCTGCACCCCGAGAACCAGGACAAGGTTGTCATCACGACGGCTCCGTACGGCCCGGAATGGATGCCCGAGGATTTCCCGGAAGACATTCCGGTGACGATGGAAGAGCAGATCCAGAAGGCCGTCGACTGCTATAACGCCGGCGCGACGGTCCTGCACCTGCACGTGCGGGAACTGGACGGCAAGGGCTCGAAGCGCCTGTCGAAGTTCAACGAACTCATCGCCGGTGTGCGCGCAGCGGTGCCGGACATGATCATCCAGGTCGGCGGCTCGATCTCGTTCGCACCGGAAGACGACGGCCAGGCCGCCAAGTGGCTGTCGGACGACACGCGTCACATGCTGGCCGATCTCGATCCGAAGCCCGATCAGGTGACCGTCGCGATCAACACCACGCAGATGAACATCATGGAGTTGCTCTATCCGGAGTACCTGGAGGGTACTTCGTTGTCCAACCCCGCGTTCATGGCCGCTTATAGCGAAATGACGGTTCCCGCCGGTCCGGGATGGGTTGAAGAGCATCTGCGCCGCCTGCAGGCCTCGGGCATCCAGCCGCACTTCCAGCTCACCGGTATCCATGCGCTCGAAACGCTCGACCGCCTCGTGCGCAAGGGTGTCTACAAGGGCCCGCTCAACCTGACGTGGATCGGTATCGGCGGTGGCTTCGACGGCCCGAACCCGTTCAACTTCTTCAACTTCGTGCACCGCGCGCCGGACGGCTGCACGCTCACGGCCGAGTCGCTGCTCAAGAACGTGTTGCCGTTCAACATGATGGCGATGGCGATGGGCCTGCATCCCCGTTGCGGCATCGAAGACACGATCATCGACCAGCACGGCAACAGGATGAGCTCGGTGCAGCAGATCGAACAGTGCGTGCGCGTGGCGCGCGAACTGGGCCGCGAGATTGCCTCTGGCAAGGAAGCGCGCGACATCTACCGCATTGGTGTGCAGTACGAGACGGCCGACGAGACGCTTGCGGCCAACGGCATGGCGCCGAACCGCAACGCCGGCGTGAAGAACCTGCCGCTGCGCGCGGCGTAAGGGACTGGAGCCAGGCAGACGCTTCGGCGGCTGCCTGGCTCCAAAGGCAGGGCTCTCCAGCATCGCGGAGAGGATTGCGCGGTATCCATAAAGGCGCCCCTTTGTCCCCAGGGCAGAGGTAGGCGCCAACCAGCTGGACACGAAGGAGACGACCCATGTTCACGCATGCTGAGCCCACGACGGCCGATATTTCGACGACGCGAAAAGACGTGCGCCCGTATGCGTGGGTGGTATTTGCCCTGACGGTAGGGTTGCTGCTTTCCGACTACATGTCGCGCCAGGTGCTGAACGCGGTGTTTCCGATGCTCAAGGCCACATGGCACCTGTCCGACACCCGGCTGGGTTCGCTCAGTAGCGTGGTTGCGCTGATGGTCGGCGTGCTCACCTTTCCGCTCTCGGTGCTCGCCGACCGCTGGGGGCGCGTAAAGAGCATCGTCCTGATGGCGGCGATGTGGAGTCTCGCGACGCTCGGTTGTGCGCTCTCGACAAGCTATGGCGAGATGCTGCTTGCGCGCGCCTTCGTCGGTGTCGGTGAAGCCGCCTACGGCAGTGTCGGCATCGCGGTCGTCCTCAGCATCTTTCCGGCACGGTTGCGCGCCACACTCACCGCCGCGTTCATGGCCGGCGGGGCATTTGGTTCAGTGCTGGGCATGGCGCTAGGCGGCGCAGTCGCGGCTCATCTGGGCTGGCGCGCGGCGTTCGGTGCAATGGCGGCCGTCGGTATCGTGCTGGTCGTTCTCTACCGGTTTGCCATCACCGAAAAGCGGCTCGCGCCGCTGCAACCGGCAAACGCGGACCGTCGGATGCAGGGCGCCGGCGTGTGCTTGAGCTTGCGAAGCTTGATACGAGGGCTTTTTTCGACAAAGTCGGTGGTGTGTGCCTACGTCGGCAGCGGCATTCATCTGCTGGTTCCGGCTGCTGTATGGGCATGGATGCCCAGCTTCCTGAACCGCTACTACGGCATGTCCACCGGTACGGCGGCCACGAGCGCGGCTGTATTCGTACTGGCCACCGCCTTCGGCATGGTGGTGTGCGGAAATCTGACCGACCGGCTCAGCAAGGACAAGCGGGAACGGAAGTGGAGCACCGCCGTCGCCTTTTGCCTGATCTGCTTCGTGCTGCTCGCGATCGGTTTCCGGATGCCGGCGGGTCCCGCACAACTCGTCGTGATTGGCGCCGGCATGTTCTTCAGTGCAGGCGCGACCGGCCCCTCGGGTGCGATGGTGGCGAACCTCACCCCGCCGTCGATCCATGCGTCGGCGTTTGCCACGCTGACATTGGCGAACAACCTTTTGGGATTGGCGCCCGCTGCCGTCCTGACGGGCATTGTGGCCGACCGGATCGGGCTGCTCGGCGCGTTGCAACTTGTGCCGTTTGCACCGCTCGTCGCGGCGGTCGCCTTCTTCATCGGCAGGCGGAGCTACGGCGTCGACCTCGATCGCGTCAATGCCTTGCGTGAACAGGCTGGGCGCTAACTGGTGCTCACCCGCGGGCGTTAGACCTAACAAGTGCGCCTGAAAACAGGACGGGCAACCCGATCCCAGGCCGGACAAATTTGCAGTTGAGTAAAGGATAGGAGATTCGAAATGGCAAAAGCAGTGCGTTTCCATGAAACCGGCGGTCCCGAAGTCTTGCGCTATGAAAGCGTCGAAGTGGGCGAGCCCGGCCCCGCACAGGTTCGCTTGCGCCATGAGGCGGTCGGCCTGAATTTCGCCGACACCTACTTCCGCACCGGCCTGTACCCGGTGCCGCTGCCTGCCGGCATGGGTGTCGAGGCCGCGGGTGTGGTCGAGGCGATCGGCCCCGATGTGACCAACGTCGCGGTGGGCGATCGCGTGACCTACACCGGCTTTCTCAACACGCTCGGCGCCTACAGCACTGAGCGCCTGATCCCGGCGGCGCCGCTCATCAAGCTGCCGGACGCGATTAGCTGCGAAACGGCTGCCGGCATGACGATGCGTGGCCTGACTTCGTCGTACCTGATGCGCCGCATCCACGATTTCAAGGCGGGCGACACCATTCTGCTGCATGCCGCCGCCGGCGGTGTCGGCCTGATTGTTTCGCAATGGGCGAAGCTGCTGGGTCTCACCGTGATCGGCACTGTTTCGAATGAGGCCAAGGGCGAAGTGGCCCGCGCGCACGGTTGCGATCACATCGTCTACTACAGCCGCGAGGACGTCGCGAAGCGTGTGCGCGAACTGACCAACGGCGTGGGCGTGGACGTCGTGTTCGACAGCGTTGGCAAGGACACCTTCGAAGCGTCGCTCGATTCGCTCAGGCGCCGTGGCCTGATGGTCTGCGTCGGCACCGCGTCCGGGCCGATCCCGCCGTTCAATCCGCAGATGCTCGCGATGAAGGGCTCGCTCTATCTGACGCGCCCGGCGCTGGCCGACTATATCGCCGATCCCGCCGAGAAGGACGAACTTGCCGGCGAACTGTTCGGGCATGTCGCCGCGGGACGCATCAAGATCGAACTCAACCAGCGTTACGCGCTGGAGGACGCGGCGCAGGCCCACCGCGACCTTGAATCGCGCAAGACGACCGGCTCGTCGGTCTTCGTCATCTGAGGAGAATGCGATGCGAGTCGAACAATTGACGTGCGCCATTGGCGCTGAGCTGGTCGGGGTGAATCTCGCCGATGCCGTCAGCGACGACGGCCTGTTTGCGGAGATCCGTGCGGCGCTGCTCAAACACCGGGTGCTGTTCCTGCGCGACCAGGGCATCTCGCGCGCAGAGCATGTTGCGTTTGCGCGCCGCTTCGGCGAACTGGAGGACCATCCTGTCGCCGGCAGCGACCCGGAATATCCGGGCCTCGTGCGTATCTACAAGAATCCGGATCAACCCAACGACCGGTATGAAAACGCGTGGCATACGGATGCCACCTGGCGCGAGGCGCCGCCGTTCGGCGCTGTGCTGCGCTGCGTGGAGTGCCCGCCGGTCGGCGGCGACACGATGTGGGCAAACATGGTTCTCGCCTACGAGAACCTGCCGGACCACATCAAAGCCCAGATCGCGGACCTGCGCGCCCGCCATAGCATCGAGGCGAGCTTCGGGGCCGCAATGCCGATCGAAAAACGTCTCGCTCTCAAGGAGCGATTCCCGGACGCGGAGCATCCAGTGGTGCGCACGCACCCGGAGACCGGCGAGAAGGTGTTGTTCGTGAACGGCTTCACCACCCATTTCAGCAATTACCACACGCCGGCGCGCGTGCGCTTCGGGCAGGACGCCAATCCGGGCGCGGGTGAGCTGCTGCGCTATCTCATCAGCCAGGCCTGCATCCCCGAATACCAGGTCCGCTGGCGCTGGAAACCCAACAGCATCGCGATCTGGGACAACCGCAGCACGCAGCACTATGCGGTGATGGATTACCCGCCGTGTCATCGCAAGATGGAGCGCGCCGGAATTATCGGTGACAAGCCGTATTGATCGGGCCGCTTCATGAATCTCGATATGACACCAACCATTCTGATGGTGCCGGGCTTGCGCGACCATGTCGCGGAGCACTGGCAAACGCTGCTGGAGCAAAAGTTGCCCAAGGCGGTCTCGGTGCCGCCGCTCGAGCACGACAAACTGAGTTGCGCGGCGCTCGATGCCGCCCTCGCGAAAATCGACGGACCGGTGATTCTCGTCGCGCATTCGAATGGCAGATGGCGGAGACACTGATCCATGAACTCGTCTGATCAGATACCGGTTGGCGCGGTCGGTGAACTCGCGCCAGGGCAGCGAAAGCTGGCCTTCATTGATGGCCGCAGCATCGTCCTGTTCAACATCGACGGCACGATCCGCGCAATCGACAACGCGTGCCCCCACAACGGGGCGTCGCTCGCAAGCGGTCAACTTGATGGGTGCATGCTGCGCTGCCCGGCGCACGGCCTGCGCTTCGATTTACGCACCGGTTGCATGCCGGGCGCAGCCGGGTTCAGCCTGACGACTTTCCCGGTTCGTGCCGTCGACGGAAAGCTGTTCGTGAGTATCGCGGAGCCGGGCGGCGCGGGAATATGCAGTCATTCAGGGGAACAAGGATGCAAGGTTTAATGATGCAGCAACCGCTACTGGTTGCGTCGCTGCTTATGCACGCGGAACGCCACCACGGCGAACGGGAAATCGTGTCACGGCGGGTTGAAGGCGACATTCACCGGTATCGGTACCGGGATTTTGCGCAACGCGCGCGCCGCATGGCGAACGCCCTCGCGGGCCTCGGCATCCAGCCGGGCGAGCGGGTGGGGACGCTGGCGTGGAACGGCTACCGCCACATGGAGCTGTACTTCGCGGTGTCCGGGGCCGGGTCCGTGTTGCATACGCTCAACCCGCGTCTGCATGTCGATCAGCTCGCGTACATCATCGAGCATGCGGAAGATCGCGTCGTGTTCTTCGACTTGACGTTTCTGCCGCTGATCGAGAGCGTCGCGCCGCGGGTCAAGAGTCCGAAGGTCTTCGTCGCCATGACCGACCGCGCGCATATGCCAAAAGATCACGGCCTGTCCACGAAGCTGCTGTGCTACGAGGATCTCATCGACGGTCACAGCGACGCCTTCGACTGGCCGCTGCTGGACGAAAACAGCGCGTCGTCGCTGTGCTACACGTCCGGGACGACCGGCCACCCGAAGGGCGTGTTGTACAGCCATCGCTCGACCCTGCTGCACACCTACGCGGCGGCGCTCCCGGATTCGCTGAACTGCTCGGCGCGCGATTCGATTCTCCCGGTCGTGCCGATGTTCCATGTGAACGCGTGGGGACTGCCGTATATCGCCTGCATGGTGGGTGCGAAGCTGGTGTTTCCGGGACCGGCGCTGGACGGCAAGTCGCTCCATGACCTGATCGAGGAAGAACAGGTCACGCTGTCGGCCGGCGTGCCGACAGTCTGGCAGGGACTGCTTGCGCATGTCGATGCGATCAAGGGTTCGTTTTCGTCGATGAGGCGGACGATTATCGGCGGCGCTCCCTGCCCGACAGCGATGACGAAAGTATTCCAGGAGCGCCACCATGTTGATGTTCTGCACGCATGGGGCATGACGGAATTGAGTCCTGTCGGCACTGTGTGCAGTTTCAAGGCACATCAGGTATCTCTGCCCGTGGAAGAGCGCTACGCGCTTCAGGCGAAGCAGGGGCGCCCGGTGTTCGGCATCGACATGAAAATCGCCGACCCGGCAGGCAACGATCTGCCGTGGGACGGCAATGCAACGGGTGACCTCTTCGTACGCGGTCATTGGGTCACGCAGGCGTACTTCGGCCATGACGGCAGTTCGCCCCTGCATGACGGCTGGTTTCCGACCGGCGACGTGGCGAAGATCGATTCCGACGGTTTCATGCAGATTACGGATCGCAGCAAGGACGTCATCAAGTCGGGCGGGGAATGGATCAGTTCGAGCGACATTGAAAACGTCGCGTATCTGCATCCCGAAGTCGCGACGGCGGTCTGCATCGCCGCGCGGCATCCGAAGTGGGACGAGCGGCCGCTGCTGCTCATCGTGAAGAAGCCCGGCAGCACGCTCGCTGCGGACGAACTGCTGACGTTCTTCGACGAGCGCGTTGCGAAATGGTGGAAGCCGGACGCCGTGGTGTTCGTCGACTCTGTTCCGCTCGGTGCAACGGGCAAGGTGCTCAAGAACCGCTTGCGGGATCAATTCTGCGATTACTACCTGTCGGCCTGAGACGCCGACCTGGTAGCAGCACATTTCCATTCGAGCAATCAACCATAAACCATAAGCTGCCGGGTCCACCCGGCGCGCCCCCCAACCCGGAGGAGACGAAATGAAATTGAAGTCGAGCATCCTGGCAGTGCTGATAGTTTTTTCGGCGACTGCCCACGCCCAGTCGTCGGTTACGCTCTATGGCGTACTCGATACTGGACTGCTTTATCAGAGCACCTCGGCCGCAACATTCCAGCCGCACGCGCCAAACCAGGGGCATGTCTATCAACTCAAGGACGGCGGCATCTATTCCAGCTTCTGGGGCTTGAAGGGAAGCGAAGACATCGGCGGCGGCTACAAGATCACGTTCAAACTGCAAGGCACGTTCAACACCACGAACGGCAAGTTTGGACTGTCCGACACGCCGGGCACGACCGCGATCTTCAACCAGTATGCGACGATCGGGGCAGCCGGGCCGTTTGGCACGTTCGACGCCGGGCGGCAGATCATCCCCATGATCTACGCGATGGCGGAAACGGACGTACGCGGTTCGCAGTATTTCGGCAGCATCCTGACTGCGTGGCTTGGTATGAATCAGGCGGCCGGCTGGCCCGGCACCAGCACGAACGCCCCGATCGGCGCCCTGTATGACAGCAATGCGCTGGTCTACACTTCGCCGAAATTCTATGGCGCGTCGCTTGCGCTCGAGTACGCGCCAGGCGGGGTCGCTGGCCAGTTCCAGGGTGGCACGCGCGAGTCGGCTGTGCTCAAGTATTCGAACTACGGTCTGAATCTGTCCGCGGTGTACTACAACGGGCATGACACCAACCCGTATCCGCTGACTTACCCAGCGGCTCCGGCTGTACCGGCAACCGGTCAGGACAATAACCGTTTCTACTATTTCGGTGCGATGTACACGATCAGCGGCTTTTCGGTATCCGCCTCGTACGCGATTGGCAAGAACCCGGCGAAGAGCAACACCGCCGACTTCGAAATGGCGTCGGGCGGCCTCGGCTACCAGTTCGGTCCCGCCTTCAAGATCACGTCCGGCTACTACTACCTGAAGGACCGGAACAATTCAGCGAATCACTCGAGCGAATTCGCGATAGGCGCGGAATACAACCTGTCCGCGAGGACCAAAACGTACGCGCAGGTCGGATATGTCAACAACAAGGGGACGATGAACCAGACCATTATTTACGGCACTCCGGTTGCGCCGGGCACGTCCACCACTGCGGCGATGGTCGGCATTCGCCATAGCTTCTGATTCCGTCACCTTCATAAACCGGAGCAATCGATGAAAACAATCAAGGCACTCGAACTGGCGATCGCCGCGTGGTTCGTTGTAGCGTCCACGGCGGTGTGGTCCCAGGGGGGGGGCGCAGCCAGTGCGCCCGCCGGTGTGCAAGATGCGTCGGTGGTCGCGGCCTCGGGCGCTGCGGCTCCCACGGGCAGGAAAGCAGACCGCGCTCTGCGCCGCAGGGTCTATGCCGCCATCGGGAAGGCCAAGGAAATCAGCGCCGGAGACATCAGCGTCATTGCGAAAGACGGCGCGGTGACGCTGAATGGCACGGTCACGGAAGCTGCCCAGATTGGTAAGGCTGAGACGATTACCAGAGGCGTTCCCGGAGTGGTGTCGGTGACCAACAAGCTGACGGTGAAGAAACCGCTTGGCGGTATGTAGGCCGGCCTGGCGAAGCGCTGAGTGCAGCGAGTTTGCGGGAGATGCGGCAACCGTCCGACGGGCGGTTGCCAGCTCCTTCTGGTTCGTACGAATGAAAAAACCCGCGAAGCCTGATGCTGTCGCGGGTTTCTGTACTTCACCGGAGCTTGCCGGAATATTCTTTGGTGCCCAGGGCCGGAATCGAACCGGCACGCCTTGCGGCGGGGGATTTTGAGTCCCCTGCGTCTACCAATTTCACCACCTGGGCAGGTCTTCAAGCGTACGCTCCAGGACATGGCGCGCAGCGAAGACGCAGATTATGGCCGAAAATCCGGCGCCGGGCAAGCCAGTTGCTTTCGCCGCGTGGCCAGTCTTCAAACGGTGCGGGAAAAACGTTCGAGCGTTTGCTGGCCGAGGTAGCGGTCGAACACCATGGCGATATTACGCACCAGCATGCGCCCGGCCATCTGCACTTCGAGCCTGTTGCCGCTTAACGATACCAGCCCGTCCTGTTCGAAGCCGCGCAGGCGCTCCAGTTCCGCTTCGAACGCGATAGCGAAACGGATCCCATAGGCGGCTTCGAATTCGTCGAAGCGTAGTTCCAGATTGCACATCAGCTGTGTAATGACATCGCGGCGCAAACGGTCGTCGGCAGTGAGCCGCACACCGCGCGTGATCGCGAGCCGGCCCGCGTCGATCGCCGCCGCGTAGCTCTGCACGTCTTTGCTGTTTTGCGCGTACACGTCGCCGACCTTGCCGATCGACGACGCGCCGAAGCCGATCAGATCGCACTCCGCCCGTGTGCTGTAGCCCTGGAAATTGCGATGCAGGGTGCGTTGCGCCTGCGCGCGTGCGAGTTCGTCGGAAGGCAGCGCGAAGTGATCCATGCCGATGTAGACGTAGCCCGCGCCCGTGAGCCGTTCGACCACCCGTTGCAGGATCGCGAGCCGCACGGCAGGCGAGGGCAGCGTGGCGGGGTCCATCTGGCGTTGCATCTTGAAGAGCTGTGGCATGTGCGCGTACGCGAAGACGGACAGGCGGTCGGGCGCGAGCGCGAGCATCGTATCGAGCGTGCGGCTGAAGCTCTCGACGGTTTGATGCGGCAGCCCGTAAATCAGGTCTACACCGATCGAGTGAAAGCCCGTGGCCCGCGCGGCCTGCATGACCGACGCGGTCATCTCCAGCGGCTGGATGCGGTTGATCGCCTGTTGCACGACCGGGTCGAAGTCCTGCACGCCGAGACTCAGCCGGTTGAAGCCGATCGTGCGCAGATGCGCAATCGTCTCGGGCGACGCTTCACGCGGATCGACCTCGATCGAATACTCGCCTTCGGTATCAGGCAGCAACGTGAAGTGCTGGCGCGCCGCTGCCATCAGATCCGCCATTTCATCGTGCGACAGAAAGGTGGGTGTGCCGCCACCCCAATGCAATTGCGACACTGGCCGCCGCGTATCGAAACACGCCGCCTGCAGAGCCATTTCTCGCTTCAACTGCTCGACATACGGACGTGCATGCGCGCGGTTTTTCGTCGCGACCTTGTTGCAGCCGCAGTAGAAGCACACGGTGTCGCAAAACGGGATGTGAAAGTACAGCGAGAGATCGGTGGCGGCGGCGCCCGGGTCAGCGGCGGCGCGTAAATAGTCGGCGGGATCGAACTCGTCGCGGAACTGCAGGGCGGTCGGATAGGACGTATACCGTGGACCGTTCGCGCTGTATTTGGTGAGCAGATCGGGGCGAAACAGCGTGCTAGCGGTGGTCATGGAGGGCTCGGGTCTGACGGCCACCGAGGAAGAGGCTGGAGCGGGCGGGTTCGCAAGACCGGATCGAACAGCGCAGGCGCCTCTTGAGCGTGGCCTTTCGTATCCGGCAAGTTTACGTGAGCGAGTACCTGCCCGATTGTGTAAAAAGGTCGCACGAGGTGTGGTGGCACAATGCGGGTCTGGTGTTGCGTCGTATGTTTTCGAGTTCAGGAAAAATGTCGTGAATGATGTGCCGAACAGTGTGATGAAACGCGAATCTCCGTTTGATGTGGCCGGTCATGCGTGCCGCCCCGATTGCGGCGCGTGCTGCATCGCGCCTTCAATATCCAGTCCGATTCCGGGCATGCCGCACGGCAAACCGGCGGGTGTGCGCTGTGTGCAACTCGGCGACGATCTGCGCTGCGCGATCTTCGGCCAGCCAGAGCGGCCGGCTTGCTGTTCCGGTTTGCAGCCGCAAGCAGAAATGTGCGGCACGAGCCGTGGCGCAGCGCTCGCGTGGCTGACCCAGCTCGAGGTCCATACTCAACCGGCACCACGCCTGTAGTACCCGCGGCGCCGGGACGAGCCTGCACACCGCCCGCGCCGAACCAGAATGACCCGCACCGTAACCGCGTGCCCCAGGAAAGCTTCCACAGGAGATTTCGCATGACCCGACCCGCTGCGCCGACCCGGCGCCGCTTCCTGCTTGCCGCGCTGACTGGCGGCGCCGTGTTCGGCATCGCCGTGTCGCTGACGGCCTGCGCAACACCGACTTTCCCGTTCATCCCCTCGCACTACACGTTCTCGCAGCAGCAGGTGCAGGACGCGGTGCAACGCAAATTCCCGTATCAGCGTACGGTTTCGCAGGTATTCGATGTTGCGCTGACGCATCCGGTGGTCGGCTTCCTGCCGGATGCAAACCGCGTCTCGGTGAAGCTCGACGCGCGGCTCGCAAGCCCGTTCATGCCGCAGCCGGTGGACGGCATATTCACGCTATCGAGCGAATTGGCCTACGACGCCGCCACCAGATCGGTCGTGCTGAAGTCGCCGAACGTCGACAACATCAGCGTGAATGGCGACGCGCAGGCCTACACGCAGCAGATCAACGCGGCCGCCGCGGTGCTCGCTACGCAGTTGCTGACCAACTATCCGATCTACACGTTCAAGCCCGAACAGCTGCAATTTGCCGGAGTGAACTACGAACCCGGTACAATCACCATCCTTACAAACGGCATACGTGTGCAAATCGTCGAAAAATGACGTAGCGCACGGCCGGCGGGGCTGCGCGTGACCGTGCCGACTCCGTTTCGAACGACTATTTACAGCGATGAGGGTCACGGATGGACTGGCTAATAGCGTGCAAGGCGCTGATTCTGGGTGTCGTCGAAGGATTGACGGAATTTTTGCCGGTGTCGAGCACTGGGCATTTGATCGTCGCGGGCAGTCTGCTCAATTTCACTGACGAACACGCGAAGACCTTCGACGTCGTGATCCAGCTCGGCGCGATTCTGGCCGTGTGCTGGGAGTTTCGCCGCCGCATCGGCAGCGTGGTGGCCGGCTTGCCGAGCCGTCCGGACGCGCGCCGCTTCACGCTAAACGTGATCATCGCGACAATTCCGGCGGTGGTGCTCGGCTTGCTGTTCGAGAAGGCCATCAAAGCGGCGCTGTTTTCACCGGTGCCGGTCGCGTTCGCGCTCGTGGTTGGCGGCGTCGTGATCCTGTGGGCGGAAGCACGTCAACGCGCGCGCGGCAACGTGGCGGCACGCGTGCAGAACGTCGACGATCTGCGTCCGCTGGACGCGTTGAAAGTCGGGCTGGCGCAGTGCTTCGCGTTGATCCCGGGCATGTCGCGCTCCGGCTCGACGATCATCGGCGGCATGCTGTTCGGGCTTGACCGGCGCGTGGCCACCGAGTTTTCCTTCTTCCTCGCGATTCCGATCATTTTCGGCGCCACCGCGTACGAGCTCCATAAAGACTGGCACTTGCTGTCGGTCGACGCGCTCGGCACCTTCGCGCTTGGCTTCGTGGCCGCGTTCATCAGCGCTTTTGCGTGCGTGCGCTGGCTGCTGCGTTACATCGCCGCGCACGATTTCACCGCGTTCGCGTGGTACCGGATCGCTTTTGGATTGCTGATCCTGCTGGTGGGTTACAGCGGCGCGTTGAGCTGGGCGGATTGAGGTTGCGCCAGTCGTTCGAGCAATGAAAAAAGGTCCGCATTTGCGGACCTTTTTGTATCGGGCGTCAGGCAAGCTTATGCCGCGTTGCGTTTCCTGAACACGAGATCCCACACGCCGTGCCCAAGGCGCAGCCCGCGGCGCTCGAACTTCGTCACCGGGCGATATTCGGGGCGCGGCGCGTAGCCGTCGGCGGTGTTTTCCAGCGTGGGTTCAGCGCCCAGCACTTCGAGCATCTGTTCCGCGTAATTCTGCCAGTCGGTTGCGCAATGCAGATAGGCGCCCGGCTTCAGGCGCGAAACCAGCAAGGCGACGAACTTCGGCTGGATCAGCCGGCGCTTGTGATGGCGCGCCTTGTGCCAAGGGTCCGGAAAGAAGATGTGCACGCCGTCGAGACTATCTGGCGCGATCATCTGTTCGAGTACTTCGACCGCGTCGTGCTGGATGATGCGGATGTTCGACACGTTCTGCTCGCCCATCAGCTTGAGCAGCGCGCCGACGCCTGGCTCGTGCACTTCGACGCCGAGAAAGTCGTCGTCCGGGCGGTGCGAGGCGATCTCCGCCGTGGTCGCGCCCATGCCGAAGCCGATTTCCAGCACGCGCGGCGCGGCGCGGCCGAACACGCTGTTCCAGTCGGGCTGTTGTGGGGTGAACGGCACGACAAACTGCGGGCCGAGTTCGTCCATCGCGCGACGCTGGCCGGTCGAGACACGCCCGGCGCGCGTGACAAAGCTGCGGATGCGGCGCAGGTGCAGCGGTTCGCCTTGCGGGGCGTCGTCGCCGGCGGATGGGTCTTCGGCTGCGGTGGAGGTTGGCGGGAGTTCGTCCGGCAGGCCGGCGTCGTTTGGATCGTGGATCATCGTCGATGCTGCTCAAGAGTAAGGGCTTGGCGGCCTGCGTGGTGTGCGGCAAGGCGCTGTTGGCGTTCGCGCGGCGTGGGCCATGTTCAAGGGTCGCCGCGCCGGACCGCCGCCACTACAAAAAAGCCGCCTTCATGGAGGCGGCTCTTGCTGGATTCGGCTGAAGGGCTTGCTTTAGCAGGAAAGTGGAGCGGGCGATGGGAATCGAACCCACGGCTCTAGCTTGGGAAGCTAGGGTATTACCATTATACGACGCCCGCAGAGCGCATGATTCTACGCGGGAAAGGGCGGTTTGCGCAAATCGCGCTGTCGCCGCCCTTGCCGAACCGGTGCGCCAGGCGCCGTTCAGATCACGAAGTAAGTCAGCTGAACCGCCGCACGCGTCACCACCATCAGCAGCACCTGCACGATCACGAACAGCAGAATCGGCGAGAGGTCGATTCCGCCGAGTTGCGGCACCACGCGGCGCAGCGGGTTCAGAAACGGCGCCGTCAGCTGATACAGGATCGGCATGGCGGGCGAACGCGGATTGAGCCACGACAGCAGCGCCATCAGGATCGTCAGCCAGATGATCAGGTTGAGCGCCCATTTGATGACGGTCAGCAGCGCGACGATCAGCAGGGTTGGCAGCAGCGTGAGGGGATCGGCGCCGGTGAGCAGCACCATCGAGACCACGTAGACAATCGCGGCGAGCAGGGCTGCGACGATGCTCGCCCAGTCGATTTTGCGTGTGCTCGGCAGGATATGCCGCAGCGGCAGCACGATCCAGTTGGTGGCGTGCAGCACCGCGTTCGTGACCGGGTTGTACGGCGGCATGCGCACCACCTGCAACCACGCGCGCAGCAGCAACGCAGCGCCGAACAGCGTAAAGACAGTATTGAGCAGAAAACGGGCGATATCGCCAAACATCTCGTGTCCTTATCCTTCGGATGACGGCCGTTCATCGGCCGCGGGGTCCCGGCGCAGACCGATCGGCGCGCCGGCGGGTTCATTTGGATTCCATGCGCTTCTCCCACGGGAGGGCGCCTACATGCGATAGCACCGCAGTTCAGTCTCACGGTGTTCGGGCAAAGCTGGCCGGCGATCCGCAACACGTTACCCGGTCATCCTGCCTCAACGGCAGTTACTGCGAAATCTTGATCTCGCTGATCAGAATCGTGCCGTTGCCACCGTCCGTGTAATTGGGAATATCCGCCGTCAGGCGCTCCGCCGCCGGCTTGAAAACCTTGTAGAAATCGTCCGCGCTATCGAACAGGAAGTGCCCCGACGCGACATACGGCGGCGGCGTTCCCGGCGGCCCGGCGTTGATGCCGACGTCGACCGACCAGCCTTTCAGCGACGGCCCGAACAGCCTGGCCGCGAGCGGCATGTGGGTGACGCAGTAATAGTCCACGTCGAAGTGGCCGTTTTCCCGATACGGATAGAGGATGCTGACCTTGATCATTGTATGTTCTCGTCTGTTGGTCCCGAAGCGCGGCGCTGGCGGATTGCGCGCGGCGCCGGACGTCACATTATCACGGCTTACTTGACGCTTGCACCTGCCGCAGCCTGATTCAGCGAACGGTTCAACGAATCTTCAACGGCCTGCGCGATGGCCTCGATCGCTGCGGGCGGCGTCGCGCGGCGCTCGGCCAGGCCGACCGCACGCCGCGACAACAGGCCGTAAAGCGCGGCGTGGTCCCCGCCGAGGCCCTCCAGCAGCGCCAACTGCTTTTCCACCACGCCCGTGTCGCCGCGCGATACGGGGCCGGCGAGCGCATTGGGCAGGCCCTTGTCGCGGGCGGTCTCGATGGTGCCGGCCAGCATTGGCAGGAGCGCGCGCAGCGCGTCGTCTTCGGCAAAACCGAGCGTGCGCCACAGCGCGACGCACTCGGCGAGGCTGCACAGCGCGAAGCTGGCGGCATAGTGCGCGGCCGCGTGGTACAGCATGCGGCCGCCGGCCGGGATCGCGAGCGGATGGCAGCGCAGCGCGACGGCGAGCGCCGTCAGCGTGTCCTTGAGCGCGCCGTCGGCCTCGATCGTCACCGAGCATCCGGCGATGCGTTCGATGTCGGCGAGGTCGCCGCTAAACAGGTAAAGTGGGTGAAAACCGCCGATTGCGGCGCCCTGATCGCGCGCCGGTGCTAGCAGTTCCACCGGTGAAGCGCCGCTGCAGTGCACGAGTCCCTTGTCGTGGGAGTTGCCGGTAGCGTCGGGTGGGAACCGCAGTGTGTGCGCTGTCGTACCGATGCTATCGTCGGGAACAGCTAAAAAGACCACATCGGCGGAATCGACAACCTGTTGTGGATCGTCGCATGCCGTGCAGTGCGCAATTTGACTGGCGAGCCGGTTGGCCGAGGCCGCCGTGCGGCTCGCCACCGCCGTGACCGGATAGCCGGCGCGAGAGAAGCCGAGCGCAAGACATCGCGCAAGCCGGCCCGCGCCGATGAAGCCGAGACGCGGCAAAGAGGACTGGGACATGGTTGCCTGCTCCAGACTGAACGTTTGAATGGGAAAGCAGAAGTATCGCGCATCCGCCCCCGGTGGCGCTGCGGGGCGGGGGCTTTCCCCTGATCAGTTTCCGCGCGATATGGCGCGCTGGATCCGTCATCTGGCGGCGCGCGCCCCGCGGGCGTGGAAACTGCTCACAATTTCGGCTTGAACCGGTTTGGCAGTTGTCGTTCTGGGGGTTTTTGTCTCGCAGTCAGATTCGGGAGGTCACGATGAGTATTTTTTCTTACCGAAAGCACTTGCGGTTCTTGACGCATTCACAGCGCCGTCGCTGGTGGGACCAGAGAAAGCGCCTCACGCCACGCGTGCGGATCAGTGGCGCCTATGTCCCGCCTAACGTCTCAAGAGAATTCGCCTATGTGAAGGTAGGCTGAAATATCGTCGGCTCACGAGTGAGAAATGCCCGGTGCGTTTGCGCCGGGCATTTTTTTTGCGCGACGGTTGAGCTTCAACCGCGCTTGTCAGGATTGAAGCGAATTTGTAATCAAAGATTACTGGCAAGTCAGCGTTTTTCTGGTCCAAGCCGTTTGGCTGACGGTTCATTACGGTTCGTCGCGCGCAAACCCTTGATTTTCAGCGCGTAAGGCGCGGCGTCTTGAGCGTGCCGCGAAAACGTGTGTTGCGGTCTATCGCCATCAATTGCAATTTGCAACAAATGCGAACAACGACGCGAAGTCTTTTTCGATACATTGATTTCATGGCATGCAGGGCATGCGAAGTCGGCGACCTGAATGGGCCGCGCCAGGAGAATAAAGTGAAAAAGATCGTTCCGTTTGTTGTTGCCGCTGCACTCGGTGTGGGGTTCGCTACTGCTGCTCAGGCGCACGTTTCCGTCGGTATCGGGATCGGGGTTCCAGTTGCGCCGGCTTATCCGGTTTATGCTGCGCCGCCGCCGGTTTATTACGCGCCGCCACCCCCGCCGGTTTATTACGCACCGCCGCCCGCAGTCGTAGTGGGTGGATATTATGGTGGCTATGGCCACCCTTATTATCACCACGGCTACTACCGTGGGTATTACGGCCACGGCTATGGCCACGGCTACTATCGCCGCTAATTGATACACGTAGGTGCAGGTTGACGGCGTAACGCCGGCTTGATCGCCGGGTTATGCCGTTTGTGTTTCTGCCGCGTTGTTTTATGGCGCTAACCTACGCTGCGCCGATGGTAAAACGGCTCGCCACAGCGAGCCGTTTTACTTAGCTTGCCACTCGCGCGGTCTGCACGATCAGATCGCGATAGCCGTTCACGATCACGCTATACGAGAAGTATGCAAACAGCACCGCCGACAAGACGTGACAGGCGCGCAGCAATCCGCTGCCGGCGCGCTTGCGTCCGTGACTGCCGAGTCCGCAGATAAAAATCGTCCAGCACAGGCCACCGAGAAAGAAACCGCCGAGAAACACCGGCGCGGTCGTCGCACTCGTGGCACCCGCTTTCGCGATCAGCGCCCCGCCCACTGCAGCGAACCACAAAATCGCCGAAGGCGACGACACCGCCAGCAGCACGCCGCGCAAAAAGCCACGCCATGCGGACAGATGCGGAGCGCTCGCATCCGCCTCGCCGGCGACCGGCGGCGCCGACGCGGGGAACATCGCTTCGCGGGCCATCTTCCAGGTAAGGAACAACAGTATCGCCGCGCCGCCAATCCACACGACCCAGCGCACCGATTCGAATTGCAGCAATGCGGCCATTCCCGCAAGCGCGAGCGCCGCGTAAATCAGATCGCCGACACAGGAACCGAGACCCAACCAGAAACCCGGTTTGAACCCATGCGATAGCGTCAACGAAATCATCGCGACGTTGACAAGACCGATATCCAGGCACAACGACAACGATAGAAAAAAACCGTCCGACATCATTGAAAAAGCATGCATCCGCGCACCATCTGTTTTGTTATTCGGAGCCTGTTTTACAGGCCCAATTCATTCCATAGCGTGTCGATGCGCTGCTTGACCGCGGCGTCCATCACAATCGGGCGACCCCATTCGCGATCGGTTTCGCCTGGCCATTTGTTGGTCGCGTCGAGACCCATCTTCGAACCGAGCCCCGCGACCGGCGAGGCGAAGTCCAGATAGTCGATCGGCGTGCGATCCACCAGTACGGTGTCGCGCGACGGATCGATGCGCGTGGTGATCGCCCAGATCACTTCCTTCCAGTCGCGGATATTCACGTCCTCGTCGACCACGACGATGAACTTGGTGTACATGAACTGCCGCAGGAAGCTCCACACGCCGAACATGACGCGTTTGGCATGGCCGGGGTAGCTCTTCTTCATCTGCACGATCGCCATCCGGTAGCTGCATCCTTCGGGCGGCAGATAGAAGTCTGTGATCTCAGCGAACTGCTTCTGCAACAGCGGCACGAATACTTCATTGAGCGCGACGCCGAGCACGGCGGGCTCGTCGGGCGGTTTGCCGGTGTAGGTGGAGTGGTAGATCGCGTCGCGCCGCATCGTGATGCGCTCGACCGTGAAGACGGGGAACCACTCCTGCTCGTTGTAATAGCCGGTGTGGTCGCCATAGGGGCCTTCCAGCGCGTGTTCGTAGGCGGCGGATGCGCCTTTCACCGGACGCGGCGGCGCACCTGCGGGGGCGGGCGAGGGCGTGCCTTCCTGCGGGTGGATAAACCCTTCCAGCACGATTTCCGCGCGCGCGGGCACCTGCAAGCTGTCGACGCCCGGCGTGATGCATTTGGCCAACTCGGTGCGCCCGCCGCGCAGCAGCCCGGCGAACTGGTATTCCGAGAGCGTGTCGGGCACCGGTGTAACCGCGCCGAGGATGGTCGCGGGATCGGCGCCCAGCACCACGGCCACGGGATACGGTTTGCCCGGATTGAGCAGCGCGAACTCGCGGAAGTCGAGTGCGCCGCCGCGATGCGCGAGCCAGCGCATGATCAGTTTGTTACGTCCGATCAATTGCTGGCGATATATGCCTAAATTTTGTCGGCTCTTATTTGGGCCTTTTGTGACGGTCAGGCCCCATGTGATCAGAGGGCCCGCGTCGCCGGGCCAGCAGGTCTGAATCGGCAACTTTCCGAGGTCGACATCGTCGCCTTCCCAGACGATTTCCTGGCAAGGCGGCGCGCTCACCGTCTTCGGCGCCATGTCCCACACTGCCTTCGCCAGCGACAACAGTTTGCCGGCGTCCTTGAGCCCTTTTGGCGGCTCCGGTTCCTTCAATGCGGATAGCAGACGACCCACGTCGCGCAGCGATTCCAGCGCGGCGCCGTCGCCTTCGCCTGCTGCGTCGACACCCATGCCGAGCGCGACCCGGCGCGGTGTGCCGAACAGGTTGCCGAGCACCGGGAACGCATGCTCCTGCTTGCTCTCGAACAGCAACGCCGGACCGTTGGCACGCAGCACGCGGTCGCACAGTTCGGTCATTTCCAGGATTGGCGAAACGTTTTGCGGGATACGGCGTAGTTCCCCGATCGTCTCGAGACGATCGACGAAATCGCGCAGGTCTTTGTATTTCATCAGGTGCTGTAGAGGGCCGCGCGAGCGGCGGAAGGGACGGCGCGACAGGGCTTCGCGGCGCCAGAACAATTGTCGATTTTACCTGCGTTAGCTGCCGCACGTAGATTCGCTAAATGGCCGGATTATCCAAAGGGAATTGAGATAGCTCAAGAAGCGCGTACCGCGCGGTTTTCGGGGCGCTGAACACTGTTCATTATTACAAATAGTTATACATTTGCCTTTTTATAGTGTTGACGATCTATAAAACCCTGCATAGAATCCGTCCACATTGGTTGCAGGGCGTGAACCTTTTTACCACTGCCCCCGGTCCCTTTTGACGCAGCGCGTCACCGCTTACCGACTCCCTGCACGGTATTTGTCGGCCTAGATGAAGTCCTCGCCAGCGCCGACTGACGCTGGTTTTTCGCGTGGGAGCCAACCGCCCGCATGTTTTTTGGCATGCCGCGGACCTCTTTCAAGATGGCTCCCCACAAACGGTATTTGCCGTTTTCCCGACGTCGCTGCTGCCCTAACCAGACAGAGCGCGCGATGTCTTGATTCAGCGAGCATGTCGTACCGCCTGTTGCACCGGCGGAGTTCGCGGATCATGCAACATGGGAGATCTGAATGAACGCCTGGTTATCGTGGCGTCCCGATGAACGTATTGCGCAAGTCGTGCGTGGTGCGTTGCGTCGCGGGACGCGAATGAGTCATCACCTGTTTAGCATTGTCGGTGGTTTCGCTGTCGTGCTGGCACTCGTACTGTGGCTGATGCCGGCCTGGCGCGGCACCCTCGCCGCCAAGCTGATGCCGGTCATTTCGGCTGCTGTGCAAGCCGGTCCTGCGCGTCTGCTGCAGGGCAACCCGCTGCCGGCCTTCGGACCGCCTGCGGCTTCCGCCGACGAGTCGCTGTCCGCTAATTCGACCAGCAACGACGCCGCCAGCGGCGCGAACAACGGCAACACCGGCGTCACCGCGAGCAATACCAGCTACGACGGCGCTTTTGACAACACCGGCACGACCGGTATGGGCGTGGCGGCATTGAACGGCCTCGACCCGCGCACCATGCAGAGCGTCACCGCGCTGGCGCGCCTGATTCCGGCTCAGCGCGTTTCTGCTGACGCACGCGACGATCGCGTGCTGGTTTCGACCCGTGAGCAGGATCTGGTCTCCTCCTATCTTGCGCGGCGCTATCGCGTCGCTCAGGAGCCCGTCGGCGAGCTTGTGAAGGCTGCGTTCGACACCGGCCGTGAAGTCGGTCTCGATCCTTTGCTGCTGCTGTCCGTGATGGCGATCGAATCGGGCTTCAACCCTTATGCCGAGAGCGGTGTGGGTGCGCAGGGCCTGATGCAGGTGATGTCCAAGGTGCATTCGGACAAGTTCCAGTATTTCGGCGGCCAGAGCGCGGCCCTTGAACCGGTCGCGAACATCAAGGTGGGCGCGCTGGTGCTCAAGGACTGCATCGCACGCGGCGGTTCACTGCCGGGTGGTTTGCGTCTGTACGTCGGTTCGACCTCGCAGGACGACGGTGGCTATGGCGCCAAGGTGATGGCTGAGCGTGGCCGTCTGCGCGATGTGGCGCGTGGCCGCAAGGTGCCGATCAACGCACCGCAGGCGCCGGTTCTGACGGCGTCGAACACGGCTCCGGCTACTGCGGCAGCCAGTGGCAAGCGCGTGCAGATGACGCTCGACGCCGCTCATCCGCTGAGCGCTGCAACGACGAAGACGCCGGTGTCTGACCAGGACGACGCCAGCGCGAATGCTGCCAAGCATGTGGCATCGTCTTCGGAGCTGGGCGCTTGAGGCAGGTATAGAAGACGGGTTGGCATGAGGCGAAAGCGGCGGCCGGCCAGAAAAAAAGGACACTCGCGAGTGTCCTTTTTTCATTTCCGCGCTCGGCAGCGCGGCCGGTTTGTCATCAAATCCTGGCCGCTTACCTGGGCGCTGTCCGTCAGCTCGATGCTCAATGCCGCCCGAACAGCCTGGCCAGTCGCTCGACGGCTTCTTCCAGTTTCGGATAAGCGGTCGCGTACGACAGCCGGATGTATTGCTTTGGCGCATAGGTGCCGAAGTCCATGCCAGGCACAAGCACCACGCCGGCGTCGTGCAGCATCGCCTTGGTGAGGGCGGCGCTGTCGCCGGCTGCCGGATGCGCAACCGTGCTGCAGTCGGCGTACACATAGAAGGCGCCGTCAGGCATCACCGGCACCGTGAAACCCAGCGATTCGAGCGCCGGCGCGATGAAGTCGCGGCGGCGTTTGAACTCGAGGCGGCGCGCTTCATAGATGGCGATCGTCTCCGGTTCGAAGCAGGCCAGCGCCGCGTGCTGCGCGAGCGCCGACGCGCAGATGAACAGGTTTTGCGCGAGCTTTTCGAACGCGCCGACCATCGCCGGCGGCACCACCAGCCAGCCGAGACGCCAGCCGGTCATGTTGAAGTACTTCGAGAAGCTGTTGACGGTCACCACATCGTCGCCAAACGAGAGTGCCGAGACGGGCTTCGCGTCGTAACTGAGACCCTGGTAGATTTCATCGACGATCGTAAAGCCGCCACGCGCCCGTACGGCCTTGACGATCCGCTCGAGCTCGGCAGGTTCGATCGACGTGCCGGTGGGGTTCGAGGGCGACGCCAGCAGCACGCCGCGTGTGCGCTCGTTCCACAGACGTTCCACATCGGCTGCGGTGAGCTGGAAACGTTCGGCTGGGCCGCTTGGCACCATCACCGGCTTGCCTTCGGCGGCGATCACGAAATGGCGGTTGCACGGATAGCATGGATCGGGCATCAGCACTTCGTCGTCGCGATCCACCAGCGCCGCGCAGGCCAGCAGCAGCGCGGCCGAAGCGCCCGCGGTAACGACGATCCGGGCCGGATCGACACTGACGCCATAAGCCTCGGCGTAATGCGCCGAGATCGCCTCACGCAGCGGCTGCAGGCCTAGTGCGTTGGTGTACTGCGTGACGCCCCGGCGCAGCGCGCTGGCCGCTGCCTCGATGACCGGCTCAGGCGCGGTGAAATCGGGTTCGCCGATTCCCATATGAATGATGTCGCGCCCCGCGCGCTCGAGCAGCGCGGCCTCCTTGGCCAGTTCCATCACATAGAAAGGCTGGATGGCATCGACGCGGGCGGCAAGCCGCACCAAGGGTTCGGTCACGGAGTTCATACGATCAAATCCAGTTCAGAAGCAAAAGCGGGACGGCGCCTGGCACATGATGATCATGCGCGAAGCGGCGTCCTTGCAGACGGCCAGTTTTCGCCGATGCCGGCGAGGGCGCACAAGGCGTGCGCCTGCTACTCAACGTTTGCGGGCAGCCTGCGTTTCATCGGCGCGTAGTGTCGCCGACAACTTGTCCAGCACGCCGTTCACGTACTTATAGCCGTCCGAGCCGCCGAAAGTCTTGGCGAGTTCAACCGCTTCGTTGATCACCACGCGATACGGGATGTCGACGTGATTCTTCAGTTCGAACGCGGCGACCAGCAGCACGGCGCGTTCGACCGGCGAGAGCTGTTCGATTGGACGGTCGAGGCACGGTGCGATCGCGGCGGAGAGGGCCTCCGAGTCGCGGATCACGCCGTGCAGGATGGCGTCCAGATGTTCGTGGTCGGCCTTGTCGAAGCCTTGCGCGCCGCGCAGTTGCGCGTCGATTTCACCGCCGGGCGAGCCCGACAGCAGCCACTGGTAAAGCCCCTGCGTGGCCAGTTCGCGGGAGCGTCGGCGTGCGCTCTTCATGCCTCTTCCTCTTCTTCGTCTTCTTCCTCGTCGTCACCGCCGAGTTGTTCGAGCGCAACCGCGAGGTTGGCCATTTCGACGGCCACACGCGCTGCGTCACGACCCTTTTCGGTCATGCGCGCGACAGCCTGCTCGTCGGTTTCGGTGGTCAGCACGGCGTTGGCGACCGGAATGCCGAAGTCGAGGCCGATGCGCGTAATGCCCGCGCCGCTTTCATTCGACACCAGTTCGAAGTGATAAGTCTCGCCGCGAATCACCGCGCCCAGCGCGATCAGCGCGTCGAATTGCGCGCTTTCGGCGAGCTTTTGCAGGGCCAGCGGGATTTCCAGTGCGCCCGGCACCGTAACCAGCAGCACGTCTTCGCCGGTCACGCCGAGACGTTCCAGTTCTTCGATGCAGGAGTCGGCAAGGCCGTTGCAGACGGGTTCGTTAAAACGCGCCTGGACGATGCCGATACGCAGTCCGTCGCCGTCGAGATTCGGTTGGTATTGTCCGATTTCCATGTGAATTCCGTAGTGTTTTGAGTTGGCGCTTAAGCGCGTGAATGGTCGGATCAGCCTTGTTGCGGAGCCTGCGCGGTGCTGCCCGGCATCGGCACGAAGCCCGTGACTTCGAGGCCGTAGCCGGACATGCTGCCCAGCTTGCGCGGGTTCGACAGCACCTGCATCTTGCCGACACCGAGTTCGCGCAGAATCTGCGCACCGATGCCGTACGTCTTGAAGTCGACCGGCCGGCGTTTGAGCGCTTCGGCTTTTTCTTTCGAGTCGAACGCCTTGAACACGTCGACCAGATGTTCCTTCGAGTCGCCGCAATTCAGCAGCACGATCACGCCCAGATCGCGCTGGGCGATCTCTTTCATGGCTGCATCGAGCGTCCACGAGTGGGTCGATTTGCCGACTTCGAGCAGATCCAGCATGGACAGCGGCTCGTGCACGCGCACTGGCGTGTCGTGCTCCGCGTTGGGCGTGCCGCGCACCAATGCGATATGCGGCTGGCCGCTCGGCTGGTCGAGATACATCACCGCGCGAAATGCGCCGTGCGCGGTCTGCATGGTGCGTTCGCAAATGCGCTCGACGATCGATTCAGTGCGGCTGCGATAGTGAATCAGGTCCGCAATCGTGCCGATTTTCAGATCGTGCTCTTTGGCGAATTCCATCAGGTCCGGCAGGCGCGCCATCGTGCCGTCGTCCTTGATCACTTCGCAGATCACCGCCGCCGGCGTAAGGCCTGCCAGCGCGGTGAAGTCGCAACCGGCCTCGGTGTGGCCGGCGCGCACCAGTACGCCGCCGGGCTGCGCCATGATCGGGAACACGTGACCCGGCTGCACGATGTGCTCGGCCTTCGCGTCCGGCGCGACCGCTGCAGCGATGGTGCGGGCGCGGTCGGCTGCGGAAATGCCGGTGGTCACGCCTTCGGCCGCTTCGATACTGACGGTGAACGCCGTGCCGTATTGCGTGCCGTTGCGATAGGTCATCAGCGGCAGGTTCAGCAGCTTGCAGCGCTCCTGCGTGAGCGTCAGGCAGATCAGACCACGGCCGTAACGGGCCATGAAGTTGATCGCTTCCGGCGTGACGAATTCGGCGGCGATCACGAGGTCGCCCTCGTTTTCGCGGTCTTCTTCGTCGACGAGGATCACCATGCGGCCGGCTTTTAGTTCGGCGATGATCTCTAAAGTGGAGGCGAGCGTCATGTTGGCGGGTTTTTTCGGGAAAGCGCGTATTTTACGCCACGCGCGCCGCCAAGTCGCCTGCGCCGGACGGCATAGGCCGTCTGGCCAGTTGCTTTGGCCGGAAGAGGGCCACTGGCATGGGTTTGCGGCCGCCAGGCCGCGGCACTGGCCGCGTGGGTGCCGGTTTCGATCGGGTGGGGAAGAGATCGCCGAGGGTGCGGCGCCCTCAGGCGTTTGCAGCGGTTCGATTAACCGGCGTTCTGCGAGGTCGACAGCATGCGCTCCACATACCGCGCAATCAGATCGATCTCCAGATTCACCTGCGATCCGTCGTGCAGGTTTTTTAGCGACGTGACCTGAACCGTGTGAGGAATCAGGTTGATCGAAAACTCGCAGCCGTCGTCGCGGTCTTTCACCGAGTTGACGGTCAGGCTCACGCCGTTGACGGTGATCGAGCCTTTAAAAGCGAGGTAACGGCCGATCTCGCGCGGCGCCAGCACGCGCAGTTCGTGCGATTCGCCGACCGGCGCGAAATGCGTGACCGTGCCGAGGCCGTCCACGTGCCCGGAGACGATGTGGCCGCCGAGCCGGTCGTGCGCACGCAGCGCTTTCTCGAGATTGACTTCGCCAGGCTCGCCCAGGCCGACCGTGCAGTTCAGGCTTTCGCGCGATACATCGACTTCGAACGAATGCGCCGTTTTTTCCACGACCGTCATGCACGCGCCCTGAATCGTGATGCTGTCGCCGAGTTGCACGTCGGTGAGATCGAGGCCGCCGGCTTCGACGTTCAGGCGTACGCCCGCGTCGCCATTCGTGCCGAGGGGTTTGACTGATTCGATGCGGCCGACCGCCGCGACGATTCCTGTAAACATCGTGCTGGTTCCTTGATCAATTCGAAGTAGGTTGGGGTGCGGGCTCGGTTTGCGGCTCGGCGTCCGGTGCGTGACGAGGCGCCACACGGGGCACGAAGCGCGCGAGAATCCGCAGGTCGTCGCCGATCCGGTCGACGGCATGAAAACTCAGTTGCACGCGCTCATCGAGCGTTTCGGGTGCGGCGAGACTGAACATGCTCATCGAGTCCGCGCCGAGCAGGCTGGGCGCGAAATAGACCAGCAGTTCGTCGACACAGCCTTCGCGCAGCAATGAGCCGTTCAGCTTGTAGCCCGCCTCGACATGGAGTTCGTTGACATTGCGCTCGCCGAGCACTTTAAGCATGGCAGGCAGATCGACTTTGCCGGCCGCATTGGCCAGTTGCACGATTTCCGCGCCACGGTCGCGCAACGCGGCAGCGCGTTCGGTATGGCGCTCGTCGAGGTTGCCGCAAAAGATCAACGTGGGCGCGCCGGCGAGAATCTGCGCCTCGGGCGGCACGTCGAGCTGGCTGTCGATCAGCACGCGGTGCGGCTGGCGTGGCGTGTCGACGGCGCGCACGGTCATGCGCGGATCGTCCTCCCTGACGGTACCGATGCCGGTCAGAATCGCCGACGCACGGGCACGCCACGCGTGACCATCGGCGCGCGCCGCCTCGCCGGTAATCCATTGGCTGACGCCTGAGGGCAGACCCGTGCGGCCATCCAGCGACGCAGCCACTTTCATGCGCACCCACGGGCGGCCGCGCGTCATGCGCGACACGAAGCCGATATTCAGTTCGTGCGCTTCGTTGGCGAGCAGCCCGCAACGCACTTCGATGCCGGCATCGCGCAGCATCTTCAGACCGCGCCCGGAGACTTGCGGATTCGGATCTTCCATCGCCGCGACCACGCGCTCGACCTGCGCGTCGATCAACGCATTCGCGCACGGCGGCGTACGGCCGAAATGGCTGCACGGCTCGAGCGTCACATAAGCGGTGGCGCCGCGCAGATCGTGGCCGCGCGAACGCGCGTCCTTCAACGCGCGCACTTCAGCGTGATCCTGGCCGGCCGGTTGCGTGAAGCCTTCGCCGATCACCTCGCCGTTCTTGACGAGCACGCAGCCGACGCGCGGATTCGGGTCGGTGGTGTACATGCCGCGCTTCGCCAACGCGAGCGCGCGCTCCATATGGACGAAATCGGTTTGCGAAAACATCGGGGTCCGCTCGGGTACGGTGGCTGGGCTAGGGGCTGGGTTGTGCTGCGAGTTAGGCGGGCCGCCGGCTCACGCCGCAAACGAGGCGAAGGCGCCGCGCGCTGCCTCGATCGTGGCGTCGACAATCGCGTCGTCATGAACGATCGACACGAAGCCGGCTTCATACGCCGACGGCGCGAAGTACACGCCCGCATCGAGCATCTTGTGGAAGAACGCGTTAAAGCGCGGCACGTCGCTCTTTGTGACTTCGGCGAAGCTCGTCGGAACGGATTCGGTGAAGTACAGGCCGAACATGCCGCCGAGCGAATCGGCCGCGAACGGCACTTTCGCTTCGCGCGCCACGGTCGCGAGGCCTTGCGCGAGACGGGTGGTGCGCGCGGTGAGCGTCTCGTAGAAGCCCGGCGCCTGAATCAGTTGCAGTGTTTTCAGGCCCGCGGCGACCGCGATCGGGTTGCCCGACAACGTGCCCGCCTGATACACGCCACCGAGCGGCGCGAGATGCGCCATGATGTCGCGCCGGCCGCCGAAAGCCGCCGCCGGCATGCCGCCGCCGATCACTTTGCCGAGGCACGTCAGATCCGGCGTAATGCCGTAGACCTCTTGCGCGCCTCCGAGCGCGACGCGGAAACCGCACATCACTTCGTCGAAAATCAGCACCGAGCCATACTCGCTGCACAGGCGCCGCAAGGCCTGCAGAAATTCAGGCGTGGCGCGCACGAGGTTCATGTTGCCCGCCACCGGCTCCACGATCACCGATGCGATCTCGTTGCCGAAGGCCTTGAACGCTTCTTCGAGTTCGGCGACGTTGTTGTATTCGAGCACGGTGGTGTGCTTGGCGATATCCGCCGGCACGCCCGCCGAAGTCGGATTGCCAAAGGTGAGCAGCCCGGAGCCCGCCTTGACCAGCAGGCTGTCGGCATGGCCGTGATAGCAGCCTTCGAATTTGACGATGCGGCTGCGGTTGGTGAAGCCGCGCGCGAGACGCAGCGCGCTCATGGTCGCCTCGGTGCCGCTCGAGACCATGCGAACCTGTTCGATCGACGGCACCAGCTTGCAGATTTCTTCAGCGATTTCGATTTCGGATTCAGTCGGCGCGCCGAACGAGAAGCCGTTTGTCAGCACACGCTGGACGGCTTCGAGCACTTCGGGGTGCACGTGGCCGAGGATCATTGGGCCCCACGAGCCGATGTAATCGATGTAGCGCTGGCCGTCGGCGTCCCAGAAGTACGGGCCTTCGGCGCGCTCGATGAAGCGCGGGGTGCCGCCCACGGAGCGGAAAGCACGGACTGGCGAGTTCACGCCGCCAGGGATGGTGCGCTGCGCGCGCTCGAAGAGGGTCTGGTTTCTGGACATGGGTGTTCGATGAATGCGGTTGCCCGGCGGCGTGATGGGCTTGGGTCTGCGGTGCACGCGGGGCCGGGGGTAGGTGGGGAAATTGTACCGGAGTCGGGGGGAAGAGGGTTTTTGCCTGCGGCGGTGGAGTTTGGATGGTTTGTTTGCCTGCGGGTGCTGGTGTTTGTTTGTTTTATGTTAGTGGTCTATTAGTGTTGCCCCTGTGCGGGGCGGCACTCACTTTCTTTGCCGCCGCAAAGAAAGTAAGCAAAGAAAGCGGGCTCAAACCGCTAATTCTTAAGCGGATCCCCTGGCTTGGAGGGGTTCGTGGCTCCGTAGAGATTGGGCCTGTGCACCTCCCCACCTGAGTGACCAGGCCGTCATTCTTCCGGCGGCGCTGCGCGCGCCGATGCGGTGCTTCTTGGTTTGGCTTTTCTTCGCTTTGTTGGTGGGCCTTTGCGTGGGTCTTCTTGTCGTGTGCGTCTTTGGTTTGTTCGGGCGTGCGGGGTCTGCGGTTCTTTCGCGTGGTGGGCGTCCAGGTGCTGGGTGGGGCGTCGCGTACAATCGAGCCTGTCAAGTTGCTGTTTTCCCCGTTTCACCGCGTTGCGCCGTCGATAGCGGCGCGGCGCTTCATCTGGATTCCCATGTCTCACGTCACCAGACGCCGGCCCGATGGTCGGCTGATTCTGTTGCTCGGTGCGCTGGCCGCGTGCGGGCCGATTTCCATCGATATGTATCTGCCAAGCCTGCCGACCATCGCGCAGGCTTTCACCATCAGCACAGGCTCAGCGCAAACCACGCTCACCAGTTTCATGTTCGGCTTCTCGATCGGCATGCTGCTCTACGGTCCGCTGTCGGATTCCTATGGACGTCGTCCCGTGCTCCTCGGCGGCATCATCATGTATGCACTGGCGAGTGTGGCATGCGCGCTGTCGTTTTCGATCGGCTCACTGGTGATGTTCCGCTTTGTCCAGGCGCTCGGCGCGGGCGCGGCCTCGGTGCTGGCGCGCGCCATCGCCCGCGATGCGCACGGGCCGACGGACGCGGCGCGCGTGCTGTCGATGCTCGCGATCGTCACGTCGATCGGGCCGTTGCTCGCGCCGCTCATCGGCGGACAACTGCTGCTGCTCGGCGGCTGGCGTGTCGTCTTCATCGCGCTGACACTGTTCGGCAGCGTGTGCGCGGTCACCGCATTCCTGAAAGTGCCGGAGACGTGGCCGCGCGAGAAGCGTGCGGAGTCGGCGTTGCTGCAATCGTTTGGCGCTTACGGAAAATTGCTGCGCGATCCGGTTGCGTGGGGGCATAT
This sequence comes from uncultured beta proteobacterium, assembly GCA_963738755.1. Classification (GTDB taxonomy): domain Bacteria; phylum Pseudomonadota; class Gammaproteobacteria; order Burkholderiales; family Burkholderiaceae; genus Paraburkholderia. Next base: position 295,766 of record CAVTXZ010000015.1, read on the forward strand.
GCTCTGCGGCGGCATGGCGTTCGCGTCGATGTTCGCTTACATCACGGCGACGCCGTTTGTGTACATCGAGTACTTTCATGTGTCGGCACAGCACTACGGCTTCCTGTTCGCGCTGAATATCGTCGGCATCATGTTGGGCAACTTCATGAATACGCGTCTGGTCGGCCAACTCGGCTCGCTGCCGATCATTTCCTTCGCGGCCACCGTCAGTTGCATCGCTTCATTGTTCGTCTGTCTCGTGTCGCTGACCGGTTGGGGCGGGCTGTGGTCGATCGTGTTCGGTCTGTTCTTCGTGGTCGGTGTAGTGGGCCTGCTGTCCGCTAACTGCACGACCGATCTGATGCATCGCTATCCGATGAACGCCGGCGCCGCTGCTGCGGTGTTCGGCGCGGTTCAGCTGGCGCTCGGCGCGCTGTCGAGTCTTGCGGTCGGGCTGTGGCAGGATGGTTCGCCCAAGGGCATGGGCATCGTCATCGGCGTCGCGGGCACGCTGTGTTACGTCGGCCGGATTCTGGTCGTCCGGTGGCATGGAAGGAAAGCGCCGGTCGTTGCGGCTTGAGCTCGGCGTGCATGAGTGCGTCACCTGTGCGCGACGGAACGCCTACGGAAAACACCAGGTGTTGCGTGCGCGCGACCGTACCGCTCATTTTGCGTTGCTATGATGGCGTCACTGTTCCTCGGAGCGGCAATCATGGCGATTAGAGATTTGATGAACGGCGAGCGGCAACAGGCTGCCTTCGCTGAAGCGCAGAAGCTGGCAGACAGCGGCGCCTATCACGATTACACAGACATCGAATACGTCTTGCGCTTTGATTACGGTTTGTCGGATGTTTCAGCGCTGCTCGACAGCCAGTTAATGCATCGCGACCTGAATCGCCGTTGCGCGGACGCGCGGGAGAAGCTGGAAATGCTTAGCGCGTGAAGTGTGCCGTGAGCGGCAAGCGGGCTGCCAGACTGTGGTTCTAGCGTTTCTCGGCGAATCGCGTGAACCGTTACGTGGGGCGTGCGCAGCGGCTACTTCGTGCGTGACTTTCCGTTGCTTCCGTCTCCGCGGAAGACGGTGCCGTCACGCGAGTCGCAATCGTCTCTAGTGAATTACAAGTGCGTTCACTTGAGCATTGCCCACACCGGACGCGACGTTCACACCCACGTTACCGCTGACGCGTGACAGCGCGCCGGCGCCGAGCTCGGCAGTCGAGTTGCCGGGCAATTGCGCGACGCTGTGTACGTTCTGTTGCGTCGAGATGTCGGCATGCGGGGTGTTGATCAGCGTGATCTGGTTTGCCTGCGCATTGAGCGCACCGGCGGCGAGATTGACGCCGATATTGCCGCTTGCGCCGCGCAATGCGTCCGCGCCCAACGATGCCGTTGATCCAGCGATCCTCGCGTTGCCGCCAATGTCCTGCATCGACGTCAACCTCGCTGAGCCGAATACGGCGGCGCTATCATCGTCGGACAACGCTGCCGACGTGCCGGCAAACGCGCTTGGCGCACTCACGCCTGTGGCAATCCAAACCAGTGCGATAGCGAGCGAACGGAGTTTCATGAGCGTCTCCCGGGCGTGTGCGGATGGGACAGATAGCTTCGATATCGACCGGTGAGCGAGGAAATTGAGGGGAGGGGAATTCCGTGAGCCTTTGCTGCGTCCGCGGCAAACGGCCGTTTCAGGTTCGCTCAGTGTAAGTGGCTGTGGCGTCTCGCCAATGATGCGCGGGAAAGCTGGCCGGGTTCGCCGCAACAATGGCGGCTACAAATGAAAAACGGGCCGAAAGGCCCGTGTTCATTGGTTGTCTGGCGGAGGCGGTGAGATTCGAACTCACGGAAGGATCACTCCTTCGCCGGTTTTCAAGACCGGTGCCTTAAACCGCTCGGCCACACCTCCAAGCGGACGATTGTAACTTATTTGGCCACGAAACCTCAACCGCACGGGCATGCCGTCGAACGCCAGATTGGCTGCACAACTGTTTGAGTAGCGGGAGCGGAAAGTCGTGCGGGCCGCGCGCGGTAACGCGCTGGAGATAGACCCATCTGCTGCAGTTGGAACGGCCCCACCCGCCAAACTCGAGCCGCGGCGAGCGGCGCTAGCGTCGCCGTTACCAATGAACGGCAATTGGATAACGCCAACTCGATGAAACTGGAGGACGTGCACCGACTGTGCAGCGTCCCATCTGGCATCAAGCGGCGGGTGGCATCGTGTCACTGTCAACCAGCTTCTTGTCGAAAACTACGCCTGTCAGCACATTTGCATGCGCCGAGTGCCGTTCATGACGAGGCTGGAGTGGTGATAGGGAAGAACAAGAGCCTTACCATCCTGTTTATATATTTCATCTTCCCGTTCGGGCGATACACCAGGTAGCGGAACGGTTAGACCGTTTCCAGGAAACCCTTCGTCATAACCTTCTCGTTTGTCATACGCCGGGTCGAAACGCAGTGCTTTCTCGTCGGCCGGAACCGTCGACGCCTCTCGGGTTTCAGGAACGGCAGTGCGTGGAGCATAGACATGTGGCGCGAGACTTTCGCCAGCTTGCCTGGCTCCAGTCAGTAATTGACTGATGTCATCTGCCGGGCCAGTCGTGTCGAGAAGCAACCGGTGCAGAATGGCAGCCTGAGTGCTGTCAGGAAGTTGGACGGCGTTCAGAGCCTGAATGATTGCGCTGATGCGGATGCCTTCATTCGCGACCCAGTGGATCGCATCGTCGCTCATGTCGTCGGTCCACACGCCGCCGGTAGTCGTGATGATCTGGCCGTTCTTGACCTCAGGGATGCCGGCATGATGAAGGGCAACCAGCTCCCGGTTCTCGCTGTAGACCGGAGAACCCGATGAACCCTCGAGCGTGCCGGTCTGATAGTGGAGAAAGCCGTCGTCCAGAATGTCCAGATTGAATCGCGACGCGGCTATAGATTTGTATCCGGCGGTGCCCGTTGTTCGGCTGTGCACAGGCGCTGTCGCAATGCACACCTCGGGCGCACGTCCAAGGGTCTCACCTGGTTGGGTATCGCGCCGCTTTGGCATATCACACGAGTTGGCAATGTGCGCTACCGAACATAGACAAACGCAAAGCGCGAGGCCTATCTGGCACGCGGTATAAGCTTACAAATCAAAAAGTTTGGCATCTGGGCGCGCCAGCCGGTCTGCTGTATGTCGAATTTTGCAGAACGCGTGTTGCAAATACGCTGAGATAACCACGGTGGACGGGCTGGCGGAATTCCTTGCAAACGCGGGGCAAGGTAAGAAGTGGTTTCCAGCAATTTCGACAGGCAAGTTCCCGTTCAGAGTAACTCGTGATTTTCAACGACCATATCGAGGTCTGTCGTCGCGGTTCAGCCTGTTGCCGACGCGGCACTGGCAATGCTGGTCATGAAAAGAAAATGCAGTTCGGCGCGCATGGCGCACACGGTTGAGCCATTCAGGGCAAGTTCCGAATATCCTGCAGGCGGAGGTGGGCATGTATCAGATTTCGGTTGTGAACCGCACGAGTTGCATTGCGGACCGGGAAATGCATCGTGTCCTCCGCGCCATCAATCGACAGATTGCCGAAGATTTTGAGCCTTACTGGGCATTTGGCGGCAGACTTCGTGTCGAGGGTCCCGTTGGACCGGACACCGACCTCGCGCAACTCAAAGAGTTGCGCGGCGACGCCATCCTTTATGTCCTTGACTCGGCTGCTTCAAACGATGTGCTCGGATATCACGACCAGAACCTCTCCGGAATTCCATATGGATTTGTCTATCTGGACCTCTGCAAGACGCTCGGCGAAGAATGGTCAACCACCTTGTCGCATGAAGCACTCGAGCTTATCGGTGACCCGCAGTGCAATTTGCTCGTGCAAGGACCGGACCCAAACGACCATAGTCGCACCGTCTACCATTTTTTCGAAATGTGTGATGCTGTGCAAACCCAGACGTACGTCATCGATGGCGTGACCGTTTCGAACTTTGTTTTGCCGCACTATTTCACTCCGGGCGAGGAAGAAGGTGCGCGAAACGATTTTTGCGGCACCGACCTGAATTCGTTTGGAGTGAACTCGGGAGGATATATTGGGTACTTCGATCCGGCGAAAGGCCAATATAGCCAGTTCTTCGCAGACGATGCGCTTGCACGGCAGCGCCTGAACGCAAAGTCAGGCGGTCTCGGCCGGGTCGTGCGCCGCAGCAACATGCAGAATGAACCCACTTCGCGCAAATTTCAGGTTACCGAACGGTTTGCCGCGGCGGCGACAAAGGGTGCCGCAGTCAGCACATTTCCCGGCGACCCTATCCGTCATGTCATCGTGCTCATGATGGAGAACCGGTCCTTCGACCACATGCTGGGGGCGCTCCAGGCGTTCAATCCAGACATCGATGGGGTCGACCCTCAGAAACCCGGCGTCAATCTTGACGCCGAAAAAGATAACGCGCCTCACAAGCAGACTCCCTCTGCTGCTCTGTTCGTCAGCAAAGATTTCAAAGTTCCGCACGAGTTCGAAAACGTGACCAGACAGATTGCGGACGGGATGGCGCATTTCGTGGACGAGTTCCGACGTGAGAACCCGAATGCTCCAGCTACCGAAGCCGACCAGGTGATGGCGTATTTCAAGGATGGCGACTTGCCAGCATTGCACGCGCTGGCGAAATCGTTCACGGTGTGCGACCGGTGGTTCTCATCGATGCCGGGACCGACCTGGCCAAACCGCTTCTTCGTGCATAGCGGTACGAGTCTTGGGGATGTCCTCATGCCAGACGGCGTGATCGACACTGTGCGCATGTTTTTCGGAAGGTACACCCAGCGAACGATTTACGACGAGCTCAATGACAAGGGCATTTCATGGAAGATTTACCACGGCGGTGTACCGCAATCCATTGTGCTCAGCCGTTTGAAGCGCCTGTACTTCACTGACCGCTTTCAGGAGATGGATGTATTCCTTGACGACTGCAAAGGAGCGGAAGCGGATTTCCCGGCCTACTGTTTCATTGAGCCACGATATTTCGATGGCTTGCACGGCGGTGAAAACGACCAGCATTCGCCAGCCGGGGTGGTGGCCGGCGAAGAGCTTATAGCCGATGTATACAACGCAATCCGGGCAAATCAGTCGTTGTGGGAATCGACGCTTCTCATCGTCACCTATGACGAACACGGCGGCTTTTACGACCACGTCGTGCCGCCTGCGACGGTGGCGCCAGACGAGAACACCGACAATTACGCGTTTAACCAGCTAGGCGTTCGCGTTCCCGCCGTTCTTGTTTCTCCGTGGGTAGCTAAAGGTGTGGACAACACGCTGTACGACCACACAAGCGTTTTACGTTACGTCTGCGAGAAATGGGGCCTTCCAGCAATTTGTCGCCGGACGGCATCAGCGGCGGGCGAACATCAGTCGGGCACGTTCGTGTCGACCATTTCGCAGGCAAAGCTTCGCACTGACACGCCGGAGCGGATCGCGGCTCCCGCGTCGTCCAGCTTGATGGCCCGGAAGCAGAAAGGAACGCCGTCGACCTTCCACGACGCCCAGACTGCTCTTGTTTCATACGCCGAGCTTGTGCGGCAGGAACGCGAACGCACGACGGGCCGTTTGGCCGCGGCCCGGCCCGCATTGGCCATAAAGGGCAACGGGAAGACAGCGCCGGTTCCGATCTCCGAGCGTGCGAAAGCGATAGAGAAGTGGTTGGCGCAGGAAAGCGGTAGCGCAGGGCCTGCGCCCGTCGCAGCGCCGATATCGGTACCGTTAGACAGGTCTATGTCTATGCCTGGCAAGAAGGTCGCAAACGGTGGGCGCCACAAGCCTAAGCCGAAAGCCAAAGGCCGCACCGGCACATCCAGGTCCGGTCGTACGTAACCGTAGCGGGCTTGCAATTTCCCCGCCGTTCGACGAACCGCGGTTGCCAACTCTATTGCGGCGGTCGCCTATGGCGACTCCGTGGTGCATGGAATTCAAAGCACGTTGCGCTCGAGCCACGACGGCCTGACGGAGAAAAGGGAAGGGGCGGGCGTCGCAGCAATCATTGCGGATCTTTCAGAAACAGCTCCTGCAAATCGTTCAGGAACGCCTGGCCGAGCGGTGTCGGCGCGATCTTTTCGTGATCGCGCGTGATCAGCTTGCGCCGTTCCGCTTCCTGCAAAGCCGGTTCGATCGAGGTCATCGACAACCCCGTGCGCTCGATGAAGCGGTGCACTGGAAACCCTTCCACCAGTCGCAGCGCGTTCAGCATGAACTCGAACGGCAGATCGCGTGGTCCGACTTCATGTTCTTCCTGCACCGCTGTACCCGCCTTTGCCTGCTCAATAAAGGTGGTGGGATGCTTGTAGCGCACCTGACGCAGCACGCGGTTCGGAAACGACAGTTTGGTATGCGCGCCCGCGCCGATGCCAAGATAGTCGCCGAAACGCCAGTAGTTCAGATTGTGCTTGCTCTGCCGATGCGGCTGCGCGTAGGCGGAGACTTCGTAACGCCCGTAACCGGCCGCCGTTGTGCGTTCGTGAATCCAGTCCTGCATATCGGCGGAGGCATCGTCGTCCGGCAGCGCAGGCGGGAATTTCGCAAACAGCGTGTTCGGTTCGAGCGTGAGGTGATACAGCGACAAATGCGGCGGCGCGTAGGCCAGCGCGGTTTCAATGTCGGCCTGACATTCCGCGAGGGTCTGCTGCGGCAGTGCGAACATCAGGTCGAGGTTGAAGTTGTCGAATGTGGTGGCTGCTACCTCGACGGCGTGGCGCGCTTGCGCCGAATCGTGAATCCGGCCGAGCGCCTTCAGATGCGCTTCATTGAAACTTTGAATGCCGACCGACAAGCGGTTCACGCCGCTCGCGCGAAACTGCGCGAACTTGGCGGCTTCGAAGGTGCCTGGATTGGCTTCGAGTGTGATTTCCGCGTCTGCGTCGAGCGGCAGCAGCGCGCGCACATCGGACAGCATGCGGTCGAGTCCCGCCGCCGACAACAGACTCGGCGTGCCGCCGCCGATAAACACCGTATGCACCTGACGGCCCCACACGAGCGGCAGCGCCAGTTCGAGATCGGCGCGCAGGGCATCGAGATAGTCGGCTTCCGGGAAGGTGTCGCCTTTCCATTCATGCGAATTGAAGTCGCAGTACGGACACTTGCGCACACACCACGGAAAGTGGATATACAACGCGAGCGGCGGCAACGACGTGAGGCGAATGCTGCCCGGCGAGGTAAAGGCCTTGATGATGCCGTTGCCGATATCGGCAGGGGCCGGCTTGATCGGAATCACGCTTCCTCCGTCAGACGCGCGAGCAGTTGCCGCAACGCGATTGCGCGATGGCTGCTGGCGTTCTTCACCGTTGGTTCGAGTTCCGCCGCGCTCGCGTTCAACGACGGCAGAAAGAAGTACGGGTCGTAGCCGAAACCATGCGCGCCGCGTGGTGTATCGAGTATTTCACCTTGCCAGCGGCCCTCGGCGATCAGCGGTTCGGGATCGTCGGCGTGACGCACGAGCGCCAGCACGCAGTAGTAGTATGCGCGGCGATCGGTTTCGCCCTGTAGCGCGGAAACGAGACGCGCGTTGTTCGCCGCGTCGCTTTTCTCGCCGCCGGCGAGTTGTGCGTAACGCGCCGAATAAACGCCTGGCGCGCCGCGCAATGCGCGCACGCATAAGCCGGAGTCGTCGGCGAGAGCGGGCAGGCCGGTGAGCTTGGCCGCGTGACGCGCCTTGGTCAGCGCGTTTTCGACGAAAGTGGGGTGCGGCTCTTCCGCCTCGGGCACGTTCAGCTCGCCTTGCGGGATCAACTCGATGCCGGCCGCGCCGAGCAGCGCCGCGAACTCGCGCAGCTTGCCGGCGTTGTTCGACGCCAGCACGACTTTCTTCAGCAGCGAGCCCGACACGGCACCGCCGCTTTGACTAACGTCACTCACCCTTTTGCTCCAGCGCGGCTTTCTGCTTCGCGATCAGGGTATTGATGCCGTCGCTCGCCAGATCCAGGAGTGCATTCATTTCGTCGCGCGAGAACGGCACGCCCTCGGCGGTGCCCTGGATTTCGACGAAGCCGCCCGCGCCTGTCATCACCACGTTCATGTCGGTGTCACATTGCGAGTCTTCGTCGTAGTCGAGATCGAGCACCGGCAGGCCGTCGTACACGCCGACCGAAATCGCCGCGACGTAATCGGTGATCGGCGAGCTTTCGATGCGGCCGGTGGCCAGCAGCTTCGCCACGGCGTCATGCGCGGCGACGAAAGCGCCGGTGATGCTGGCCGTGCGCGTGCCGCCGTCCGCCTGGATCACGTCGCAATCGATATGCAGCGTGCGCGCCCCGAGCTTCTCCAGATCGAACACCGAGCGCAGCGCGCGGCCGATCAGGCGCTGGATTTCCTGGGTGCGGCCGGTTTGCTTGCCGCGCGCGGCTTCGCGGTCGCTGCGGGTGTGCGTGGCGCGCGGCAGCATGCCGTATTCGGCGGTCAGCCAGCCCTGGCCGCGATCGCGCAGGAACGACGGCACCGATTCGGCGATGCTGGCCGTGCAGATGACCTTGGTGTCGCCGAATTCGACCAGCACCGAGCCCTCCGCATGCTTCGTGTAGTGCCGCGTGATGCGCACGTCGCGCAGCTGATTGGCCTGGCGGCCGCTGGGGCGTTGAGTCTGATTGGTCATGTTGGGATCGGTGTGGAGGAAAAGCGGAAGGGAAACCGCGATTTTACCGCCTAACAGCGTCTGTCGCGCGGCGCGGGTCGGCCGCAGGAGGCGTGCGCGTGCGCCGTCGGTGCACACGGGGCGGCTCTTGCGCCAAAAATGGGATAATGCGGATTCTCCGCCCCGCGCCTCGTACACGCCGGGCGATTCGACTCTCCGGCCATCGCCCTATGCATGGCCACACTCTCGAGAAATACCATGATCTACAGCATGACTGGCTATGCGAGCGCCACGCGCGAACTCGTCGCGGCCTCGGGCACGGGTGGCGTGAGCGTCTCGGTCGAACTGCGCACCGTGAACTCGCGCTTTCTCGACCTGAACTTCCGCATGCCGGAAGACGTGCGTGCGAGCGAGCCGACGTTGCGTGAAATGCTGATGAACAAGCTCTCGCGCGGCAAGGTGGATATCCGTATCAATCTGCAGCGTAGCGAACAGTCCGCCAACGCCGGTTCGATCAATCATGACGCGCTCACGCAGCTCGCCCTGCTCGAACGCAGCGTGCTGTCGACGTTTCCGGAAGCAGGGCGTCTGCGCACCGGCGAAATTCTGCGCTGGCCCGGCATTCTGGCCGAAAGCGGCGTGGCGCCCGAAGTGCTGCGCGACGCGGTGCTCGCGTGCGGCAAGCAGGCAATTACCGATTTGATCGACGTGCGTGCCCGCGAAGGCGCGCAACTCGCGACCATGCTGCTTGCCAACGTCACGGAGATGGAAGCGATCGTGACGAAGATCACGCCGCTCGTGCCGGAGCTGATCGCGAAGCATCAGCAGAAAATTGTCGAGCGTCTGCAGGAAGCACTGGGCATTGCCGCGCCGGATACGGCTGCGACGAGCGTTTCGCGCGAGGAAATCAACGAACGGATTCGCCAGGAAGTGACGATGTACGGCATCCGCATCGACATCGCCGAAGAGCTGTCGCGCCTCACGGCGCACCTGAACGAAACGCGTCACGTGATCCAGAAGGGCGGCAAGGTCGGCAAGCGCCTCGACTTCATGATGCAGGAACTGAATCGCGAAGCGAACACGCTCGGCTCGAAGGCGGCCGCGAAGGAACTGGCCGATTCGTCGATGACCTTGAAGCTGCTCATCGAACAGATGCGCGAGCAAGTACAGAACCTGGAATAAGGCTGGAGCAACACGAACATGACCGACCACACACGCGAACATAGCGCACCGCGCAATCCGTACGCCGGTGCTTATCCCGGCAATCTGTTCATGGTTGTCGCGCCTTCGGGCGCGGGCAAGTCGACACTCGTGAACGCGCTGCTCGCCGGCGACGACGCGATCCGCCTGTCGATTTCGTACACAACGCGCCCGCCGCGTCCGAAAGAGCAGGACGGCGAGCATTACCATTTCACGACGGTCGACGATTTCCTCACCCGTCACGCGGCCGGCGAGTTCCTCGAAAGCGCGGAAGTGCATGGCAACTACTATGCGACTTCGCGTCTGTGGATCGAGGAGCAGATGAAAATGGGCCATGACGTGCTGCTCGAAATCGACTGGCAGGGCGCGCAACAGGTCAAGAAGCAGTTTCATAACGCGGTCGAAATTTTCATCCTGCCGCCGTCGCTGGATGCGCTCGAAGAACGTCTGAAAAAGCGCGGTCAGGACGAGCCGAACGTGATCACGCGGCGTCTGCTCGCGGCCGGCAGCGAGATGGCGCACGCGGCGGAAGCGGAGTATGTCGTGATCAACGAGAACTTCGATCGCGCGCTCAGCGAACTGCAATGCCTCGTGGCGGCGACGCGTTCGCGCTTCGCGTCGCAATATGCACGCCACACGCAGCTTTTCGTGCAGCTCGGCATTCACCTGCCACACGCGTGAGCGCGGCGGTGTATCGAGCACATAAGGTAGAATAAGCAACAACTGAGAAGGAACCCAACATGGCCCGCATTACCGTCGAAGACTGCCTCAAACAGATCCCGAACCGTTTCGAACTCGCGCTCGCCGCAACCTATCGCGCGCGTCAGCTCGCTCAAGGCCATACGCCGAAGATCGAAAGCCGCGACAAGCCCACGGTCGTCGCACTGCGCGAAATCGCAGCCGGCCAGGTGGGCGTCGAAATGCTGAAGAAGGTGCCGGTTTAAGGCGCATCGTTCCGTTTTCGATTGCGCGTTTGTCAAACCTTGTTTGTCACACGCGTTTGCCACACGTAATTGCAGCAACGTACAGACCGGCGTCCAACCCTAACCGCTACGGAGGCGAAATTGAGTGCTACCCCGCCCACCGCCACGGAAGTGGAACACGACGCCGACTCGCCCTCGTCTGCACGGAAGTACATCGACGCGGTCCTCGAACAGTCGTTTCGCCATCTGTTCGGGCCGACCGCCACGCCGGAGCAACCGCGCCGGCATGACGTCGTTTCGATCGCCAAGCTGACGTCCGCCTTAGCCGCCTTTCTGCAGCCGGAAGAGATCAAGGACATCAAGGCGGCGTTCCATTTCAGCGACGAAGCCCACCTCGGCCAGTATCGCCAGAGTGGCGAGCCCTACATCACGCATCCTGTCGCCGTCGCGGAAATCTGCGCCGGCTGGAATCTCGACGCCCAGTCGATCATGGCGGCGCTGCTGCATGACGTGATGGAAGACCAGGGCGTGACCAAGGCCGAACTCGCCGAGCGCTTCGGCGCCAAGGTAGCAGAACTGGTCGACGGCTTGTCGAAACTGGACAAGATGGAGTTTCGCAATCGCGAAGAAGCGCAGGCGGAGAACTTCCGCAAGATGCTGCTGGCGATGGCGCGCGACGTCCGCGTGATTCTGGTGAAGCTCGCCGACCGGCTGCACAACATGCGCACGCTGGGCGCGGTGCCGCACGAAAAGCGCCGCCGCGTGGCGCGCGAAACGCTGGATATCTATGCGCCGATCGCGCACCGGCTTGGCCTGAACAATACCTATCGCGAACTGCAGGATCTGAGCTTCGCGAACTTCAACCCGCATCGCTACGCCACGCTCGAAAAGGCCGTCAAGGCCGCGCGTGGCAACCGGCGCGAGGTGGTCGGCAAGATTCTGGAGTCGGTGCAGCGCGCGATTGCCGACGCGAAAATCGACGCCGAAGTCACCGGCCGCGAGAAAACCATCTTCAGTATCTACAAGAAGATGCGCGACAAGCAGTTGTCGTTTTCGCAGGTACTCGACGTGTACGGCTTTCGCGTGGTGGTTGAGAGCGCGCTGGAGTGCTACACCTGCATCGGCGCGCTGCATGCGCTCTACAAGCCGGTGCCGGGCAAGTTCAAGGATTACATCGCGATCCCGAAGGTGAACGGCTACCAGTCGCTGCACACCACGCTGGTCGGCCCGTTCGGCGCGCCGATCGAGTTCCAGGTGCGCACGCGCAAGATGCACGAGATCGCCGAAGCAGGGGTGGCCGCGCACTGGCTCTACAAGAATGGCGGCGCCGACCTCAACGATGTGCAGAAGCGCGCGCACCAGTGGCTGAAGTCGCTGCTCGACATCCAGAGCGAAGCCGGCGATTCGAGCGAATTCCTCGAGCACGTCAAGATCGATCTGTTCCCGGACGCGGTGTACGTGTTCACGCCGAAGTCGAAGATCATGGCGCTGCCGCGCGGCGCCACCGCGCTCGACTTCGCGTATTCGATCCACAGCGACCTGGGCAACCAGTGCGTCGCCGTGAAGATCAACAACGAATTACTGCCGCTGCGTACCGAGTTGAAGAGCGGCGATATCGTCGAAGTCATCACCGCGCCGTATTCGAAGCCGAATCCGGCGTGGCTGGGTTTCGTGCGCACCGGCAAGGCGCGCTCGGCCATTCGCCACTACCTGAAGACAATGCGTCTGAACGAGTCGGTGCAGCTCGGCGAGCGCCTCGTCGATCAGGCGCTCAAGGGTTATGGGCTGGCGCTGTCGAATGTCACGCCGGAAGCATGGGAAAAGCTCGTGCAGTGGACGGGCAACAAGAACCGTCAGGAAATTTTCGCCGACATCGGCTTGGGCCGGCGTGTCGCGGCGGTCATGGCCAAACGCATCGAGGTGCTGATGAGCGGCCGTGATGCTGACGACGACGGCTCGCGCGACGGCACAACGTCGCACGCGCCGCCGGTGGTGATTACCGGCACCGAGGGCATGTCGGTGCAGTTGTCCGCGTGCTGCCGCCCGATTCCGGGCGACGACATCATGGGCTACATCGGCATCGGCCTCGGCATGGCGATTCATACCACCGATTGCCGCGTCGCCCAGCGTATTCATCGGCGCGATCCGGGTCGCTGGATCGACGTCGCGTGGGCGCCGCAGCCGGGACGTCTGTTCGATGTCGCGGTGAAGGTGCTGGTCAAGAACACCAAGGGCGTATTCGCCCGCGTCGCGGCCGACATCACCTCGGCGGACGCCAACATCGTTCACATCGCGATGGACGAAGACCTGTCGCAGGAATCCACGGTGCTGCGTTTCGTGATCCAGGTCAGCGATCGTGTCCACCTCGCCAACGTCATGCGGCGCGTGCGCACCAATCCGGACGTCATGCGCATTGCCCGCGAGCGGCCGAGCGAAGAAGGGCATCACCGTCACGACGGCGGCATGCGGATCGACCGCGAACGGGCGGATTACTGATCCATGATGATGGTGGAGGCGCCTCAAGGTGCCTCCGGCCACCTTGGGCAGCTCACACCCCGCGGGGCTGTCCGAATCTGAACGCCCTGGCTGCCCGCGAGTCTCACCTGCATTCAGGGAGAACGCTTATGAACGTAGCTGACCTCACTGGCGTCGCGCTCGACTACTGGGTCGCCCGCAGCCTGCACGACTTCGTGCGCGAAATCCACTTTACCGATAGCGGTGAAACAGTCTCGATCCGCGGGAATGACCGCGGCCGCGCATGGGACGGCCGGTTCACGCCCTCTACTTCATGGGAAGCGGCGGCGGCAGTGCTGGAGCGCGCGCAGCGGCTGGAGGTGCGTGAGCGGACCCATCACGGCGCGGCTCACTGCGTGGCGGATTTTGAGGGCGGACATCGCACGGTGGAGGGGCGCGGAGACTCTTTGCAGGTCGCGTTGCTGCGGGCATTCGTTCAAAGCCGCTTCGGCGATAGCGTGGAAGAACTGTTGCACCAGCCGCAGGCGCTGGATGGGACGCGCGCGAAGCCGATTGGCGAGCAAACCACGGGTGGGTCGTTTGATGACACGCCGAGGCCAGACGGGCAAATCGGCGATATCCAGTCGCCGCCGCGATAGGCGTCACCGTGGCGCGGAATCCGGCGGCGATACAGCGGAAACGTTTGGCACAAAAACAAAGGGCCTTCCGACTGGAAGGCCCTTCATAAGATGGTGCGGCTGGCAGGATTCGAACCCACGACCCCTTGGTTCGTAGCCAAGTACTCTATCCAACTGAGCTACAGCCGCACGCTAAACAGGTAACGCCATGATACTGCGATAAATCCGGGTAAAACATAAGGGCCTCCCGGGAGGGAGGCCCTCGAATAAGTGGTGCGGCTGGCAGGATTCGAACCCACGACCCCTTGGTTCGTAGCCAAGTACTCTATCCAACTGAGCTACAGCCGCACGCAGAAACGAGATTATAGCAAAGGTTTCAAAAAAGGGAAGCGTGTAACTGCGATTTGTCTCATTGTCCTGATCGTGTACCCTTGATAGGCAGTCGCTTGCTGCAGCCAATGGACCATCATGAACAAGGCATTTGTCAAAGAGTCGAGTGAAGAAAACGACGACGACCTCGACGTCGCGCATCCCGATGTTCCCGCGGGTACGAAAAACTACATCACGCCCGCCGGCTACCGGCGTATGCGTGACGAACTACTGCATTTGATCGACAACGAGCGGCCGGAGGTGGTCAAACTGGTGTCCTGGGCGGCGTCGAACGGCGATCGCTCGGAAAATGGCGACTATATCTACGGCAAACGCCGTTTGCGCGAAATCGACCGGCGCATCCGCTTTCTGACCAAGCGCCTCGATCTGGCGGAAGTGGTCGACAGCAGCAAGCAGGAAAACATCGACCAGGTTTTTTTCGGCGCAAGTGTCGAATATGCGACGGAAGACGGCGAAGTGCATACCGTGACGATTGTCGGCGTCGACGAGGTCGATCTGGACATCGGGTACGTGAGCTGGATTTCGCCGATCGCACGTGCGCTGCTGAAGGCAAGGATCGGCGATACGGTGACGCTGTACACGCCGGCCGGGCCGCAGTCGATTGACATACTGGACGTTAAATATCCGCCGCCGGACACAGGCGGCTAGGTCTCTGAGTCTGCCCCGGTCGGAGCGGGCCGGTAATACCTCGCTCTCCGGGTTGCGCACTTTCACCCTGATGGACATAAAAAAGGCGCCGCGAACGGCGCCTTTCGGTACTGCGGGTGTTGCGGCCGCTTTAGAAGCGGTGACGCAGACCTGCGGTGACAGCGACCTGCTTGTTGTTGCTCGAAGCACCCAGACCGTTGATGTCTGCATCGACGATGGCGTTTTCGTTGACTTGCTGGTATTCGCCTTGCAGGTACACGTCCGTGCGCTTGGACAGCGCGTACGCGGTTTGCAGGTTGAACTGGTTCCAGTGCGGACGCGTGCCAGCCAGGCTCGCACGCGTGTACGTGTACGAACCTGCCACGCTTACTGCCGGCGTCAGAGCGTAACGAGCGTTCGCTTCGAAGTTCTGGAAGTGAGCGCTGCTGCCACCGAACGCGATACCGTTCGGTTGACCCGAAGCGCCTGCGCCGATACCTGAGAGGCCCGACAGATTCGTTTGCGAGTACACGAGGCCGACGGTTGCGGGACCGAACGCGTAGTTCGCGCCCGCGCCCCACGTTTGCTGACGGCCGGCGAAGAACGTGTTGTCGCTCGACACTGCGCCACCCGAATTAAACGCTGCGGACGCGCCGGCTGCGCCGTTGCTATTCAGTTGCAGGTAAGCGGCGGCGAGGTTCAGGCCGCCCCAGTTATACGAAGCGCCCGCGCTGTAAGCACGGTTGTTGGCGAAGCCATCAGCCTGGTTCGAGAAGCCGTACATGCCACCGAACTTGAAGCCACCGTAGTTCACGCTCTGGTACTTGACCGAGTTGTTGACGCGGAACGAGTTGTTCAGATTGTCGTTGTCGAACGGATGGGCGAACTGCGTGCCGCCGTATTGCGTGCCGGTTAGCGCCAGCGGGCCGACGTAGTCGACCATGCTGTCGTATTGACGGCCCAAAGTGACGGCGCCGAACTGGTCGCTCGACAGGCCGACAAAGGCTTGACGGCCAAATTCACGACCGCCTTGCTTAAGCGTGCCGTCATTGATGCCGAAGCCGTTTTCCAACGTGAAGATGGCCTTGAGCCCGCCACCCAGGTCTTCAGCACCGCGCAGTCCCCAACGGCTACCGTTGACCGAGCCGCTCGTTTCTTGCCAGTTGCTATGGCCGTGCTGGTTATTCGTATAGGTGATGCCGGCGTCGATCAAGCCATACAGCGTGACGCTGCTTTGGGCATGTGCCGCCGTTGCAAAAACGCCCGTGAGGGCTGCGACCATGAGTGTCTTTTTCATTTTGTAACTCCGAGAGCGAGAGTGGGCTTTTTGAACCCAGGCTTAAGGAGACCTTCACGCGGCGCTGCGAGAGGCGAAATCCACGTGAGAAGCGCGCCGTACTCCGGGCGCATCGGTTTCCGGTTAGGCAAAGTGTAGAGAGCCGCTGCGGCGAATTGGCATTCCGGTTTACGCAATAAAGTATTACGCGATCGGAAACGATAGGCGAATGGCGTTAAAGCCTTGCTGATAAAGGCTTGCAGCGATATACGGTGAGGGGGACAAGCGTGGCGATTGAATCGCGTTGCTCATTTGCGACAGTATTCGATGCAGAAAAACAACGCAATAAAGCGTAAGAAATTGATTGTTGTTTCTATCGCAACAGATGATTGTCGATTATGCGAATAATCAAAAGTGGCTGAGCCGCTATACTAAAACCACTGCTTTCCGAAGCAGACTTTTTCGTTGACGAAAAAGATCTCCAAACCTTTGTCGGCGCGACTTCCCAGTCGCGCTTTTTTTTGCCCCTGCAACTACGAAGCTAGTGCGCGTGTGCAGCCAGGTCGTTCTCGGTCCAGTCAGGCGTCACCGAGACGCTCCAGTCTTCCATGACGTAGCGGCGTGCGTCCATCGGCGACGACAGCAGGTTTTGCCAATGATCGCCATGCCACGCGGGATCGGGATCGAATGCCAAGGCAGAGGACGATTCGTCGGCCGCTCCGGATAGATTCGCCGCTGTCTTTGCGTGCGATTGGGTGAGCCAGGTCATGAGGCGGCGCAATTCATTGAACAGCATGGCGTTCTCCTGATACGCATGACGACTTGCTATCGATTTCCATCATGCGACGCTGATTGCGGTGCAACAACTCGGACAAACACTTACTGAATTCATTATTTGTTACACATTGGCGGAGCGATGCTGAAATTTTTCCCGCTATTTAGCATATTAATGATTGTGCGGTAATAATGACGCACTGACTTTTCTGCTGTTACTGAAAATGTTGCTCCGAATTTGTATTCGCCTGTTGTTCGCTTATCGTCGAATAAGCTAAGGGAGTGTGAAAAATTTACTTGACGGCATTTCCTCGTTCCCCGTATAACGGCAATGCTGATTTCAATCACGAGACCTCATGACGGAGAAGCTGTCGGAAATATTTGGCAGCAGATGCGATGATCGTGGAATTCAGCGTGAGGGCATTGCCCGACTTTAATGAAACCTCGAGGAAAACTGGCATATGGAAACTGGTATCGTCAAATGGTTCAACGATGCTAAGGGCTTTGGCTTCATCACATCGGATTCGGGTGGCGAGGACCTGTTCGCGCACTTTTCGGAGATTCGCAGCGAGGGGTTCAAGTCGCTGAAGGAAAGTCAGCGCGTGTCGTTTGAAGTCAAGGCAGGCCCGAAGGGCAAGCAAGCGGCTAACATCCAGCCGCTGTAAGTCGTGCTTATGCGTCCGGTGCATGCCGCTGGACAGCACGGCGTAGAAAATAAAGCCCTCGTCAAAGGCGAGGGCTTTTTTAATGGCGATTTTTTCCAACGCTCGCGTGATTAACTATCCAGTTCGACTGAATCTGAAAAGCGCAAAGAAATGAAATGACATCTCGTGGGTTTTCAGATGAATGATTATAAAAATATAATGATTGGTCGCCTGATGCCGGGCGCAATGCGCATGTGAGCGGTCGGCCTTTTTTCGCCAGAAGCGGGCAGCGCAATGCGATGCCGTCCGGCTACGCGGCCGCCAACTGGTGCATACTTGCCGCAAAGTCACGCGTCCAAAGTCTCTCTTTCCATGTCTGAACAGTCTCTGCCGGAACCGGCCCTCGATGTGCCGATCGTCTTCGTCGACCTTGAAACCACGGGCGGCTCGACCAGCGAGCACCGCATTACTGAAGTCGGCGTGGTCGAGGTAGGCCCGGCCGGCGTGTCGCGCTGGAGCAGCCTCGTCGACCCGCAACAATCCATCCCGTCGTTCATCCAGCAGCTCACCGGCATTACCAATGCGATGGTGCGCGGCGCACCAACCTTCGATGCGATTGCGCCCGCGCTATTCGAACGGCTGAACGGGAAGCTGTTCGTCGCGCATAACGCCAGTTTCGATCGCGGCTTTCTGCGCGGCGAATTTCGTCGAGCCGGCATTGCGTTCGATCCGGACGTGCTGTGCACAGTACGTCTGTCGCGGGCGTTGTTTCCGTCGGAAAAGCGTCATGGGCTCGACGCGCTGGTCGAGCGTCATGGCCTTGTGCCGTCCGATCGCCACCGCGCGCTGGCCGACGCAGATCTGATCTGGCAGTTCTGGCAGCGTCTGCACGGCCTTGTACCGCTGGATGTGTTGCGCACGCAGATCGAGCGCACCACGCGCCGCTACCGGCTTGCTGGCGACATCACTGAAGATCTGCTCGATACCGCGCCGGCCGGCTGTGGCGTCTACGCATTCTATGGAGAGGCGGATTTGCCGCTGTATGTCGGGCGAAGCGTGCGCGTGCGTCAGCGGTTGCGGGCACATTTGACGGGCGAGCGGCGTTCGTCGAAGGACGTTCGGCTCGCGCAACAGGTGCGGCGTGTCGAGTGGCGAGCCACGGGCGGCGAGTTGGGCGCCATGCTTGCCGAGGCGCAGTGGATCTCGACGCTGCGTCCCGGCCATAACCGGGTGCCGCGGGTGACAAAGAGCGATCCCGCGGACGCGCCCTGGCCGTTCGACGGTCCGATTGTTTTTGAAGAACGCGAGGAAGCATCGCTTGCGCGAGCCTTTCATGTGGTCGACCGGTGGCGCTACCTCGGCCATGCGCCTTCGCTCGCGCAGGCGGCGACGCTGCACGCGGGCAGTGCGGCCGGACCGTTCGAACTATCGACCTATCGCATCCTGCAGAGTCATCTTGCGCGCGGCTTGCGCGTGATGCCCTTGAGCGTCACGCCCGGCACGCCCGTGCCGCTGGGGATGCCGAGCCTCGCCTAGCAATTACGAGGCTGCCACGCGGGCGTGACAGCCGTGATTGCTCGCGTCGGCCCGATCAGCCTGTCGCGCCGACACCGCCCGACTCGCAGATATGACCGAGCGCGCGCGTGAGCGCGCTCGAACGGGTCGAATCGTACCGGGTCAGCGATTTCCAGTTAGCAAGCGATTGCGCAACGCGCGACGGGCAGTCCGGCGCCGCGCGCAGCGGCTGGACCCGCGCCAGCCCGGCTATCAGCGACTGCGTCAGCCGGTCGAGTTGTGGTCTCGTGGTGCTCGCCAGGTCGGGGGCCGGCCCTTCAGGCGGCCGCGTGCTGCGCCAACTGGCAAACAGCGCGTTCTGCACGTCCTTGCTGGCGTCGATCTGATCCTGAAAGAAGGCATGCGCAAACGCCGGGTCGACGTTTGCCGCGATCGCGCGTTTCTCGACATCGGCGAGCAGCGCATTTTCGCGTGGCGTGTCAGTGATCGCCTGATGGTTGGCCCACTTCCAACGCGCCACCGGTTCGGCCAATGCGAGGCGTTGCGAGGCGAGCGCGATCAGACTGGTGAGGGCGGTGTCGTCCCCGTCGGCGACGGCAGGGGCGGGGGCAAACACCAGCGCGGCGAATAACGCGAACGCGCACGACGCGCCAAGGCGATACGAACGATTCATGAAAGAGGAAAAGGCCGGGCAGCCGTGGAAGAAAAACCAGAAGAATAGACGATGCGCCGCGCGAGCGCGTTGACGTCTCAAAGACGACCGTCTGAAATACGGTGACGCGTGTGACAGGCGCGCGCAAACCGCCGCGGGCCAGCATGGCCTCGCGCCACTCGATCAGACAGCCGCAATTCGCGTCGCAAGCCGGACGCAGAACGACGGTTCATACGCGATGAGACACACGCCGCGTGCCGAACACGCGGTCGCCGATGCTGCATCGCGCCACAGTACACTTACTTCGTTTCGCACGACTTGCGTTGTTCGTCGAAAAAGGCGCGGACATGCTCAGGCAGCTCTGCACCCAGAAACTCGACGCCAGCGGGTTCCGGATCCGGGCAAAAGACTTTATCCGGGGTCGGAATTTTCGTTGGTTTGGCATCCATGATCATTCTCCTTTACAAACCGATTATCTGCCTCGGTCCCCGTTTTGCACCAGTGCCCGATACGGCTTACCTGTTCTCTGTTGCTTTATCGGCACATAGCAACCCGAGATTGAATTCTTTGAATAGAATTTACCGGTTGACTGCGCGCACGGTGTTTTTGTTACCACCAGCCAATCAGATCCATACTCCTCGCTGCATTCCTCTCCGCCTTGTCCCGCAAGCCTTTCACGGATTAACTGTCCTGTGTCGCGATTCGGCTCGTCGATTAGGGTTAGTATGAACAAATAGCGTAATTTTTGTGCGCTGCCGCATTTATCCGGATTTTCTTCTTCTGTATCCGAACGTTCGTTAATTAATGGTCCATTCAGTCATTCAATCGACCCTAATCTCTTCGTTAACGAACGATTCCGCGAATTCGTTGACGAGCGAGAATACTTTTTAAGGTCGCTTGCATAAATAAGCGGGCGCCACATTCCGTTCGGAACACGGCAGCGGCGAGCCGAGCACAGATGCAATTCAAGTTGCGTGCACCGATCGGTTTCCTGAAGGAAGAGCGTAGCGCCCGACAGGGCGTACTCCGTTTTATCGAGCCGTTAAGCGTGGTCTCAGATAGGCCGCGGTGCGGCTGTTGCTGGCGCGCGCCACTCTATCCGGCGTGCCGCTTGCCACGATCGTGCCGCCAGCGTCGCCGGCGCCCGGGCCCACGTCGATTACCCAGTCGCTTTGCGCGGCCACCCGCATGTCGTGTTCGACGACCACGACCGTATTGCCTGCGTCGACGAGTCCTTGCAGTTGCACCAGAAGTCGGTCTACGTCGGCGGGATGCAGGCCGGTGGTGGGCTCATCGAGGATGTACAGCGTGTCGCCGCGCTGTGCGCGCTGCAATTCGGTGGCGAGTTTGATGCGCTGGGCTTCGCCGCCGGACAGTTCGGTGGCCGGCTGACCGAGCCTCAGATAGCCGAGACCGATGTCGCGCAACGCGTTTAGCGCGCGCATCACGTGCGGCTTCGTCGGCGAAGAAATCGCAGGCGGCGTCGACGGTCAGATCGAGCACTTCGGCGATGGTCTTGTCGCGCCACGTAATTTCCAGCGTCTGCGGGTTGTAGCGCGTGCCGTGGCAGGTCGAGCAGGGTGCGTAGACGCTCGGCAGAAACAGCAGTTCGACGCTGACGAAACCCTCGCCCTCGCAGGTCGGACACCGGCCTTGCGCGACATTGAACGAGAAGCGGCCGGCGCTGTAGCGACGCTTGCGCGCGAGCGGCGTGTCGGCGAAGAGCTTGCGCACGTGATCGAACAGGCCGGTATAAGTGGCCAGATTGGAACGCGGCGTGCGCCCGATCGGCTTCTGATCGACGCGCACCAGTCGGCGCAGCGCGTCGATGCCGTCGACGATATGACCGCTGGTCGGCATCGTTGCGCTGGCAAGCAGCGGGTCCTGCTCATCCTCGTCAGGGCTTTCGATGACCCGCCCCAGCCGGGTTGCCACCAGTTCCGGCAGCGCCTGGCTAACGAGGCTCGACTTGCCGGAGCCCGACACGCCCGTAACGGTGGTCAGGCAGCCAAGCGGAAACGCGGCGTCGAGTGCGTGCAGATTGTTGCGCGTGATATTGGCGAGCCGAAGCCAGCCGGTCGGTGTGCGGGGTGTGCGGTCGACGGGCGCGGGCGGCGCGAACAGATAGCGGCGCGTCTGCGACGATGCGACTTCGGCGAGTCCCGCGGGCGGCCCACTGTAGACCACATAGCCGCCGGCCTCGCCTGCTGCGGGACCGACATCGACCAGCCAATCCGCGCGCTGCATCATCTGCAGATCGTGTTCGACGACAAACAGTGAATTGCCCGCCGCCTTCAATCCTTGCAAGGCAGTAAAGAGCGCTTCGCCGTCGGCGGGGTGCAAGCCGGCGGACGGCTCATCCAGTACATACACGACGCCGAACAGTTGCGAGGACAACTGTGTCGCAAGACGCAAGCGTTGCAATTCACCCGACGACAGCGTCGGCGTGCTGCGCTCCAGCGCGAGATAGCCGAGCCCCAGATCGATCAGTGTGGTCAGGCGCTCCAGTAGTTCGGCGGCGATACGCTGCGCGGCGACGCGTTTCTCCTCGGAGAGATTCGGCGTGCGCCGCACATCGGGCGCGGCTTTGTGCGCCGAGCCACCGGCGGCAACCCGCTGCGCGGTCGCGTCGCGCATCGCACGCTTGCTGAGCGCCTTGTTGCTGCCGGCGTTCGTGCGGTCCTGATCCGGCCATTCGCCGCGCGCAATCGGCTCGAGGATCGCTGCGAGTCTCGCCAGCGGCAATTGAGAGAATTCGCCAATATCGAGCCCTGCGAACGTCACCGAGAGCGCTTCTTTCTTGAGCCGCTTGCCGTGACAGCTCGCGCATTCGCTGCCCACCATATATTGCGACACGCGCTTTTTCATCAGCGCGCTCTGGGTATTCGCGAAGGTGTGCAGCACATAGCGGCGCGCGCCAGTGAAGGTCCCCTGATAGCTGGGTTCGGCTTTGCGCTTGAGCGCGGCGCGCGTTTCCTTCGGCGTGAGCCCGGCGTAGACGGGCGCGGTGGGTTGTTCGTCGGTGAAGAGGATCCAGTCGCGATCTTTTTTCGGCAAGTCGCGCCACGGTGTGTCCACGTCATAGCCGAGCGTCACGAGGATGTCGCGCAGATTCTGTCCGTGCCACGCGGGCGGCCAGGCGGCGATCGCCCGTTCGCGGATGGTGAGCGAGTCGTCGGGCACCATCGATTTCTCGGTGACTTCGTACACGCGACCGAGCCCGTGACAAGCGGGACACGCGCCTTGCACCGTGTTCGGCGAAAAGTCTTCGGCAAACAGCATCGGTTGCTTCGGCGGGTAGGCGCCGGTACGCGAGTAGAGCATGCGCACGAGACTGGACAGCGTGGTCACACTGCCTACCGACGAGCGCGCGTTCGGTGTGCCGCGCTGTTGCTGCAGAGCCACCGCGGGCGGCAGACCTTCGATTGCGTCGACTTCGGGCACGCCGACCTGCTCGATCAGGCGGCGTGCGTACGGTGCGACCGATTCGAAGTAGCGCCGTTGCGCCTCGGCGTAGAGCGTGCCAAACGCAAGCGACGATTTGCCCGAACCGGATACGCCGGTGAAGACGACGAGTGCGTCACGCGGAATCTCGACGTCGATATTCTTGAGATTGTGTTCGCGGGCGCCGCGCACGCGGACGAAGCCGGCTCGCGCGGGCGCGTCGGTGGTAGCGGTGGAGCGGGGCTTGTGGCGAATGGCGTCCATGTCGATCGATAGCGGAAAGGCGGGCTGACCCGGCGCGGCGGGTAAACGTCTTTGAGGCTGCACGGAATATGCCTGGAACATGCCAGGCGAAACGGGGGCGCCGTCGGGCAGAGGCACTGGCGGAGCATGAGTGCCTTCTTGCCCCGCGTCAGGTTAATCGAAAGCGCCCTGGAAAACGAAACCCCTGCTCAAAGCCGGGCGCTTTACACGCGCCGATGTGGCGAAACATCGCTAGATGAGGAGCGGCTCGTCGCCCCCGTCGCCGCCTATCATTGAAGCGGCTATCTGCGACCGGGAGTGCGGTGGGTAACGGACGCGCGAGGACCGACGCGGATGATGGCTATTTTTGCCCTTCAGAGAGGTCGCCATGGAAAACGCTGTGTACTGGAAAGGACGCCAGGTCGGGATCGAATGCGCTGGACGGGTCTTGTGGTTTTCGTCGGCGCCGCAAGAAGCGGTCATTGCGTACGGCGCGCCTCCAACCTCGGGGGCGATCGTTGAAGATCCGGTGGTGGTTCGCAATCTTGCCGTGACCGCCGGATTCGACAGATTGGACTTTGGTGCGTGACTCGTTGCCGTACGGAGCGATTGTCACTCAGACGGCGCGTGTGCGGTACGTGAAAAGCAAAAAGCCCAGTCGCAATGACTGGGCTTTTTGCTTGAATCTTGATGGTGCCGGAAAGAGGAATCGAACCCCCGACCTTCGCATTACGAATGCGCTGCTCTACCGTCTGAGCTATTCCGGCATCAGGAGAAACGAGATTATAGGGACTCTTTTATCAGCTTGGCAAGTCCCTGCGCTCACTTTTTTGTTTCGAGATGGTAGCGGGTGACGCGGTCGACTTCGTTCTTCGAGCCGAGGAACACCGCCACGCGTTCGTGCAGGCTCTTCGGCTGGATGTCCAGAATGCGCTTCTCGCCGTTGGTCGCGGCGCCGCCGGCCTGTTCGACGATGAACGCCATCGGGTTCGCTTCGTACATCAGGCGCAGCTTGCCCGGCTTGTCGGGCGTGCGTTTGTCGGCCGGATACATGAAGATGCCGCCGCGGTTCAGGATACGGTGCACGTCAGCCACCATTGACGCGATCCAGCGCATATTGAAGTCGCTCTGGCGCGAACCGTCCTTGCCTGCCTTCAGTTCGCCGATATATTGCTCGACCGGCGGATACCAGTGACGTTCGTTCGACGCGTTGATCGCATATTCACGTGTCTCCACCGGAATGCGCATGTCGCTTTGCGTGAGCACCCACGAGCCCAGTTCGCGGTCGAGCGTGAAGCAGTTCACGCCGTTGCCGGTGGTGAGCACCAGCACGGTTTGCGGGCCGTACACCGCGTAACCTGCCGCAACCTGCTGCGTGCCCGGTTGCAGGAACGATTGCTCGGTGGGTTGCTGGCCGTCAGGGCAGCGCAGCACCGAGAAGATCGTGCCGATCGACACATTGACGTCGATGTTCGACGAGCCGTCGAGCGGATCGAACACCAGCAGGTATTCGCCCTTCGGATAGTTCGCCGGAATCGGGAAGAACTGCTCCATTTCCTCGGAAGCCATGCCGGCCAGATTGCCGCCCCATTCATTGGCCTCGAGCAGGATTTCGTTCGACAGGATGTCGAGCTTCTTCTGCACTTCACCCTGTACGTTCTCGCTGCCTGCCGTGCCGAGCGCATCGCCCAGCGCGCCCTTGCTGACGTGGTAGCTGATCGCCTTGCACGCGCGCGCGACGACTTCGATCAAAAGGCGCAGATCGGCCGGCAGGTTGTTGGTCTCGCGCTGCTGCTCGATCAGGTACTTCGTGAGAGTGGTACGACGTTGCAAAGCCATTGCTGTACTCCGTAAGGCTTGAGGAATGTCTCGATTTTAACCGCTCGTTGTGTCCGCTCCGTGCTTTTGAGGAAGAAGGGCGCGCAGTTGCGCCGCGGTACGTTGTATTTCGTCCCAAATTCAGGCTTTGCGGCGCGCCTTGATTGCGGTGACGTTGCCGGTCAGGCTGGCTGCAAGCGCGGCGGCGCGGGCGTGTTCGGCCGGGATCTTCGGCATTTTCGGGCGGTCGGCCCTCGGCAACGGCTCGATCTCGCGTTCGATCTGTGCACCGGCCGCGGCGGTGGCGATGCGCAGGTCGTAGCCGATCTGCAGATTGAGCCAGAACTGTGCGCTCGCGCCGAAGTAGCGCTCGAGCCGCAGCGCGGTGTCGGCGGAGATGGCGCGCTTGCCGCGTACGATGTCATTGATGCGCGGTGCGGGCACGCGCAGCGCCAGCGCCAGCGCATTGACGGACATGCCGAGTGGTTCGAGGAACTCGCCGCGCAGAATCTCGCCCGGATGAGTTTCCGGGATGCATTCGCCGGTATCGATGTCCGAGAAATCGATGCTGTCCAGATCGGAGCGTTTGATGACCATGACGGTCTCCCAATAATCAGTGATAGTCGACAATCTCGACATTCAGCGCCTCGCCGTCGACAAAATGGAAGCAGATGCGCCACTGCGCATTGATGCGAATACTCCACTGTCCGCTGCGCTGACCTTGCAAGGCTTCGAGCCGGTTGCCGGGCGGCGCGTGCAGATTATGGATAGATTCGGCCGCATCGATCATCACCAGCTTGCGGCGCGCGAGCGCCTGCATATAAGCCGGTAATGAATGCACAAACCTGCCCTGAAAAATTCTCGCCGTAGCTTTATCGCCGAATGTCGTGATCATGGGATGATATAACGCGTCGCGTTAAACGTAAACCGTTAAATGGATGCGTTTACTTTCACCCCATCGAACCGATCCGAACAGTCGTCCAGATGGCCAACGTTGCCTGCCGCGTGCCTGAGCCAGGGCGAAAAAAAGCCGGCAACACGTGCCGGCTTCTCAACGCTCAAAGCGCTGTCAGACGATCGTCACGCCAACGCTTTCTCCACGATCTCCCGCACGTCGCGCGACTTCACCTGCGAAGCCACTTTCTCCAGCGCCGCGCGCATGCCGTTGCGCAGCGTCGGCGTGAAGCGGCGCCACAGTTCCAGCGAGCGGGCGAGGCGGGCGGCCACCTGCGGATTGATGGCGTCGAGCGCGATCACCTGGTCGGCCCAGAACGCGTAGCCCGAGCCGTCTTCGGCGTGGAACTGCGCCGGATTCGCCGCGCAGAAGCTGAAAATCAGCGAGCGTGCACGATTCGGGTTCTTCAGGTTGAAGGCCGGATGCGCCATCAGCTTGCGCACGATGTCGATCACCGGACGTTGCGGGCTGCCACGTTGCGTGGCCTGCAACGCGAACCATTTGTCGATGACGAGCGGCTCCTTTTCGAAGCGCTGATAGAAGTCGTCCAGCGCCTGTTGCGCTTCCTTGCTCCCGCCGTTCGCCGCCGATGCATTGAGCAGTGCCGAGAGTGCCGCCGAGCGGTCGGTCATATTGTTTGCCGCGTCGTACTGCGCGGACGCAAGGCGCACGGCCTGGGCGGCATCGTCCAGTTCCGCGAGATACGACAGCGCGAGATTCTTCAACGCACGATGACCGGAAGCCTCCGGCGTCGCCTCGTACGCGCCCGGCGTGCGATGCGCTTCATAGATTTTGAGCCAATCGTTCCTGAGCGCGTTCGCAAGGCGCTTGCGCACGAACTGCCGTGCCGCGTGCACCGCCGCCGGATTCGATTCCGCCATCTGCTCGGCCAGATACGCTTCTGACGGCAGCATCAGCGCCAGTTCGCGGAACGCCGGCGAGAGCGTCTCGTCGGTGAGCACGCGGGCGAACGCGGCGACGACCGAGTCGTCGAGTTGCAGCGGCACGCCGGTCGCGGCGCGCCCAGCCAGTGTCATCAGTTCGCGCGTGGCAAGCCGTTGACCCGCTTCCCAACGGTTGAACGGATCGCTGTCGTGCGCGAGCAGGAACGCGAGTTGGTCGGCCGAATAGTCGTATTCGACAATCACGGGCGCCGAGAAATTGCGCAGCAGCGAGGGCAGCGGTTCCTGCGCGACGTTCACAAACGTGAAGGTCTGTTCGGTCTGCGTGAACTGGAGGACGCGCGTGGTGCCGGCCGACGCTTTAGCCTCGCCTTCCAGTTGCAGCGGCAGATCCGCGCCGTCCTTGCCGATCAGACCGATCGCAAAAGGAATCAGCAGCGGACCTTTCTGCGTTTCGCGTGCAGCCGACGCGGCCTCGCCGTAGCCTTGCGTGAGGGTCAAGCTGTAACGCTGCTGCGCGGCGTCGTAGCTGGCGCGCACGGCGACGCGCGGCGTGCCGGCCTGGCTGTACCAGCGCTCGAATTGCGCCAGATCGCGGCCGTTCGCATCGGCCAGCGCGTGACGGAAGTCGTCGCAGGTCACTGCCTGGCCGTCATGACGTTTGAAGTACAGGTCCATGCCCTTGCGGAAGCCGTCGCGGCCGAACAGCGTCTGATACATCCGCACGACTTCCGAGCCTTTTTCGTAGACCGTCATCGTGTAGAAGTTATTGATCTCGACGTAGCTCTCCGGGCGCACCGGATGCGCCATCGGGCCGGCGTCTTCGGCGAACTGCATCTGGCGCAGCACGCGCACGTCTTCGATGCGCTTGGTGGCGCGGGCGGCTTCGTCGGTCGCGCCGCCGGCCATGTCGGCGGAGAATTCCTGATCGCGGAACACCGTCAGGCCTTCTTTCAGACTCAGCTGGAACCAGTCGCGGCAGGTTACGCGGTTGCCGGTCCAGTTGTGGAAGTACTCATGGCCCACCACGGCCTCGATGTTCGCGAAGTCGGTGTCGGTGGCCGTTTCGGGGTTCGCCAGCACATACTTCGTGTTGAAGATGTTGAGCCCCTTGTTTTCCATCGCGCCCATGTTGAAGTCGCTCACCGCGACGATCATGAAGCGGTCCAGATCCAGTTCCAGCCCGAAGCGTTCCTCGTCCCAGCGGATCGAGTGAATCAGCGAATCCATGGCGTGCCGGGTCTTGTCCAGATCGTGCGGCTCGACCCACACCTGCAGCAGTTTTTCCTTGCCCGAGCCGCTCTTCACGCGCTCTTCAAGCGCCACCAGTTTGCCCGCCACCAGTGCGAACAGATAGCTCGGCTTTCTGAACGGATCTTCCCAGCGCGCGAAATGGCGGCCGTCCGGCAGGTCGCCTTCTTCGAGCAGATTGCCGTTCGAAAGCAGCACCGGATAGTCGGCCTTGTCGGCGCGCAGCGTCACCGTGTAGGTGGCCATCACGTCCGGGCGGTCGAGGAAATAGGTGATGCGGCGAAAGCCCTCGGCCTCGCACTGCGTGAAGAAGTTGCCGCCCGACACATACAGGCCCGACAGCGTGGTGTTCTCCGCCGGGTTGCAGATGCTGGTGAGCGTGAGCTCGAACGCGTCGGGTACGTTATCGAGCACAAGGCCATGTTCATGCGCGTGCGCATTGCTGAAAGACGCGCCGTCGATCGTGGCGCTGACGAATTCGAGTTGCTCGCCCATCAGTTCGAAGTGCGCGGCGCGCGAGGCGTCCGGATTGCGGCGCACGCGCATCGTGTTTCTGACGACGGTGCGTTCGGGGACCAGATCGAACTCCAGTGCGACAGTGTCGATCAGGAAGGCGGGCGGCGCGTAATCGGCGCGGCGGATCACATTGGGCGTTGCGGTATCGGCCATGGCGTTCTGTAGTGATGGGACTCGAGCCGTCACGCGTGCCGAGGGCGCGCGAGCCGGGCTTGTCGAGCCATTGTACAAAGCCTCGGCCAAACGTGGCGGGGCCAATCGTGCAAGCCGAACTTTTTACCGGATTGCCAGGTCAGCGTATCATCAAAAGCATCCCGCACAGGGGTGCGTGAGTAGCAACAAATCCGGTCAGGACTGGCAATAACGGGCAACACGAGGTAGACCATGAAAATCGATCAATGGACGCGCCGCGCCACGCTGCTGATCGCAGCAGTGACGGTGCTGCTGTCCGGTTGCACGACCTACGTGACCACCCAGGTCACGGCGTTTTCAGACTGGAGCGGCAGCGACGCCACCCGCACGTACGCGTTCACGCGAGCGGCGGACCAGCAGAACAATCTCGAACTCACCACCTACGAACGCTTCGTCGGCAATGAGCTCGCCGCGCATGCATTCCGCCAGGTGGACGCTGCGCAGGCGCGCTATCTGGTCGGGCTGTCGTATGGAATGCGCTCGGACATGGTGACGGTCGCGGAGCCGGTGTATTACAACCCGTGGCCCGCGCCTTATTGGGGCCGGCCGTTCGATCCGTGGGGTCCGTGGGGCGCGTTCCCGACCACTTACGTGAATCAGAGCTACCCGGTCTTCACGCACCTGCTGGGCGTGCGAATCACTGAGCGGGGAACCGGCAAGGAGGTCTACAACGTGACGGCGCGCAATTCGGGCGGGGAATCGTCGCTGGTGCGGGCCATGCCCTATCTGGCGCGTAGCGCGCTGGCCGATTTTCCGCTCGGCAACGGCGTGGTTCACACGGTAAAGATCCCGCTCAATGCCAGCAGCGACGCATCGAACGAAATCGCCGGCACGTCCCCGGCAGCCGCGCCGGCATCGGCTTCAGGCGCGAAGGTCGTGCAGTAGGCAGGAAGCGGCGCGCACGCGTCGTAACGCTACGACGCAAAAAAAACGGCCCGTCAGGTCATGCCTGCCGGGCCGTTCTGCCTTGTAGCCCGCGCTCCATGCAAAGAATGCCGGTATCGCGCGAGGGCCGAGGGCGACCAGGCCGCCGCGCTTAAACCCCCACGCCGAACAACGCCATCGTGCCCAGAATCACGAACATCACCGCGGCAATGCCGTGTACGAGTTTGGTCGGAAGCCGATGGGCGAAGCGGTCGCCGAGCAGGATTGCCGGCACGTTGGCGATCATCATGCCGAGCGTCGTGCCCGCCACCACGCCGAAGAAATCATGAAAGCGCGCGGCGAGCGCGATGGTCGCGATCTGCGTCTTGTCGCCCATCTCGGCAAGGAAAAACGTCACCACCGTCGCGCCGAATACACCGAAATGCGTGCGGCTGGTGTTGGCTTCTTCATCGTCGAGTTTGTCTGGAACGAGGATCCACAGGCCCATTGCGATGAACGAAGCGGCGAGCGCCCAGCGCATGATAGTCGGCGTAATGAGCGAGCCGAGCCACGCACCGAGGGCGCCGGCGCACGCATGGTTGACGAGGGTGGCGGTGAGCACGCCGAGAATGATCGGCAACGGCTTGCGATAGCGGGCGGCGAGGACGAGCGAGAGCAATTGGGTCTTGTCGCCGATTTCGGCGAGCGTGACCGCTCCGGTCGAAATGAGAAAAGCGTGGTCCACGTTGTATGGGTTCCCCCGGGGCCGGAATGTGAGCGAGCGACGACCCACGACACGCCGGGCCCTGTAGCGGCGCATGTGGATCATCGGTCTCGCCAGGCCAGAGGCTGCGGCTGCCATGGCCTTGCAGGCCAAGTCTGTTGACAGGCGCCCCCGCGAATCGCACGGTCGACGCACTTGGATTCGGTGCGGACGGATCGCGGGGCGGCTACTCCCCAATGAGGGACGGAGTATAGCAGGCGAGAGCGTGTGGCATGAGGGAATCCGGCAATTCAGACCGAGCCGTGCATGCGCTTGCGGTGCCACCGTAAGCGAGTGGACGCCACGGCATGCTTCGCGCGTATTGCTTAAAGCGAGCCGCAAGAGAGAAGTGTGCCTAACTGAAACAGATTTTCGGAAAGTTAAATGAAAGGTTTTATCCGTACCCTTTCATGCAGGCGC
The DNA here is from genome assembly GCA_963738755.1 of uncultured beta proteobacterium. Taxonomy (GTDB): domain Bacteria; phylum Pseudomonadota; class Gammaproteobacteria; order Burkholderiales; family Burkholderiaceae; genus Paraburkholderia. The sequence continues at coordinate 326,783 of CAVTXZ010000015.1, forward strand.
GCGAAACTCCTCGCCGACAAGGGCTTTACGCTGAAGCTGCCGTCCGCGCGAGGGCTATCGGCCTTGCGTGGCGGCGACGCGGAGCACCTGTCTCTCCTGCGATACGGATACAGATGGATACGTCTTTTATGGCTGATTTAATTCAGAATATTCAGTATGATTCCGGCGACCATAGGAGTCCGGGCCAATCCGTCTGATGAATTGACAATTGCATCACGATTGCGCCTAAATAATCGGGGCCAAGTGCCGTTAATGCGCTGAGCCCAACAAGAAAGACTGGATTGACCGCCGGTTGAAGATTGCCGGCCCGCGCGGCGCAGTCACGCTGTGACGGCTGTGAATTCCGTCAGGCGCCCTCAGCCTCTCCTCGCTTCTACGCGCGAACACCGATATGCCCGATCTGCACTGGACCATTCCGGTCGCTCGCTGGTCTAGCTGGCCTGCTGCCGCATCTGCCGCACCCGATATCGGCTTTATCGAGCCGATCGTGCGGCGTCGCCTGAGCACCCTGTCCAGAATCGCCCTGAAGGTTGCGCACGATTGTGTTGCGCAGGAAGAGGCGCGGGTGGTGTTTGCCTCGCGGCACGGTGAATTGCGCCGCACCACGGACATCCTGCGCACCATCAGCGCGGGCGAGCCGGTGTCGCCCACCGCTTTCAGCCTCTCGGTGCTGAACGCAATGACCGGCGTGTTCGGCATCGCGCGCGGCGACCGCTCGGCCGCCAGCGCGATCTCCGCCGGCGCCGAGACGCTCGGCTACGCGCTGCTGGAAGCGTACGCGCAATATGCGACGCAGCCCGGTTCGCCGGTGCTGCTGGTGTACGCCGACGAGCCGGCCGATCCCGCGTACGGCACCATCGAAGACGAAGTGCAGGGCGGCGCGCTCGCGATCCTCCTGAATGGCGACATGGCAGCGGGGCAGTTGGTCTGCACGCTATCCGGTCCCGGTGCGCCGGATGTCCCGGACGCCGTACCGCCGAACGACGCAACCCCGGCGGCAGCGCCAGGCGAGGCCTTCTCGACCCAAAGCCAGGCGCTGCAGCACTGTCTGGACACCGGCGAGCCCGCGCTCTGGCAGGGCCCCGGCGCGACCTGGCATTGGAGCTGGCATGAGCACGCGGCTTGATTACGGTTGGCGCTTCTGCGCAACGGGCATGGCCTTCGTGGTGTTCGGCATCTGCGGCGTGCTGTTTTCGGTGCTGGTGTTCCCGTTCGCGTGGCTGTGGCCGCATCGTGCATCGCGTCAGCGCGTGGTGACCACCGTGATCCACTGGTTTTTTCGCGCGCTGGTCGCGGTATTGAAGCGTATTGGCGTGATGGAGCTCGAAGTGTCGGGCGGCGCGGCGTTACGCGCGGGCGGCCCGGCGATCGTCGTCGCCAATCACCCGACCTACCTCGACGTGATGGTGTTACTGTCGCTCACGCCGCGCGCCTGCTGCGTGGTGAAGAACGCGCACTGGCGCAACCCGTGCTTCTGGGGCATCGTGCGCTCGGCTGAATATGTCAGCAACGCCGATCCGGCGGAACTCGTCGAAGCCGGCGCGCGGCAACTCGCGGCAGGCTATACCATGATCATTTTTCCGGAAGGCACACGCAGCCCCGCGCCGAACCGGCTGCATGCGTTTTCGCGCGGTTTTGCGCACATGGCGCTCAAGGTCGGCGCGCCGATCGTGCCGGTGCTGATGGATTGCGACCCACCGGCGTTCACCAAGCAGATGCGCTGGTACGACGTGCCGGCGCGGGCATTCCGGATACGCGTGAACGTGCTCGAGCCACTTGGCGTCGAGCAACTCGCGGCCCCCGACACTACACCGTCTCTCGCGGCGCGCAGCGTGACCAGCGCCATCGAAGCACACATTACTCAGCACCTGTTCGCTTATGGATTCTTTAAAACTGGAAATTAAACAGCTTCTGATCGAGGCACTCGATCTGGAAGACCTGAGCCCGGCCGATATCGACGACGATGCGCCGCTGTTCGACACGGACGGCATCGGTCTCGACTCGATCGATGCGCTCGAAATCGGCATCGTGCTGCGCAAACAATACCAACTGACCATCGCAGCGAACGACGAACGCACACGCGAACACTTCCGTTCGATCAACACGCTGGCCGCGCTGGTAGCCAGTCAGCGCGAAGCGGAGCACGCTGTGAACGAAACTACAAAGAAGGGGGATTAAATCGTGTCCGAGGCTGAGATTCTTGAGCGCATCCGCGCCATCTTCAAGGAGAACTTCGCGATCGAGCCGGAGCGTGTCACGCCCGAAGCGAATCTGTTCGAAGACCTCGATCTCGACAGCATCGATGCAGTCGACCTCGCCATCAAGCTGCAGGAAATGACCGGCCGCCGCATCAAGCCGGAAGAGTTCAAGTCAGTGCGCACGGTCGGCGACGTGATCGGTGCGGTCGAATCGTTGCTGGCGGCTCAAGGCTGATGCCATCCGTGCGCCCGCGCATCGAGGCGGCAGCCGGCGCGTCGGCCGGAACCGCGGCGGGCCCCCGGCCTCACTGGGCCCAGGCCGTCGTGCAAGTGTTGTTGAAACTCGCGTATCCCGCGCTGATCCTGTGCGCCTGGCGCTGGGACACGCCGCGTTACGTAGGCTGCATGCTGTTTGCGATTCTGTGGCTGCAACGCTGGGCCGGCAGCGGCCCCGTCGCGACCTCGCTGCGGCGGCTTTCCGCGATTGACTGGACCGTGGTCGGTTTGCTGAGCGGTGCGTCAGCGGCGATTGTCGCGACCAATAGCGAACTACTGCTGCGTCTCTATCCGTCGCTCGTGAATCTGGGACTTCTGATCGCGTTCGGCGCGACGCTCGTGCGCGGGCCGTCGATGATCGAAAAATTCGCGCGACTCGGCAATCCGAATTTGCCTGCGCCTGCCGTGCGCCATACGTGGCGCGTCACGCAGGTTTGGTGCGTGTTCTTCGCGCTGAACGGCGCGTTCTCCGCATACACGGCGTTGTACTGGAGCCGCGCGAACTGGTCGCTCTATAACGGCGCGATTGCCTACGGGTTGATCGGTGTGCTGCTGGCGGCCGAGGTGATCTGGCGTTATCTGGTGGTGCTGCCGCGGGCCGCGCGCTCGGAGGCGGCATGATCGCATTGCACGATTTGCTGTGCGCCGCGCATTGCGAGGGCGCTGAGCGTGCACCGGTATGCCGCGATGGCAACAGAGTGCTCGATCGCGCGGCGTTTCACGCCCGCGTGTCGGCGCTGGTCGCCCTGGTGCAGCCGCAAGCCGCGCAACGCTTCGCCTTATGCATCGACGATCCATTCGATTTCGCCTGCGCGCTGTTTGCGCTCTTTGCCTGCGGCAAGGAACCGGTGATACCGGCCAACGCCACGCCGGGCTACCTCGCGGATCTCGCGGACGCTTATGACGCGGTGCTGACCGACGCCGACCTGCCACCGTTCGAGCAAGACGCTACGTCCACGCGCAGCGCTTCGTACACGATCGATCCGCAGGCCCCGTTGACGCTCTACACGTCAGGCAGCAGCGGCCGCCCCAAGCCCATTCGCAAGTCGCTCGCGCAGTTCAACGCCGAAGTGCACACGCTCGAAACTCAGTGGGGCGCGCTGGTTGGCGACGCGACGATGCTCGCGAGCGTGCCGCATCACCATATCTACGGTTTGCTGTTTCGCGTGCTGTGGCCGCTCGCCGCGGGCCGCGCGTTCGACCGCGCGATCAGCATCGAGCCGCTCCATTTGCAGACGCAGATCGAACGGTGCGGCGCAACGGTGATCGTTTCGACGCCCGCGCAATTGTCGCGCTGGCCTGCGTTGCCCGGCTTTGCCGCGTTGACGCCCGCGCCGCGCGCCATTTTTTCGTCGGGCGGGCCGCTCGCGCCGGAAGCCGCGCGGGAATACGCCGTCGCCTACGGCGCCGCGCCGCTCGAAATCTACGGCAGCACGGAAACCGGCGGCATTGCATGGCGGCGCCAGGATCAGACCGACGCATGGCAACCGGTAACGGGCATTGAAGTGCGCCGCGATGAAGACGGCGCGCTGAACGTGCGCTCGCCGCATCTGGATCACACCGGTTGGCATCGGACCGACGACAAAATCGCCTTCGACGCAGACGGTCGCTTCCGTCTGCAGGGCCGTCTCGATCGCGTGCTCAAGCTCGACGGCAAACGCGTTTCGCTGCCTGAACTCGAAGCGCGTCTCGCGTTGCATCCGTATGTCGCGCAGGCGGCCATCGTGCCGCTGGAAGGCGCCTCGCGCGAACGCGTCGGCGCCGTGATCGCGCTGACCGAGGCGGGCAGCGATGCCTTGCGCGGCGAGGGCCGCGTGCTGCTCGCAAAAACCTTGCGCCGTCATCTCGCCGCCTATTTCGACGTGGTGGTGCTGCCACGGCATTGGCGCTTTCGCGTGACGCTGCCATTCGATGCGCGCGGCAAGCTGCCGGTTGCCGCGGTCGCGGCGGCGTTCGAGCCACGCGCCGACGGCGTGGAAGTACTCGCCGAAGCACGCAGCGCCGACACGCTGCACTACGAACTGCGTGTACCGCCGACGCTCGTGCATTTCGCCGGCCACTTTCCCGGCCTGCCGATCCTGCCGGGCGTCGTGCAGGTCGACTGGGCGATGCGGCTGGCGGCTGAACATGTGCCGGCGGTGCGCGCGCTGGCGTCGATCGACAGGCTCAAGTTCATGGCCCCGGTGCCGCCTGGCGCCGTACTGAATCTGACGCTCGCTCACGACGCCGGGCGTCGCCGCGTGCAGTTCACATACTGGCTGGGCGGACGCGAATGCGCGTCCGGCGTGATCGTGTATCGGGAGCCGGCATGATGAGTTTCTCCCCGTGCATCGTCATCCCGATCTATAACCACAAGGACGCCATCGGCGCGACCGTCGCCGGCCTCGCGGTGCATCAGCTGCCACTATTCGTCGTCGACGACGGCAGCGACGAGCCTACGCAACAAGTGCTCGCCGCGCTTGCGCAGCAGTACGCGGGCCAGCTGACGCTGCTGCGTTTGCCCGTCAACGGCGGCAAGGGCGCGGCGGTGATGGCGGGCCTGCGCGCCGCTCGCGAGGCGGGCTACACACACGCCTTGCAGATCGACGCCGACGGCCAGCACGACGCCTCTGACGTGCCGCGCTTTATCGAGGCCGCGCGCGCCGAACCGGGCGCGGTGATCCTCGGCCGGCCCGTCTACGACGAGAGCGTGCCGAAGGCGCGTCTCTACGGCCGCTATCTGACGCACGTATGGGTGTGGATCGAAACGCTCTCGCTGACGATTCGCGATTCGATGTGCGGCTTTCGGCTGTATCCGCTGGCGCTCGCCTGCGACCTGATCGACCGCGTGCAACTGGGCACGCGAATGGATTTCGACATTGAGATTCTCGTGCGCCTCTCGTGGAGGCGCGCGGTATTCCGTTCGCTTCCGACACGCGTCACCTACGCCGCCGATGGCGTCTCGCATTTCGACGTGCTGTGGGACAACGTGCGCATCAGCGGTTGCCACACGCGGCTCGTTGCCGGCATGCTGTGCCGTCTGCCGATGCTGCTCGCGCACAAGATGATGCCGCGCCGGGCGGCAAGCACTGCAGGCGAGGCGGATTCGGCGGAGCAGGGCGAGCAGGACTGGTGGCGGATCGCCGAGCGCGGCAGTCATCTGGGCATGTCGCTGCTCGCGCTCAGCTGCAAGCTGTTTGGCCGGGGCTTCACCGCGTTGTGGCTGCATCCGATCGTCGCGTATTTTCTGCTGACGGGCCGTGCCGCGCGCGAAGCGTCGGGCAATTACTTCACCCATCTTGGCGAAGCCGCACCGCACGGAGATACGCCGCGTCCGGGCTGGTTGTCCGCGTATCGCCACATGCTGGCGTTCGCGCAATCGGGATTCGACAAGCTCGCCGCATGGTCCGGCCGCGTCAACAACGCCGACGTGAAATTCGAAGATCCGTCGGCGTTCCAGGCGCTCGTGGCGAGCGGCAAAGGCGCGCTCGTGATCGGCGCGCATCTCGGCAATCTGGAGATGACCCGTGCGCTGGCCGCACAAGGCGCGTACGCGAAAGTCACGGCGGTCGTCTACACCGAACACGCGCGGCGCTTCAATAGCGTGCTGGCGTCCGCGAATAGCGAGTTCGCGCGTCATCTGCTCGAAGTGCGCGATTTCGGGCCGGAGACCGCGATGCTGATGCAGGAGCGTGTCGATGCGGGCGAGTTGCTGGTGATTGTCGGTGACCGCGTGCCCGCGCATGAAATGGGCCGCACCACCGAAGCGCAGTTTCTCGGCGCGAGCGCGCCGTTCGCGCAAGGTCCCTACGTGCTCGCGCATGCGCTGGGTTGTCCCGTCTATCTGTTCTTCTGTCTGAAAGAGCGGGACGGCTACCGTCTCTATTTCGAGCCGTTCGCCGAGCGCATCGAGCTGCCGCGCCGCGAACGCGCACAGCACCTGGCGCAGTGGGCGCAGCGTTACGCCGCGCGGCTCGAACACTATTGCCGCAAGGCGCCCTATCAATGGTTCAATTTTTTCGATTTCTGGGCCAGCCCCAAACGAGGCGCAAATGGCCGAACATGATCTGATCGATGCGCCGAAACAGGCCGCACACTCCGCAGCAGTCGTTTTTGGCGCTCGCAAGCTGACGATCGAAGAGGTTGTCGCGATCGCGCAGCATCGTGCACCGGTGGCGTTGAGCGCCGATCCGGCGTGGCGCGCGCGCATCGAGCGTGGCGCCGAATTCCTGCGCCGTCATCTGGCCTCGGGCGCGACCGTGTATGGCGTCAACACCGGTTATGGCGACGCCTGCGTGGTCGACGTGCCGATGGAACTAGTGGAGGCATTGCCGTTGCAACTGACGCGCTATCACGGCTGCGGCATGGGCCAGTATCTCGACGACGCGCAAACGCTCGCGGTGATCGCCGCGCGGCTCAATTCGCTGGCCTATGGTTTTTCCGGCGTGCGTACCGTATTGCTCGAACGCCTTGCCGATCTGATCAACCATCGCGTGTTGCCGCGCATTCCGTCGGAAGGCTCGGTCGGCGCGAGCGGCGATCTCACGCCGCTGTCGTATGTGGCGGCGGCGCTGGTGGGTGAACGCGACGTGGTATTCGAAGGCCGGTTGCGCGATGCGCGCGGTGTGTGGAACGAACTCGGTCACGCGCCGCTGACGCTCGCGCCGAAAGAAGGTCTCGCGCTGATGAACGGCACCGCCGTGATGACGGGTCTTGCCTGTCTCGCGTTCGCGCGAGCCGATCACCTGACGCGTCTGACGGCGCGCCTCACGGCGCTTTCGACCATTGCACTCGATGGCCGCGCCGCGCATTTCGACGCGACGCTGTTCGAAGTGAAACCGCACGTCGGCCAGGCCGAAGCGGCTGCGTGGATTCGCGCCGATCTGGCCGGACGCGACGACACGCCGGGGCATCGTCTGCAGGATCGTTATTCGATTCGCTGCGCGCCGCACGTGATCGGCGTGGCGCGTGACGCGTTGTCGTGGGTGCGCCGGGATGTCGAAAACGAGCTGAACAGCGCGAACGACAACCCGTTGATCGATCCTGAAAACGGACGCGTGTTGCACGGCGGCAACTTCTACGGCGGCCATATCGCGTTCGCGATGGATTCGCTCAAGGTCGCGGTCGCCAATCTCGCCGATCTGATGGACCGGCAACTCGCGCTGCTGGTCGATGTGAATTTCAACAACGGCCTGCCGCGCAACCTGTCGGGCGCCGCGCCCGCGCGCGCCGCGATCAATCACGGCTTCAAGGCCGTGCAGATTTCTTCCTCCGCATGGACCGCCGAAGCGCTGAAGAACACCATGCCCGCGAGCGTGTTCTCGCGTTCCACCGAGGCGCACAATCAGGACAAGGTCAGCATGGGCACGATCGCCGCGCGGGACTGTTTGCGTGTGCTCGAACTGACCGAGCAGGTTGCCGCCGCCCATACGCTCGCCACCGTGCAAGCCGCGCGCCTGCGCTTGAAGATCGACCAAACGACGCCGGTGCCCGCGCCGCTGCAGGTGTTTATCGATAGCGTCACGGCGCAGTCGCCGTTCGTCGACGAAGACCGCGCGCTGGAAAGCGACCTGCGCGCCTTGACCGCGCGCATCGCTGCCTGCGATTTGCTGGACGACTATCGCGGAGGCTCGCAAGCATGATTCCACCCCGCAAGGTGCTTACAGCCAGCGCGACGGTTGAAGTGCCGTTTCATGACGTCGATGCGATGAACGTGTGCTGGCACGGCCACTATCTGAAGTACTTCGAGATCGGCCGCGCCGCGCTGTTGCGCGCATTCGATTACGACTATCGCGAGATGCAGGCCTCGGGTTATCTGTGGCCGATCGTCGAGGCGCACCTGAAATATGTGCGCCCGGCAACCTACGGTCAGAAGATCGAAGTCCGCACTCAACTGCTCGAACACGAAAACCGCCTGAAGATAGGCTACGAAATTGTCGATTGCGCATCCGGTACGCGTTTGACGAAGGGCTATACGATCCAGGTCGCCGTCGATGCTGCCACGCAGGAGTTGCAGTTCGTCTCGCCGCCGGTCGTATTCGAGAAACTGGAGCGCATATGGGGATGATGAAGTTGCGCGGCGTGGTTGCCGGCGTGTTGTTCGCATTCGGCTCGCTCGCGGTTGTGGCGCCGGTCAACGCAGCGGAAAGCGCGGCGTCCGCGGGCAACCCGGCGCTGGTCTCGCAAATCGCCTCGCATCTTGCGCAAGCCAGGGGCGTTCGCGCGCAGTTCACGCAAACGCAAACGCTCGCCGCGATGAAGCAGCCGCTCGTCAGTACCGGTTCGCTGCTGTTCTTCCGCGAGCGCGGCGTGATCTGGCAAATCGACACGCCCTACAAGGCGACGTATGTGATCACCGACGCGGGCGTCACCGAAGTGAACGCCGGCGGCCAGCGCGTGACGACGCATAGTGCGCAGGGCGCCCGCGGCGTCGCGCAAGTCTCGAAGATGATGCGTGCGATGCTCGGCGGCGATCTCTCGGCGCTGTATTCGCAATTCGACGTGCAGGCCGAAGGCACTTCCGCACAGTGGCGCATGCAACTCACGCCTAACCAGCCGCAAATCGCGCAGTCGATCAAAGGCTTGCAAATGAATGGCGGCGACTATCTGCAAAGCCTGCGCATTACGCTTGCGAACGGCGACATCACGAAGCTCGACTTCGCGAAGAGCACGGCTGTAGACGAACCGACGCCAGCCGAGCGCAGCTTGCTCGGAGCGCCGTAATGCACGTGTTGCAACAGCGGTCCATGAAACAGACGTGGGGCGTGCGCGCCGCGTGGCTGCTGCTCGCGCTCGTCGCGGCGCTGTATTGCGGCTGGCGTTTCATGGGGCCGTCGCCGTTGCAGACCAATCTGCTCGCATTGCTGCCTGCGACCGAAGCCGATCCGGTGGCCGAAAAGGCGGTCGATACGCTGGCGAGCGCGCTCGGCGACCGCACGGTTTTTCTCGTCACTAGCAAAGATGACGCGCACGCGAAAGCGGCGGCGAAACAGCTCGGTGCGTCGTTGCGGAAGAGCGGGGCCTTTGGATCGGTGACCACCGAGTTGCCGCCGTTCGATCTTTCACAAATCGCCACGCTGTACATGCCGTATCGCTTCGGCCTGCTTGCGCCCGCCGACCGTTCGACCGTGGCCGGTGAGCCCTCAGGCGACATGCCGAACGGCGCGCTGAAGGAAGTCCCGAGCGCCGAAGGAAATGCCCTTGAGGGACTGCGGAACACGCTTGCGCAACGCATCTACAGCCCTTTGCGCGGTGGCCTGACCACGCCGCTCGCCGACGATCCGTTCGGCTGGCTCGAACGTTGGCTCGCGGGCCTGCCCCTCGCCACCTCGAATCTCGAACTCGAAGACAACATGCTGGTCTCGCATCGCGGCGCGGACACCAGCGTGCTGATCGTCGCCACGTTGCCAGGTTCCGCCTACGAGTCGAAGACGCAGCACGCGGTGCTCGGTGCGCTGGCTCACGGCGAAAGCAACCTGAAGCAGGCATTCTCCGACGTTTCGGTCGCGCGCACCGGCGCGGTGTTTTATGCAGAATCGGCACGTAGCGCGTCCGAGCATGAGGTGCATCTGATTGGCGTCGCATCGCTGTGCGGGATCGCATTGCTGATGCTGTGGGTGTTCCGTTCGCCGCGTCTGTTGCTGCTCGGTTTCGTGTCGACGGCGCTCGGCATCGTCTGCGCGCTCGCGGTGACGATGCTCGTTTTCGGCAAGCTGCATCTGTTGACGCTGGTGTTCGGCGCGAGCCTGATCGGCGAAGCGGTCGATTATTCGATTCAGTACTTCGTGGTGTATCTCGGCGCCGGGCGCGATTGGGATTCGCGCCGTGGTGCGCGCACCGTGCGTCCGGCGTTGACCGTTGCGCTCGCAACCAGCCTGCTCGGCTACGCGATCCTGACGTGGGTGCCGTTTCCCGCACTCAAGCAGATTGCATGCTTTGCGGTCGCGGGTATCACGACGGCGTTTGCCTCGGTATTGTGGCTGTTGCCCGCGCTGCTCACCCATGCGCCGAAGCGCAGTCCGCGGCGTCTGTTCGTTGGGGCGGCGCGCCTGCTGACGGTATGGCATCGCACGATCGGCGGCAAACGTGCGTGGTTCGTGGCGGCGCTGTTGCTGGTCGTCGCGCTTCCCGGCTGGTTGCGTCTGACCAGCGACGACGATATCCATCTGCTGATCCAGCGCGATCCGTCGCTGGTCGCGCAGGAGGACACGATACGCGACGCGGTCGGCGTCGATAACAGCGCGCAGTTTTTTGTCGTGCGTGGCGAGACGCCGGAAATCGTGCTGCAACGCGCCGAAGCATTGGGCACGAAACTGGATGCGTTGAACGGCACGGCGAACAAGGTCGGCAATTATCAGTCGGTGGCGCAATTCGTGCCGTCCGCGAAGCGGCAAAATGAAGACCGCGCGTTGCTCGCGCAGCATGTATTCGCCGACCGGGCCGCAGTGCGCGTCACGCTGCTGCAAGCCGGCTTCAAAGACGAAGTGGCCGACGCATGGCTCGCCGCTTATGCGAAACCTCAGCCGCCGCTGACGATCGATACATGGCTTGCCGCGCCGTGGTCGCAACCATATAAACATTTGTGGCTCGGCGTGGTCGATCCGGCGACCCAAGCCTATGCCGCCGTCGTGATTCCGCAAGGCGTCACGCCGCGCAACGAACCCGCGCTGATCGCCACCGCGAACGCGCTGCCAGGCGTGGTGTTCGTCGACAAGGCGGCGAGCGTGTCCAGGCTGTTCGGCGCGTATCGTGTCGATAGCGGCTGGTGGCTCGGCGGCGCGCTGACGCTGGTGCTGGTTCTGCTGATGGTGCGCTACGGTGTACGTGGCGGTATTGCCGTCACGCTGCCGGTGCTGCTCGCAGTGGCTGTCACGCTGGGGGTGTTCGGCTACGCCCGCGTACCGCTGAATCTGTTCAACTGGCTCGCGCTGATGCTGGTGCTCGGCGTGGGCGCAAACTATGCCGTATTTCTGCGCGAAGGCTGCGCGCGTGAGGACGCAGACCTCGGCGCGGTGTGGACCGGCGTGCTGCTCTCGGCGGCCACCACGCTGCTGTCGTTCGGCATGCTCGGCATGAGCGCGATGCCCGCGCTGCAGAGTTTCGGCGCCACGCTCGCGCTCGGTATCGCCGTGTCGGTGCTGCTCGCGCCGATCGGCATGCCATCGGAATCAAGGAGGGCCGCATGAAGGCGCCATCAGTTTATTTGCACGCGCTCGGCATGATCAACGCGCTCGGCGGCGACCTCGACGCAATCGTTCCGGCGCTTGCCGCAGGCCGCGCGCCCGGCATGGCGAACGCGCATACGGGGATCGGCGAGGCGTTTGTCGGCAGCGTGCTTGGGCCGCTTGAGCTTGCGCCGCCGGCCGCGCTCGCGCGTTACGACTGCCGCAACAACCGGCTGCTGCTCGCCGCGCTGGCGCAGATCGCGCCTGCCGTCGAAGCGGCGCGCGAGCGCTACGGCGCGCACCGGATCGGCGTGGTGCTGGGCACTAGCACGTCGGGCATTGAAGCGGCCGAGGCCGCGTTCGTCTATCAGGCGCAGGCGGGTAATTTGCCGGCCAACTTCAATTACCGGCAGATGGAGATCGGCACGGCCGCGCCGTTCGCGGCTGCCGCGCTGGGCGTGCACGGTCCCGCTTATACGATCTCGACGGCGTGCACATCGAGCGCCAAGGCGTTCGTGTCGGCGCGCCGGCTGTTGCAATTGCAACTGTGCGACGCGGTGGTGGTGGGCGGCGTCGATTCGTTATGCGAGCTGACGGTGCAGGGATTCGCCTCGCTCGAATCGACCAGCGCGGTGCGCAGCAATCCGATGAGCCGCAATCGCTGCGGCATCAATGTCGGCGAAGGTGCGGCCGTGTTCCTGATGAGCCGCGAGGAAGGGGCAGTGCGGCTCGCGGGCGCCGGCGAATCGAGCGACGCGCATCATATTTCTTCGCCTGACCCACAAGGCGTCGGCGGAGAACTTGCGTTGCGCGCGGCGCTTGCCGATGCGGACATTGCGTCCTCGGCGATCGGCTACGTGAATCTGCACGCCACCGCGACGCGCAAGAACGATGAGATGGAAGCGAACCTGATGGCGCGTGTTTTCGCCGACGGCGTGGCGACAAGCGGCACCAAGCCGCTGACCGGCCACCAGCTCGGTGCGGCCGGCGCGACCGAGCTCGGTTTCGCCTGGCTCACGCTGGCGCGAGAAAACGTGCCGTTGCCGCGGCACCTGTGGGACGGCGAGGCCGATCCCGCGCTGCCCGTGCTGGATCTCGTCGACTCCGAGCGCTTTCTCTCACGCGACGCAATGGCGCACTACGTGATGAGCAATTCGTTCGCTTTCGGCGGCAGCAATGCCAGCCTGATCCTCGCACGGTGATGGACGCCATGACCCAGACGCTTTCCACCGACACGCTTCTGCGGCAACCCATCGAAGCGATCCTGCCGCATCGCGGCACCATGTTGCTTGTCGATACGGTCAGCGCGTTCAGCGACGCTACGCTCTGCGCTCACGCCACCGTTCGCGCCGACGCGTGGTATGCCGACACCGACGGCGCGATGCCCGCATGGATCGGCATCGAACTGATGGCGCAGGCAATCGCCGCCCATGTCGCGTTGCTGGCCATGCGCGGCGGCGGCCGTGCGCGTCCCGGCGTGCTGCTCGGCTCGCGCAGTTACAAGGCGCTCGTGCCGGCCTTCGCGAGCGGTGCGCCATTGCGGATTCACGTGACAGAATTGCTGCGCAGCGAAGAAGGTCACGGCGCTTACGAATGCACAATCCATCATGACGACGTGTGTTGCGCCGAGGCAGTCATCAAGGTATTTCAACCGCCCGATTTTCAGTCATTCATCGAAGGGAGTTTCAGTTCATGAGCCGGCGTGTTCTCGTTACCGGCGCAAGCCGCGGCATTGGCCGCGCGATTGCGTACAAGTTGGCCGCCGACGGTTTCGCGGTGTCCGTGCATTGCCGCACGGGACGCTCGGAAGCCGAAGCGGTCGCAACGGGCATCGCCGCGCAAGGCGGCACGGCGCGCGTGCTGCAATTCGATGTGCGTGAGCGCGCCGTATGCCGCGAAGTGCTGGAAGCGGACGTCGCCGCGAACGGGCCCTACTACGGCATCGTGTGCAGCGCGGGCGTGACCCGCGACGCGGCGTTCCCCGCCCTCACCGAAGAAGACTGGGACATCGTGATCGAAACCGGTCTGGATTCGTTCTACAACGTCGTTCATCCGCTGACCATGCCGATGGTGCGCGCAAGGAAAGGCGGGCGCATCGTCACGATCGCTTCGGTGTCCGGCGTGATGGGCAATCGCGGCCAGGTCAACTACAGCGCGGCGAAGGCGGGTCTGATCGGCGCAACCAAGGCGCTCGCCGTCGAACTGGCAACGCGCAATATCACCGTCAATTGCGTGGCGCCTGGCCTGATCGAAACCGGCATGCTCGATGCGTTGCCGCTCGAACACGCCCTGAAGACGGTACCGATGAACCGCGTCGGCCAGCCTGCCGAAGTGGCGTCCGTGGTCGGCTTCCTGATGTCGGATGCGGCCTCGTACGTCACGCGTCAGGTGATCGGCGTCAACGGCGGGATGATCTGATGAAACGTGTCGTCATTACCGGCATGGGTGGCGTGAGCGCGTTCGGCGATCGCTGGGACGACATCGAAGCGCGCCTGAAGAGCGGTGTGAACGCGGTGCGGCGCATGCCCGAATGGGATTACTTCGAGTCGCTGCATACGCGGCTTGCGTGTCCTCTGCCGGGCTTCACGATGCCCGCGCATTATCCGCGCAAGAAAACCCGCTCGATGGGACCGGTGTCGATGTATTCGGTGCGCGCGAGCGAACTCGCGCTCGCCGATGCGGGACTCGCCGACGACGACAGCATCAAGGACGGCCGCATGGGCGTCGCCTACGGTTCGTCGTCGGGCTCGGTGCAGCCGATTCGCGCGTTCGGCACGATGCTTGAAACCGGCTCGATGAGCGACGTCACGTCGAACAGCTACGTGCAGATGATGCCGCACACCACGGCAGTCAATGTCAGCCTGTTCTGGGATCTGAAAGGCCGCATCATCCCGACTTCCTGCGCGTGCGCGTCGGGCAGCCAGGCGATCGGCTACGCGTATGAAGCGATCCAGATGGGCAAGCAGACGCTGATGCTGGCCGGCGGCGCGGAAGAACTGTCGGGGCCGGCGGTCGCTGTATTCGACACGCTGTACGCGACCAGCACGCGCAACGACGAAGCGCATCTGACGCCGCGTCCATTCGACGTTGCGCGCGACGGTCTCGTGGTCGGTGAAGGCGCGGCCACACTGGTGCTCGAAGAATACGAACATGCGCTTGCGCGCGGCGCGCGGATTCACGCGGAGATCGTCGGTTTTGGCTGTAATTCGGATGGCGCGCACATGACCCAGCCGACCGCCGAAACGATGGCGCTCGCCATGCAGCTTGCCTTGAAAGACGCGCAATTGCGGCCCGAAGCAATTGCCTACGTGAACGCGCACGGCACGTCCACGGATCGCGGCGACATCGCTGAAAGCCATGCCACCGCGCAGACCTTCGGCGAGCGCATGCCGATCAGTTCGCTGAAGAGCTATGTCGGCCATACGCTCGGTGCGTGCGGCGCGCTCGAAGCGTGGTGGACCATCGAGATGATGAAGCGCAACTGGTACGCGCCCACGCTCAATCTGGACCACGTCGATCCGGCCTGCGCGGCGCTCGATTACATCGTCGGCAGCGGGCGCGGCATCGATGCGGAACACGTGATGAGCAACAACTTCGCGTTCGGCGGCATCAACACCTCGCTGATTTTCAGGCGCGTTCGATGAGCGTGGCGCTGCAACGCGTGGTCGTGACCGGCATGGGCATCGTGTCGTGTCTCGGCAATACGCTCGACGAGGTGTCCGCCGCGTTGCGCGCGGGCCGCTCGCGCATCGAGCGGATCGACGCGTGGCGTGAGCGCGGTTTCGCGAGCCAGGTGGCGGGCGTGGCGTCGGTCACGCACGAGCCGCCGTTCGAGCGCAAGCTCGAACGCTTCATGGGCGATACCGCGCGCTTTGCGTGTCATGCCGCGCGCAAGGCGATCGACGACGCTGGCCTCGATCCCGCCACGTTGCGCTCGCCGCGCGCGGGCGTGGTGATCGGATCGGGTGTCGGTGCGATGTCGGCTTACGATGCGGCCATCGCGATTGCAAACGTACGCGGCGTCGACCGTATGCCGCCCTATACGGTGCCGCAGGCGATGAGCAGCACGGCGTCGGCGAACGTCGTGCAGGTGTTCGGCATTGAAGGCGTCAGCTATTCGCCATCGTCCGCTTGCACGACCTCGGCGCTGGCGATCGGTCAGGCGATGCAACTGATCCAGACCGGCCGTCAGCACGTCGTGCTGGCCGGCGGCGCCGAGTCGCTGCACGACAACATGACCTTGATGTTCGACGCGATGGGCGCGTTATCGCGGCGCTTTAACGACACGCCGCAGCAGGCGTCGCGTCCGTACGATACGGCGCGCGACGGCTTCGTGATCGCCTCGGGCGGCGGCGTGCTGTTGCTCGAAGCGCTCGATCACGCGCTGGCGCGCGGTGCGCGCATTTACGCGGAACTGACCGGTTTCGGCGACTGCACCGACGCAGCCAGCATGGTCTCGCCGCGTGCGGCTGGGATCGCACGCGCGATGCGTGGCGCGCTGGCCGGCGTGCAAGGGGATGCGCGAGGGGACGTGCGAGGTGATGCGCACCGGCGCCCGGACTACATCAACACGCACGCACCGTCGACGCCGCTCGGCGACCTCGAGGAACTGCGGGCGTTGCGCGAGGTATTCGGCGGCAGTACCCCGCCGTTCTCATCGACCAAAGGAATGACCGGGCATCCGCTCGGCGCGAGCGGCGCGCACGAGGCGATCTACACCTTGCTCATGATGCGCGACGGTTTCATCGCGGGCACGGCGGGCATCGAGACGCCGGAGCCGGATGTCGGCGGCATGCCGCTCGTGCGGACGACACGCGACGCGCGCATCGACACGGCGCTGTCCAACTCATTCGGATTCGGCGGCAGCTGCGCGAGCCTGATGTTCGAAGCATGGCGCAGCGGCTGAAGCGGCCATGAATCCAGAAAAACGAATCACAACGAGGGAAACAACAATGAAAAAAGCTTTTGTACTCGGCGCATTGGCTGTCGTGGTGTTGACGCAGGCGGGTTGTGCCACGCAAGTGAAGTCATTGCCGCTCGCGGCGGCCGGTGGCCAGTCGCGTGGCGGCGTGCCGGTGTATTTCGGGCAGCAAAGCCATCCGGCGGTGAAGAGCCAGTTGGGCGATGTGTCGTACTCGGTGCGGATCGCCCGCAAGGTCGCAAGCCCGGACGATGCATGCCACGAAGCGCTGGCCGAAGCCGTGCAGAAACTGCGCACCGCGGCCCGCGAGCGCAATGCGAATGCCGTGATTGACGTATCGACGCGTTTTCATAGCACTGAGAGCAGTTCGTCGACCGACTTCACCTGCGGCGTGAGCCCGAGCGCCGCGGCGATAGCAGTGAGCGGCCAGCTCGTCGTGCTCGAAACGAACTGAAGCCGATCGAAAACAGAACGCACTGAAAGAACTCACTAAAGCAACGATAACCACCAAGGAGTTTCAATGAAACGCAATCTGCTGTTGGCCGCACTGCTTGCCTCGTTCGCCGCGCTGAGCGCTGCGCCGGCTTTTGCTCGCGACACGGTCGCCAACTATCCGGTCGAGGCGGCGCTGCACAGCGAACCGGGCAAAGTGAGCGACGACATCGCGCTGTATTTCGCCGGCCAGCCGCATGCGGCCGTCACGAAGTCGATGGGTGAATTCGCGACCAACAAGAAGACCAACGCGTTCGGCAAAAGCGACGAAGCGGCCTGCCAACACGTGTTTCTGTCGGCCGTGATCGAATTGCAGGAACGCGCGCGCAAGGAAGGCGGCAACGCGGTGATCAACATCAAGAGCAACTACAAGAACGAAGTGCGTGAGAGCGCAACCGAGTTCACGTGTGGTGCGGGTGCGGTGATTGCAGGTGTGGCGTTGAAGGGCGATGTGGTGACGTTGCGCAAGTAAGCGCAAATAAGCGTGACGTCGATGCAGGCAGTGGCGTGCGTTGCCGCCTGCCTGCATCAAGCAGATTCAGCCGGTTTTGACGGCCGCGACGTTGACCAGCGTCTCACGACGCTTGCCAGGCTGCGGACGGTACAGGCCGATGCGTTCGAGCAGCCCGAAGTCGGCCGCGCGGCTCCACCAGAGATAGGGCAGCGATATATTGCGTTGGCCGAAGCTGAAGCCGCCCTGGCGGATCATGTCGAGGTAGCCGTCAGCGCTTTTCTGCACCTGCATGGGGTGGCGGAACAGCAGGCGGATCACCCACGACTTGATGTACGCATCGGTTGATTCGGCGAATAACAGTATGCCGCCGGGTTTGAGCACGCGGCGAAATTCGGCGAGCGCACTTTCCTGCTCGACGAGATGATGGAAGGTCTGATGGCAGAACACGATATCGGCGCTGGCATCGGGCAACGGCAGTTTCGCGCAGTCGCCGTGCAGCAGCTCGATATCGGCGACCTTGTCACGGCAGGCGGCGGCCGCGCGGGCCGCGAGGATCAGCGAAGGCTCGTGAAAATCGATGCCGACAATGCGGCGCGGCTTGAACGCGTCGGCCAGCAGGCGAAACGAAATACCTTGCCCGCAACCGACGTCGACGATCACCGGTTCAACTGGCGAGGGCGCGTCGATCAGGCGTTTGAGATCGTTGATCGCGACCCGCAGCACGTGATGTTCCCAGGTATGGGTACGCAGGAACCAGATCCCGAAGGCGGTTTCCGGCACGTAAGGCACGCTGGATGTTTCGGATGGCGACACGCTGGGCTCCCCGGCGGAATAGGCTTCTTGTGGTGTTGTTCTTGCGGCGATATGAGTAATTGTAACGAGAAGTAAGGGTGCAGCGTAATGCTGTTCCGAGCAAGCAAACGATTGAGGTAAACGTGAGTACAGATTCGTCAAAGCGCACCACCGTTGACGTGGCGATCATCGGTGCCGGTCCGGCGGGCGCAGTCGCGGCGGCGCTCCTGCGCCAAGCGGGCCGTTCGGTTCTGGTGCTCGAGCGCCAGCATTTTCCGCGTTTTTCGATCGGCGAGAGTCTGTTGCCGCAAAGCATGGCCTACCTCGAAGAGGCCGGCATGCTGCAGGCAGTGGTCGAAGCCGGTTTCCAGTACAAGAACGGCGCGCATTTCATCTATCGGGATCAGTCATCGGCATTCGACTTCCGCGACAAGCATTCGCCGGGCTGGGGCACGACCTACCAGGTCGAGCGCGCCGTATTCGACGATCTGCTGATTCGCTGCGCGGCGGAGCAGGGCGCTGACGTGCGCTTCGGCCACACGGTCCGCGCGATGCAAACGGGCGATGCACCCGTGCTCGAAGTGGTCGACGAGGCGGCCAGCGTCTATGAGGTTCAGGCGCGTTTCGTGTTCGATGCGAGCGGTTTCGGCCGCGTGCTGCCGCGCCTGCTGAATCTCGAAGCGCCCACGCGGATGCCCACGCGCGCCGCGATCTTTACCCATGTGCGCGACGGCATTCCGACTGGCGCGACCGATCGCAACAAGATCTGCGTGGCGACGCATCCGGAACGCCGCGATGTGTGGTTCTGGATGATTCCGTTGGCCAATGGCCGTTCTTCTGTGGGCTGCGTGGCCGAAGCCAGCTTCCTCGACGTGCCCGAAGCAGAGCGCGACGCGAAACTGCGCGCGCTGATCCAGCAGGAGCCGACCCTCAACGCGCTGATCGGCGAGGCGCCGTTCCTGATGCCGGTGCGTCAGATCGGCGGCTACGCGGCCAATGTCGAGCGTTTGCACGGACCCGGGTTACGCATTGCTGGGCAACGCGGGCGAGTTTCTCGATCCGGTGTTCTCTTCAGGGGTCACGATCGCGCTGCGCTCGGCGCATCTCGCGGTGCAGACGCTGAACCGGCAACTGGATGGCGAACAGGTGGACTGGTCGGCTGCTTACGATGTGCCGTTGCGCAAGGGCATCGACACCTTCCGCGCGTTCGTCGAGCGCTGGTACACCGGCGAGTTGCAGGACATCATTTTCTATCCGGAGCAGACGCCGTCGATCCGGCGCATGATCAGTTCGGTGCTGGCAGGTTATGCGTGGGACGAATCGAATCCGTATGTGGCCGATCCGGTGCGGCGTCTGAATGCATTGCACGAGGTCTGCATGCACCATTGAGCATGCGCAGCGGCAGACGCAAATAAAAACGGCGCTTCGTTTCCGACGCGCCGTTTTTTTGCGCCGTGCGAGTCAAACTACGAATCGCATCAGGCGGCGATCTTCGCCACACGCGGTGCATGCTGACGCACGTCGTCGCGACGATGCACGCGCTTGCCTGCCGCATACGTTTCGTAAATCGCGCGGTCGTCGCCGAGTAGCGCAAGGGCAAACAGCAGTTCTTCGAGCGATTCGGTGCGCGCGGTGCGGCGCGCGAGCAGCGGCGTCGCTTGCGGATCGAGCACGACAAAGTCCGCTTCCGACTTCGGCTTGAGCGTGCCGATCTTGTCCGCCAGATCGAGCGCTTCGGCCGCGCCTGCGGTGGCGAGGTAGAACATCCGCGTGGCCGTCAGATGATGGCCGGTCAGACGCGCCACCTTATGCGCCTCGTTCATCGTTTGCAGCATCGAAAAGGACGTGCCGCCGCCGACGTCCGTGGCCAGCGCGATCGGCATGCCGGCTTCGTCGGCTTTGTCGAAGTCGAACAGGCCGCTGCCGAGGAACAGGTTCGAGGTCGGGCAATGCGACGCGACGGTGCCGGTTTGCGCCATGCGCTTACGGTCTTCCTCGTCGAGGTGGATGCAATGCCCATACACGGCGCGGCGGCGCAGCAGGCCGTAGTGATCGTAAATGTCCAGATAGCTGCGATGGCCCGGGAACAGATCGGCGACCCATTTCACTTCGTCGGTGTTCTCCGCGACGTGGCTTTGGATGAAGACATCCGGATGCTTGCCCGCCAGCACACCGCACGCTTCAAGTTGCGCTTCGGTGGACGTGGGCGCGAAACGCGGCGTAAGCGCGTACATCTGGCGGCCGCGGTTGTGCCAGCGGCCAATCAGTTCCGCGCTGTCGTCATAGCCCGATTGCGCGGTGTCGCGCAGAAACTCGGGGCAGTTGCGGTCCATCAGCACCTTGCCGGCCACCATCCGCAGATTGCGCGCCTCGCTCTCGATGAAGAGCGCATCAGCCGATTCCTTATGCACCGTGCAATACACGAGCGCGGTGGTCGTGCCGCAAGCCAGCAGTTCCTCGACGAAAAAGCTTGCCGTATCACGCGCATAGGCCGGGTCGGTAAAGCGGCGCTCGGTCGGGAACGTGTATGTGTCGAGCCACGGCAACAGCCCCGGCGCCGGCGACGCGATCATGTCGGTCTGCGGATAGTGAATGTGCGTATCGATGAAGCCCGGCACGATCAGCTTGTCGCGCATCTCCTGCACCTGAGTGCCGGGCGCGAGTTGCGCGGCAAGCGCCGCATACGCGCCGGCCGCGACAACGTGGCCGTCTTCGACGATCAGCAGCCCGTCTTCGTTGAAGACTGCCGCATTGGGCGATTGCGCAGGATCGCCGTTGAAAGTCAGCAATTGCGCGCGAAAGGCTGATTGTGCCGATTGAGTCATGGAAAAACCGTCTCCGAATGGTGGGAACCTAAACAGCGCAGACGGCGGCTTGATGCTGGCTCTGATAGCGAACCCGTGCCGCCGCCGGCTGCTTTTCATCGGCCCGTCAGTGCGGGCCGCTCTTATGCCAGTGCGCGTCGAGCTTCGCGATCAGTTCGCTGCGTTGCCCGGGCGTGACGAACGACGCTTCGAAGCTGTTGCGGATGATCGTGTAGACCTCGGCATCGTTAAGCTTCAACGCGTCGATGGTGGCGAAATAGTTGGCGTTCACGTAGCCGCCGAAATAGGCCGGATCGTCGGAATTCACCGTGACGGCGACGCCGCGATCGAGCAGGTCTTTCAGCGTGTGTTTGGTCATGTCGTCGAACACGCAGAGCTTGAGGTTCGACAGCGGACACACGGTCAAGGCGACGCGCGAGTCGGCGAGGCGCGCGACCAGCGCCGGATCTTCAATGCTGCGCACACCGTGATCGACGCGATCCACCTTCAGCAGATCGAGCGCTTCGTAGATATACGACGGCGGCCCTTCTTCGCCCGCATGCGCGACCAGTTTCAGACCGAGCGCACGCGCCTGGCCGAAGACGCGCTCGAACTTCGACGGCGGATGGCCGCGCTCCGACGAATCCAGCCCGACACCGATCAGGCGATGCTTGTACTGCTCGAACAGCGGCCGTGCCTCCTCGAAGGTAGCGAGCGCGTCTTCTTCCGACAGATGGCGCAGGAAGCACAGAATCAGCTTGCTCGTCATGCCGCGCTTTTCCGCGTCAGCGAGCGCGCGTTCAATGCCGGCCACGACGGTTGCGATCGCCACGCCGCGTTCGGTGTGCGTCTGCGGATCGAAGAAGATCTCGCTGTGGATCACGTTATCGGCGAGGCACCGTTCCACGTAGGCCATCGTCATGTCGTAGAAGTCCTGCTCGTGCAACAGCACGCTCGCGCCGGCGTAGTAGATGTCGAGGAACGATTGCAGATCGGTGAAGGCGTAGGCGGCGCGCAGGGCTTCGATCGAGTCGTATGCGAGCTTCACGCCGTTGCGTTCGGCGAGCGCGAAAATCAGTTCGGGTTCGAGCGAGCCCTCAATGTGGATATGCAATTCGGCCTTGGGTGCGCGAGCGGCTTTCTCGGCGAGCGGCGTAAGGGTAGCGGTATGTGTAGTCATGGTCGGTCTGGAGTGTGTTGGAGTCGGTTCGCGCCGGATGCAATGAAACGACGTGCCGTGCTTCAGGCTGTCTGCGACGCGTGGCTGCCCGCGTTCGCCTCGACTGCCTGCAACACCTGCGCGGCCGCCGAGATCGCAATGATCTCGGGCGACTTGTCGACGATACCGTCCACGCCGAGCGGGCACTTCATCCGCGCGATCTGCGACGGATCGATGCCGCGCGCGGCCAGCCGATGCTCGAACTGCTTGCGCTTGCTATGCGAACCGATCATGCCGAAGAACGCGAAGTCGCCGCGGCGCAGGATGCGCTCGGCCAACTCGAGATCGAGCGCATGGTTGTGCGTCATGACGATGAAGTACGTGTTCGGCGCGGCCTGGTCGATGGCTTCGTCAGGCGCGTCGTTCGGATCGATCTTCACGTTCGGGGCATGCAGCGTTTCCGCGGGCGGAAACTGCGCGTCGCGTTCGTCGACCCAGCGCACGGTGCATGGCAGCGTGGCGAACACGCGAACCAGCGCCGCGCCCACGTGACCGGCGCCGAACAGCACGACGGAGAAGTCGCCAGGCGCAATGGTTTCGGTGAGCAGCGCGCTGCTGTCGTCGAAGCCGGCGCCGTCCCACAGCAGGCAATCGGCGGCATCGACACCCGGCTCGGGGTCGGACAGCATCACCGCATCCGGTGCGGGGCCGAATGATACGCTACGCACCGTCGAAAGACCCGCGGCCACGCGTTTGGCAAGCGAGGTGATCCAGCCGAGGTCGCCGACGTCGAGTCGCTCGAACGCGACAATCACGGCGCCGCCGCAGCATTGGCCGAGACTCGGGCCCAGCGCGAAGCGTTCGAGCCGGCGCATATGCGGCGAGCGCATGCCGTCGCGCAGCACCTGGCGCGCGGTCTCGATGGCTTTCCATTCGAGGTGTCCGCCGCCAATCGTGTGCCTGGCCGAATCGCGCGTGACGATCATCTTGGTGCCGGCCTCGCGGGGCGCCGAACCTTCGACGCGCGCGACCGTCACCAGCACGGCGGCGTCGCCGTGCGCGAGCAGTTGTTGCAGGTCAGGTAGCCAGGCTTGCATCCGGCGGTTCTCCATACGTGGCCGCGCGGGGTGTCCGTGCGGCCGGTTGAGTGCGGCTTGGCGCGTTCGTGTCGCGCTGGGCCGTGTTTCAGCGGCTTATGCCGTTGTGTCGGTCGTAGCCGGTTCGATCGGCTGTTGCGAGGCTGGGGGCGTTTGCAGGGCGTCCAGCGCGTCGAGAATCGCTTCGGGCGTGGCCGGCGCGCGCAACTGCGGCGCGGCCTCGGCGTCCGGCACCGCGGCCGCGATGGCATCGCGAATCGCAAGGAACACCGAGAAGGGCAGCAGCAAAGGCGGTTCGCCGACAGCCTTCGAACGGAACACCGTCGGCTCCGCATTCCGGTTGCGATACAACTGCACGTGGAACGCGGCGGGCGTGTCGCTCACGGCGGGAATCTTGTACGTCGACGGGGCGTGCGTCATCAGACGGCCATCGCGGTTCCACCAGAGTTCTTCGGTGGTCAGCCAGCCCATGCCCTGGATGAAACCGCCTTCCACCTGGCCGATATCGATAGCCGGATTGATCGATTGACCGGCGTCGTGCAGCACGTCCGCGCGCACCAGTTTCCATTCGCCGGTTAGCGTATCGATCACGACTTCCGACACCGCCGCGCCGTACGCGAAGTAATAAAACGGGTGACCGGTCAGCGTTTTTGCATCCCAATGCACCTTGGGCGTGGTGTAGAAACCGTCGGACCACAATTGCACGCGCGCCAGATACGCAGCGCCCACCAGTTGCGCGAACGGCATGGCGCCGCCATTCACCGACACTTCGCCATGGGCGAATTCCACTGCGTCCGCCGTGCCGCCGAGCTGCTTGGCAGCCAGTTCCGCAAGGCGTGAGCGGATCGTGCGTGCCGCGGCTTCGGCCGCTTTGCCGTTCAGGTCGCTGCCGGTGGAGGCGGCCGTGGCGGACGTGTTCGCGACCTTCGAGGTATCGGTTGCCGTGACGCGCACGCGCGAAAGCGGCAAGCCGAGTTCGTTCGCCACCACTTGCGCGACCTTGGTGTTGAGCCCCTGGCCCATCTCGGTGCCGCCGTGATTGACCAGCACCGAGCCGTCCTTGTACACGTGCACCAGCGCGCCGGCCTGGTTCAGGAACGGCACGTTGAACGAAATACCGAACTTGAGCGGCGTAAACGCAATGCCGCGTTTGAGCACCGGACTCTTCGCGTTGAACGCGGCGAGCGCGGCGCGACGTGCGCGGTAGTCGCTGGTTTCGAGCAGCTCGTCGGTCAGCGGCGCAATGATGTTGTCTTCGACACGTTGACCGTATGGCGTCGTGTCGCGTTCGCCGATGCCGTAGTAATTGGCGAGCCGGACATCCAGCGGATCGCACTTCAATTGACGCGCGATGCTGTCGAGCATCACTTCCATCACCAGCGCGCCCTGCGGTCCGCCGAAGCCGCGAAACGCGGTGTTCGACTGCGTGTTGGTCTTGCAGCACAGCGCGACGATATCGACATCGGACAGGTAGTACGCGTTGTCGAAGTGACAGACGGCGCGCGTGGCAACCGCGCCGGAAAGATCGGCCGAATAGCCCGCGCGTAGCGCGATTTCGACGCGGGCGCCGAGAATACGGCCGCTGTCGTCGAAGCCGGCGTGGTATTCGTACGCTGCGTCATGCCGCTTGCCGGTAATCATGAAATCGTCGTCGCGATCGGCGCGCAGTTTGACCGGGCGATGCAACAGTTTTGCCGCCAGCGCCGCCACACACGCGAACAGCGCCGATTGTGATTCCTTGCCGCCAAAGCCGCCGCCCATGCGCCGGCATTCGCAGATCACGCTATGCGCCGGCCAGTCGAGCATATGCGCGACCACCTGCTGCATTTCACTGGGATGCTGCGTCGAACTGTAGACGAGCATGCCATCCATCTCTTTCGGCAACGCGTAGGCGACCTGGCCTTCCAGATAGAACTGTTCCTGGCCGCCGACTTCGAACTTGCCGCTGATCCGGTGCGGCGCGGCGGCGATCTTCGCGTCGGGCTCGCCGCGTGTCAGATGCAGCGGCGGCAGCACGAACTGTTTCGCCGCTTTCGCTTCGGCGGGCGTGAGGATGACTTCGAGCGGCTCGTAGCGGACCACGTCGTCGCTTCTCGCGAGCGCCGCCGCGCGGCGTGCCAGGTCGTGGGTTTCGGCGATCACGGCGAACACCGGCTGGCCCAGGTACAACACTTCATCGACGGCCAGAATCGGATCGTCGTGCAGCACCGGGCCGCAATTGTTCTCGCCGGGGATGTCCTCGGCAGTCAGCACCGCGATCACACCGGGGGCTTTTCTGACCGCGTCCAGATCGAGCGACACGATGCGCGCATGCGCATGGCGCGACAATCCGAGCGCCGCGTGCAGCGTGCCTTGCAATTCGGGCACGTCGTCGGTGTAGGTGGCTTCGCCGCTCACGTGCAGCGCGGCCGATTCATGCGGCAACGACGCGCCGATGGCGGTCTCGCTGTCCAGCGCGGCGCCGGGATGCCCAGCCTGTTCAGCCTGTGCGACGAACACATCGGTCCGGTTCATGGCGACTCCTTGGCAACCACCGCGTCCGGCACGCCGGCTTCGAACGCGAACGCATTCACGTCGAAGAGGGCGAGCGGCGCGTGGTCGCGCGTTTCGAGGTGGAAGCGCCACAACACGTTGCGCGCCACCTTCAGTCGATAGGCGCTCGAGGCGCGCATGTCGGTGAGCGGCTGGTAATCGGCGACGAGTGCGTTCATCGCTTGCCGCGCGGTGCTTTCATCCCACGTTGCGCCGTTCAGCACGGCTTCGGTTTGCGCGGCGCGCTTCGGTGTGGCGGCCATGCCGCCGAATGCGATCCGCGCGTCGCCAATCACACCGTTCGCGTCGAGGCGCAGGGCGAACGCCGCGCATACGGCGGAGATGTCCTGATCGTAGCGCTTCGATACCTTGTAGGTGCGAAAGCGCAAGTTGCCCGCCGGTCGCGGCACCCGCAGCGCCGCGACGAATTCGCCGGCGGCGAGCGCAGTCTTCTGATAACCGAGGTAGAAGGCTTCGAGCGGCAGCGTGCGGCTCTTCGCGCCATGCCGCAATACGACTTCGGCGCCGAGCGCGAGCAGCGCGGGCATCGAATCGCCGATCGGCGAGCCGTTGGCAACGTTGCCGCCGAGCGTGCCGGCGTTGCGGATCGGCAGCGACGCGAAGCGTGTCCACAGTTCGGCCAGTTCCGGGTAGTCGGCGGCGAGCGCCCCATAGGCGTCTTCGAGCGTGACGGCGGCGCCGATCGTCAGCGTCTGCGCATCGCGTTCAATGGCCTTCAGTTCGGCGACGTTGCCGATATACAGAATGTCGCCGAGGTCGCGGAACTGCTTGGTGACCCACAAGCCGACGTCCGTGCTGCCGGCCAGCAGGCGTGCCTGCGGATGCGCGGCGCGCAGGTTGGCGAACACCTCCAGCGAGAGCGGCGCGCGGAACGTGGGCGTGCCGAAGGCGGCGCCGCGTGCGTCGGGCGCGCTGTATTCGAAGGTGTCGCGGCGCTGGATCTGGCGCAGCGCGTCGGCGACGGCCTTGCGGTCGAGCGCGACGCGCGGGTACTGCGGATAGTCGAACATCTTCTGTGTCGCGTCGACGATCGGCCGGTAGCCGGTGCAACGGCACAGATTGCCGGACAAAGCGGCGTTGATTTCATCGCGAGTTGGCAGGCCGGCGGCTGCCGGCTGGTTTTCGTACAGCGCCCACATCGACATCACGAAGCCGGGCGTGCAGAAACCGCATTGGGAACCATGGCAATCGACCATGGCCTGTTGCACGGGATGCAGTGCGCCGTCGGCGGCGCGCAGGTCTTCGACGGTGAAGAGCGCCTTGCCGTCGAGCGTGGGGAGGAACTGGATGCAGGCGTTGACCGCTTTCAGCGCGAGGCCGCGTTGCGCGTCCAGTTCGCCGATCACGACGGTGCAGGCGCCGCAGTCGCCTTCCGCGCAGCCTTCCTTGGTGCCCGTGCAATGCAAATCTTCGCGCAGGTACTGAAGTACGGTGCGCGACGCCGGGATGCCCGTGACTTCACGGACGGACCCCTGGTGATAAAAACGGATGGTTTGCGTTGTCATGGCGAATCCGAAAGACATTGCGGACCGGGCGCGCGTTACGCTTGGGGTCGCTCCAAAGCCGGCCTCGCGCACGTAGATCGCCATCCATATCCGAAGATAGCACTACCTTGTCCCGAAAAGATTTCCCATATCGCATGAAGCTTATTCGGAAGCGGTCATGAGATAAGTACGATTCGCGCCGGGCGGAGAAGTTGCGAAAGACGCGGGAGACTCGGTGGATGCCGAAAAGCCAGACGGGACGGTGCGTTGCGAGCGCAACCCATGTGAAAACGCCGGCCTTGGCGCCGTCTTGAGAGACGGTGCCGAGGCCGGCGCGAATTCAGGCTTATCGGGTGTTTACCGGGGGGCTTATCGGGCTTTTACCGGGGGCCAGGCAAGGCGCACAGGCGCCTGCCAGGTTCGGATCAGGCGATGCGGCGGCGATTCCGGTACAGGCTCAGCGCCAGCGGCACGTAGGCCACCACGAACGCAACCAGCGACCACATCGGCAGCGTCAGGCCCAGAATCGGCGGATAGGCCGTTTCGCACAGCCCAGCGACCTTGAACACGCCCGGCAGCCAATGTGCGGGGGGCAACGCGTCGACGAGCGGTTGCAGCGCGTCGAAGCCGCAGCTGAAGCCCGGATTCGCCTGCACATACACATGACGGGCGGCGGTCACGATGCCCGCCAGCGCCGACAGCGCCGCCAGCGCTTCCAGCAGACGCACGCCGCGCCAGCTATTGAAACGGGCGCCGAGGAACGCAAAAATCGCGATCAGCAGGAAGAAGTAACGCTGGATGATGCACAGCGGACAGGGGTCTTCGTGCAATCCGTACTGCAAGTACAGGGCGCCGGCGACCAGGCCGAGGCAGATCAGGCCAAGCAGTACCAGCAGGGAGCGCTCGCGGCGCAGCATCGCAGTGTCGTTATTCATGGATCGTGTGGCTGTCTGGAAACGGAAAGGGCGGGTGCCCGCGATTCTAGCGCGAACCCCCGCCCTGACGCTTGTCGCGCTCTAAAGCCGCAATCCTGCCCGTCCGCCGCCGGCTCCCGGTCAGCGAATCGCGTTGAGCACGGCCTCGGCGCCCCGGCCGATCGACAGCAAGGCGTCGTCGGCGTGCGGCGCGCCTGCCAGCATCAGGCCGACCGGCGCGTCGCCACGCAAATGGCAGGGCAGAGACAGCGCGCAGGTATCGAGGAAGTTGAACACGCTCGGGTTGCGCAGGATCAGCGCATTGGTGCGGCCAAAGGCGTCATCGTCGTGGGTCAGATCGGCCACGCGCGGCGGCACCACCGGCACGGTCGGCGCGATCACCGCGTCGAAGCGCTGCCATAGCGTGCGGGCGGCTTCGTCGAGCATGGCCTGGCGTTCGGCGAGCAGGTCCAGATAATCGGCGGCGCTGGCGGGCTGGCCCTTGAGGATGCGCACCAGCACGCGCGGGTCGTATTGCTCGCGGTGTTTTTCCAGCAGTGGCCGGTGCCAGGCATACGCCTCGATCGGCGAAAAGCCAAAGCGGTTGATCTCCGGCAGACGGTCGAGCGGCGCGAAACGCACTTCGCTGACGATCGCGCCGGCCGCTTCCAGATGCTTGAGCGCGGTGTCGATCGCCGCGGCAACGGCCGGTTCGACGCCGTCGGTCACGAAATTGGTGAGCACGCCGAGGCGCACGCCTTCGAGCCGCCGGGCCGCCGGAATGCGCGGCTCCAGCCCGGCCAGCATCCGGTCCACCAGCGCGCAGCACGCCACCGAGACGCCGATCGGTCCAAATGAATCGAGTGTGGGCGACAGCGGCACACCGCCTTGCTTCGGGATGCGGCTGGCGGTCGGCTTGAAGCCGGTCAGGCCGCACAGCGCGGCGGGAATGCGCAGCGAGCCGCCGGTGTCGGTGCCGAGCGCGACGGCGGCCATGCCGTCCGCCACCGAAGCCGCCGCGCCCGACGAAGAGCCACCCGAAATCCGTTCGTCGCCCTTCACGCCGCGCTGATACGGCGACAGCGGATGACCGTAGTGCGGGTTCAGGCCGAGTCCGGAAAAGGCGAACTCGCTCATATTGGTGCGCCCGACGATCACTGCGCCGGCCCGCTTCAGACGCGCCACCGCGACCGCATCCGCGGTGGCGGCGGGCGCGTCGGCCAGCACAACCGAGCCCGCGCGCGTCACCTGGCCGTCGATATCGAACAGGTCTTTGACCGACACCGGAATGCCCGCGAGCGGCGAGAGCACGGTGCCGGCGGCGCGCAGGCGGTCATGCGCATCGGCGGCGGTGCGGGCGCTGTCCGCGTCGACATGCATGAAGGCGACCGCGCCCTGGCCGGCCGGGTCGGCGATCCGCTCGAGCGCGGTTTCGACCAGCGCGCGGCTGGTGGTGCGACCGGCGGCGAGGTCGGCGGCAAGCTGGGCAAGTGGCGGGAAGGGCGTGAATTCAGTGGCCATGATGGTCGTTCAGATCCGGTTGAACCGGGCGAAGCCGGTTAAATTCGATTGAAGAGAGTCGCGCGAAACGCTTCGATATGTTTTTGCACCGACTGACGGGCGCCGTCGGCATCGCGTTCACGCAGCAGGCGAAACAGTTCGAGATGTTCTTCGTGCACGTCTTCGAGATGATGCGGCTCGGACAGGGAAATGAACCAGAAACGCAGCGAGCGTTCATGCAGCCCGCGCAGAATGTCGGCCAGCACCGGGTTGCGGGAGGCGGCCGAAATCGCCAGATGAAACTCCCGGTCGATCTCCATCATGCCTTCGATGTCGTGCGCGGCGACGCAGACCGCCGAGCGCTCCAGCAAGGCCTGCATCGTGTCGTAGTCGTGCTGCTGGGCGTGGCGCGCGGCGAGTTCGACACAGTAGCTTTCGTTCACGAGCCGCACGTCGATGATCGCCAGCACATCGTCGAGCGAAACCGGGCGGACCATGATGCCTTTGCGCGGCATGATGGTCAGCATGCCCTCGTGCACCAGCCGGTGCAGCGCCTGGTGCACGGGGGTGCGGCCAATGCCGGTCAGCGCCATCAATTCCGCCTCGTTGAGCACCTCGCTCGGCCGCAAACGCATCGTAATGATCTCGCGTTTGACGAAGGCGTAGGCCTGTTCGGCAAGGCTGGCACTCGCGGTCTCGCGAGCGGGCTTCGAAGGGCGGGCAGTCTGCAAAAGCGTCATGTGAAGAGGGAGCGGGCGATGTCGTCCGCATTGTAGAGCAAGGTTTTGCGCGGACGGCGACGCGTGTTGCCGGCCGCCTGGGCCGTCCGCAAATCACGGCAATTGACGGCAACGGCGGTGCGTCAGGCGCTCCTCGGCGTGACCGCCGCCGCGTGCTGCACTTTCACGCGCGGCATCATCAGCGTGACGAGGCCGCCCACGATCAACGCGCCGGCGATCAGCACAAGACCGAACGTGACGCTGTGCGTCGCGTCCTTGACGATGCCGAGCACATACGGGCTCACATAACCAGCCAGGTTTGCAATCGAATTGATCACCGCAATGCCGGCGACTGCCGCGCTGCCTTGCAGGAACGTTGTCGACATCGACCAGAAGATGCCGAAGCCCGCGAGGATGCCGATATACGCGATCGACAAACCGGTCACGGCCAGCGGAATCGAGTTCGTGACCGAGGCGCTGCCGAGCAAGCCCGCCGCGCCGATAAAGCAGCACACCGCGTAATGCCAGCGCCGCTCACCCGTGATATCCGACGAGCGGCCGATCAGGATCATGCCGATGCCCGCCGCCAGATACGGAATCGCGGTGACAAAGCCGTTGGTGACGAGATTGGTCACGCCGAGATCCTTGACGATCTGCGGCAGCCAGAACGAGAAACCCGCGTTGCCTGTAACAAGGCAGAAGTAGATCAGCGTCAACAGCCAGAAGCGGCCCGAGCGCAACGCCACAGCCAGACTATGCTCGGCGCCGGCCGCCGCGGCGGCCGTGTTCTCCCGCGAGAGGCGGCCCAGGATCACGCGCTTTTCGTCAGCGGTGAGCCAGGCGGCTTCAGCGGGCGTGTTGCGCAGCACGGCCAGCGCCCAGAAACCGGCGAGGATCGACGGAATGCCCTCGATCAGGAACATCCACTGCCAGCCGCGCAAGCCGTGCGCTTCGTGCAGCGCCGACATCAGAAAGCCCGACAACGGCGCGCCGATGATGCCCGCCACCGGAATCGCCGCCATGAATACGGCGACCATTCGCGCGCGGCGGTCGGACGGGAACCAGAAGGTGAGATACAGCACCACGCCCGGCACCAGTCCGGCTTCAGCGACGCCAAGGAAAAAGCGCAACACGTAGAACATCGTCTCCGAGTGGACGAACATCATCAGGCACGACAGGAAACCCCACAGCATCGTGATGCGGGCGATGGTGGCGCGCGCGCCGAACTTCTTCAGCAGCAGGTTGCTCGGCACTTCGAAGACGAAATAGCCGAAGAAAAAGATCCCCGCGCCGAGTCCGTACGCCGCGTTCGAGAGGCCGAGGTCGCCGGTGAACTGCAGCTTCGCGTAACCGATATTGACGCGGTCCAGGTAAGACAGCACGTAGACGAGGAACAGGAACGGCATGATGCGCCAGGTGATCTTGCGCAGCGCGGCGGCTTCGAGCCATGCGTCAGACGACGCGTCGGAAGGGGCGGATAGCGACGGGGAACTCATGGGTGCCTCATTCGACGATAGGTAACGCGTGCACGCGGTAGGCGTGGCGCAGCGTGCGGTTCAGGACGGGATCGTGCAATTCGAGTTCGAGCGCGTCGCCGTCAGCCATGCCGACGATGCCGCCTTGCACGGCCAGCGTGCCGCAGAACATGGCGGCTCCTTGTGCCAGCGGCGCGCGTTCCAGCAGATTGGCGGCCGGCAGCAGCGAGGCGATGCTGCCTTGCTGATAGACGCGCCGCTCGCCATTGGCAATGGCATACGCGCGCAATTCCAGTTGATCCCAGTGGCCGGCGACGTCGTCGAAACGCCATGCGTCGCGTGCGACCGGTTTCGGGCAGACCTGCTTGGACACCGTGACGCCGTAGGCCTCGACTTCGCGATCGGTATGGTCGGAACCGACGGTCACGAGCAGGCCCCGGGGGCTTTGCACCAGCACGCATTCCGCCTCGCCACTCGATTTCACGCCGACCACGTCGATCTGTTCCGCCTGCGTCAGGAGTTCCGCGCCGAGGCGGTAGAAGCACGGCGTGGTGGAAGGGCGCTTCACGCCGAGTTCGGCCAGTTCGGCGATGTGATGCTCGATCGCGGCCTGGTCGCGGCCGGCCCAACCGGCAATCGTCAGGCGATTGATATCGACGACATCGGCTGCGCTGTCGCCGGAACGCTCCACTACGTTGAAAGACATCTGCTGCATCGTTCGGCTCCAAAGAAAATATGCAGCAAATATTATTGTGATATTTCACAGGCGTCCAGTGTTTCAAAAACATTCTGTTTTTTCGCCTGGGCGTTCTGCGACCCCATGTTCCTCGGGGCGTCCGTGAGATTCGGCGTGTCGCGTGCTTACGTTACACTGCGTTTTTGAGACATTACTTTTTGTAAGGAAAGCATTCATGCATCACGGCATTGGCTTTATTCAGGATCTGGCGGTCGTGATGGCGCTCGCCGGCGTCGTCACCGTGCTGTTCCATCGCCTGAAACAGCCGGTGGTGCTGGGTTACATCGCCGCGGGCGTGATCATCGGGCCGTACACGCCGCCGTTTCAGCTGATCCACGACGAGCAGACGATCCAGACGCTCGGCGAACTCGGCGTGGTGTTCCTGATGTTTTCGCTCGGACTCGAATTCAGCCTGCGCAAACTGTTCAAGGTCGGCGCGACGGCGATCGTCGCCGCGCTTTCGGAGATCGTGCTGATGCTGTGGATCGGCTACGAGATCGGCAGCGCGTTTGGCTGGAGTTCGATGGATTCGCTGTTTCTCGGCGCGATTCTGGCGATCTCGTCGACCACCATCATCGTCAAGGCGCTGTCGGAACTGGGTTTGAAGCGCGAGAGCTTCGCGCAGCTGGTGTTCGGGATTCTGATCGTCGAGGACATTCTGGCGATCGCGATGCTGGTGCTGCTCTCGGGCATCGCGCAGACCGGGCAGTTGAGCGCGGGCGTCGCGGTCGTCACGCTCGGCAAGCTGCTGCTTTTCATGACGGTGTCGCTGGTGGTCGGCATTCTGGTCGTGCCGCGCGCGCTGAATTATGTGGCGCGCGCCAAAAGCGACGAAATGCTGCTGGTGTCGGTGCTCGGCTTCTGTTTCGGCTTCTGTCTGCTGGTGGTCAAGCTCGATTACAGCATTGCGCTCGGCGCGTTCCTGATCGGCGCGATCATGGCCGAGTCGCGCCATCTGCACCGTATCGAGCATCTGATCGCGCCGCTGCGCGACGCGTTCTCCGCGATCTTCTTCGTGACGATCGGTTTGATGCTGAACCCGGCCGTGCTGGTCGACTACGCGTGGCCGATCGCGGTAATTACGGTGGCGGTGATCGTCGGCAAGATCGTGTCGTGCGGGCTCGGCACGTTTCTCGCCGGCAAGGATGGACGCACGGCGATGCGGGTCGGCATGACGGTGTCGCAGATCGGCGAGTTCTCGTTCATCATCGCGTCGCTCGGGCTGACGCTGAAGGTGACGAGCGCGTTTCTGTATCCGATCGCGGTGGCCGTTTCCGCGCTGACCACGCTCTTCACGCCGTATCTGATTCGCGCCGCCGATCCGCTCACCCAGCGGCTCGGCCACGCGATGCCGCGCACGCTCGCCAATGTGTTCGGCATGTACGGCCAGTGGTTGCGCAGTCTGAGCACCGGAACCGGCGAGCCGACGTTGTTCAGCATGACGCGGCGGATCATTCTGCAGATCGCCGTCAATCTGGCGCTGGTCGCGGCGATTTTTCTGATCGTGTCGTATAGCGCGCCGTACACCAGCAGCCTGCTCGCACACTGGGTGGCGTCCGAGCCGATGCAGCGCGTGGTGCTGTGGAGTGTCGCGCTGGTCGTGTCGATGCCGTTTCTGGTGGCGGTCTATCGCAAGACCAAGTCGCTCGCGCTGCTGCTCGCCGAGGTGAGCGTGCAGCCGGCGACAGCGGGGCGCTTCACGAGCGCGATCCGCTATGCGATCTCGGACCTCGTGCCGGTGGTCTCGATGGTCGGCGTGTTTCTGCTGGTGGCGGCGCTCTCGGGCGCGATCTTGCCGCCGACCGGTTTGCTGACCGTGGTGTTGATCTGCGCCGCGCTGCTGCTGGCGCTGGTGTGGCGCTGGTGCGTGAAAATCCACGCGGCGATGCAGATCGCGCTGCGCGAAACTTTCGACGAACAGCCGGATCCCTGAGTCAGACGGGCTCGTGCGACGGCTTGCAACAATGTGAGCAATTGTGTGCAGGTTTGCGGGGCTTGGCTCGCTGGCGGATAATCAGGGCATATTCATTCGTTCGCGTGGAAGGCGCCTGTCTGACTGTCATGAGCGAAAACAAACCTGAAAACGCCGGCAAGCCCGGCAGTCCTGCGTCGGCATCGCCATCTGGTGAAACACCAGACGCGTCGAAGTCCGTCGCCCTGCCGCCCGAACCGGCGGCCTCGCTTCCGCCCTCTCACGAAGACGCCATCCAGTCCACGCTCAAGGATAAGGTGACGCCGGCTGCGTCATCCCCGTCGCCGGCTGCCGAGGAGGCGGCCGTGAGGTCGTCGACCGACGACCCCGACAGCGCCTCGACCGTCACGCCCACCGATCCGCAAACGGCGCGGCAACGCGACGCGGCCGAAGCGCGCAGCTCGGCGGCGGCATCGACCGCGAAGCAGGAGGCCGCTGTTCACGAGCGCGACGCGAAGCACGCGGGTGTTCGTGCGCGGACAGCCCATCATCACGCCCGCCAGCAGCGAGCCGATTGCCGGCGAATTGACTACTTCAGACGATAACGTGGCCGAGGCCGACGAAGCGCAAGCGTCGAGCACGCGCCGTCCCGGCTCGCCGCCGCCGGGGTTCGGCGCGGCGCCTGACTTCAGCGCCTCGAATCCGCCGCCGCCGAACGCCTTGCCGCCGTCGCCGCCGCGCTATCTGAAGCAGAGCGATTCGGCGTGGACCGTGTTTGGCCGCATCATCGCGGCGCGCGCACGGCAGCTGTTCGATCGCGCGGGCCAACGGATTACGCAGCGCACGCTTGCGCATCGGCGTGTCGGCGCGCATTTTCCACCCGGAGCCGGGCGCGAAGGGACTGCGCGGCAAGACGCTGCAATACCTCGAGGAATCGATTGCGCACTGGGTGATGTCGCGCGACGTGCTGGTGTTCATGATTCCGACGGTCGGCCATCAGGGCATGCTGCACCCGAGCAATATCCGTCTGCGCGACTATGCGAAGCATCTCGACGGCCTGCTGCTGCAAGGCGGCGCCGACGTTTCGCCGCAGTCGTACGCGGAACAGGCCACCAGTCACGAGTGGCCCGGTGACCGTGTGCGCGATATGTACGAACTCGAGCTGCTGCATGAATTCATCGAGTCGGGCAAACCGGTGCTCGGCGTGTGCCGTGGCTGTCAGCTGATCAACGTGGCGTTTGGCGGCACCTTGTACCAGGACATCGCCACCGACGTGCCGACCGCCGGCACCCACGTCAACGAAAACTACGATCAGCATCGGCACGGCATTCATTTTCCGGATGGCTCGACGCTGGCCAATATGTTCCCGGGCCACCGCGACGCGATCGTCAACTCGATCCATCACCAGGCAGTCAAGACGCTGGGACGCGATCTGAATATCGAGGCGGTGTCGGCGTCGGACGGCATTATCGAGGCCGTGCGCTATCGGCGTGCGCCGTTCGTGATGGGCGTGCAGTGGCATCCGGAGTTTCATCGCGCCGGCGGCCCCGAGTTGCTCGATTGCACGCCGCTGCTCGATACCTTCCTGCGGGTGGCGCGCGAAACGCGCTTCTGATCCGGATCGGTGCGAGGCGTTGTCCGCGTTCGCGGCGCGCCTCGCCTCGCGCGGCAGTGTGTTGTCTCTCTTGTTGGCGTTTCCCTTTCTGCGCGATCGGGCTTGCGCAGGCCATCGGTTGCTTCGCTTTCTAAATGATCAGGAATGCGAGATAAGGAACCGATCAAGCCGCTGACCAAGCTATCTCCATATTGCAGCCGCATGCAGCGTTGGATTCACGCGAAATCGACAAAGATTGCGATATTTCCGCATGAGTCGGATCGTAATGTTTTTGGCCTTTCTGAGCGCGTTTTTTTCGCGATTAGTCATTCCGCTTAGCCAAATGCCTCGCTGTCGATTTATCTCGATTTAAAGTGCTTCTGCGCGACATCTGAATGCTTCGCTTAGCGGCTAATCCGCGCGATAATCTGCGGCTGATCTGGATTTGCATGGAGCATGCACGTATGAAGTACCCCTTAACTATACGGCGCGCCATGTTGCTCGCGACCTCGTGTGCGCTGTTGCAGCATGGCGGTTTCGTGCTGGCTGCGCAAAGCGACGAGGCCGCGCCTCTGGTCGGCACGCGGCCAGCCATGAATACGCTGACGCCGCAGCCGGTTGTCGCCGCGCTGCGCAGTGCGGCTTCGGGTGCCGCGGCTTCCGGCACAGCGGCTTCGGCCGGCGATGCGCAAGGCAATGTCGCTGAACTGATGCAGATGATTCACGACGCGAAGCTGAGCGAATTGCGCACGAGTTATAACGGCAGTTACGGTGCGAGTCTGTTTTTCTATCCGCAGGAAATGACGTATTACGTCGCGTTGTTCCAGGATAAACATTTCTGGCGTGTCATCAAGTCGCAGGACATGGCGCGGGCCGAAGCGGTGTACGCCGGCTTTGTCCAGCAAACGATGCAACTCTCGGATGTCGAGATTCGCCGCACGCAGTTGCAGGCGCAGAAGGCGTATATCGAAGACATCATCGCGCTGTCGGAAGATCGCGCAAAACGGCTGCAGGCCGATCTCGATGTCGCCCGTACGCAGCAGGCCAAGGTCAACGACTACCAGCGGCAAACGCAAAGCGAAGCTGCAGCCTTGCACGCGGAAAAGGAAAAGGCCCAGGCGCAGTTGCGGCAGGTTCAGGGCGAAGTGATGCAACTGCAGCGGCAGGCCGAATTCGGGTTGCCGACGCAGAAGTAAATGCGTGAGCGTGGGTGAAACAGCCTGGCAATGAATGGCTACCCGCGCCCGATAGGCGTGCGTAAGCCGAACCTGATTCTCAGGAATCCCCCGTGAACATCGCGTTCCGGGGGATTCGCTTTTGTGCGGCAGGTTTCTACGGGAGCCTGCTGCCCGTCTTCACCGGGCGGCCGACACGCCGGTGGGTGGCTATTGCCGATTTCGAAATCAATGCGAGCGGCTGGCAAATACACTCGAGCGTCTTCATCATTCGAAGTAGGTCAGCCCCATCGCGCCTTTAACCTCGGACAAAGTGTTTCCGGCGACCTCGCGTGCGCGCAGTGTGCCGCGACGCAGAATGGCCAGCACCTCGGCCCGGTCGCTCTCCAACTCGCGACGGCGGGTGCGGATCGGTTCGATGATCGCCTGCAGCCGCTCGTTCAGCACACGTTTGACCACGCTGTCGCCCAGCCCGCCGCGGCGATAGTGGGCCTTGAGGTCGTCCACCTTCTGCGTGTCCGGCTCGAATGCATCCAGAAAGGCGAACACCACGTTGCCCTCGACCTGCCCAGGATCGCTCACGCGCAGGTGGTTCGGATCGGTGTACATGTTGTTGACCGCCTTCGTGATCTCGTCCGGGGTGGCGCCCAGCGCAATGGCGTTGCCGAGAGACTTGCTCATTTTGGCTTTGCCGTCGGTGCCAGGCAATCGCGAGATATTGGAGAGTACCGCCTCGCATTCGACCAGCACCTCGCGGTCGACGGTGTTGTTGAAGCGTCGCACCAGTTCGTTGGTTTGCTCGATCATTGGTAGCTGGTCATCGCCGACCGGCACGCGTGTCGCCTTGAACGCGGTGATGTCGGCCGCCTGACTGACCGGATACATCAGAAAGCCGGCGGGGATGTCGCGCTCAAAACCGCGCAACTGGATTTCGGCCTTAATAGTGGGATTGCGCTCGAGCCGCGCGACAGTTACGAGATTCAACAGATATTGCGACAGCTCGGCAAGCTCCGGCACTTGGGACTGGATCAGAATGGTCGATTTGGCCGGGTCGATACCTACCGCGAGGTAGTCGAGCGCCACCTCGATGACGTTCTCAGTGACTTTCTGATGGCGCCCGACGTTGTCGGTCAGCGCCTGCGTATCGGCGAGCAGCAGGAACTGCTGCGCCTCGTGCTGCAGTTGAACGCGAGCGCGCAACGAGCCGACGAAGTGGCCAAGGTGGAGCGGGCCGGTTGTGCGATCGCCAGTCAGGATAACGGGCTGGTTTGCGTGTGACATGGTTTGGTGTTCCGTGTGTTTGTCGACACCACCAGCCATCAGCGCGCAGATATGAAAATGCCGCCAGGACTGGCGGCATCACATTTTCAGGTTCGTGAGGAAACGGGCCGCCGGGTTCAGGCGTGCCACCAACGATGCAGGCTTAGTAAGGTCGGGTTCGTATCCATCCGGGAAGTATAGCGTGGCACGTTGGTGTGTCGTCAATGCCGCGCGACAAGACGCGTTCACTCGCTGGCGAAGCGCTCACTTCGCGAACTGGTCCGGAACGTCGGTCACGCGACGCTGCGACATGTGATTCATCCATTCCGTTGCGCCGGTAGCCGAGGTGTTGTTCGACGAAGCTGGACGCGGTGGCGGCGCGATATTGCGCAGATGTGTACCGGCGGACAGCGTGAGCGATGCGTATTCGTCGGTGCCAAGTGGTGATGGCGCGATCGGCGAGTAGGGGCCCGCTGCGGATGGCTTTGGCGACGCGCTTTGGGCGATGGCGGGGATAACTATCTGGGGCATCCCGTCGTTCGCCGCTCGCGGATCTGGCGAACGTATTGTGGTGCTGCGAGATGAATGCCCGCGTTGGATTACGTCGGGCAGGATCACGGCCTTTTCGCGAAGCTTGTCGCGGCGACGTGATGGAGTTTGATTTGTAGCGACGCGTGCCGGTGCGACTGTGACCGGCATGACGATCGCGGCCGTGCGCCGTGGGGCGATCTCGGCTGACCTGGAGGCGCCTGCCATGTTTGGAGAAACGCCAGCCGAAGCCGATCCAGGTGCTGGCGCCGTAGCCACGCGTGCAGCGGATGACACATCGCTTAGCGTATGAACCGTTGCCTCGTTGTTTGCTGCACGGTGAGTTGCCGCGATGTCGGTTGCACGCGAATTCGCCGTCAGCGTCCCGCGATTGGCCGACACGGTGCTTCCAGGAGTTGCATCACTCCCCGTTTGACGTTGCGTCGAATGACCGAAAGCGAGCCATGCAAGCACGGCAGCGCCTCCGAGCACACATGTGCCGCCGGACCACGCGCCCCACCGGGCGGCTGTCCCGCGCACGGAGGCCTGACCGGCCGACGCAGACGGCGCCGCGCCTTGTGGCGTTGGCGAAATCTCGCCGGCAGACGTCTCGAATGGAAAGGATGCGGAATGGATGATAGCGGCGGCGTTAACAGGCGGTGACTTGCGTGCCGGGTCCCACCGACAGAGCGCGTGGATGGCGCGAGCATCGACGCAAAAGGTGCGCAACAAGGCCGCATAGAGCGCCTTGAGCTCGGCGCGCAGACTGCGGCCCGGCGGCAGCAAGGCCCAGTCGCGTCCAAAGGGCGCCGGCAAATGGCCGAACGGGCGCAACCGCGGCAGCGCCATGGAGCCTTCGATCAGAGTGAGGGGAATGGTGGTGGACATCGGTCTCTTCGCAGCGCCTCGTAAAGGATCACCGGATGCATGGGCCGGCGGATCTGTGGGGACTCTGGCTTCGGAGCGATGCAAATGAAACGCTGCACGTGGGCCGAACATGCCGCTGTACAGACGCCTCAAGGTGAAGCCATCAGGGTGCGGAAGATGATGTCAGGAAGCGGCCGAATGAACGATCGGACGGTTCCGAAAAGAGCTGCCGATCTGCAACGTTCTAAACACGGTCAAACCAGACGCGCGAACTCTACCGATCAAACCTGTACACGTAGCGCAGCGCGGTGATATCCACGCCGCCCATATGATCCGGCTCGGCGCCGACGAACTGCCAGCCTTGCCGCTCATAGAAGCCGATCGCCGGCGTATTGCCTTCGAGTACATACAGATACAACTGCGTCTCGCCTTGCGCGCGCGCCCATTCTTCAGCGGCGCGCATGAGCAGCTTGCCGACGCCCATGCCTTGATGGGCCGGCAGCGCGTGCAGGTTATCGAGCAGCACCCCCCATGCGGACTCCGGTTGTTGCTCGACACAAACGAAACCGGTCGGTTCGCCCGCCAACTCCGCGATCAGCACCATGCGGCGCTCGCCGCCAGGCGCACCAAGACGCGCTTCCCAATACGCGGCGCGTTCCTGCGTGACCTGGCCGTCGAGGAAGGCGTCGGGCAACAGGCCGCGATAAGCAGCCTGCCAGCTGATGCTGTGGATCGAGGCGATCAGCGCGGCATCGGCGAGCGTCGCGGGGCGCAGCGAAAGGGCGTGGGTGGTTTGCATCGGGATGATATTCAACGAAATTGCGTAGCTGCGAAGTCTATAGCGGGGGAAAGGTAACGGCGTCTGTAATGAAACTGTATGCATTTCGCGACAGCACGAGGAACGGTAACATTACGTGTAGCGGGCTCCGCATGATTCACAACGTTTACCCTGATACCGTGGCGCTGCGTTCGGCATGAAAATGCAGCGCCCCCGGCGCGTTCTTTTATTCCGCCCGTGGCATCCGCTTGCCGAGCGCAGTGGATCGATTCAACTGCCCGATCGCCGCGAGCTGATGCGGCGGTGGGCCCATCAGAGAATGTCATGTCAACTGCGTCACACGCCGCTTCCCAAGCCGAAGAATCCAAGGTCAAGACAGTTTTCCGCGTTGTCAGCGGCAACTTTCTTGAGATGTACGACTTCATGGTCTACGGCTATTACGCTTCCGCAATTGCCAAGACCTATTTCCCGAGCGGCAACGAGTTCGCCTCGCTGATGCTCTCGCTGTCGGTCTTCGGCGCGGGTTTCCTGATGCGCCCGCTCGGTGCGATCGTGCTCGGCGCCTACATCGACCATCACGGCCGCCGCAAAGGCCTGATCCTCACACTCGGCCTGATGGCGCTCGGCACGCTTACGGTGGCGTCGATTCCGGGCTACGCGACGATCGGCATCCTGGCGCCGGTGCTCGTCCTGTTCGGCCGTCTGTTGCAAGGTTTCTCCGCCGGGGTCGAACTGGGTGGCGTGTCGGTGTATCTGTCCGAGATCGCGACCAAGGGCAACAAGGGCTTCTATTGCGCGTGGCAGTCGGGCAGCCAGCAGGTCGCCGTGGTGTTTGCCGCGCTGATCGGCGTGGTGCTCAACAAGGTGCTGCCGGCTGACCAGATGACCGCCTGGGGCTGGCGCGTGCCGTTCCTGATCGGCTGCCTGATCGTGCCGTTCCTGTTCCTGATTCGCCGTTCGCTGCAGGAAACCGAGGAATTCAAGGCGCGCAAGCATCATCCGAGCATGGGCGAAATCGTGAAAACGATGGTCGCGAACTGGGGCATCGTGCTGGGCGGCATGGGCATGGTGATCATGACCACGGTGTCGTTCTACATGATTACCGCGTACACGCCGACTTTCGGCAAGGAAGTGCTGAAGCTGTCGTCGATCGATACGCTGGTCGTGACCGTGTGTATCGGTCTGTCGAACCTGGTCTGGCTGCCGCTCGCGGGCGCGCTGTCGGATCGCATCGGCCGTCGTCCGGTGTTGCTGGCGTTCACGATCCTGACGATCGTCACCGCCTATCCGGCGCTGCAGTGGCTGGTCGCCGAGCCGTCGTTCGCGCGCCTGCTGGCCGTCGAGTTGTGGCTGTCGTTCCTGTACGGCAGCTATAACGGCGCGATGGTGGTGGCGCTCACCGAAGTCATGCCGGTCGAAGTGCGCACCGCCGGTTTCTCGCTGGCATACAGCCTCGCAACCACGGTCGGCGGCTTCACGCCGGCCATCTCGACGCTGCTGATTCACACCACCGGCAACAAGGCCGCGCCGGGTCTGTTCCTCGGCGTGGCGGCGATTTGCGGCCTGATCGCAACGCTCGTGTTGTATCGCACGCCGGAGGCGCGTAACCAGTACCGCACCGCGTAGCGTTTCACCGATTCGCTCGCGGCAAACAAAAACCCCGCGTTCTCACGAACGCGGGGTTTTTTTGTTGGGCGCCGACCAGCGCAGCGTCGGCCGGTTCGGCGAGCCGTGCCGCGCTAGGCGTGGCGCAATTCGTTCGCCACAGCGTTCACCACGTCGGACCACGCGCCGGGTTGCGGCTGGCGCACCAGCGTCGCGCCTGGATACCACGTGCTGCGCGTCTCGCCGACAAACCAGCGCCAGTCCGCCGCAAACGGCAGCATGAGCCACAGCGGTTTTTTCAGTGCGCCGGCCAGGTGGGCAATCGACGTATCGATCGACACCACGGCGTCGAGCCGTTCGATGATCGCCGCAGTGTCCGCGAAATCGCCAATCCGCTGATCGAAGCGATGTATCGACCCGCTGCGCGGATGGGCGTCGAGCGCCGCACGCTCGCTGGCGCTGAGTTCAGGCTGCAGCACGATCCAGTCGATACCGTCCAGCGCGAACAGCGGATCGAGCGCGGCGAGCGGCATCGAACGCGTTTCGTTCTGCTGGATGCGGCCTGACCACGCGATACCGATCTTGCGCTTCGCCTGACCGCCGAGCGAGCCGCGCCATTTGCGGCTGTAGGCCGGCGGTACGCCGAGGTAGGGCGTGCGGTCGGGAATCGTGTCGTAGGTGGTGCCGAGCGCCAGCGGCAGGCTCAGCAGCGGACAGTGCAGGTCCGCCGCCGGACGCGGCGTGCCCTGCGCGATCAGCGTCACGCGCCAGGCCTGCGCCGCGGGCGCGAGCAGCGACAG
The DNA here is from genome assembly GCA_963738755.1 of uncultured beta proteobacterium. Classification (GTDB taxonomy): domain Bacteria; phylum Pseudomonadota; class Gammaproteobacteria; order Burkholderiales; family Burkholderiaceae; genus Paraburkholderia. The sequence goes on from CAVTXZ010000015.1 coordinate 370,019, forward strand.
CAGCTGCGGCTGCACTTCGAGCACGACGCGCGCCGCCCGCTGCGCTGCGAGCGGCACGAAGCGCACGAACTGCAGCGTGTCGCCGAAACCCTGTTCGGCGTGCACGAAGAGCGTGCGCTGTTCGATCGGCTCGCCATGCCAGCGCGGCAGGGTCTGGATGACCGGTTGCGCGGTGGTCTGAAGCCGCCATTCGTACTCGGGCAAGCCACGCGCGAAATCGCGCAACGCGAGCCACGCCAGCGCGCGGTTCATGTGCGCGGAGGCGAGGTCGGGGCGCAGGCGCAGCGCCTGATCGAATGCGCGCACAGCCGCGGCGTGCGCGCCCAGCGCCTGATGGGCGGTGCCCAGACTGAGCCACGCCACGGCGAATTGCGGATCGAGGCCGACCGCGCGCTCGAAATACGGCAGCGCCTGTGCGTGGCGTCCCAACGCCGCTAGCGCATTGCCAAAGCCGAAGATCGCCGGCGGCAGGTTCGGCTGCAACGCGAGCGCAGCCTGAAAGGAGGCAACAGCTTCCTCGTGTCGCCCGGTGGCGTCGAACGTATTGGCGAGATTGAAATGCGCGGCGACGAAGCGCGGCTCGCCGGCCAGCGCAGCCTTGAAACACGGGATCGCCTCATCCGCACGGTCGAGCGCGTTGAGCGACATGCCCATGTTGTTGAGCGCGCCCGCGTGTCCCGGACGCAATTCGAGCGCGCGTTGGAACGACGCGATCGCATCCACGTGGCGGCCGAGCGCATGCAGCGCGTTGCCGAGATTGTTATGCGACGAGGCGTCCTGCGGTTGCAGGCGCAGCGACTTCTCGAACGCGTCGGCGGCGTCTTCGTGGCGGCCCGCCGCGGCATACGCGTTGCCAAGGTTGTAGTGCGCCATCGGGAAAGACGGCGCCAGTGTCAGCGCATTGCGAAACTGTTCGATGGCGTCGTCTATCTGGCCGAGCGCCTTTAGCGCGTTGCCAAGGTTCAGTTGCAGCGCGGCGTCTTCCGGACGCAGGTTCACCGCGCGCCGCACGAGGTCGGCGGCTTCGGCGTGCTGGCCCTGCTGGTGGCGCAGTACGCCCAGCAGGTGCAGCGCGTCGACGTGCACGGGATTGCCGTCGAGCGTCGCGCGGTAGCCGCGCTCGGCGTCGTCGAGCCGGCCGTCACGATGCGCCGCGAAAGCGCGGTCAAATACAGGTTGCATGACGGAGGGATGGTATTTCAGGTGAGGCGAACGCCGCATTTTCCCACACTCGCCGGACCGCACTCCGATTTGACCTGTCGTTGCGATAGATATAACATATGAATACATGTTCATATGTACGTGAATGACACCGTCTGATATGGCTTCCATCCCGTCACCTGTCAGTTTCGAGGACCGTTCCGGGGATACGATCGTGCCGCTGGCCGAGCTGTTTCGCCTGCTAGGCGACCCGACTCGTCTGCGCATCGTGCTCGCGTGTGTCGACGAGCGTCGCGCAGTCGGCGCGATCGCGGAAGGGCTGGGTTTGTCGCCGTCGCTCGTGAGTCACCATTTGCGGTTGTTGCGCGCGGCGCGGATCGTGCGTGCGGAGCGGCAGGGCAAGCAGGTGTTCTATCTCGCCGCCGACCGCCATATCAGCGCGATGCTGGCCGGCATGCTCGAGCACGTGGCCGAACCGGCCGCCGAATTTCCTCTGGACCCGTCATGAAGAAAACCACTACCCCGAACCGGGCCGCCGAAGAGCGCGAAGACGACCACCAGCATTCCCACGACGCGCACGGCCACCCTCACGCTCACGACAATCACCAGCACGCCCACGGCGGACACAGTCACGCTGGTCACCACCACGCCCACGCACCCGTCAAAGGCCACGGCCACGCATTCGCGCTTGCGGTCGCGCTGAACATCGCGATCGTGGTGATTCAAGGCATCTACGGCGTGATCGCGCATTCCACCGCCTTGCTCGCCGACGCCGGCCACAATCTCTCCGATGTGCTTTGCCTGCTGCTTGCCTGGGGCGCCACATGGCTTGCCACCCGCCGTCCGTCGGCGCGCTACACATTCGGCTACGGCAGTTCGTCGATTCTTGCGTCGCTCATCAATGCGGGCCTGCTGCTGTTCGCATGCGGCGTGATCGTCGCCGAGGCGATCGGCCGGTTGATGAACCCGGCGCCGGTCGCGGGGTTCGCGGTGTTTGTGGTCGCCACAATCGGCATCGTCGTCAATGGGATTTCCGCGTGGCTCTTCATGCGTGGCCAGAAGGAAGATCTGAACGTTCGCGGCGCGTTCCTGCACATGGCCGCGGACGCCGGCATCTCCGCTGCGGTCGCCGTCAGCGGCCTGGTGATTCTTTACACCAACTGGTCGTGGCTGGACCCGGTCATGAGCCTGGTCGTGGTGGCCGTGGTGGTGTACGGCACGTGGGGCCTGCTGCGCGATTCGGTGCGCCTCGCGCTCGATGCCGTCCCGCCGGGCATCGATCTGCAACGTATCCGCGACTACCTCGCCGACCAGCCGGGCGTCACCGACGTGCACGATCTGCACGTCTGGGCGCTCTCGACGACCGGCAACGCGCTCAGCGCGCATCTGGTGATGCCGGCCGGCCATCCCGGCGACGAGTCGATCGACGGTATCGTCATCACGCTGCGCGAGCGTTTTTCAATGCAGCACGCGACGCTGCAGGTCGATCTCGGCACCACGGATCACCACTGCGCACTGGAGCACCCGCCGCACGCGCACTGAGCCGCCGGCAGCGCCCGGGCGCCGCGCGTTTGATGCAGCGCACCGTTGAGCGGATGGTCGGCGGCGTACACTAGAGCGCACTGGTGTCTCCGGAGTTCTGCATGGACGCTGCTGCAAACGTTGCGTCACCGGTGTTGATCGTCGGTGCCGGTCCAACCGGACTTGCCGCGGCGATGAGCCTCGCGCGTGCCCACATCCCGGTGCGTCTGATCGACAAGGCCATGCAAGCCAACCCGTATTCGCGGGCCATCGGCATTCAGGCGCGCACGCTCGAACTGCTCGAGCAGCATCGGTTAGTCGAGCCGTTTCTCGAACTCGGTCATCGCGCCCGCATCGCCAATCTGTTTTCCAATGGCATGCGCCTCGCGCGGCTCGACTTCGATCCGCTGCAGACGCGCTATCCGTATCTGCTGTTTCTCGATCAGGCCGTTACCGAACGCCTGCTGACCGCGCATCTCGCGACGCTCGGCGTGACGATCGAGCGCGGCGTCGAACTGACGATGTTCGCGCAAGGCTCGGCCAGCATTCAGGCGACGCTGCGCCGCGCGGACGGCCATACGGAGACGCTGCGTCCGTCGTACATGATCGCCGCCGACGGCGCGCACAGCGCGATCCGTCACCGGCTGGGCTTGAACTTCGCGGGCAAGACTTTCGAGCAGTCGTTCCTGCTGGCCGACCTGCATGCGGAAACCGATTGGCCGGAAGACGAGTTTCACATGTTCGCTTCAGGCGACGGCCTGGTCGCCCTGTTTCCGATGGGCCACGGGCGTCATCGCCTGATCGCGGACCATGCCGTCGAGCCGTCCACTGCAACGGCGATGGCGCCTGCCAGCCCGGTGGTGCTCGGCGAGCCGCCCTTGAATCGGGCGCCGCCGCCATCGCTGGACGAGTGCAAGGCGCTGATCGCCCGGCGTGTACATGAGCGGGTCGACGTGTCGGATCTGACGTGGTCGTCGTATTTCCACCTGAACAGCCGGATGGTGGAACGCATGCGCGTGGGGCGCATTTTTCTCGCGGGCGATGCGGCACACGTGCACAGTCCGGCCGGCGCGCAAGGCATGAACACCGGCATGCAGGAGGCCTTCAATCTCGGCTGGAAGCTCGCCCGCGTTCTGAAGGGCGCGGCGCCGGATCGTCTGCTCGATACCTATCACGCCGAGCGGCATCCGATCGGACGTGACGTGCTGCGGCAAAGCGGTTTCATTACGCAAATGGCCGAAGCCGATCACGGGCCGCTGAAGCTGCTGCGCGAGCGCGTGATGCCGGTGCTGGCGGCGCTAGGCCCGCTGCGCGACGCGGCGCGGCAGACCATCAGCGAGTTGTCGATCCAGTATCGGCGCAGTCCGTTGACGTTCGAGCGTGTTCTCGATGGCGGCCCGCGTGCCGGCGAGCGCGCGCCGGATGCGCTGGTGCATGTGGTGGACGGCCCGCTTGGCCGGGCGCCTGGCGTCGGCTGCATATTCGATCTGCACGACCCGGCATTTTTCTCGCTGTTTCTGCTGATCCCGCCGATACCCGCCGACGACACGCCACTCGACCCGGCTGCCAAACACGAGTCGCCGCCGAACGCGGCACTGGAGCAGCTGGCCGCCGAGGTCGAAAGACTCCTGCCAGGCGCCGTGCGCATCTGGCGCATCACGGATACGACGGGTGAGGGTGGCCCCGCGCTGAGCGAATCGTATGGCCGTACGCGCCCGTCGTTTTATCTGGTGCGCCCGGATGGCTACATCAGCGCGCGCGGGCGCATCGGCTCCGACATGCACGGTTTGTTGCGGCACTGCGAAGCGTGGTTCGCGGTGGGTGGCGTGATCCCGGAGCAGGCTGCGCTGTGAGGTCAGGTGAGGTGAGGCTGAGCGGCTCGCGCAAGGCGAGCCGCTAGCTCAGGCGGAGGCTGAAGCAGCCGGTGTCAGTGCCTCGCGATGCCGGACGAGCGCTTCCCTGACGATGCCCGACATCTCGATGCCGTCTGCATCGGGGGTGTCGAGCGTCTCTAGCAACGCGCGCCGCATGCGCGGCGCCCAGAAGCGGTGGATATGGTCGGCGATACCGGCGAGCGCTTCGTCCCGGTCCGGCATCGAATCGAAAAAGTCGCCGATACGGTTCGCCATGTCGATCAGATTCTGATTATCCATGGCTCGTCTCACTTACCCGACGACGTATTGGCCAGTTCGCGCTGCCTGAGCAGATCGAGCTGTTCCGTGTTGAAGCGCGAATAGTCCTTCTGCCATTGCGACGGCTGTTCGACCGGCATCACCTGCACCGCGGTCACCTTGTACTCGGGGCAATTGGTCGCCCAATCCGAACTGTCGGTGGTAATCACGTTCGCGCCCGATTCGGGGAAGTGGAACGTCGTATAGACGACGCCCGGCTGCATCCGCTCCGTCACCTTGGCGCGCAACACCGTTTGCCCCGCGCGCGATTCGATGCCGACCCAGTCGTCGGTCTTGATGCCGCGTTCCTCCGCGTCGTGCGGATGCAATTCCAGACGGTCTTCGTCGTGCCAGAGCGAGTTCTCGGTGCGGCGCGTTTGCGCGCCCACGTTGTACTGCGACAGGATGCGGCCCGTGGTGAGCAGCAGCGGAAACTTGCGCGTGACCTTCTCCGGCGAGGCGATGAACTTCGTGATGACGAACTTGCCCTTGCCGCGCACGAAGGTGTCGATATGCATGGTCGGCGTGCCGTCGGGCGCGTGTTCGTTGCACGGCCATTGAATGCTGCCGAGCTCGTCGAGTTTCCTGTACGAGACACCTTGGAAGGTCGGCGTGAGACGTGCGATCTCGTCCATGATCTGCGACGGATGCGTGTAGTCCATCTCGTAGCCGAGCGCACGCGCGAGCAGTATCGTGGCTTCCCAGTCGGCATAACCGGCGAGCGGGGGCATCACCTTGCGAACGCGCGAGATGCGGCGTTCGGCGTTGGTGAACGTGCCGTCCTTTTCGAGGAACGTGGAGCCCGGCAACAACACGTGCGCGTATTTCGCGGTCTCGTTCAGGAAAATGTCCTGCACGACGATACATTCCATCGCCGACAACGCGGCCGCCACATGATGCGTGTTCGGATCAGATTGCACGATGTCTTCGCCCTGGCAGTACAGACCCATGAAGCTGCCATGCAGCGCGGCGTCGAACATGTTCGGGATGCGCAGTCCAGGTTCTGCCTGCAGCGTGACGTTCCAGGCTTCCTCGAACTGGCCGCGCACGATCGGATCGCTGATATGACGGTAGCCGGGCAGCTCGTGCGGGAACGAGCCCATGTCGCACGAACCCTGCACGTTGTTCTGGCCGCGCAGCGGATTCACGCCGACGCCTTCGCGGCCGATGTTGCCGGTGGCCATCGCGAGGTTGGCGATGCCCATCACCATGGTCGAGCCTTGGGCGTGTTCCGTGACGCCCAGGCCGTAATAGATCGCGGCGTTGCCGCCGGTCGCATAGATGCGAGCGGCTTCACGGATCGACGACGCAGGCACACCGGTGAGTTCTTCTGTCGCTTCCGGCGCATTCTCGGGCAGCGCGACGAAATCTCGCCATTGCTCGAAGGCACGCGTTTCGCAGCGCTCCGCGACGAACGCTTCGTTCAGCAGGCCTTCGGTCACGATCACGTGCGCGAGCGCGTTCACGACCGCTACGTTGGTGCCCGGGCGCAATTGCAGATGGTGCGACGCCTTCACGTGCGGCGTATCGACGATATCGATGCGGCGCGGGTCGACCACGATCAGCTTCGCGCCTTCGCGCACGCGGCGCTTCAATCGCGAGCCGAACACGGGGTGGCCGTCGGTCGGATTCGCGCCGATCACCATGATGACGTCGGCCTTGTCGACCGAGGCGAAGGTCTGCGTGCCGGCCGATTCGCCGAGCGTGGCCTTCAGACCGTAGCCGGTCGGCGAGTGGCACACGCGTGCGCAGGTGTCGACGTTGTTGTTGCCGAACGCCGCACGCACGAGCTTCTGCACCAGATACGTTTCTTCGTTCGTACAACGCGAAGAGGTAATGCCGCCGATCGAATCGCGCCCGTGCTTTGCCTGAATACGGCGGAATTCCGATGCCGCGTAGTTGAGCGCTTCTTCCCAGCTCACTTCGCGCCATGGGTCGGTGATCTTCGCGCGGATCATCGGTTTGGTGATGCGGTCCTTGTGCGTGGCGTAGCCCCATGCGAAGCGGCCCTTCACGCAGGCGTGGCCCTCATTCGCCTGGCCGTTCTTGTGCGGCACCATGCGCACGACCTGGTTGCCCTTCATCTCGGCCTTGAACGAGCAGCCTACGCCGCAATAGGCGCAGGTCGTCACGACCGAATGTTCGGCCTGGCCGAGCATGATCACGGTCTTTTCCTGCAAGGTCGCGGTCGGGCAGGCGGCGACACACGCGCCACACGACACGCATTCCGATTCCATGAACGGCGTGTTTTCGCTCGCCGCGACACGCGATTCGAAACCGCGCCCGGCGATGGTCAGCGCGAACGTGCCCTGGGTTTCCTCACAGGCGCGCACGCAGCGATTGCAGACGATGCACTTCGATGGGTCGTACGTGAAGTACGGATTCGATTCGTCTTTCTTGTCCTTCAGGTGGTTTGCGCCGTCAAACCCGTAGCGTACTTCGCGCAGGCCGGTGACGCCCGCCATGTCCTGCAATTCGCAGTCGCCGTTGGCCGGGCAGGTCAGGCAGTCGAGCGGGTGATCGGAGATATACAGCTCCATCACGTTGCGGCGCAACGACTGCAGACGCTCGGTTTGCGTGCGCACTTTCATGCCGGCTTCGACCGGTGTCGTGCACGAAGCCGGATAGCCGCGCTTGCCTTCGATTTCCACGAGACACAGGCGGCATGAGCCGAACGGTTCCAGCGAATCGGTCGCGCAGAGCTTCGGCACGTTCACACCGGCTTCGGCGGCGGCGCGCATCACCGACGTGCCGGCCGGCACCGTGACCGGCTGGCCGTCGATTTCGAGTGTGACGTCGACGTCGGCGTGGCGTTGCGGTGTGCCGTAGTCGGTGTCGTCGAAGAACGATCCGGCGGCGCGCGTTTGCGCCTGGAGCGCCTGTGACTTGCACGCGCAGTTGCCGGAGCCGCAGCCGCCCATCGTGGGGACTTTCTGCGAGGCGCCGGCGGGGGAGTTGGGCATGTCGGACATGTGAGGCTCCTGGGTCAGGCCGCAGCCGCTTTGGGCGCGTGATGGGGTACGTTGCCGAGACCAAAGTCTTCGGGAAAATGATCGAGCGCGGAGAGCACCGGGAACGGCGTCATGCCGCCCATCGCGCACAGCGACCCGGACACCATCGTGTCGCACAGGTCGCGCAGCAACTGCACTTGCCGCACAGAGGTATCGCCGTCGCGAATCCGCCCGATCACTTCGACACCGCGTGTCGAGCCGATCCGGCACGGCGTACATTTGCCGCAGGATTCGAGCGCGCAAAAGTGCATCGCGTATTGCGCGAGTTCGGCGAGATTCGAGGTGTCGTCATGCACGACGATGCCGCCGTGGCCGACCACCGCGCCGACCGCCGCGTACGCTTCGTAATCCATCGGAATGTCCCACTGGCTTTCCGGCAGATAGGTGCCGAGCGGGCCGCCCACCTGAACCGCGCGCGCCGGACGGCCACTCGCTGTGCCGCCGCCGTAGTCGTAGAGCAATTCGCGTAGCGTCACACCGAACGCGAGTTCGACCAGGCCGCCTTGCTTCACATTGCCGGCGAGTTGGAACGGCAGTGTGCCGCGCGAACGGCCCATGCCGAAGTCTTTGTAGAATGCCGCGCCGCGCGCGAAGATGATCGGCACCGTGGCCAGCGTGATGACGTTATTGATAACGGTCGGCTGACCATACAGACCGACGAGCGCTGGCACGGGCGGCTTCGCGCGCACGATGCCGCGCTTGCCTTCCAGCGATTCGAGCAGCGCGGTTTCTTCGCCGCAGACGTAAGCGCCGGCGCCCTTCGCGACGAACAGGTCGAAGCGATGCGCGGCCGAGCCGAGCACGCTGTCGCCGAGCCAGCCGGCGGCGCGCGCGTTGGCGAGCGCCGCTTCGAGCGTTGCGATCGAATGCGGATACTCGCTGCGCACGTAGATATAGCCGACCGTCGCGCCGGTCACGATGCCGGCGATGATCATCCCTTCGATCAGCACGTAGGGATCGCTTTCCATCACGAGGCGGTCGGAGAAGGTGCCGGAATCGCCTTCGTCCGCATTGCAGACGATGTATTTCTGCGCCGCTTGCGCGCCGCGTACCGTACGCCATTTGATGCCGGCGGGAAACGCTGCGCCACCGCGGCCGCGCAGGCCCGCTTCGATCAGCGCTGCGCAGGCGGCGTCGCCGTCGGTTTGCAAGGCATTGCGCAGACCGTCGAGGCCGCCATGGGCGACGTAGTCGTCGATCGAGAGCGGATCGGTGATGCCGATGCGCGCGAAGGTCAGACGCTGCTGGTTCTTCAGATACGGGATGTCGTCGACCACGCCGACACGGCGCGCATGCTCGCCACCTTCAACGAAGCCGGCATCGAACAGCGCCGCAACGTCAGTTTCTTCGACGTTCGCATAGCCGACCCGGCCTTCCGCCGTGGCGACCTCGACCAGCGGTTCGAGCCACAGCAGCCCGCGCGAACCGTTGCGAACCAGTTCGACGGCAATACCTCGGCGCGTGGCTTCGGCTTCGATCGCCTGAGCCAGCGCATCGGCGCCGAGCGCTAGCGCCGACGAGTCGCGAGGAACGTAAATGCGCGTCATGCCGTGACCTCCACGCATTTATTGGCGGCGGCGAAGAGCGTATCGAACTTCTGCGGCGTGACTTTCGCGTGCAAGGTGCCGTTGAGCATCAGCGCCGGCGACAGCGCACATTGACCGAGGCAGTACACCGATTCGAGTTCCACCGCTGCGCCATGCCGGTGATCGGCATCGAAACGGCAACCCGTGTGCGTTTCGATGTGCTGGGCGAGCGCCTCGGTGCCCATGCTGCGGCACGCTTCCGCGCGGCACAACTGCACCGTGACAGCGGCGGCGGGTTGCGTGCGGAAGTGGTGGTAGTACGTAATGACGCCGTGAACCTCCGCGCGCGACAGGTTGGTCGCCCGCGCGAGCGGGGCGACTGCGTCGGGCGGCACGTAGCCGAGTTCGTCCTGAATCGCGTGCAGTATCGCAATCAACGACATGCCTGGCTGCGCGTGACGTTGCACGAGCGAGTCCGGCGCGACGGCGAGGGAATCGTCCAAGTGGGGGCTCCTCCAAAGTCATATATGCACTTGTTATTCATAATGCGTGCACTTATGCTTCGTTTATTCGATATGGGATAGCCGAACGATAGGCGGGCGAAAGGCCTCGCGCAATAGGAAAGAGTTGAACATATATGATACGGATCGAGTGTCAGGCGCAACTGGTTGTAAGGGGGGCGGACGGCCGTGAGGCAAGCCTGTCGGACGTCGTGCCGCTGCTTGCGCTCGTGGATGAATCCGGCAGCATCGCGCAGGCGGCGACGCTTAAGGGTTTGTCCTACCGCCATGCGTGGGGTTTGCTGCGCGGCATCGAGGAGCGGCTGGGTGGTGCGCTGATCGCGAAGGAGCGGGGACGCGGTTCCGTGTTGTCCGAACTGGGGCAAGCGGTGCTGCGCGCGCAGCGACTGTGCGGCGAGCGGCTCGACGGCAACATGCAGGCGCTGGCCAGCGAGGTCGCCAGCGATCTCAACCGCTGGCTGGCGCCCGCCGCCGACGACGTGCGCATCCACGCATCGCACGGCTATGCGGTGGCCGCGCTGGTGACAGCGCTGGTCGCGAAGGATCTGCCCGTGGATATCAAGTACCGCGACAGCGCGGATGCGGTCAGCGCTCTCGCCCGCGGTGAATGCGATCTGGCCGGCTTCCATTTGCCGCTCGGCGAGTTTCGCGCGGCCTGCGCGAATACGTATCGACGCTGGCTCGATCCGCAGCGCCATGTGCTGGTGCATCTGACGCGGCGCACGCAGGGCCTCTTTCTTGGTAAAGGCAATCCCAAGCGGATCGGCGGCCTCAGCGATCTTGCGCGCGACGACATCCGTTTCGTCAATCGTCAGCCCGGCTCGGGCACGCGCATGCTGCTCGATCTCGCGCTACGGAAAGTCGGCGTCGACCCGGATCGGGTCAACGGCTACGCGTCGACGGAACTGACTCACTCGGCGATCGCGGCCTTCGTGGCGAGCGGTATGGCGGACGTAGGTTTCGGCGTCGAGCCGGCGGCGCATCATTTTGGGCTCGACTTTATTCCGGTCGTCGACGAAGACTATTACTTCGCTTGCGACCGCGCGCGGCTGGAACGCATGCCGCTTGCAACGGTGATCGAATTGCTGCGTGGCGAGGCGTTTCGTCACCGCGTCGAACAACTCGACGGCTACGATCCGCGCGACTGCGGCAAGCTGCTCGACCTCGATGCGGGGCTGGGCGATAGTGCGGCGTAAGCGGCCGTAAACATAAACGCGCGGTCGCCACTGCGTGGGGCTCTCAATTGCGCTAATCTCTAGACTTCCGCTTCCGCCTTAACCACGCGCTGTACCGCGCTGACTCCATATGAAAGTTCTACTTCACGCATGCATGGCCGCCGCAACGGCCGGCGCACTTCTCGCCACTGCTCCGGTTGCGTTCGCACAGAATTCACCAGGCGTGCCGGGCGGTATTTTGCAGGATGAGTTCCGTCTTGCCGAACACCCGCAAATGCCGTTTGCCGCGTCGGCACCTTCGGACAAGTATCAGTCCAATAAGAAATCCGCCATGCGCAAGCGGGGCGACAACGGCGATCCGAACGGCTGCAACCTGCAGTGTCCTAAAGACGAGTAAGCGCTTTCGAGTTCGTCTCGTATCTATAAGTGCAACGCCGGCGTTCTGCCGGCGTTTTTGTTTGTCGCGGGCTTGGGCTCAGGGTTTTGCTGTGTGCCACATGTCCTTGAAGCCGTCACCCTTCATATCGCCCATCTGTTTGTCGGCCGCGTAGCGATACAGCGGATGGCCTTTGTATGCCCATTGCTGTTTGCCGTCGGCCGACGCGATCAAGGTCCAATCGCCCGATGGCTTGTCCGACGGGCTTGCCATGGCTGCGGGCCAGTTGCTCATGCAGCCGCCGGTGCAAGCGCTGACGCCAGGCGTGGTGTCTTTGTCGAAGGTGTAGAGCGTCATGCCGTCCGCGCTGACGAAGCGGCCATCGACGACTTTTGGCGCTTCGGCGAAGGCGGTCTGCTGCAGTGCGAGGAGAGTCAGCGTGGAGAGGCAGAAGAGAGTCTTGCGCATGATGTCGGCTCCTGATTTTGGTGTTGGTCTCGCGCGGCACGCGGCGTGCGGACGCGCGTGGGGAATAAACGATTGAACGATTACGTTTATTCCATTGGCTTCGCATAGCTTCGACTCGCGGCGTGAATACCCGCAAGTAAAAAGGCCCGCTCGATGAGCGGGCCTTCTGTTTTATAGGCAGCTAACAAAAAACCCGCAAGCAGCAGGCCGCTTACGGGTTTTGAGTCAAGCTTGAAACGGTGTTCTGGTGGAGGCGGCGGGAATCGAACCCGCGTCCAGAAGCACTCTACGACCAGTTCTACATGTTTAGTTCTGTCATTTGATTTAACCGGAGCGACGCGGACGAACACGCTGCACTACGGCGATTCACTAATTTTTCGACCCGGATGTCGTGACACCACCAAGGCTTAACTGACGTATATGACCTCTGTCGGTATTGCTACCGGTCTTGCGACTCTAGCCCGTCAGTGAACTAGGCAGAGGACGGCGGCCCTTAGGCTGCCAGTGCGAACGTATCGTCGTTTGCAGTTACGTTTTTCCCATTGATTAACGAGGTGACGGGTCCTCGACATGCCCTAGCCGCTTCGCAACCCCTGTCGAAACCAGGTCGCCCCCGCGGTTCGTTGCCCAAGATGTCTGGGCCAGCGTAGATTTTACAATAGTTTGACGGCCACGTCTTTGCTGATTGTCCTGCGATGATCGGCGCTCGGATTGCGCACCCTAGCCGACGTCGCGCAGCAGATTCTGCAATTCAGCCGGCGACTGCACCACATGCTGCGCGTGCCATTGCGTCGGCGGGATATCGTTGCCGCAGTAGCCGTATGCGGCGGCCACGGTTTTCATGCCGGCCGCGAAGCCCGCCTGGATGTCGCGCAGATCGTCGCCTACATAGATGACCCGTTCCGGCGGCAGATTCAGCTCGCGTGCGGCGTGCAGCAGCGGTGCCGGATGAGGCTTCGAATGTGGAGTGGTATCGCCGCTCACCACGCAGCCCGCCCGCTCTTCGAGGCCGAGTTGCGCAACCAGCGGCTCGGTCAGCCGGGCGACCTTATTGGTCACGATGCCCCAGCGCACGCCGCGCGCGTCGAGGTCGTCGAGCAATTCGGGGATGCCGGGAAAAAGGGTGGTCTCAATACACAGGTCCGCCTCGTAGTTGGCGAGAAACTCCTCGCGCATCGAGGTGAACTCGTGATTGTCGGGACCGATGCCGAACGCGCCGCCGATCAGCCCACGCGCACCCGCGGACGCGAGCGGACGGAGGTCTTCGAGCGGCACCATCTCGAGGCCGCGATCGTGGCGCATCTTGTTGACGGCGGCGGCGAGGTCGGGCGCGGTGTCGGCCAGCGTACCGTCGAGGTCGAACAGGACAGCCTGGCAAAGACCGAGCGAAGTGTCTTCATCTTCGCGTTGGGGCAGGGGCGTGGGATCGCTCATTGATTGGGCAAGGGGTCGGGGCGGGTTGGTGCGGGCCGGTGCGAGTCAGGCGTCGCGGCGGCAAGCAAGCATGTAGTTCACGCTGGTGTCGGCGGACAGCGCGAAATGCTTGCTGAGCGGGTTATACACGATGCCTTTGATGTCGGCGGTGCGCAGGTCGGCGGCGCGCACGAAGCTCGCCAGTTCCGACGGACGAATGAAGCGGGCGTAGTCGTGCGTGCCCTTGGGCAGCATGCGCGCGATATATTCGGCGCCGATCACCGCGAACAGATACGACTTCACGTTGCGGTTCAGCGTGGAGAAGAACACCCAGCCACCGGGCTTCACAAGCGTCTTGCACGCCTCGACGATAGCGGCCGGTTGCGGCACGTGCTCGAGCATCTCCATGCAGGTGACGACGTCGTAGGTACCCGGTTCACGGGCTGCGAGCGCCTCAGCGGCGATCTCTTCGTAATTGACGGTTACACCGCTTTCAAGACTGTGAAGATCGGCCACGCCGAGCGCCTGGCTCGACAGGTCGATACCCTTCACATGCGCGCCCAATCCGGCCATCGACTCCGACAGAATGCCGCCGCCGCAACCGATATCCAGTACCTTTTTGCCGGCCAGATGCGCATGCGAGTCGATCCAGCTAAGGCGGATCGGATTGAGTTCATGCAGCGGTTTGAATTCGGCATTCGGGTCCCACCAACGATGCGCGAGGTCGCTAAATTTCTGCAGTTCGTGGGGATCGGCGTTGGTCATGGCGAAAGCTGCCTCGATGAGAGCGTTGAGCGGGCGCTCGAGGATAAACCCTGAGTATATAGGCCGAGGGACGGGGCGGCAAAATGCGACGTCGCAGCGGCGCTTCGCGTGTGCGATTGCTGCGGAGTCGCGCCGCGCACTCGAGGGGAGAGGTCTTACATGCGGGGCGCGAGATTCATCAGCACAAAAAAAACCCCGCCGAGGCGGGGCTTTGATACTGCGGTAATTTGCAGCTTACTGCTTCGAAGTACCGACAACTTCGACTTCCACGCGACGATCCGGTGCGAGGCAGGCGATGAGTTGCTTGTGGTTCTTCTGGTTGCAACCGGTCGTGACCGGGTTGCGCTTGCCCTTGCCTTCCGTGTAGATACGGTTGGCTTCGATGCCCTTGCTGACCAGGTATGCCTTCACAGCTTGAGCACGGCGCAGCGACAGACGGTCGTTGTACTTGTCCGAACCGATGCGGTCCGTGTAACCCGTTGCGACGACGACTTCGAGGTTCAGCGCGCCGATCTTCGATGCCAGATCGTCCAGCTTTTCCTTGCCAGCCGGCTTCAGGATTGCCTTGTCAAAGTCGAACAGAGCGTCAGCTTGATACGTAATCTTTTGGCTCGTGATAGCCGGTGCAGGTGCAACCGGAGCCGGCGGGGTCGGAGCCTGGGCAACCAGGGCGCCATCGCACTTAGCGTTGGCCGTGGCCGGCGTCCAGAATGCATCGCGCCAGCACAGCTCGTTCGTGCCGTTCATCCACACGTATTCGCCCGTACCATTCACCCAGTTGTCGTTCGTAGCTTGTCGCGACGCCGGCACCGACTGTGCCATGGCGGATGCAGCCATAACTGCGGTAGCTGCAATGAACGCGAGCTTTGAAAGTTTATTCATATTTCTCCTCTCGAAATTGAGATTACCGCAGGTTTACTGCGAGCCTGTTGACGAAGACAAGTCATACATTGCTCGAAGTATAACATCGGTGTAGAACAAAAAACGTGCTGTGTAGACTTCGAGCAGTGTCTAACTCTTTGTGCGTTGGCATTTTGCCATATCGTTCCCTTCCAACGATAAAAAAATCTGCCCCGGATCAAATCGCCCTCCAATTGTGGTGCATGCGCAACAGAAGCAATCCGCTGGAGGGTCCGCCAGTCATGGCTGAGCGGCGAATCGCCCCACGCACAAATCGAGCCTGCCCCCACTTCGACCAAGGGGCGCTCAGGGGGCGTTCGCGTGCACCCTCTAATAGGTATACGTACCCTCGGCGGGGCCGGATGCGCGGCATGTTAGAATCGCGTGATGTATTGCGCCTGCAATGCTTACGCGAAGGTGCGGCGTGGTGGGGTTATCGCCGTCGCCTTGGCACGTAAAAGATACGGATAATGGATCAATTCGCCAAAGAGACTCTGCCAATCTCCCTAGAGGAGGAAATGCGCCGTTCGTATCTCGATTACGCGATGAGCGTGATCGTAGGGCGTGCGCTTCCCGATGTTCGCGATGGCCTGAAGCCGGTGCACCGGCGCGTGCTGTACGCGATGCACGAACTGAATAACGACTGGAACCGGGCTTACAAGAAGTCGGCGCGTATTGTCGGCGACGTCATCGGTAAATATCACCCGCACGGCGACACGGCTGTATACGACACCATCGTCCGGATGGCGCAGAACTTTTCGCTGCGCTACATGCTGGTGGACGGTCAGGGCAACTTCGGTTCGGTCGACGGCGACAATGCGGCGGCCATGCGCTACACCGAAATCCGCATGGCGAAGATCGGCCACGAACTGCTGGCCGACATCGACAAGGAAACGGTCGACTTCACGCCGAACTACGACGGCAGTGAAAACGAGCCGGCCATCCTGCCGGCGCGCATTCCCAATCTGCTGATCAATGGTTCGTCCGGCATTGCGGTCGGCATGGCCACCAATATTCCGCCGCATAACCTCAATGAGGTGGTCGATGCGTGCCAGCATCTGCTGAAGAACCCGGAAGCCACGATCGACGAACTGATCGAGATTATCCCGGCGCCTGACTTCCCGACGGCCGGCATCATCTACGGCGTGGCCGGCGTGCGCGACGGCTACCGCACCGGCCGCGGCCGTGTGGTGATGCGCGCGCTCACGCACTTCGAGGAAATCGACCGCGGCCAGCGCATGTCGATCATCGTCGACGAACTGCCGTACCAGGTGAACAAGCGCTCACTGCTGGAGCGTATTGCCGAGTTGGTCAACGAGAAGAAGCTCGAAGGCATTTCGGATATCCGCGACGAGTCCGACAAGAGCGGCATGCGCGTCGTGATCGAGCTGAAGCGCGGTGAAGTGCCGGAAGTCGTTCTCAACAATCTGTATAAGGCCACCCAGCTTCAGGACACCTTCGGCATGAACATGGTCGCGCTGGTCGACGGCCAGCCGAAGCTGCTGAACCTGAAGGAAATGCTGTCGTGCTTCCTGTCGCATCGCCGGGAAGTGCTGACGCGGCGCACAGTATACGAGCTGCGTAAGGCCCGCGAGCGCGGTCACGTTCTCGAAGGGCTGGCGGTTGCACTCGCCAACATCGACGAGTTCATCGCGATCATCAAGGCCGCGCCTACTCCGCCGATCGCCAAGCAGGAATTGATGGCGCGTCCGTGGGATTCGTCGCTGGTACGCGAAATGTTGTCGCGCGCCGAGGCGGAAAACGCGGCGGCAGGCGGTCGTGAAGCGTATCGTCCTGACGGCCTGAACCCGGCGTTCGGTATGCAAACCGACGGCCTCTACCGCTTGTCCGACACCCAGGCTCAGGAAATTCTGCAGATGCGTCTGCAACGCCTGACAGGTCTGGAGCAGGACAAGATCATCGGCGAGTACCGCGAAGTGATGGCGCAGATCGCCGACCTGCTGGACATTCTGGCTCGCCCGGAACGCATTACGGCGATCATCGTCGGCGAACTGACGTCGATCAAAGCCGAATTCGGCGACGCGCGCCGCTCGAAGATCGAGCTGAACGCGACCGAACTGAACACCGAAGACCTGATCACGCCGCAGGAAATGGTCGTGACCATGTCGCACGCGGGTTACGTGAAATCGCAGCCGCTGTCGGAATACAGCGCACAGAAGCGGGGTGGTCGCGGCAAACAGGCCACGGCAATGAAAGAAGACGACTGGATCGACACGTTGTTCATCGCGAACACGCACGATCACATTTTGTGCTTCTCGAATCGTGGCCGCGTCTACAGCGTGAAGGTCTACGAAGTGCCGCAAGGTTCGCGGAACTCGCGCGGCCGCCCGATCGTCAATATCTTCCCGCTTCAGGACGGCGAGAAGATTACGGTTGTCTTGCCGGTCAAGGAATTTTCGGCTGACAAATTCGTCTTTATGGGCACCGCGTTAGGGACCGTAAAAAAGACGCCGCTGGAAGCCTTCGGCCGTGTGTTGCGCAAAGGTATTATTGCGGTCGGTCTGGATGACGGCGACTACCTGATCGGCGCCGCCATTACCGACGGCCAGCACGACGTGATGTTGTTCTCGGATTCGGGCAAGGCAGTGCGCTTCGACGAGAACGACGTGCGTCCGATGGGCCGTGAGGCGCGTGGTGTGCGCGGCATGCAACTGGAAGACGGCCAGAACGTCATCGCGCTGCTGGTGGCCGGCGACGAGCAGCAGTCGGTGCTCACCGCAACGGAAAACGGTTACGGCAAGCGTACGCCGATCATCGAGTACACCCGTCACGGGCGCGGCACGAAGGGCATGATCGCGATCCAGACCTCGGAGCGTAACGGCAGAGTCGTCGCCGCCACGCTGGTGGATCAGGAAGCGCAGATCATGCTGATCACCAATACGGGCGTGCTGATCCGTACCCGCGTCTCGGAAATTCGGGAAATGGGGCGCGCAACCCAAGGTGTTACACTCATCAGCCTTGACGAAGGGACCAAGCTTTCAGGTCTACAACAGGTGGCTGAAGCGGAAGCGGATGTCGAGGTGGAAGGCGACGCCGAAGGTCCTGCCGAGAGTGACAACGGCGGTGAAGACGGCGGCGCTGCCTGATCCGCGTCTGCGGTTCTCAGTCTCAGTGATCGATTGAAAGCTGCGCAGGGACAAGTGACGTGTCGGGCCGACACGCATCCCGCGCGGCTTGCAGTTCAAATTAATTTCTCTTTGGGAGTAATGATGCAAAAACGATTCAAACAACTGATGTTGCTGGCTGCCCTCGTGCCGACCTTCGCCATGGCTCAAGCTCTGCAGAGCTCTGCGCCGGCGGCCCCGGCCCCGGCCGCTGCCGCGGCACCGGTTGATCCGGCCAAGCAGGCTGCCATCAAGGACCTGCTGGACGCAATCGACGCGCAAAAGCTCGTCGGTGCAATTGGCAACAGCGCGCAAATGCAAGCCAAGCAACTGGTTCCGGCCATCCTGTCCGACGCGCTGAGCGAAAACAAGACGATGACGGACAAGCAGAAGCAGGCTTCCGTTCCGGCGCTGCAAAAGAACGCCGTGCCGAAGCTGGTTGACGGCGCAGGCCAGGTGTTCGCAACGGACAACTTCCGTCAGGACGCAATGCAAGCTCAGTATGACGCTTACGCGAAGTACTACAGCACGTCGGAAATCAAGGATCTGACCGCGTTCTACAAGAGCCCGACCGGCCGCAAGTTCATCCAGGTGCAAGACCAGGTCGGCCGCGACGTCGTGAACGGCTTGATGCAAAAGTACATGCCGCAATCGATCAAGGCAACGCGCGACCAGGCCGACAAGGAAGTCGCGTCGGTCAAGCCGGCCAAGTAAATCCAGATCGAAAGGCTGCGCTGACGTCGCGCGAGCCGCCACTGGGCACGCTTTACGCAGGCTTGGGTTTGGCGGGTTTGCGATGACAATGCGATAATGGCTGTTTGCGCACACGCGCGAACAGCCATTTTCTTTTGGGGCGCCGGAATCGCTGTCCAATTCGCGTCGTCAACTATGCGGTGCTGGCTCTTTCGGCGGCCAACTGCGTTGATTTTCACGCGATCTTTTCCGTTTTCTTTGCCTCTGCTTCCAGGACCTCACGATGCGCGTCTTTAATTTCTCCGCCGGCCCCGCGGCCATGCCAGAAGAAGTGCTGCGCCAGGCAGCCGACGAAATGCTCGATTGGCAAGGCAGTGGCATGAGCGTGATGGAAATGAGCCATCGCGGCAAAGAGTTCATGTCGATTCACGAAGAAGCGCTGGTCGATCTGCGCGAGTTGCTCGACGTGCCGGCTAGCCACCGTATCCTGTTCCTGCAGGGCGGGGGGCTGGGCGAAAACGCCATCGTGCCGATGAATCTGATGGGTGCGAAAGCGCGCGCGGATTTCGTCGTGACCGGCTCGTGGTCGCAGAAGTCGTTCAAGGAAGCGCAAAAGTACGGTGCGGTCCATCTGGCGGCGAGCGGCCAGACGGCTGATGGATTTACCCGCGCGCCGTCCCGCGCAGAGTGGCGGTTGTCGGACGATCCGGCGTACGTGCATCTGTGCACCAACGAGACCATTCACGGCGTGGAGACGTTCGAGATCCCCGATCTCGGCGACATTCCGCTGGTGGCCGACGTCTCGTCACACATCCTCTCGCGCCCGATGGACATCGCCAAATACGGCGTGTTGTTCGGCGGAGCGCAGAAGAACATCGGCATGGCGGGCGTCACTGTCGTGGTCGTGCGCGAAGACATGCTGGATCGCGCGCAGTCGATCTGCCCGTCGGCGTTTGAGTGGAAAACCGTCGCCGAGAACAATTCGATGTACAACACACCGCCCACCTACGCGATCTATATCGCGGGGCTGGTGTTCAAGTGGTTGAAGAAGCAGGGCGGCCTTGCGGCGATAGAAGCGCGTAACCTCGAAAAATCGAAGCTGTTGTACGACGCCATCGATTCGAGCCGCTTTTATCTGAACAAGGTCGAGCATGGCTCGCGCTCGCGGATGAACATACCGTTTTTCCTCGCGGACGAGTCGCGCAACGAAGATTTCCTGGCCGGCGCGAAAGCGCGGGGAATGGTGCAGCTAAAGGGCCACAAGTCCGTCGGCGGCATGCGGGCGTCGATTTATAACGCCGTCCCGCTCGAGGGCGTCAAAGCGCTTGTCGAATACATGAAGGAATTCGAACAGCGCAGCGCCTGAGTGCCTCAGGCATTCGGCACGCGCATCCTTTCCAGCAGCTACCCGGCAGGGCCGTTTTCAAGCATGGATGACGAACTCAATACCCGACTCAAACCCCTTCGCGAACGCATCGACGCTCTCGACGCGCAACTGATCGCGCTTCTTAATCAACGCGCCGCGGTGGCGCTCGAAGTGGGCGAGGTCAAGAAGCATTTCAACGCTCCGGTGTTCCGCCCGGAGCGCGAACAACAGGTGATCGCTCGCCTGCAGGGCATGAGCGACGGCCCGCTGGCCAGCGAACACATTAGCGCAATCTGGCGCGAGATCATGGCCGCGAGCCGCGCGCTCGAAAAGACTATCAAGGCCGCGTATCTCGGGCCGGTCGGCACCTACAGCGAACAGGCGATGCACGAGTACTTCGGTCAGTCGATCGAAGGGCTGCCGTGTCCGTCGATCGATGAAGTGTTCCGTTCCGTTGAAGCAGGTACGGCGGAATTCGGCGTCGTGCCGGTCGAGAATTCGACAGAGGGCGCAGTCTCGCGCACGCTGGATCTGCTGCTGCAAACGCAGCTCACGATCGGCGGCGAACTGGCTTTGCCGATTCACCACAATCTGCTGACGCTCAATGGCGGTCTGACCGGCGTGACGCGCGTGTGCGCGCATGCGCAGGCGCTCGCTCAGTGCCAGGGCTGGCTTTCCGCCAACGCGCCGCATCTGGAGCGCCAGGCGGTGTCGAGCAATGCGGAAGCGGCGCGCATCGCTTCAGAAGATGCGACCGTGGCCGCTATCGCGGGTGACCGTGCCGCGACACACTACGGTTTGCAGGTTGCCTACGCACTGATTCAGGACGATCCGCACAATCGCACGCGCTTCGTGATGATCGGCAAGCAGCCGGCCGGCATTAGCGGCTATGACCAGACTTCGCTGATCGTGTCGGTGGTGAACGAACCGGGCGCAATGGTCAAGCTGCTGGAACCATTGGCCCGCCACAGCGTTTCGATGACGCGGTTCGAATCGCGTCCGGCGCGCGTCGGCACGTGGGAGTATTACTTCTATATCGACGTCGAAGGGCATCGCGACGATCCGGCGGTGGCCGCCGCGCTCACCGAACTCGGCAAGAAGGCCGCATTCCTGAAGATACTCGGCTCGTATCCGCGCGCGCGGTAATGGTCCGCTAATAGCTTGCTCGTGGCGCGCGAGTGGCATTCGGGCGCGCCGGCTACACATTCCTTACTAATAGTCGTTCGGAGATTTCATGACAACGTCATTCGGACCTTCCTATGTGCGCGCGATTGCGCCCTACATCGCCGGCAAGCCGATTTCGGAAGTGGCTCGCGAGTTCGGCCTCGACGAAGCGAGCATCGTGAAACTTGCGTCGAATGAGAACCCGCTGGGCATGCCCGAATCGGCGCAACGCGCGCTGGCGCAAGCCGCCAGCGAACTCGGCCGCTACCCGGATGCGAATGCGTTCGAACTGAAGGCGGCGCTGAGCGAGCGCTATGGCGTGCCGGCCGACTGGATCACGCTCGGCAATGGCAGCAATGACATCCTCGAAATCGCCGCACACGCGTTTGTTGAAAAGGGCCAGTCGATCGTCTATGCGCAGTATTCGTTCGCGGTCTACGCGCTGGCCACGCAAGGCCTGGGCGCGCGCGCGATCGTCGTCCCGGCCGTGAAGTACGGTCATGACCTCGATGCCATGCTCACCGCGATCACGGATGACACGCGTTTGATCTTCGTCGCGAACCCGAACAACCCGACCGGCACCTTCATCGAAGGTGCGAAGCTCGAAGCGTTTCTCGACAAGGTGCCGCGCAGCGTGGCGGTCGTGCTCGACGAGGCGTACACGGAATATCTGCAGGAAGCGAAGCGTTACGACTCGATCGCATGGGTGCGCCGCTATCCGAATCTGCTGGTCTCGCGCACGTTCTCGAAGGCCTTCGGTCTCGCGGGCCTGCGTGTTGGCTTCGCGATCGCGCAGCCTGAGTTGACCGATCTGCTGAACCGTCTGCGTCAGCCGTTCAATGTGAACACGCTGGCGCAAGCTGCGGCGATCGCAGCGCTGAACGATAAGGCGTTTCTGGAAAAGAGCGCGGCGTTGAATGCGCAAGGCTATCGTCGTCTTACCGAGGGGTTCGACAAGCTGGGTCTCGAATATGTGCCGTCGGACGGCAACTTCGTGCTGGTGCGCGTCGGCAACGACGACGCGGCAGGCAATCGCGTCAATCTGGAATTGCTGAAGCAGGGCGTGATCGTGCGTCCGGTCGGTAACTACGGTTTGCCGCAGTGGCTGCGCGTTACGATTGGCCTGCCGGCGGAAAATGAAGCATTCCTGACGGCACTCGAGAAGACGCTCGCCACCGCGTAAGCGGTAAATCTTGACCTGCGCGCCTGATCTCTTAGGGCGCGCTTTTTCTGTGACTGACGTGGCTGCGTTCTCTTTTAATAAGCTGGTGATTTTTGGTGTCGGCCTGATCGGCGGATCGCTTGCGCGCGCTTTGCGCGAGCGGGATGAGGTCTCAGGCCTACGCGAGGTGATCGGTGTCGGGCGCTC
Organism: uncultured beta proteobacterium; assembly: GCA_963738755.1. Lineage (GTDB taxonomy): Bacteria > Pseudomonadota > Gammaproteobacteria > Burkholderiales > Burkholderiaceae > Paraburkholderia. The sequence goes on from CAVTXZ010000015.1 coordinate 392,744, forward strand.
GCCCGCGTCGACGGCGCGCGCGCTGGAACTCGGCGTGATCGACGCCGCCGCCGCGTTATCCGACGATGCCGCCTTGCGTGACGCCTTGTCGGGCGCGGATTTCGTGCTGCTCGCCGCACCGGTCGCGCAAACGCAGCCGTTGCTCGAACGGATTGCACCGTTTCTCGATGCGCATACTATCGTCACCGATGCCGGCAGCACCAAGTCTGACGTCGTCGCGGCCGCGCGCGCGGCGCTCGGCGCGCGCATCGGCCAGTTCGTGCCGGGGCATCCGATCGCTGGCCGCGAGTCGAGTGGCGTGGACGCGGCGTTGCCGGACCTATATGTGAACCGCAACGTCGTGCTGTGCCCATTGCCGGAAAACGCACCCGACGCGGTCGAGCGCGTCGCGGCGATGTGGCGCGCGACCGGCGCTGTCGTGCGCGAAATGACACCCGAGCAGCACGACCGCGTGCTCGCGTCGGTCAGCCATTTGCCGCATGTGCTGTCGTTCGCGCTGGTCGAGCAGATTCTCAACTCGCCTGACGCAGCGCTGAAATTTTCCTTTGCCGCCGGCGGCTTCCGCGACTTCACGCGCATTGCCGCGTCGAGCCCGGAAATGTGGCGGGACGTGTGCGTCGCGAATCGCGCCGCGCTACTCGACGAACTCGACGCCTACGTGGCAGTGCTCGCGCGTCTGCGCGCAGCCATCGACGCAGGCGACGGCGCCGCGCTCGAAGCCGTGTTCGCGCGCTCGCGTGTTGCGCGCAGCGAGTGGCAGGAACAGCGCGCTGCCGGGGTCGCCCAGGGCGACGTCTCGAAATAACCGGAAACTGGACTCAATCATGGAATTCCTCGATCTCGGACCATTTTCCCGTGCGTCCGGCACGGTTCGTCTGCCAGGCTCGAAGAGCATTTCGAATCGCGTGTTGTTGCTCGCGGCGCTCGCCGAGGGCGACACCACGATCACGAACCTGCTCGACTCCGATGACACCCGCGTGATGCTCGACGCGCTCGAAAAGCTCGGCGTGCGCATCAAGCGCGAAGGCGACACCTGTGTCGTCACCGGTACGCGCGGCGCGTTCACGGCGCGCACGGCTGACCTGTTCCTCGGCAACGCCGGCACGGCAGTGCGTCCGCTGACCGCGGCGCTGGCGGTCAATGGCGGCGACTATCGCATCCATGGCGTGCCGCGCATGCATGAGCGGCCGATCGGCGATCTGGTCGACGGCTTGCGTCAGATCGGCGCGAAGATCGACTACGAAGAAAACGACGGTTTTCCACCGCTGCGGATTCGCCCGGCACAGATTGCCGCTGAAGCGCCGATCCGCGTGCGTGGCGACGTGTCGAGCCAGTTTCTAACCTCGCTTCTGATGACGCTGCCGTTGTTGCGCACCGAAAGCGGCGTCACGACAGTGCAGGTGGACGGCGAACTGATCTCGAAGCCCTACATCGAGATCACGATCAAACTGATGGAGCGCTTCGGCATCAAGGTCGAGCGCCACGAGTGGCATCAGTTCATCGTGCCGGCGGGGCAGCGCTACCAGTCGCCGGGCAGCATTATGGTGGAAGGCGATGCGTCGTCCGCGTCGTATTTTCTTGCTGCTGGCGCGCTGGGCGGCGGGCCGCTGCGGGTGGAAGGCGTTGGCCGGGCCAGCATCCAGGGCGACGTCGGTTTTGCCGATGCGCTGATCAGGATGGGCGCGAATCTGCAGATGGGCGACGACTGGATCGAAGTGCGTGGCGTCGGTCACGACCATGGCAAGCTCGAGCCGATCGACATGGACTTCAACCTGATTCCCGACGCCGCGATGACGATCGCCGTCGCTGCACTGTTCGCGGACGGCACGACCACGCTGCGTAACATTGCCAGTTGGCGCGTGAAGGAAACCGACCGCATCGCCGCGATGGCGACCGAGCTGCGCAAGGTCGGCGCGAAGGTGCAGGAAGGCGACGATTTCCTCGTCGTCACGCCGCCTGAAAAGCTGATTCCGAATGCCGCGATCGATACCTACGACGACCATCGCATGGCGATGTGCTTCTCACTGGTGAGCCTCGGCGGCGTGCCGATCCGGATCAATGACCCGAAGTGTGTCGGCAAGACCTTTCCCGATTATTTCGAGCGCTTTACTGCGCTTGCTCAACCCTGATTCAACCCTGAATCGACCGACGTGCGACTTTTTCGATGAAACCGACCCGCCCCTTTCACCAGACGCCCGTCATTACGATCGACGGCCCGAGTGCCTCCGGCAAAGGCACTGTGGCCGCGCTGGTGGCCGCGAGCCTCGGCTTCCACCTGCTGGATAGCGGCGCGCTGTACCGGCTCGCCGCGCTTGCCAGCATGCGCTACAACATTGCTGCGGATGACGCCGAGGCGCTTTCCGGGCTGATCGACGATCTGCATATCACGTTCCGCGAGGGTCTCGCGCAACTCGACGGCGTCGATGTGTCAGGCGATATTCGTGCCGAGGAAGTCGGCAGCCGTGCCTCGGCGATCGCCGTGCATGCTTCCGTGCGAGCCGCGCTGGTGGCGCGTCAGCGGGCGTTTCGTAAGGAACCGGGGCTGGTCGCCGACGGCCGCGATATGGGGACGGTGATCTTCCAGGACGCGGCGCTGAAGGTGTTCATGACGGCCAGCGTCGAGGCCCGCGCGGCGCGCCGGCATAAGCAATTGATCCAAAAAGGATTTTCTGCTAATATAGATGACTTGCTCCGGGATTTGCGTGAGCGCGACGAGCGTGACAGTCAGCGCACGGCCGCGCCGCTCAAGCCAGCAGCAGATGCAAAGCTGCTCGATACCTCGGCATTGTCGGTCGACCAGGCGGTCGAACAGGTGGTGCAGTGGTATGAAGCATTGGTCCCACATGGTTGAACAACCGGGTGAACAACCCAGCCTGGTTCAACCCAGGCGGTGGGCGCAGTAGAAGTAAAGTTGTCAGTAGGTGCTCCACGGTGTGGTGGAGCGTGTATTAACCCCTTAACCCCGCGTGGCATTCGCATCTAGCCGAAATTGCTGACCGTCCCGGCCAGCCGGGCACCGCGAGAACCATGCAAATTTTGATTTTTATGTCCGACCTGCAAACCTCTACCCCGAATACCGAATCTTTTGCGGCTCTGTTCGAAGAGTCGCTGACCAAGCAAGACATGCGCGCTGGCGAGGTGATCTCCGCCGAAGTCGTGCGTGTCGACCACAACTTCGTGGTCGTCAACGCTGGTCTCAAGTCCGAAGCCTACATCCCGCTCGAAGAGTTCCTGAACGACGCGGGCGAGGTAGAAGTGCAGGCGGGCGACTTCGTTTCCGTCGCGATCGACGCGCTGGAAAACGGCTATGGCGACACGATCCTGTCGCGCGACAAGGCGAAGCGCCTCGCTTCGTGGCTGTCGCTGGAAAAGGCTCTCGACAACAACGAACTCGTGACCGGCACGATCACGGGCAAGGTCAAGGGCGGCATGACCGTCATGGTCAACGGCATCCGCGCATTCCTGCCGGGTTCGCTCGTCGACACGCGTCCGGTCAAGGACACGACCCCGTACGAAGGCAAGACCCTCGAATTCCGCGTCATCAAGCTCGACCGCAAGCGTAACAACGTCGTGCTGTCGCGCCGTGCCGTGATCGAAGCCACGCAAGGCGAAGAGCGCGCAAAGCTGCTCGAGACGCTGAAGGAAGGCGCGATCGTGGAAGGCGTGGTGAAGAACATCACCGACTACGGCGCGTTCGTGGACCTCGGCGGTATCGACGGCCTGCTGCACATCACGGACATCGCATGGCGTCGTGTGCGTCACCCGAGCGAAGTGCTGTCGGTTGGCCAGGAAGTCACCGCGAAGATCCTCAAGTTCGATCAAGAGAAGAACCGCGTTTCGCTGGGTATCAAGCAACTGGGCGACGATCCGTGGGAAGGCATTTCGCGCCGTTACCCGTCGGGCACGCGCCTGTTCGGTAAGGTCACCAACATCACCGACTACGGCGCATTCGTCGAAGTCGAATCGGGCATCGAAGGCCTGGTTCACGTGTCGGAAATGGACTGGACGAACAAGAACGTTGCACCGTCGAAGGTTGTTCAGCTGGGCGACGAAGTCGAAGTCATGGTTCTCGAAATCGACGAAGACCGCCGCCGTATCAGCCTCGGCATGAAGCAATGCAAGCCGAATCCGTGGGACGACTTCAGCCGCAACTTCAAGAAGGGCGACAAGCTGCAAGGCGCAATCAAGTCGATCACCGACTTCGGCGTCTTCATCGGTCTGCCGGGCGGCATCGACGGTCTGGTTCACCTGTCGGACCTGTCGTGGAGCGAAACGGGCGAAGAAGCAGTTCGCAAGTACAAGAAGGGCGACGAAGTGGAAGCGATCGTTCTCGGCATCGACGTCGAGAAGGAACGCATTTCGCTGGGCATCAAGCAGCTCGAAGGCGACCCGTTCAGCAACTTCGTTGCAATGAACGACAAGGGTTCGATCGTCGACGGCGTGGTCAAGACGGTAGACGCGAAGGGTGCAGTGGTTCAGCTGTCGACGGAAGTCGAAGGCTACCTGCGCGCTTCGGAAATCGCACAAGACCGCGTGGAAGATGCTCGCAACGTGCTGAAGGAAGGCGACAAGGTCAACGCGATGATCATCAACATCGATCGCAAGTCGCGTGGTATCAACCTGTCGATCAAGGCCAAGGATTCGGCTGAGCAACAGGAAGCGATCCGCGGCCTGGCTTCGTCGGATTCGAGCTCGGCTGCAACGGGCACGACGAACCTCGGCGCGCTGCTGAAGGCCAAGCTCGACGGCCAGAACCAGTAAGCCTGAGAGGTCTGCTGCAGTATGACCAAATCGGAATTGGTCGCCCAGCTGGCTACGCGATTTCCGCAGCTTGTACTTAAAGATGCGGACTTCGCGGTGAAGACGATGCTTGATGCGATGTCGGAGGCACTTGCCAACGGTCATCGCATCGAAATTCGTGGCTTCGGCAGCTTCGGGCTCAACCGTCGTCCCTCCCGTGTCGGGCGTAATCCGAAGTCGGGCGAGAAGGTGTTGGTACCTGAGAAGTACGTACCGCACTTCAAGCCAGGCAAGGAACTGCGCGAGCGGGTAGACCGGCGTTCGGGCGAACCGCTGAAGGCCGAAGAGCCGGATGACGACGACCTGTAAGTGCTCCGCTGTGCGGTTTGCAGCGTGGCATTGGTAGCGTCAGCGGCCAAAGCCAGACGGCAAAAGACCAGAAAAGCGCCTTCGGGCGCTTTTTTTTCGTCCGCGGAATTCGCGGAATCATCCGCAGCCGGGTCTCTCGGGCGAGGCGCTCGCTTGCGATGGGATAAGCCACGCGTGAATCCATAGGCTGCCAGTTCCTGCCCAGCCATGAGGGCTTCCATTACAATACGGGTCACTTCGGCGCGGGCAACACCGTGGCGCGACGCGTCATCAAGCCGGCGTCACTTCGAACTGCCGTCAAGAGACCTATCCATGAAATTTATCGTCTGGCTGATCCGTGTGCTGGTGTTCGTGCTGCTGCTGGTGCTCGCACTCTCCAACACGCAACCCGCTACGCTGAATTTCCTCGCCGGCTACGCATGGTCGGCGCCGTTGATCCTGATTGGCCTTGCGTTCTTCGTGGTTGGATTGCTAGCTGGCCTGGTGTCGTCAATGCCGGCGATGGTGCGCCTGCGCATGGAAAATGGCCGCCTGAAACGCGAATTGCGCGTGGCGCGTGAGGCGCCGGTGGTGGTCGAACAGCCGCCCATGCCGCCGCTGATCTGAATTTCCTTCTGCCGCGCGCCTGATGCGCGCGGCTTTCCGTTGTTGCCTTCCGTTTCGTTTGCATTAATCGCATGGATCTAGACTTCTGGTGGCTGCTTGTCATACCCGTGGCCTTCGCGTTCGGCTGGATGGCCGCGCGCTACGACCTCAAGACGCTGCTGTCCGAAAGCGCCAATCTGCCGCGTTCGTATTTCCGCGGGCTGAATTTCCTGCTCAACGAACAACCCGATCAGGCGATCGACGCGTTCATCGAAGTGGTCAAGCTCGATCCGGAAACGGTCGAGTTGCACTTCGCACTGGGTAATCTGTTCCGCCGCCGTGGCGAGACGGATCGCGCGATTCGCGTGCATCAGAACCTGTTGAGTCGTGCCGATCTACCCGTCACCGAGCGCGATCATGCGCTCTACGAACTTGGGCAAGACTTCCTGAAGGCGGGCTTGCTCGATCGCGCGGAAGAAACCTTCCGTTCGCTCGAAACGGGCGACTACGCGCTAGGCGCGCAGCGCGCGCTCCTGACTATCTACGAAATCGAAAAGGACTGGGTCAAGTCGATCGATACCGCGCGCCATCTGGAAACGATGGGTGCTGAATCGCTTGAGAAGGAAATTGCCCAGTTCCATTGCGAACTCGCCCAGGAAGCGCTGCAGCAACAGAACCCGGACGAGGCGCGCCGTCAACTCGGCTTCGCGCTGAAGGCGAATCCGACCAACGTACGCGCAACGATCCTCTTCGGTGACGTCGACGCCGCCGGCGGCGCGCAGGAGGCGGCCGTGGCGCAATGGCTGCGCGTCGAGGAGCAGAATCCGGCCTATCTGCCGCTCGTCGCGGAAAAGCTGTTGAAGGCCTACGAAGCGCTCGGCCGTCCGCAGGATGGCGCCGACCTGCTAACCACATGGGTTGACCGCTATCCGTCGAACGATCTGCTCGACGTCGCGTACCAGCACGTCGCCGCGCTGCGCGGCCCGGACGCGGCCCATGCGCTGGCGCGCTCACAGATGCAGAAGTCGCCTAATCTGGCAGGTATGACGCGCCTTCTGGAGGCGCAGCAAGCGGTCGCGGAAGAGCCGCGGCGCAGCGAGCTGGAGTTGATGCGCACACTGATCCGGCAGCGCACCAAAAATCTGCCACGGTATACGTGCCAGAATTGCGGTTTCAGGGCACGGCTTTTCTATTGGCAGTGCCCGGGTTGCAGCGGTTGGGAAACCTATGCGCCGCGGCGCGTCGAGCCGATCACGGCGTCGAACTGACGTTAGGGCGAGCGCACCGGCATCGGCCGGACGCTCGCTTCGTCAAGGGTATGGCAGCCGAAAATTCGCGAGTGAACCTCGCAACGTATTCGTAACCGGCCTTTTCACCGGGAATCATCACCGGAACCCTCTACCGGAAAGCGTATGAAAATCACCATTATCGGCACGGGCTATGTTGGCCTCGTCACTGGCGCGTGCCTCGCCGAAATCGGCAACGACGTCTTCTGTCTCGACGTCGATCCGCGCAAGATCGAAATTCTCAACAACGGTGGCGTGCCGATCCACGAGCCGGGTTTGCAGGAGATGATCGCCCGCACCCGCGCGGCTGGCCGCATCACGTTTTCGACCGATATCGAAGCAGGTGTGGCGCACGGCGACGTGCAATTCATTGCCGTCGGTACGCCGCCGGACGAGGACGGCTCGGCCGATCTGCAATACGTGCTCGAAGCGGCGCGCAACATCGGCCGCACGATGAACGGCTTCAAGGTGATCGTCGACAAATCGACGGTGCCGGTCGGCACGGCGCAGCGCGTGCGCGCGGTCGTCGAAGAGGAACTCGCCAGGCGCGGTTTGGCCGGCAGCGAGCGGCATCGTTTTTCGGTGGTCTCCAATCCCGAGTTTCTGAAGGAAGGGGCGGCGGTCGACGATTTCATGCGGCCCGATCGCATCGTGCTGGGCATCGACGAAGACGAAGCCGGCCAGCGCGCACGCGAACTGATCAAGCGGCTCTATGCGCCGTTTAACCGCAATCACGAACGCACACTCTATATGGATGTGCGCTCGGCCGAATTCACGAAATACGCGGCTAACGCGATGCTCGCCACGCGCATTTCGTTCATGAACGAAATGTCGAATCTGGCCGATCGCGTCGGCGCCGATATCGAAGCGGTGCGCCGCGGCATCGGCTCCGACCCGCGGATCGGCTATCACTTCCTGTACGCCGGTTGCGGCTACGGCGGTTCGTGCTTCCCGAAAGACGTGCAGGCGCTGATTCGCACCGCGAGCGAAAGCGGCCATAACCTGCGCATCCTCGAAGCGGTCGAGGAAGTGAACTACCAACAGAAAGACGTGCTGGTGCGCAAGATCACCGGCAAGCTCGGCGACGATCTGAGCGGCCGCACGTTCGCCGTATGGGGCCTCGCCTTCAAGCCCAATACCGACGACATGCGCGAAGCGCCGAGCCGCCGCGTGATCGCCGAATTGCTGGCGCGTGGCGCCAACGTCCGCGCGTACGACCCGGTCGCGGTGACCGAAGCGCGTCGCGTTTTCGCCATGGACCTGCACGATGCGCCGGACCAGCTCGCGCGTCTGCACTTCACGAGCACCCAGGACGAAACGCTCACCGGCGCGGACGCGCTCGTGATCGTCACCGAATGGAAGGAATTCAAGAGTCCGGATTTCGTGCACCTGAAATCGGTGCTGAAGACGCCGCTGATTTTCGACGGCCGCAACCTCTACGAACCGGACGCCATGACCGAGCTCGGCATCGACTATCACTCGATCGGACGACCTTATGCCCAACCCTCTGAACTTCCGGCCGATGTCCCAAGCCATGCCTGAGGCCACTCAATCCACAACCGCGCGCCAACTCGCCGTGGTGCCGCGCGAGCAGCTCGGCGCGGCGCGCGTGCTGGTGGTCGGCGACGTGATGCTCGATCGCTACTGGTTTGGCGACGTGAACCGGATCTCTCCGGAAGCGCCGGTGCCGGTCGTCCATGTGCAGCGTCAGGAAGACCGCCTCGGCGGCGCGGCCAACGTCGCGCGCAACGCGGTTGCGCTCGGCGCGCAAGCGGGTTTGCTGTGCGTGGTCGGTCATGACGAACCGGGCGAGCGCATCGTGCAGTTGCTGAGCGAAAGCGGTGTCACGCCGCATCTCGAACGCGACCCTGCGCTGCTCACCACCATCAAGCTGCGTGTGTTGTCGCGCCAGCAACAACTGCTGCGCGTCGATTTCGAAAACTCGCCGGCGCACGAAGTGCTGCTTGCAGGCCTCGCGCGCTTTGACGATTTGCTGCCGTCGCACGATGTGATTCTGATGTCCGATTACGCGAAGGGCGGCCTCACGCACGTCACGCAGATGATCGCGAAGGCGCACGCCGCAGGCAAGCCCGTGCTGGTCGATCCGAAGGGCGACGACTGGGAGCGCTATCGCGGCGCGACGCTGATCACGCCGAATCGCGCCGAGTTGCGCGAGGTGGTGGGCCAGTGGAAGTCGGAAGAAGATCTGACCGCGCGCGTGACCAGGCTGCGTGCCGATCTCGAGTTCAAAGCGCTGCTGCTCACACGCTCGGAAGAAGGCATGACGCTGTTCTCAGACGACGGCATCCTGCACACTTCGGCGGTTGCGCGCGAAGTGTATGATGTATCGGGCGCCGGCGACACCGTGATCGCCACGCTCGCCGCCATGCTCGGCGCGGGTTTGACGCTGGTCGAGGCGGTTGGGCTGGCGAATCGCGCGGCCGGCATCGTGGTCGGCAAACTGGGTACCGCCACTGTCGACTACGACGAACTCTTTCATTGATGCGGCCCGCCCAGCTCCGTGTTTCGCGCCCGCTTGCGGTTCGGAACGCGCAGACGCCGGGCGGCAGCTGAAGCTCATTACCGCAGGACCATCATGACCCTCATCGTCACCGGCGCGGCCGGCTTTATCGGCAGCAATATCGTGAAAGCGCTCAACGAGCGCGGTGAACAACGCATCATCGCGGTGGACAACCTCACGCGCGCGGACAAGTTCAAGAATCTGGTCGACTGTGAAATCGACGACTACCTGGATAAGACCGAATTCGTCGAACGCTTCAGGCGCGGCGACTTCGGCAAGGTGCGCGCGATTTTCCACGAAGGCGCCTGTTCGGACACGATGGAAACCGACGGCCGCTACATGATGGACAATAATTTCCGCTATAGCCGCGACGTACTCGATGTTTGCCTCGCGCAGAACATCCAGTTTCTGTATGCGTCCTCGGCGGCAACTTATGGCGGTTCGAGCCGTTTCGTCGAAGAGCGCGAAGTCGAACAGCCACTGAACGTGTACGGCTATTCGAAGTTCCTGTTCGATCAGGTGATTCGCCGCGTGTTGCCCACCGCGAAGAGCCAGATTGCCGGCTTCCGTTATTTCAACGTGTACGGGCCGCGCGAAACCCACAAGGCGCGCATGGCGTCGGTGGCGTTTCATAACTTCAATCAGTTCCGCGCCGAGGGTAAGGTCAAGCTGTTCGGCGAATACAACGGCTATGCCGCGGGCGAACAAACACGCGATTTCGTCTCGATCGAAGACGTGGTGAAGGTCAATCTGTTCTTCTTCGACCATCCGGAGAAGTCGGGCATCTTCAACCTCGGCAGCGGCCGCGCCCAGCCGTTCAACGATATCGCCAGCACGGTGGTCAACACGCTGCGCGCATTGAACAACGAAGCGCCGTTGCCGCTCGCGGATCAGGTGCAGCGCGGTCTGATCGAATACATTCCGTTCCCCGACGCATTACGCGGCAAATACCAATGCTTCACGCAAGCGGATCAGTCGAAGCTGCGCGCAGCCGGTTACGACGCGCCGTTCCTGAGCGTTCAGGAAGGCGTCGACCGCTACGTACGTTGGCTATTCGGCCAGGTGTAAATCTTTCGGATACCTCTTTAAACTGGAATCTCCCGGTTGGTGATGGTCGCCAACCGGTTGTACGAGGGAGATTCCATATGTTTCGAAAAATTCTGGTTACCGCGGCCATGCTCGCCGCTTTCGGCCACGCGTATGCAGCGGTCGACGTCAACACGGCTAATGAGGATGCGCTGCGCGGCATCAAGGGCATCGGTCCTGCCAAAGCGAAAGCCATTCTCGACGAGCGTTCAGCGCATGGTCCGTTCAAGGACCCGGCCGATCTCGGCAAGCGCGTCAAAGGCATGGGCGGGCATACCGTCGAGCGCCTGCAGGCGGAGGGTCTCGCTGTCGGTCCGGCTGGCGCGGCTGCTGGCGCGCAGGCTGCGGCGCCTGCACAAACCAAAGGCACGACCGCTGCGGCCAACACCGCCGGCGCAGCCAATGCGCAGAAGGGCAACGCCACAGTGGCGGTGAAGAAATAGCCTGACGCGGACCGTGCGTGGCGCGGGTCGCCCGTGCGCACGGTCCGCTACCGTCGTTCCCCTTCATGGTCGGAGTGGGCAAGAACACTCCTTCAGCTGTCATGCAGATGACTGGCTCCCGCGGTGCTCAACCGCGGGCTTTTTGCATGGAATTGCGAGTGATTTTCGCTGTGGGCGCGTGCCGCCTGGCCGGCCGCGCTGCGGCTTGTGCATCCATGCGGGCAGAAGGGCCGCGCGGCAGCCGCGCGCACGGTGGTTTAGAATCGATGGATTGAAGACTCCACGCATCGACAGCACCAGAACCGACATGGCTTACAAAACGATTGAAGACACGATCGGCAATACGCCGCTCGTACAACTCGTCCGGCTCACCGACGACGAGATCCGCAGCCGCAACAATGTGATCCTTGCGAAGCTCGAGGGCAACAATCCCGCGGGTTCAGTGAAAGACCGCCCGGCGCTGTCGATGATCAAGAAAGCGGAAGCCCGTGGGCGCATCAAACCGGGCGACACGCTGATCGAATCCACCAGCGGCAATACCGGCATTGCTCTGGCGATGGCGGCGGCGGTGCGCGGCTACAAGATGGTGCTGGTCATGCCGGAAGACCTGTCGATGGAGCGCCGCCAGAGCATGGCCGCATACGGCGCGCAAATCGTTCTCACGCCTGTGACCGGCGGCATGGAATACGCGCGCGATCTCGCTGAACAGATGCAGCGCGAAGGCAAGGGCATCATCCTCGACCAGTTCGCCAACCCGGACAACCCGGCGGCGCACGTCGAAGGCACGGGTCCAGAAATCTGGCGCGACACCGAAGGGCGCATCACGCACTTCGTCTCGTCCATGGGCACGACCGGCACGATCATGGGCGTGTCGACGTATCTGAAGGAACAGAGTCAGGCTATCGAGATTATCGGTGCGCAGCCGGAAGAGGGTTCGCGTATTCCCGGCATTCGCAAATGGCCCGAAGCGTATCTGCCGAAGATTTTCGATCGCAGCCGCGTCGATCGCGTCGAGAACGTGAGTCAGGCGGCGGCCGAGGCTATGGCGCGGCGTATGGCTTCGGTCGAGGGCATCTTTGCCGGCATTTCGTCGGGCGGCGCGTGTGAGGTGGCGCTGCGCATCGCGCGCCAGGTCGAGAATGCCACCATCGTGTTTATCGTCTGCGACCGCGGCGACCGGTATTTGTCGACGGGCGTGTTTCCTGCCTGATTGCGATTTGCTGCGTTGCCAATAAAAAAGCGCCGGTCCAGCCGGCGCTTTTTTTGCCTCATGGCCTGAAGCGGCGTGCCTCAGCCACTGCCATACGAGGCGCCTATTGCGAAGCCGCCTCCGGCGCCGCCGCGTTGCCGCCGGCGTTTGCCGCATTGCTTGCCTCCATCTGCGCTTTGACCCGCTCGCCCAACTGATAAACCGCGAGCGCGTAAAAGAAACTGCGGTTATAGCGCGTCAGCACATAGAAATTCTTCAGTCCCAGCATGTACTCGGTGCCGCGCCCAGGCGACGGCAGATCGACTACTGTCACCGGCGTGCTAGCTTCCGTCGCGATGTCGAGCCCCGGTTCGTTCACCAGCAAGCCGGCGCGCAGGAGTTGCTGCAGCGGCCAGTGCGGTTCCGGCTGACCGTCGGCGGCGGCTTGCGCAACACCCAGGCTGCCCGCGTCCGAGCCGATCTTCCAGACCACCGGCCGGCCACTTTCCCAACCATTCTGGCGTAGATAATTCGCCACACTGCCGATCGCATCGGCCTGGCTCGTGCGCAGATCGATTGCCTTGCTGCCGTCGTAGCTCACCGCGTATTGCACGATGCTGCTCGGCAGGAACTGCGGAATGCCGATCGCGCCCGTATAGGAACCGAGCACCGTGGTCGGATCGATCTGCGAATCGCGCGTCCACACCAGGTAGTCTTCGAGATTCTTGCGGAAGGTTGCCTGGCGATCGGCGCGATTGGCCGTGTTCGGGTAGTCGAAAGTGAGCGTGGTCAGCGCGTCGAGCACGCGGAAGTTGCCCATGAAGCGCCCATAGATCGTCTCCACGCCGATAATGCCGACGACCACTTCCGGCGGCACGCCGAATTCTTCGTAAGCGCGTTGCAGCGTGGCCTGGTTGGCACGCCAGAAGCGCACGCCGGCGTTGATGCGAACCTGGTCGAGAAAGCGCGATTGATATACGCGCCAGTTCTTGATTGTCGGCGAAGGTGACGGCGTGACGAGCTTGACCGCCGTTGCCGAATAACTCACTCGCGCGAACAGCGCATGCAGCGCGGCCTCGTCGAAGTCGTAGCGCGCCGACATGTCGTTGATGAACGCGTCGACATTCGGGTTGTTCGCGTAGCGCTGCGGGATGATTTCTTCTTCGAAGGTTTGCCCTTGCGGCACCGCCTGTTGCGGCTGGCCTTGCGCGAGCACCACCGGCGGCTTCTTCGCGGTGCTTTGCGCCATTGCTGGACTGGCTGCCATGAACGCGCACCATGCTACGGACAGTGCGGCGGCCACGGTCGTTGTGCGTAGCCGGGTTCGTGCAGACAGAGCAAGCTTGACGGTCATAGTGAGCTAGGGGCGCAGTGCGAAAGAGAGGGGAAAAACGGATCGGGGCAGTATACCCGACGGCCTCCGCAAAACTGTGCCTGGGGCGTCACAGCCGCATCGTGTGGTAACTTGACAAGTGTTGGCGCGCCCAGGGCGCGCGCCCTTGGATGGAGACACGCCGCGCGCGCCTCGCAGGGGCCGCGCCGCAGAAGAAAATCATGGCAACAGGCTTTTATTCCCACGCCGACTGTCTGCTGCACGATATGGGGCAATGGCATCCCGAATGCCCGGCGCGCCTGCAGGCAATCGAAGACCAACTGATCGCGAGCCGCATCGACTCGCTCATCGAACGCGAATCGGCACCGCTCGCCGACGATGCCATGCTGGTGCGCGTGCATACGCAGGCCCACGTCGATTACATCCGCAGCCGCTCGCCTGCCGAGGGCCTCGCCGAAATCGATCCCGATACGTCGATGAACCCGCACACCTTGCAGGCCGCATTGCGCGCGGCCGGCGCCGCGGTGGCCGCGACCGACGCGGTGATCGAAGGCCGTTACGACAACGCGTTCTGCAGCGTGCGCCCGCCCGGTCACCATGCGGAGCCGGCGCGCGCGATGGGCTTCTGCTTCTTCAACAACGTGGCGATTGCCGCGCGCCATGCACTCGAAGTGCACGGCATGGAGCGCGTCGCGATCATCGACTTCGACGTCCACCACGGTAACGGCACCGAAGCGGCGTTCGCGGGCGACTCGCGTGTGCTGATGTGCAGCATCTTCCAGCATCCGTTCTATCCGTTCTCCGGCGCCGACAATCAGGCGCCCAACATGGTCAATGTGCCGATGCCGGCGCGCTCGAAAGGCATGGAGGTGCGCGAGGTGGTGGACATGTTGTGGCTGCCGCGTCTGCATGAATTCAAGCCGGAAATGATCTTCATCTCGGCCGGCTTCGACGCGCACCGCGAGGACGATCTCGGCAACATGGGCCTCGTCGAAGACGACTACACGTGGATCACTGATCAAGTGCGCCAGATTGCCGAGCGCTACGCGCGCGGGCGCATCGTGAGTTGCCTGGAAGGCGGATACAACCTGTCCGCGCTCGGGCGTAGTGTCGTCGCGCACGTTCGTGCTCTGGCCGGGATCTGAACGCAAGCGTCGCGTGAACGTGAAATCAAGGAGGAGCGAGCCATGAACGCCGATGCGCGCAACGCTTCATTGGTCGAGATCGAATCCGACGCCTATGGTGTGCAGGGCGCCGTGCGCTTGACGATGAACCGTCCGGATGCATTCAACGCGCTGTCCGAGGCCATGCTCGACGAGCTTCATGGCGCGTTGGCGAAGCTCGCGCAGTCGGATGCTCGGGTGGTCGTGATCGCCGGCGCGGGCCGCGCGTTCTGTGCCGGGCACGATCTGAAGGAAATGCGCGCGGCGCCGTCGCTCGCTTACTATCAGGCGTTGTTCGCGCGTTGCACGAAGCTGATGATGACGATCCAGCGCCTGCCGCAACCGGTGATCGCGCGGGTGCAGGGCATCGCCACGGCTGCCGGCTGTCAGCTCGTGGCGATGTGCGATCTGGCGGTCGCTGCCGAGACCGCGCGGTTTGCGGTGTCGGGCGTCAACCTCGGTCTTTTCTGCGCGACGCCTTCGGTGCCGCTGTCGCGCAACCTGTCGCGCAAGGCCGCACTCGAAATGCTGTTGACCGGCGATTTCATCGACGCAGCCGAAGCGAAGCAGCAGGGTCTCGTGAATCGTGTCGTTCCGGCAGACGCGCTCGATGCGGAGGTCGCGCGGCTCGCCACGAGCATCTGCGCGAAGCCGGCCGATGCCGTGAGCGCCGGCAAAGGCCTGTTCTACCGCCAGCTCGAAATGGGCATCGAGGCCGCTTACCAGCTTGCCGGGCAGACGATGGCCTGCAACATGATGGACGAATCCGCGCTCGAAGGCGTTCAGGCATTCATCGACAAACGGCCGCCGGACTGGAAACGCTAGGCGGCGTCGGTTCTTTCAGGGTGACGTTCTCCGCCATTCCGGTTTGCACAGGCCGCGCGTCGCAACCGCTGGCTTTCTCGCTGCTGACTTCGAATTGCTGCCCGGCGCTCAGGCCGCTAAAGCGTGCGCCTCGATCCACCCAATCAGTGCGTCGATCACCCGGTCACGATCGAGGTCGTTCATCGTCTCGTGATAGCTGCCTTCGTGCAGCGTGAGCGTCCTGTCCGGCGAGCCGGCGTGCGCGCCGAAGTCGCGGCTACCGTCGGGCTCGGTGAGCTTGTCCGCCGTGCCGTGATAGACCAGCAGCGGCACGCGCAACCCGCCACGGCCGCGCTCGATGCGCGTCATCGCCAGCAGAATTTCCGCGCCGGTGCGCGCGGGTATCGAGCCATGGTGAACCAGCGGATCGCTGAGGTTGGCGTTGACCACCGATTGATGCCTCGATAGCAGCGCCGCGTCGATTTTCATCGCTGGAAAGGTTGGCCAGATGCGGCTGATCACCTGACTGAGCGTGAGCATCCAGCGCGGCACGTCGCGCCCGGGGGCGAGCGCAGGACTCGACAGGATCAACCCGCTCAACGGCCGGCGGCTTGCGTCGAGCTGTTCGATTGCGTACAGCGCGGCGACCGCGCCGCCCATGCTGTGGCCCATCAGGAAAAGCGGCGCCGGGCTGTCTGCTGCGGCATCCAGCAAGGCCTGGGCATCCCGCAGATAGTCGTCGAAGCGGTTCACCCACGCGCGTTTGCCGGGCGCCTGCCCATGGCCGCGCAAATCGATGGCGACCAGTTCCACGCCGGCCGCGTTCAGCCGCGCGGCCAGCGCGGCATAGCGTCCGGCGTGTTCCGCCAGGCCGTGCACCAGCGCAACCGTGGCGCGCAGCGGCGCTTTCGCGGGCCAGCGATACAGCGGCAGTTCGACGCCGTCGCCCGTCGTCACGGACGAGCGCAGCGCGGCACCGCCGGACCTCGCGTCGGTGTCAGCGCGCGCGTTGGTGTTCTGGGTTGTCTCCATGGCCGCCATTTATCGTGATTTTGATTCGCCCGATCATAGTCGCAGCGGTTGTACGAACGCGAGAATCGTGCATAAGGCGCTCCTCTAATGCCTTGTGGTTATGAAAAGATCGCAATTGATTATTAAAAAGAATGTCGACGCTACGGTAGAATTGCGCGCTCAAATCCTAATAAAAGCAACGGCGGCCGCTTGTCGGGAGCGCACAACGCTCGCGGGCAATCACCGCCGTTTCGTTTTTTCCATGATCGAAATACGCAATATTTCTCAGCGATTCGCCGGGCCCCGGGGCTGGGTCGAGGCGCTGCACAACGTCAATCTGTCGATTCCGGCGGGCGAGGTGTTCGGCATCATCGGCCGCAGCGGCGCCGGCAAGAGCACGCTCGTGCGCACCCTCAACCTGCTGACGCGCCCGACCGAAGGCAACATCGTCGTCAACGGCCGCGATCTGACGACGCTGCCCGCCGCGCAATTGCGCGAGGCGCGTCGTGAAATCGGCATGATCTTCCAGCACTTCAACCTGTTGTCGTCGCGCACGGTGTACGGGAATGTGGCGCTGCCGCTCGAACTGGCCGGCATGAAGCGCGATGAGATCGAGGCGAACGTGCTGCCGCTGCTGGAACTGGTCGGTCTGTCGGCGCAGAAGGACCGTTATCCGGCGCAGATCAGCGGTGGGCAGAAGCAGCGCGTCGGTATTGCGCGCGCATTGGCGAGCAAGCCGAAGGTACTGCTTTCGGACGAGGCGACCTCCGCGCTCGATCCCGAAACCACCCGCTCGATTCTCGATCTGCTCAAGCGCATCAATCGTGAACTCAATCTCACCATTGTGCTGATCACGCATCAAATGGACGTGATCAAGCAGGTCTGCGACCGCGTCGCGGTGCTGGATGCCGGCCGTGTCGTCGAGCAGGGCAAGGTGATTGACGTGTTCCTGCAACCGCATCACGAAGTCACGCGCGCGCTGATCGGCGATGTGATCGCGCAGGAACTGCCGCCCGCCATGAAGGCGCGCGTCGCCGAGCGGCTGAAGACCGGCAGCGGTCACTTGTTGCGGCTCGCGTTCACAGGCTCGGGCGTCGATCAGCCGATCCTGTCGGAAACGATCCGCCGCTACGAACTCGACTTCAACATCCTGCATGGCCAGATCGATGAGATCCAGGGGCAGGCATTCGGCTCGCTCGCGGTGCTCGCGGGCGGCGAACCGACGAAGGTGGCGCAGGCGCTGACGTATCTGCGCGAACAGGGTGTGGTGGTGGAGGAGCTTTCGTATGTTGAGTGAAATGTTCGATATGTTCGTCCAGTCGTTCTGGGAAACGCTCGTGATGGTGGGCATTTCCGGACTGGTCGGCGCGGCGGTCGGCTTGCCGCTTGGCGTGTTGCTGTATCTGACCGATCGTCAGGGCGTGTTGCAGAACGTCGCGGTGAATCGGGTAATGGGCGTGATCGTCAATGCCGTGCGTTCAACGCCGTTCATCATCCTGCTGGTCGCGGTGATTCCGTTCACGCGGCTGGTGGTGGGTTCGTCGATCGGCACGGCTGCGGCCGTGGTGCCGCTGACGATCGCCGCCGCGCCGTTTATCGCGCGGCTGGTCGAGACGGCGCTGCGCGAAGTCGATCGCGGCCTGATCGAAGCGGCCCAGGCCATGGGTGCGACCACTAGCCAGATCGTCTTCAAGGTGCTGTTGCCGGAATCTCTGCCGGGCGTGGTCGCCGGCTTGACGATCACGTTTGTCTCGCTGGTCGGCTATTCGGCGATGGCGGGCGCGATCGGCGGCGGTGGCCTCGGCGATCTGGGCATCCGTTATGGGTATCAGCGTTTTCTGCCGGAAGTGATGCTCACGGTCGTGGTGATTCTGATCGTGTTCGTGCAACTGGTGCAGTCGTTTGGGGATTGGCTCGTGCGTCGTTTGAGCCATAAATAACAAGGGTCATCGGAACCCGCTATATCTACAGATTGAAAAGGTCATCCATGCAACGTCGCTTCATTCTCAAGCTGGCCGCCACGCTCGGCGCGGCTTCGCTGTTTGCCGCCGCCCCGGTCGCTCAGGCCGACGAGTCGATCAAGGTGGGCGTCACCGGCGGTCCGCACGCGCAGATCATGGAAGTCGTGAAGACGGTCGCGGCGAAAAACGGCTTGAACATCAAGATCGTCGAATTTTCGGATTACGTGCAGCCGAACGCGGCGCTCGCTGGCGGCGACCTCGACGCCAACAGCTACCAGCATGATCCGTATCTGCAGGCGCAGGTAAAGGACCGCGGCTACAAGCTGATCCGTATCGCCGACACCGTCACGTACCCGATGGGCATCTATTCGAAGAAGATCAAGACGCTGGCCGAGTTGCAGCCGGGCGCGAAAATCGCGGTGCCAAACGACCCGACCAACGGCGGCCGGGCGCTCCTGTTGCTGCAGAAACAGGGTCTGCTCAAGCTGCGCGCCGACGCCGGTCTGAAGGCGACGCCGCTCGATATCGTCGACAATCCGAAGAAGCTGAAGATCGTCGAACTCGACGCCGCGCAAATCCCACGCTCGCTGAACGACGTGGACGCGGCCGCGATCAACACGAACTTTGCAATGGAGGCCGGTCTGAAGCCGAAGCAGGACGCGATCGCGATCGAAGACCCGAAGGGTCCGTACGTGAACATCATTGCAATTCGCGAGGCTGACCGGAACAAGCCGTGGGTCGGCAAGCTGGTCGCGGCGTATCATTCGCAGGAAGTGAAGCAGTTTGTGGAAAGCAAGTTTGGTGGATCGGTGATCACCGCCTGGTGATCCGGCGACCGATCGGCAACGCAATCCATTGACGGCAATGCAAAAAATAGAGCCGTAGGGCTTAACCCGGGGTTGTCTCCCGGGTTTTTTTGGGATTAAAATAGAACGATCGTTCGATATTGCCGTCACGCCGCTGAGGAGCGATATCCTTCTGCTAGAGCGCCCGCGACACGGCTGCCGCAAGGGCAGTCGTTATAATGTTCGTTGGGTTGACGTATTCGTAACTTTGGAGCGTGTGCATGAAAATCCTGGTGCCAGTCAAGAGAGTGGTCGATTACAACGTGAAAGTCCGGGTCAAATCGGATGGCACGGGCGTCGACATCGCGAACGTGAAGATGTCGATGAATCCGTTCGACGAAATCGCGGTTGAAGAAGCTGTGCGTCTGCGCGAAGCGGGCGTGGCGACCGAAGTGATCGCCGTGTCGGCAGGTGTGACGCAAGCGCAGGAAACGCTGCGTACGGCGCTGGCAATCGGCGCGGACCGCGCGATCCTTATTGAGTCGAACGAAGAACTGCAGCCGCTGGCGGTTGCCAAGCTGCTGAAGGCGCTGGTCGACAGGGAACAACCTTCGCTCGTCATTCTCGGCAAGCAGGCCATCGACGACGATTCGAACCAGACCGGCCAGATGCTGGCTGCGCTGGCTAATCTGCCGCAAGCGACGTTCGCATCGAAGGTTGTGGTGGCTGACGGTAAGGCTACCGTTTCGCGCGAAGTGGACGGCGGTGCGGAAACGCTGTCGCTGAAGCTGCCGGCCGTGATCACGACCGATCTGCGTCTGAACGAGCCGCGTTACGTCACGCTGCCGAACATCATGAAGGCCAAGAAGAAGCCGCTGGAAGTGATCAAGCCGGAAGACCTCGGCGTTGACGTCACGCCGCGTCTGAAGACGCTGAAAGTCGCCGAGCCGCCGAAGCGCTCCGCCGGCGTGAAGGTGCCGGACGTGAAGACGCTGGTCGAGAAGCTGAAGACCGAAGCCAAGGTGCTGTAAGGAGACAGGGCAAATGACGAATCTGGTAATTGCAGAACACGACAACGCGTCGATCAAGGCCGCGACGCTGAACACGATTGCAGCGGCGCAGAAGATTGGCGGTGACATTCACGTGCTGGTGGCAGGTCACAACGCACAGGCTGCGGCTGATGCAGCGGCGAAGATCGCAGGCGTCAGCAAAGTGCTGCTCGCCGACGCGCCGCAGCTCGAAGCGGGTCTCGCTGAGAACATCGAAGCGACGGTGCTGAATATCGCGAAGGACTACTCGCACATCCTCGCGCCGGCAACCGCGTACGGCAAGAACATCGCGCCGCGCATCGCAGCGAAACTCGACGTGGCACAGATCAGCGACATCACCGCAGTGGATAGCGCCGATACGTTCGAACGCCCGATCTACGCAGGTAACGCGATCGCGACGGTTCAGTCGCAAGACCCGATCAAGGTGATCACGGTCCGCACGACCGGTTTCGACCCGGTCGCAGCAGAAGGTGGCAGCGCAACCGTCGAGAAGATCGAAGCGGCAGCCGACACTGGCCTCACGCAGTTCGTGAGCCGTGAGGTGACGAAGCTGGACCGTCCGGAACTGACCTCGGCGAAGATCATCGTCTCGGGTGGCCGCGGTCTGGGTAACGGTGAAAACTACACGAAGATTCTCGAGCCGCTGGCTGACAAACTGAACGCAGCGCTGGGCGCATCGCGCGCTGCCGTCGATGCGGGCTTCGTGCCGAACGACTACCAGGTCGGACAAACCGGCAAGATCGTCGCACCGCAACTGTACGTGGCGGTCGGTATCTCGGGTGCGATCCAGCATCTGGCAGGCATGAAGGACTCGAAGGTGATCGTGGCGATCAACAAGGACCCGGAAGCGCCGATTTTCAGCGTCGCCGATTACGGTCTGGTGGGGGATCTGTTCACGCTCGTGCCCGAGCTCGTCAGCGAGCTTGGCTAAGCCTCACAGCGCCCCGTAACGGCGCCTGGCAGCATACGAAGGGCGCGGGAGCTATCAAAGTCCGGCGCCCTTTTTATATCCAAAGCAGGAGGAGAGCTGACATGTATAACGCGCCAATCCGGGACATGCTGTTCGTGATGAAAGAGCTGGCCGGTCTCGACGACATCGCGGCGCTGCCGGGTTTCGAAGACGCGAACCTCGACACGGCGCAGGCCGTGCTCGAAGAATCGGCGAAACTGTGCGGCGAAGTGCTGGCGCCGTTGAATGTCGAAGGCGACCGCAATCCGAGCAGCTGGAAAGACGGCGTGGTCACCGCGACGCCCGGCTTCAAGGAAGCGTTTCGCCAGTTCGGCGAAGGCGGCTGGCAAGGCGTGCAACATCCTCTCGAATACGAAGGCCAGGGGCTGCCGAAGCTGATCGCGACACCTTGCATGGAAATGCTGAACGCGTCGAATCTCTCCTTCGCACTGTGTCCGCTGTTGACCGATGGCGCAATCGAAGCACTGTTGACTGCCGGCACCGAAGCGCAAAAGCAGACCTATGTGCCGAAGCTGATTTCCGGCGAGTGGACCGGCACGATGAACCTGACCGAGCCGCAAGCCGGCTCCGATCTCGCGCTGGTGCGCACACGTGCCGAACCGCAGGGCGACGGGTCGTTCAAAGTGTTCGGCACGAAGATTTTCATCACGTGGGGCGAGCACGACATGGCGAAGAACATCGCCCATCTCGTGCTGGCGCGCACGCCGAACGCACCGGAAGGCGTGAAGGGCATTTCGCTCTTCATCGTGCCGAAGTTTCTCGTCAATGAAGACGGCTCGCTCGGCGAACGTAACGACGTGCATTGCGTGTCGATCGAGCACAAGCTCGGCATCAAGGCGAGCCCGACCGCGGTGCTGCAATTCGGCGACCACGGCGGTGCGATCGGGCATCTGATCGGCGAAGAAAATCGCGGCCTCGAATACATGTTCATCATGATGAACGCGGCGCGTTTTGCTGTTGGCATGCAGGGCGTGGGCGTCTCGGATCGGGCGTATCAGAAGGCTGTGGTGTATGCGAAAGACCGCGTGCAGAGCCGCCCTGTGGATGGTTCGGCGAAGCAGTCGGTTGCGATCATCCAGCACCCGGACGTGCGCCGTATGCTCGCGACCATGCGCGGCCTCACCGAGGCATCACGTGCGCTGGCGTACGTGGCCGCAGCGCATTGCGATATCGCGCATCGTCATGCGGACGAAGGCAAGCGCGCCGAGCATCAGGCGATCTACGAATACCTCGTGCCGATCGTGAAAGGCTGGAGCACGGAACTGTCGATCGACGTGACGAGCCTCGGCGTGCAGGTGCACGGCGGCATGGGTTTCATCGAAGAAACCGGCGCGGCGCAGTACTACCGTGATGCGCGCATCCTGCCGATCTACGAAGGCACGACCGCGATTCAGGCCAACGACCTGATCGGCCGCAAGACCGTACGCGACGGCGGCAAGGTGGCGAAGTCGCTGCTCGCCGGCGTGGCGGAAACGATCGAGGCGCTCGGCGCGCAACAAGGCCCGGCGTTCGACTCGATGAAGACATATCTGGCGCAGGGACATCGCTCGTTGAACGCAGCGATCGATTTCGTCGTGGCGAACACAAGGAACGACCCGAACGCGGTGTTCGCCGGCAGCGTGCCGTATCTGAAGCTCGCGGGCATTGTGCTGGGCGGCTGGCAGATGGCGCGTGCGCTGCTGGTGGCGGCGGCAAAGCGCGACGAAGATCCTTCGTTCTACGGCGCGAAGATCGCAACCGCGCAGTTCTACGCCGAGCATGTGTTGCCGCAGGCGTTGGCGCTCGAGGCGTCGATTGTTACCGCGAAGGGTGGCGAGAGCGTGCTCGCGTTGTCGGAAGATCAGTTCTGACGGTGTACCTCTTCAAAAAACAAACGGCGCCTTGGGGCGCCGTTTGTTTTTGTCAGGCCGGTTTGTGGAGGCAACCCGGCGCAACCGCTCGCGAAGCGTTAAACCTTAAGCGTAGGCCGGACGATGCGCCGTGCCGGTCTCGCCGAGATAGCGATGCACCGACAGGTCGTCTGCCTTGATGACCGGCTGCTTGCCCGACATCACGTCGGCCAGCAACTGGCCCGAACCGCAAGACATCGTCCATCCAAGCGTGCCGTGACCGGTGTTCAGGAACAGGTTCGGCACGGGAGTGCGGCCGACGATCGGCGTGCCGTCCGGCGTCATCGGACGCAGGCCGGTCCAGAACGAGGCCTTCGACGTATCGCCACCGCCCGGGAACAGATCGTTCACGCACAGTTCGAGCGTTTCACGACGAGCCTGGCGCAATGACTTGTCGAAGCCGACGATTTCCGCCATGCCGCCGACGCGAATCCGGTCGTTGAAACGCGTGATCGCGATCTTGTAGGTTTCGTCGAGCACCGTGGACACAGGCGCAGCCGCTTCATTCACGATCGGCGCGGTGATCGAATAACCCTTGAGCGGGTAGACCGGAATCTTGACAAGGCCGGACAGGAATTTAGTGGAATAAGAACCGAGCGCGACGACAAACGAATCCGCGCGCACCAGTTCAGTGCCGCATTGCACGCCGGCAATCCGGCCGCCAGCCATGGCCAGCGAATCGATCGGCGTGTTGTAGCGGAATTTGACGCCCAGTTCCTCAGCCATCGCCGCGAGGCGCGTGGTGAACATCTGGCAGTCGCCGGTTTCGTCGCCCGGCAGGCGCAGGCCGCCCGTCAACTTGTGCGAGACCGCCGCCAGCGCCGGTTCCGCTTGCGCCAGTTCGGCCGGCGACAGCAGTTCATACGGCACGTTGGCGTCTTTCAGCACGGCGATGTCTTTGGCGGCGCCTTCGAATTGCTGTTGCGTGCGGAACACCTGCAGCGTGCCGCCGGTACGGCCTTCGTACTGGATGCCGGTTTCGGCGCGCAGTGCTTGCAAGCAGTCGCGGCTGTATTCGGCGAGCCGCACCATACGGCTTTTGTTCACCGCATAACGGGACGATGTGCAGTTCTGCAGCATCTGCCACATCCATTGCAACTGGAATTGCGTGCCGTCGAGGCGAATCGCGAGCGGGGCGTGTTTCTGGAACATCCACTTGACGGCCTTCAGCGGCACGCCCGGAGCCGCCCACGGCGACGCGTAGCCCGGCGAGATCTGGCCGGCATTGGCGAAGCTGGTTTCGAGCGCCGGGCCGGCCTCGCGGTCGATCACGGTCACTTCATGACCGGCACGCGCCAGATAATAAGCACTTGTCACCCCGACGACGCCACTGCCCAAAACGACGACTCGCATAGCTGCTCCAGAAAAGGTCTGAGGGCGGTGCGCTCGTCGATCCGTTTGATTTCATTCGATTCGCGAGGTGTAATGCTGTTCGCCCAGTGTTAGCCGCTATACTATTAATAGTCAGGTAGGTTTTGTTATCGTATTTTCTGGATTTTCAGCAAAAACACCATGCGTACGCAACGCCAACCGGTCCGCACCCTCGACAAGCTCGATCGCAAGATCCTGCGGCTCCTGCAGCAGGACGGCCGCATGGCGATGAAGGAGTTGGCCGAGCAGGTTGGCCTGTCGGTCACGCCATGCATTGAACGTGTCAAGCGGATGGAGCGCGACGGCGTGATCACCGGTTACCACGCGCGGGTGAACCCGGCTGAGCTGGGCGCGGCGCTGCTGGTGTTTGTCGAGATCACGCTCGATCACAAAAGCGGCAACATGTTCGACCAGTTCCGGCGCGAGGTGCAGAAGATCCCCGAGGTGCTCGAATGCCATCTGGTGTCGGGCGATTTCGACTATCTGATCAAGGCGCGCATCGGCGAAATGGCGGATTACCGCAAACTGCTCGGCGATATCCTGTTGCAGCTGCCAGGCGCGGTGCAGTCGAAAAGCTATGTAGTGATGGAAGAGATCAAGGAAACACTGGCCATCGCGGTGGGCGATTAAGTCATTGAACGCCCTCGGCGGGGCTCGACAAACGGCGTAAACACTGTATATTTATACAGGTGTTCTGCGCCGTTTTTTGTTTTTGCCACGTTCACCGTGACCGCCGTGACTGATCCCAATACCGAATTTCCAATCGCTCCGCCCGTGCCTCGCAAAGGGCGCGGCGCGGTGACGAACCTGCAGGGCCGTTATGAAGTCGACCAGCGCGAAGCGGTGGATGACGGCTGGCTGGCGCAAGTGGAGGAGGGCGATGGCGAGTCCAAGGTCTTGCGCACGCAGGTATTCGAAGAACGGGCCAAGACGATTCTCACGCGCAATGCGTCGCCGGATATTCCGTTTAGCGTGTCGCTCAATCCCTATCGCGGCTGCGAACACGGCTGTATTTATTGTTTTGCCCGGCCTACGCATAGTTATCTGGGACTGTCGCCGGGGCTCGACTTCGAAAGCCGCATTTACGCGAAGATCAACGCGCCGGAATTGCTCGAGCACGAGCTATCGAAGAAATCCTACGTGCCGGAGCCCATCGCTCTCGGCGTGATTACCGACGCGTGGCAACCGGCCGAGCGGGATTTGCGCCTTACACGGCGGGTGATCGAAGTCCTTAGTGAGCGCGGTCAGCCGTTTGCGGCGATCACCAAATCCTCGCTCATCGAGCGCGATCTCGATCTGCTCGCGCCGATGGCGGCGCGCGGCCAGTTCATGGCGGCGATCACGATCACCACGCTCGACGCAGACATTGCGCGCACGCTCGAACCCCGTGCGGCCACCCCATTGCGCCGGTTGCGCACGATCCGTACGTTGAGCGAGGCGGGCATTCCGGTAGGCGTCAGCATCGCGCCGGTGATTCCGTTCGTGACCGAGCCGGATATGGAGCGCGTGCTGGAAGCCTGCGCGGAGGCAGGGGCGAGCAACGCGAGCTATATCGTGCTGCGTTTGCCATGGGAAGTCGCCCCGCTATTCAAGGACTGGCTCGCGGCGCATTTTCCCGATCGTGCCGACCGGGTGATGAGCCGCGTGCGCGATATGCGAGGCGGGAAGGACTACGACTCCAACTTCTCCACGCGAATGAAGGGAGAAGGTTTGTGGGCGGATCTGCTCAAGCAGCGGTTCCACAAGGCCGCGCGGCGCCTCGGGCTGAACCGGCGCGATCGCGGGATTCTGGATATGTCGTACTTTCGCCGTGTCGAGCCGGAGCGGGCAACGCAGCCGTCGGCGCCAGCCAATCCGCAGTTGGATCTTTTCTAGCCCAGAGGCGGCTCGCTACTGCGAGAGCGCCTTGGCGGCTTGCACCTGGCTTTCGAAATACGTCTGGAACGAAATCGCAAGGCCCGTCATCAGCAGAAATGCGCCGATCAGCAGGGAAAAGATCACAACGAAAATCACGGTCCAGCCTGAGCGGCTTTTGCGCTGGGCGTGGGCGTTGAACTGCGCGTCCCATTTTTCATCCGGACGCAGGCCGTAGACGATCGCCGCGAGGAACGCGGCGAGCAGCGAGACGGCGCCAGGAAAGGCGAGCACCCAGCCTAGCATCGAAGTCCGCTCGCTCGCCGCTACCAGCATGGCGCCCGGAACGCCGATCAGGATGCCGATCAGATGCGCCCAGCCGTATATGTCGCGCATTCCATAAAGATAGAAGCGGTGCGCGCCGAGGCTACCGAAGAAAAACGCCAGCGCGGCGGTAATCGTCTTGGATCTGAAGCGCGGGGAATTCGAAACAAGGGTGGACATGTAGGCGAGAGGAGAGTGACAGGCGGGCGGAAGGAGCGACGCGCGGTTGGGCGCGGACCGACGCGCATTCTACGCCCGCCTCGCCTCGCGGGTCACGCGACGTACGAGCGCATCGACCGCACGGCCATTGTGTGCTTCAGCCGGTGTTGTTATGGCGCAGGCGTCGTATACGTCACGCGATAGACCGCGCCGGCGAAGTCATCGCTGATCAGCAACGAGCCGTCGGGCATCGGCAGTACGTCGGCTGGGCGGCCCCATACCGTTTCGCCCGGCTGGAGCCAGCCTTCGGCGAACACTTCCTGATGCGTATCGCTGCCGTCCGGTCCGGTGATCATCCGCACAACGCGGTAGCCCACTTTCTTGCTGCGATTCCACGACCCGTGTTCGGCGATGAAGATGTTGTTTCGGTAGGCCGGCGGGAACATCGGTCCGCTGTAAAACCGCATGCCGAGTGCAGCAACGTGGGCGCCAAGCTTCGCCGCGGGTGGTGTGAATGAGCTGCACGGGTGATCTTTGCCAAATTCGGGGTCGGGCGTGTCGCCGCCGTGGCAATACGGAAAGCCGAAATCCATACCGTCGCGCGGGGCGCGGTTGAGTTTGTCGTCGGGCACGTCGTCGCCCATCAGGTCGCGGCCGTTGTCGGTGAACCACAACTCGTGCGTCACCGGATGCCACGCAAAGCCGACCGAGTTGCGAATGCCGCGCGCCACGACTTCGTAGTGGCTGCCGTCCGGGTCCATTCGGCCTATCAACCCGAAGCGGTCGCGATCCTTCAGGCACACGTTGCAGGGCACGCCTTGGGGCACGTACAGTTTGCCGTCCGGCCCGAAGGCGATGAATTTCCAGCCATGATGCGTCTCTGAGGGCAGTTTGTCAGTGACGACGACGGGCTTCGGCGGATCATTCAGGTGGGCGTCGATCGCATCGAAGCGTAAAATTTTCGACACTGCTGACACATACAGTGCGCCATCCCACCACGCGACGCCGGCTGGCGTCTCCAGCCCGGAGGCGATCACATGGCGCGCGGCCACTCGCCCGTTCTTCAATTCGAGTGCGTAGATGTGGCCGTCGAGACTGCCTAGATAGAGAATGCCCTTTGGCGAGAGCGCCATCGCCCGGGCGCTCGGCACCGCGTCGGACAGAACCTCGATATGGAAGCCCGGCGGCAGTTTGATGCGCTCGACCGGTAGGGCAGCTAGAGACGGCAGGGCTGCAACGGTTAGCAGCAGCGCCGCAGCGGTGCGTGGGATCTGACCGCGGCGGGTGCGCGCAACCCCCGCAAAGAGGGCAGCCAGGGCGAGCAAGGCGAACAAAAACGCAGGCAGCGGCAGAAGTTTCACAGGCGCTCCGTCAGGTAATTCGGGCGTTTCCACGCTTCTGGGGCCCCTTCCTGGCTGGCCGGCGCAACCCCGTCGTTCAGTTTATCCCGGTAAGTGTTTGTTATGGCGTCGGTTTCCCGCTATAATCGCGTGTTTCAGTCGTTCCGCACCCCGGTTTTCAAGGATTCTAATATGGTCATCATCCGCTTGGCTCGTGGCGGCTCCAAGAAGCGCCCGTTCTACAACATCGTCGCAACCGATTCGCGTAACCGTCGTGACGGCCGCTTCATCGAGCGCGTTGGCTTCTACAACCCGGTCGCTACGAAGGGTGAGTCGCTGCGTATCGCTCAAGATCGCCTGACGTATTGGCAAGGCGTTGGCGCACAACTGTCGCCGACCGTCGAGCGTCTCGTGAAAGAAGCGCAAAAGGCGCAGCCGGCTGCTTAATGGTAGCTAGCATGCGTATCGTCGTCGGTTCGGCCGGCGGCTCGCGCAGCTTGCGTGAGCAGTCCGATGCGCGAGTTTTGCTGAAGCAGGCGTCGAAGTTGGCAGCGAGGTTTTCTCCGAGGTTCTCTTATGTCTGAGCGTGATTCCGGCAGTACAGGTCGCGTCAAGGCAAAAGCGACGGCCCCGAGTGCCAAGACGTCTGGTCAGGCGCCGTTCGGTGCATTCGTCCGCAAGCCGGTCGAACGAACCGAGGGCAAAGCGAAAGCCGATGCCGGCAGTGCCGCTTCCAGTGCTGCGGAAACGCGCGTGGAAACGGCGGAAAGCTGGCCGGCTGATGCGGTTGAAGTCGGCGCCATTGTCGACGCTTACGGCCTCAAAGGCTGGGTCAAGGTAGCTCCGCACGCAGATGCGGGACACGGCGGTGACGCCTTGTTGAGCGCGAAACGCTGGTGGCTGCTGAAAGGCCAGGAGCGCAAATCGGCGCCGTCATTGCAGGCCAAAACGCATAGCGATACCGTCGTTGCCCATCTGGGTGGCGTGGCTGACCGCGATGCGGCGCTCGCATTGCGTGGTGCCCGTATTTACATCAGCCGCAGCGAATTTCCGGCACTCGAGGCCGACGAATTCTACTGGGTCGATCTGCTTGGCCTCGACGTGGTGAACGTTGCCGGGGTAGCACTCGGCAAGGTCGTAGAGATGATCGACAACGGTGCGCATTCGGTGATGCGTATCGAATACCCGGCTGTCGACAAAAGTGGCAAGCCGGTAACTGGCGAACGCTTGATCCCGTTCGTCGGTGTCTTTGTCAAAACGGTGGATCAGGCGGCGAAGCAGGTCATCGTCGACTGGGAAGCCGATTACTAAATGACTCGCTGAACGGAGAGAGCGATGCAGTTCGATGTCGTTACGCTCTTTCCAGACATGTTTCGTGCGCTGACCGACTGGGGCATTACCAGCCGAGCGGCGAAGCAGGAGCGCTACGGGTTGCGTACGTGGAATCCACGCGATTTCACTACAGATAACTACCGCACAATCGACGATCGCCCGTACGGCGGCGGCCCAGGCATGGTGATGCTGGCCAAGCCGCTGGAAGACGCGATCGGCGCGGCGAAAGCGGCGCAGGCGGAGCAGGGCATCGGCGCGTCGCGCGTCGTGATGATGTCGCCGCAAGGCGCTACGCTCAATCACGACCGCGTCATGCAGTTCGCGGCCGAGCCCGGTCTGATCCTGTTGTGCGGGCGCTATGAAGCGATCGATCAGCGCTTGCTCGATAGGGTTGTCGACGAAGAAGTCAGCCTCGGCGACTTCGTGCTGTCAGGCGGCGAACTGCCGGCCATGGCGTTGATGGACGCGGTGGTGCGCCAGTTGCCCGGTGTGCTGAACGACGCGCAATCGGCGGTGCAGGACAGTTTTGTCGACGTGCTGCTGGATTGCCCGCATTACACGCGGCCCGAAGAATATAACGGCGAGCGTGTGCCCGATGTGCTGCTCGGCGGCCATCATGCGGAAATCGAAGCATGGCGCCGGCGTGAAGCCCTGCGCAACACGTTGAACAAGCGGCCCGATCTGATCGTGAAGGCCAGAAAGAACAAGATGTTGAGCCGTGCCGACGAGGCATGGCTTACGAGTCTCGCGAAGGAAGTGTCGAAGGCGTAAGCCCTGGTCTTTCGAGCGGACATAGGCGGTGCCGCACATGCGTGTACGGCGCCAGATGTGAACCCATCCTCTATCGGGGCCGTAGCCAAGCTTTTTGCGAGGCAGGTACGAACGCCGACAAGATGGACTTAGGAGTCAGTGATGAATCTGATTGCAAAACTCGAGCAGGAAGAAATCGCGCGCGCCCTCGGCGAGAAGACCATCCCCGAATTCGCCCCCGGCGATACGGTGATCGTCAGCGTGAACGTGGTTGAAGGTACGCGTAAGCGTGTTCAGGCTTACGAAGGCGTGGTGATCGCCAAGCGTAACCGTGGTCTGAATTCGTCGTTCATCGTCCGCAAGATTTCGTCGGGCGAAGGCGTCGAGCGTACGTTCCAGACGTACTCGCCGCTGCTGGCAAGCATCGTCGTGAAGCGTCGTGGCGATGTGCGTCGTGCGAAGCTGTACTACCTGCGCGACCGTTCGGGCAAGTCGGCCCGGATCAAGGAAAAGCTGGTCTCGAAAGACCGCGCTGCTTCCCAAGCGTAAATGCTGTAAGAAAAAGCACCCCTCGCGGGTGCTTTTTTGTTTGTTGGGTCAAAATAGCGGCATGTCCCCTATCCGCTCATTTCGAGAGACCCGTTGATCCGTCCAGCCTTTGAGCCCGAAACACTGCCCGTCGAAGCGACGGGCGCCAATCTGCCTCCAGTTGCTGCCGGGCGTCTGACGCCCGATGGTCTGCGTGCGCGTTTTGAACAGCGTCTCACGTGGACGCCAGAACCGATCGTCGAAGCACCCTGGCGCGATACTCACGCCGACCCGCGTGTGGCCGCCGTGCTGGTGCCGCTGGTCGTTCGCGATAATGGCCTGACTGTATTGCTGACCCAGCGTGCCGATCATCTGAACGACCACGCGGGCCAGGTGAGTTTCCCGGGCGGCCGCCACGAACCATTCGACGCCGACGCGACCGCCACGGCGCTGCGCGAAGCGCAGGAAGAGGTCGGCCTCGATCCGTCGCGCGTCGAAATTCTCGGTGCGCTGCCCGACTATCTGACGGGTACGGGTTTTCGCGTGACGCCGGTCATCGGCCTCGTGCACCCGCCGTTCACGTTGAAAGTGGATTCACTCGAAGTGGCTGAAGTCTTTGAAGTCCCGCTCAGTTTTCTGATGAACCCCGTGCATCACGAAGTGCGCGTGTTTCGTTGGGACGGTGGCGAGCGCCGCTTCTTCGCGATGCCTTATCCGCGTGCCGCATCGGCGGATCGCGACGAGCATGCGCTCGAGAATCAGCTTGGCAGCCACCACTTCATCTGGGGCGCGACAGCGGCGATGCTGCGCAACTTCTATCGTTTCCTGGCGGCGTGAGCCGCAGCGGATTGTGCGGTTGTTGGGTGTTTGTCACCATCGCCCGTCAGCCGCATCCGACCCTGTGCTATCGTTATAAAATAATCGTAAAAACTCGAAAAGCACGGCGCATCGCATGACTTTTTTCTCCGTATTGCTGGCTCTGATCATTGAACAGGTGCGCGCGCTGTCGCCGAACAATCCGGTGTCGGCGTTGCTTCAATACCATGCGGAGTCTGCGGCACACGGGTTCGATGCCGGCAAGCCCAAGCATGGCCTGCTCGCGTGGCTCGTAGTGGTGGTGCCGTGGACGCTGGCCGTCGCGCTCGTCTACTACGTGCTGTATCACATTCACTTTGCGCTGGCGTTCCTGTGGAACGTCGCGGTGCTGTATTTCACGCTCGGCTTCCGCCAGTTCAGCCATTACTTCACCGACATCCACCTCGCGTTGAATAACGACGACGTGCCGCGCGCGCGTGAAATTCTCAACGAATGGACCGGCCTCGATACCGTCGACATGCCAGTCAGCGAGATCGTGCGTCACACGCTGATTCACGCGGTGGTGGCGTCGCATCGGCACGTGTTCGGCGTGTTCTTCTGGTTCCTGATTCCGGTTGGGCCGGCGGGCGCGGTGCTGTATCGGATTGCCGAATATCTGGCGCGCACGTGGGCGCGGCCTGTCGACGATCGCACCGTTGCGTTTTCGAGTTTCGCGCAGCAGGCGTTCTTTGTCATCGACTGGGTGCCGTCGCGTTTGACCTCGCTGGGCTTTGCGATCGTCGGTAATTTCGAAGACGCGATTTATGCATGGCGCAATCATGCGCGTCAGTGGCCAGATGCAAATGACGGCGTCTTGCTGGCCGCGGGCAGCGGCGCGTTGGGTGCGCGGTTGAGTGGGCCGCTGGCTGAGCCGTCGAGCCTCGACGCGCTCACCACCGGCGACGGCGGCCCGATGCAGGTTGGCGACGACTGCACGCCGCGCACGCTGCAATCGGCGGTGGGCTTGGTCTGGCGAGCCGTGGTGCTGTGGATGATCCTGCTGCTGATGCTGACGATCGCGGTGTGGCTCGCTTAAGGCAACGCACGCACAACAGCGCTGAATGAAAAGAGGCCGGGTGAATGAATCCACCCGGCCTCTTTTTTATCCGCAGCACAGCCGCTTCATCCATCCAGCGGATCGCGCGCCGTTCCGCATTGCCAGCACACGGTGAACTGCGCTTCGAGTGTCTCGCCACAGTGGGCGCAGCGCCACGAAGGCGAGCCCGCCGCCGGCCCATGCGAGGCCGCGTCGATCAACCTACGCGCCATCGCCTCATCGCGTTCATCGACAAGCCACAGTTCAGGCGCGCACTGGTCCGCCGGAATATCGCCGAGTGCACCGTTCAGGTAGCGGTTGTGCAACTCGCAGGCGATCCCCGCGGTCGCCAGCACATTGACCCAATGCTGTCCGATGATCAGATTCGGCGCGCGCATCAGTTTCATATCAGCGCACGATCTGGCTGGCTTCGTGCACGAGTTGCGCATACAACGTATGCCGTTCGCGCCGGATGCGGCCATCGGCAACCGCCTCGAGGATCGCGCAACCTGGCTCGTGTAAGTGATGGCAGTTGTAGAAGCGGCAATTCGCTAGCAGCGGCCGGAACTCGGGAAACGCGCGTTCGAGTCGTCCTTCGGTCAAGTGATGCAGGCCGAATTCCTGGAAGCCCGGCGAGTCGATCAACGCACCGCCGCCGCTGTCGGGCAACGGATAAAGACGCGTGAAGGTCGTGGTATGCCGCCCGCTGTTCAACGCGGTCGAGATTTCGCGGGTAGCGACTTCGGCGTTCGGAATCAGCAGATTCACCAGCGTCGATTTGCCCATGCCGGACTGCCCGAGCAGCAGCGTCGAGTGGCCGTGCAGATGCTCGGTCAGCGCGGCGCGCGCAGCCTCGGGCTGCGTTTTGATCGACACTTCCACCACGGTGTAACCCAGCGCGCGATAGCGCTCGAGCCGCGTGCGCGCACCTTCCAGTTCGGCGACCACGTCGATCTTGTTCAGCACGATCAGCGGCTTCAGTTCATGCGCCTCGGCGGCGACCAGCGCGCGGCCGAGCAGATCCTCGCTGAAATGCGGCTCGGTGGCGAGCACCACCAGCAGCTGATCGAGGTTCGCGGCGAACAGTTTCGACTTGTACTGATCCGAGCGATACAGCAGATTACGCCGCTCGCCGATTTCGACGATCACGCCCTGATCGGCGGAGGTGGGTTCGTAAATCACGCGATCGCCGACCGCCACTTCGCTGCGCTTGCCGCGCGGGAAGCACTGGAGCATCGCGCCACCGTCTTCGGGCGCGACCAGATAGTGGCGGCCATGGGCGGCCACTACGAGGCCGCCTACGCGCGTGCTGGACGGCGCGCGCGGCGCTTTCGGGGAGCGGCCGCTCATGCGTGCCGCAGCAGGCGGTCGATCCGCTGCGACGCCGGCGGATGCGAGTAATAGAACGCGGTGTAGAGCGGATCGGGCGTCAGCGTCGACGCATTGTCTTCGTACAGCTTGACGAGCGCGCTGACGAGGTCTTGCGCGTCGGTTTGCGTCGCCGCGAAGGCGTCGGCTTCGAACTCGTGCTTGCGCGAACTGAGGCTGCCGAGCGGCGTGACGAAGAACAGGAACACCGGCAGCGCGAGGAAGAACAGCACCAGTGCGAGGCCGCTATTGCCGCCGATCAGCGACGGCCGCACGCCGAGCCCTTCGTAGAACCACACGCACTGCGTGAGCCAGCCGAGCAGGGCGAGCATCACGAGGCTCAGCGCGAAGGTAACAAGCATTCGCTTGATCACGTGACGGCGCTTGAAGTGGCCAAGCTCGTGCGCGAGCACCGCTTCAATCTCGCGACCCGACAGGCGCGCGAGCAGCGTATCGAAGAACACAATGCGCTTGGCGGCGCCGAAGCCGGTGAAATACGCGTTGCCGTGCGCGGAACGGCGGCTGCCGTCCATCACGAAGAGACCCTTGGCGGCAAAGCCGCAGCGCTGCATCAGTGCTTCGATACGGCTTTTCAGCGCCTCGTCCTTGAGCGGCTCGAACTTGTTGAAAAGCGGTGCGATAAACGACGGATACAGCACCAGCACGAGCATCTGGAACGCCACCCAGACGATCCACGTCCACAGCCACCACAAACTGCCGGCCTGGTTCATCAGCCACAGCACGACAAACAGCAACGGC
This sequence comes from uncultured beta proteobacterium, assembly GCA_963738755.1. Taxonomy (GTDB): domain Bacteria; phylum Pseudomonadota; class Gammaproteobacteria; order Burkholderiales; family Burkholderiaceae; genus Paraburkholderia. Next base: position 427,604 of record CAVTXZ010000015.1, read on the forward strand.
AGGCCGAACGCGGCGCCGAGCAGGACCCCCTTGATACGGTCGAGGAAAAAGATCCCTTTGCTCATGCGATTGAAGCCGAAGCGTTGCTCGACCACGAATTGCCGGTAATAGTCGAACGGCAGGTCGATCACGCTGGTGACCGCGATCACCGCGGCAACTAGCGCGATCTGGCCGGCGTAGCCGCGGCCCAGCCAGTCGGAGATCGCCAGATCGAGTGCCTGCACGCCGCCCAGCAGCGTCAGGCCGATCAGCACCGCGGCGCTGACGACGATCTCGATCATGGTCAGCCGGGTGCGCTCGACCGTGTAGTCGGCGGCGCGCTGGTGCGCGGTGAGCGCGATGGTGCCGGCAAACTGGCTCGGCACCTGCTCGCGATGGCCGGCGACGAAGCGGATCTGCCGCGACGCGAGCCACAGTTTGGTGCCGACCATCGCCACGACGGCGACGACGAACAGAACAGTGAAGTACAGGGTAGGCATCCGGGGATTCCGTGGTATCTATGCGAGAATTATATGTTTCTTCCCGCCTGCCGGCGGGGACACGCTCAAACCAATCTCAAACGAACCATCGCCGTGGCAATCGCGCTTGCTGCAAGCTGCCTGCCCGGCCTTCAGGGCTGCCTTCATGACTGACATCCTCGCATCCACCGACCAGCCGCCGCTCGTACGCAGCGACATGAACCTCGTCTGGCTCGACATGGAAATGACCGGGCTCGAGCCGGATTCCGACCGCATCATCGAAATCGCGGTGGTGGTGACGAATTCCACGCTGGAGAGGCTCGTCGAAGGCCCGGTGCTGGCGATTCACCAGAGCGACGAAACGCTCGCCAAAATGGATCAGTGGAATCAGAACACGCACGGCCGCTCGGGTCTGATCGACCGCGTGAAGGCGTCGACGGTCAGCGAAGCGGACGCGACCGAGCAGATTCGCGACTTCCTCGCGCAATACGTGCCGCCGGGCAAATCACCGATGTGCGGCAATTCGATCTGCCAGGATCGCCGCTTCATGGCGCGCTGGATGCCGGATCTGGAACGCTTCTTCCATTACCGCAATCTCGACGTCAGCACGTTGAAGGAATTGTGCCGCCGCTGGCAGCCCGCCATCTACAAGGGTTTCCAGAAGCGCGCCATGCACACGGCACTGGCCGATATCCACGAGTCGATCGACGAACTGAAGTACTACCGCGAGCATTTCCTGATTCCGTCAGCTGCGCAGGTTCAGGATTCGCAGGCAGACGAATAAGCCGCCGGCCGTTTCAGCTTCAACCCTGCCGAGGGGCGCGCACCGCGTTCTTCGGCCGGAACGCCTTCACGACGTCGGCGTTGGTCTCCACATACGGGCCGCCGATCAGGTCGATGCAATACGGCACCGCGGCGAAAATGCCCGGCACCTTCACCGCGCCGCTCTCGCCGTCGCGCAAGCCTTCCAGGGTTTCCCTGATCGATTTCGGCTGACCCGGCAGGTTGACGATCAACGCCGCGTGCTCAGCCGTTTCGCGGATCACCGCCACCTGGCGCGACAGAATCGCCGTGGGCACGAAATTCAGGCTGATCTGGCGCATCTGCTCGCCGAAACCGGGCATTTCCTTTGTCGCTACCGCGAGGGTTGCCTCGGGCGTCACGTCGCGGCGCGACGGGCCGGTGCCGCCGGTGGTCAGCACCAGATCGCAAGCCACTTCGTCCACCAGTTCGATCAGCGTGACGGAAATCGTGGCGGCGTCGTCCTGAATCAGACGTGTGACTACCTGAAACGGCGAGCTCAGCGCGGCGCCCAGCCATTCCTGCAGCGCCGGAATGCCTTTGTCCTCGTACACGCCGGTGGACGCCCGGTCGCTGATCGACACGAGGCCGATCACGATTTCGTCCGGATGATTACGCGTGGGCTTAAGCGTCGCGGTCGTCATCGTCGTTTTCCAGGCCTTCTTGAGCGTCGGCATCGGTCGCGGCGGACGGTCCGTCCGCGTTCTTGATCCACTGGAACAGCTCGCGGAAGTAGCGCGGCGGCTTGCTCTGCTGCGCTTCCTTGCGGGCGTTGCGAATCAGCGTGCGGCCTTGCTGCGGGTCGGCATTCGGATGCTGGCGGATGAAATCGGTCAGCGCTGCGTCGTCGGCGAGGAGCTTCTCGCGGGTGCGCTCGATCCAGTGCAGCTTGGCCGTTTCGGCCTTGTTGACGCCGTTATAGGTGTCCAGCGCGCTGCGCAGCGCGGCGGTTTCCTCGTCCAGCAGCGAGCGCATCACGCGGCCCACATACTGCACCTGGCGGCGCTTGCCTTCGTGATCGGTAATGCGGCGTGCTTCGCGTACGGCGTCGTCGAGCTTTTCGGGCATCGGCATGCGCTTGAGCGCGTCTTTCGGCAGGGCGATCAGCGCCGAGCCCAGTTCCTGCAGCTCGTGCATTTCGCGCTTGAGCTGGGACTTGCTGGGACGGTCGTAGCCGTTTTCGTCGACTTCCGGCTCGGCGGATTCGATGGGTTGAATGCGGGTTTTGCGTGTCATACCGATATTGTAGCGTGCCGCGCCTGCCGCACCCTCCGTGCTGCTGTGCACAAGGCCTCGCGGCCCGGCGCGAACTCGCATAGCCGAGTTCGCGAATGCCAGGTACAGCGGCGCGTACCTTGCTATGATCGCGGGATACGTAGCGACACAAATGCGGACGCAAATGCGAGCGCAACTGCACACGCAAATGCGCACGCACGAGCGTGACATGTGCAAACACCCAGGGCCGCTCGGCCCCGAACAGGACGGCAACGACAATGGCAGCAGACATGGACGTCAAGCAGCGCTTTTTTCCGCATACCCAGGATGAACTGAAGGAAATCGCCTCGGACATCCTTCGTCACGCGAAGTCGCTCGGCGGCACCGACGCCGCGACCGAAATTTCCGAGGGCGACGGCCTGTCCGTCTCCGTGCGGCGCGGCGAAGTCGAGACGATCGAACATAACCGCGACAAAATGGTCGGCGTGACGGTGTTCATCGGCAACAAGCGCGGCAACGCGAGCACCTCGGACTTTTCCTCGCAAGCTTTGAAGGACACGGTCGCGGCGGCCTACAACATCGCGCGCTTCACGGCGGAAGACGACTGCGCCGGTCTGGCCGAAGCCGAGCTGCTCGAAACCGCGCCGCGCGATCTCGATCTGTATCACCCGTGGAATCTTTCCGCCGACGAAGCGGTTGAAATCGCCCGCCGCTCGGAAGACGCCGCTTTCGCCACCGATCCGCAGATCAAGAATTCCGAAGGCGCGAGCGTCTCGGCGCAGCACTCGCAATTCGTGCTGGCCACCTCCCGCGGCTTCCTCGCCGGTTATCCGTACTCGCGCCACTACATCGCCTGCGCGCCTATCGCCGGCAGCGGCCGCAACATGCAGCGCGACGACTGGTACACGTCGACCCGCAGCGCCGGGGAACTGGCCGATCCGGAAGCGGTGGGGCGCTATGCGGCGCAGCGCGCTCTCGCTCGCATCGGCGCGCGCGGTCTCGATACGCGTAAGGTGCCGGTGCTGTTCGAAGCGCCGCTCGCGGCCGGCATTCTCGGCGCCTTCGTGCAGGCAACCAGCGGCGGCGCGCTGTATCGCAAGACTTCGTTCCTCGTCGACAGCCTCGGCAAACCGGTGTTCGCGCCGCATATCCAGGTGGTGGAAGACCCGCACGTCGCGCGCGCCATGGGCAGCGCGCCGTTCGACGAAGAGGGCGTGCGCACGAAGCAGCGCTCGGTGGTGAAAGACGGCGTGGTGGAAGGCTACTTCCTGTCCACTTACTCGGCGCGCAAGCTCGGCATGCAGACCACCGGCAACGCGGGCGGCTCGCACAATCTGTCGCTGCGCAGCTCGAACACGCGGCCTGAAGACGACTTCGAAGCGATGCTGAAGAAGCTCGGCACCGGCCTCCTGCTCACCGAATTGATGGGGCAGGGCGTGAACTACGTGACGGGCGACTATTCGCGTGGCGCGTCGGGCTTCTGGGTGGAGAACGGCAAGATCCAGTACCCGGTTGAAGAAATCACCGTGGCGAGCACCTTGCAGGAGATGTTCCACCATATCGTTGCGATCGGTGCGGATACGATCACGCGCGGCACCAAGCAGACCGGCTCGGTGCTGATCGAACGGATGACGATTGCCGGGCAATAAGCGGCGCATTCATCTCGGTTGCAAATGGAAAAGCCACGCAAGCGATTGCGTGGCTTTTTTAACGGCTGAATCAAATGCAGGGCTGCGTATCGTGCGGCCGTGCGGTAGAAACCTTAAACGCCCTTGCGCTTATAGGTGACGAACGCGTAGTCGAAATCGTTCGGTGCATCCGCACGATGCGTTTCGTGCGCGACTTCTTCCCATTCGTTTTCATCGAGCGCGGGGAAGGTGGCGTCGCCTTCGAAGTCGGCGGAAATCTCGGTGATGATCAGTTTGTCCGCCTGACGCAGACCTTCCGCATACAATTGCGCCCCCCCGATCAGAAACGCCTCCGGCGCCTGGTCCTGGGCGGCCAGCGTCAGCGCGTCCTCCAGCGTGGTGGCCGCGTCGCAGCCCTGAAAGCGCCGCGTGGCATCCCGTGTCACGACAATGTTGCGGCGTCCCGGCAAAGGCCGGCCGATCGATTCATGCGTCTTGCGGCCCATGATGATGGGCGCGCCCATCGTGGTGCGCTTGAAGAACGCGAGGTCTTCGGGGAGTCGCCAGGGCAACTGGTTGTCGCGGCCGATCACGCCGTTATTGGCGCGAGCGACGATCAGGGTGAGCGTCGTCATCGAATGGAAAGGAGAACGTAACCGACTGATTCTACCTGACGCGCAAGACGGCAGGTCGGCACCACGTGGCGCCGCAGGGTAACGAGGCACCGGCGGTGGCATGGCGCGTGGCCGGCGCCGCGTCATTCCTGGACGGGATCGTCGGCGGTGCTCATTTCGCGCAACCCGTGTTGACCCATCAACCGGTACAGCGTCACGCGCGAAATATTCAGATCCACGGCCGCTTCATTGAGCCGATGACGATGGCGCAGCAGCGCCGCTTCGATCGCCCGCTTCTCGGCGGCCTCGCGGGCCTCCGAGAGGCTCATGGTCTGCTGCCCGCTGAAGTGCGCAAGGTCGAGGTCATCGGCGGAAATGAGTTTGTTCTCCGCCATCACGATCGCGCGGCGCACCCGGTTGATCAGCTCGCGCACATTGCCGGGCCAGTTGTAGTTGTACAGCGCCTCGATCGCCGACGGCGTAAAACCGCGAATCTTGCGCGCGCTATCAGTCTTGAACTTGTGCAGGATGTGATGCGCGAGAATTTCGATATCCTTGCCGCGCGCGCGCAACGGCGGTTCATCCACGCGCAGCACGCACAGGCGATGGAACAGGTCGGCACGGAAGTGTCCGTCGCGCATGGCGCCTTCCAGATCGACGTGGGTGGCCGAAATGATGCGCACGTCCACCGGAATCGATTCACGTCCGCCAAGGCGCTCGATCTTGCCTTCCTGCAGGAAGCGCAACAGGCTAGCCTGGCTTTCGAGCGGCAAGTCGCCGATTTCGTCGAGCAGCAGCGTGCCGCCCTCAGCCGCTTCGACCCGGCCGATCTTGCGCTGATTCGCGCCCGTGAACGCGCCGCGCTCGTAGCCGAATAGTTCGGACTGCAACAGGTGGTGCGGAATCGCGCCGCAGTTGATCGCCATGAACGGCGCCTTGCGGCGCGGCGAGCGCTCGTGAATCGCCAGCGCGGTGAGCTCCTTGCCGGTGCCCGACTCGCCGGAGATGAACACGCTGGCGTCAGTGTTCGCTACTTTGCGGATCGTGCGAAAAAGGTGCTGCATCGCTTCGCAGGCGCCGACCATTTCCTCGTCGCCGGACTCGCTCGCGGGCGGCGTCAGTTCGGGCTCGCACAGCGTCACCATGCCGAATGCGTGACCGACCAGGTAGTCGATCGTCGGGTTCGCCACGGGCGTCTTCACGTAATCAAAGCAGTAGTGGCGCACGAGGCGGCGTACTTCCGGATCGGTGAGCCGTTCGCTGGTGGCGAGCGCGATCCAGCCGACCTGTTGCTGGCGCAGGCTCGCTTCGAGGCCGCTCAGGTCGCGTGGCGGAAAGCTCGCCAGATCGACGATGCCGGCGCACGCCACATCCGGTTTGACGAGTTTGCCGAGTTCATGCGCCGAGCGCGCCGCCGCAACGTTCCAGCCGTGGCTTTTCAGATGCGCAATGAGGGTCTCGTCGGGCGTGCGCGCCACATACAGCAGTGTGCGCGCCATGGGCGCCCGGGCGCCCGGAGCTGCGCCTATGGCATGCGGCACGGCCGCCGGCCGGCTCGTCACCACTTCGACGGAGCGGCCTGCGGGCACTTCCTTTGGCCGTGCAAGCGTCATATGCGATCCCGCGCCGGCAACCGGAGCAACACTGGTCAGATGAGGTGATTCACGCACGTTCGACCTCGTATCGTTGACACGTCAGAAGGTGTAGGGAAACCGCACGCCGACCACGAAGTTCGGTGTATCCGGCGTCATGCCGACGGAAACCGAGCCGTTGATGGTGAGGTGCTTGTTCACGACGTGGTTCAGGCCGAAGTTCAGCGCGGCCGCAGTGGTCTCGCTGCCCGGCACTTTTTCGTATGAGCCGCCCGGCGCACGGGTCTTCGATTCGGGTTCGAGCGCCATGGTGAACGAGATGCTGGCCGAGTCCTTGTCGGAGAATGCGAGCGCCACGCCGCCGCCGAACTGCACGATGTCGCCGAGCTTGACCGTCGCCGGCTGGGTTTGTCCCTGCACCGACGAGATGTCCGCGAACGAACGCGCGATGTTGTAGGTGTACGAGACACTGCCGAACAGCACCACTGGGTCATAGGTCTTCAACAGCGACACGCCGGCCGTGATATTCCACATGCCGGTGCCGGTGGGCAGCTTGCTCGGGGCGACGAGATTGGTGTTGTTGGCGTCGACCTGCACCAGCTTCTCGCCGAACGGCGAGGTGCCCGTCGGCGCCTTGATGCGCACGCTGCCGACCACGTCCGGCAGACTGTTGGTCTCCTTCAGGAACTGGTAGTAGAGCCCGAAGTTCACGTCGCCAATATCGCTGCTGTTCACCGACGCATCGGACAGCGTGCTGGCCGCGCCGCCCGCACCGCCGACAATGAAGTTGCTATGCCGGTAGATGTACGGCACGTCGACATCGATACTCATGCGGTCGGTCAGGCCGTAGCGCGTATCGAGATCGGCCATCACCTGGTGCGACTTGGTTTCGCCGAGGTTGATGTTGCCGAGGAAAATCGCGTCGAGCGCGAGGAAGCCCGACAGCTGCAACTGGCGGCGATCGTAGTAGGTATCGCTGATGCCCCAGTCCATCGTCAGCTTGTGGTCGAACAGCGGCGCATGTTCGCGCTGCACGACCGCTTCTTCGGCCTGCGTGCGCACGGGTTCGGCGGCCTTCTGGGTCTGGCCGACCGCACCGTTGCTGCCACTGCCGTCGGTGGCGGCCGGCAGGCCGCCCGCCGTGTTGCCGACCGGCGCCGGCGGATTGACCGGCACGCCGGTCGCCGTGCCGGTGGTGCCGCCCGGCGCTGGCGCACCGGGCGTGATCTGCGCAAGTGGCGGCAACGGCACGGGCAAGCCGTCCGCGCCGGGCTGTTCCGCTACCGCTTCGCTGCCCGCCGGTGCACCGTATCCCGGCGCGCCGCGGCCGCGCTGCGCCATCTCCAGACTGGTCACCTGGCGCTCGAGTGAGTGAATCTGCCGCTGCTGTTCGTCCACGACCCGCATCAACGTATTCAAACGATCTTCAACGGATTGTCCGGCGAGCGCCTGCGCGCTCGCCCCTTGTGAAAGTGCAAATAGCATGACGGCGGCCGGAATGGCCGCCAGTGCCATGCGCGGCACCCTGGTCGATGAAATATTGTTCATTGTGTGTTCCCCCGGTGTTCCTCCGGCGGCGCGTCGCCGGTCTCCTTGCGGTGCGCTGCCGAATCTGTCCTGCGTGTGCTACCTGTGCTGCGCCAGGCGGGTGGCGGCCCGCATTTTTTATCTCCTTGAGTTTTGCAGAGCTTGTAGTACGCCGAGCTGACGAATCATTGCGGCCGACATTTGCTGCGTCTGCAAATGCAACTGCAACTGGTTGGCGACTTGCTGGTTATTGCCTGCAATCTGCAGCAACTGGGCGATTTGCCCGTTGCCTGGCGTGATGGTCTGCGTGGCGAGTCCGGCTGGCGTCTGTAGAGCGACGCTTACGCCGTTGTTGCCGAACGAAATGCCGGCTTTGATCGAACCGGTCGAATTACTGGCCGCTGCGGACGGTCCATTTGCGGCTCCCGCGAGCGACACGCCGTTATTATTGAAATCAATGAGCGCGGAGTTGAAGCCGGCGTTCCGGTCGCCGGCCACTTGCGTGACTTGTGAAACACCGTTGACCGTGATGCTCTGTCCGCCGCTTACCTGGGCGTTCGGGTTGGCGCCCGAGTTGGCAGCGGCGTCGCCGAGGTTGCCGTTGGTCACGCGAGCGAGCGTGTTGACGGTACTGGCCACCTGGCCGGCGGCGCTCTGCACGGCGGTGAGCGTGCCCTGGGCGAGGGCGGTCGCGCCGTTGGGCAGTTGCCACTGTGAAAGAACATTCAGAACGAAGCCGGAAATCATGGTCCCGCCGACATATTTGCCGGTCTGTCTGGCGAGGACATCGTCGTCGACCATCTGAACCTTGATGGCGGCGGAGTCGATGTCGTGTGAAGCGAGCAACGCAGGCACCGGTGGCGAGGCGGCGTCATCTGACGCATGGGCGCTGCCGGTCAGGCCGCACAACATGGCGCAGATCGCGAGCCCCGACGGTGTGAGATGGTGCTTCATGGTTGGGTCAGAACAGGTCTGCCTTGATCAAGCCGTACTCGACAAAGGGAGTCGCAGCGGTACCGTTGGCCAGCGCGCTGGCACGCAGCTTGAGCGCGAGCGACTCGTTGTCCTGCAACAGCGGTGAATCCTCCCTGAAGGGTTTGCCGAGGACCGCGAATACCAGACCGTTCCAGGTTTTGGCGAAGTCCTCTTCGAGCGCGATGCGATTGCCGAGCGCCGGATCCGCAATAAAGACGCGGCCATCCTGAGCATGTTTGACGATCACGAAATGCTCGTACCCGTCGATGTTCATGAGAACCATCACGGGGATCTGTAAATGTTCGAGCGCGTCGGCGTTGACCCGGAAGCCGCGGCCGCGCAAGCCGATGGTCTCGACGAATTTCTTCATGTCGAGCATCGAGAAGCCGTTTTTGACGACTACTTCGGGCGTGGAGAACACCATCATCCGGCGAATCAGTTCGGTTTCCGGAATGTCGATGCCATAGCCGTATTTAAGGAGGGTTGCAAGCGCGGCCGCACCGCAGCTGTAGTCGAACTGCTGGCTGACGATGTGGCTGTAACGAATGTCTCTCATCGAACGAACCGTCTTATGCAACGGAACGCCCGCGAAAGTGGACGTGTCGACGCTCGCCTGTGCGTAGCTGTCGGTCGCGCACAGCGTGAAACCGGTCAGCGCTACCGCGAGCTGTAGCGCCGGGAACCCCTTGAACCCGGACATGCTGGTCTCCTGCTTATACACGCGCCGGCCACTGCAATGATTGCCGGCGCGTGTTCCTCCCGATTACTTCTGGCTTCTTTTGCCTGCCGTCAACTTCTTAGTGGCCGCTGTTGAGCGCGGCGATTGCAAGGCCGTTGTGCTGCAGGTTGCCCGCGCCGCCGGCGATGTTCACGCCGATGTTGCCGGATGCGTTGGCAAGTGCGCCGCCGCCCAGCATCGCGGTGCCCTGGAATTGACCCTTGACCGTCATGCCGGCCGACTGCGAGTTGTCATCCGTGGCGATCATTGCCGTGGTCAGCGCGTTACCCGGCGTGGCGGTCGTCACTGCACCCGCGAGGCTGTTGTTCTGCACGTTGCCGATACCGGAGGCGACGTTCACCCCGACATTGCCCGTCACACCCGACAGCGAGCCATCCCCGATCGACGCATTCAGATTGAAGTTGTTGATCTTCGCGGTACCGGCCGACGATTGCGCGTTGAAGATCTGCGCGTTGCCGAACACATTGCCGATATCGACCGAGGCGAGCGACACATCGTTGCTTTGAGCGTTGCCGATGCCTTCGGCGATGTTGATGCCGAGGTTGCCCGATACACCCGTAGCCGCGTTGGCGCCGGTGGTGGCGTTCAGCGTGCCGGCGACTTGCGTGTTGGTGTGCTGCGTCGTCGAACCCGTGGTCGTCACGTCGGTGGTTGCAAGGGTGGCGTTGACGCTCCAGGCGGCGGCATAGGCATCGCTGGAGGACGACTTGCTGCTCGTATGGCTGGACGATTGTTCGGCGACTGCGGCGAAGCCCGAACCCTGATTGGCCTGGAATCCCCATGCCTTGGCCTGTCCCGAAGCTTCAGATGCTTCGAAGCCGCCCGCTACGGCCGCCTGGTTGCTGTAATTGGATTCGTTGTAGCCGGCATGGAAGCCGCCATTGGCGTGGAACGAACCCGAGCCGTGGGTGGGCGTATTGTGGTCCTGATAGTTGTAGCTGCCGCCGATCGCGCCGCCTGCCGCGATATGGCCGCCCGAGCTCGAGCTCGTGTGGCTGAAGCCGCCTTCAATGGCCGCTGCCTGCTGGCTGGCTTCATACCCGCCACCCACCACGGCGCTGCTCTGGTTGCCGTACGCGTAGCCGATCGACGCCTGGGCGCCTTGTGAGGTCGAGGACGACGACGTGTGGCTTTGCGCAGCCGCCGCGAGGATCGAGCCGGTGGTGCTGAGCGAGCTCGAGTTGTTGTTATAGGTGGTCGTCACCTTGCCGGTGGTGTAGCTCTGTGCCTGCGGATCGAGTGAGGCCTTCAGGTTGACCATCTGGTTGTTGTTAATGACGGCGCCCGCTGTGCTGGACACATGCACGCAACCGTACAGACCCACCAGGCCTTCGACGCCGACCGCTTCACCGACCAGCGTGGCGTTGAACAGATAGGCCTTTGGCGATGCGGCGAACGCGCTGCTGGACGCGGCAACGAGGACGGCTGCGGCAATTAAAGTGCGCTTCATGATTCGCTCCGATACTTTAAATGTGGTCAGTTAAAAAAAGTGCCCGCCGGGGGACGAAGCACAAAACTGTTTGCCGTGGCATTACCGGCGCCGGCTGTCTGGTTGATCTGCACGATCCCGTTGACGTTTTTGAAGGCATCGCTGGAAATGTTGGCCTCGCGTACGCCATGAACCCCGATGGATTGACCTGGACTGCCGTTTTTCGGGGCCGTCGCGGATAGCTCCCCATCCGAGACGGTCTCGACTCCGAGCGCAGCAGTGCCCAACTGAGTGCTGTTGCGCTGCAGATTTCCTGCTCCGGCCGACTGGTTCACCAGCACCGCTCCGGATGAATTCGAAAATGCATTGGCCTCGATCGACGCCCGCGCACTGGTGACTCGCGCGGCCACCGTGGCGCTTTGCGTGCTGGCGTTGTCGTTGCCGACCGCGACGCCGTTCGTGACCGTGATCTGATTGACCTGCGCGTTGTTGATGCCGGCGGTCTCGTTGACCGCGAACGCACCGGTGACGCCGGTGCCCGCGCCGTTGCCGATGGTTGCGTCAGCACCGATCTTCGGCAGCGATTGCGCGCAGACGTGGCCGGCCACGAGTGCCGTGCCGCTCAGGCATACGCAGAGCGCGGCGCGCAGCGGCAGAAATTTGCGCGGGCTCATTTCATCCCTCCGAGCGCACCGGAGAGTGCATTCGACAGCGGCGCGAGCGCGCCCGTCACCGACGAGGTGATCGTGCCGCCGATGCCCGCGGCCGGCATGCCGATGCCGCCGGAGTTCAGGGCAATGTTGTTGCCGGTCGCCTTGCCGCTCAGGATCTGCGTGACGGCCTGCATGCCGGTGCCGCCGAGCACGCCGCCTTCGGCGACGCCGCTCGAACCGTGCGCATTCGTCAGATCGGTGTCGCCGACCAGTTGGGCGACGGCCGGATTGAACGTATTGGCCGGAAAGGTGGTGACGCGTACGGCGACCGGGTCCTCGTTCTTCGGCACAGGGATGAAGGCATCGCGCGGGGTGACCGCGCGCTCGACGATGATGTCGCCGGGGTTGACGGCTTGCTGCGCGACAGCGTCGAAAGTGAAACCGGCGGTGAGCAGGGCGACGACGGTTGCCGCGGCAGCAGGTAACAGGGAGGGCAACACCGCCAGCCAACTGCGTGGGCGCGGCGTCCGGATTGAGGTGGCCATGTCGGTCCTTGCTTGTGTCTTGTATGCGGCGGGTGTGTCAGTTGCGCCACGCCCGCCGGTTTGCATCGCGAATCTGTCCGGCTACTTTCTCTGGTAACTGGCGACGTTGCCCTGGGCCGCACGCGCGGCGTCGACCGGAATCGGCAACGGCGAGGGCGGCGCGATCTCGTCCCACAAGGTCACGCTGTTACCGCTGCTGCCTGCGCCGCGCATCAATTGCGGCGTCGCGGCCACCATCAACATGCCCACCGCGCCGCCGCGTTGCCGCGACAGCACCTGGTCGTCGAGTGAAATATCGTTCGTGAGTGCAGCATCGGCAGGAATGCTCAGCGCGTTGGCCGAGAGCTGGCTGCCGTCCGTTGCAGGGGTAGCCTCGGCGACCGTCGCATCCGGCGAAGCCACCGTTGCGGGCGTCGTGCCTGCGAGGGTGGCGGAGCCGGCATGGGCGGTATCGGTTGGATTGGCGGATTGCGCCAGTACGGATTCCTGTGCATTGACGCCAACGGGCAGCGCAATCAGAGCGACCGCTGCGCACAATGCGGCGCAGGGTGCAATGCTGCTCAGGTCGATGCGCAAAGCGAGTCGCATGATGTGTCTCCTTGGTGCACGACATTTAGCGAAACGTGTGCCATGAGTCGCAATCCATTGGTGCATCTGGATGTGACCCGCAAACCGCGGAGTAAGGATTGAGAAATACGACAAAAACGTTTCAGCGCTGAAACGGCAGGCAGAAAATACCGGTGTTTCGTAAATCCGGGCGGTATGCACTACCTTGGGGTGAACGCCAGGAAAAGCGCTTCCACAATGTTTTATTCATCGGTTGAATAACTTTTTATTGCCCGCTAAGCCTTACGGGGTAAGGAGTCCCCGATTAAATTCGCATAATTGTTTTCCAAGCGGCGCGCGTATAGTAAGCTCTCGAAAACAGCTTCAGATTTAAAAAAGCCCGCTAACGGGCCGTCTCAAACACACACGCCGCTTTCTTGGGGATCAGCTGTCCGCACGGAATGGAATGGCCGTTCGGTTTTTGCTATTAGCGAATCCCGAACGAGTCAGCGTGTCTGAACTTTTGGTTCGGGTGCGTGCGTCATCCTTAACGTTCGTTGACGAGAGGATCTGAATAATGGAACCCGCAACGCGGCAACTGATTTATGTCTCGCGCGATCCAAGCGCGGAACTGAATACGCGCTTTCTTCAGCGCGGCTGGCACGTTGAAGTGGTGGGATCGGCGCGCGATGTGCGCCGTGCTGTTCGCGCCGGAATGGCGGCGGGTGGCCTGCTCGATCTGTCTAGTCATTTTCAGCCACACGAAATTGCCGCCTTCGAATCCTGCCTGACCATGCCGAATGTCGGCTGGGTGGCGGCCACCACCCCCGGGCAACTGCAGGACGCGGCCCTGCGCCGGCTCGTGCGCGACTATTGTTTCGACTATGTAACGGTGCCTTACTCCGGCGACCGGATCGTGGATTCGGTCGGTCACGCGTACGGCATGATCTCGCTGGGCGAACCGGCTTCGAACGATGGATCGCAGGGCGCCGAAGGGGAAATGGTCGGCTCGTGCGATGCCATGCTCGCGCTGTTCCGCTCGATCCGCAAAGTGGCGATGACCGATGCGCCGGTGTTCATCTCGGGCGAATCGGGAACAGGCAAGGAATTGACCGCGGTCGCGATCCACGAGCGCTCGGCGCGCCGCAGCGCGCCTTTCGTGCCGATCAATTGCGGCGCGATTCCGCCGCATCTGTTGCAATCCGAACTATTCGGCTATGAACGCGGCGCGTTCACGGGCGCCAATCAGCGCAAGATCGGCCGGGTGGAAGCGGCCAACGGCGGTACGCTGTTTCTCGACGAAATCGGCGATCTGCCGCTCGAAAGCCAGGCAAGCCTGCTGCGCTTTTTGCAGGAACGCAAGGTGGAGCGGCTGGGAGGCCACGGTGCCATCGACGTCGACGTGCGCATCATCTCGGCTACTCACGTGGATATGACCGCCGCGATGATCGAAGGGCGTTTCCGTTCCGACCTGTATCACCGCCTGTGTGTGTTGCAGATCGACGAGCCGCCGTTGCGTGCGCGCGGCAAGGATATCGAACTGCTTGCGCGGCACATGCTGGAACGTTTCAAGAAGGATGCAAGCCGCCGGCTGCGCGGTTTCGCGCCTGATGCGATTGCCGCGCTCCATAACTATGGCTGGCCGGGCAATGTGCGTGAGCTGATCAACCGGGTGCGTCGCGCAATCGTGATGTCCGAAGGGCGTGCAATCACGGCGCGCGATCTCGAACTGGCCGAGTATGTCGAGATCGTCCCGGTGTCGCTGGCGCAGGCGCGCGAAGCGGCTGAACGCCAGGCGATCGAACTGGCGCTCTTGCGGCATCGCGGGCGTTTGGGCGACGCCGCGCAGGAACTCGGCATCTCGCGTGTGACGCTCTACCGCCTGCTGTGCTCGCACGGCATGCGCCATATGGAAGGCGAACCGCTTTCCACGCCGCACGGCGACCTGCCGGCTTCGGTGCCGCATCTCTGAAGGGCCGCGCCGGTCTTGCCCCGCGTGGCGTTCCCCCTGACATTGTTGCTTTCGCTAGCCACGACCGGGCGCTGCCGGGCGGCGCTTGTTAAAATCGGGTTTTCCGCTCAATCTCCGTGGCGCGCATCTACCTGGGCACGCGCCTCGTCGAAGGAACCCGCATGAAACAATATCTGGACCTCGTCCGCACGATTCTCGACACCGGCACGTGGCAGGAGAACCGCACCGGCATCCGCACCATCAGCATGCCGGGCGCGATGTTGCGCTTCGATCTCCAGCAGGGCTTCCCCGCCGTGACGACCAAGAAGCTGGCATTCAAGTCGGCGGTGGGCGAGCTGGTCGGCTTTCTGCGCGCCTCGCGCAGCGCTGCGGACTTCCGCGATCTCGGCTGCAAGGTATGGGACGCGAATGCCAACCAGAACCCGCAGTGGGTCGCCAATCCGTATCGCGAAGGCCCGGACGACCTCGGCGCGGTGTACGGCGTGCAGTGGCGCGAATGGCCGGCTTACAAGGTGCTGGACGCCGGCGCGAGCGCGCAGTTGGCCGACGCCACCGCGCGTGGCTTCCGGGTGGTGACTGAATTCGAAGAAAACGGCAGCTCTAAAGTGCTGCTGTACAAGGCGATTGACCAGTTGCGCCAGTGCCTCGATACCATCATGAACAACCCCGCCGACCGGCGCATTTTGTTTCATGCCTGGAACCCCGCGGTGCTGGACGAGATCGCGCTTGCCGGCTTGTCACCTGCTTTACCAGTTCCTGCCGAACGTGGCGCGCCGGGAGATTTCGCTGTGCCTGTACATCCGCAGCAACGATGTCGGGCTCGGCACGCCGTTCAATCTGACCGAAGGCGCGGCCCTGCTGCATCTGGTGGGCCGCCTGACGGGCTATACGCCGCGTTGGTTTACGTATTTCATTGGCGACGCGCATATCTACGAAAACCAGCTCGACATGTTGCAGCAGCAGATCACGCGTGAACCGTACGCGAGCCCGACCTTGGCGATCGCGGACCGTGTGCCCGACTACGCGAAAACCGGCGTGTACGAGCCGGAATGGCTTGAAAAGATCGAGCCGTCCGATTTCTCGCTGGTCGGCTACCGGCATCACGAGCCGTTGACGGCGCCGATGGCGATCTGAGCGCTTACCGCCAGTAGACATGCCAAAGAAAAACCCCCGCGATGCGAATCGCGGGGGTTTTTTCTTGCTGCGGTCGGGCGATGCGCTTCAGGCGCGATTAGCCTTTGTGGTGCTCGTCGTGGTTGCCGCCGCCTGAATGCTGTTCCGCGTGCTGCGGTTGCGGGCGCGGCTGCTGCGCCTGTTGTGGACGCGGCTCGGGACGCGGCTGCGGCGCCGGCTGCGGGTGGTATTCCGGACGCGGTTGCTGCGGCATTTGTTGTACATGCTGCTCAGGACGCGGCTGCGGCGCCGGCTGCGGATGAAACTCTGGACGAGGCTGCTGCACCTGTTGCATCGGCTGCTGGTGATATTCCGGACGCGGCTGCTGTGGCGCTTGCTGCAACTGCTGCTCGGGACGCGACTGCGGATGAAACTCCGGACGCGGTTGCTGCGCCTGTTGCATCGGCTGCGGATGGTATTCCGGCTGCCGTGGCGCCTGCTGCTGCGCGGCGACTGCCGGCACACGCGGCACCTGCGGTTCAGGCTGGCGCTGCACCTGCTGTGGTTGCTGCTGCGGATGGAACTCCGGCTGACGCGCCTGTCCCGCCACCGCCGGATTGTCCGCCGGACGCGGTGCGCCGTGCTGCTGCATGCCGGCGTTCGCTTGCGCGCCAGGTTGAGGCGTGAAACCGGGTCGTCCTGCCTGCTCCTGCGGACCGCCGCGTGGTTGTGCCTGTTGCGCCTGCTGCGCCATCGGCGGATGGGGCTGCGTCCATGCAGGCTGGTGACGTCCGTCGGCGCCAACTGGCTGAGCTTGCCCCGGCCCGCCGTGCTGCTGTGCGTAAGCGTTCGGGTTGCCGCCGTTCGCTTGCGGCGGACGCGGCACGCCTTTGGACGGATGCCCCGCATCGCCCGGTTGCGGCCGGCCATTGGCCATTTGCGGTGGCATTCCCGGCCGTGCCTGAACGCCTCCGCCGTGCTGCGGCTGACCGTTGAACGGCGCTTCGCCCGGGCGCTGCCCAGCCTGCTGCGTCCCGCCCGGCGCACCAGGCGTGCCCGGCACACCCGGCGCCATGCCCGGCGGCCGACCGGGAATATGCGACTGCACGACCCGTACGTTCTGCGCCGGCAGCGCGCCTGGACCGCCCGCGAAATGCGCCGGCACCGAGGTCCGCACAATCGGCTCGCCCGCACCCGGCACGCGACCACCGCTTTGCGCGAAACGTTGCGCGAGGCTGTCGCGATACGCCGCCGGCATCGCCGGACTACGCGTGGCGACTACCGGACGCGCCATCACGCCAGCCGGCGGACGGTAGTTCGCATTGCGCAGGCCGGATCCGAAGCTGTCCCGCACCGGCGCGATCCCGGGGCCGCCCGGGTTGATCTGCGCGTTGCGCCATTGCCGCGGGTCGACCTTCTGCGCGAAGCGTCCAACCGGCTGACCATGCACGAAGGCCGTCGCCGGCACCGCGGTCACGGCGCCCCGCGCGTGATAGTTGATGTACGTGTTGTGAATGTTGGTCACATTCACGTTCGTCACATTGCGGTTGTAGTTGTTGACGATGGTCGTCCGGTTGACGCGATCGTAGTAGTGCGGACTCCAGTGGTCGCCCCAGCGCGGATGCCACGGCTCGCCTGGGCCGAGCGGGAACCATGCGACACCGGCCGCCACCGCGCCGCCAATCGCCAGATTCACGCCCCAGTTGACGCCGCCGCCACCGCCGCCACCCACGAAGGCGACCAGCGCGGGCGCGTAGACGGGTGACGCGTCGACTGCGATCGGTCCCGGCACCCACGCCCACGCGTCGTCGACCTGTGCCCAGCGCCCATAGTGATAGGGCGCGAAGCCCCATGGCGCGTCGTCGACCCAGGTCCAGCCCCACGGCGCCTGCCAGACCCAATGGCCATCGTGATACGGCGCCCAGCCGGCGGGCGTCGAGTTCGGCACCCACACTTCGCCGTACTGGGGACTGCTGCGCCACGTACCGTTGGCGTCGAGATCCTGGTAGCCGGGGACGTCGCGCGACACATAACGCGCCGATACCGAACGGTCTTCCGCGGCATCGCGGCCCGCCGCCCATTGATCGAAGCCGTCGAGTCCCGGCGCGCCGTTGTCCGCCACCTGCTGCAGGTTGGTGCCGGCAAAACGGATCTGCTGACCGGCCGCAACCGGAACCTGGCCGGCGTCGCCGTACACAGTGGCGCTGCCGCTGCGCACGGTGACGGTGGTGCTGCTGCCGTCCGGTGCGACGTCGACGCGATAGTCGCCGGGGCCGTTCAGGCCGACCGCGAGATTCGGCGTGTCGATTTCATACGACGACCCGGGCGTGAGTTCGCGGACCCGCGCCGAAATCGTGCCCTGCGCGATTTTCAACTGCGCGTTGTTGTCATCGAGATTGAGGACGTCGAGGCTGGTGGACTCGCCGAGGCGCACCGCGGTCGAGCCGATATGCAGCTCGGAGCGCGCATTCTGATCGTTCCACAACTGATCGCCGCTGGTGAGCGGGCGGTTGATCTGCGCATACGACCAGTCGGACGCGCCGGCCGGTTCAGTAGTGACGGTGCCGGCCGTGTAGTTCAGACGCGCAACGCGGCCGGGCGGGTCGGTATTCTGCGTAGCGGCGCCCGGTGGCGCCGGTTCGACTTCCTGCGCGACGGTGGCTTGCGCCGCGAACAGGCAGGCGGCTGCCGCGATCAGGGTGTAGCGGGTGACGCGACGCTTCGAATCGCGGGGCGTGGTGAGTGTTCTCATGATCTATCTCCAACGGACGCGGCATTTTGCTGCCTCCGTGAGTCACTCTACCCGCAGCGTTTGTTTCAAGGCCGCCACTTTTGTAAGGCGACCCCACCAGCGTGTAACAAAAGGTCTCGATAACGATGTTCGTACGCGGATTGCGCCATGTCTGCCACCGCGAGGGCCCTGCGGGACGAGCTTTACGCGGCGAGAAAGGCATCGAAATGCCGATGGCCGGCCGGTGTGATGCGCAGGATGCGCAGCCGCTCCGTGCGCTCGACCCAGCCATGCGACGACCACGAGTCGAGCAGCGCCGCACCGAGCGCGCCGCCCAGATGCGGGCGCCGTTCGCTCCAGTCGGGGCAGGTGCAGGCAAAGCGGCGCCGGCGCCCCTTCTGGGCGGTCATGTCGATTCCCCATTCGGCGAAACGGGCGGCACCTGCCGGCGTGGCCTCGAGCGAGGTGCCGTCCAGCGTCAGCAGGCCGCGTTCGACCAGCCGTTCGAACACCCGCACCGACAATTCACCGGCCATATGGTCGTAGCAGGTTCGGGCGTAGCGCATATCGACCGGCACGGTGCGCACCGGACGCGGCACGGCCCGCTGGAGCGCGCTGACCTGCGCGACGTTGGCGAGCGCCTCGATCGATGCGGCGATGTCCGGCGATGCAATCCTGAAATAGCGATGCCGGCCGCGCACTTCGAGCGCGAGCAGGCCGCCGTCGGTGAGACGCGCGAGATGGGCGCTCGCGGCGGACGGCGACAAGCCGGCGATCATCGTCAGTTCGCCCGCGGGCCGGGCGCTGCCGTCCATCAGCGCCCACAGCATGGCGGCGCGGCCGGGGTCGGCGAGCAGTGCGCCGATCCGGCTCAGGCCCGGGAAATGGTTCTGTTCGTCCGCGAGGTGGGCGGTCATGGGGCGTCTCCGGTGGCGGCGCGGGCAGGGCGCCATGTCGACCACTGTATCGGTCAGCGGTATTCGATGTTTCAGCTTAGCGTGAATCATGGAATGCATCAGCTACGAAAAGACGGTGTGCGTGGCGGCCCGGCCCGCTTTGCGTGGCGCGCCGGGCCGCCAGGCTAGAATCAAAGTCTGTCTTTGCAGGAACACGCTGTCATGAAACTTCTTTTCGCCGTCGCTGCCGCGGTTCTGCTTTTCAGCGCTTGCGCGCAGGGCGGCTCCGGTTCGTCGGGTGCGGGCACGGGCAGCATCACCATGTACGGCACCATCGACGAAGGCGTAACCGTCCGCAAATAAGTTCGCGAGCGCGGGCGGCGAAGTTCGCGAGCGCGGGCGGCGCGCGTGGGCCATTGGCTGGAATTGATGCATCATTGTCATTTCTGCCATCATCGGCCATGTGACGATCAAGCTTCGCCACTTCCGCCGCCAAGGCTTACCAATGCCGCCGTCCGCCGCTTCCTCCTTGCCCGCCGGTCAATCCGGCTTCCATTCCGACCCGCACGGCCGGCGCGCCGCACGCGTGCTGGCGGTGTGCCAGGCGCTCTACACCTCGTCGGTGTCGATCGATCTGACCTTGACAGGGCTGGTCGGCTATACGCTTGCCGACGACAAGGCGCTCGCCACGCTGCCGTTTTCGCTGATCACCGTCGCCGCCGCGTTGACCACGATCTTCGCGTCGTTCCTGATGGCGCGCATCGGCCGGCGCGCGGGCTTTGTCATTGGCGCGGGTGTCGGCGCGCTGGGCGGCGCGGTGTCGGTGTGGGCGATCTTTCATCACAGTTTCTGGGCGTTCTGCGCCGGCACGGCGACCGTTGGCGTGTTTCAGGCGTTTGCGCAGTATTACCGTCTGGCCGCGGCCGACGCCGTCGGCATGGAGAGCAAAAGCCGCGCGATTTCGACCGTGCTGACCGGCGGCGTGGTAGCCGCGGTCTGTGGGCCGCTCCTTGCCGCCTGGAGCCGCGATTGGCTCGCGCCGGTCGCGTTCGCGGGTTCGTATGCGCTGGTGACTGTCTTTGGCCTCGTGACGATTGCCTTGCTGGCGCTGCTGTACCGTGACGCCGCGCCATCCGCGAACACGGCGGCGACGCATGAGCCGGCGCGGCCGCTCGGCGAGATCGTGCGGCAACCGATCTTTGCGGCCGCACTCGCCAATAACGCGCTCGGCTACGCCGTCATGATGTTCGTGATGACCGCCACGCCGATCGCGGCTGTCGCCTGCGGCCACACGATCGGCGAGGGCGCGGCGATCATTCAGTGGCATCTCGTGGGCATGTTCGCGCCGTCGCTGTTTTCGGCGCAGTTAATCCGGCGCTTCGGCGTGCTGCCGGTGATCGGCACGGGCATCGTGCTGTCGGCGCTGTGCGGTGTGCTGGCCTTGCGCTCAACCGACCTGCCGCACTTTTACGCGGCGCTGGCGTGCCTGGGTGTGGGCTGGAATTTCATGTTTGTCGGCGGCTCGACGCTGCTCGCGCAATCGTACCGGCCGTCCGAGCGCGCCAAAACGCAGGCGACCAGCGAGTTCACGACCTTCGCGTTTTCCGCGCTGGGTTCATTGTTCGCGGGGCAATTGCTCGCGCGCTTCGGCTGGGCGACGATCAATGCGGCGATCTTTCCGCTGCTCGGCGCGGCCGCGCTTGCCACGCTCGCCTATGCATGGTCGCGCAAGCGGCAAACGGCGGAGATGCTGTCCTGATGACCATTCGTCATATCGTTTTTGCAGTCGCGCCCGAGCTCGTGCTGCTCGACGCGTGCGGTCCGCTCGAAGCGTTCTGGCGCGCCGAACTGACGCTCGCCGCCGCGGTTTCGTCCGGACCGGACGGTAAGCCCGCGGCGCCGGTGGCCTATCGCACGACCGTTGCGTCGATCGACGGCGGTGTGCTGCAAACCTTCCCAGGCCTGCCGGTCGTCACCGAGCGACTCGATTCGCTCGACGATCAGCCGATCGACACGCTGATCGTCCCCGGCGTGCCGGTCGATGAGCACGCCACGCTGCAGCCGGAACTCGTCGCGTGGATCGCGCGTCGCGCGCCGGAAGTGCGGCGCGTGTGTTCGGTCTGCACCGGCGCGTTCTATCTCGCGGCAGCGGGTCTGCTCGACGGCCGGCGCGCGACCACGCATTGGCGCGACGCGCCGCATCTCGCGCGCCGCTTTCCCAACGTGCAGGTTGACGCCGATCCGATCTTCATCCGCGACGTGCGTCCGGGCGACGGCGAGGGCCGCGCCATCTGGACCTCGGCGGGCGTGACGGCAGGCATCGATCTGGCGCTGGCATTGATCGAGGAAGATGTCGGCCATGCGGTCGCGATGCAGGCCGCGCGGCGTCTCGTGGTCTTTATGAAGCGGCCGGGCGGCCAATCGCAGTTCAGCGCGGCGCTGGCCGCGCAGGCCTCGGCGGGCGGGCCGTTCGAGGCGCTGCACAGCTGGATGGCGACGCATTTGCGGGACGATCTGTCGGTGGAGCGGCTCGCGGAGCGTGCCCGGATGAGTCCGCGGACATTCGCGCGGCGCTACGTCGACGAGGTCGGCCGGACGCCGGCCAAAACCGTGTCGGCGCTGCGCCTCGAAGCCGCTTCGAGAGCGCTCGCGGAGTCGCGCCGGCCGCTCAAGCGGATCGCGCTCGACTGCGGTTTCGCCAGCGAGCAAAACTTGCGGCGGGCGTTTATACGCCGTTTCGGCGTGCTGCCGCTCGACTACCGCGAGCGTTTTGCGTCGGCGGTCGCGCCGCAGCGCGCAGCGGCTTCGGCCGGGCGGTGAGCGGCGAGCCCTTCGTCCCGCGCGACGCAGTCAATATTGCCCTCGTATAATCGGCTCCTTTCCATGCATGCGACCGACCGGAGTCAAGATGAACACGCCTGCCTTAGCGCCGTTGGACCGTTCTGAAACCACTTTCCGCTTTCTCGCCGAGCCCATCTCGGTCAACTTCGGCGGCAAGGTGCACGGCGGCGCCTTGATGAAGTGGATCGACGAGACTGCGTATGCGTGCTCGGCGGTGTGGTCGGGACGCTATTGCGTGACGGTCAGCGTGGGCAATATCCGCTTCCGCCGACCGATTCTGGTCGGGAACCTCGTCGAGTTGCGCGCGCGGATCGTGGCCACCGGCCGCACCAGCATGCATATTCACGTTTCTGTGCAGGCGGGCGACCCGAAGGGCGGCGAACTGCTGCAAACCACCGATTGCCTCGTCGTGATGGTGGCGGTGAACGAGAACGGTCACCCGGTGCCGGTGCCTGCTTTCGTACCGGAGACGGACGAACAGAAGCGCCTCGCCAAATACGCCATGGATGTGAAAGAAGCGCTCGACGCCATCGTCGAACTGAAGCCGGAAGAAGTGGCGCAGGGGAAGGTTTAACGCGCGCTGCGGCGCCTGGCCGCCAGCGTTTGCCTGGCATCATCCGGCGGGCCGCGCGAACAACCGGTTCGCGCGGCCCGCGTTCAAAGAGCGGCAGACTCGCCGCTGTGGCGGCCGCTTTTGCCGCTCATGCCGCCTATGCCGCCGCCTAAGCGGCCGAATGCCCGACCATATCCTTCGGGCGAACCCATTCGTCGAACTGCTGCTCGGTGACAAAGCCGAGCGCGAGCGCCGCAGCCTTTAGCGTCGTGCCTTCCTTGTGCGCCTTCTTCGCGATCTTCGCGGCTTTGTCGTAGCCGATGTGCGGATTGAGCGCCGTCACCAGCATCAGCGATTCATTGAGCAAGGTATCGATGCGCGCGTGATTCGGCTCGATGCCGACCGCGCAGTTGTCGTTGAAGCTGTGCGCGCCGTCGGCGAGCAGACGGATCGACTGCAGCACGTTGTGGGCGATCATCGGGCGGAACACGTTCAGCTCGAAGTTGCCGCTCGCGCCGCCGATGTTCACCGCGACGTCGTTGCCGAACACTTGCGCGCACAGCATCGTCAAGGCTTCGGACTGGGTCGGATTGACCTTGCCGGGCATGATCGAGCTGCCCGGTTCGTTCTCCGGAATCGATAGTTCACCCAGCCCGCAGCGCGGACCGCTCGCCAGCCAGCGAACGTCGTTGGCGATCTTGTTCAGGCTCGCCGCGACGGTTTTCAGCGCGCCGTGCGCGAACACCAGCGCGTCGGCCGCGGCCATCACTTCGAATTTGTTCGGCGCCGAAACGAACGGCACGCCGGTCAGCTTGCCGATCGCCGCCGCGACCTTGTCCGCGAATTGCGGATGCGCGTTCAGACCTGTACCGACCGCGGTGCCGCCCTGGGCGAGTTCATACAGATGCGGCAGCGCCGATTCGACATGGCGGATGCCATGGTCGAGTTGCGCGACATAACCCGAGAACTCCTGGCCGAGCGTGAGCGGCGTGGCGTCCTGCAGATGCGTGCGGCCGATCTTGACGATGTCGGCGAAGGCTTTCGCCTTGCTGTCGAGCGTGCCGCGCAATGTCTTCAGCGCGGGCAGCAGATGCTTGACGATCGCATACGCGGCGGCCACGTGCATGGCGGTCGGAAACACGTCGTTCGACGACTGGCCGCGGTTCACGTCGTCGTTCGGATGCACCTTGCGCGCTTCGCCGCGCTCGCCGCCGAGCAACTCGCTGGCGCGATTCGCGATCACCTCGTTGAGGTTCATGTTGGTCTGCGTGCCGGAGCCGGTTTGCCAGACCGCGAGCGGAAATTCATCAGGGTGTTTGCCGTCGATGATCTCGTCGGCCGCCTGCATGATTGCCTTCGCCTTGCTCTCGTCGAGCACGCCGAGGCCCTGGTTGACCTCCGCGGCCGAGCGTTTGATGACGGCCAGCGCGGTAATCAGTTCGGGCGATTGTTTCTCGGTCGAGATACGGAAATTCTGCAGCGAGCGCTGAGTCTGCGCGCCCCATAGGCGAGCGTTCGGCACGGCGATTTCACCGAACGTATCGCGTTCCATTCGTACGTCGTCAGTCATGTTCCACTCCGCTTCTTAAAGTTCTGCGTTGACAGGCAATAGGGAGAATAGACCTGTTAGCGCATTCCGGTAAAAACCCGCTTGTGGATCGAAGATATAGGTGCGCGGAGTGCCGTTTTCGACGTCGGTCCAGACGAGCGGCGAGAGCGGCGCGCCGATCGAGCGCAGATACGCAAACTGTGCCGGATCTGCTAGCGTGACGCGGTAGCTTGCTTCCGGCGCGGTGGCGCGATCGAAGATACGCGCGACCTGTTCGGCGAGCGGCGCGCTGTGGATCACCAGCGCCAGTTCGGTGTTCAGATTCGCCGAGCGCGGATCGAGATTCATCGAACCTATCACCAGAATCTTGCGATCGAGCACATAGGTTTTCGCGTGCAGACTGGCACGCGAGCGCGAGCCCGCGAAGCTCGCGCGCGGCGTGTCCTGCTGCGGCTTGAATTCATACAGTTCGACGCCCTGTTGCAGCAGCGGCACACGAAACGGGCTGTAGCCCGCCTGCACGGCGACCGCGTCGGTGGCGGCGAGCGAGTTGGTGAGGACCGCGACGCGCACGCCGAGTTGCGTCAGTTGGCCGAGCGCCTTGACACCGGCTTCGTGCGGAACGAAGTAAGGCGAGATGATGAGGAAATCCTTCTGCGCGTCGTGCATCAGATCGACGAGGCGCTGCATGGGCGGACTGACGTAGTCGGGCGACGGATGTTCGATTTTCTCCGGCATGTCCGCCTTGAATTCCGCCTGGGCCCATGTCAGACCGAGTTGATCGTTGGCGATTTGCGTGGCGAGCGGTGTGGCGTTCAGCGGCTTTGCGTTGTACGGATCGGCGTTGGTGCGCCAGTGCTGGCGCAGGTCGTTGCGTGTCTGATCGAGCTCGTTCGCGTCGAACTTCTGTTTGTTCAGCACGCGCAATGGGTAGGCGATGCTGCTGTTCCAGTAGTCGTCGAAGCTGGCGGAGATGTCGGCGGTAATCGGGCCTGCGGCTAAGACATCGAGGTCGCGGAACTGCAGGGTTTCGCTCGCGCTGAAGTATTCGTCGCCGAGATTGCGGCCGCCCACTATGGCCAGCTGGTTGTCCGCGATCATGGCCTTGTTGTGCATGCGGCGCGTGAAATGGCCGATTTGCGTGAACAGGTTTGTGGTGCGTTCGAACACGCCTTCCTGCGCGCTGCCGAACGGATTGAAGACACGGATTTCGATGTTGTCATGCGCGTTCAGGCCCGCCATGATCTGATCGATGTCCTTGAAGTTCAGATCGTCGACCAGCATGCGCACTCGCACACCGTGATCGGCCGCGTAAAGCGCGGCGCCGAGCAGGAGTTTGCCGGTGGTGTCTTCGTTGGCGATGTAGTACTGCATGTCGAGCGTTTTTGTCGCCGCACGGGCGAGGGCGATGCGCATTTGCAATGCGTCGGTGCCGTTTGATAGAACGCGGAAACCGGACTGATCTGGGTGGGTGGCTTCTGACGGCGCCAGGGCCGTTTGGAGGGGTGTTGTTTCAGTGGGTGTGAGGGCGTGGGTGACCTGGCGGTCGAACGCGGTAGCGGGGGGTTTGCTCGCGCAGGCGGTTAGAAGTGCTGTTGCACAGCATAGGAGGAAGAAGTGTCTCGTTCTGCTGACTATGGGGTGGGGGGCTGGCCGCGGGGCGGTGGTGGTGTTTTCGTTGTTCTGGTTGTTCTGGTTGTTGTTCTCATGCTCCGGCACGCTGGTCTCTCCCTGTGGGCTCGCATGTGATTTCTGCGAAAACATTCTAAGGGGAATCAAGGGAATTGGGTTTTGGTGTTTTTCTGTGTAGCTATGGTGTTGGGTTTTTCTTGCTCTGGATTCTTGGGCCTTTCCTTGCATTCTTATTGGTCTATTAGCTTCGCCCCTGTGCGGGGCGGCACTCACTTTCTTTGCCGCCGCAAAGAAAGTAAGCAAAGAAAGCGGGCTCAAACCGCTAATTTTTAAGCGGGTCTCCTGGCTTGGAGGGGCCAGTGGTCCGATTAACGGATCACACCGTGGTTCATTAGTGTCTGTGACACAGCCGTCATCCGCTCCCACTCCGCACTACGTGCGTCGCGGACGGGGCCACCAGGGAAACCGGGCGCTTCGTTTGTGCGTAGCGGGGGCCATCGGCTTCGCCTCGGCGAGGTGCTGAAACATACTGGAAGTTTTCGAAGTGTCGGCTTTGGCACCGAAGTCAACAGGTCAACAGGTCAACAAGTCACCAAGTCACCAAGTCACCAAGTCACCAAGTCACCAAGTCACCAAGCCACCAAGCCACGCGAGCCACGCGAGCGGATACAAATACGGGGCGCCGCGTTGGCAACCTGCATGCATAAAAAAACCAGGTGGGTGGTTTGAAGAAGTACCGCGTCGGCGCGCGCAGCGCCGCCGGAAGCATGACGGCCTGGTCACTCAGGCGGGGAGGTGCACTGGCTCAATCTCTACGGAGCCACGATACCCTCCAAGCCAGGGGACCCGCTTAAGAGTTGTCGGTTTGAGCCCGCTTTCTTTGCTTACTTTCTTTGCGGCGGCAAAGAAAGTGAGTGCCCCCCCGCACAGGGGGAACGCTAATAGACCAATAAAAAATGCAAGAAAAGGCCAAAAAAAAACAGCCACAAAAAGAAGCCCAGTTGCGCAAGCAACCAACCAACGAGTCCCCGTCACTCCAACCGGGCGGGCGAAGCAGGAGCGCCAACCGGCACACGCCGCAAGCTCAGCTTATGAAACCGCAGCGTCATCAACATCGCCACACTCGCAAGCCCAGCCGCGAGCCCCCACCACAGCCCACGCGCGCCAAGCCCGAAATGAAAAGCCAGCGTATAACCAGTCGGAAATCCAATCACCCAGTATCCGAACGCGGCGGCAATCATCGGCACCCGCGTGTCCTTCAAGCCGCGCAGGCACCCCGAGCCGACCGTCTGCATGCCGTCGACGATCTGAAAAATCGCAGCCACCCCAAGTAGCGAACTGGCAAGCGTCACCGTAGCCGCGTTGGCCGGGTCGTCGAGATGCAGATACAGCCCGACAATCCAGTGCGGCGCAACAATCAGCACGATCCCCGACAGCGTCATGAAGCCGACGCCCAGCGCCAGCGCAACGAATCCCGCGTGGCGCGCGGCCAGCGGCTGGCCGGCGCCAGACCAGAAGCCCACCCGCACGTTGGCCGCCTGGCCGATCGCAAGCGGCACCATGAAAGCCACTGAGGCCACGTTCAACGCGATCTGATGCGCAGCCAGTTGCGACTCGCCCAGCAAGCCGACCATCAGGCCGGTGGCGAGGAACAGCGTCGACTCGACGCCATAGGTGATCGCCACAGGCCAGCCAATGCCGAACAGTTCGCCCATCAGCGGCACGTTCGGCCGAGTGGCGACAACGAAGTGGCGATAGCGCGGCCGCAGATGCAGCAGCGCCATCAGCACCAGCGCGCTGAGCCAGACAGTGATCGACGTGGCAGCCGCCGAACCAAGAAAGCCCAGCCGCGGCAGGCCCCAAACGCCATGGATCAGCCCGTAATTGAGAAAGCCGTTCACGCCCACGCTGACAAGCGACACCCACAGCAGCCGCTTGGCCGCGCCGATCGCGGGCAGGAACGAGCGCATCAGGCCAACCCCGATCAGACTGCCAAGCGCCCCCCACCGCAAGACCGCCGCGTATTCGCCGACATTGTGCGCAAGCAGGGCAGGTTCGCCGAACGCCAGCAGGATTGGCGTGGCGAACGACAGCAGGAAGAACGCCGGCACCGACAGCAGCACCGACAACACGAGGCCAGTCCAGTAGATGTGCGGCACGCGGCCCTCGTCCTGCGCGCCGCGCGCATGCGACACGCTCACGCTGACGGAGGTCAGCACGCCTTGCAGCAGCGTGACCACGACGAAAAACAGGTTGGCGCCGAGACCGCCGGCGGCAAGGAAGTCGGGGCCGAGCGAGCCGAGCAGGATCGTGTCGGTGACGCCCATCGCCATCTGCGAAAGTTGCGCGATGGCGAGCGGCGCGGCAAGCCGGGCAGTGTCGGCGGCGTGGCGGGAGAGCGTCGGCGGCCGGGCGGCCACCCGGGAGAGGCCAGGTTGAGTCATGGAGCGCTTTTACGACGGATGTGGCGACAGAGCGGCAACGGGAGCGAGTGGCGCGGGCGGAGCGTCGACGGTGGCGCAATACGAGGCACCAGGGCCACCGGGAGCGTAGGGCGGGCAGTCAGCTAACTGTTTGTCTGTCGAAACTGACAGCTTATTGCCTGGACGCAGCAATGTCGATGGAGGAAGCACGATTTTGGTGCGTGCGAGGCTCCGAATTTCCGGAACCTGCCGCCGCTGACAACTGGCGCGCTTTGCGACGCGTCACGCTTCGTGAACGGCGATCCGCGTGTCGCCGAGCAGCACCACCTGGCCCGCGCGAATCTTGCAGGTTTTACGTGTTTCGACCCGGCCGTCGACGGTGACCGCGCCATCCGCGACCATCATTTTCGCCGACCCGCCGCTGTCCGCGAGGCCCGTTATCTTCAGCAGATTGTGCAGTTCGACGTAGTCGCCGGTGAGCGTGAAATCGAGGTTGGGCATGGCGTTTGCACCTTCAGGCAAAGGGTTCGCATCATAAGCCAGAAGCTTGCCCTGGATGGAAGTTCACGTGTGCGGCAGGCCGCGCTGCGGCGGCGGCAGGCAGATGTTATTTAGTTGTCAGAAAATGAAACGTTCCGTAACAGCACTCGTTTAATATGAATTTCACTCGTAGAGTTCGGCTTTGCAGGAAGGCTTGCTGGATTTTCCAGTAATAAGCAGACCGGGCGAGGCGGCGGAGGTTGCGCCGCCGGAGACGACGCCCGCGTCACAACAACCTTAGAGAGGATTAGCCATGACCCAGATTCGTACGCTTCTGATCGGTACCGCCCTGGCTGCTTTCGCCGCCAACGCTGCGTTCGCGCAGACCGTGCAACCGGTGGCCGGCATGTCCGGTCAGGCGCAGATCCAGGCGCAGGGCGCCGATGCCGCGCCCGCCGCCCCCGCCGCGCAAGGCGTGCAACCGGTGACGCCGGCGCCGACGCGTCTGACGGCAGCTGGTTCGACCGATCCGCTGGTGCAGAAGCGCGACGCAGAGGCCCAGGCCAACGCGGAATATCGCGCGTCGAAGAAGGCGTCCAAGGCGCAGTTGAAGGAGCAGCAGAAGGCCGCAAAGTCGCAATACAAGGACCAGGTGCGCGACGCCAAGATCAACCAGAAGGCGGATAAGCAGACCGCCAACAACGAAATGAAGATGAACATGCAAGGTCAGGCGGCCGATCAGGAAGCCGGCGCAGACGTGAAGCGTTAAGCGGCGCGTCGCCCGCTGCGGCAGGCCGGGCGCGTAAAGGCGCGCCGTCTGGCCGGTTTTGGCGGGGGTTTCAGCCAGCGTTGTGCCTCGTCGCCTTGCACATTGATTCATAGGCAGTAACCCGTTGCGCGGAGGTATCGTATGAGCATCAATAAGCCAATGAACAGGATTTACGCTGCATTGATTGCCGGTTGTCTGTCATCGGTTGCGTTCGCGCAGACCAACGATCCGACTGCGGCGCCCGTGACCCATGCCGACAAGAAGGCGGCCAAGGAACAGGCGAACGCGAACAAGAAGGCATCGGTGGCACAAGCCAAGGCCGACAAGACGAAAGCCGACGCCCAAGCCGATGCCGACAAGGCAAACGCCGACGCCAACCTGAAGGACGCGAAGAAACAGTAGGTGCACGACCAATCGAGGGCGTCGCGGACGTCCTGTTTTTCATGCTTAGCCCTCGAGAAACCTGGCCCGGTGCGCATCCGCGATCGGGCCAATTTTTTGGCGGTGCGGCTCGGCATGCGCAAACGACGGGACGCGCGAAGGCAGTGCCGAAAATGGGGTGCTTGTCGGCGAGGGTTGTATGGATATACAGTATGCGTCGCCCGCTCCCACTCTGTCTGACGCCAATCCACTGTGCCCTCTGTCGCCGAATCCCCGCCGCCGTTCGATACCGCCGCCTGGCTGGCGAAGCTCAACGACGCGCAGCGCGAAGCCGTCGAATACGGCGCCGACAAGCCCCAGGAGCCGCCCGGCGCGCTGCTGGTGATCGCGGGAGCCGGCTCCGGCAAGACCAATACGCTGGCGCATCGGGTCGCCAATCTGGTGGTGAACGGCGCCGACCCGCGCCGCATCCTGTTGCTGACATTCTCACGCCGCGCGGCGCTGGAAATGACGCGCCGCGTGACGCGCATCGCCGGCGCGGCGCTCGGAACGCGGGCTGCGCTGGCCCAAGGGCTGACGTGGTCGGGCACGTTCCATAGTGTCGGCGCGCGGCTGCTGCGCGAGTACGCTGATCAGATCGGTCTCGCACCGGCCTTCACGATCAACGACCGCGAGGATTCCGCCGACCTGATGAATCTGGTTCGGCACGAACTCGGCTTGTCGGCGAAAGAGCGGCGCTTTCCGGCCAAGGGCACCTGCTTTGCGATCTATTCGCGGGTGGTGAACACCGGCGCATCGCTGGCCGATGTGCTCAACGGCGCGTTTCCGTGGTGCCGCGAGTGGGAGGCCGATCTGCGCATGCTGTTCGCGGCGTACGTGGAGGCCAAGCAGAAGCAGAGCGTGCTCGACTACGACGATCTGCTGCTCTACTGGGCGCATATGGCCGCCGAGCCTGCGATCGCTGCCGACTTATCGGCGCGTTTCGATCACGTGCTGGTCGATGAATATCAGGACACCAATCGCCTGCAGGCGTCCATCCTGCTCGCGCTGAAGCCGGACGGCCGCGGCCTGACGGTGGTCGGCGACGATGCCCAGTCCATCTATTCGTTTCGCGGCGCGACCGTGCGCAATATTCTCGATTTCCCCGCGCATTTCAATCCGCCGGCCAGGCAGGTCACGCTCGAGCGCAACTACCGTTCGACTGGCCCGATACTCGCCGCCTCGAACGCGGTCATCGAACTCGCCAGCGAGCGCTACACAAAGAACCTGTGGACCGACAAGGCCTCGGCGCAACGCCCACGCCTCGTGACGGTCGCCGACGAAGCGGATCAGGCTCGCTATATCGTCGAACAGGTGCTCGAAGCGCGCGAGCAGGGCATGAAACTGAAGTCGCAGGCGGTGCTGTTTCGCGCCGCGCACCACAGCGCCGCGCTCGAAATCGAACTCACCCGGCGCAACATTCCGTTCGTGAAGTTCGGCGGTCTGAAGTTTCTCGACTCGGTGCACGTCAAGGACGTGCTCGCTGTGTTGCGCTGGGCGGAGAATCCCCGTGACCGCGTCGCCGGTTTTCGGGTGGTGCAACTGTTGCCGGGCGTCGGGCCGGCAACCGCGGCGAGGGTGCTCGACGAGGTTGTCGCCCGCGCGGGCACCGGCAATCCGGCCGACACCGCTGGCGGCGCGCTGGCGGCGTTCGCTCCGCCCGCTCGCGCACAGGAAGACTGGCATCCGTTCGTCAGGCTGATGTCGAGCGTGTACGGCCGGCAGACGCCCTGGCCAGCCGAGTTCGAGATGGTCCGCCGCTGGTACGAGCCGCATCTCGAGCGCAATCACGATGACGCGGCGATCCGTCACGCGGACGTATTGCAGATGGAAAGCATCGCCGGCACGTATGCGT
Organism: uncultured beta proteobacterium; assembly: GCA_963738755.1. Classification (GTDB taxonomy): domain Bacteria; phylum Pseudomonadota; class Gammaproteobacteria; order Burkholderiales; family Burkholderiaceae; genus Paraburkholderia. The sequence continues at coordinate 459,560 of CAVTXZ010000015.1, forward strand.
CGCGCGAACGCTTCCTGACCGAACTGACGCTCGATCCGCCCGATGCCACCAGCGACGAATCCGGCGTGCCCCTGATCGACGAGGACTATCTGATCCTGTCCACGATCCATTCGGCGAAGGGGCAGGAGTGGCGCAACGTGTTTGTGCTGAACGGCGTGGACGGTTGCATTCCATCGGATCTCGGCACCGGCAGCGAAGCGGAAATCGACGAGGAGCGGCGCCTGCTCTATGTGGCGATGACGCGCGCGAAGGAGGACCTGCATATCGTCGTGCCGCAGCGTTTTTACGTGCACAACCAGACCCACATGGGCGACCGTCACGTATGGGCGTCGCGCACGCGCTTTATTCCCGCGCATCTGATGCCATTGTTCGATGCGTACGCGTGGCCGCGCGTGCCGGTGGCGAGCGCGCCGACCGCGGCGGGGCTGGCTGCGGCCGCGCAGGCGAAGATCGAGATTGGGGCGAAGCTCAGGAAGATGTGGGACTGAGGGCGCTGCGGTGGATTGAGGTGCGCCGCGAACCCGCCAACGTGGCAGCCACCCTCGGCGGCTGCCAGCGGCGCGGTTAGCGCGATTGCCGCTGCTGCTGTTGCGGCACCGGACGCGGCGGCACGAAGAAATTACGCAGCCAGGCGGCGAGCCGTGAGAACACGTCATACGGCTCTTCCACGAAAATTTCCGGCTTCAGCAAGCGCAGGTATTCCATGATCTGCTGCGCTTCCTGCTTCTGGAACGAGCCGTGCGAAATGCCCAGGCGCAGCAGCCCGCGCAGTTCGCCGAGCTTTTCGCGCGCCGTGCTGCCCACGCCCGTTTCGCACGCCACTTTGGCTTCGTACACGCGCTGGCGCAACGATTCCACCAGCCGCCAGGCCGGCGTCTGCATGATTTCCTCGAGCGCCTGAATGTCCTGCGCGGCGCTCTTGATCTGCGCCGCGAGCGGATCGACCAGCGCCGCGTCGCCTTCCGCTTCCTTGACAATGGCCGCCGCCCAGTCACGGCACTGCTTGGCGAGCTCTTCCGGCGTCCACTCCGAACGTGCGGCAAAGCCAAAGCCGAACTCGCCCGCCTGGCGCATCAGAATCGCCACGACGTCCGGGAATTCCTTGTCCAGCGTGCGTTTGGCCCACGCGTATTGACCACCCTGCAGCATCCGCTGAACGGCGTGTTCGGTCAGCGGCACCATATTGTCGAGCAGCTTGGCGCGTAGAAAGTCCTCGAAAGACGGCGTCGCGAACTGCGGATCGAGCTTCAGCGATACCCGCAGAAAAGCGTCGAAATCCTTGCGCAGCGTCGCAATGGTCTCTTCTTTGAGCGTGAGGGTGATTTGACCCATGTGTTATCCCGTTTGGTCCTGCCGCGCGGCATCGTGTGTCGTCCGTTCGCACACGGACCTTGTGTGACGCGACGCCCATGCCGACGCGGTTGATTCCTGCCTGTTGCCGCATAACCAGCGGGACGTATCCCGACGAGCGGACCTCGACTTCATATCGGCGGATTCAACGGAAACTTAAGGGCGCGCCGGAGATTGGCGATCCTTTAGAGGGGTACGTCGACCCGGCCGCGCCAGGCGGCCGGCTGCGGCGGCACCGGAAGTGCACCGTTTTTCCCCTACTTGAGCACGACGCATTGCCAGACAAAAAACACCGTCAGGCCGACTGCGATGGTCAGGAGCGGCCGACGCGTCAGTGCGCTGACCACGATGGCGGCGAGCGCCCCGACCAGTTGCGGGTTGCGCCAGGTCAATTCGGCATCGGCGCCGTGCGGCGAGACGGCCATCGGCACGATGATCGCCGTGAGCACGGTGACCGGTACGAAGCCGAGCGCGGTGCGCAGCAGCGGCGGAAACACCAGCCGGTCGCCGAGCACGAAAACGGCGGCGCGGATCACCCACGTGATGGCCGCCATGCCGAGAATCAGGACGACGTAGTTCATTGCGATGCCTCCACCGTTTCCTGATGACCCCGCGTGTCCGGCCGCGTCCTCGACAGCAGCACGCCGACCGCGACACCCGCGAATACTGCGCCGAGCAGACCGAGCTTGTAGGGCCATGCCTGCCAGAAGAACGCCAGCGCGCCCGCGGTGACGGCCGCCGCGAGATAGCGCAGCGCGACGAGCTGCGGCACGACGATCGCGATGAAGGTGGCGACCATCGCAAAATCGAGCCCAAGCGACTGCAGGCCCGGAAAAGCCGCACCGAACAGCAGGCCGGCGAGGGTCCAGATCTGCCAGTTCAGATACATCGCGAGGCCCGCGCCGAAGAAATAGTACGGGCCAACCGTGCCGGGCTCCCGGTGCCGGTAGTGCTCCCACGCGACCGCGAAGACTTCGTCTGTGAGCAACGCGCCGAGCGCCCACCGCCAGCGCGTCGGCAGATGGGCGACGTGCGGCGCGAGCGTGGCGCTGTATAGCACGTGCCGCAGATTGACAACCAGCGTGGTCGCCCAGATGACCGCGAAACTGGCATGGCCGGCAATCAGGCCGAGCGCGATGAACTGCGCGGACCCGGCGAATACGACGAGCGACATCATCTGGCCGTGCCATAGATGCAGCGGGCCGGATGCGACCAGGGTGCCGAAGATCACGCCGAAGGGCGCCGCGCCGACCATCATCGGGATGATGTCGCGCGCGCCGGCGGTGAATTCCTTTAAATGGCCTGTGCCTTGCGGCTGGCCGTGGTTGGGGTGGGTCAATCTAGCCTCCTTGATTGCGGAAGCATAGCGGGCGATCGCGTTGGGGGCTTGTACGTTCTTGCGGTACGCCGGGTGTATCCGCAAGAACGCGCGGGCGCGGTGCGGTGCCGGGTCAGGCGCCTTGCCAGCGGCCTGGAGGCACGCCAAACATGCGCCGGAAATGACGCGTGAAGTGGCTCTGATCCGTGAAACCGCTGGCTGCGGCGACATCCGTCACGGAGACGCCGGCGCGCAACGGCGCCAGCGCCCGTTGCAAACGTACCTGGTTGCGCCACGCATGGGGCGGCAGCCCCGTGGCCTGGGTGAACAGACGGGCCGCGTGAAACGCTGAAAGGCCCGCCGTCTGAGCGACTTCGGCAAGCGTGACAGGCGTGACGAGATCGCCGGCAAGATGCTCTTTCATGGTCGCCACGCGGGTGTCGTCGGTAGCGAGTCGCGGCGGTTCCGGTTGCGTTTGCGAGTAGCGGACCAGCAGCGTGGACAGCGCGTCGAGCATGGCGGCCTCGGCGGCGAGCGGATCGTCGCCGCTTTCGAGCAAACGATGCGCGCACGCAAGGCGCCTGGCCAGATCGGGATCGCGGATCACACCCGGCTCGAACCACGGCAACGCTTGCGGACGCCCGGCAACTTCATTGGCGAGATCGTGCATGAAATCAACCGGCGCATACATCACGCGATACCGCCAGCCCGCTTCGGTCGCCTTCGAGCCGGTGTGCAACTCGCCGGGATTGATGATCGGTACGCTGCCGGCTTCGGCGACGTAATCCGAGCCACGATACCGGTAACCCTCGGCGCCCGCGACGATCACCGGAATCGTGTACGCGTCGTGCCAGTGCGGGGTGAACTCGTGGTCGTGATACTCGGCAGTAAGCAGGTCCGCGCCGGGCAACAGCGGCGTGCGCCAGTAGCGGGCGGAATCCTGAAAGCGATGGGCGGTCATGAGGGTGGTCCGGCGATCCGGTCAGTTTAGCTTGCCCCGACGGCAGCCGGTGCGTTTGCCAGGCCGTTCGCCGGTTGCGTTTTGCCGTAGGGCTGCGCTCATTTGAGCGGAATCGTGGTGCCGGCCGGCATCGACACGGCAGTGACGCTATTTTTCGCGCTGCCGCTGACGACCCGGTCGCTGTAGGTCAGATAGACCAGCGTATTGCGCTTCGCGTCGACCACGCGCACCACATGCAGCGATTTGAAAATCAGCGACATGCTCACGGAAAACACATCGGACTGCTGCTTGACTGGCCCGGTGAAGTGGATCGCCCCCACCTGCCGGCAGGCGATCGAAGCCTCGGTCGGATCTTCCGCGATGCCGAGCGTGCCCTTGATGCCGCCGGTGCGCGCCCGCGACACATAGCAGGTCACGCCCTGGACGAGCGGATCGTCGTAGGCTTCGACAACCACGCGGTCTGAACCGGTGACACGGAAGTTCGTATTCACGCTGGCGACTTCCTCAGCGCGGGCCGTAGAAAGAAACAGGGCCCCTGCGGCGGCGGTTGCAAGCGCGATGCGCAACAAGATGGGTTTCATGGAATGGCCGGTAATGAACGCGAAGGTTGGGCGCGTGCAGTGCGCCGGGACAATGCCATCGTATAACGGCGCGCCTTCCAGAGGGCAAGGGCAGATGGCATAGACCGTCCGGCCAACCTCGGTTCGGGAAGTGGCCTTGCCAGGGGCAATTTGATTCAACGCCAGAACTGCGCCGGGCCAAAACAAAAAGGCCCGCACGGATGCGGGCCTTTCAAATTTTTGGCTCCTCGACCTGGGCTCGAACCAGGGACCTACGGATTAACAGTCCGGCGCTCTACCGACTGAGCTATCGAGGAACAGCAGTACAACTTGATCTACATAAAAAAGCCCGTCTTGGTTAACGGGCTTTTGCAATTCTTGGCTCCTCGACCTGGGCTCGAACCAGGGACCTACGGATTAACAGTCCGGCGCTCTACCGACTGAGCTATCGAGGAACAGAACAACAACAGCAGAGAAGCGAAATTGTAGGAGGAGCTTAACCGCCTGTCAATACCCCTCGTGCATCTCTATTTAATTCGAATGCAACGACGGAGTACGGACCGTCACCGCTTTAGCGAGCGAGGAGGGCGAGCTTTTCCTTCACGTCCTTGAATTCGTCGGCTTCCGGCAGCGGCGCTTTCGTCTTGGTGATGCTCGGCCAATTCTTCGCCAGATCGGCATTCAGTTCGGTGAAATGCTGCTGGTCGCCGGGCACGTCTTCTTCGGCATAAATGGCGTTCACCGGGCATTCGGCGACGCACACAGCGCAGTCGATGCATTCATCGGGGTCGATCGCGAGGAAGTTGGGACCTTCGCGAAAGCAGTCCACCGGGCACACATCGACGCAGTCGGTATAGCGGCACTTGATGCAGCTTTCGGTCACAACGTGAGTCATTCAGGCAGCTCCTGCATGCGGTATCTGGGGAGGCGAAAACGCCAAAAGCGCTATTGTAGCGTAGCGTCAAGAGCCGCGTGTTGCATCGGGCCGCCCGGTTTATACGTTTTCGTGATTAGTTTATGGCCCACGGCACGACCGCCCGCCGACGCGCTGAAGCCCGGCGCATTCGGGTAACATGCGTCAAATCGGCGCGCACGGGGCGCACCGCACGCGCATGGGTAAGTCGGGCCTTACGTGTCAGGCCTTCCGTTTTTCCTGCAGTCCTGTTCGCACCATCATGATAATTACTTCGCTGCTCGACACCGATCTGTACAAGTTCACGATGATGCAAGTGGTGTTGCATCACTTTCCCGCGGCGAGCGTGGAGTACCGGTTTCGCTGCCGCACGCCCAAGGTCGATCTCGTGCCGTACATCAGCGAGATTCGCGACGAAGTGCGCAAGCTGTGCGAGTTGCGCTTCACCGACGACGAACTCGACTATCTGCGGCGCATGCGCTTCATCAAGGGCGATTTCATCGAATTTCTCGCGTTGTTCCATCTGAACGAGAAATACATTTCGATCGAGCCGTCGCCCAAGGGCAATGGCGAAATCGACATCGAGATCAAAGGGCCGTGGCTGCATACGATCCTTTTTGAGATCCCGATGCTCGCGATCGTCAACGAGGTCTATTTCCGCAATACCCAGCAAAGTCCTGACTACAGCGAAGGGCGCGGCCGCCTCGTCGAGAAGATCAAGCTGCTGGGCGCACGGCCGGAATTCGCCGACTGCAAGATCGCCGACTACGGCACCCGCCGCCGTTTCTCGAAGCAGTGGCACGAAGAGGTCATCCTCACGCTCAAAGACGGCCTGGGCGAGCAATTCGCCGGCACCAGCAACGTCTTTTATGCCATGAAGCACAGCCTTACGCCGCTCGGCACAATGGCGCACGAATACCTGCAGGCCTGCCAGGCACTCGGGCCGCGCCTGCGTGATTCGCAGATCTACGGCTTCGAAATGTGGGCGAAGGAATATCGCGGCGACCTCGGCATTGCGCTGTCCGACGTGTACGGCATGGAAGCCTTCCTGCGCGACTTCGACATGTACTTCTGCAAGCTGTTCGACGGCGCGCGCCACGATTCGGGCGATCCGTTCGACTGGGGCGAGCGCCTGCTCAAACACTATGAGGCGAACCGCTGCGACCCGCGCACCAAGGTCCTGGTGTTCTCAGACGCGCTCGATATCCCGAAGGTGCTGCAACTGTACGAGCGTTTCCGTGGCCGCTGCAAGCTGGCGTTCGGCGTAGGAACCAATCTGACAAACGACCTCGGCTACAACCCGCTGCAGATTGTCATCAAGATGGTTCGTTGCAATGGTCAGCCGGTGGCGAAGCTGTCGGATTCGCCGGGCAAGAACATGTGCGAAGACAAGGCGTATCTCGCCTATTTGCGGCAGGTGTTCGGCATCGCGCAGCCCGACGAAGAGGCCGCGAAGTAGCGCGGCAGATACGCGCTGACTGGCCGTTCGGCCAGGGTGTTCGTGCCCAGGGTGGCCGGTATAATCCTCGTCATATCGCACGGCTGTCGACACGAGGATTTCGCATATGGACACATCGATTGCCCGCCGCAACATCCTGGCGCGTATTCGCGCAGCGCAAGGGCGCGAGCCTGAGCCGGCCGCATCCGAGCGTGAGGCCGCAGCGGACTATCTAACGCGCCATCCCGCTGGCCCACGTCCGCCCATCCCGGCCGACCTGACCGCGCGCTTCATTGAAGAAGCACAGAAAATGGCGACCACGGTCGATACGGTCGCATCGCTGGGCGACGTGCCCGCAGCCGCGCACCGCTACCTCATTCAACACGCTTTGCCGGTGCAGGCGATTGCCTGGCAATCGCTGCAGAACCTGCAATGGGCCGAAGCCGGCCTCACGGTCGAATTCCGCAAGCCGGTAGACAGCGACGCAGTCGGCCTCACCGGCTGCTTCTGCGCAACGGCGGAGACCGGCACGCTCGTGTTGTTGTCCGGACCGGAAACTTACGCGTCCGCGGGCCTGCTGCCGGAAACGCATATTGCAATCGTGCCGGCCTCGCGAATCGTCGCGGGACATGAAGAAGCGTTCGACCTGATCCGTAGCGAGCGCGGCGAGCTTCCGCGTGCGGTCAATTTCATTTCCGGGCCGTCGCGCACCGGCGATATCGAACAGACCATCGTGCTGGGCGCGCATGGGCCTTATCGGGTGCATGTGATCGTCGTACGCGGCGCGTGAGGGGAGCGGCGTCTGGCTCTTGCGCCGCGCGCCTTTGCGCGCGCTGTCAGCTCAATAACAAGGACTTCAACAATATGAAACGACATGCCGGATGGGCGAGCATGGCGCTTGCCGTCGCACTGACACTCGCGGGCTGGCCCGGGTTGGCGTCGGCAGCCACGCTCGACGGCGCGACCTTGTCGGCGCTGTGGGGTCTGCCGTTTGCGGGCGTGTTGCTGTCGATCGCGGTGTTCCCGTTGATCGCGCCGGCGTTCTGGCATCACCATTTCGGCAAGATCGCGGCGGCGTGGGCGCTCCTGTTCCTGGTGCCGTTCGCACTGACGTTCGGTACGGGCGTCGCCTTTGGCTCACTGGTGCATGCACTGCTTGAGGAATACATTCCGTTCATCGTTTTGCTGACCGCGCTTTACACGGTGGCCGGCGGCATTTGCGTGCGTGGCAATCTGCATGGCACGCCGCGTCTGAACACCGCGATTCTTGCGTTCGGCACGCTACTGGCCAGCATCATGGGCACGACCGGCGCAGCGATGCTGTTGATCCGCCCACTGCTGCGCGCCAACGACAATCGCAAGCACGTCGTGCACGTCGTAGTGTTCTTCATTTTTCTGGTGGCGAACGCGGGCGGTTCGCTCTCGCCGCTCGGTGACCCGCCGCTCTTTCTTGGGTTCTTGCAAGGCGTCAGTTTCTTCTGGACCACCACGCATCTGGCATTGCCGATGTTGTTCGTATGCAGCGTGCTGCTGGTGGGTTTTTTTGCGCTCGACTCGTACTATTTTCATCGGCGTGAGGAAGAGCGTTCGCGCTTTCTCGACCCCACGCCGGACTCGCCGTATCTCGGTGTCGAAGGAAAGGTCAATTTTTTGCTGCTCGCCGCCGTGATTGCACTGGTGTTGATGAGCGGGCTCTGGAAGCCGGGTGTCGAGTTCGATGTGTTCGGCACGCATGTCGCCTTGCAGAATGCCGTGCGCGATATCGCGCTGATCGGCGTCACATTGCTCTCGCTGGCCCTGACGCCGCGCCCGGCGCGCGAGGGCAATGACTTCAACTGGGCGCCGATCGAAGAGGTCGCCAAACTGTTCGCCGGCATCTTCGTGACGATCGCACCGGTCATCACGATCCTGCGCGCCGGCGACGCGGGTGCGTTCGCAGGCATCGTTCATCTCGTCAACCATCCTTCAGGCGAGCCGCACGACGCGATGTACTTCTGGGCGACCGGCCTGCTATCTTCGTTTCTCGACAATGCGCCAACCTATCTGGTGTTTTTCAACCTGGCCGGGGGCGATGCACAGACGCTCATGACCACCGGCGCCACGACGCTCGCGGCGATCTCGGCCGGCGCGGTGTTCATGGGCGCGAACACGTATATCGGCAACGCGCCGAACTTCATGGTGAAAGCGATCGCGGAATCGCGCGGCGTTCGCATGCCGAGTTTTTTCGCGTATCTCAGCTGGTCGGTCGTCGTGCTGATGCCACTTTTTCTCGTCACCGGCTGGCTCTTTTTTTGATGCTGATTTTTTGACGCCGAGGCAATCGAACTCGACGCGCTATTCGGAGAATTGGAATGCAGAAGATCCTTGTCGCCCGTCCGATCTTTCCTGATGTGATCGAACGGCTGAAGCAGTATTTCGATGTCGACTGGAACCAGGGCGAAGTCTTGCCCGTCGACGAATTGACCAGCCGGCTTGCCGACAAAGACGGCGCCCTGACCGCCGGCGATCCGATCGGCGCAGCGGTGCTGGCGGCGGCGCCGCGTCTGCGCGCGGTGTCGAACATGGCGGTGGGTTACAACAACTTCGACATGGCGGCGTTTAACGCGGCGAACGTGCTCGGCACCAACACGCCGGACGTGCTGAACGAATCCACCGCCGACTTCGGCTGGGCGCTGATGATGGCGGCGGCACGCCGCATCGCCGAATCGGAACACTGGCTGCGGGCGGGCAAATGGCAAAAGTGGGCCTACGACGGTTTTCTCGGCTCCGACGTGTACGGCGCGACGCTGGGCGTGATCGGCATGGGCCGGATCGGCCAGGCGCTGGCGCGCCGCGCGAAGGGCTTCAATATGCAGGTGATCTATCACAACCGTTCGCGCGTCGCGCCGCAGATCGAAGCCGAGTTGAACGCTGAGTACGTGTCGAAGCAGGACCTGCTGCGCCGCGCCGACCACGTGGTGCTGGTCTTGCCGTACACGCAGGAAAACCATCACACCATCGGCGCGGCCGAACTCGCGCAGATGAAACCGACCGCTACGCTAACCAACATCGCGCGCGGCGGGATCGTCGACGACGCGGCCCTTGTCGAGGCGCTGCGTACGAAGCAGATCGCCGCGGCCGGTCTCGACGTCTACGAAGGCGAGCCCAATCTGAATCCGGCGCTTCTTACAGTGCCCAATGTCGTGCTTACGCCGCACATCGCCAGCGCGACCGAGGCCACCCGCCGCGCCATGGCCAATCTTGCCGCGGACAACCTGATCGCGGCCCTCGGTGAAGGTCCGCGCGCCGGCCGTCCGCCGAATCCGATCAACCCCGAGGTTATCGGCAAGGCGCGTTCATGAGCATGATTCTGGTGGCGGCCGTCGCGGTGCTGGCGGTCGCATTGGTCATCGCATTGGCTCTGCTGGTGCGCGGCAATAGCCGCACGGATGAAGGCGAGCAGTTCGAGCTCCTCAGCGAGCGTATCGACGCCGCCGCGGATGCGCAGTCGCATGCTTATGAGCGGCTCGAACGGCAATTGCGCAATGACATCACCGAGACGGCACGGGTGTCGCGCACCGAGTTGAGCAGCGGCTTCGCGCACTTTCAGCAGACGCTGGCCGCGCAGTTCAGCAGTATGACGACGGTGCAGGGCGGCAAGATCGACGGCTTCGCGCAGCAGCTCGACGTCGTGCGCCACAGCCTGCAGCAGCAGGCGCAACAGGCGCGCGACGAACAAGGGCGCACCCTCAAGCAGTTCGGAGACACGCTCAGCCTGCAACTGGGGCAGCTCACCGAGGCGAACGACCGCCGTTTTGGCGAAGTGCGCGCGACGATCGAGCAGCGTCTGAAGGACATCGAGGCGAACAATTCGACCCGGCTCGAAGAAATGCGCCGCACCGTCGACGAAAAATTGCACGCCACGCTGGAGCAACGCCTGGGTGAATCGTTCAAGCTGGTGTCCGAGCGGCTGGAGCAGGTGCATCGGGGGCTGGGTGAAATGCAGACGTTGGCTGCGGGTGTCGGTGATCTCAAGAAGGTGCTCACCAACGTCAAGACGCGTGGTACCTGGGGCGAAGTGCAGCTCGAAGCGTTGCTCGAGCAGGTGCTTACACCGGACCAGTACGCCAAGAACGTCGCGACCGTGCCGAAGAGCGCCGACCGGGTCGAATTCGCGATCAAACTGCCGGGCCGCGCTGAGCCGGGCAGTGCGGCCACGCCGGTGTGGCTGCCGATCGACGCCAAGTTCCCGCGCGAAGACTACGAACGCCTGATCGAAGCGCAGGAGCGCGCTGATCCGGTTGCGGTGGAAGAGGCGTCGCGTGCGCTCGAGGCGCGAATTCGCGCCGAGGCACGCGCGATCGCGGAGAAGTATGTGTCGCCGCCGTACACCACCGATTTCGCGCTGCTGTTTCTGCCCACCGAAGGCCTGTACGCGGAAATCCTGCGGCGGCCAGGCCTGACGGATATGCTGCAACGCGACTTTCGCGTGACGATCGCCGGGCCCACCACCTTGACCGCCTTGCTCAATAGTTTGCAGATGGGCTTCCGCACGCTCGCGATCGAGAAACGATCGAGCGAGGTGTGGCAAGTGCTCGGCGCGGTCAAGACGGAATTCGGCAAGTTCGGCGACGTACTGGCGAGGACCAAGGCGCAACTGGAAACCGTCACCCGTTCGATCGAAGCTGCTGAAACGCGCACGCGTGTGTTGAACCGGAAGCTGCGCGACGTTGAGGCATTGCCGGGAGAAGAGGTGAGCGGGGTGCTCGACGATGCGCTATCGGGCGTGGATCCCGACGAGCAATAGCGCGGGGCTGGGAGGGCCGGGTGGAGGAACGGCCCACGATTTGCCGCCGAACCTGAAGCCGAACCGTCGCCAGTGAAGGTTCAGGCTCCGGCCGTAGCGGCCATTACGCTTCTTCCGGCGCGTCGGTGAGCTGGATTTCGATGCCGCCAAAGCGCGAGGCAACCCAGTTGTACGCGTGGCATGCAATCCACAACAGGATGAAGCCGAGAATCGCGTTCAGCAGCAGCGCGCTGAACACCGTGCTCAACTCCACCGAACCGTAGCGCACGAATGCAACCAGCACGCCGAGCAGCACGATCGGCACCGAGAAAGTCAGGTACACGAGGATAAGCGCTTTGGCCGTTTGTCCCGGTGCGATGAACGAGATCTGTTTTTTCATGTAAGTCAAACCCGTGAGTCGTAGTGGTAATGGGTAACGCGTGGGCCGTGGGTCCAATGATGCGCCAGGCGATGCGTCAGATGAGACCGTCGAACAACATGATCTGGACGGCTTCACCCTCGGCGATATCGGCGTCATCATGCCCGAGTACGATGAAACAATTCGCTTCGCTCATCGAACTCAACACGCCTGAGCTTTGCGAACCCGTGGGCGTGACGTGCCATCGGCCATGCCCATCCTGCCCGGCTACACCGCGCTGAAACTCGGTGCGCCCGGCGCGTTTGCGGATGGCCTGCCGGCTGGTGGCCTGAAATACCGGCAACGCCTGTGGCGCCGCGCCGGACATCAGCAGCAACGCTTCGCGCACGATCTGGTAGAACGTCACCATGACGGCCACCGGATTGCCCGGCAAGCCGAAGAATAACGCGGGTTGCCCGACACCCGCGCGCCCGCCCGACCACACGCGGCCAAAAGCGAGCGGGCGGCCAGGACGCATTGCGAGACTCCAGAACGCGACGTCGCCGAATGTCTGAAGCAGTTGTTTGGTGAAATCCGCCTCGCCCACAGAGACACCGCCCGAGGTCAACACCACGTCGGCACTGGCCGCGGCGCTGCGCAACGCGGCCTCGAGTGCGGCCGGCTGATCGCGCACCACGCCGAGATCGAGTGCCTCCACGTTCAGGCGCCGCAGCATCGCAAACAGCGTGTGGCGGTTGCTGTCGTACACACAGCCCGGGTCGAGCGGTTCGCCGAGCGAGCGCAACTCGTCGCCGGTCGAGATGAATGCGACGCGCAAACGCCGCCTTACGTGGACTTCGCCGATACCGAGCGAGGCCAGCAAACCGAGGTCCGATGCGCGCATGATGCGCCCAGCGCTTAGCGCGGTGTGCCCGCGGGCGAGGTCTTCGCCGGCGAGGCGCCGGTTGGCGCCGCCTTGCACCGCGTCGGCCGCAAAGCGGATCGAGGTGGAATCGGCACTGCGCTCGACGAGTTCTTGTGGCACGACGGTATCGCAGTCGGCCGGCATGGAGGCGCCTGTCATGACGCGCACGCATTGTGTCGCGTCGGCGCGGCCCAGGAACGGATGGCCGGCCAGCGCTTTGCCCACGATCGTCAGGTTGAGCTCGGACGTACCTGTGGCAAGGGCCGCGCGGCTGAACGCGTAGCCGTCCATGGCCGAGTTGTCGTGCGAAGGAACGTCGATTGGCGACACGATAGCGTTGGCCAGCACGCGATTCAGTGCATCGCGCAAGGGCACGCGCTCAACCGCGGTGACAGGCGTGGCCCACTGACGGACGATCGCCTGAGCGGCCGAAACAGGTAGCGCGTGAGGATCGTACTGCGCGACGCAGCGGGAAAATTCTTTAAGCGTGGTCATGAAGAGCTGGACGTCGCGACCGGAGGCTGGAGCGGCAGTTGCCGTGCGGCCGGAGCAGGATTTCAACCGTGACCTCAGCCACGTTCGAGGTCGGCGAGTTCTTGTATCGAATTGATATTGTAAAACGCGCGCTCGTCGGCAAAGACGACTTCCACTGTCCTGTGGCGTGCGTACCACGCGCGCACCTTGCGTTCGCCGGCTTCCAGAAAGGCCGAGAGGTCGTCTGCAAGGCGGGTGCGCAGCAACGCGAACACGGGGTGGAGCGAGACGTTGCCCGCGGCGTCGGCGGTCGTGACGGTGGCGATGTCGGCGTGGTTCGAGTCCAGCGCCTCGCCGAGGCGGGCCGCGAGGTCATCGGGTAACCCAGGGGTGTCGCAAGGTGCGCTCAGCACGTATTCCGTAGTTGCCGCGCGCAAGCCGGCAAGCAGGCCCGCCAGCGGTCCAGGGAAGCCGGGCAGGGTGTCGGCAATGACCTTGGCGCCGAACGGCGCACCCAGCGCGGTGTAAATATCCGGATGGCGATTGGCGCTGATCAGCAAGGCGCCCGTTTGCGGGGCGAGGCGCTTCAGGACATGAGAGGCGAGCGGCTCACCGCGCAATGGTTGCAGCCCCTTGTCGACGCCGCCCATGCGCATGCCGCGGCCGCCCGCGAGGACCAGGCCGGTGAGGTGTTCGCGCGTTGGACTCATGGGTGCGGCCGCTCAGCCGCCGATGTACGACATTTCGACGCGGCGGGTGTCCCGTGCTTGCGATTCGGCCGTGCCGTTGCCGCGCAACTGGGAGTAACGGTCGCTACGGGATTGCCAGATTTCGGCCACGGCGGTGGCGATACCGGCGTCGCTCGCGCCGCTGCGCAGCAAGGCGCGCAGATCGTGACCCGACGACGCGAACAGGCACAGGTACAGCTTCCCCTCGGTCGACAGACGCGCCCGTGTGCAATCGCCGCAAAACGCCCTCGTTACGCTGGAAATCACGCCGATCTCGCCGCCGCCGTCCACGTAACCCCAGCGCTGGGCGGTTTCGCTGGCGCTGTGCGCTTCGAGCGGCACGAGCGGAAAATGTGCGGCGATGCGCGTCACGACGTCGGCGGACGGCAGTACTTCCGTCATGTTCCAGCCATTCGACGTGCCGACGTCCATGTATTCGATAAAGCGCAGCACCGTGCCCGAATTTTTGAAATGGCTTGCCATTGGCACGATTTCGCTGTCATTAGTACCGCGTTTGACGACCATGTTCACCTTCACCGGCGCAAGCCCGGCCGCCTGCGCCGCGGCGATACCGTCGAGCACGTCGGCCACCGCGAAGTCGGCGTCGTTCATACGGCGAAACAGCGCGTCGTCGAGTGCGTCGAGACTGACCGTGACGCGGCTCAGGCCGGCGTCTTTCAGACTGCGCGCCTTGCGCTCCAGCAGCGAGCCGTTGGTGGTCAGCGTCAGATCGAGCGGACGGCCTTCCGGCGTGGTCAATTGCGCGAGCCGTTCAATCAGGAATTCCAGATTTTTACGCAACAGCGGCTCGCCGCCCGTCAGGCGGATTTTCTCGACGCCGTGTGCGACGAACAGCCGCGCGAGGCGTTCGATTTCCTCGAAGCTCAGCAGCGCGCTGTGCGGCAAAAATGCATAGTCCTTGTCGAACACCGCCCGCGGCATGCAGTAGACGCAGCGGAAATTGCAGCGATCCGTGACCGAGATACGCAGGTCGCGCAGGGGGCGCGCCAGCGTATCGTGCAGCGCGCCGCGCGGCGCCTGCACGGGACCGGAGATGACCGGCACCGCACTCAGATCGGCAACAGGGATGATGCGTCGGGACATGGATTACTTCGTGTGGTGCTTGAGAAGGGAACCGAATTATTCATTCTAGCGGAAATGCACCAGACGACTGCCGCGCAAGGCCGCTGTCGGGGTATACGGGGAGCGGCATAAAACACCGGATCCGAGTGCGCATCAGGCGTCCATAAAACAAAAAGCCCGCCGGTTAGGGCGGGCTTTTTGCGGGACGGCGGGCAACTTACTGCGGATGCTTACCCGTTTCCACCTGCTGCATCGGCGCGCTATCCAGCGGCGGCAGCGGCTTGCGCTCGCGAACCACACGAGCCGGCTTGGCGGCCAGCGCGGCAGCTTCCTGCGCGACACGCAGCTTGTCGGCGTCGGTATTCACCCAGACGAGGCCCGCCTGCTCCAGCACCGGCTGCAGGGCTTCCGCCGACACTGCGGCATGCCGAGGCGCCTGCGGGGCTTGCTGCACAGCGGCGACCGGCGCCGGCTCGGCCACGGCCGGTTCTGCTGCCGGGGCGACCGGTGCAGCAGCAGCAACAGCTGCAACAGCCGGCTGCGGTTCGACGATCTCGGCCTGGGGCGCAGGCTGAGCCGCCGGTGCTTCCACCACGGCAGCCGGGGCTGCGGTTTCGACCGGAGCCGGTGCGGCATGAGCTTCCACGACCGCTGCGGCTGCAGGCACTTCAACCGGAGCTTCAGCACGAACGACCGGCTCGACCAGCGAAACCGTCTCGCTGGCTGCGGGCACGGCTTGCGCGGCTTCGACCGGGGCAATAGCGTCTTGTACCACTGGCTCGATCTGAGCCGACGCAACCGGCGCTTGCTCGACCAGTGCAACCGTTTCCGTCGTCGCAGCTTTCTCGACAGCCAGAGCTGGCGTTTCGGTCGCGGCGTGCAGTTCGGTCACGACAGCGGTTTCAGTCGCGACAGCCGCAACCACCACTTCCACCGGCGACACGTCCTTCGCTTCGGTCACTTCCGTCTTGCGCTCGGCCGGCTGATGCGCCGTACGCACCGGCCCTTCGTCGGTCACGTTGCCGCTCTCGCCTTCAGCTTCCGCCACATCCGCAGCGAGGTTGCCGTTCACGTCTTCTTCACGCTCACGACGACCGCCACGACGGCCGCGACGACGACGACGACGCTCTTCACCTTCACGCGCCACAGCTTCCTGATCGACCGGCGCACCGTTTTCACCCAACGCGGCCTGGTTTTGCAGCAGTTCTTCAGCCGTTTGCGCGTCGTTCTGCGTCAATGCTTCTGCGGCTTCCGGCTGCTGCTTGCGGCGCTCGCCGCGTTCAGCGCGGTCGCCACGTTCACGACGTTCCTGACGCTCGCCACGTTCCGCACGTGGTGCACCGTCTACGGTTTCGACGCGCTCGTTGCCACGATTGTCGCGGTCGCGGTTTTCACGCCCCTCGCGAGCTTCGCGCGGCTCACGGGCCTCGCGCGGTTCGCGGCCTTCGCGTGCTTCACGCGGCTCGCGATTGCCACGCGGCTCACGTGCTTCACGGCCTTCGCGTGCCTCGCGGCCTTCGCGCGGTTCGCGCTCTTCACGACGCTGCGACGGCGGTTGGCCTGGCGCCTGACCTTGACGGCCGGCCGTCGCACCTTCGCCACGGCCAGCTACATCGCGGCCACCCGCGCCGCCACGGCGGTTGCGGTTGCGATCGCCGCCGCGTTCGCCGGTGCGCTCACCGCGCTCCGTACGCTCGCCGCGCTGCGGACGCGTCTGCTTTTCCGTCGTAGCCGGCGCGACAGGCGCCGGCGCTGCCGGCTGCATGCCGAACAGATTCTTCAGCCAACCGATGAAACCGCCGCTCGCCGGCGTCACCGCGACCGGAGCCGCGGTGGTTGCCGCAGGACGAACCGGCGCGCTCGGCGCCGGCTTCTCAGGCGTGATGCCCTTGACCACCGCTTCCTGCTTCGGCTTCACTTCCTCGGCGCGCTTGCTGTAACCGGTTTCCGATTCCAGTTCGCGGGCTGCTTCTTCGGCCATCTTCCACGAAGCACGCGGTTCGTCGAGGCGCGCATCGTCGTGACGCAGGCGCTCGAGCTTGTAATGCGGCGTGTCGAGGTGCTTGTTCGGGATCAGGACGACATTGACCTTGAAACGCGACTCGATCTTGTTGATTTCCGCACGCTTCTCGTTCAACAGGAAGGCGGTCACTTCGACCGGCACCTGGCAATGAATTGCCGCGGTGTTTTCCTTCATCGCTTCTTCCTGAATGATCCGCAGCACTTGCAGCGCGGACGATTCGGTATCGCGGATGTGGCCCGTGCCGTTACAGCGCGGGCAGGTCACATGGCTGCCTTCCGACAAAGCCGGACGCAGACGCTGACGCGACAGTTCCATCAAACCGAAGCGCGAGATCTTGCCCATCTGAACGCGCGCACGGTCGTGCTTGAGCGCGTCTTTCAGGCGTTGCTCGACTTCACGCTGGCTCTTGGCCGATTCCATGTCGATAAAATCGATCACGATCAGGCCGCCCAGGTCGCGCAGGCGCAACTGGCGAGCCACTTCGTCGGCGGCTTCGAGGTTGGTGCGCGCGGCGGTTTCCTCGATGTCAGCGCCCTTGGTGGCGCGCGCCGAGTTCACGTCGATCGCGACCAGCGCTTCCGTGTGATCGATCACGATGGCGCCGCCCGAGGGCAGCGGAACCGTGCGCGAGTACGCGGTTTCGATCTGGTGCTCGATCTGGAAGCGCGAGAACAGCGGCACGTCGTCGTGGTACCGCTTCACCTTGCTGACATTGTCCGGCATCACAATGTCCATGAAGGCACGGGCCTGGTCATGGATTTCAGTGGTGTCGATCAGAATTTCGCCGATATCCGGCTGGAAATAGTCGCGAATCGCGCGGATGACGAGGCTCGATTCGAGATAAATCAGCATGGGCTGACCGGTCGAACCGCTCTGCGACGCGGCCTCGATGGCGCGCCACAGTTGCATCAGGTAGTTCAGGTCCCACTGCAGTTCTTCGGCGGAACGGCCAATACCGGCCGTGCGCGCGATGATGCTCATGCCTTCCGGCAGTTGCAGCTGCGCCATGGTTTCGCGCAGTTCCTGACGGTCGTCGCCTTCGATGCGGCGCGACACGCCACCGCCGCGCGGGTTATTCGGCATCAGAACCAGATACCGGCCGGCGAGCGAGATGAACGTGGTGAGGGCTGCGCCCTTGTTGCCGCGCTCTTCCTTTTCGACCTGAACGATCAGTTCCTGGCCTTCGCGCAGCGCGTCCTGGATGCGCGCGGAGCGCATGTCGACGCCGTCACGGAAATACTGGCGGGCGACTTCCTTGAACGGCAGAAAACCGTGACGGTCTTCGCCGTAGTTGACGAAACAGGCTTCGAGCGACGGCTCGATGCGGGTAATGATGCCCTTGTAAATATTGCCTTTACGCTGTTCGCGCCCGGCGGTTTCGATGTCGATATCGATGAGTTTTTGCCCATCGACGATGGCGACGCGCAGTTCTTCCTGCTGCGTCGCGTTGAACAACATTCGTTTCATTGAACGGCTCCAGAGCGGCTTAGCCTTGCCCACGCTGCGCGGTTGTCAGTCGCGAGAGCGAAGAGGGCAGCGGCATGCCGCGCCTTATTGTGTTTTCACAAGCACGCTGGAGCGGGAAAAATGGCGGGAGAATTGCCTGAGAGGGCCCGGCCCTATTAACAAACGGGCACGGTGCCGCAGGGCACATGCGAACACGGCTTCAAATAACGACCCGACACGCCGCGGGTTCTGCCGGCTGACCTTCATACGCCTTCGTCCACTCGCGCCGGTGCGCCAACTGGGCGCGTGACCGGAGGGTCTAAGGCTGCGGTCAAGCCGCAGCGGGAAGTTCGCGCAGTCGGCGCGTCTTTTCTCGCTGGGGGTGTCTCGCCTCATTTTGACGTCGCCATGTCTTGTACTTTCTACAAGACGCCACGGGCGCACGCCGTATTTTCGCAACCGGCAGCTCCTTGCAGCAGGGCGTCAGACCGCCCGATACCGAAGCTGACAGTTAAATTCTTTTTTACCAAAATTCCGTTACCGTCGAAGCCGACCTTGACCGAACGCGCCTGTGGGCGCCGTCCCTGCCGGGTACTGACTTCGTGCGTGCAACTTGTTGCATCTCATTTTCAGGGTGAGCAACCAGACCCCGGCGCAAGTAAAATAACGGTTTATCGCTTGCACCTGCGCAATCCGCCCGAATTCCGGACACTGCGCCGGCCGCCGCAGACTGCTGGGCAAATTATATTCAGAATGAAAGAGTTAGGCAAAATATCCCAGAAATCGGTCGCAAGCGACCAGGTCTCGATCATCGAGATCGACGACAGTGCGGCCGGACAGCGCATTGACAACTTCCTTTTGCGGGTCTGCAAAGGCGTCCCGAAAAGCCATATCTACCGCATTCTGCGCAGCGGTGAAGTGCGGGTTAATAAGGGCCGGGTCGATGCGCAGCATCGGCTCGAGCTGGGTGACCTGGTGCGGGTGCCGCCCATCCGCGTCGCCCAGCCGAATGAGGCCATCGGTCGCGCACCGGTACCGAGCGCTGAGTTCCGGATCATTTTTGAAGACGAACATCTGCTGGTCATTGATAAGCCTGCCGGCGTCGCGGTCCACGGCGGCAGCGGCGTCGCGTTCGGCGTGATCGAGCAGATGCGCGAAGCGCGGCCGCAGGCAAAATTCCTCGAACTGGTGCATCGGCTCGACCGCGAGACGTCGGGCATCCTGATGCTGGCCAAGAAGCGCACCGCGCTGGTCAATCTGCACGAGCAGATTCGCGAAAACAAGATGGATAAGCGCTACTATGCGTGCGTTCACGGCGAATGGGCGAGCGACTGGGGCCGCCGCCGCGCGGTCAAGGAGCCGCTGCACAAGTATCTGACCGCAGACGGCGAACGACGCGTGCGCGTGCAGGCAGACGGCCTCGCCTCCCACACGGTGTTCAATCTGATCGATCGCTGGCCAGAGTACGCGCTGCTCGAGGCGGAGCTGAAAACCGGCCGTACGCATCAGATTCGCGTGCATTTGCAGCATCTTGAACTACCGATCGTCGGCGACGCCAAATACGGCGACTTTGCGCTGAACAAGGCGCTGGCGCGCGCCAACGCGAAGCCGGGCCTCAAGCGCATGTTCCTGCACGCGTACCGTTTGAAGCTGACGCATCCGGCAACTGGCGCGCCGTTACAGCTGGAAGCGCCGTTGCCGGCCGAGTGCCGCAGCTTCGTCGCGCAACTCAACGAATTACGAAATGGGTCACACCCGGAGACGACACCGCATGGCTAGAGAGCAATTTGATCTGATCGTCTTCGACTGGGACGGAACGCTGATGGATTCGACCGCGCACATTACGCGCAGCATCCAGTCGGCGTGTCGCGATCTGGGCTTGCCGGTCCCCGCCGATGAGGCGGCCAGCTATGTGATCGGCCTCGGTCTGCGCGACGCGTTGCAAATCGCCGCGCCCACGCTCGATCCGGCGGATTACCCGCGTCTGGCCGAGCGCTATCGCTTTCACTATCTGGTCAAAGATCAGACCACCGAGCTGTTCGTCGGTGTGCGCGAGATGTTGCAGGCATTGCGCGATCAAGGGTATTTGCTGGCCGTGGCGACCGGCAAAAGCCGCGTCGGCTTGAACCGTGCGCTCGACCAGTCGCGCCTGACGAGCCTGTTCGACGGCACACGTTGTGCCGACGAGACCTTCTCGAAGCCACATCCAGCCATGCTGCACGAGCTCACCCGTGAACTGGGGCAGGATCCGGTGCGCACGGTGATGGTCGGCGATACGACCCACGATCTGCAGATGGCGATCAACGCGGGTGTCGCGGGAATCGGCGTGACCTACGGCGCCCATCCGGCCGGCTCGCTGACGGCTTTGGCGCCGAAATTCGTCGCTTCGAGCGTCACCGCTTTGTCGGACTGGCTGCTTGAGAACGCGTGAATGAGTCTATGAGCGAAGCGGCAATGGAGCCGGTGCGCATTTGCGCATCCGCAGAACTGGTCGACGGCGGAGCCGGTGTACGGCACGCCGCCACCCTCGGCGGTGGCGACGTGGTGGTATTTTTTGTGCGCTACGATGGGCGCGCCTACGGCTACCTGAACCGCTGCGCCCACGTGCCGATGGAGCTCGACTGGTCCGAAGGGCAGTTCTTCGAATCCTCCGGTTTATACTTGATGTGCGCTACCCATGGCGCGATTTACGCGCCGGATACCGGCAAATGTGTCGGTGGCCCGTGCCGTGGCGGCAGGTTGCGGCCCGTTCAGGTGGACGAACGGGATACGCCCGAAGGCCGCGCCGTGTTCTGGCTACCCGACGGCGAATTGCGTCCCGCCACGCCCTGATTTTTCTCTTCTTCGACCTTTCCACTCACTGCAACGCATGTCCGATAACTTGACTCCCGAACCGAAGGAACCGTCCCTGTCAGGCCGCCCACGCTCGCCTGCCGATGAGCCGGGCTGGGAGCGCGCGGCGCTCGAGCGCATTGCGCTGGCGGCGATCAACGAGCAGCGCGCGGCGCGGCGGTGGAAAATCTTCTTCCGCTTTCTATTTCTGGTCGTGTTGCTGCTGGCGGTATGGGGTGCACTCGATTTTTCCGGCGACAAAGTCTCCACCACCGGCCGGCACACGGCAATGATCTCGCTTGACGGTGAAATCTCCGCAGATACGAACGCGAACGCCGAAGATATCAACACCGCGCTCGAAAGCGCATTCGACGACAGCGGCACGGCAGGGGTGATCCTACGTTGCAACAGCCCGGGCGGCAGTCCGGTGCAGGCTGGCATCATTTATAACGAAATCCGTCGTCTGCGCGTCAAATATCCGGCAATTCCGCTTTATGTGGTGGTGGGTGACATGTGTGCGTCGGGCGGTTATTACGCGGCGGCTGCGGCGGACAAGATCTATGTGGACAAGGCGAGCATCGTCGGCTCGATCGGCGTGCTCATGGACAGCTTTGGCTTTACTGGCCTGATGGATAAACTCGGCGTGCAGCGCCGCTTGCACACGTCGGGTGAGAACAAGGGCTTTTTCGATCCGTTCTCGCCGGAAACGCCGAAGATGGACGAACATGCACAAGACATGCTCGACCAGATCCATGCCCAATTCATTGATGCGGTTCGCCAGGGGCGTGGCAAGCGTCTACACGAGACGCCGGATATGTTCTCGGGACTTTTCTGGACTGGTCAGAAGAGCGTTGACCTGGGGTTGGCTGATGGCTTCGGCGACG
Organism: uncultured beta proteobacterium; assembly: GCA_963738755.1. Lineage (GTDB taxonomy): Bacteria > Pseudomonadota > Gammaproteobacteria > Burkholderiales > Burkholderiaceae > Paraburkholderia. The sequence goes on from CAVTXZ010000015.1 coordinate 481,618, forward strand.
CAGACTACGTCGCCCGTGACCTGTTCAAGGCGCCGGATATCGTCGATTACACCGTGAAGGAAAGCATTACCGATCGGGTGGCGCGCAAGTTCGGCGCGGCGGTCGGTAGTGGCGCCGTTCATGCGATGGCGCTCGGCGGGAAGCTGAACCTACGTTGACTGAACTCTGAGTCTTAAGCAGAAAAAAGCCCCGCGCGATCGAATGGCGATCGCGCGGGGCTTTTTGTTTCTTCGATGTTTTTGTGTCGGTGAACGGCGCTTAAACGGCAAGGATCAGGAAAATCGCCGGGCGTTTGTGCAGATCGATTGCGGGCTTCTTCTTCCAGTCGGCTACGGTCCGGCTCGCGATTGTTTCCGTTTCGAGTGTCAGGTCGACTGCGACGCACACGAGTGTCGACGGCGCGCAGGTCGCGAGCAGGGTGTCGAGCAAAGCGCGATTCCGGTAGGGCGTTTCAATAAAGATTTGCGTTTGCTTCGCCTTGCGCGATTGCTGTTCCAGATCGCGCAGACGTTTGGCCCGTTCGGTCGCGTCGACCGGCAGATAGCCGTGGAACGCAAAGCTCTGCCCATTCAGGCCGGAGGCCATCAACGCCAGCAGAATCGAACTCGGCCCGACAAACGGCACGACTTTGACACCGCGCTCGTGCGCGCGGCGTACCAGCAGGGCGCCGGGGTCGGCGACCGCCGGGCAACCCGCTTCGGAGACCAGGCCGGCGTCGGTCCCGGCCAGCACCGGCGCGAGCAGTTTGTCGATTTCGCCCGCCGGCGTGTTGACATTCAGTTCGCGAATTTCGATTTCCTGGATCGGCCGCTCGGTGCCGACTTTCTTCAGAAATGCACGCGTGGTTTTGGCGTTTTCGCCGATGTAGTACTGCAGCGAGGCCGCGCGGGCGCGCACCGGCGCCGGCAAGACGGCGTCGAGCGCGTCGGTGTCGCCTTCGCCGAGCGTGTTTGGAATCAGATACAGCGTGCCGCTCATTGCGCCCCCAGTAGTGGATAGCCGGCTGCGAGCAGCATGCGCGACAGCGCGATCAACGGCAAGCCGACGAGCGCCGTAGGATCGTCGGAATGGATGGCCTCGAGCAAAGCGATGCCGAGGCCTTCGGACTTGGCGCTGCCCGCGACATCGTAAGGCGTTTCGGCGCGTAGATAGGCTTCCAGCGCAGCGTCCGGCAGATCGCGGAACAGCACGCGCGTGACGACGTCGGCGGATTGCACGGTGCCCGAGCCGCTGTCGAACAGGCAGAGTGCACTATGAAATAGCACCTCGCGGCCGCGCATTGCCTGCAACTGGGCGAGCGCGTTATCGTGCGTGCCGGGCTTGCCGATCTGCCGGCCGTCGTATGTGGCGACCTGGTCGGAGCCGATCACGAGCGCGGCTTCGTCGGCGCTGAGGCTGCGGGCCGCGGCGCGAGCTTTCGCTTCGGCAAGCCGCAGCGCGGTCACTTCGGGCGTTTCGTCCGCGAGCGGCGTTTCGTCGATTGCCGGCACGACGACATCGAACGGAACGCGCAGGCGTTCAAGCAGTTCGCGGCGATAGGGCGAGCTCGATGCCAGAATGAGGCGTGACGGGCGTTTGAGGGAATTTGGCATGATCAACCAACGGCTAGGGAGGCAAGGCGTACGGAGCCGCGCGGTGCTTGCGCGAGTACGGGCTTAAGTGTTTGACTCGAAAAGACAAAACGGATATGATTTTGGGCTTTTCATCGGTATGCTTGAGCCAAGCGAGCCTTTTTAATGCGCTCGCGGGCTACAGTGCCGACCGATTTACCCCGGCGAAATCCTTGCCGACGCAGGAGCGCACATGACTCAACATCCTGGCAACCCTGCTGGTCTACCCGACCCGCATGATCTCGATCTGTTCGAATTTGCGCGGAGTGGGCGTCAGGCCGCGGGTGTCGTGCGCGTCTCGCAACTGCCGCGCATGTTAAACGAAGTCGCGGCAGAACCGCCAGACCGCGATACCGCGTTCACCTGGCAAGCCGAAGGGGCGATGCAGCCGGAATTGCAGGATGACGGCACCGAGGGTCCGCAGCCTTATTTGAGGATGGCGGTTCACGGCGCCGCATGGCTCGAATGTCAGCGGTGCATGACGCCGTATTTGCAGGCATTCAACGTCGATGCAACCTACCGGATCGTCAACACTGAGGCGGAAGCCGAAGAGTTTCCGCTCGACGAGGATGAAGTCGAAGTGATCGTGGGCTCGCGCCAGTTCGATCTCATCGACTTGATCGAAGAAGAGTTGCTGCTTTCCTTGCCGCTCGTGCCCAAGCATGAGGTGTGTCCCGAAGTGCACGAGAGTCTCGTCTCTGGTGTGGCCGGTGCAGAAGGCGAGGGCGACGATGCCGCGCAGGACGAAGCTGGCGAGGGCGGTGAGCCCAAGCGGCCCAATCCGTTCGCGGCGCTCGAAAGTCTCAAGCGCGGTGAGCCGGACGACAAGAAGCACTGAACAGTTGTATGGGAGCGCGATGCGGGCGCATTGGCCATTCGGCCAGTGGCGGACACCGGGTCGGGCTGTGTTAGAATTCGGAAAATTTTTAGGAGTTAGTCATGGCAGTTCAACAAAACAAGAAGTCGCCGTCGAAGCGCGGTATGCACCGTTCGCACGATTTCCTCTCGGCAGCGCCGCTGGCGGTTGAGCCGAGCACGGGTGAAGTGCATCTGCGTCACCACGTTAGCCCGAACGGCTACTATCGCGGCAAGAAAGTCGTCAAGACGAAGAACGACTAATCGTTTCACTGCGTTGCGCCCTTGGCGTTTCGCGTGGCGATCGGCTCGCTTGACATTTTCCCGGCTCGGCAAAAAGGCGGCATTCAACTGCCGCTTTTTTGTGTCGATCGCAGTTGGCGCTTCGGCGCTTACCGCAATCCCATGCAGGGCGCCTGAAATTCGTCGCACTCCATGACAGTAAAGCTCACGATAGATTGCATGGGAGGCGACCACGGCCCGTCCGTGACCGTTCCCGCGGCCGTCAACTTCGTTCGTTCGCATCCCGATGCGCACTTGATGCTCGTCGGCATTGAAAGTGCGATCCGCGCGCAGTTGAAGAAGTTAAAGGCTCAGGACCTGCCGGCGCTGACCGTTGTGCCCGCCACCGAGATCGTCGCCATGGACGATCCGGTGGAAGTCGCGCTGCGCAAGAAAAAAGATTCGTCCATGCGCGTGGCGCTGAACCGCGTCAAGGAGTGCGAGGCGCAAGCCTGCATTTCCGCCGGCAATACCGGCGCGCTGATGGCGGTCTCGCGCTATGTGCTTAAAACGCTGTCGGGCATCGAACGCCCGGCCATCGCGTCGGCACTGCCCAATCCCAATGGCTACACGATGATGCTCGACCTGGGCGCCAACGTCGATTGCGAGCCGCAGCACCTGCTGCAGTTCGCGGAGATGGGGCACGCGCTCGTGTCCGCGCTCGAAGGTAAGGAGCGGCCCACCATCGGCCTGCTCAACATCGGCGAAGAAGTCATCAAGGGTAACGAGACCATCAAACGCGCCGGCGAACTGCTGCGCGCGAGTACACTTAACTTCCACGGCAACGTTGAAGGCAACGATATCTTCAAGGGCACGGTCGACGTGATCGTTTGCGACGGTTTTGTCGGTAATGTGGCATTGAAGACCTCGGAAGGCCTCGCTCAGATGCTTTCCAATATCATCAAGGAAGAATTCGGCCGTTCGTGGCTGACCAAGGTGATGGCGGTACTCGCGTTGCCGGTATTGATGCGCTTCAAGAAGCGCGTCGACCACCGGCAATACAATGGCGCCGCGCTGCTCGGCTTGCGCGGGCTGGTGATCAAAAGTCACGGCTCGGCGGATGCCTACGCGTTTGAGTGGGCTATCAAACGCGGGTATGATGCCGTCAAAAACGGCGTGCTGGAGCGCCTTGCGCGAGCGATGGAAGAGAACGCGGGTTCTCTCGAACAGGCAGCGCGCGACGCAAGCGGCGCGGGCCACGCAAGCCCGCTCGCAGGCCAGCCTGCCGAGCCCTACGCTGCGCAATCCTCGAAGGCATAATGGCTCAATCGACAATTTACTCCCGCGTGCTGGGCACCGGCAGCTACCTGCCGCCCGCGCGCATCACCAATCAGGATCTGGCTGAGCGTCTCGCCAGAGAAGGCGTCGAAACGAGCGACGAGTGGATCGTTGCCCGCACGGGCATCCACGCGCGTCACTTCGCCGAACCCGATGTCACCACCAGCGATCTGGCCTTGGTCGCCGCGCAGCGCGCGATCGAAGCGGCTGATATCGATCCGCAATCCATCGATCTGATCATTGTCGCAACCTCCACGCCGGATTTTGTATTTCCGAGCACGGCGTGCCTGTTGCAGAACAAGCTCGGCATCAAGAATCATGGCGCGGCGTTCGATGTGCAGGCCGTCTGTTCCGGCTTCGCTTACGCGGTGGCGACCGCGGACAGCTTCATTCGCAGTGGTCAGCATCGCACGGCACTCGTGATCGGCGCGGAAACCTTCTCGCGCATTCTCGACTTCAAGGATCGCACCACCTGCGTGCTGTTCGGCGACGGCGCGGGCGCAGTCATCCTGCAGGCGTCCGAGGAACCGGGCGTGCTGGCCAGCGCATTGCACGCCGACGGCAGCCATTCGAACATTCTCTGCACGCCGGGCAACGTGAACGGCGGTGTGGTCGCCGGTAGCGCGTTCCTGCATATGGATGGCCAGGCGGTGTTCAAACTCGCTGTCAATGTGCTCGAAAAGGTCGCCGTTGAAGCGCTCGCCAAGGCCGATCTGACGGCTGAGCAGATCGACTGGCTGATTCCGCATCAGGCCAATATCCGCATCATGCAAAGCACCTGCCGCAAGCTCGGCTTGCCGCAGGAGCGCATGGTCGTCACGGTGGGCGAGCACGGCAATACGTCGGCTGCGTCCATTCCGCTCGCATTTGACGTCGCGGTGCGCGACGGCCGCATCAAGCGCGGCCAGAACGTGTTGATCGAAGGCGTCGGGGGCGGCTTTACGTGGGGCGCGTCGGTTATCCGCTACTGATAATCGCGCTGCCATGGCGAGCGCTGCCCGCAGCGCTCGCATGCGCGTAAGCGCTGCTTATCGACGCGGCGCGCCACCCACAACTGACAACATCGAATTTGGGGACGATATGAAATTTGCGTTCGTTTTTCCTGGGCAAGGATCGCAATCGGTCGGCATGCTCAACGCCTTCGCCGATCACGCGGTCGTGCGCGAGACGGTTCAGGAAGCGTCCGACGCGCTCAATCAGGATCTCGGCAAACTGATCGCCGAAGGTCCCGTCGAAGATCTGAACCTCACCACCAATACGCAGCCGGTCATGCTGACCGCCGCCTACGCGATCTATCGCGCGTGGCAGGCAGCGGGCGGCCCGAAGCCGGCCATCGTGGCCGGTCATAGCCTCGGCGAATACACCGCGCTGGTCGCGGCGGACGCGCTGGCATTCCGCGACGCGGTGCCGCTCGTGCGTTTCCGGGCGCAGGCGATGCAAACGGCAGTGCCGGTCGGTGAAGGCGGCATGGCCGCAATTCTCGGTCTCGATGACGACACGGTGCGCGCGGTTTGTGCTGAGGCGTCGGTTGCGGGTGTCGTCGAAGCGGTGAATTTCAATGCGCCCTCGCAAGTCGTGATTGCGGGCCACAAGGCCGCGGTCGAAAAGGCCTGTGAGGTCGCCAAGGCGAAGGGCGCCAAGCGCGCGCTGCCGCTGCCGGTCTCGGCGCCGTTCCATTCGTCGCTGCTCAAGCCAGCGTCGGATCAACTGCGCGAGTATCTGGCAAGCGTCAATATTCAGGTGCCGTCGATTCCTGTGATCAACAACGTCGACGTCGCCCTGGTCAACGAACCCGCGAAAATCAAGGACGCGCTCGTACGCCAGGCCGCCGGCGCGGTGCGCTGGGTCGAAAGCGTGCAGGCCATGGCGGCGCAGGGCGTCACGCACGTGATCGAGTGCGGGCCGGGCAAGGTCCTTGCGGGTTTGACCAAGCGCATCGACGGCAGTCTGGTTGGCGCTTCGGTGTTCGATCCGGCCTCGCTGGAAGAGACGCTCAAGCTCGTGAGCGCAGGCTAAACGCCGCGCTAAACGTGCTGTGAAACGGACGTAGAAGCGGACGTAGAAGCGGACGTAGAAGCGGACGTAGAAGCGGACGTAGAAACGGACTTGGAAGCGGCCTCAAAAGCGGCCTTAAGAATCAATCAGCCCTCCGAAGGGCACCCGGACTGACAGATGGAAAAGACTCTCGACAAGCAGATCGCAATCGTGACGGGCGCTTCGCGCGGCATCGGCCGGGCGATCGCGATGGAACTGGCGCGCCAGGGCGCGACCGTGATTGGCACGGCGACCAGCGAAAGCGGCGCGGCCGCGATCACTGAGGCGTTTGGTGCGGCTGGCGTGAACGGCCGCGGCGCGGTGCTCAATGTGAACGACGCCGGTGCGGCCGAGGCGCTGATCGATGGCACGGTAAAAGAATTCGGGGCGCTGCACGTGCTCGTGAACAACGCCGGCATCACGCAAGACCAGTTGGCCATGCGCATGAAGGACGACGACTGGGACGCGGTGGTCGACACCAATCTCAAATCTGTGTTCCGTCTGTCGCGCGCCGTGTTGCGCCCGATGATGAAAGCAAAGGGCGGCCGCATCATCAATATCACGTCGGTGGTCGGCTCGGCCGGCAACCCGGGACAGGTCAACTACGCCGCAGCGAAAGCGGGCGTGGCGGGCATGACGCGGGCGCTCGCGCGTGAGATCGGCAGTCGCGGCATTACCGTGAACTGCGTGGCGCCGGGCTTCATCGACACCGACATGACCAAGACCCTGCCGGAAGAGCAGCAGGCGGCTCTGAAGACGCAGATTCCGCTCGGCCGCCTCGGCAGTCCGGAAGACATCGCACACGCCGTGGCGTTTCTGGCGTCGCCGCAAGCAGGCTATATCACCGGCACGACACTGCATGTGAACGGCGGAATGTACATGTCGTAACCAATTTCGGTTACTATCCGCGCCTTGACGCGTTTGCAAAAGCGTAAGGCGCATGCCTTGACAGGAACCCGATGCGCCGCTTTTTTGCCGGGTCAAACCTGATAAAATGCGCGCACCTGTATTTTTGAACTTCTTTTCCCTTGGAGGGGTTAATGGACAATATCGAACAGCGCGTCAAGAAGATCGTCGCAGAACAACTGGGCGTTGCCGAAGCTGAAATCAAGAACGACGCTTCGTTCGTGAACGACCTCGGCGCCGACTCGCTCGACACCGTTGAGCTCGTAATGGCCCTCGAAGACGAATTCGGCATGGAAATTCCGGATGAAGAAGCCGAGAAGATCACCACCGTTCAGCAAGCGATCGATTACGCTCGCGCGAACGTCAAGGCCTAAGGTCATTCACGCCCGCGTTTCTGCGTTGGCGGCGTATGACGCCCTGCCGTGTCGGTTGCCGGCGCTAGCAGGGTTGGCGTTTTTTGCCGTGCAGGAGCCAGCGATGTTGACAGCGCAACTTTCCGCGCGATTGCAGACTTAACAGCCACAGGGCACACAGGGCACGTTCCTGTGGCCGCTGTGGCTTTTGTTTTTGTCATCTATGAAAAAGGGGTTACCGTGAGCCGCCGTCGTGTTGTTGTTACAGGCCTGGGGCTGATTTCGCCTGTTGGCAATAATGTTGCCGACGGCTGGGCCAATCTGGTCGCCGGCAAGTCGGGTATTGCCAATATTACGAAGTTCGATGCGTCGAACTTTTCGACTCGTTTCGCCGGCGAGGTGAAGGGCTTCAATATCGAGGACTACATCCCCGGTAAGGAAGCGCGCCATATGGATACGTTCATCCATTACGGCATTGCGGCTGGCATCCAGGCGATGCAGGACAGCGGCCTCGAAGTCACCGACGAGAATTCGGAGCGCATCGGCGTCGTAGTTGGCTCGGGCATCGGCGGTTTGCCGATGATCGAAGTGACGCAAACCGAGTTGCTGAACCGCGGTCCGCGCCGTATTTCGCCGTTCTTCGTGCCGGCGTCGATCATCAACATGATCTCCGGCCATCTGTCGATCAAGTTCGGCATCAAGGGTCCGAATCTGGCCATCGTCACCGCGTGTACGACCGGTCTGCACTGTATCGGCGAGGCTTCGCGCCTGATCGAATACGGCGACGCCGACGTGATGATCGCCGGCGGTGCGGAATCCACCGTGTCGCCGCTCGGCATCGGCGGCTTTGCGGCGGCGCGCGCGCTGTCGCAGCGCAATGACGATCCGGCAACGGCCAGCCGTCCGTGGGACAAGGATCGCGACGGTTTCGTGCTGGGCGAGGGCGCCGGCGTGATGGTGCTCGAGGAGTACGAACACGCGAAGGCACGCGGCGCGAAGATTTACGCCGAAGTCAGCGGCTATCGGGATGAGCGGCGACGCCTATCACATGACCGCGCCGCTGGAAGACGGCGACGGCGCGCGCCGCTGCATGCTGGCGGCGCATGAAGAACGCGGGCGTCAACGCCGATCAGGTGAATTACCTGAACGCGCACGGCACGTCCACGCCGCTTGGGCGATCTGGCCGAAACCACCGGCATCAAGCGCGCCTTCGGCGACCACGCCAAAGACATGGTCGTGAATTCGACCAAGTCGATGACGGGTCACCTGCTGGGCGGCGCCGGCGGTCTGGAGTCGGTGTTCACGGTGCTGGCTGTGCATCATCAGATCTCGCCGCCGACGATCAACATCTTCAATCAGGATCCGGCATGCGATCTCGACTACTGCGCCAACACCGCGCGGGAGATGAAGATCGACGTCGCGCTGAAGAACTCGTTCGGGTTCGGCGGCACGAACGGCACGCTGGTCTTCAAGCGCACCTGATCCACTGTCGCTTGGTGACACGCCAGTCGACGACGCCGGCTCTGCCGGCGTCTTCCCCAGAATCGGCCACGCCCGGCGGAGCGACGCAACGTATCACGCTGCGTCGCTCCGCCGCATTGCGCGCGGCGATGTGGGGCTTCGTCCTGATTGCCGCTTTGGCTGTCCATACCTGCCTGGCATCGCATCTTGGCTATTGGCGGGCCGTCCCGTTGACACTTGCCGCTTTGGCGCTGCTAGCGCTGTGCGCGGTTAGACATGAACGCAAGCAGCCCGTCGCGCTCAAAATCGGGCCGGATGGGCTGTCGGCATGGGATTGCACGGGGAGTTTGCTGGTTCAGGGCAGCGTTGCCGCCTGTTCGCTGTGGAGCGGCCGCCTGCTTGTGTTGGTACTTGCGCCGGATCACGGTCGCTCTGGCACGATGCTCCTCACTGCCGACGCGCTACCCGCAGCGGTCTTCCGCCAGCTGGCTGTACTGGGCCGGCGCGGCGCGGGTGCCTGACTGTAACGACTGTAACCGCTGTTACCGTAGTAACGTGCCGCAGTGATGGGGACGCTACAATGGTCCCCCGCCATGCGCCCTATAGTTAACGGATTTATCAGGTGAGCGAAAAAGAAATTGATCAGCTGCTGGTCGAGCGCGTCCAGAAGGGCGACAAGGCCGCGTTCGAGCTTCTGGTCTCCAAATACCACCGTAAGATTCTCCGGCTGATCTCGCGCCTCGTGCGGGACCCCGCCGAAGTGGAGGACGTCGCGCAGGACGCCTTTATCAAAGCGTACCGGGCATTGCCGCAATTTCGCGGGGAATCGGCCTTTTATACGTGGTTGTACCGGATTGCGGTCAACACGGCAAAGAACTACCTTGCGACCCAAGGGCGGCGCGCACCCACTTCGACCGAAGCAGATGCTGAAGAAGCTGAAACTTTCTCGGACGCCGACCAACTAAGGGATATCAACACGCCTGAGTCGATGTTGATGAGCAAGCAGATCGCTGAGACGGTCAATGCTGCAATGGCGGTTTTACCGGAAGAGTTGCGCACCGCCATTACTCTTCGTGAAATTGAAGGTTTGAGTTACGAGGAAATCGCTGAGATGATGGGTTGCCCAATTGGCACAGTCAGATCACGAATTTTCCGCGCTCGCGAAGCCATTGCGGCAAAATTGCGTCCGTTGCTTGACACACCCGAAGGCAAGCGCTGGTAATAGACCAGCCGGCCAGAAGGGGCGCGGGTGCAATATCTGGGTTAGTGGTGTCACTACGGGGTGTTTGTAAGATGGGGAGCATCATGGGGTCGGTCTCGATGCAATCGCAAGTCAGCTCGCGCGGCGAGCGTCTGTCCGCTTTTGTCGACGGTGAGTTGTTCGGCGAAGAGCATCTGAATCTGGACAAATTTTTTTCCGGGCTGGAGGCTGAAGATCGCGCCGCCTGGTCGAGCTATCACCTGATCGGCGACGCATTGCGTTCGGACGATCTGGCGGTCAGCCCGGCGGCGAGCAGTGCGTTCCTGAACGGTTTCGCTGCGCGTTTCGAAAACGAGCCGCACGTCCTTGCGCCTGCCGCAATGCCGGTCGCGCGCCGTCTGTTGGCCTTGCGCCGCCGTGTCGTGCCGGCTTTTGCGGTCGCCGCCGCGGCTGCCACGCTGACTTGGATTGTCGTGCCGCAACTGCAAGGCGTGCCGGGCGGTCCGGGTATGACGCAAGTCGCGTCGGTCCAGTCGCACGGCGATTCGCTGCAACGCGTGGCCATGGCTTCGGTGCCGGCCGCCACGGTCATGCCGGTTGCACAAGACGCCAATATCATTCGTGACGCAAGTCTCGACCAGTACCTGGAAGCTCACCAGCAATTCGCGCAACAACCGGTCATGCCGGGCTCGATGCCGCTGATCCGCGCCGCCGCCGTCACTACGCAAGGCCAATAGTTTGATGCAGACTCCGCGGTTGAATATAACGACTATCTGGGGGCGGCTGCCGGCATTTCTGTTCTGCGCAGCTGTGTTGTTGTCCGCTACGCCGCGGGTCTTTGCGCAAACCAACGACCCACTTATCGCCCGTCGCACGGCCGCGGATCTGCTCGACCGGATCCATCAGGCCGCGCAGCAGCAGAACTACGAGGGCGCGTTCGTCTATCAGCGCGGCAATTTCGTTCAGACCTCGCGCATCTCGCACTACGCAACCCGTGCGGACGGCGAATTCGAGCAGCTCGAAAGCCTCGACGGCAAGCCGCGCAAGATGCTGCGTCATAACGACGATCTCTACACGTTCGTGCCGGAGCGGCATCTGTGCGTCGTGGAGAAGCGTCAGAATAAAGACTCGTTCCCGGCACTGCTCGCAGTGAGCGGCGAACAGGTGCTCTCGGTGTACGAGCCGAAGCTGCTGGGTGACGACCGCGTGGCCGGTGTCGACAGCGAGGTGATCGAGCTCGATCCGAAAGATGCGTATCGCTTTGCGTACAAGCTGTGGGCCGACAAGAAGACCGGTCTGTTGCTGCGCGCGCAGACGCTTGATTCGAACGGTCAGGTGCTCGAGCAATTGTCGTTTTCGCAGATTCGCATTGGCGTTCCGGTGGACAAGAGCGCCATCGTCAACGGCATTCGTAATACGACAGGCTGGACGGTGGTTCGTCCGCCGGTCGAGCCTGTCGATATGGAAGCGCAAGGCTGGCAGATCGCGCCGACCGTGCCGGGCTTCCGCAAGATTCGTGAGTTGCGCCGTCCAATGGCCGCGCGAGACGCCGGCCAGCCGACCATCCCGGTCGACCAGGCTGTCTTCTCCGACGGCCTCGCGGCGATTTCGGTGTTCGTCGAGCCGGTCGAAAACAATACTCGCAAGGAAGGCGCGGGCAGTAGCGGCGCGACGCATGTGCTGGTCAAGCGTCGCGGTGACTTCTGGATTACTCTGCTCGGTGAAGTGCCCCAGACCACATTGCAGCAATTTGCGTCTGCCATAGAATATAAAGCTCCGAAGTAACCCTCCGACTCCTCGAATTCCTCGGCTCGCTACGATATGACGACTTTCTCGGTACGCAAATTCCTCGCGGCCGCGGTGGTAGCGGCGTGTTTGCCGCTCGTACCGCATACGGCGTCGGCGGCTCCCGCAGCCAACCTCCCCGACTTCACCGACCTGGTCGACAAGGTAGGCCCGGCGGTCGTCAACATTCGCACGACTACACGTGTGTCGAACAGCGGCGCGCGCGGCGGTCTGCCACCGGGTATGGACGACGGCGATATGTCCGAGTTCTTTCGCCGCTTTTTCGGCATCCCGCTGCCCCAGTCGCCGCAATCGCCCGGTTCGCCGCGCGGCGGTGATAACGGAGGCAGCGGCGGCAGTCAGGACTCGCCGGACAACACCGATCCCGAACAGAATAGTGGCGTCGGCTCAGGCTTTATCCTGTCGGCCGACGGCTATGTGATGACCAACGCGCACGTCGTCGACGACGCGGACACCATCTACGTCACGCTCACCGACAAGCGCGAATTCAAGGCGAAACTCGTCGGTGTCGACGATCGTACCGACGTCGCGGTCGTGAAAATCAGCGCTGCCAATCTGCCGACCATTACCATCGGCGATTCGAACAAGGTGCGTGTGGGTGAATGGGTGGTCGCGATCGGTTCGCCGTTCGGTCTCGAGAACACCGTGACTGCCGGTATCGTCAGCGCGAAAGGGCGCGACACGGGCGATTACCTGCCGTTTATCCAGACCGATGTGGCCGTGAATCCGGGTAACTCGGGTGGTCCGCTGATCAATATGCAAGGTGAAGTGATCGGCATCAATTCGCAGATCTACAGCCGCACCGGCGGGTTCATGGGCATCTCGTTCGCGATTCCGATCGACGAAGCGATGCGTGTGGCCGAGCAGCTCAAAACCTCGGGCAAGGTCGTGCGTGGCCGGATCGCGGTCGCGATCGGCGAAGTGACCAAAGACGTAGCCGATTCGCTGGGCTTGCCAAAGGCGCAGGGCGCGCTGGTCAGCAGCGTCGAACCGGGCGGTCCGGCGGATAAGGCCGGCGTGCAGCCGGGCGACATCATCCTGAAGTTCAACGGTCACTCGGTCGATACCGCAACGGATTTGCCGCGTATGGTCGGCGACACGAAACCGGGCACCAAGTCGACGATCACAATCTGGCGCAAGGGGCAGACTCGCGATCTGCCGGTTACGATCGCGGAGATGCAGCCGGACAAGACCGCGAAGGCGGATGAAAAGAAGGCGCCGGTGCCGAAGCAACGCGCGACGAACGTGTTGGGTCTCGCCGTCAGCGATATCCCCGCCGATCAACTGAAGGCGCTGAAGCTGCACGGTGGCGTGCAGGTGGACGCGGCTGACGGCCCGGCGGCTCGTGTAGGTCTGCAAAAGGGCGATATCGTGCTGCGAGTCGGCGACACGGATATCACCAGCGCAAAGCAGTTCGACGATGTGACCTCGCATCTCGATTCGCAGAAAATGGTCGCGCTGCTGGTTCGCCGCGGCGAAAACACGCAGTTCGTGCCGGTGCGCCCGCGCAGCACGCAGAAGTAGGCATCGTGGCGCCGCTCACACTCTACGGGCGCGCGTGGTGCCATCTGTGCGAGGACATGCGCGCGGCGCTGGAGCCATTGCTGGCCGAGTTCGGCGCGCAAGTCGAAGTGGTCGACGTCGACGCCGATCCCTTGCTGGAAGCCCGTTACAACGAATGGGTTCCGGTTCTGGTCTGCGACGGCGTCGAACTGTGTCACTATCACCTTGACGCCGCGCGGGTTCGTGCCGCGCTGGCCGCGCGTCTCGCGCCGGCGCCCTAGCGACCTCCGGCGCGCCTCAGACACCCGAACGCCGGGCGTTCTCCATCTTACGTTTCACGCCTCTCCTGTCGCCCAGAGCCGGCGCTTCAACGCTTACCCGGGTCCCATACACGTTAGTTGCTGAGCCGTCTTTTCCGCCCGGTCCTCGCAAGATGCGCCGGGCGATAGCCTTTTCGGCTAAAATAGATAGGTTTTTCACCTACTTACAAGGCGTGCTCCGCTATTGTCCGAGCGCGCCTTTTTCGCTTGATCGGTACTGAATGAATCATATTCGTAACTTCTCGATCATTGCGCACATCGACCATGGCAAGTCGACGCTCGCCGATCGCATCATCCAGATTTGCGGCGGCTTGTCCGACCGCGAGATGGAAGCTCAAGTGCTCGACTCGATGGATCTCGAGCGCGAGCGCGGCATCACCATCAAGGCACAGACCGCCGCACTGACGTACAAGGCCCGTGATGGGCAGATCTACAACCTGAACATGATCGACACGCCGGGCCACGTCGACTTCTCATACGAAGTCAGCCGCTCGCTGTCCGCGTGCGAAGGCGCGCTGCTGGTCGTCGATGCGAGCCAGGGTGTCGAGGCGCAAACCGTCGCCAATTGCTACACGGCAATCGAGCTCGGCGTCGACGTGATTCCGGTGCTCAACAAGATCGACCTGCCGGCGGCGAATCCCCAGAACGCAATCGAAGAAATCGAAGACGTAATCGGTATCGACGCCACCGACGCCACGCATTGCAGCGCCAAGACTGGCCTCGGCGTGGAAGACGTGCTCGAAGCGCTGATCGCCAAGGTGCCGCCGCCCAAGGGCGACCCGGCCGCGCCGCTGCAGGCGTTGATCATCGATTCCTGGTTCGACAACTACGTCGGCGTCGTGATGCTGGTGCGCATCGTCAACGGCACGCTGCGTCCGAAAGACAAGATCCGCATGATGGCGACCGACGCGCAGTATCCGGTCGAGCATGTCGGTGTCTTCACGCCGAAGTCGAAGAATCTCGAATCGCTGTCCGCCGGTCAGGTGGGCTTCATCATCGCCGGCATCAAGGAGTTGGCTGCCGCGAAGGTGGGCGACACCGTCACGCTGATGAATCGTCCGGCCGCCGAGCCGCTGCCGGGCTTCAAGGAAGTGAAGCCGCAGGTGTTCGCGGGTCTCTATCCGGTCGAAGCGAACCAGTACGACGCGCTGCGCGACTCGCTGGAAAAGTTGAAGCTGAACGACGCCTCACTGATGTACGAGCCTGAAGTCTCGCAGGCGCTGGGCTTCGGCTTCCGTTGCGGGTTCCTCGGCCTGTTGCACATGGAAATCGTGCAGGAGCGTCTCGAACGCGAGTTCGACATGGACCTGATCACCACGGCGCCGACCGTGGTGTACGAAGTGCTGCAGCGCGACGGCACGACCATCATGGTCGAGAATCCGGCCAAGATGCCGGAGCCGTCGAAGATCGAAGAAGTGCGTGAGCCGATCGTCACCGTGAATCTGTACATGCCGCAAGATTATGTCGGCGCGGTGATCACGCTGTGCACGCAAAAGCGCGGCGCGCAGATCAACATGCAGTATCACGGTCGCCAGGTGCAGTTGACCTACGAAATCCCGATGGGCGAAGTCGTGCTCGATTTCTTCGATCGTCTGAAGTCGATCTCACGCGGCTACGCGTCGATGGATTACGAGTTCAAGGAATATCGCGCGGCGGATGTCGTGAAAGTCGACATGCTGATCAACGGCGACAAGGTGGATGCACTGTCCGTGATCGTGCACCGCTCGCAAAGCCAGTACCGCGGCCGCGAAGTGGCGGCCAAGATGCGCGAACTGATTCCGCGTCAAATGTACGACGTCGCCATTCAGGCCACCATCGGTTCGAACATTATCGCGCGCGAGAACATTAAAGCGTTGCGTAAGAACGTGCTGGCAAAATGCTACGGCGGCGATATTAGCCGTAAGAAAAAGCTGCTGGAAAAGCAAAAGGCAGGCAAGAAGCGAATGAAGCAGGTCGGGTCCGTCGAGATTCCGCAAGAGGCTTTCCTCGCGATTCTGCGTGTCGAAGACAAATAAGACGAACAACGGAACCCTATGAATTTTGCGCTGATTCTTTTTGTGCTCGTCATTTTGACGGGCGTTGCATGGGTCGCAGACAAACTGGTTTTCATGCCGCAACGGCGGCGCGCGGCGGAGGCCGCGGTCGCTGAGTTCGACCGTCAGCAAACGCGCGTCGGCGAGCGTTTCGCCGACGAAAACGCGGCGCAAACGCGCGCCCGTCTTCGTGACGACAAGCTGCGTCAACCGTGGTGGCTCGAGTATTCGGCGAGCTTTTTCCCGGTGATTCTGGTGGTGTTCGTGGTGCGCTCGTTCGTGGTCGAGCCGTTCAAGATTCCGTCGGGTTCAATGGTGCCGACTTTGCTGGTGGGCGACTTCATCCTCGTCAATAAATTCGACTACGGTATCCGTCTGCCGATCATCAACACCAAGATTACGCAAGGCCGTCCGCTGGAACGCGGCGACGTGGTGGTGTTCCGCTACCCGAAAGATGAATCCGTCGA
The DNA here is from genome assembly GCA_963738755.1 of uncultured beta proteobacterium. Lineage (GTDB taxonomy): Bacteria > Pseudomonadota > Gammaproteobacteria > Burkholderiales > Burkholderiaceae > Paraburkholderia. Next base: position 497,727 of record CAVTXZ010000015.1, read on the forward strand.
CTACATCAAGCGCGTGATCGGTCTGCCGGGCGACACCGTCGCCTATCAGGACAAGCAACTGACGATCAACGGCAAGCCAGTACCGGAAACGCCGCTGCCGGATTACCTCGACGAAGAGCGTCTGGGTTACGCCAAGCAGTTCGAAGAAGATCTCGACGGCCGCAAGAACGCGATTCTGAACAACCCGGCCGTGCCGCCGTTCATCGTGGGCGCGGAAGATTATCCGTATCGCGACAACTGCACGTACAACGCGCGCGGTGTGATCTGCAAAGTGCCGCCTGGCAATTACTTCATGATGGGCGACAACCGCGACAACAGCGCGGATAGCCGTTACTGGGGTTTCGCGCCAGACAAGAATGTCGTCGGCCGTGCGTTTTTCATCTGGATGAACTTCAGCGATCTGAAACGCATCGGCTCATTCCACTGAGCACGCATACGTCGATTGCACACCACGCCGCGCCGGTGGCCCACGCCTGGGTCACGTGAGTCGCGGCGTGTTATCACGCTACTTTAAGAACTCGCGGTAACGTCGTCTCACCACGCTTTTTCCGCTGGCCGTCCCGCGTTTTCGCCGGGGCAGGCGCCCGCGTTATACTCTGCCCATGCCCCTATCTCCGTTGGAAAGCCGTCTGCGCTACGAATTTCGCAATGCGGAATTGTTGCGCCAGGCTTTAACGCACCGCAGTCACAGTGCCACGCATAACGAACGGCTCGAGTTTCTTGGCGATTCCGTCCTAAATTGCGCGGTGGCTGCGCTTTTGTTCCAACGTTTCGGGAAACTGGACGAGGGTGATCTGTCCCGCGTTCGCGCGAATCTGGTCAAACAGCAGTCCCTGTACGAAATTGCTCAGGCCCTGAATATTTCCGAAGGCCTGCGGCTGGGCGAGGGCGAACTGCGCAGCGGCGGGTTTCGCCGCCCCTCGATCCTTGCTGACACGCTCGAAGCGGTGCTGGGTGCAGTGTTCCTCGACGGCGGCTTCGACGCCGCCCAGACGGTCATCAAGCGCCTCTACGTGCCCATTCTCGATCATATCGACCCGCGCACGCTCGGCAAGGACGCCAAAACGCTGCTGCAGGAATACCTGCAGGGCCACAAGATCGCATTGCCCACCTACACCGTCGTCGCGACTCATGGTGCGGCGCACAATCAGCAATTCGAAGTCGAATGCACGGTGCCGAAGCTGGACGTGAAAGTGTCGGGCTCGGGCGCAAGCCGTCGCGCGGCGGAGCAGGCGGCCGCCAAGAAGGCGCTCGACGAAGTCATGGCTGCGGCGCCGGCCGTGGTCGCGAAGCCCAAGCGCTCCAAAGGCGCGCGTGCCGCGAAGAAGAATGCCGAGCCTGAGATTGTGCCCGGTGTGACCGGCGTGCAGGCCGCGCTCGATCTGCGCAGCCCGGAGCGCAAGCATGAACGCGGAGCAGGGCGCGCCGAGCCGCGCGCAGCGGTGACGGAACCCAGCGCCGAGCGTGCCATCGAGCGTCCGGCGCCGGCCGCAACCGCCGCGCCGCTGGCGGTGATTCGCGCGGCGCACGTAGCCCACAGCGGCGAGAACAAGTCCGCTGACAAGCCGGCCGAGAAAATCGAAGCCAAATCCGCGGATGCGAAGCCTGAAAGTGTCACCGTGCGCAGCGTCGAAAAACATCGCGCCCGTGAAACCACACCCGGTGCAGCCGCGCCCGCGCCCAGCGCGCCGGCCGTCGCACAGACCGAACCCGAACCCGGCGTAGCCGACGCGGTGCAAACTCGCGTCGCCGATGCGGGCCATTGATGCCCTCGGCGCGTTTCTTACGCGCGCCGATCTGAACCTGCCGTAGCCCGAATATGAACGCTCCCACTCCCACTGGTTTTCGCTGCGGCATGGTCGCGATCGTCGGCCGCCCGAATGTCGGCAAGTCCACGCTGATGAACGCGCTGGTCGGCCAGAAAGTCAGCATTACCTCGCGCAAGGCGCAGACCACGCGCCACCGCATCACCGGTATTCATACGCTCGAAGACGCGCAATACATCTTCGTCGATACGCCGGGTTTTCAGACCAAGCACAGCGGCGCGCTGAACCGGTCGCTTAATCGCGCGGTCACCTCCACGCTGACATCGGTCGACGCGATCCTGTTCGTGATCGAAGCCGGCCGCTTCGGTCCGGACGACCAGAAAGTGCTCGACCTGATTCCGCCGTCGGTGCCCACGCTGCTGATTGCCAACAAGCTCGATCGCGTGACCGATAAGGACTCGCTGTTCCCGTTCATGCAGCAGGTGAGCACGCTGCGCCAGTTCAACGAGATCGTGCCGCTGTCGGCGAAGCATCCCGACGACGTCAAGCGTCTGATGGAGACGGTCAAGCCGTTCCTGCCGGAAGGCGCGCCGATCTATGGCGAAGACGACCTGACCGATCGCAGCGAGCGCTTCCTCGCCGCCGAAATCCTGCGTGAGAAAGTGTTCCGCTGGACCGGCGACGAGCTGCCGTACACCAGCACCGTGCTGATCGACAAATTCGAAACCGAAGGACGCCTGCGCCGCATTTTCGCGACCATCATGGTGGAGCGCGACACGCAGAAGGCGATGATCATCGGCCAGAAAGGCGCGAAGCTGAAGCAGATCAGCACCGAAGCGCGCCTCGACATGGAAAAGTTGTTCGACGGTCCGGTCTACCTGGAAACCTTCATCAAGGTGAAGAGCGGCTGGGCCGACAACGAAGCCGGACTCCGTGCGTATGGGTACGAATGACGCGTGGATGACGCTGAATTCCGACGCTGACCCGGACGACCCGGAGCCGGCCGCGCCGGCACGCGAGCCGTCCAAACCGGCTCGCACGAGCAGAAAATCCGCCAGCAAAAGTGCCGAGGGCGCTGAAGGCGAGCCGCGCAAGGCGCCGGTTCGCCGCGCGCCGCGCACCTCCGCGTCCGAATACCGGATCGCGGAACAACCCGCCTTTGTCCTGCATAGTTATCCGTACCGCGAGACCAGCCTGATTATCGACGTGCTCTCGCGCGATCACGGCCGTCTCGCGCTCGTCGCGAAGGGCGCGAAGCGTCCGCATTCCGCGTTGCGCGGTGTGTTGCAGACGTTTCAGCCGCTCGCGCTGTCGTGGTCGGGTAAATCGGAAGTGCGCACGTTGACCGGCGCCGAATGGGTTGGCGGCATGTTGCCGCTGGCGGGCGATGCGCTGCTGTGCGGCTTCTACGTCAACGAACTGCTGGTGAAGTTCTGCGCGCGTGAAGATCCGCATCCCCAGTTGTTCCATCACTACGTGGTCACCATGACGCGTCTCGCGCACGACGAGCCGCCTGTACAGGTGCTGCGCTCGTTCGAACGCGTGCTGTTGCGCGAAACCGGTTATGCGATGGCGCTCGATCGCACGGTCGCGCGCCGCGCGGTGCTGGCCGAAGGCCGTTACGTGTTCGATCCGGAGCGCGGTGTACGTGAAGCGTCCGACGATCTGCCCGCACAATGGCCGGTGGTTGCCGGACAGACCTTGCTCGATATGGAAAAGGACGATTACCATCGGGCGCAGACGGTGACGCAAAGCAAAACGCTGATGCGCTTTCTGCTCAACACTTACCTTGGCGGCACGCCGCTCGCGACGCGCCAGATCCTGATCGACTTGCAGAACCTATGAGCTTCTTTCTTACGTCGCCGAATGTCATCGACCTGGGCGTGAATATCGATCACGTCGCTACGCTGCGCAATGCGCGCGGCACCTCTTACCCCGATCCAATCCGCGCCGCGTTGCAGGCAGAAGAGGCGGGCGCCGACGTGATCACGCTGCACTTGCGCGAAGACCGCCGCCATATCGTCGATGCCGACGTGCGCAAGCTGCGGCCTTTGCTCAAAACCCGCATGAACCTTGAATGCGCGGTCACGCAGGAAATGCTTGATATCGCCTGTGAGGTGCAGCCGCATGACGTGTGCCTCGTGCCGGAGAAGCGTCAGGAACTGACCACTGAAGGCGGCCTCGACGTCGCCGGCCAGTTCGAAGCCGTGCGCGCCGCCTGCAAGCAACTTGCCGAGGCGAATTCGCGTGTATCGCTCTTCATCGATCCGGACGAGACGCAAATCCGCGCCGCGCACGAAGCCGGCGCCCCGGCGATCGAGCTGCACACCGGCCGTTATGCCGAAGCGCACGATCCCGCCGAACAGCAGCGCGAATATGAGCGCGTGGTGCGCGCCGTCGAGTTCGGTGCGACGCTCGGTATCAAGGTCAATGCCGGCCACGGCCTGCACTACACCAACGTCCAGCAGATCGCAGCGATCGAGGGCATTGTCGAGCTGAATATCGGTCACGCGATCGTCGCGCATGCGATCTTCGCCGGCTGGGACAACGCAGTGCGCGAGATGAAGGCGATCATGGTCGCCGCCCGTCTCGCCGCACGCGCCTAAGGCCGCGGCGGCGCATATGGCGATCTACGGCATTGGCACCGACGTCGTTCAGGTCAGCCGCGTAGCCGCGGTGATGACACGCACGAACGGCCGGTTTGCCGAAAAGGTCCTCGGGCCGGACGAACTGCGCGTTTATCACGCGCGCGCCGCACGTTCCGCGGTACGCGGTCTCGCATTTCTCGCCACGCGTTTCTCGGCGAAAGAAGCGTTTTCCAAGGCGATCGGGCTTGGCATGCACTGGCCGATGACGTGGCGTGCGCTGCAAACGCTCAACAAGCCGAGCGGCGAGCCGATGGTGGTGGCTTCCGGCGAACTCGCCGAATGGCTCGACGCGCGTGGCATCACGGCGCGCGTGACACTTAGCGACGAGCGCGACTACGCGGTATCGTTCGTGATCGCAGAAACAGCAGAAGCTGCCGGAGCGGCGGGGCCTTCGGGCGCGGTAATGACGACCCGGACGCCGCCAGCGCCGGATGTTCCGCACCCGCCCGCCACCGACGAATAAAAATAATGTGAACGCGGCGCAGGCCGGCCGTGTCTGTCATTGCCCAAAGCTTTCTTCTAGCGGAATTCGATGAAAACCACTCCTGGACCGGTGATGCTCGACGTGGTCGGCAAAACGCTGAACGACGACGACAAGCGCCGCCTTGCCCATCCCATGACCGGCGGCGTGATCCTGTTCGCGCGCCACTACGAGAGCCGCGCGCAACTGATTGCGCTGACCGATTCGATCCGCGCAATCCGCGAGGATCTGCTGATCGCCGTCGATCACGAAGGCGGCCGCGTGCAGCGTTTCCGCACGGACGGCTTCACGGTGCTGCCGGCGATGGGCAAGCTCGGCGCGCTGTGGGACAGCGACGTCGTGCACGCCACCAAGGTGACCACCGCGGTCGGCTATATCCTCGCGGCGGAACTGCGTGCGTGCGGCATCGACCTGAGTTTCACGCCGGTGCTCGATCTGAACCACGGGCAATCACAGGTGATCGGCGACCGCTCGTTCCATGGCGATCCGCGCGTGGTGACCTTGCTCGCGAAGAGCCTCAACCATGGTCTGGCGTTGGCCGGCATGAGCAATTGCGGCAAGCATTTCCCGGGGCACGGCTTCGCGCATGCTGACTCGCATGTCGCGATGCCGGTCGACAATCGGACGCTCGACGAAATTCTGCGCGACGACGTGGCGCCGTATGACTGGCTCGGTTTGTCGCTCGGTGCCGTGCTGCCCGCACACGTGGTGTATCCGCAGGTCGATTCGAAGCCGGCGGGCTTTTCGCGTGTCTGGTTGCAGGACATTCTGCGCAAGAAGCTTCGCTTCGAAGGCGCGATTTTCAGCGACGACCTGTCGATGGAAGCCGCGCGCCAGGGCGGCACGTTGACCGAAGGCGCGACTGCGGCGCTGCAAGCCGGTTGCGATATGGTGCTGATCTGCAATCAGCCGGACGAAGCGGAGAAAGTGCTCGACGCGCTGCGCTTTACGCCGTCGAAGGAATCGCAGCAACGCATCAAGCGCATGCGGCCGCGCGGCAAAGCGCTCAAGTGGAGCAAGCTCGTCGGGGAGCCGCAGTATCTGCAAGCACAAGCGTTGCTGCGGAGCGCGTTTGCCTGAGGCGATCCTTCGGCACGCAGAAGCAGCACAAAAAAAGCAGCACAAAAAAACGGCGCCCCGGAGGCGCCGTTTTTTGCTTTATCGCCGCAAGAGCTCAAGTGGGACTCAGTTCAGACGCATCCGTTGCAGCTTGTTATAAAGCGTCTTCGGACTGATGCCGAGCAACGACGCCGCACGATGGCGCGTGCCGCCGACCGCATCGAGCGTCGCACGAATCAGCATTTCTTCCACATCGGCGAGCGGTGTGCCGACCGTCACCTGTACACGGCTGCCGTTCAGATCGCGGCCGTTCACCGAGCCCGCTTCGTCGGCGCGCAACGACTCCACTACGTCGCCCGATGCGTGATAGGCGCGCCGTACACGCTCCTGCAATTCGCGCACGTTGCCGGGCCATTCGTACGTCAGGCATTCGCGCAGGAAGTTCGGTCCGACCTGCTTGGCCGGTTCCGCTGTCCCGCGGGCGGCGGCTTCCTGATTCAACTCGTCGACGGTCGCCTGCGCGATTAGCGCTGCGTCGTCGCCGCGTTCGCGCAAGGGCGGCAGCGTGACCGCCGCGGCCTCGAGGCGTAGCGCGAGGTCTTCATGCAGGCTGCCGTCGGCCACCGCGGCGTGCGGCATCTTGCGCGTGGACGCAATCAGGCGGAAGTCGGTCACCACCTGATGCGTGCCGCCGACCCGCATGAAGGTCTGCGAATCGAGCGCGCGCAACAGCGCATCCTGCTGCGCGCGCGGCAGTTCGGCGATTTCGTCGATAAACAGGGTGCCGCCGCTCGCCTGCTCGAACAGGCCAGGTTCGCGCTGCTCGGCACCGCCGAATGCGCCACGCTCGTGCCCGAACAGCAGACTGTCGAGCGAGCCATGTGCGGCAAGACTGCTTGCGCTCCGGCAGTCGAGCATCACGAACGGTCCTTTGCGGCGCCGGCTCATGTCGTGCAGCGTGCGCGCCGCGATCTGCTTGCCAGTGCCGGCTTCGCCGGAGATCAGCACCGCGGCTTCGGTCGGCGCGATGTGTTCAATCGTGTCGTACACATGCTGAATCGCGCCGCTGCGACCGAGCATCGCGCCGAAGCGACCCAGCCGACGCAGCGATGCGCGCAGTGTCTGGACTTCCTCAGTCAGTTCATAGGGACGTGGAATGCGCGCCAGCAGGCTGCGCAGGCGCGGAATGTTGACCGGCTTGAGCAGATAGTCCCAGATGCCATGCCGCAAGCCTTCAATCGCGCTTTCGACCGTCGCGTTGCCGGTCATCACGATCACCGGCAATGCGCCGCCGGGCGGATGCGCGGGCAGATGCTGCAGCAGGTCGAGTCCGCTGCCGTCCGGCAGATTCAGGTCGACCAGCACGACGTCGGGAATGAAGCGCGTCAGCGCGGCCCGGGCCTCGGCGATCGTCGTCGCGGTGTCGACGGAGAAACCGTCGGCGGCGAGGATGGCGGACAGACCGGACAGGCTGTTGGGATCGTCTTCAACAATCAGGGCGTGTGGCATAGCGAGCGCAATTTTCTTGGATGAATGGAATACTCATTTCGCGGCGCCGTTATTCCGGCGCGCGGCACGAGCGCGATGGCTGGCCGATACTGTTGGTCGAACGCCGGGGCCCGCAAGCAGCATCCACCCGATCGGCGCGACAACTGCCGACCGGCCGGCATCGCTGCCGTGCGCGGCTTTCCCGACGGCCTACGGCGATTCGACTCATAGAGTTCTGGTCCTTTGCGGTTCAGTGGGACGCCCGGCCTAACCAACGTAACGGCAGTAACGACAACGACGTAACGGTCGGCGAGGGCGTCTGTATTTCCTTCATTCAGCCGGTCAGAAATGCCGGTTGCTGTCGAAAAAGCGCCGCACTTCAAGCTCCGCCTGTTCGCGGGTCTTGCCGTAACGCTCCTGGATCAGTCCGGCGAGCTTGTCAGCGCGGCCCTTGGCCTTGGTCAGTTCGTCGTCTGTCAATTCCCCCCATGCCGTTTTTGCCTTGCCGAGCATTTGCTTCCACTTGCCTTCAGCGATGTCGTTATTCATGTCGCATCTCCGGAGTTGAGGAAAAAATAAAGCCATCGGGCTTTGTATCTTCTCGAAGCATGGACTGTGCCAAAGTCAATTACTTAAACTTATCAATGGTTTGACGAATGCGGGAGCGGGAACAAAGTTCAGCGGACTGGTATTTTTGCGACGGCTGCCGGTAAAGTTTTCCTCAACCATACACGGCGGCGCAAAAAAGAAAAAGCGCCCAATTTGGGCGCTTTTTTAACGACTTTTTTCTTCGCCACGCCGGCGATGCGCCGGCGCGGAATTCAGCCTGGCAGACGCTTACGCGCGGCTGCGGTATTCGTGCGTACGCGTGTCGATTTCGATCTTGTCGCCGATGCTGCAGAAAAGCGGCACTTGCAGTTCGAAACCGGTGTTCAGCTTGGCGTTCTTCAACACCTTACCTGACGACGTATCGCCCTTGACGGCTGGTTCGGTGTAGATGATTTCGCGCACCAACGTGGTCGGCAGTTCGACCGAGATGGCTTTCTCGTTGTAGAACACGACTTCGCAAGCCATGCCGTCTTCGAGGTAATGGAGGGCGTCGCCCATCATTTCGCCTTCGACTTCGAACTGGTTGTAGTCGGCGTCCATGAACACGTACATCGGGTCAGCGAAGTACGAGTACGTCACTTCCTTGCGCTCCAGCACGACGACGTCGAACTTGTCGTCAGCCTTGTACACGCTTTCCATGCCTGCGCCGGTCAGCAGGTTCTTGAACTTCATCTTGACGACGGCGGAGTTGCGGCCCGACTTGTTGTATTCGGCCTTTTGCACGACCATCGCGTCGCTGCCGATCATCACGACGTTGCCGGTGCGGAGTTCCTGTGCGGTCTTCATAAAACTGTCCTGTACGAAATAAGTAGCTTCAACTTTTGCTCAACGGCATACGGCGCAAGCGGCTTCGGCGCTTCTCGCACGCGGCGCCGCGCCTGAGGGGAGCGGTTGGGCCGGAAAATGTGCTGAAGCGTGGCCGGCTTGCCGCGGTCACCCACGGCGGAGCTGCAAACATGCAGTTCCTGCAATCCGTTACCTGCTTTTTACCCTGTGCGGGCGTGTACACGAGTGGCGCCGATGAACAGCTTGCGCCCCCTTTTTGACATTTCTGCCAACTCACCTCTGTTAGTCACCTGTTACTCGCACGCTGCTCGAGAACGGGTGACGCATCGTTCGATGCGGGTTTTGCCGGGGGTGCCGCTGCAACCGGGCCGCGCTTGCGTCGTCGGCCGTTGGATAACCGCTTATTTTAACTGACTTTTTGCGAACAAGGCCAGATTTCCGGCGAGGTCGCCGACCTGGGCCAGTTCGGCTGCCCATTTGACCGCGCGTCGCTTCAAGGCAGCGCGGTGTCGCTGCAAATCCGCCCAGTCCGGTTGACCGACGCCATTCCACGCATGCCAGAAGCGCGCGAGGGCGTCCCGCGCATCGGCGGACAAGGTGTGGGCATAGTGGGCGAGCGCGGCGTCGAGCTTCGGCAGATGAGCGTCGTCGGCCTGAGGGTAGATATGCCAGACAAACGTTCTTGCGGCCCATTGCGCGCGCACGAACGAATCTTCGCCGCGGACGAAATTGACGTCGCTGGCCCACAGAAGCGCGTCGTAGCCGGGTTGTTCGGTGAATGCGAGCGCATGTGCGCTCAGGCTGCCGCGTGCGGCGTGCAAGCCGGCGGTGAACGCGGGCAGATCGAAAAAGCGCGCGAGCGCGCCAGAGATGCGCCCCTCCGGCACCAGCAACACCACTGGCTCGGCGCTATCGCGCCATTGTTCAAGCAGACTGTCGACGGCGGGATTTTCGTACGCGAACAGCGAGACCACGGTTGCCTCAGCAGGCGGCGGCGCGCGGCCAGTCGTATTCAGCCACCAGGCTTCGCGCGCCGCTTGCGACGCCTCGAAGGCCGCGCGCGCGGCGTCGAGATCGGTTTCTTTCAGTACGCCGCCGGTGCCGGGGCCGAGTCCCGGGAAAAAGAAGGTTTTGGTCAGCGCGTAGCGTGGATGCGGCGACGGCCGCAGATGGAAATCCGCGACCCAGTCTTCCGCGCTCAGGTATTCGAGGTTGATCCATGCCGGCTTGCGCTCGCGCCGCGCCATCGCCGTGACATAGATGGGCGGTAATTCGCACGCAAAGGCTTCGATCACCACGTCGGCCACTTCGAGTGTCTCGCCCGCATGGGTCGGCTCATGCCAGTGTTCGACGACAATGCCGCCGATCGCCTGGCGCGCGCGATCCGGCGCGAGCGACGGGCATAGTTTCTGGAATGCGTGCAGGTCGTCGACGAAAACGCGTACCTGCCAGCCGTGCTCGCTTGCCAGTTGGCGCGCGAGCCGCCAGCACACGCCGATGTCGCCGAAATTGTCGATCACTGCGCAAAAAATATCGCAGGCGATCGCCGTGGGTGCGGCAACCGGTTGCTCGGACAGGGGCGTGGCAGAGGACATGGTGGCCTGGGTGGCGGGTTCGAACGAGGACGCGGTCCGGCAAGCGAGTGGCAAAGTTTCACCGGATGACGCCGCCGCGTGGCGTGATTCGACGCAGCAGGGTTCGAACCCACGCGGAATGTTCTAAACTGGCGATTCTAAAGCACTTGCCAACCGTTTCGCGTGTCAGCGATCGGTGAGGCGCGCGCCACGCGGGCCAAGGCTGCGCGAGACTGTCCCATCCAACTGATTCTGCATGACCGAACCCGAAGCAATCGACGCTTTCGAGCCGAAAAAAGTGCTCGCCCAGTTGCCGCATCTGCCCGGCGTCTATCGCTATTACGATACGCAGGGCGCGGTGCTCTACGTGGGCAAGGCGCGCGACTTGAAGAAGCGCGTCTCGAGCTACTTCACGAAAACGCTACTCTCGCCGCGTATCGCGATGATGGTGACGCGCATAGCGCGCATCGAAACCACCGTCACGCGCTCCGAGGCCGAAGCGCTGCTGCTCGAAAACAATCTGATCAAGGCGCTGGCGCCGCGTTACAACATCCTGTTTCGCGACGACAAGTCGTATCCATATCTGAAGCTGACGGGTCACAAGTTTCCGCGCATGGCGTACTACCGTGGCTCGGTGGACCGCAAGAATCAGTACTTCGGGCCGTTTCCGAGCGCCTGGGCCGTTCGCGAAAGCATCCAGATCTTGCAGCGCGTATTCCAGTTACGCACCTGCGAAGACTCGGTGTTCAACAATCGCACGCGCCCGTGCCTGCTGCATCAGATTGGCCGCTGTACGGCGCCGTGCGTCGCGGCCATCAGCGAGGAAGACTACGCGCGCGATGTCGCCAACGCGTCGCGCTTTCTGCTCGGCCGCCAAGGCGAGGTGATGAAGGAACTCGAGCAGAAAATGCACGCGTTCGCGAGCGAGCTGAAGTTCGAGCAGGCGGCGGCGGTGCGTAACCAGATGAGTTCGCTATCGACGGTGCTGCATCAGCAGGCAATTGAGGTCGGCGGCGATAGCGACGTCGACATTCTGGCGGTCGTGGCGCTCGGCGGTCGTGTGTGTGTGAACCTCGCGATGGTGCGAGGTGGCCGGCATCTCGGCGACAAGGCGTATTTCCCCTCACATGTGGAAAGCGCGTTGACGGTCGACGAAGGTGGGCTTGACGAGGGCGACGGTGCCGCGCTGGTCGGTGTCATCGATGCCGCCGATACCGCCGATGCTGATTCGCCGGCGCAGGACGCCGGAGTCGGCGTATCGTCGATGCCGATGCCGATGCCGATGCCGATGCCGATGCCGATGCCGATGCCGATGCCGATGCCGACGCGCTTGCCATTGCGCAGGATTTGCCGCCGGAAGATGAGGAGCAAGATGCCGCGCTCGATTCAGACGCTGAAGCGCACGCCGCCGCCGAACCCGCGAAGCCGCGCAAAGGCCGCGCCGCTGGCGGCATCGAGTCGGAAGTCCTCGAGGCGTTCATCGCGCAGCATTACCTCGGCAATCGCGTGCCGCCGGTGCTGGTGGTCAGCCACGCGCCGGCTACGCGCGAGCTGGTCGATGTGCTGATCGAGCAGGCCGGCCACAAGGTGACCGTGCTGCGGCAACCGCAAGGTCAGCGGCGCGCCTGGCTTGCCATGGCCGAGCAGAACGCGCGACTCGCGCTCGCGCGCCTCCTGTCCGAGCAAGGTTCTCAGCAGGCCCGGACGCGCGCGCTGACCGACACGCTCGGCATGGAGTGCGACGACCTCGCGCATCTGCGCATCGAGTGCTTCGACATCAGCCACACGATGGGCGAGGCAACGCAGGCGTCGTGCGTGGTGTATCACCATCACAAGATGCAGTCGGCCGAATACCGGCGCTACAACATCACCGGCATTACGCCCGGTGACGACTACGCGGCAATGCGTCAGGTGCTCACGCGCCGCTACGAGAAGATGGTCGCGCAGGCCGCCGCGAATGCAGCCGCGCATGAAGCCGATGAGGCCGCGCAATTGCAAACCGACGCCGCCGCCGATCCGTCGCTCGCAGCCGATGCCGCTGAGCCGGTAGCGGCGGGCGGCATCCTGCCGACGATCGTCTTGATCGACGGCGGCAAGGGTCAGGTCGAAATCGCGCGGCAAGTGTTCACGGAACTGGGTCTCGATACCGGGATGCTGGTCGGCGTCGCGAAGGGCGAAGGGCGCAAGGTTGGCCTCGAGACGCTCATTTTTGCCGACCACCGCGCACCGCTCGAACTCGGCAAGGAAAGCGCGGCGCTCATGCTGGTCGCGCAGATCCGCGACGAGGCGCATCGCTTTGCGATCACCGGCATGCGCGCGAAACGCGCCAAAACGCGGCAGACCTCGCGGCTCGAAGAGCTTGAGGGCGTGGGCGCGAAGCGGCGCCAGCGGCTGCTCGCGCGCTTCGGCGGCCTGCGTGGCGTGGTCGCGGCGAGCGTGGAAGACCTCGCGAGTGTCGAAGGGATTTCGCAGTCACTCGCCGAGCAGATCTACCGGCAGTTGCACTGATTGCGCGGGCGCCGCTCGCGTGGCCGCATACGGCGTCGCCTGCCAGCCGCGGCGCATGCGCGGGGCCTTGCGCGCCGCTTTGCTTGTGGCAGGCCTTGTGACACGGCACAATTGCATCTCCCTTGTCAGACGCTGCGCCTGCCCATGCCGTTTAATTTTCCGATCTTCCTGACTTGGCTGCGGATCGTCCTGATTCCGCTCGTCGTCGGTGTGTTCTATCTGCCCGACATGATGATGAGCCCCGCGCACCGCAACGTGGCGGCCGCGACGATCTTCATTCTGGCGGCGCTGACCGACTGGTTCGACGGCTTCCTGGCCCGTAAGTGGAATCAGACTTCGGCGTTCGGCGCATTTCTCGACCCGGTCGCGGACAAACTGATGGTGACGGCTGCGCTGCTGGTGCTGGTGCAACTCGCGCGGATCGATTCCGCGATTGCGCTGGTGATCGTTGGACGGGAAATCGCGATCTCGGCGCTGCGCGAGTGGATGGCGCAGATCGGCGCATCGAAGAGCGTCGCGGTGAATTCGCTGGGCAAGTTCAAGACCGTTTGTCAGATGGTCGCGATTCCGATGCTGTTGTTCTATGGCCCGCTGCCGTTCGGCGCAGGCGTGTCGGTCGATACGCGCGTGTGGGGCCTGTGGCTTATCTATCTGGCTGCTTTCCTGACGATCTGGTCGATGCTCTACTACATGAAACTCGCGTGGCCGCAGATCCGCGAACGGGGCGGTGTGGCGTGAGTGAATGGCGGCTGAAGGGAGCCTGCAATGTAGTGAAATTTGTTCAGTTCAAGAGATTCGCAAAAGGGGTTGACACGTTTCAGTCGTTTCTCCATAATCTCGTTTCTCCGATGCACGCAGTTCGAAACATCGGTGGCAGTAGCGGTGTGATAGCAGCAATAAGGCAGTAATAAGTTGGAAAATGCGGGAGTAGCTCAGTTGGTAGAGCGCAACCTTGCCAAGGTTGAGGTCGCGAGTTCGAGCCTCGTCTCCCGCTCCAGTTTTTGAAGCAACGCGTTGTTTGGCGAAATAAAAGTGCAAGGCGTTGCGAAGCAGTGCAGTGCGGGAGTAGCTCAGTTGGTAGAGCGCAACCTTGCCAAGGTTGAGGTCGCGAGTTCGAGCCTCGTCTCCCGCTCCATACACAAGGGGAAGCAACGCTTCCCTTTTTGTTTGATGGGCTGGTTGTCCAGATCGCCCACCAGACAAACCTGCGAACCTGAAGCTAGGTTCCAGCCCGCTTGCGGCGCGATAGCAAAGCGGTTATGCAGCGGCCTGCAAAGCCGTTTAGGCCGGTTCGACTCCGGCTCGCGCCTCCAGTAGTTGAAGTAAAAGAAAAGCCCCGACACGTCGGGGCTTTTCTTTTTGTGCGTCGGGTTCGTTTGCCCGCTCGCCGTCTCGTCAAAAGTTGATCGCAGATTTGATCGATTGAAGCGCCGCGCTGTTCAGGAAGTAGTAGCTGTTTTGCGGCATGCCGTTGCCAAGCGACAGCAGTTGCAGCGTCGTACCGTTCTTGATCAGATATCCCAGGTAGATCCCACCGTTGTTCTGGTAGTAGATCCGGTATTCGGTGGTTGCCGTAGAGAGTGCCGTGTTAGCCACCCACGCGCGCATGCCGGCCAACGTGACAATCTGGCCGTCTCCAATCAGATAGGTTTTCCCGTCCGAGGTACTCGCGTGGGGGAAGAAATTTTCAAGCTGCGAAATCGCGGTAGCGCATGGTGTGGGATTGATCCCCGTCGTGGCCGGCGCCTGGCAGTCGAGCGCGAACGCCTCGTCGCCGACTGTCTGCCTCACCGCTTTGACGTAAGCCGCGCCCGCTTGCCAGGCCGCCTGTTTGTTGTACAGCGACTGTCCGTTAAACGTGTTCGTGAGAACACCCACCGCGCTGTTCTCAAACAACTCGCTCGGCGAGGCGGAAATCAGACCTGCCAGCGGCACGACGCTATAAGCGGTGCCGAGCGTAGTGCGGGTCACGGTTTTGCCGTCCGCGGCCAGATAGTCTTCCTGCACATTCGGCCCCGCGTAGCTCACCCGGACTTGCGGTGGCACCGCGTTCTCATACACGGCGCCGTTGACCAGCAGGCGTGACACTCCGATCGTCGGAACCTTCAGCACCGAGGATGCGGACGTGTACGTAACCGTCAGCGGTTGCGTTCCGTTCGACGCGCTTTGAGCGATGCTCGAGTCATCGGTGTAGAAACTGCTGGTTGGTCCGATTGAGATCACTCCCGTCGACGACGTAGTGATGGAGAGGCTCGCGCTCAGATAATGCAATCCGCCATTTGCCGCGAGCGCGGCGCTCTCGTAGCTCTTTTGCACGTCGCTCAGATTCGACGCATTTGCGCTGGATCCGGAATCCCCCGAAGAGCCCCCGCCGCATGCCGATAAAAAAAGCAGCGCACTTGCGGCCAGAATCGAACGGTTATTTACTGAATACTTTTTATATGCTTTCATTTTATATTTTATATCTTTCAATTTTATTTTGTTGATTTCACGAAACCCCGAATGAAGCATTGATCCGCCGAAGTTTATTGCCGATCAGGTACAGTATCCCATGCACGTTACGTGAATCTGGACAATTCTTTATCAAGAGATTCAATCACATACGGCGTGCGGTAAAACCCTTGCCACTACAACATTTAGACCAATGAAGAAAAACTTAATCGCTACGGTATTGTTTGCCATTGGGGTGCCGCTACTGGCAATGGCGCAATCGGCGCCGTCGCCCGCCATTAAAAGCGGGGATACGTGGACGTATGTGAACACGTTCGAAAAAGCGCCTTCAATCTGGCGCCAGACACACGACGAAGTGACGGTCTTGCGCGCAACACCGGCCCACATTTACTACGCGTCAAAGCAGGCGGGCTCGACTCAGCCGCCTAACGAATTGATCGCGGGCGCTGACTGGAGCCGCGCGCGCAACGTGAATGGCGCGGACGTGGTCGTCAACCGTCCGTTTGCATTCCCTTTGTCGCCCGGCAAAACCTGGAGCCTGGACTACACGGAACAGCATCCGAATAAAACATTCGCTTCGGAAAAGTGGAACGCTCAATATCGGGTGGCGGAGCCTGAAACCGTCGAGGTGCCGGCCGGGAAATTCCAGGCGATCAAAGTTGAAGCGGAAGGCACGTGGGTCGCTGAACTCGAACCGACGCAAACTGTTACTCAAGCCGTGCAGACCCAGCAGGGCGATACGGCCATGATCACGCACGCACAGAAAACCGGCCCGGTCCAGGTCACCGGGCGAACCTATAAAGCGTTCTGGTATGTGCCCGAGATTGGCCGCTGGGTGAAGTCTGTTGAAGAGTATTACGGCAGTAATGGCGTACGAAATGAACGCTATACGAGCGAACTGGAGTCGTTCAAAAGAAGCAGCAACTGAGTGGGTCGTCATTTCCACGCTTGCCCGGCATGTTCATTCAATGTTCTGAGTGCCGGGCCTTCCAATTGCGCTTAATCTACGCGCTACGCTTCGCCAGCGTCACCTGAACACATCTTCGAGTGACGCTGATTCAAGATCGCCGGAGGGACTAGGGCCGCGTGTCGCCGCCTGAATCGCCCACCTGCTTCATTGCCTGTTCACATCGAGGCTGCATGTACCTACAACTTACCGGCACCCCCATTCGTCTGCTGGGTTCCATGCATCTGTTTCCCGCGACGAGTCGCCGGACGCCGCCGTGGATTGCCGAAGCGTATGACTGGGCCGAAACCCTGGTGTTCGAATCCGATCCGCCCGCAATCCTGCCTTTTCTGAAAACCGCATCGCACGATGGCGCGGACCAGTTGCAGCCCTTCATGTCCGCCGACGCATGGAGCCGACTCCAGGCAGCGTGGCCCGTCGACGGTCTGTTGGCGCCGCTTGCCGGACTGCGCCCGTGGGCCGCGCTGATCGTTGCGCCGACGCTGTTCCAGCAGGTCGTCGAAGGTGTCGAGCCGCGCATGCTGCGCTCCGCGATCGCGCAAGGCAAGCCGTATCAGTATCTCGAGACCGCGCACGAAGTCGTGGCAACGCTCGAAACGATTCCGCTGGAGGTTGTCGGCGCGGCATTGAATTTGCTGATGGCCGATCTGAAGGAGCCGCAACGCACGCTCGAGCGTATGCACGAGGCATGGCTGCACGGCGATCTGCAAGCCGTGCACCAGATCGCTGCAGAATCGCCGATGTTCAATCTTCCCGGCATCCGCCACGCGATTCTCGATGCGCGCAATCGCGCGTGGGCGGCGCGCGTGAAGGCCATGCTTAGACGCCCGGAGCGGACTTTGGTGGTGGTCGGCGCGCTGCACCTGTGCGGGCCGGGCAACCTGATCGAGTGTCTCGCACAGCCTGTGGAGCCGGTCTTCTAAGCGTATCGCGGGTTGGTACTCGTGCGGGCCGCACAGGTCCTGTCGCGCGGCAACGCCGGGAGTGTGTGGCTCATGAGGGCGAGGGAAGGGGGAACTTCGGGAAAGGGTCTCAATCCCACAGGAAGAATGCCGCTATACACTGTGCGCCCACGATTTTGCTCATCCACGAAGGCCTAACGGAACACGACATGCTTGTCCCACCGACGCCCAGCAATGAAAGCGCCCGTCTCGACACATTGCGTGCGCTGCACATTCTCGATACGCCACCCGAAGAGCGTTTCGATCGTCTGACCCGGCTCGCCAAACGGCTATTCGATGTGCCAATCGCACTCGTCAGCCTCGTCGACGCAAACCGGCAATGGTTCAAATCCAGCGTCGGGCTGACAGCGAGCGAAACCCCACGCGACGTCTCGTTCTGCGCGCACGCGATTCTCGGCGACGAGATTCTCATGGTGCCGGATACGCTGGAAGACGCGCGTTTTCACGACAATCCGCTGGTCACGAACAATCCGAATATCCGCTTTTATGCGGGCTGTCCGCTCACGGTTGCCAACGGCGGCAAACTGGGCACGCTCTGCCTGATAGACGTCAAGCCCCGCGGACTCGACGACGAAGAGCGCGAACTGCTGCGCGATCTGGCGCGCATGGCCGAGCAGGAATTAGCGGCGGTGCAGTTGGCTACGCTCGACGATCTGACGCTTCTGTCGAACCGGCGCGGTTTCGAAGCGCTCGCGCAACACGCGCTGAACGTTTGCAAGCGGATGGATAAACCGGCGTCGCTGCTGTTCTTCGATCTCAACGATTTCAAGCAGATCAACGACACCCACGGTCACGCGGAAGGCGACCGCGCGCTGTCCACTTTCGCGGATGTATTGCGCACCGCGCTGCGCGAAAGCGATGTGATCGGCCGGCTCGGCGGTGATGAGTTCGTTGCGTTGCTGACCGATTCGGACAGCACGGCAACACAGGAGGTGACGCAACGGCTGACGAACCTGCTGACGGCGCGCAACGCCGACGCGCAGCGGGGCTATCAGATCCGCTATAGCGTCGGACAGACTCAATACGATCCCGCGCGGCATGCTTCGGTGGCCGAGTTGCTGGCCGCGGCCGATGCGGCAATGTATAGCCACAAACAGGCGTCGAAGGCCCGGACAGCGCAGCGCGGGTGATCCCTGCATATGACGCGCAAAACGGTGTGCTGCGTGCGCCGGGTCATCGGCGTGGACGCAATCAATTTCGGCGCAGCGTGGTTCGAGACTACGGCGCACGGCATAATTCCGGTTCACCGCCCGGCGTCCGGGCATGCGTCCCTTTTGAAGCCTGACTCATGACTGAACCGCAGCACACCGCCGCCGCCCGATTGGCGCAACTCGAATGGCGCTGGAAGTCCTTCGCTGGGCTCACCACTGTCGAAGTCTATGACATGCTCGCCGCGCGCAGCGCGGTGTTCATCATCGAACAAAACTGTCTGTATGGCGATATCGATGGGCTCGACTTCGACGCCTGGCATCTGTTTGCCTTCGGGCCGGGCGAGCCGCGCGCGCCACTCGCAGGCTATCTGCGCGTACTGCTGCCGGATGCCGACGATACGGATATCCGCATTGGTCGCGTACTCACTACGGCGCAGTTCCGTGGTTTCGGTCTTGGCAATGCCTTGCTCGAGCGCGCGCTGACGCATATCCGGGCGCAGTGGCCGGGTACGCCGATCCGTCTGCATGCGCAGGCGCATCTGCAAGGTTTTTACGGCGCATTTGGCTTCGCGCCGGTTTCGGAGATTCACGACGAGGACGGCATCCCGCATGTGTGGATGCGCTCGGTCTGAGTTTCAATGCGGTCTTGATACCGTGGCCCGGCGCTCGTGCGCCGGGCGTGCTGACCGCTTCAGAGTTGCCGCGAAAGTGCGGTATTAGCGGCGTCCGCTCGCCGGCACCGAACCCGCGTGCGGTAAGCCTTGCCTCGGTGCCGCGCGGCGTTCGCCGAGCAAGCGTCCGCGTGCCGATAGCCGCATCCAGTGACGCAACGCGATCAGTGCGCCGATCACGCTCATCATCGAGCCCGGAATCCATAGCAACAGCCCGCCGATCTGCTGGTCGCGCATCGGACTTAGCCACGTGAATGCGCGTCCGCAGATCGAATAGATCGGATACAACTCGTGCGGCGTAAAGAAGATGAACGCGCCGAGGATGATCTGCGGTGGAATCGCCGCGATCACCACCAGTACACGCTTGCCGGGCGACAAACGCGCCGGCGGCGCCGGCCGTGGGTCGAGCACGAGCCACCAGAACAGCAGGCCGTCGATCACCATGCTCCAGTTCATCACGCGATAGAGCCGCCAGTCGAGCATCGCAACGAAATGAACCGGCGACATCAGCCAGAAGTAAATGAGCCCGACAAACAACGTAACCGCGACCACTGGATGCATCACGACGTCGAGCACTGTGCGCACGATGGGCGTGTCGAGGGCCGGCTGCACGAAGCGCTGCCGCCAGCTGAACGGAATGCCCGCGCGTAACGCCGCGCCTGGATAGGACAGCGCAATAAAAAACGGACCGAGGTGATGCAGCACCAGATGCTGCGCGCGATGCATGAAGAACTCATGCTCGAAGAAATAATCGAGCCGCGTATGCAGCGCCACGTACAACGCGACCAGCCCGAACCAGAAGGACAGCCGCCGGGCAAGCGACACTTTCGCCTTGCGCGCGCCGCGCACGAACAGGATCGCCGGCAGCAGCAAGGCGATCACGACGGTCGGTGAAAACTCCCAGGGATCGAGCCAGTAGAGCAGGTTCATCATGCGGTGTTACTTGGTCTGCGCGGGCGATTTGACGGCGAACGGTGTCTCGAGCGTTTCGCCGTCGGAGAACTTGAGCGTCAGATGCACGGTGTCGCCCGGCGCGATCTTGTGCTTCGCATCTTCCAGCATGACGTGGTAGCCGCCCGGCGCGATCGCGACCTGGCCATGCGCCGGCACCGTGAGCTTGTCGACCATCACCATCTTTTGCGTCGAGCCGTTCGACACGCTTTGATGCAGCATCGCGCCGCCGTAGTCGTTGCTCGAAATATCGACGAGCTCAACCGGCTTGTCGCTCGCGTTCACCACCGTCGCGTAGCCGGCGGCGGGCAGGTTGTTCGGCAGCCAGCGGACCCATGCGTCCTTGACGCTGATCGCCTGGGCGCCGGCGGCATGCGCGGCCGAAACGAAGCCGAACGAAAGGGCGAGGGAGCAGCTCAATGCAGCGAACGTTTTGATCTTGATCGACATGAATGGACTCGGGAAAGGTCAGGAACGGTCATCAATGATGCGGCGCAGGTCTTGTGCGATCGCATCAGGGGTATCGTGGTCGGTGGCCAGCAGGCGCGCGTGGCCCGCCTGATCGAACACGTAGACGGCGGAACTATGGGTGACTTCGTAGTTGCCGTTGGGGTCGCGCTTTTCCATCTGGTAGGCAACCCGGTAACGCTTGGCGAGCGACTCGATCTGCCAGTCGGTGCCGGTCAGCCCTTCGGCGTGTTGCGGGTCGAAGGCGGCGACGTAATCATGCAGGGCTTGGGGCGTGTCGCGCGCCGGGTCGACGGTGATGAACAGAATCCGCACCTTTTGCGCGTCGGGGCCGAGCTTGCCGAGCACCTGCATCAAGCGGCCCATGGTTTCCGGGCACACATCAGGACAATGCGTGTAGCCGAAGTAGACGAGCGACGTGCGGCCTTTATACGAGTCGCCGCTGACCGGCCGGCCATCCTCGCCCGTCAGCGTGAAATCGAGGTCCGGCAGATGGCCGGTTACGTTGGTCAATTGCCACGGTTCGGCGCGGTGCGTGCAGCCGGCGAGCGTGGCCAGCGCGCCCACCACGACCGCCAATCCTGACAGGCGCCGCGCCCAGGTCGCAGTCGTGGCAGGGAGGCGGGTTTGCTGGCGTCGGGGGAAGAGGTTGGGGAACAAAGCGGGGTTCAATGACTCGATTGAAGAGCGGCGCACGACGCGGCAGGTGAGCATTCGCGGCGTCACCTGGATGCGGCACGTGGCCCTTCAGAGTGTTCAAATAGGGGCGTCGATAGATGGGTCTGCGTGGCTGCGACTGTATCGCAAAATCTTCTGCGACGTGGCGCAACGCCCGTGGGCGCACGGCTTGCGGGGCAATTTGACGCAGGCGACTGAAAGCTGGATGAAGCCGGAATGTTCGCTTTTTGAACGTCATTCCGGGCGGCGTCAGCCTGTGACATCAGGCCGGGCTTGTGTCCTGGCTTACTTTCTCGAAAAATTGACCGATGCGCGGTAAGATGCGCACACTTTTCCGGCCGCAGAAGGCTGAAAGGCAAAATTAACCGATGCAAGCACTTCCGGCTGTTCTGTCTCCGAGCGAGACGGCATTTTTCTTCGACTTCGACGGCACGCTCGTCGAACTCGCACCCACGCCGGATGGCGTGCTGGTGCAACCGCAGGTTATCGAACTGCTGACCGAGTTGCGGCGTTTGACCAACGGCGCGGTCGCGATCGTGTCGGGCCGCGGCATCGACAGCATCGATAGTTTCCTTGGCATGCCTGATCTGCCGATCGCCGGTCTGCACGGCGCCGAGCGGCGCGATGCGAATGGCGACACGCAACGCATCGGCTTTCACGACGAGCGGCTGTTGCGCATGGAGCAGGTGCTCGCGCAGGTCGTCAACGAACATGCCGGCATGCTGCTCGAGATCAAAGGCGCGGCGCTGGCGCTGCACTACCGCAATGCTCCCGATCGCGAGCCGGTAGCGCGCGAGGCGACCGAGCGGCTGGTCGCCGACTACGCCGGTTCGTACGTCTTGCAGCCAGGCAAGATGGTCTACGAAATCAAACCCAAGGACGTCGACAAAGGCCGTGCGATGCGCGCGTTTCTCGACGAGCCGCCGTTCGTCGGCCGCCTGCCCGTGTTCGCGGGCGACGATCTGACCGACGAGAAGGGCTTTGCCGTCGTCAACGAGCGCGGCGGCGTGTCGATCAAGGTCGGCGCGGGCGACACCATGGCGCATACGCGCGTCGATTCGGTGCCGGCGCTGCTCGAATGGCTTGCATCGATCGTTGCGGCGGCGCGCGGAGCATGATGACCACGCCGTATCCTTTAACGTTCAAAGGGTGCATCGCGCACCGCATCGGGAATCGCGTTTCATGAGCCGACTGATCATCGTATCGAACCGGGTTGCGCCCATCTCGGAGGGCGGTCCGGCGGCGGGCGGTCTGGCGGTCGGGGTGTACGACGCGCTCAAGGAAACCGGCGGCATGTGGTTCGGCTGGAGCGGCGACGTGCTCACCTCCGGTCAACCCCAGATCAAGGTCGAAGAGCGCGGACCGGTGACGTTCGCGACCATCGCACTCATGCGGCGCGACTACGATCAGTACTACCGTGGCTTTTCCAATGCCACGCTATGGCCGGCGTTTCATTACCGCGCCGATCTGCTGCAATACGATCGGCACGATTTCGAAGGCTATTGCCGCGTGAATGCGTGGCTTGCGCAACAGCTCGTGCCATTGTTGCGTGACGACGACGTGATCTGGGTTCACGACTATCACCTGATCCCATTCGCGCAGGCGTTGCGCGCGGCGGGTGTGAAAAACCGCATCGGCTTCTTTCTGCACATTCCGTTTCCGGCTTCCCAGGTGCTGCTCGCGGTGCCGCCGCATCGCGAACTGGTCGAAGCGTTGTGTTCGTTCGATCTGCTGGGCTTTCAGACCGCGCCTGACCTGCGCGCGTTCTGCGACTACATCGTCAACGAGGCGAATGGCACGGTCGACGTCTCGGCAAGCGGTCCGCTAACCGTGCACGCGTTCGGCCGCACACTGCGCGCGGCGGCCTATCCGATCGGCGTGTATCCGGACGAAATCGCCGAACTGGCGAAAGCGGGCGAGCGGGGCAAGCCGGTGCGTACGATGAAGGCGACGCTGCACTCGCGCAAGCTGATCATGAGCGTGGATCGCCTCGATTATTCGAAGGGGCTGGTCGAGCGCTTTCGGGCGTTCGAACGGCTGCTCGAACATTGGACCGCGCAGCGCAACAAGGTCTCTTTCCTGCAGATCGCACCGCCGACGCGCGCCGACATGCACGCGTACCAGGACATCCGCTTGCAGCTCGAAGGAGAGTCGGGGCGCATCAATGGGCGCTTTGCCGAACTCGACTGGACGCCGATTCTCTACATCCACAAGCAGTACGAGCGCTCGGTGTTGGCCGCGCTGTTTCGTACCGCGCACGTGGGCTACGTCACGCCGTTGCGTGACGGCATGAACCTCGTCGCCAAGGAGTATGTCTCCGCGCAGGATCCGGAGAATCCGGGCGTGCTCGTGCTGTCCCGCTTTGCCGGCGCGGCGCAGGAACTGGATGGCGCGCTGATCGTGAATCCGGTCGATATCCACGGCATGGCCGAAGCGCTGGCGCGGGCGCTGGACATGCCGCTGGCGGAACGGCAGGCGCGTTATCGCGACATGATGGTGCAGTTGCGCGAGAACAATGTGTCGGTGTGGCGCGATAATTTCATGCGCGATCTGCAGGGCGCAGCCAGTGCGAAGAGCGCCAGAAGCGTGAAGGTGCGTGCCGGGTCGATCAGGAAAGCGGTGCGCGACACGCAGGCCGGATAGCGGCGTGGATTGATTCTTTGCAAAACAACAAAGCCGCTCGAAAGCGGCTTTGTTGTTGATGGCGGCAGGTGCCGCGCGATGCGGAGAGGCAGAGCGCCAGAAGATCAGACCACGTGCTGCTCGTCGACCTTCTTGCCGCCGATATGCAACGTCGTGCCCTTGCCATATTGCTTCGACAGCAGGTCGCGGTAGAGGCCCGGACGCGAGCGCAATTCTTCGGGGCTGCCGTCGTCGATGACCTTGCCGGCGCTCATCACGATAATGCGGTCGAAGTTGTTCAGCGTCGACAGCCGGTGCGCAATGGCGATCACCGTGCGGCCCACCATCAGCCGGTCGAGCGCCTTCTGGATCGCTTCTTCCGACGCGCTGTCGAGCGCCGAGGTGGCTTCATCGAGCAGCAGGATCGGCGCGTTCTTGAGGATCGCCCGGGCAATCGCGATCCGCTGGCGTTGCCCGCCGGACAGCTTGACCCCGCGGTCGCCGACGATCGTGTCGAATC
Source organism: uncultured beta proteobacterium (assembly GCA_963738755.1). Classification (GTDB taxonomy): domain Bacteria; phylum Pseudomonadota; class Gammaproteobacteria; order Burkholderiales; family Burkholderiaceae; genus Paraburkholderia. The sequence continues at coordinate 522,087 of CAVTXZ010000015.1, forward strand.
CTTCCGGCATCGCTTCAATGAAATCCGTGCAGCGGGCTTCGCGCGCGGCCGCGATCACGTCGTCGCGGCTCGCTTCAGGGCGGCCGTATGCGATGTTCTCGTAGACCGTGCGATGGAACAGCGAAATATCCTGCGGCACCAGCGCGATCGCATGACGCAGGCTGTCCTGGGTGATCGCGGCGATATCCTGGCCGTCGATCCTGATGGCGCCGCCCTGGGTCTCGTAGAAGCGCTGCAGCAAGGCCAGCACGGTGGACTTGCCCGCGCCCGATTTGCCGATCAGGCCCACCCGCTGACCCGGTTCGATATGCAGATCGAAATGATCGAGAATCGCCCGGCGGCGCGGATACGCGAAAGTCACGCGTTCGAAATCGACCCGGCCGCCTTGCGGCACCAGTTCGGTCGCGTCGCCGCGATCCGGCATGCCGTGCGGCTCGAGCAGCGTGCGTACCGCTTCCGCAAGCCGCGCAACGTGCTGCGTGACGTCGACCAACGCCACAGCCAGATCGCGCGTGCCGTGCAGAATCGTGAAACCGAGCGAGCTGACCAGTACGATGTCGCCGGACGTTGCCTTGCCCTGATCCCACAGCCATAGCGCCCAGCCGAGCAAGCCTGCCGACAGCAGCGCAGTGATGACCGCGTGCAGCAGACGCAGCTTTTCCAGATACAGCAGGCTCTGCTGGCGCGCTTCCATTTCCGCTTTGACCGTGGCGCCGAAACGCTGCTGTTCGCGGAACGTCATGCCGAACGCGCGCACGAGGCCCATATTGCTGATCACGTCGACCAGTTCGCCATCCACCGACGCTGCTTTGGTCGCGAAGTGGTGGTGCCGCGCCGAACCGCGGCCGGCCAGCTTGTAAAGCACGACCGAGAGAATGGCCGAGCAGAGCATCAGGCCACCGGCCATCAGCGGATTCACGGCAGTGATCATCACGATCGCGCCGAGCACCGCAATACAAGGCGGCAGCACGTTCCAGGCAGTGGTGTTCTCGGCGGTGTAGACCGCGTTCGAGGTCGCCGTGATACGGCTCGCGAGCATGCCTGGCTGTTTCTCGGAGTAGTAGGTGGGCGAATGGCCGCTCAAATACTGGAACAGGTCGCGCCGCAAGTCGCCGGTGACGGCCACGAACGTATGCGCGGCGACCCAGCCGCCGACCCGCCACAGCATGTTGTCCGCGGCAATCAGGCCAACCAGGATGGCGAACGCCCCCCACAGCGGACCGGGATGATGCCGGCCTTCGCCAAGCACGTCGATCAGATGCTTGATCGCGTATTGCGAAGCGAGCGCACAGCCCACGGCCGCAAACACGCTGCACAGGACGATCGCATGCGCGAGCGGGTGGCGGCGGATAAAGCGGAAAAGAAACGCAAGCGGCCGGTGCGCATAGCTCGCGAGCTTTGCGTTCTGGGCATTACGCTGGGCGATGGTTGAGTGTTCCAATTGATCGTGAGGTCGGTGTGTTTCGGGTTGTGCATGCAAAGCACGGGCCACGGCAAAAAAGCGTTTGCCGCGAAGCCGATGCTTCGCATTGTAAACATGCAAAAGCGATTGCGCCCTGTGTATCCGGGCCATGACGCGACTGAATTCGCGATAGACGTCCGCGACCTACTGTTGCTCGACCCGCCAAGGGGCCGGGGGTTCATGCAGGCGACGGAATATTTCGGGATATAATTACAAGTTGCATACAGCTTTGGCAGCGCATTTCTTCAATGCATGCCGGCAAAGTTGGCGCAGGAGCTGCCAGACACCGCGTTCGGGTCTGCGTTGCGAAGCCAGTTGCTACTGTAGAACTGTCTTATAAAACAAGGGTTTGCAAAGTGTTTCGCCTTTGTAACAACGTAAAGACTTTGAAATGTTGTGGTGCAGCGTGAATTCCGGCACTGATAATGCATGCTTCGTAGGCCCAGCGAAATATCTGACAGTTTGTCAACGTAGGTATGATGTGTGCGTTTACCGGCACATGCACAGACTTTGATGACACCGGTCTGGGCCCATACCCAAGCGATCCATCGCGGGATTTCTCGAAAGAATCAGGCCCGAGCCGGCACGACCGGCCAGACTGCCCTGGCGAGCAAGCGAGTCGCTTTTATCAAACGCAATACTTTTGCCTGATTTTTTACGAGGAGTTCTTCATTATGCGAATCGCTCAAATCGCTCCCCTGCACGAGGCGGTTCCGCCCAAGCTTTACGGTGGTACGGAACGCGTGGTGTCCTATCTGACCGAAGCGCTGGTTGAACAAGGCCATGACGTGACGCTTTTTGCGAGCGGCGATTCGCAAACCTCGGCGAAACTCGAAGCGTTCTGGCCGCAGGCACTGCGCCTCGACCCGACCATCCGCGACGTGATGGCCCCGCACATGCTGCTGCTCGAAGAAGTGCGCCGTCGCGCGGACGAATTCGACGTGCTGCATTTCCATATCGATTACTACCCGTTCTCGCTGTTTGCCCGTCAACCGGTGCCGTTCGTGACCACGCTTCACGGCCGTCTCGATCTGCCGGAACTGCAGCCGATCTTCAACACGTTCAGCGACGTGCCGGTGGTGTCGATTTCGGACAATCAGCGCATCCCGCTGCAACAGGCAAACTGGCTGCAAACGGTTTACCACGGCCTGCCGGAAAACCTGCTCACACCGATCAAGGATGTCGAACCCGGCTATCTCGCGTTCCTCGGCCGTATCTCGCCGGAAAAGCGTCTGGATACGGCGATCCGCATCGCTGAACAGGCTGGCATGAAGATCAAGGTCGCCGCCAAGCTGGACAAGGCCGACCGTGCGTACTACGACGAAGTGATCAAGCCGCTGATGGCGTTGCCGCACGTTGAGTACATCGGCGAAATCAGCGAAGCCGAAAAGACCGAGTTCCTCGGCAACGCGCACGCGTTGCTGTTCCCGATCGACTGGCCGGAGCCCTTTGGCCTCGTAATGATCGAGGCAATGGCATGCGGTACGCCGGTGATCGCATTCAAGCGCGGCTCGGTGCCGGAAGTGATCGAAAACGGCGTGTCGGGTTTTGTGGTCGAAGACGAAATCAGTGCGGTCGCCGCTGTGAAGCGCCTGCATACGCTGCCGCGCGCCAAAGTGCGCAAGGCGTTCGAATCGCGCTTCTCGTCCAAGGTGATGGCGAAGAACTATGTCGCCACCTACGAAGAACTGCTGCGCCAGAAGCATCGCACGGTGCTGCGCGAAGTCAACGCCGGTTGATGCGTCATAGGTAAAGGCGGCAAAAGCTGGTCACGAACCGCTTTCGGGCGATTCCACCGCTGTCAGTAACGCCCCGCGTGCATCGCGCCCGCGGGGCGTTGTTGCATGCGTGCCGCGTTTTTGCGCGGGAGCGGCAGAAAGTATCGTTTTGGGGCCGTCAAGCATGAGCCCTCTCCGTAATATCCCTATAATGGCCGTGCCGCAAATTTGGCTGCGGCGCCGCCGACGACAGGAGGATGCCTTGGCGAGAACGAAAGAGACGCGTGCGAACGCGGCGCCAGGCGCCGGAACGATTTTCGCGTTGCGCGCCATCGGTCTCGTGCTTCTGGCTCGCTGGCTGTTTTCGATGGCGCAGATGGAGGCGGGTTCGTCGCTGGCGGCGATGCTGGCAATGGTCTCCTCGCCGTGGGCGTGTATCAATCTGGTCTTTCTGTTCCTGCTGATTTTCCTGCCGGGCGCGCGCGCTGTCGCCGAGCGTCCGTTTCATCCGCTGCCGCAATGGCTGCGGCAGACCTTGCGCCTCTTCGCGTTCCTCGGATTTCTGTTTGCTGCGTGGTCAGTCGGTGCGTTCGCGGTGAGCGCGGGCTGGCGGCGCGCCGCTCAGGCGGTGGCGGCCACGAATGGCTGGCTGCTGGCGGCGCCGGCGCTGTATGCCGCGGTCCTCTGGATTTGCCGGCCGCGCGCGTTGTGGCGAACCAATATCGCCGCGCGACGCTTCGCGATTGGCCGCTACGCGATTGCGCTCGATCCGGTGACGCGCACGGTAGTGGTGTGGGCGGAGCGCCGCAAGGTCGGGCAATACGATGCACGCGAATTGTCGGTGCGCTGGCCGGCCGGGCAGGGCGCGGCCTCGCTGCCGACGCCCACGCCCGCCGTGGCGTTCGGTAGTGCGGGTGAGCCGGGTTTGTCGGCCACGCCGGCTGGTTCGGTCGCCGTGCCGGCGTTGGCGCGTGGCGGTTTCGGCCGTCGTCCAAAAATCGAATTGCTGTGGGATTCGCCGGCGGCGGCGGGCCACAACCGCCAAACTGTGTTTCGCGCCGCGCTGAATACCGAAGGCGATCGGGTTGCTGCGCGGGCGCTCGACACGTCGCTGCAACAGGTTTGAATCCACCGCTTTGTGCAGTGAGTCACACCCGTGGCCGAAGCATGCGTCGTAAAGTGGGGCAAAGTAGCTGATGAGCCGTGCCGCCCGGCGTGTTGATGCGGGTGGGTGAGAAAGACATCGATCGTATCGCGTCCTGTGCAGGAGTCGCTATGCTGGTTCGCTGGTTGCTTGCCGCCGTCCATCTGCTCGCTTATGGCTTTGCGCTGGCGTCGATTCTCCGGCGCACGTGGGCGCTTCGCCGTGCCACCGTGCCTGCCGCGTTGCGCTCCGTTTTCCGGGCCGACACCGGCTGGGGCCTCGCCGCACTCGTGCTGATCGTCACAGGCTTGATGCGCGTTTTCGGCGGTTTCGAAAAGGGCGCCGACTACTACCTCCATGAGCCGCTCTTTCACGTCAAGATGACGTTGCTCGTGGTGATTCTTGTCCTCGAAGTTCCGTCGATGCTGGCGCTGATGCGCTGGCGCGCTGCGCTCAGGAAAAAGGCGCCGCCGGATCTGCGACGCGCGCGTTACTACGCGCGCTTAAGCGTGATTCAGTCGGTGGTGCTGATTCTGATGGTGTTCGCGGCGACCGGTATGGCGCGCGGTATCGGGTTGGCGGCGGGCTAGTGCAATGACCCGCACGCTCAACCCAATTTACTTCCCGACCAGCAGGCTCGAATCGTCCGTGCGGCTCGCCTTCGCGGCAGAGGCTTTAGGCACGACTTCCGGATCGTTCAAACCCTTGATCAGTTCCAGCGCCTGACGCTCGAACAGGCGGCGGTACAAGCCGTTCTCGAGCTTGATCAACGAGGCATGACTGCCTTCCTCGATGACCTTGCCTTTGTCCAGCACCAGCAGCCTGTCGAGCGCTCGCACGGTAGACAAACGGTGTGCGACCACAAGGGTGGTGCGGCCCGTCATCAGCCGCTCCATGGCCTGCTGGATCAGCACTTCGCTTTCGCTGTCGAGGCTCGACGTCGCTTCGTCCAGAATCAAAATCGGTGCGTCCGCGAGAAATGCCCGCGCAATGGCCACGCGCTGACGTTCGCCGCCCGAAAGCTTGACGCCGCGTTCGCCCACCAGGGTGTCGTAGCCGTTGGGCAATGCCATGATGAAATCATGAGCACTTGCCAGCCGCGCGGCGCGTTCGATCTCGGCGCGGCTCGCGCCGGGCCGTGCGTAGGCAATGTTCTCGGCGAGCGAGCGGTGGAACAGCACCGGTTCCTGCTGAACGATCGCGATCTGACTGCGCAACGACGCCTGCTGCACACGCGCGATGTCCTGACCATCGATCGTGATTCTGCCTTCCGAGATGTCGTATAGCCGCTGGATCAGCTTGATGAACGTCGTCTTCCCTGAGCCCGAATGCCCGACGAGGCCTACGCGTTCTCCCGGCGCGATGCGCACGGAGAAATTCTCGTAGAGCGGCGTGGCGTTTGCGCCGTAGTGGAAGGTGACGTGCTCGAAGTGGATCTCACCTTGGCCGATCTTCATTGGCCCTGCGCCCGGACGGTCCTCGATGCCAAGCGGCTGGCTCTCGAGCGACACGAGTTCTTCCATATCGTTGACCGAGCGCTGAAGGTTACGAATGTGCATGCCCACGTCGCGCAGATAGCCTTGCAGCATGAAGAACATGGTCAACGCAAACGTGATGTCGCCGACGCTTGCCTCGCCGCGCGCCCACAGCAGCAGCGCCGCGCCAAGGATCGCAGCCTGGATCGCCACCAGCATGCCGCCCTGTACACCGCCGTTGATCGTGCCGCGCGTCCACGTGCGGCGCGTACGATGACGCCACTTGCCGATCACACGCGCAAGCAGGGCTTCTTCGCGTGCTTCGGCGCCGAATGCCTTCACCACACCGTTGCAGCTGACGGCGTCGGCGAGTGCGCCGCCCATGCGCGTGTCCCACGCATTCGCGAGGCGCGCGGCGGGTGCGACGAAGCCAAGCGACATGGCGACGGTCACCGCGATATACAGCAGCGAGCCAATGCCGACCACGGCGCCCATCATCGGCCAGCGCCAGCCCAGCAAAACCGTTGCGCCGACCAGCATGACGAGCGACGGGAATAGCGCGATCAGCAGCGTGTCGTTGAGCAGATCGAGTGCCCACATGCCGCGCGTGATCTTGCGCACCGTGGAGCCGGCGAAGCTGTTCGCGTGCCAGTCGGTCGAAAAACGCTGCACGCGATGAAACGCGTTCGCGGCGATCTCGCTCATCATCTTGAGCGTCAGCTTGATGATGTTGAAGAAGACGCCTTGCCGCAGCAGGGTCGCGCCGAGTCCAAGCGCGCCCAGCACGCAGAAGGCCGTGATCGCCGCGTGCCACGCGAGGGCGTCGGCGGCCGGGCCGGACGCGATTGCGTCGGCGAGCCGGCCGGCGAACATTGGCGTGAGTACGTCCGCCAATGCCGAGAGCAGCACCAGCACGGTAATCGTGACGACGCGCCAAGGCTGCTGCGCCCAGTGACGGAAGGTAAAGCCGAGGGCGTCCTTGAAGGCTTGTCCACGGAAGTCGAGTTTTTTTCTGGTCATTTGCCACGACCCGGCAACGCGCGAGCGCACCGAGGTTCCAGTCAGAAGCGAAAGGAAGAGACAGTCGAAGCGCGCCAGCAATTGCCGGCACATAAAATTACGGACTGTCTGGGAATTGCGCGGAGAGCCTCTTCAGGCAGAACCGCGTGAGCGATGCGAGCGACGAGTTACGGTCGCGAAGGCAGCCGCGAGACCATGCCAGGGACGGTCATACGCATTGTGAACATTTGACGCCTCCCTATGGTCGATGAAGTGGAGAGAAAGTAGCCGGGGCGAATGCCCGAAAACTGACTATATCAGCGGTACCTGGCGATCGCAATCGTACGAGATTTCGGTGTTGACTGCCGAAGCCGAGAGGGTCAACGCGTACATCTACGCGCCTGCACGTGATCAATCTGGCGCGCGCATGCAGAAACAGAGGGCAAAAACAAAAAAGCCCTCAACTTTCGTTCGAGGGCTTTCTCTTGCGGTTCTTCGGAAACCCGCAAATTCTGGTGGGTGGTACAGGGATTGAACCTGTGACCCCTGCCGTGTGAAGGCAGTGCTCTACCGCTGAGCTAACCACCCGAAGAGAGCCGAATTATGTCAGGGATTTTTCGACTCGTCTAGTGTTTTTTAAGCGGTTTGCTCATCCGCGGCCGGAGCCGGTTCGAGGCGCCAGACGCTTGTGCCTTTGACCGCTTTGTCGAGACCGTCGAGCACCGCCTGGTGTGCGGCGAGCTCATCGTCACTGGCGGCGATCACGACCAGATCCAGCGAGTCGAGCGCGACGCGCGGTGCATGTGCATCGCCGCCGCCGTGCGAATCGCCAAGCATGTCGATGACGAGGCTTTCCTGGCCCCGTGTCATCGCCAGATAGACTTCGGCGAGCAGCTCCGAGTCGAGCAGTGCGCCGTGCAATGTACGGTGCGCATTGCTGACGCCGAAACGATCGCACAGCGCATCGAGTGAATTGCGCTTGCCCGGGAACATCTGCTTGGCGCGCGCGAGCGTGTCGATGATCTCGCCGCAATAGGTGCTGACCGGCGGCAAGCCCAGTAGTGCAAATTCGGCGTCGAGAAAGCCGATGTCGAATGGCGCGTTGTGAATGATCAGTTCCGCGTCCTGAATGAAGTCGCGAAACTGATCGGCGATCTCGGCGAATTTGGGCTTGTCGCTCAGAAACTCAGTGGTTAGACCGTGAACCGCCAGCGCGCCTGGATCGCTGTCGCGTTCCGGATTGATATAGAAGTGCAGGTTGTTGCCGGTCACCCTGCGGTTCACCATTTCGACGCAACCGAGTTCGAGGATCCGGTCGCCGGTACGTGCATTCAGGCCGGTCGTTTCGGTATCGAGGATGAGTTGACGCATGTCGGATTAGCCTGCTCTAAAAAAATCAGCGAAAAAGGATGGCGCGCGTGAAGGCGCCGCCTGCATCGGGTCAGGCGTCACAGGGCTGACAGTGACGCGACGCCGCGATTGGCGAGCTGATCGGCGCGCTCGTTTTCCGGGTGTCCGTTGTGACCGCGCACCCAGCGCCATTCGAGCTCATGCTGCGCGACGAGCGCGTCGAGCCGCTTCCACAGATCGGCGTTCTTGACCGGCTGTTTGGCCGCGGTGATCCAACCTTTCTTTTTCCAGCCGTGAATCCACTCGCTGATGCCTTTCTGGACGTACTGCGAGTCGGTGTGGACAACCGCCTTGCAGGGGCGCTTCAATGCCTCGAGCGCGGCGATCACGCCCATCAGTTCCATGCGGTTATTGGTGGTGTTGGCTTCGCCGCCGAACAGCTCTTTTTCCTGATCGCCGAAGCGCAGCAGTGCGCCCCAGCCGCCGGGGCCGGGGTTGCCCTTGCAGGCGCCGTCGGTATAAATGTCGATGATGTCGGTGGTCATTGAGTGTGATTGCGTGTGTTCGGTGTGGCGGCGGGCGCGAGGCCCGCGGCGAGGACGGGTTTTTTCACTTTCAGCGGGCCGACGAGGCGCATGCCGCGCACGCGCTTGATCGCCTTGATCATGTAGGTGGCGCCGAAAATCGGCCACCAGCGGTCGCCGGCGGCCTCCATGAAGCCATAGCGCGACAGCCACTGATCGCTGCCGAGCGGCGGACGATAGCAGCCGAAGCGTCCGCGTTCAAGGTCGAATCCGAGCAACTTGATCCAGTCCTTTAAACGCGTGAAGGCGATCAGATCGACCGCCGCCGGCACGAAAGGACGGCCGGTCACCTTGCCGACCGATTGCCGTGCGCCCCACAGCGATAGCGAATTGAAGCCGAGAATGATCAGTTGCCCCTCGGGCATCAGCACGCGCTCCGCTTCGCGCAGCAGCCGGTGGGGATCGCTTGTGAATTCCAGCGTATGCGGCATCACGATCAGATCGACGCTTTGTGCTTCGAACGGCAAATCGAGCAGGTCGCACCACACGGCGCTACGCCCAGCGGGCGCGGGCAGGCCAAACGCCGCCACACCACTGCCGGGTGCGGCGCCTGCGCGCCCGGCGCCGCGCGGCAACGCATAGGGTGCGCTGGCGCCGCTTGCGGCATCCAGCACCAGCCCGCGGCACGGCATGCGGTTTTCGCGCAAGGCGTCGAGTTGCGGCAAGCCGAGTTGCAGCGCATGGTAACCGAACACGTCCGACACCACGCGATCGAGCTGGGTCTGTTCCCAGTCGAGCACGTAGCGGCCAGGTGGCGAGTCGGTCCAGGCGGGCCAGTCTATAATCGCTCGGTCAGTCATATCAAAGAATGCGTCGCCTATGAATGCGCTCGAGTACGTACCGGTCCCGGCGTTTGAAGACAATTACATCTGGGTCGTTGCCGACGGTCACCATGCGGTGGTCGTCGATCCGGGTGAGGCCGCCCCCGTTCGCGCGTATCTCGCGAAACGGGGCTGGAGGCTGAGCGCTATTTTACTCACGCACCATCATCAAGACCACGTCGGCGGGGTGGCCGATCTGCTGAATGGCCAGGCCGTGCCCGTGTACGGCCCCGCCGGTGAGGCGATCGAGCATCTCACGCATCGTCTTAAAAATGGCGATCGCGTGACGATCGAGGCGCCCGCGCTCGAATTCAGCGTGCTCGACGTGCCTGGCCACACGAGCGGCCACATTGCCTATTTCCAGGCGGGCGACCCGCGTGGAACGCCGCATGTGTTTTGCGGCGACACGCTGTTTGCGTGCGGCTGCGGAAGGCTCTTCGAAGGTACGCCGCGGCAGATGCTCGCTTCGCTGGACGCACTCGCTGCCTTGCCCGGCACGACCGAGGTCCATTGCGCACACGAGTACACGCTGTCGAATATCCGTTTCGCGCTAGCCTGTGAGCCGGAGAACGCCGAACTGCAAGCCTGGCGGGATAAGGCGACCGAATTGCGGTCCCGTCACGTGCCCACGTTGCCGACCACCATTGCCCATGAACGCGCGGTGAATCCGTTTTTGCGCGCCGGCGATCCGGCCATTCAGGCGACCTTGCAGGAGCAGTTGCACGAAAAAGTGCCGGATCGTTTAACAGCATTTACGCTGATGCGCGAATGGAAAAACCGCTTCCGTTGACCGGAACTGCATCAGGGTATTCCTCACGCGATGAATCGGAAAAATTCGCCAAGCCTAAGATTTGCTTGATTTTTTCGTCATTTTCCGATTGACGTAAACGTCGCCGTTTCGTACTATCGGCTGCAAATTCCAGCCCTTGTGGAAGCCGAGACGTTCATGCGATTTATCTTTAGTGCGTTGCTGGTTCTGACGCTCGCCGCTTGCGCGAGCCAGGGACCGACGACGAGCAGCCTCACCACCGCAACCAACCCCGCCAGCCAGCAAGCCGTAGCCGACGCCCTTCGCAAGACAGCCACTGCCAAAGAAACGATCAACGTCGACCAAGGCTCGGTCGATCAATTGACGAGCCAGGACGCCGATCTGTGGGGCCGTATTCGCCGTGGTTTTCAGATGCCGGACCTGCAAACCGACCTCGTCGACATGCAGGTCAACTGGTATGCGCAGCGTCCCGATTACGTGCAACGCATGACGGAGCGTTCGCAAAAATACCTGTATCACATCGTCGAAGAGCTCGAGGCGCGTCATATGCCGACCGAGCTCGCGTTGCTGCCGTTCATCGAGTCCGCGTATAGCCCGCAGGCATTGTCGGTGGCGAAGGCGGCCGGCATGTGGCAGTTCATGCCCGGCACGGGCCGCACCTACAACCTCAAGCAGAACATGTGGCAGGACGAGCGCCGCGATGTGCTGGCCTCGACCAGCGCCGCGCTCGATTACCTGTCGCGCCTGCATGACATGTTCGGCGACTGGCAACTCGCGCTCGCGGCATACAACTGGGGCGAGGGTAATGTGCAGCGCGCGATCGCGCGCAACGAGGCGGCAGGTCTGCCGACCGACTATCTCAGCCTGCGCATGCCGAATGAAACGCGCAACTACGTGCCCAAGCTGCAGGCGGTGAAGAACATCGTGATGAACCCGCAGATATACGGGCTCGCGCTGCCATCCATTCCGAACCACCCGTATTTCGTGACCGTGACCACCTCGCATGATATCGACGTGGAAATGGCCGCCAAACTCGCGAATCTTTCATTGGACGAATTCCGTTCGCTCAATCCGTCGTTCAGAAAGCCGGTGATTCTCGGCGCGACGCAGCCGCAAATCCTGCTGCCGTTCGACAACGCGAGCGCCTTCGAGCGCAATCTGAAAACCTACTCCGGTTCGCTGTCGTCCTGGACCACCTACACGGTTACCGAGCGTTCGGCACCGGCAGCCATTGCGCAAAAGATCGGTGTAGATGCCGACACGCTGATGGAAGTGAACAAGATTCCGGTCGGCATGCGTCTGAAGCCGGGCTCCACGATCGTGGTGCCGCGCGGCACGGACGACGACGAAGACATCAGCGCCGACGTTGCCGAAAGCGCGGTGCTGGCTATGGAGCCGGACGTCCCCGACACCCGCAAGATGCTGATCCGGGTGCGCCGCAATCAGACCATGGCGGCCATCGCAGTGCGTTACGGCGTCTCGGTCGGCCAGTTGAAGGGATGGAATCGCACCCATCGCGATCAGGTCTCGCGTGGTCAGGTGATCGTGCTGCACGTGCCCGTTGGCAAGGCCATGCCGAGCGAGCCAGGTCCGGAGCGCATCGCGGCCGACGTGCAGGGCGGCGGTGTCGAGAAGATCGGCACGCGCGTCGCAGACACAAAGAGCGAATCGCGCTACGATAAGAAGAAGGGTCGTGGCCGGTCCGCGGTGGTGAAAGTATCGGAACCGGTGGGCAAAGCCAGCAAGTCGACAGAATCGGGCGCCAGCAGTGGCAAGATGACGAAGGTGTCGGCTGCCACGTCCAGCAAGGCGTCGAAGGCTGCGGCAGAAAGCCGCCCGAAGACCGCGGCCAACGCGAAGAAGGGTAAGTAGACCAAAAAGCGGCTCACCACGGTGGTGACCACATGCGTTGCGGGGGCAGCGCGTGAATTGCGCTCCGATCACACCGTGTTACTTCCTACGCCGTCACCTGTGGTGACGGCGTTTTTCATTGTGCAGACGAACTCCAGCGAACTCGGCCCGATTCCTTTATCGTTCGTGTTTCGGTCCAGCCAGCAGGCCAATTCCTCGCTTATGTCGTCGACCCAGCTCCGCGTTTTTCTGCTGTTTTCCGCCGGTTACTTCGTTTCATACGTGTTTCGCGGCGTCAATCTGGGCTTTGCGCCTCTCATTACGCACGACCTTGGGTTATCGGCCACCGACCTCGGCTTGCTGACCAGTCTGTATTTCCTTGGTTTCGCAGGCGCGCAGATTCCGGCCGGCGTGCTACTCGATCACTTCGGCGCGCGTCGCGTGACGGCGGGTACGCTGCTCTTTGCAGCCGTGGGGATCTGGGTGTTCGGCGCCTCCCACAGCATTGGCGTGATGATGGTGGGGCGCCTGCTGATCGGCGTGGGTGTGTCCGTGTGCCTCGGCGGCGCCTTCAAGGCATTGGCGCAGCATTTCGCGTCGACACGCCTGCCGCTGATGAACGGGCTGGTGATGGCGATCGGCGGCTTGGGCGGCGTGATGGTCGGCTCGCCGCTTACGTGGGTGCTAACCTTTGCCGGTTGGCGCACGGTCTGCGTCGCGCTAGGGCTTCTGACGGTGCTGGTGGCAGTGGCACAGTGGACGCTCGCGCCAGATATCCGGGAAACGCACCATCGAGCGGGTATAGGCGCGCAGTTCAAGGGCACGTTGCATATCCTGAGGAGTGCGGCGTTCTGGAAGGTCGGGTCATTCTCGGTGGTCACGCAAGGCGTGTTCTACGCGATGCAATCCTTGTGGGTCGGCGGGTGGTTGCGTGACGTGCAGGGTTTTGACTCGCGTGAAGCCGCGGCGCTGGTGTCGGTTCTCGGCTTTGCGATGATGGCGGGTTGCGTCGTCTTCGGTGCGGCGGCGCGCAGTCTCGAGCGGCGGGGCGTGTCGCTTTATGCGTTTTGCGGCATCGGCATGGCGCTATTCGTTCTGACCCAGTTGCTGATCATGTTCCGCGTGCCGCTGCCCGCAAGCCTGCTATGGGCGGCGTATGGGATCTTCGGCGGCACCGGCATTCTCAGCTACGCGGTCATGGCGCGGCATTTCCCTGCGCAAATGATCGGCCGGGCCAATACCACGCTGACATTGATCATTTTTCTGCTGATTTTCGGCTTCCAGATCGGTGTCGGCGCCGTGTTGTCGCGCTGGCCGGCCAGCGGCGGTCATTATCCGGCCGCCGCGCATCTGACCGCGTGGGGCATCCTGGTGGCGCTGCAAGTGTTGAGCGCGATCTGGTACGTATTGCCCAGCAGGACCCTGAACCAGCCGGCCCAAGCGCGAGCTGGGCAAGAGGCTTGAGGGTGCCGTGAGCCACGGGGCCGGCATACGTCATAGTTGCCAGCGCCTATCCCGTTTCTGATCTGGGGAAATTTTGTCCTGCGGCTCCTGAGCCTTGCGTGGCGTGGCTTTGAGCGACTCTGGAGGGCGCTCATCTACGCCCGTCCGCCATCTCGGATTTGAAGGGAAGGGTAGTTTCACGCTATAATTCCAAGGTTTGAGCTTATCAACCCGCACCCTAGCGCCTACCTCTCCCATACCGTTCATCCGCCGCGCGCTTCTGACGCCACGCACCCAGCCGATCCGTCCACACAATGGACTCATCGCGCCCCTTGCGACGTCACCAGCAGTACGCGAGCGAGTCTGCGCGCGCATCCTGTCGATGCGTTTCGCTGCGGCTCGCAGTCGGATAGACAGGTCGGCAACAGGGTGTTCCCCAAGGAGTCTCCCGTGTTGCCGTCATTTTCTCCCGCTCTGCTCGCGCTCGCCGACGGCACGGTCTTTCGTGGTTACTCGATCGGCGCCTCCGGGCATACGATCGGCGAAGTCGTCTTCAACACCGCTATCACCGGCTATCAGGAAATCCTGACTGACCCGAGCTACGCGCGCCAGATCGTGACCCTCACGTATCCGCATATCGGTAATGTCGGCGTGAATGCCGAAGACGTCGAAGCCTCGAAAGTCCATGCCGCCGGACTGATCATTCGTGATCTGCCGGTTCTCGCGTCGAACTTCCGCATGGAGCGCACGCTCCAGCAATACCTCAAGGACGAAGGCGTGGTCGCCATCGCCGGTCTCGACACCCGCAAGCTGACTCGCCTGCTGCGCGACAAGGGCGCGCAGAACGGCGCCATCCTGGCCGGTTCGGACAACGAAGCGAAGGCCATCGAACTCGCGCGCTCGTTCCCGGGTTTGTCGGGCATGGACCTCGCCAAGGTTGTGTCGACAAAGGAAACCTACGAGTGGACCCAGACGGAATGGCGTCTGGAAACCGGCTACGGCACGCAGAACGCGCCGAAGTACCGCGTGGTCGCGTTCGATTACGGCGTCAAGTACAACATTCTGCGCATGTTGGCTGAACGCGGTTGCCACGTCACGGTGCTGCCGGCAGAAGCCTCCGCGGCGGACGCGCTCGCGCTCAATCCGGATGGCGTTTTCCTGTCGAACGGCCCGGGCGATCCGGAACCGTGCGACTACGCGATTCGCGCCACAAAGGAACTGATCGAGCGCGGCGTGCCGACCTTCGGCATTTGCCTCGGCCACCAGATCATGGGTCTCGCTGTCGGTGCGAAGACCATGAAGATGAAGACCGGCCATCACGGCGCGAATCATCCGGTGAAAGATCTCGACGACGGCCGGGTGGTCATCACGTCGCAGAACCACGGCTTCGCGGTCGACGCCGCCACGCTGCCGGCCAACGCCAAGGTCACGCACATCTCGCTGTTCGACGGCACGTTGCAGGGCTTCGCGCTGACCGACAAGCCGGCGTTCTGCTTCCAGGGCCACCCGGAAGCATCGCCTGGCCCGCACGACATCGCCTATCTGTTCGACCGCTTCACCGCGTTGATGGACGCGAAGAAGGCCGGCAAGAACGCAGCGGCATAAGGACCTGTGACGCGCCGCCCGTCGTGCACGGGCAGCCGCCGCACAGCTCAGAGCGCGCGCAACGCAGCAACGACGCGCGCCGACGGAAAGAATTCAGGAATACATTAGCGAGAGCGTTATGCCCAAGCGGACAGACATCAAGAGCATCCTCATCATCGGCGCAGGTCCGATCATCATCGGCCAGGCGTGCGAGTTCGACTACTCGGGCGCGCAGGCATGCAAGGCGCTGCGTGAGGAAGGCTACAAGGTCATTCTCGTCAACAGCAATCCGGCGACGATCATGACCGACCCGAACACGGCCGACGTGACCTACATCGAGCCGATCACGTGGGAAGTGGTTGAGCGCATCATCGCCAAGGAGCGCCCGGACGCGATCCTGCCGACGATGGGCGGCCAGACCGCGCTCAACTGCGCGCTGGATCTCCATTCGCACGGCGTGCTGGAGAAGTACAAGGTCGAGCTGATCGGCGCGTCGCCGGAAGCCATCGACAAGGCGGAAGACCGCCAGAAGTTCAAGGACGCGATGACCAAGATCGGTCTCGGTTCGGCCAAATCGGGCACCGCGCATTCGATGGAAGAAGCGTTGCAGGTGCAAACGCGCATTGCTGCTGAAACCGGCAGCGGCGGTTATCCGGTCGTGATCCGTCCGTCGTTCACGCTGGGCGGCTCGGGCGGCGGCATCGCCTACAACCGCGACGAATTCGAAGAAATCTGCAAGCGCGGGCTGGACCTGTCGCCCACGCGCGAACTGCTGATTGAAGAGTCGTTGCTGGGCTGGAAAGAGTACGAGATGGAAGTGGTCCGCGACAAGAAGGACAACTGCATCATCGTTTGCTCGATTGAAAACCTGGACCCGATGGGCATCCACACCGGTGACTCGATTACCGTCGCGCCGGCGCAAACGCTCACGGACAAGGAATATCAGATCCTGCGTAATGCATCGCTCGCCGTGCTGCGCGAAATTGGCGTAGACACGGGCGGTTCGAACGTGCAGTTCTCGATCAATCCGCAAGACGGCCGTATGGTCGTGATCGAAATGAATCCGCGCGTGTCGCGTTCGTCGGCATTGGCGTCGAAAGCCACGGGCTTCCCGATCGCCAAGATCGCGGCGAAGCTCGCGGTCGGCTACTCGCTCGACGAACTGAAGAACGAAATCACCGGCGGCCAGACCCCGGCGTCGTTCGAGCCGACAATCGACTACGTCGTCACCAAGATCCCGCGTTTCGCGTTCGAGAAATTCCGCGAAGCCGATGCGCGCCTGACCACGCAAATGAAGTCGGTCGGCGAAGTGATGGCAATCGGCCGCACCTTCCAGGAATCGTTCCAGAAAGCGCTGCGTGGCCTCGAAGTGGGCGTGGACGGCCTGGACGAAAAAACCAATAGCCGCGACGAGATCATTCGCGAAATCGGCGAAGCGGGTCCGGATCGTATCTGGTACGTGGGCGACGCGTTCCGTGTCGGCATGAGCGCAGAGGAAATCTTCGAAGAAACTTCGATCGATCCGTGGTTCCTCGCGCAGATCGAACAGATCGTCCTGAAGGAAAAGGCCCTGGAAGGCCGCACGCTCGCGAGCCTCTCTTACGACGAACTGCGTTACCTGAAGCAAAGCGGCTTCTCGGATCGCCGCCTCGCGAAGCTGCTCGGCGCGAAGCCGGCAGAAGTGCGCGCGCGCCGTATCGAGTTGAACGTGCGACCGGTTTACAAACGCGTCGACACCTGCGCCGCTGAGTTCGCCACCAAAACCGCGTACATGTATTCCACGTACGAGGACGAGTGCGAAGCGAACCCGACCAACAACAAGAAGATCATGGTGCTGGGCGGCGGCCCGAACCGGATCGGCCAGGGTATCGAGTTCGACTACTGCTGCGTGCACGCCGCGCTCGCCATGCGCGAAGACGGCTACGAAACGATCATGGTCAACTGCAACCCTGAAACCGTTTCGACCGACTACGACACGTCCGATCGTCTGTACTTCGAATCGCTGACGCTCGAAGACGTGCTCGAAATCGTCGACAAGGAAAAGCCGGTCGGCGTGATCGTGCAATACGGCGGCCAGACGCCGCTGAAGCTCGCACTCGATCTCGAAGCGAACGGTGTGCCGATCATCGGCACGTCGCCGGACATGATCGACGCGGCCGAAGACCGCGAGCGTTTCCAGAAGCTGCTGCAGGACCTCGGCTTGCGTCAACCGCCGAACCGCACTGCGCGCGCTGAAGACGAAGCGCTCAAACTCGCCGACGAAATCGGCTACCCGTTGGTGGTGCGTCCGTCGTACGTGCTCGGCGGCCGCGCGATGGAAATCGTCCACGAGCCGCGCGACCTCGAGCGCTATATGCGCGAAGCCGTGAAGGTGTCGAACGATTCGCCGGTGCTGCTCGACCGTTTCCTGAACGACGCGATCGAATGCGACGTGGATTGCATCTCCGATGGCGAAGCCGTGTTTATCGGCGGCGTGATGGAGCACATCGAACAGGCAGGCGTGCACTCGGGCGACTCGGCATGCTCGCTGCCGCCGTATTCGCTGTCGAGCGAAACCGTTGCTGAGTTGAAGCGTCAGACCGGCGCGATGGCGAAAGCGCTCAACGTGATCGGCTTGATGAACGTGCAGTTCGCAATCCAGCAGGTGCCAAAGGCGGATGGCTCGAAAGAAGATGTTATCTATGTGCTCGAAGTGAACCCGCGTGCGTCGCGTACGGTGCCGTATGTTTCCAAGGCGACCAGCCTGCCGCTCGCGAAGATCGCGGCGCGCGCCATGGTCGGCCAGAAGCTCGCCGACCAGGGCGTGACGAAGGAAATCAATCCGCCGTACTTCAGCGTCAAGGAAGCGGTGTTCCCGTTCGTCAAGTTCCCGGCGGTCGATCCAGTGCTCGGACCGGAAATGCGTTCAACCGGCGAAGTGATGGGGGTGGGCGAAACCTTCGGCGAGGCGCTCTTCAAGTCGCAACTGGCGGCGGGGTCGCGTTTGCCCGAGTCGGGCACGGTGCTGCTGACCGTGATGGACGCCGACAAGCCGAAGGCCGTCGAAGTCGCGCGCATGCTGCACGAACTCGGCTATCCGATCGTCGCCACCAAGGGCACGGCTGCGGCGATCGAAGCAGCCGGTGTGCCGGTGAAGGTCGTCAACAAGGTGAAAGACGGCCGTCCGCACATCGTCGACATGATCAAGAACGGCGAAATCGCGCTGGTCTTCACGACGGTCGACGAAACCCGTGCGGCGATCGCCGACTCGCGTTCGATTCGCATGAGCGCCCAGGCAAACAAGGTCACGTACTACACGACCATGTCCGGTGCACGGGCCGCAGTGGAAGGTTTGCGCTATTTGAAGAACCTGGAAGTCTATGATTTACAAGGACTCCACGCTCGCCTAAACTAAGGCTTCGAATATCTGTCCAAGATGTAAGTGCCGCGGTTAAGCGGCGTTCCGCAGGTGCTGCGGGCCAGGTCTGGTCCCGCGCTCCGGCCCTTGCGGAATGCACTTAACCGCGGTGATTTTTTTTACGGCTGTTTTTTGCACATAGAGTTGTTTATGAGCACTGTTCCATTGACGAAGCGCGGCGCGGAAATGTTGCGCGATGAACTGCAGCGCCTGAAATCGGTTGAGCGTCCTTCTGTGATCAATTCGATCTCGGAGGCGCGTGCCCAAGGCGATCTGTCGGAAAACGCGGAGTATGACGCGGCGAAGGAAAAGCAGGGTTTTATTGAAGGCCGCATCGCTGAAATCGAGTCGAAGCTGGCGGGCGCGCAGGTCATCGATCCGTCCAAAGTGGACGCGGACGGCCGCGTGGTGTTTGGCGCAACGCTCGAGCTCGAAGACCTCGATTCAGGTGCAAAGGTCAAATACCAGATCGTCGGCGACGACGAGGCAGACATCGATCACGGTCTGATCTCGATCAGCTCGCCGATCGCGCGCGCACTGATCGGCAAGTCCGAAGGCGACGTCGCATCGGTGCAGGCGCCGGGCGGCGTGCGCGAGTACGAAATCATCGCGGTTAGCTACGTTTGAAGGCGACCCCGGTGTCCATGATGCCGCATCGACTCTTTCGCCTGCTGACGGTGGTGTGGGTCGGCAGTCTGCTGACTATTGGCTATGCCGTCGCGCCGGTACTGTTCACCTCGCTTGACCGGATGACAGCCGGGGCGGTGGCGGCACAACTGTTTCGCATCGAAGGCGTGTTGGGCGCGGTCTGCGGCATTTTGCTGCTGGTGCTGGCCAACGTGCTGATTCGCCGCGGTAGCGACGCTTATCGCCGGTTGCGCTGGTTGATCGCCGGTATGCTGGTGTGCGTGCTGGTCGGTTACTTTGCGTTGCAGCCGTTTATGAATGCAATGCGCATTGCCGCGCTCGAAGCGGGCAGCGATGTCGGGCATTCCGCTTATGCAACGCGCTTCGGCATTCTGCATGGCGTCTCGAGTCTGTTCTATCTGATCGAAAGCCTGCTGGGCGTGGCGCTGGTGTGGAAGCTGCCGGCGGCCGTCGGCACAGTGGTGGCGGAGCAGGACGCTCGCGGCAATGCCGGGAAAGTAGCGGGTTAGCGCTACGCTTCCGCGAGGGCGGATGGCGTGGCCGTGCTTTCGATGGCACACATCGCGGTGCGGACATGGTCCGCACCGTTCATGATTCGCTTATTTCGACGACTGATGCGCGCGTTTTGCGCTGGTCTGGCGCTTCTTGGCGCGTTTGACGTTACCGCCTTGCGTAACACGCTCATTGCCGCGTACCACGACAGCTTTCGCCTTCGGCTTGCGCATCGGAATTTCGCTGGGCTTCACCACCGTGACCACGCGGGGCGCGCGGCCTTTACCCGGCTTGGCTTCAATGGCTGCTTCACGGGCGCTCGGCAGGGCGCCGCGCTTGGCCTTTACTGCCGGTTGCGATACTTCCGGCTTCCAGATCACCAGAAGCTTGCCGATGTGCTGGATCGGCGCGGCATTCAGCGTGTCGCAGATCTGTTCGTAGATGGCGATGCGCTCTTCACGCTCGTCGCCGAACACGCGGATCTTGATCAGTTGATGGGCGCCCAGGTGGACCTTGATCTCGGTCAGCACAGCGTCGGTCAAGCCTTCGGCGCCGACGAGCACAACCGGTTTGAGCGCATGCGCCTGGGCGCGCAACTCGGCGCGTTGGTCGGAAGAGACTTTGAGGGCTGGCATGGAAAGTGGGAGACTCGACTAAAATGGCGGCACCTGCGGGTCCGGTGGATTGGGCCAATCTGGCCAATCCAGGGCATTCGGCAGGGCGGCGCGTCAGAACTACAGAATCGCGGATGACCGCCAGTTTTGCCGGTGTCCGCGCGAATTAACCGCGTATTATCCCCTAAAGCGCGACATAACGCAGCAAGGTTTCAACGATTCATGGCAAAAAACAAGTTCAACACGGCGTGGCTGCACGATCACATCAACGACCCGTACGTAAAAATGGCGCAACGGGAGGGCTATCGCGCCCGTGCCGCGTACAAGCTCAAGGAAATCGACGAACAGGACAAGCTGATTCGCCCGGGGCAGGTCATTGTCGATCTCGGCTCGGTGCCCGGCAGTTGGAGCCAGTACGCGCGCAACAAGCTCGCTAAAGGTTCCCAGCGTGACGCCGAGCGCGAAGGCGGCATCGACGGCACGATCATCGCGCTGGATATGCTGCCCATGGAGCCGATCGCCGACGTCCACTTCATTCAGGGCGACTTTCGCGAAGATTCGGTGGTGCTCCAGCTGGAAGAATTGGTTGGAGAACGGCAGGTCGACCTTGTAATTTCGGATATGGCGCCCAACCTGTCGGGAGTGGCGGTGGCGGATGCCGCGCGAATCGAACATTTATGTGACCTCGCGATGGAATTCTCGCAAAATCACCTGAAGCCAGATGGTGCCCTTTTAGTCAAATGTTTTCACGGCAGCGGTTACAGCCAGATTGTCGAAAAGTTCAAGCATCAGTTCAAGGTGGTGGCGGCCCGCAAACCGAAAGCGTCGCGGGATAAATCGTCAGAAACGTTTATTTTGGGTAAGCATCTGAAGCGGCCCGCATAAGGGGCTGCTGCAGGACAGTTCCGTATCTGCCGATAATGTGCCCATGGCGTCGAAATTGACGCTGCGACGGCCCGCTACGCTATTTCTGTGGTAGTGAATCGTTATGGCAGGGGTCTGCGGACTGGATTAGAATGCTTTCGTGGTGCCGCAAGGCAAATGTAGGCGCCCGTCTAAGTGAAGGAGTGGTGCTTTGAACAACAATATGTTTTCGAAAGCAGCAGTGTGGCTGGTTATCGCACTGGTGCTGTTTACGGTGTTCAAGCAGTTCGACAAGCCCCGTGTCCAGGAAGGCGTTTCCTATTCGCAGTTCATGGACGACGCGAAGAACGGCAAAGTCAAGACTGTCATCGTTCAGGGGCGGAACCTCACGGTCACTCCGGCAGACGGCCAGAAGTACCAGATCGTGTCGCCGGGCGACATCTGGATGGTCGGCGACCTGATGAAATATGGCGTTCAGGTGAGCGGCAAGGCTGATGACGAACCGAATGCGCTGGTGTCCGCGCTGTACTACCTCGGACCAACGATCCTGATCATCGGATTCTGGTTCTACATGATGCGACAGATGCAGGGAGGCGGGAAAGGCGGTGCGTTCTCGTTCGGTAAATCCCGTGCACGTCTGATCGACGAAAACAACAACGCAATCAATTTCACCGACGTCGCCGGTTGCGACGAAGCCAAGGAAGAAGTCTCCGAACTGGTCGATTTCCTGCGCGATCCGCAGAAGTTCCAGAAGCTTGGCGGGCGCATTCCGCGCGGTGTGCTGCTGGTCGGCCCGCCGGGAACCGGTAAGACGTTGCTCGCGCGTGCCATCGCCGGTGAAGCGAAGGTGCCGTTCTTCAGCATCTCGGGTTCGGACTTCGTCGAAATGTTTGTCGGTGTCGGCGCGGCGCGTGTGCGCGACATGTTCGAGCAGGCCAAGAAGCATGCACCGTGTATCGTGTTCATCGACGAAATCGATGCCGTTGGCCGCCACCGTGGCGCCGGCATGGGCGGCGGTAACGACGAACGCGAACAGACCTTGAACCAGATGCTGGTCGAGATGGACGGTTTCGAAGCGAACTCGGGCGTGATCGTGATCGCTGCAACGAACCGCTCCGACGTGCTCGACAAGGCGCTGCTGCGTCCGGGCCGTTTCGACCGTCAGGTGTATGTCGGCTTGCCGGACATTCGCGGCCGCGAACACATCATGAAGGTTCACCTGCGCAAGGTGCCGATTTCGAACGACGTCGACGCTGCGGTAATCGCACGCGGCACGCCGGGCTTTTCGGGCGCCGATCTGGCGAATCTCGTGAACGAAGCTGCATTGTTCGCGGCACGTCGCGGCAAGCGCATCGTCGAAATGAACGATTTCGAAGACGCGAAAGACAAGATCTTCATGGGTCCGGAGCGCAAGTCGGCCGTGATCCGAGAAGAATCGAAGCGCGCCACGGCGTACCACGAGTCGGGCCATGCGGTGATCGCCAAGCTGTTGCCGAAGGCCGACCCGGTGCACAAGGTCACGATCATTCCGCGCGGTCGCGCGCTGGGTGTGACGTGGCAGTTGCCGGAGCATGACAACGAAACGTATTCGAAAGACTACCTGCTCGATCGCCTGGCGATCCTGTTCGGTGGCCGTGTGGCGGAAGAGTTGTTCCTGAACCTGATCAGCACCGGCGCATCGGACGACTTCAACAAGGCAACGGCTACGGCTCGCGCCATGGTGGCTCGCTTCGGTATGACGGACGCGCTCGGACCGATGGTCTACGTCGACGACGAAAACGACGCCACGCCGTTTGGCCGTGGCTTCACGCGCACCATTTCGGAAGCGACGCAGCAAAAGGTCGATGCGGAAATCCGCCGTGTGCTGGACGAGCAGTACAACCTCGCGAAGCGCCTGCTGAACGAGAACCGCGACAAGGTCGAAGCGATGACCGCCGCGCTGATGGAGTGGGAAACGATCGACGCCGATCAGATCAACGACATCATGGCAGGACGTCCGCCGCGCTCGCCGAAGAGCTCGCCGCCTTCGGCAACCGACGCTTCGTCGGGCGGCAGCCCGGGCGCCGAGGTCAAGCCGGGCAGCGCAACCGCGCCGGCCTGATAGGCGATCAGTAGAAAGTGCGGGCCGGTGTGTTTCACACCGGCCCGTTTTGCATTTTTTTATGTGAATGACCACTACGTGTCGACAGTCGAATTCCCCTCGCTTCCTGTTCCAGAGCCGCTGCAGTGCGGACGCTTCAAGCTGACCTTTGAACGCCCGTTAGTCATGGGCATCCTGAATATCACACCCGACTCTTTCTCCGACGGCGGCAAATACACGATCCGCGATGACGCCCTGCGTCAGGCCGAACGTATGCTGCTTGACGGCGCCGACATCATTGACATCGGCGGCGAGTCGACCCGTCCGGGTGCGCCGCCGGTGCCGCTCGACGAAGAACTGGAGCGCGTGATCCCGCTCATCGAGCAACTGCGCAGCGCAAACGTGCCGTTGTCGATCGATACGTACAAGCCGGAAGTGATGCGCCATGCATTGAGCGCTGGTGCCGACCTGATCAACGACATCTGGGGTTTCCGGATGCCAGGCGCAATCGACGCCGTGCGCGACTCCGTGTGCGGTCTGTGCGTGATGCACATGCTCGGCGAACCGCAGACCATGCAACTCGGCGAACCTGCCTATGGCGATGTGGTGAGGGAGGTTCGGACCTTTCTCGAAGAGCGCGTTTCGACTCTGCAGCAAGCCGGTATTGTCAAGGCCCGCATCAGCGTCGATCCAGGTTTTGGCTTCGGCAAGGCCGTGATCGAACATAATTACGCGTTACTCGCGCATTTACCACATACAGCGCCGCGCGCCGCGCAGCCGTTCCCGATTCTTGCGGGCCTGTCGCGCAAGTCGATGATCGGGGCGGTAGTCGGACGGCCGGCGCCGGAGCGCGTGGCGGGCAGCATCGCTGCGGCAGTGTGTGCTGCCGAACGGGGCGCTGCGATTCTGCGCGTGCACGATGTCGCGCAAACGGTGGATGCATTGAAAGTATGGGGCGCCGTGCGAGAGTCGGCGCATCTCAGCCGCGCGCGCGGTTGAACCCAAAAGCCAAGGAGGAAGATAAAAGATGGCACGTCGTTATTTTGGTACAGACGGGATTCGGGGGAAGGTCGGTGAAGGGCCCATTACGCCGGAGTTTGTTTTGCGGCTCGGCTACGCGGCCGGCAAGGTGCTCGCGGGCGCCGACCGCTGGGCGAAGACCGGCACACGGCCCACCGTGCTAATCGGCAAAGACACGCGGGTATCGGGCTATATGCTCGAAGCCGCGCTCGAATCGGGCTTTTCCGCGGCGGGCGTCGATGTGATGCTGGCCGGCCCGATGCCGACCCCGGGCATCGCCTATCTGACGCGCGCGTTGCGCCTCGCTGCGGGCGTGGTGATCAGCGCGTCGCACAACCCGTACTACGACAACGGCATCAAGTTTTTCTCCGCCGACGGCAACAAGCTGCCAGATGAAGTGGAAGCACAGATCGAACAGCAACTCGATCTGCCGCTCGCGTGTGCGGCATCCGAGCAACTCGGCAAGGCGCGGCGTCTGGACGACGCGGCCGGCCGCTATATCGAGTTCTGCAAGAGCACGTTCCCCGCCGCGTTTGATCTGCGGGGCCTGAAGCTGGTCGTCGATTGCGCGCATGGCGCCGCGTACGACGTCGCGCCGCACGTTTTCCACGAGCTTGGCGCGGACGTGATTCCGATCGGCGTCGCGCCGAACGGCTTCAACATCAACGACGGCGTCGGCGCCACCGCGCCGGACGCGCTGGTGCGCGCAGTGCGCGCGAACCACGCGGACCTCGGCATCGCGCTGGACGGCGACGCCGACCGTCTGCAGGTCGTGGATGCGGCAGGCCGCCTGTTCAATGGCGACGAACTGCTGTATGTGCTGGTCAAGGACCGAGTCGCGACCGAGGGTAAGGTAGAGGGTGCAGTCGGCACCTTGATGACCAATATGGCGGTCGAAGTCGCGCTGCAGGAAGCCGGCGTGAAGTTCGTCCGCGCGGCGGTGGGCGACCGCTACGTGCTGGAGCAGTTGCGCGAGCACGGCTGGCAACTGGGTGCTGAAGGCTCCGGCCATATTCTCTCGCTTGACCGCCATTCCACTGGCGACGGCATCGTGTCGGCGTTGCTGGTGCTGGCGGCCATGAAGCGCAGCGACAAGTCGCTCGCGGATCTGCTCGAGGGCGTCACGCTGTTCCCGCAAAAGCTGATCAACGTGCGCATGAAGCCCGGCGCGGACTGGAAGGGCAGCGACCTGATCCGCCGCGCGATCGCACAGGCCGAAACCGCGCTAAGCGGCCGCGGCCGCGTACTGATCCGCGCGTCCGGCACTGAGCCGGTGCTGCGCGTCATGGTCGAGGCGCCCAACGTCGACGACGCGATTCACCACGCCGAGACGATTGCCGGAGCCGTGAAAGAGGCTACGGCTTAAAGCCTGGCCACCCGGAAAAGGCGGTCGAGGGGCGAGACACCGCGCTCGTTCTTCGTCGCCTGCCGGGCATCCCCGCCGTATGCATCGCGTCATACGCAAACGTTCGCTCCCCATCTTTTTCGTCTAATCTGCAGACTTGTGGCGGCAACGCCCGGGAACCTGCATCTGCCGCTGTTCCAACGCCTTTCACCTTAGTAATCTGATTGTCACATCCGCTTCACGGTTAGTCACGTTACTGTCATAAAGAGACCCTAAGCTTCGCGGTGTTCGTGTTATTCGCTCATACCGCTCACACCCTTGGAGGTCTCATGAAATTGATGCAAACCGTGTTCGCTGGCGTCGCTGGCGCGCTTTTCGCGATCGCAGCGCAAGCCGCAGACATCACCGGCGCGGGCAGCACCTTCGCAGCACCGATTTATACGAAGTGGGCTGACGCCTATCAGAAGTCGGGCGGCGGCAAGGTGAACTACCAGGGTATCGGTTCGTCGGGTGGCGTGAAGCAGATCGTCGCGAAGACGGTTGACTTCGCTGGCTCGGACGCTCCGCTGAAGGACGACGAACTCGCCAAGGAAGGCCTGTTCCAGTTCCCGACGGTTGTCGGCGGCGTGGTGCCGGTGGTCAACGTGCCGGGCGTGAAGCCGGCTGAACTGACGCTGTCGGGCGAAGTGCTCGGCGACATCTACCTGGGCAAGATCAAGAAGTGGAACGATCCGGCGATCGTGGCGCTGAACCCGAAGATCAAGCTGCCGGATACCGACATCGCCGTGGTTCGCCGCGCCGATGGTTCGGGCACCAGCTTCATCTGGACGAACTACCTGTCGAAGGTCAACGCCGACTGGAAGTCGAAGGTCGGTGAAGGCTCGACGGTCGCGTGGCCGACGGGTACGGGCGGCAAGGGCAACGACGGCGTCGCAGCCTTCGTGCAACGTCTGCCGGGCGCAATCGGCTACGTGGAATGGGCGTACGCGAAGCAGAACCACATGACGTATGTCGCGCTGAAGAACTCGTCGGGCACCGTGGTCGAGCCGAAGACGGATACGTTCAAGGCCGCTGCAGCGGGCGCGGACTGGTCGAAGTCGTTCTACCAGATCCTGACGAACGAGCCGGGCAAGAATGCATGGCCGATCGTGGGCGCGACCTTCGTGCTGCTGCACACGACGCAAGACAAGGCGCCGCAAGGCACCGAAACGCTGAAGTTCTTCGACTGGGCGTTCAAGAACGGCACGCAAGCCGCGAACGATCTGGACTACATCTCGCTGCCGGATTCGGTTGTGTCGGAAATCCGCACGCAGTGGAAGTCGAAGGTGAAGGACGCTTCGGGCAAGGCTATCGCTGATTAAGCGTTGCTGTAGACGCTGCATCACGTAACACGCTGGCTGTCCTCATGTGAGGACGGCCAGCGGCATTACCGGCCGCATGACAAGTGTCATACGGCAACTGGAAACAGGTCCATCAGGCTCTCATGTCCGATATCCATTTAGCGTCTGGCTCGACCCGTTCGACGCCACCGGGCAGCGCGGCGCAGCAGAAAGCGCCCAGCCGCGCCGGCGACGTGATCTTCGGCGGCCTCGCGCGCCTCGCCGCCATCGTCACACTGCTGCTGCTCGGCGGCATCATCGTTTCGCTAGTCGTCGCGTCCATGCCGTCGATCAGGCAATTCGGTCTCAGCTTCCTGTGGACCTCCGACTGGGATCCACCTAGCAAGCAATTCGGTGCACTGGTGCCGATTTACGGCACGATCGCCACCTCGCTCATTGCGCTCATCATTGCGGTGCCGGTCAGCTTCGGCATCGCGCTCTTCCTGACCGAACTCGCGCCCGCGTGGCTGCGCCGGCCGCTCGGCGTCGCCATCGAACTGCTCGCCGCGATTCCGTCGATCGTCTACGGCATGTGGGGTCTGCTGGTGTTCGCGCCGATCTTCGCGACGTGGTTCGAAAAACCGCTCGGCACGCTGCTGGGCGGAATTCCTGTTGTCGGCGCGCTGTTTCAGGGTGCGCCGATCGGTATCGGCATTCTGTGCGCGGGTGTGATTCTCGCGATCATGATCATTCCGTATATCGCTTCGGTGATGCGCGACGTGTTCGAAGTCACGCCGGTCCTGCTGAAGGAATCCGCGTACGGCATCGGCTGCACGACCTGGGAAGTGATGTGGAAGATCGTGCTGCCCTTCACCAAGAGCGGCGTGATCGGCGGCGTGATGCTAGGCCTTGGCCGTGCGCTGGGCGAAACCATGGCGGTCACGTTCGTGATCGGCAATACGAATCTGCTCGATAACGTGTCGCTGTTCTCGCCGGGCAACAGCATTACGTCGGCGCTCGCCAACGAATTCGCCGAAGCGGATCCGGGCCTGCATACATCGGCGCTGATGGAACTCGGCCTGATCCTGTTTGTGATTACCTTCATCGTGCTGGCGATTTCGAAATTCATGCTGCTGCGCCTCGAAAAAGGGGAGGGCGCGAAATGAGCCAGCCTACCTTGAATATGCCGGGTTCGAACGACGCCGCCGCACTCGAAGCAATGCGCGTGCGTCTGCAAGGCCGCCGCCGCATGAAGAACGCCGTCGCGCTGACGATGTCGCTCGCGGCCATGGCTTTTGGCCTGCTGTGGCTCGTGTGGATTCTCTATACGACGCTGCATCTGGGCATCGGCGGTCTGTCGATCGAGTTGTTCACGCAATCGACACCGCCGCCGAACACCGATGGCGGCGGTCTCGCCAACGCGATTGTCGGCAGCCTGATGCTGGTTGCGCTTGCAACTTTCGTCGGCACGCCGATCGGCATTCTTGCCGGCGTGTATCTGGCCGAGTACGGCCAGAAGGGCTGGCTCGCGAGCCTCACGCGCTTTATCAACGACATCCTGCTGTCGGCTCCGTCGATCGTCGTGGGCCTGTTCGTCTATGCGCTGGTGGTGGCGAAGATGGGCCACTTCAGCGGCTGGGCCGGCGTGTTCGCGCTCGCGCTGCTGCAGATTCCGATCGTGATCCGCACCACCGAAAACATGTTGAAGCTGGTGCCGAACGCACTGCGCGAAGCGGCCTTCGCACTCGGCACGCCGAAGTGGAAGATGGTGATGTCGATCACGCTGAAGGCGTCGATCGCGGGTATCGTCACCGGCGTGCTGCTCGGCGTCGCGCGGATTGCCGGCGAAACCGCGCCGCTGCTGTTCACGGCGCTGTCGAATCAGTTCTTCTCGATGGACATGAGCCAGCCGGTCGCGAACCTGCCGGTCACGATCTACAAGTTCGCGATGAGCCCGTTCGCGCAATGGCAATCGCTCGCATGGGCCGGCGTCTTCCTGATCACGCTCGCGGTGCTGGGATTGAACATCCTCGCGCGCACGATCTTTTCGAATAAGTAAGGGCGGAGTGTAATCCGATGAATATGGCAGAAACTCAACTCAACCCGATCGCGCGCCCCACCGCGCCAGCCGGTTTTGATCCTGTGCAGAGCGGCCAGGCGCAGACGCCGTCGCGCCCGAAGATCGAGATCAATGACCTGAACTTCTTCTACGGCAAGTATCACGCGCTGAAGAACATCAATTTGCAGATTCCCGAAGGCAAGGTGACCGCGTTCATCGGCCCGTCGGGTTGCGGCAAGTCGACCCTGCTGCGCACGCTCAACAAGATGTACGCGCTCTATCCGGAGCAGCGCGCCGAAGGCGAGATCCTGATGGACGGCGAAAACCTGCTGACGTCCAAGCGCGATATTTCGCTGCTGCGCGCGCGGATCGGCATGGTGTTCCAGAAGCCGACGCCGTTCCCTATGTCGATCTACGACAACATCGCGTTCGGCGTGAAGATGTTTGAAACGCTGCCGCGTTCGGAAATGGACGACCGCGTGGAATGGGCGCTCACCAAGGCCGCGTTGTGGAACGAAGTGAAGGACAAGCTGGGCCAGAGCGGCTACGGTTTGTCTGGCGGCCAGCAGCAGCGCCTGTGTATCGCGCGCGGCATCGCGATCCGTCCGGAAGTGTTGTTGCTCGACGAACCGTGCTCCGCACTCGACCCGATTTCCACGGGCCGTATCGAAGAACTGATCGCTGAATTGAAGAGCGATTACACGGTGGTGATCGTGACCCACAACATGCAACAGGCGGCACGCTGTTCGGACTACACTGCTTATATGTACCTCGGCGAACTGATCGAATTCGGGGACACCGAAAAGATCTTCATCAAGCCGGTCCGCAAGGAAACCGAGGATTACATCACCGGCCGCTTCGGCTAAGCCGACAAGCACATAACGGAGTACGACATGTCCGACAAACACCTGTCCAGTCAGTTCGACGCCGACCTGAATCTCGTTTCCTCGAAGGTGCTCGAAATGGGCGGCCTCGTTGAATCGCAGATCGTCCATGCGATGCAGGCGCTCAACGAATTCGATCTCGACATCGCCGAGCAGGTGATCGCAGCAGAAGCGCGCCTGAACCAGATGGAAGTCGACATCGACGAGGAATGCAGCAACATCATCGCGCGCCGTCAGCCGGCCGCGCGTGACCTGCGCCTTCTGATCGCGATCTCGAAGACCATCACGAATCTCGAACGCGCCGGCGACGAAGCCGAAAAGATTGCCAAACGCACCAAGCGTCTGATGGAAGACGGCGCCTCGCGCACCATCAATATCGCCGAAATCAAATTGTCGGGCGAAATGGCAGTGTCGATTCTGCGTCGCGCGCTGGACGCGTTTGCGCGTCTGGATACGGTGGCGGCCGCGCAGATCGTGCGCGACGACAAGGCGATCGACGAGGAATTCCGCGCGTTCGTCCGCAAGCTGATTTCGTACATGACTGGAAGATCCGCGTTCGATTTCGGTGGGCCTCGATTTTCTGTTTATCGCCAAGGCGATCGAGCGGATCGGCGACCACGCGAAAAACATCGCCGAATTCATCATCTACATCGTCAAGGGCACCGATGTGCGGCACAAGTCGCGCGACGCGCTCGAACGCGAAGCACTCAGTTAATCCAGACATAAGGACCAGAGGTGCCGATGCCCAGCAGCATTCTCGTCATTGAAGATGAGCCCGCCATTTCCGAACTGATTTCGGTCAATCTTCAACACGCCGGACACTGCCCGATTCGCGCGTACAACGCGGAGCAGGCGCAAAACCTGATCAGCGACGTGCTGCCTGACCTCGTCCTGCTCGACTGGATGTTGCCGGGCAAGTCAGGCATTGCGTTCGCCCGCGATCTGCGCAGTAACGAGCGCACCACGCGACATTGCCGATCATCATGCTGACCGCGCGTGGCGATGAGACAGGACAAGGTGCTCGGTCTCGAGATCGGCGCGGACGACTACGTGACCAAGCCGTTTTCGCCGAAAGAACTGATGGCGCGAATCAAGGCGGTGTTGCGCCGCCGCGCACCGCAGTTGACCGAAGATCTGGTCGCGATCAACGGTCTGAAGCTCGATCCGGCCACGCATCGCGTCGCCGCGCATGCTGAAGGCAGCGAGATCAAACTCGATCTCGGACCGACCGAATTCCGCCTGCTGCATTTCTTCATGACGCATCCGGAGCGCGTGCACAGCCGCACGCAGTTGCTCGATCAGGTGTGGGGCGACCACGTGTTCGTCGAAGAACGCACGGTGGACGTGCACATCAAGCGTCTGCGCGCGGCGCTCAAGCCGGCTGGCTGCGATGCTATGATTGAGACAGTGCGCGGCAGCGGTTACCGGCTCGCGAAGAGCGCCTAGCCAGCTGGCTGTACACGGTAACGTCGCGTACGCCAGGCACGTCACGCAGGTGGCGGCAGGCGCCGCGGTTTCGGGTCACGGCGCGTACGTTTTTCTCTTCGATCGCTAGAACATGAACATCATCTGGGCGCGCTCCATCGTGTCGGTCGTGCTGCTGGCTGTTCTGTGCGTGGTGGTCGGCGCACTTCTGAACGTCAAGGCCGGACTGATCCTCGCGATCGTCCTGCTGCTCGCGCAGAGCCTGATCAGCACCTTTCACAAACAACGGTTGTGGCGTTTGCTCGACGCGCCAGTGTATGGCGAAGTGCCGAGCGCGCCAGGCATCTGGGGCGAAATCTATTACCGTTTGCATAAGCTCGCCAAGCGCTGGCATGCGCAGGTGCGCCAGGTCGAACAACAGCATTCGCGTTTCATTCAGGCGATCCAGGCCTCGCCGAACGGCGTCGCCATGCTCGACGATCACGATCAGATCGAGTGGTGCAACGCCATCTCCGAGCTCCATTTCGGGCTCGATGCCAAACGCGATCTGCGTCAGCACATCACGCATCTGGTGCGTCAGCCTGACTTTGTACGCTACCTGAATTCGCACCGGTATCAAGAGATGCTGATCATGCGCGGCATGGGCGAAAAGCGTCAGAACGTGGTCTCGGTGCAGGTGTTCTCCGTACGGCGAAAATCGCAAGCTGGTGCTCTCGCAAGACATCACCGAACTGGAACGCACGGACGCGATGCGGCGCGACTTCGTCGCCAACGTCTCGCACGAACTTAAAACGCCGCTCACCGTGCTCTCCGGTTTTCTGGAGACGATGCGCGAGTTGCCGTTGAGCGAGGCCGAACGCAGCGCGCTATCTCGAGCTGATGGAGCAGCAGGCCTCGCGCATGCGCCATATCGTGAGCGACTTGCTGGTGCTGGCGAAGCTCGAAGGCGACAACAAGCCGCCGAGCGATCAGATGATCGATATGCGCGCGGTACTGCGCCATCTGCAGGACGATGCGCAGAGCCTGTCGAGCGACCATCACAAGATCGTGTTCGACACCGACGAAGGGCTGACGGTGACGGGTGTCGAAACGGAAATTCTCAGCGCGCTTCGGCAACCTCGTGACTAACGCCATTCGCTATACGCCGGACGGCGGCGCGATATCGCGTGAGTTGGCATTCGAGCGCGGGCCACGCGGTGTTTTCGGTCACCGATAGCGGCCTGGGCATTCCGGCCGCGAGACATTCCGCGTCTGACCGAGCGCTTCTATCGCGTCGATCGCAGCCGCTCGCGCGATACCGGCGGCACGGGGCTGGGTCTGGCGATCGTCAAGCACGTGCTGCAACGGCACGACGCGCAACTCGACGTGAAGAGCGAAGAAGGGCGCGGCAGCACCTTCACCGTACGCTTCCCGGCGTATCGCACCGCGCGCCGGCAACCGGCACCGGTTTGAAGATGTCGGCCTGAAAAAAGCCGCGCCTTGAAAAGAACAGGGCGGGGCTTTTTATAAGCCTCGTTCGCGACGACACGTCGGCTCACGAACAGAATTTCCCCAACAGGCTCATCTGCGCATTGCGCGACGACTTGCCCGGGCGTCGCCGCCGATAGTGGCCATCACTTTGCATGAGCCACGCGGACTGGTTGTCGCCGAGAAACGCCGACAGGCCTTCGGCGATCACGCGCCGCTTCAGGCGACGGTTGTTCACGGGGAACGCCACTTCGACGCGGCGAAAGAAGTTGCGGTCCATCCAGTCGGCACTCGACAGATACACCTGCTCCTTACCGCCGTCGTAGAAGTAGAAGATGCGATGATGTTCGAGAAAGCGCCCGACGATCGAACGCACCGTAATGTTCTCCGACAGGCCCGGCACGCCCGGCTGCAATGAACACACACCGCGCACAATCAGATCGATCTTCACGCCCGCCTGCGACGCTTCGTACAACTCGGCAATCACGGTGGGCTCGAGCAGTGCATTCATCTTGGCGACAATCCGCGCCTTCTTGCCGGCGCGCGCATGCTCGGCTTCCGCGCGAATCGCTTCGACCAGTTTCGGATGCAGCGTGAAGGGCGACTGCCACAACTCATGGAGCCGCAATTCGCCACCAATGCCGGTCAATTGCTGGAAGACGTGATGCACGTCTTCGCAGATTTTCTGATCGGCCGTCATCAGGCCAAAATCGGTGTAAAGCCGCGCAGTGCGCGGGTGATAGTTGCCGGTGCCCAGGTGGACATAACGCTTTAACGAGGTCTTGCCGCCCACCGATACGCGCCGCACGATCAGCATCATCTTCGCGTGACACTTGTGGCCCACCACGCCGTACACGACGTGCGCGCCAACTGCTTCGAGCTGCGAGGCCCAGTTGATGTTGGTTTCCTCGTCAAAACGCGCGAGCAATTCGACCACTACCGTGACTTCCTTGCCGTTGCGCGCGGCCTGCAACAATGCATCCATCAGCGGCGAATCGGTGCCGGTGCGATAGATGGTCTGCTTGATGGCGACGACGTTCGGATCGTTGGCGGCCTGCAACAGCAGTTCGAGCACCGGTTGAAAGCTCTCATACGGATGGTGCAGCAGCATGTCGCCCTGGTCGATCACGTCAAACAGGTTGGTACTGTTGGCGATCTGCGGCGGAGTCGCGGGAATATGCGGCACGAACTTCAGATCCGGGCGATCAACCATCTCCGGCAATTGCATCAAGCGCACCAGATTCACGGGGCCGTCGGCGTAGTAGCAGTCTTTCTCCGACAGACCGCTTTCGTCCAGAAGGCGCCGCACGACATGCGCGGGCGTCTCCGCCGACACTTCGAGCCGCACCGCATTGCCCAGATGCCGTGCCGGCAATTCGCCCTGCAGCGCAACGCGCAGATTCGTGATTTCGTCTTCGTCGACAAACAGTTCGCTATTGCGCGTGATGCGGAACTGATTGCAACTGCGCACGACCAGATTCGGAAACAGCTCGCCGACAAAGCGTTGCAGCAGCGAGCTGAGCAACACGAAGCCATGGGGATAGCCCGACAGTGCCTGCGGCATGCGCACAAGGCGCGGCAGCGCGCGTGGCGCCTGCACGATGCCCATCATCGCCTGGCGGCCGAACGCATCCTTGCCTTCCAGTTCGACGACGAAGTTCAGACTCTTGTTGAGCACGCGCGGAAACGGATGGGCCGGATCGAGGCCGATTGGCGTGAGCACCGGCAGCAGTTCATCGAAGAAGTAATTGCGCGCCCATTCCGTTTGCGCCTCGTTCCACGCTTCGGTGCCATGAAAATAGATGCCTTCTGCCTCAAGTGCGGTGAGCACCGTGTCGTGCAACATGGTGTACTGACGATGCACGAGTTTCTGCGCGCGTTCAACCACGAGGTCGTACACGTGCTGCAACGACATGCCGTCGGGCGAGAGCGCGCCAGGGTTGTCGCGCATCTGTTCCTGCAGTCCGGCCATGCGCACTTCGAAGAACTCGTCGAGGTTACTGCTTGTGATGCAGATGAAACGCAGGCGCTCGAGCAAGGGGACCGCGGGGTCGGCAGCTTGCGCCAACACACGCTCGTTGAAACCCAGAATGCCCAGCTCGCGATTCAAAAGGGGGTAGCGGATGGACATCGGCAGCGAGAATGGAATGTCAGGAATAGAGGCACGAAGACGCTCGGAGATTCTCACAATAGGATTACGTTGTTATGACATTTGGGATCCTGCAGATTCTACGCTGGATCCATCGCGTGTCGTCAATATGACTCAGTGTATATGGGACCATGATGGACCCCCATTGCTACGAGGTGACATCGTGAGGTCCGGTACGCTTAGAATGGCGTCTTTGAACAGCGCGGTTGCTTCCCGGGCCGCCGCGCTCGCGCGCATGGGGTCCGCACAATCGATGGTCAATCCTCCACAACTCCTTGCTGCCGTCGATCTCGGTTCGAACAGCTTCCGGCTGATCGTGGGCCGGGTCGAGGAAACCGACGCGGGCAGCCAGATCTATCAGGTCGACGCATTGCGTGAACCAGTGCGTCTTGCGGCAGGTTTGTCGCGCGACAAGATGCTCGATCGCGCCTCGCAGGTGCGTGGCTGGGACGCGCTCAAGCGCTTTGGCGAACGATTGCGGGATTTCCATCCGGATCACGTTCGCGCGGTTGCCACCAACACGCTGCGTATTGCCAAGAACGCGAACGAGTTCCTCGGCGAGGCGCAAGCCGCGCTCGGCTTCCCGATTGAAGTGATTGCCGGCCGCGAAGAAGCGCGCCTGATTTACGCAGGCGCTGCACATTCGGTGCCCGCGAGCGCGGGCAAGCGCCTCGTGGTCGATATCGGCGGTGGCTCGACGGAATTCATCATCGGCTCGCACTACACGCCGATCAAGATGGAAAGCCTTTACATCGGGTGCGTGAGCCATAGCCGCGCCTTTTTTCCAGCGGGCAATGTCGACGAATACACGATGCGTCAGGCCGAGCTCGCCGCGGGCCGCGAAATCCAGATCATTTCCGCCGGGTACAAGAAAACCGGCTGGGAACAGGCGATCGGTTCGTCAGGCACTGCGCGCGCACTCGCGGACCTCGTCGAGGCGAACGGTTTCAACGATCCGGGCATCACGCACGGCATTTCGCGCGGCGGGCTCGAACGGCTCAAGCGCGCGCTGATCAAGGCGGAGAACGTCAATCGGCTGAAGCTGATCGCGCTGAAGGCCGATCGCGTTCCGGTGCTGGCAGGCGGTCTGTCCATCATGCTGGCCGTGTTCGACGAGCTCGGCGTCAATTACGTCGATACGACAGACGGCGCGCTGCGTCTGGGCGTGCTGTACGACCTGCTGGGCCGGTCGCAGCACGAAGACATGCGCACGATCACCGCCGGAGGCTTCATGCGCCGCTATGGCGTCGATCGGGCGCAGGCGGGGCGCATCGGCGAGCTGGCGGTGAGTTTTTACGATCAGTTCTCCGAGCCTGACGAAGAACGCCGCGTGGAAAACCGCATGTTCCTCGGTTGGGCTGCGGCCTTGCATGAGATCGGTTTGTCGATTTCGCACAGCGCATATCACAAGCATTCGGCTTATATCGCGAGCAATGCCGATATGCCAGGTTTTTCGCGCACCGATCAGGCGCGGCTCGCTGCGCTCGTGCTCGGCCACGCGGGCAAACTCGGCAAGCTCTCGCAAACGCGCGAGGTGGAATGGCCGCTGCTGTTTTGTCTGCGGCTCGCCGCGCTGCTGTGCCGCCGGCGTGCCGATGTCGGCTTGCCGCGTATCGCAGTCGCGCAGGCAAACGGCGGCTACGAAGTGCGCTTGCCCAATGAGTGGGTGGCAAACAATCCCCTGACCGATTACAGCCTGATTCAGGAGGCGGCGGAGTGGGAAAAGGTCGGCATTCCGTATCGCGTGGTGTACACGGACGATTGAAAAGCATTCATCGTGAGTAATAAAGCCCGGCAACTCAACTTGCCGGGCTTTTTTCATGCACCTCGCAGGCGCGAACGGCTGAAGCAGGCTACCTAGCGCGGCAACGCATCGCCTAAAAAGTGCCGCGCATAACGGGCGTTAATATCCGACAGGCGGAACAGCGTCAGAAAGTCCGCGGTATTAAAGTCAGGGTCCCATGCGGGTGCGCCGCAGATTTTCGCGCCGAGACGCAGATAACCCTTCACCAGCGGCGGTGGCGCGACCTCCGCGCCCGTTTGCAATTCGTCGACCGGCAGCGGCGTATGGGGGAACGCGCGATATTCCGGCGCCGTGAGCGCGCTGTCGCGCAGCGCGCAATAGAGATTGGCTGCGTAGTGGCCGCCATCGACCATCGCCACGCTCGCGCAACCGAGCATCGTTTCATGGCCATTGTGCTTCATGTACGCGGCGAGACCCGCCCACAGCGACATGATCACCGCGCCGCTACGATAGTCCGGATGTACGCACGAACGGCCCACTTCGACCATCTTCGCGCGCAGGTGCGTGAGGCGCGACACGTCGAATTCGCTTTCCGCATACAGGCGGCCGATACGCGCGGCCTGATGCGGCGGCAAAGCGCGATACGTGCCAACTACCTTCAGCGTGTCGAGATCGCGCACCAGCAGATGGTCGCAGTACGAATCGAAGGAGTCGACGTCGAGACCGGCCGGCCCCGTCAGGCGCGCGCCCATTTCATCGGCGAATATGCGATAGCGCAGGCGCTGAGCCTCGCGCAGTTCTTCGTCGGAGCGGGCCCAGCTGACTTGCAGGCGGTGTTGGGCAGTGACCGTTTCTTCGGCGCGCGGCAGACGACGCGATTCGAAGAGCGAAGCGAGGGGCAGGGTAGGCGTCGGCAGTTCTCGCATGGGGCGTCCTGGTCGAAAAAAGGGAGAGTCTCTTTTTCGCCAATGTAGTAACGCCTGGTGACGCTCGCATGGCAAAGCCATGACGATTGGATGACCGTCCGTAAGGTGCGTGCCTGCGGCTTGTAATGTCACGCGTTGCACACGAGAGTGTTGTTTTCACGCGACCCGGGCGCGCGTGCGGTCTGGGTGAGCGCCACGGGGTCGCTGGCGTGCGTGGCCTTCAGACCAGATCGGGGCTGATCGCCGCGCGCAGCACCGCCTGGTCCCCGCCTTCGCGCTCGCGGCTGGAGATCCACCACACGCCGGCTTTCTTCAGAGGCCAACTGGTCTGGCTATTGGCAAGCAAAAGGGCGGCGACTTGGCCGAGGGTCGGCTGATGGCCGACGATCACCACGGTCTGCCCAATGCCCTCGGGCCAGCCAGCGGCCTTGAGCACGTCGTTCGCGCTGGCGTTGGGTGCGAGCTCACGCACCACGCGATACTGATCGCTCAAGGTTTCCGCAGTCTGGATGGTGCGCACGGCCGGGCTTGCGAGGATCACGGCGTCGTCAGGCAGGCGGGTGCGCAACCATTTGGCGACGTTTTGCGCCTGTTTGCGGCCACGCGTGGTCAATGCGCGCGCGAGATCGCTGGAGGCGCAATCTTCGGCCTCGGCGTGGCGCCAGAGGATCAGATCCATCGATGCTCCTTGACTCTGGTTGCGGCGAAAACGGCATTGCCGGTTTTTCAGTCACTGTCGCATGCGCTCGCGTGAAGCTGCAAGGCAATGATTCGCTCGAATTGTATAAGGGTCGACATATATCCAGGCATGATGCATCGGGACATGATGCAACGAAAGCCAAGGAAATCCGACCTCGGGTCAATCGCTGGCGCCCAAAAGCAAAAACCCGCGAAGCCGAAGGCGACGCGGGTTTCGTATTGCTTTTCGTGGTCGGAGCGATAGGATTCGAACCTACGACCCTCTGATCCCAAATCAGATGCGCTACCAGGCTGCGCTACGCTCCGACGAATCCGAGATTCTACGTGGCATTGCGTGCCGGAGTCAATCACGAATTGCGTCGGACTGAAAATAAAGCTCAAAGCAGCCTCTCCGGATCTGATCCGTATCTATATGCGTCCCAACAACAGCAGCACGATCACGATGATCAGGACGACGCCGACCAGTCCGGTCGGCCGGTAACCCCAGCCGCTGCTGTACGGCCAGCTCGGCAACGCGCCGATCAGCAGCAGAATGAGCACGATAAGCAGGATGGTACCGATAGTCATTCGACTTCTCCCTGTCGGGCCCTCAGGATAACCGGGCCGCCTCATACGGTTGGTCCGGCGCACTTGAGCCGGGACGATGGCGCGCAACATACGCCGCCTGCAGCTGATAACCAGCAAGGCATGTGCCCGG
Organism: uncultured beta proteobacterium; assembly: GCA_963738755.1. Taxonomy (GTDB): domain Bacteria; phylum Pseudomonadota; class Gammaproteobacteria; order Burkholderiales; family Burkholderiaceae; genus Paraburkholderia. The sequence goes on from CAVTXZ010000015.1 coordinate 561,116, forward strand.
AAAAGCGACAGGGTGGGATACCAGGATGCGGGCGCGGCATACGCGCCGCGCCAGATTGTGCAGACGATCTGCTCCTGCCGACGCTCCTTAATGCCGGCGGCGCATCCAGTGCGGCATGTGCTGGTGAGTAAGCCAGTGATGCACCATGCCCTCGCCCCCGTGTTCGCGCCGGTAAGTTCTCGATTCGAAAATCGACAAGGCGAGCAGCACGAGCAAACCTATTGCAAGTCCGACCAGACCCGCGATCGATTCAGCGTCCATGGCAGTCTCCTATGACATGCGACCGTGCCTTTATAGTAGGACACATGCGATGAATTGGCAGGGGTAGACGGCGTGTTCCCGGCATCATGAATCCTGCTTTGCAGGTAGACTCACCGCGCCTCATTGCCGTCATTTCATTTGTCTTGAGAATTTATGAACCGCGTCCTGCTGATTACGTTGCTGCTCGGTGCCGGCCTCGCCGGCTGTGCCAACGATCCTTCCGGCCATCATGGCGGTCGGCCGCCGAAAGATCCGGCCGACTATCACGGCGTGCCCACCGATGATCGGCCGCCCGCGATGACGCCGACGCCTGTCATACCTTGATCTGAGCGCCTCGCGCGGTGGAGATCCACTTAGGGATAGGTCTGATTCAAGGTGAATTTAGGCCGCCGCGCCCGGCAAGCCACGCGCGATAACGGGCAAAAAGCGCCCGAGCGTCAGCCCGCGCGCCGCCATGAAAATCAGCATCGCGGCCCACAGGCCGTGATTGCCGTACAGTGTCAGTAATGCCCACGACGCGGCGACAAACACGCCGAACGATACCGCCATCGAGGTCATCAGCTCGCGCGTGCGCGTCGCACCGATGAACACGCCGTCGAGGAGAAAGCCCCATACCGAAATCACCGGCGAGAGCGCAGCCCATGGCAGATAAGTCTCAGCCGTGGCGCGTACCTCGGCCTGGTCGGTCAGCCGGTCGATAATCCACTCGCCGCCCGCCCAATACACGAGCGAGAACGCCAGCGCGCCCAACGCGGACCATAGGGCGGTCACTTTGATAGCCTGGACGAACGCATGCCGGTCGCTTGCGCCGATCGCAGCGCCAACCAGCGCTTCGGCCGCGTGCGCGAAGCCATCCAGTCCATACGCCATGAAGGTCTGAAAATTCAGCAGCAGCGCATTGGCGGCGAGGGTGGCGTCGCCCTGTCTTGCACCGAGGTGCGCGAACCATCCGAACGATGACAGCAGGCACAGCGTGCGCACGAAGATGTCACGATTGAGTACCACCAGGCGCCTGAGCGCCGCGGCGTCGAATAGGGCCGCGCGGTTCAGCGGCGGCAGACCGCGCGGCCGTCCGTGCCATAGCAGTGCGGCGCCGAGCACGAAGCCGAGCGCATCAGCGGTGGCCGTAGCCGCGCCGATCCCGGCCACGCCCCAATCGAATACGTACACATACAGCAGCACCGCCGCAATGTTCACGCCGTTGATGAACACTTGCGAGAGCAGGGCCAGCCGCACTCGCTGCGTACCGAGCAGCCAGCCCAGCACGACGTAATTCCCAAGGGCGAGCGGCGCGGCCCAGACACGCGCATGGCAGTAAAGCTGCGCATGGCGCTGCACCGCCTCGCTGCCGCCGATCGCGCGCAGCGCGTAGCCGATTAGAGGTACCTGCAAAACAAGTACCATTGCGCCGATCACTGCCGCGAGCAACAGCGCGCGCACGACATTGTTGCGCAGTCCCGCCTGGTCATCCGCGCCGTGCGCCTGCGCAACAAGCCCCGTGGTGCCCATGCGCAGAAAGCCGAAGCCCCAGAACACGAAGTTGAAGAACAGTCCGCCAAGCGCGACGCCGCCGAGGTACGACGCGCCGTTTAGATGCCCGGCGACCGCGGTATCGACCGCGCCGAGAATCGGCTGGGTCAAGTTGGCGAGAACGATCGGAAACGCAAGCGTCAGTACGCGCCGGTGCCAGCGCACAGGCACGGCGGGCGCGCTCGTGCCGGACGCCGTTTCGCTCAATTGCGTTCCTGAACGCACACCCACGGCGAGACAACCACCGCCCACAGGTCGGGGTCGCGGGTGGCGAAATCGGCGGCCGTTTCGGCCTGCACCCGTTCCACGAGGCCGGCCGACAGCCATTGGGCCACCTGGGTCGTGTCGTCGCCCGCGATGGCTTCGGCCACACTGACCAGGTCGAGCTCGCGCGCGACGCGCAGCAGCATTCCGCGCGCAAAAAAGCGCTCGAGTTCAGGCCAGCCGATTTTGGCGGTTTCCGCGAGCAGCTGGGCGTACAGCGGGCTATGGGTGGCGTCGTTGGAAGTCATCTTAAGGGGGATTTTGACGGGGCCGTCACTATAAACCATCGGCGAGTACCGCCAGGGCGGCGCGCGTTCCGGTACGCTTTGGGTCTTGTCGAAATGGATTCTGAACCTTCATGTCACTGGATTCAACGGCGCCGGCCTCGGGCGCGCAGGCTCACGTCATCAGCGACGCTACGCTCTCGCGCGCGGAGGTGGAGCGGCTCGTGGCGGCCAGCAAAGAGCCGCTTCATTTCACCGACTGCGATTTCGAAGCCGCCGATCTCTCGCGGCTCGATTTGCGAGGCGCTGAATTTCACCGCTGTACGATCGTGGAGACTTCGTTTTTTGGCGCGATGCTGTCGCACACCCGCTGGGTTCGCTGCCGCGGCCGCGAGGCGGATTTCGCGTCAGCCGATCTGGTGGATGCGGCGTTTCAGTCGAGCGATCTGAACAACACCAGCTGGCGGCGCGCGAAACTCGCATCGGCGTCGTTTCATAGCTGCAAACTCACCGGCGCCAATTTCGAAAGCTGTGCCTCCCTAGGCCTGAGTTTTATCGAGACCTTGCTGGTGGGCGCGCACTTGCGCGGACTGTCTTTTCGCAAGGCGACGCTGCAACAGCTCGATTTCTCCGACGCCGATCTGGCCGGGGTCGATTTCCGCGAGGCGGTCTTCGAGAGCGGGAGTTTAAAGAATGCCCATCTGAAGGGCGCGAGGTTTGACGGCGCGGACCTGCGCGAGGCGGACCTGAGCGGTGTGCGGCTTGTGGACGCGGCGCTATTCAAAGGCGCGACGATCTCCCATCAGCAAGCCGCCGTGCTCGTGACCGAGCTCGGTTTGCGAGTGCTGTAAGCGCGGATCGAGTCGGTCGCCTTTAGCCGGGCGGCCCACTGGAGTCAACTCCTCAGGAGCACCTATCCGATTAATCGCATGAATAAAAGAAGATGTTTTTCGGTTTTGCAATTTGTCAGCAGATTTAAAGGGGCGGCCTGTTCTCTATTCGCGATTTTACATTTTGTGAACTAAATTATTTATTTGAATTGTTAGAATAAATTAATGCTCGGCTTTGGTGCGTTGGCGCACTAAAGGAAGATGGCAAAAAATCGTGCAACTCATGCCAGGCAGGGTTAGCAGAAATCAGCCAATGGGCTTTCTTCAGGATATTACGCCCGATTCTGGAAGGTGCTTGATTTGCATGGCTGATCAGTCTGTTTTAGGGTTTTGAATCGCCGATTTTATGGCGCTTCAGGTCGAAACGAGAGTGGGATTTAGTCTGCTCATTTTTGTGATTTTGCTTCACATAATGCGGACTCCGTGCGGCGCATCACATTGCCCACGAAATTAATAAGATTGCGCGGTTATAGGCGGGTTGTTAGATTTCGTTCTGGCGCATGGTGAACCGGTCCTTTACCGATATGCGCCGAACCCCCGTTAGCCCGGCCCCGTGCCGGGCTTTTTTTTACCCGGGTCGTGGCCGACCGAGCCCGTTGCTTCGGCCCCCTTACTGCTTGCAGCGCACCACCATCGAGCGGTTTTTCACGTTCGCGCCGAAAATCCCACCCACCGTGCCACCCGAGGTGGCGCCGTTGTCAACGTCTTTCGAAACGACGTCGTAGCCATAATTGCCGCAAACTTCTCCGGCGCGTTGGTAGCACTGCGCCCAACTGGAGCTGGCGTCACTGCCGCTGCAGTTGATCGCGAAACCGGTATCGCCGCTAGGCAGATAGGTCATCGTGGTGGTGCTGGAGCAGCCGCTCAGGCCGCCGAGCGTCAGCAGGCCGAGGCCAACTGCTGCGGCCATCGCCGCCGACGCAAATGCGCTCTTCATTGCAAATTCCTCCTACGGATTACGTGGGACGTAGCGATGTGCCACGTCGCGTATCAGATTGTGCGGCTGTCACACTCCGGGTTCCGAGGGCGGCGTGCGCAATCTGCGTGCCCGACGCCGCTTAACGGGGCGGCAGGGCGCGCGACGGTCGATCGAACGGCCCTGATAGCGCAGTTCAAAATGCAGCATGACGCGGTCGGTGTCGGTGTCGCCCATCTCGGCGATTTTTTCGCCGCGCGTGACGGCCTGGCCTTCCTTCACCAGCAGCGCGCGATTATGTGCATAGGCCGTCAAATATTCGGCATTGTGCTTGAGGATGAGCAGATTGCCGTAGCCGCGCAGGCCGTTGCCGGCATAGACAACCGTACCGGGTGCGGCGGCCACCACCGGTGTGCCGGCGGCCGCCGAAATATCGATGCCCTTTGAGTTGACGCCGTCGAAGCGCCGTATCACGGTGCCATCAGCCGGCCACACGAGCGCGATCGAAGATGCCGGTGCAGCTGACGATGCAGTATCAGCCGGCGTGGAGCGCGGTGCGGCCGAAGCGCTTGCGCTTCCTCCACCGCTGCTGCGTACTGTGCCACCCGAAGACAACGCGCCACCCGGCGGCGCAATGCGTAGCACCTGCCCGACCTCGATGCTATCCGGGTTAGTCAGATTGTTCCAGCGTGGGATGTTTTGCACCGACTGCCGGTTGCTGCGCGCGATCTTCGACAGCGTGTCGCCCCGTTCGACGCGGTAAACCCCGCCCCCACTGGCGCAGACCCGCACGCGGCGAGCAGCGCCAGCACCGCCGCGCAGGCGACCCGTTTGATCATTCTCGTTGTTCCCAGCATTGGACCTCGCAAAGCGCTGCCACGCGCCGATCCCGATCACGCGGCAGATAGATGCAAAAGCGTCCGATTCTAACGGGTTTGCTCTGCATCACCCGAAAAACGGGGAACAAGGCGCCCGCCCGCCGCGCAAACGCGGCGAAACTCCCCGGGAGCGCGGAGGAAGGCGAGGAATCAGCGCAGCGCGCTGACGTTGATGCGCAGCGCAGCCGTTTCGCGGTGGCCCGGCTCGAGCCGAGCGCAGGCCCATGCCATTGTGAATGGCGTCCGGCAGGCCCAGCCAAGGTTCGACGCAGTAGAAGTCCGACTCCGGGGTCTCGGTCCAGGTCGTCACTGCGTACCAAGGCACCGAGTCCGGACGTCGCAGGTCGATCGTAATGAGCCGGTTCGATCCGCGACAGCGACGATGCGCACGGGCTGCTCCGGCGCGCATCGAGGCAATGGAAACGGTCATAAATGCTGGCATCGTCCAGCATATAGCGCGGCTCGCCCGGCTCGGCAGCGCTGATCGAGCCGTCAGGGCCTGCTGGTAACGCCGCTCGGTGCGAGGCGACTCCAGCGCATATTCGCTGCGTTGCGCGTGCCGCAGGTTGAAGTAGAAGTGATGCCCGGCGTAGTAGGGCAGTCGAGCGTTGCCCGTGTTCTCGGTGCTCAGCGTCACGTCGAGCGTGCGCGCATCGACGAGGTTATAGGTGGCTTGGAACCGAAAGCCAAACGGATAGCCCGTGCGGGTCGCCTCGCTGTCGCGCAGGACCATGCGCAGACCGGCGCCGAGCACATCCGCGTGCGGCTCGAACGGCAGATCGCGCGCAAAACCGTGCATCGGCAACTCGCGTACATATTGGCGTCACGCCAATAACCAATATCCGGCCGTCCACGCGATGCCGCCCCGAGGAAGGGGAACAGCAACGGGTTGCCGCCGCGAATCCGCGCAGGCTGGCTCCAGTCGGCGTGTTCCGGCCAATGAATGACTTCTTCTCCATCGATGATCCACGATAGAAGCCGGCCGCCGGCCTGTGGCGCAAAACGCAGTACGGAGGCGTCCTGGGCGATCTCGAGAATGTCCTGTTGCGGGGAAAGCGGCATGGTCAATGAGCTGGTTGGTTACGGGTTGAGAGCGATGGATAGCGTCGCATGGGCGGGCGGCAAACGCTGCACAAAGCCCCGCGAGAGAACGATTTTGCGCTGCTTTGCGCTACGGGGAAACCCTTCAGAAGATGCGGGTGTCGCACGAGTCCGAACGCTGAGGATAATTCATGCAAGTGCCCGGTGTCCTCTCTGTCAGGGCGAGACTGTTAAGGAGTGTGTTATGGATCTCGCAATGGCAATGGGTGTGGCGTTGTTCGGCATGTTCGCGGCAAGTACCGCCTATTTTTTCTATAAGCTCGAACGCTAGTCGAACTTTGGCTTCATCTTTGTTTTCGTTATTGCGAGGCCCGGCACGCGCCGGGCGCTAAAACGTAATAGGTTCCATCCGTATCAACGCAGGGCTGCCACCACGGCAGCCCGTTTCTATTTCTGCCGCGTAACAACGGTTTCGAGTTGTGACGCAGTGCGTCAAATATTTCCCCGTAGGTCGGTCAAAAGCTTGGCGCTGACATTCCGGCCCAGGCATAATCGGTGCGCTTTGACGCGCTGCCGGTTTCCTTTCGCGGCGCTGTTCCAGAACTCCGCTTACAAAGAGGGCCACCGCGTGAACCTATCGTTTCTGATTTTCCTGAGTGTGCTGCAAGGCGTCACCCAACTCTTTCCCGTGAGCAGTCTGGGTCATACGCTGCTCGTGCCGGCCTTGTTCGGTCATCA